>NZ_KB904662.1 GCF_000380165.1 Wenjunlia vitaminophila DSM 41686
GTACGAGCTGACACCGCTCGGGCGGAGCCTCCTCGGCCCGCTCGACGTGGCCTGCGCCTGGGCCGAGGCGCACTGGGAGCAACTGCTCGACGCCCGCGAGTCGGCCAGCCCTTAGGGCCTGTCTGATGAATCCCGCCTGGGTCGTGACGCCTGGCACGCACGCTCGCTGCGTTGTCGGGATCGTCCATGTACGCCCAGTACGAGGACGACCCTCCGCCTTGCGATCGCACGCACCAGACGCCGCGACCCCCGCCCTCCGGGCGGACGGCGCTACTCATCAGACAGGCCCCAGGCGGGAGCCGGCCCCGTCTCGCCGCAGGGACGGCACCTGTCAGGTTTCTTTGACAGGTGTTCTCGGCATGTGTCAATCTTTTCTTACACATGAAAGAGGTCGTCATGCGTGATCTCTCGGACCTCACCGGCGATGAACTGCTGAAGGTCATGTCCGCGCTGGGGAACCCCCACCGGCTGCGGATCATCGCGGCGCTGGCCGAGGGACGGAACTACGTCAGCCGGCTCGCCCGGGAGATCGGGATGAGCCGTCCTCTCCTGCACATGCACCTCCAGCGGCTGGAAGGGGCGGGACTGGTGACCGGGTCGTTGGAACTGTCAGAAAGCGGCAAGGCGATGAAGTACTTCGAGGTCGCACCGTTCACCCTGCGCATCACCCCGGAGGTCGTGGCCGAGGCGGCGCGGACCCTCAGTGACGCCGAAGAGACCAAAAGCGGGGGCGTGAAGTGAACGAACACATGGTGATGCTGGCGGACGCGGACTCGGTCGGCGCCGCCGCGGGGGTGGCGGGCGCCACCGGGTTCTTCCTCCTGTGCATCGTGATCGTCTGGCAGGTCGCCGCCACCTGGCGGGCCAGGATGCTGGCCGGTCGCGAGGAGGAGTACCGCAAGTTGGCGGCGCGGTACGCCGAACTCCTCGAGGACAGCGTGGAGCTCCAGCGCCGCACCGCGGAGGACCTGGCGCAGACCAGGACGGCGCTCGCCTCCGTGGAGAAGATGATGCGCGAGATCGACTGACCCTCGGGGCCGGGAGCCCCTGCCCGAGAGGCCCAGTGGTCCGTCCGCCGAGCGGCAACTCCGCGGACGGACCGAGAGGCACACACGACAAGCAGCTCTGACAACCGCGCTCCGCACACCGCCGCGGCATGGCCTGACAACCGAGGGCCGCGGTGGGAGCGGCGTGCGCCCGAAACCTGTCGCACTCCCCGTACAAGGAGACCATCCCATGGTGCCGCGGATCAAACAGTTGGCAACCGCACCGGGGAACAGGAGGACCAAGTGGGTCGTCCTGCTGTTCTGGATCGTCGCTGTCGTCGCGCTCGGTCCGCTGTCCGGCAAGGTCGGTGACGTCGAGGAGAACGGCGCCAACGCCTTCCTGCCCAGGGGCGCGGAGTCGGCCGAGGTCAACGACCTGCTCGAACGGTTCCGCACCGAGGAACTGATGCCCGCTGTGGTGATCTACGCAAGGGACGGCGGCGTCACGGAACAGGACCGGGCCAGGGTCGCCGCCGACCGTGCCGACTTCGCGCGGCTCGCGGCGGAGGACATCCCACCCGCGGAGCTGTCCGAGGACGGGCAGGCGTTGCTGCTCACCGTCCCCCTGGACTCGGGCGCCGACGACACCACCGACCGGGTCGACGAGATGCGCGAGACGGTGCGGGACGCGCCCGACGGCCTCGCCGTCCACGTCACCGGCCCCGCCGGCTCCCTGACGGACGCCGTGGCCGTCTTCGACGACCTCGACACCACGCTGCTGATGGCCTCCGCGCTCGTGGTCACCGTCCTTCTCCTGGTCATCTACCGCAGCCCGGTGCTGTGGCTGTTCCCGCTGCTCTCCGTGGGGTTCGCCGCGGTCATCTCCCAGGCCGTCACCTACCTCGGCGGCCGGTACGCGGACCTGCCGGTGGACGGCCAGAGCGCCGGCCTGCTGATGGTCCTGGTCTTCGGGGTCGGCACCGACTACGCGCTGCTGCTGATCGCCAGGTACCGGGAGGAGCTGACCAGGCACCAGGACAAGCACGAGGCCATGTCGTTCGCACTGCTCCGCAGCGGACCGGCGATCCTCGCCTCCGCCTGCACCGTCGCCGTCGGCCTGCTGTGCCTGCTGCTGGCCGACCTCAACAGTTCCCGCAGCCTCGGCTGGGTCGGTTCCGCCGGTGTGCTCTGCGGGTTCCTCGCGATGGTCACCATCCTCCCCGCGCTGCTGGTCATCGCCGGGCGGTGGGTGTTCTGGCCCCTGGTGCCGCGCCACGGCGACACCAAGCGCGCCGAACACGGGATCTACGGCCGGGTGGGCAAGCGGGTCGCGGACCGTCCCCGCTGGGCCTGGGCGACCGCCGCCGCCATCACCGGGCTGCTCGCCCTGGGCGCCACCGGCGTCACCACGGGCCTCGCCGACGCGGACATGTACACCGGCACCCCGGACTCGGTGTCCGGCCAGCGGCTGGTCTCCGAGCACTACCCGAGCGGTGCCTCGGCCCCCGCCGACGTCATCGCCGCCGCGGACGCGGAGGGCGAGGTCACCCGCACCGCCAAGGCCACCGAGGGGGTCGCCGACGTGCTCCCCCGGAGCGAACACACCGGGGACGGGCGGCTGGTCCACCTCCAGGTGGTGCTCGAGGACGCGCCGGACAGCGCCGCGGCCGAGGACACCATCGACCGGCTGAGGGACCGGGTGCACCGGATCGACGGCGCCGACGCGGTGGTCGGCGGCCCGACGGCCAGCGACGCGGACACCGCCCGGGCGGCGTTGAGCGATGTCAAGCTGGTCATCCCGGTGGTGCTCGCCGTGGTGCTGCTGGTGCTGGTCGCCCTGTTGCGGGCCCTGGTCGCCCCCCTGGTGCTGCTGGCCACCGTGGTCGTGTCGTTCTTCGGCGCCCTTGGCGCCAGCAACCTGATCTTCGAGCACGTGCTGGGCTGGGCCGGGATCGACCACTCGTTGCCCCTGATGGGGTTCGTCTTCCTGGTCGCGCTCGGCATCGACTACAACATCTTCCTGATGACGCGCATCCGTGAGTCGGTCGTCGAACAGGGCCACGCGCGCGGCGTGCTGGCAGGTCTCACCAGCACCGGTGGGGTGATCACCAGCGCGGGTGTGGTGCTCGCCGCCACGTTCGCGATCTTCGCGACGATGCCGCTGGTGACCATGGCCGAGATCGGCATCCTGATCGGGCTCGGGGTGCTGCTCGACACCTTCGTGGTCCGCACCATCCTCGTCCCGGCGCTGACCCTGGACATCGGCCGGGCCATGTGGTGGCCGGGGGCCCTCTTCCACCGCCTGGGCCGCGACCCCGGCCGGCGTTCCGTCGGGACCGACCGGGAGGTGCGCCCGGACGTGCGTGTCTGACCCCGCGGCCCGGTGCCCGGTGCTGCGGTCGGCACCGCCACCAACGCCCCCGGCACCCGGGTGAGGGCGACCACGAGCGGCGCGCGAGTGGTCGCCCAGCGGGAGGTAGCCTCAAAGCGCTACTTTCGCCCTTCAGGCGGCGACAAACCGGACAACGACCGCGGAGCGCCCCGGCACCCGTGGCGCAGCGCGGCCGGTGCCGGCGGAGCGGCGGTGCAGGCGAACGATGTGGAGGAGCGGCATGACCCAGCGGGTCGCGGTTCTCGGTGCGGGCAAGATCGGCGAGGCGCTGCTGTCCGGCATGATCCGGGCGGGCTTCTCGCCGACGGACCTGCTGGTCACCACGCGACGTCCGGAACGGGCCGAGGAACTGCGCGCCCGCCACGGCGTCGAGGCGGTCAGCAACGCCGAGGCGGCCAAGACCGCGGACACCCTCATCCTGACCGTCAAGCCACAGGACATGGGGGCGCTGCTGGACGAACTCGCCCCGCACGTCCCGGCGCAGCGCCTGGTCATCTCTGGGGCGGCGGGCATCACCACCGCGTTCATCGAGCAGCGGTTGGCCGAGGGCACCCCGGTGGTGCGGGTGATGACCAACACCCCGGCGGTGGTGGAGGAGGCGATGAGCGTCATCTCAGCGGGCACCCACGCCACCGAGAAGCACCTGGTGCACACCGAGGAGATCTTCAACGCGGTGGGGAAGTCGCTCCGGGTCCCGGAGAGCCAGCAGGACGCCGCCACCGCGCTGTCCGGCTCGGGGCCGGCGTACTTCTACTACCTGGTGGAAGCGATGATCGACGCGGGCATCCTGCTCGGCCTGCCCAGGGCCCAGGCCCACGACCTGATCGTGCAGGCCGCCACCGGGGCCGCGGTGATGCTCCGCGACTCCGGGGAACACCCGGTGCGGCTGCGCGAGGCGGTGACCTCCCCGGCCGGCACCACCATCAACGCCATCCGCGAGCTGGAGAAGCACGGGGTCAGGGCCGCACTGATCGCCGCTCTCGAGGCGGCCCGGGACCGCAGCAGGGAGCTGGCCTCCGGCAACGGCTGAGCGGCCTGCCTGGCGCACCGCGCCGGTCGGTGACCGCCGCACGCCGCGGGCGGCGGTCACCGACCGGGAGCGGCTCAGAGCAGGTCAGGACGTTGCCACTCGTGGTCAAGGACGTGGTGGTCGAGGAAGTTCAGCACCGTCGAGTACCAGACCCGGGCGTTGTTCGGGGAGAGCACCCAGTGGTTCTCGTCGGGGAAGTAGAGGTACTTCGCCGGGACCCGGAGGCGCTGCAACTCCCGCCACAGCGCCATCGCCTCGCCCACCGGCACCCGGTAGTCCCGGGCCCCGTGGATCACCAGCATCGGGGTGTTGATCTTCTCCGCGTGCAGGTGCGGGGAGTTCTCCTGGTAGCGCTCTCCGCTCTCCCCGGGGCGGCCGAAGATCCGGGAGAAGTCCCCGGGGCAGTCGGTGTCGCCGGCGAAACCGGCCAGGTTCCACAGGCTGGCGTGCGAGACGATGGCGCGGAAGCGGTCGGTGTGGCCGGCCACCCAGTTCGCCATGTAGCCGCCGTAGGAACCGCCGAGCAGCCCGGTGCGCTCCGCGT
Organism: Wenjunlia vitaminophila DSM 41686; assembly: GCF_000380165.1. Lineage (GTDB taxonomy): Bacteria > Actinomycetota > Actinomycetes > Streptomycetales > Streptomycetaceae > Wenjunlia > Wenjunlia vitaminophila. The sequence goes on from NZ_KB904662.1 coordinate 4,953, forward strand.
CGATGTCCCCCCGGGCCACCGCGGCGTCCGTCAGGGCGAGCACGTCCCGGTACGGCTGCTGGCCCCACCCGCTCCAACCCCGCTGGTGGTGGTGCTGGCCGTAGCCGGTGGACAGCGCCGGGTCGGGGAGGAGCACCGCGTAGCCCCTGGCGACCGCGGGCCAGGGGTTCCAACGCCAGTGCCAGGCGTTCCAGCTCGTCTGCGGGCCGCCGTGGACGAAGACCAGCAGCGGCGCGGGCCGGTCGGCGCGTGCCCGGTCGGGCAGGGCCAGCCAGCCGCGCAGCGCCACCCCGTCGTCCGCGGTGGTGTGCACCTCGGTGAGGGAACCGGGCAGGGCCACGGGACCGCCGGGGGCACGGAGCGGCACCGGCTCCTGGTCCACCCCGTCCGCGTCCAGGCGGACCGGCCGGGGTGGTGAGTCCACCGTGGAATGCAGCGCGTACACCGTTCCGCCGTCCGGGGAGACCACCACGTCGGTGTAGCAGCCGGACCGGGTGAGCCGGGTCCTGCTGCCGTCGGGGCGGAGCCGGAACACCGGGCGGTGGCCGTGGTCGTCGGCGGTGAAGAAGACGTCCCCGGTGGCTGCCGGCACCGGGGCGACCGGCCACAGGTCCAGGTCGGGGGTGAGGTCCCACCCGGCTCCGCCCTCCGGCCCGGCGGGGTCCAGGTCCAGGCGCCACAGGGTGACGTCCCCGGGCGCCTCCCGGGTGTTCCGGACGCCGCGCACGCACACCACCGAGCGACCGTCCCGGGTGAACACCGGCTCGGAGAAGGTGTGCTCGGGGGAGCCGAGCTGGGCCACCCGCTGGCCGGTGGTCGCGTCGGCGACCACCAGCGCGGCGCTCAGGTCGTGCGGCGGCCCCGACTCCAGCGAGACGTAGGCGACCAGTGACCCGTCGGGGGAGAGCGCGAGCCCGGTGGCTATCGGCCCCCGCTCGCCGACGTCCACCGTCCGCCCGTGGCCGGCGCCGTCCGCGGGCCCGGTCACGAACACGTGGGGCACCCCGGGGCCGAGGTCGGCGTCCCAGAACCGCACGGGACCCGACTCGTGCAGGATCGCGGAGACCCCGGCCGAGCGGCGGTCGGCACGGCGCTTGGCGTCGTCCTCCGCGTCCTGCGCGCCGGGCAGCAACGAGGCGGCGAAGGCGAGGTGGCCGCTTCCCCCGGCCACCGCGTAGTCGTCGATGCCGCCGGCCCTGGCCACCAGCCGGGTGGCCTCGCCGCGCAGTGGCAGCCGCCACAGGGCGCGTCGGCCCTCGCCGGCCCCGTCGGCCTCGGCCTCCTGGCCGGGGGCCTTCCGGTCGGTCAGGAACAGCAGCGAACCGTCCGGCAGGAAGGCGGGAGCCGATGCGCCCCGATCAGAGTTGGTCAGCCGCACCGCGTCGGCCCGGCCGGTCGGGTCCACTTCCCACAGCACGGGGACGTGCCGGGTTCCGTCGGGGGACAACTCGGTGGCGCTGGTGACCAGTCGGGTGCCGTCCGGAGAGAGCGCGAGACCGGTCAGGCGCGGGAGGGCCACGAACGCGGACAGGTCGTGAAACACGGTCGCATCAGCCATGGTCATCATGGTGCCCCCCGGTCTTGTCCCCGGGTGGAGCGTTTACGGTTCCATGGCGTGCGCCGGCGTACCACCCTAAAGTGGCCCGATGCGCTACGACCTGGTCATCTTCGACAACGACGGCGTCCTCGTGGACAGCGAGCCGATCGCGAACCAGATCCTCGCCGGGTACCTCACCGAACTCGGACACCCCACCACGTACCAGGACTCGGTGCGGGACTTCATGGGTGCCGCCGTGCACCGCGTGCACGACCTGATCAGGGAGCGCACGGGCCGGGAGCTGCCGGCGGAGTTCGACGTCGAGTTGCAGGCCCGCACCCTGGAGGCGTTCCGCCGCGAGTTGCGCCCGGTGGCGGGGATGCCGCGGGTCCTGGACGAACTCGACGCGGAGGGGGTTCCGTACTGCCTGGCCTCGTCGGCCACCCACGAACGCATCCGGGCGGCCCTGCGCACGGTGGGCCTCGACGACCGCTTCGGGGCGCTCGGCCCACTGCCGGTGGCCCCCGCCATGGCCGGGGCGGGCGCCGCGCCCGGTCCGGACGCCCCGTGCCGGGTCTTCTCCGCCCAGGACGTCGGCCGGGGCAAGCCCGCCCCCGACCTCTTCCTGCACGCCGCGGGGACGATGGGGGTGCCGCCGGAGCGGTGCGTGGTCGTCGAGGACAGCCCGCTCGGGGTGCGGGCCGCGGTGGCCGCGGGGATGGACGTGTTCGGCTTCACGGTGATGACCCCGCCGGACCGGCTCTCCGGGGCCACCGCGCTCTTCGACGACCCCCAGCGCCTGGTGGAACTGCTGTTGGGCCCGGGACCGATACCGTTGGCACCTTGACTTCCTCCCCCGCCCCGAGGCGGGGGGCCAGCGGTCACCCGCTGGGTTTCCTGCTCCGCCGACGACTGCCCCGTTCGGGAGGACTCCCGTTGAGGTCCCACGCCATCTCCCCAGGCGGACGCCGCCAGCCCGCCGGCCGCCAGGACGTCACGTGCCGCGTCCACGTCCCGGCCACGGGCGGAACCGCACCCGCACAACCACTCCCGGACGGTCCGCGGGAGTTCCCCGCGGACCGCGCCGGGGGCCCCGCACGGCCGGCCGGGGCACCCACGGAGGGGGTCCGATGAGCTGCGGGGCGAAGCTGATGTGGGACGAGGCCGTCACCGGGTACGACTTCGGCCCCGGACACCCGATGGACCCGGTGCGCCTGACGCTGACCATGCGGTTGGTGGAGGCGTTCGGCCTGGACGCGAAGGTGACCGTGGAGGCGGCCCCCGCGGCGTCGGACGGCGTCCTCGAGCTGGTCCACGACCGCGCCTACCTCCAGGCGGTGCGGTCCGCGTCGGCCGAGCCGGCCGACGCCGACCCTCGGCGCGGGCTCGGCACCGTGGACGACCCGGCCTTCCCCGACATGCACCAGGTCTCCGCGCTGATCGCCGGTCAGTCGGTGGCCGCGGCCCGGTCCGTGTGGCGGGGCACCCACGTCCACGCGGTCAACTTCGCCGGCGGGCTGCACCACGCCATGCCCGACCGGGCATCGGGCTTCTGCGTCTACAACGACGCGGCGCTGGCCGTGGCCGCGCTGCTGGAGGCGGGCGCGGAACGGGTCGCCTACGTGGACGTGGACGTACACCACGGCGACGGCGTCCAGCACCGGTTCTGGAACGACCCCCGGGTGCTGACGGTCTCCCTGCACGAGGACCCGTTCACCCTGTTCCCGCAGACCGGCTGGCCGGAGGAGACCGGGGGACCGGACGCGCAGGGCAGCGCGGTCAACGTGGCGCTGCCCGCTGGCACCACCGACGACGGCTGGCTGCGGGCGTTCCACGCCGTGGTGCCGGAGCTGCTGGCCGAGTTCCGGCCCCAGGTGCTGGTCACCCAGCACGGCGCGGACACCCATGTCGAGGACCCGTTGGCCCACCTGGCGGTGAGCCTGGACGCGCAGCGGGCGGTCGCCGCCTCCTGCCACGACCTGGCGCACCGGTACGCGGACGGGCGTTGGGTGGCCCTGGGCGGCGGCGGGTACGCGGTGGTGGACGTGGTGCCGAGGACCTGGACCCACCTGGTGGCCATCGCTGCGGGAACCCCCATCGACCCGTCCACCGAGACGCCGGAGGCCTGGCGGCAGGAGGTGTACCGGCGGACCCGGCGGCCGGCGCCGCTCCGGATGACCGACGGCCGCACCCCCCACGTCCGCTCCTTCGAGGACGGCGGCTACGACCCCGCGGACCGGCTGGACCAGGCGGTGCTGGCCACCCGCAGGGCGGTGTTCCCGCTGCACGGTCTGCTGCCCTGACGTTCGGCCCCGTCGCCCGGCGGTGCCGTCGCGCGTCGGGTGACGGGACGTCGGGTGACGGTTCCACCGAAAGGGGCAATTTTCCCTGTTGCGCGGTGAACTCGAGGGCGTACCAGCACAATCGGCAGGGTGCTGAGCCGGAACGAACTGCGCCAGCATCTGCTGGCCACCGGGATCGCGGGGCGGGTGGCCACCCCGCGCCAGCGGAACCTGCACAGCTACCGCCTCTTCGCGGCCGGCGACCCCAGGGTGCGGCTCGGCCTCGACCCGTTGCGGCCCTGGACGGAGCCCGCGCTGCTGCGGCTGATGGCGGCCCGTTGCGGGGTCTCGCCCGACCCGGGCCACACCGCCGGGCAGGACACCATCGACCCGGACCGCACCCTGGCCGCGCTGGACGCGCTCGCCGAACGCCTGGCAGCCGCCGCCGCGGAACGCGTCCCGGTGCTGTTCGGCACCGGCCACCCCCACCGGCTCCTCGGCTGGTACGCCGCCCTGGCCGCGGCTCTGTCCGCCGCCGGCTGCCCGGTGCTCACCCCCGCCCGTGGGCGAACTGTCGACATGGCGACACGATTCGGCGTACGGCCCCATGTGCTCGACTACGTACGCGCGGTCGCCCTGGTCCGCCCTTCGGGTGCGCGTCGCGGACGGCCCATGCCCCCCGCGCACTCGCACTCCCCGCTCCCGGTGCGCACCGCCCTGTGTGCCGCCGCGGAGACCGGCGGACCGCTGCCGCGCCTGGTGATCGGCGACCACGGTTGGGCCTGCGGTGCAGGTCAACTGGGCATTGAAGCCGTGGGGTTGGCGGACACCGACGACCCCGCGCTGTTCGTCGCCGAGGCGGAAGGGAGAGTCCTGGTCACGGTCCCGCTTGATGACGCCGTGCGGTCCGACTACTACCTTCCGCTTACTCGTTATGTACTGAAACAGGCGTGTCTGTCACAGTAGACGGTCGAACGTGGCTCCTCTTCCCCACTAGTACCACCCGCATCTACTCTGGGAGGAAGCGCACGTGCGTGCAGGAGTCACCGGAGGGGAAGCCGGTGCCCGTCACGTGCGGAAGGTTCGGTGTCTCATGGCTTCTGGCGAGAGGCCTCTCAACGAGGTCGTGTTCCTGACCGTGGCCGAGGTGGCCGCGGTGATGAGAGTGTCCAAGATGACCGTGTACCGGCTGGTGCACAGCGGTCATCTGCCGGCGATCCGGGTGGGTCGGTCCTTCCGGGTCCCAGAGCAGGCCGTCCACACCTATCTCCGTGACTCATACGTGGGGGCGGACACGGCGTAGTGGTGACCGCGACCACCCTCGGATTACAGCGGACGCATTCGGGCGGGTACGCTAAGCCGACGTAGGTCGTGTGGGCGCAGGAGCCCCGCACCGAGTGATCCGGCACCACAGCCCAGTGGTACCGGTATGTCCCCCCGCGGACGCGGGGGTGATCCACAGTGAGCGAGGGTAGTCGTGGGCTCTGTCATCAAGAAGCGCCGCAAGCGCATGGCCAAGAAGAAGCACCGCAAGCTGCTCAAGCGCACGCGCGTGCAGCGTCGCAACAAGAAGTAACTGCGGCGACACGCGACGCCCCACCGGTACCGGCTCGGGGCGCTCGCGGTGCGGCACCTTTCAAGGCCACCTGCCCGTCGCCCCGGCCCACCGCTCTCGGTGGGCCGGGGCGACGGGCAGCGGTGTGCTGCGCGCGCCCGACCGTGGCGCCCGCGGCACGGCCCGTCCGTGGCGCCCGCGCCCGTCACCGAACCTGCCGCGACCCGCGCGGTCCCCCCCAGGTCGCCGGTGTCCGCCTGCGCTACCCGGACGGCTGTTTACCCGGACAGTTGACGGGGCGTTGACCCCGTCCCGCCCAGGAACACCGCAGAATGGACCCGGTGCCGGTCCGGAGCCGGCGCCGGTGAGGAAAGGGGCGCGGTGTGGGCAGGGTCGTACTCGTCACCGGAGTCGCACGCCACCTCGGTGGTCGCTTCGTCCGCCGGATTCAGCGCGAGCCCACCGTGTCCCGGGTCATCGGGGTGGACGCGATCCTCCCCGAACACCCCCTCGGGCGTGCCGAGTTCGTCCACGTGGACATCCGCCACCCAGTGATCGGCAAGGTGCTCGCGGAGAACGCGGTGGACACCGTGGTGCACATGGACGTCAGCGGCACCCCGTTGGGGTCGGGCGGCCGGGCGGCGGTCAAGGAGACCAACGTCATCGGCACCATGCAGCTCCTCGGCGCCTGCCAGAAGGCGCCCACCGTCCGCCGCCTGGTGGTGAAGTCCACCACGAGCGTCTACGGCTCCGCCGCCCGCGACCCCGCGGTGTTCGGCGAGACCATGCTGCCCAAGGCGTTGCCCAGCGGGGGCTTCGCCAAGGACGCCTGTGAGGTCGAGGGCTACGTCAGGGGCTTCGCCCGGCGGCGTCCCGACGTCGCCGTGGCCGTGCTGCGGTTCGCCAACATCCTGGGGACCGCCGGCGGCACCCCGCTGGCCGACTACTTCTCCCTGCCGGTGCTGCCCTCCGTCCTCGGCTACGACCCCAGGCTCCAGTTCGTGCACGAGGACGACGCCATCGACGTGCTGCGGCTGTGTTCCCTGGAGCCGCGGCGCGGCACCCTCAACTCCGGCACCTTCAACATCGCCGGCGCCGGCGTGCTGTTGCTCTCCCAGTGCGCGCGGCGCCTCGGCCGGCCGACGGTGCCGATCCTGCCGCCGGCGATCACCTGGCTCGGCCAGCTCATGCGCGCCACCCAGGTGACCGACTTCTCCAAGGAGCAGATCCGGCTGCTGACCCACGGCCGTGTCGTGGACACCACCCAGATGCGGGAGACGCTGGGGTTCGCGCCCTGCTACAGCACGGCGGAGGCGTTCGACGACTTCGTCCGCGGCCGTGGCCCCGGGCTGCTGCCCCCGCAGCGGTTGGCCGAGGCGGTGGACCGGGTGGCCGGCCTGATCCCCCAGGACCGTGCCGCCGACCACTCCGGAGCCTCCCCCAGTGGTTCCGCCCGTACCCGCGAGGAGCACACCCGTCATGGCTGACGCGAAGGTCATTCCGTTCGACGAGGACGGCCGCGGCCGGCGGGGCAGGACCCCGTCCCGCGGGGCCGCCGGGCGCGGCGGCGGTCGGCACGGGGACCGCCGCGGGGTGACGCCGTCCCGCGGCGGTGCGGCCCCGTTGGGGTCGGTGGCCCCGGACGAGGGCGCGTTGGCCGGGCTGCCGGTCGCTGACCCGTCGCCCGCCGCCGAGGCCGCAGCGGAGGCCGAGCGCGTTCCCGACTCCGCCCCCGATGCCGCCGCCGAGCCGTCCGACGCCGACCCGTCCGCGACCGAGCCGGAGCCCACCCCCGGCCCGGGCCCTGCCGACGCGCTCTCCACGGTGCTCGGCGAGGTTGCCGGGCGCCTGCTCGACGGCGGCTGGGAGCGCAGGGCGGCCCACGGGCTGGCGTTCCTGCGCCGTCGGCTGACCGGTGAGTACCAGGTCGATGAGTTCGGATACGACCGGGAGCTGACCGAGCAGGTTCTGATGTCCGTCATGCGACCGCTGTTCAACGACTACTTCCGGGTGGACGTGGTCGGCATCGAGAACATCCCCGCCACCGGTGGTGCCCTGGTGGTGGCCAACCACTCCGGGACCCTGCCGCTGGACGCGCTGATGACCCAGGTCGCCGTCCACGACCTGCACCCCGAGCGGCGGCACCTGCGGTTGCTCGCGGCCGACCTGGTCTTCATGCTGCCGGTCGTCAACGAGCTGGCCCGCAAGGCCGGGCACACCCTGGCCTGTACCGAGGACGCCCAACGGCTGTTGGAGCAGGGTGAGGTGGTCGGGGTGATGCCGGAGGGGTTCAAAGGGCTCGGCAAGCCGTTCTCCGAGCGGTACAAGCTCCAGCGGTTCGGGCGGGGCGGGTTCGTCTCCACCGCGCTGCGCACCCAGGTGCCGATCGTGCCCTGCTCCATCGTCGGCGCGGAGGAGATCTACCCCATGGTCGGCAACTCGCGGACCCTGGCCCGGCTGCTCGGCCTGCCGTACTTCCCGATCACGCCGTTCTTCCCCTGGCTGGGGCCGCTGGGCGCGGTGCCCCTGCCCACGAAGTGGACGATCCAGTTCGGCGAGCCCATCCCCACCGACGGGCACCCGCCGGAGGCCGCCGAGGACCCCATGCTGGTCTTCAACCTGACCGACCAGGTGAGGGAGACCATCCAGCACACCCTGTACCAGTTGCTGGTGAAGCGTCGTTCGGTGTTCTTCTGAACGGGCCGCCGGCCGCCGGACGCCGGGTGCCCGGGTGTGCTCCGGGGCCGCCCCGGCGGTGGGGCGGCCCCGGTGGCGGAGTGGTTACTGCTCGGTCTGGCTGCCGCCGAGATCGAGGCCGGGAAACAGGTCCGGGAGGAGCGGCGGCAGGATGCCCCCGCTGTCCGGAGACTCCTCCTGGGTCCCCTCCGAGGTGCTCTGGCTGGGCTCCGGACTGTCCCCCGTGCCGCCGGTCAGACCGTCGGGGCTGATCAGACTGCCTTCCGCGGTGGCGCCGGGGGGCGACGGGCTGGGCGAGCCGGAGGGCGACCCTTCTTCGGACCCCTCGCCGCCCGGCGAGGGGGCACCCGAGGACGGGGAGGGAGCGCCGGACGAGGTGCTACCGGGGTCGATGACCGCGCCGGGCACGGTGAGCTCGTCGTTGGTGTGCTCCCCGTCGGAGGAGGGGTCGGGCAACAGCGCCCGCAGCGGAGTCACGTCCCGCTCTATCGCGTCGAGCACCGAGGTCACGTCGTCCCTGACCTCGGCCAGCTCCTCAGGCAACTGGGGGCTCAGCTCCGACCACTCCCCGCGCTGGCTGTCCGAGAAGGCGGCCAGCTTCTCGATCGGCCGCAGTGAGCCGTCGCGCCGGTAGGCGCGGTTGAGGAGGTCGTGCCCCTGGGCTGCCTCGTCGTACATCCCGGACAGCGCCCTTCGGACGTCCTTGACCTGGGAGTCGTCGAGCTCGCCCGACTCGCCGCGCTCCATCAGCCGGCGGGCCTCCTCGAGCCGGGTGGAGGCCAGGTCCAGGTAGATCTCGCCGCGGTCGGCCTCGCTGTCGGCCATGGTGAGCCGCAGGTCCTCCATGCTGCGCTTGAGGCCGTAGAGGGTGTCCCCCGGCAGCGCGTCCGAACTCGCCACCGCGGCGCCGCCGAGCCCGCCGGCGGCGATCCCCAGGGCGAGCCCGCTGATCGCCAGCCTGCGGCCCCAGTGCGTGCGGGGGCCGGGCCGGGCGGGACGCGGCCGAAGACGGCGCCGGCTCCGGCCGAGCCCCGCGGGTGTCTCGGGCAGTAGGGCGCGACCCCCTGAGGCGTCGTCGGCGAACGCCGCCTCCATCGCGGCCACCAACTGGGCACGCTGTGCCCTTTTCACCTCGGGGGAGAGCCTGGGCTGGGGGACGGCTCGCAGGGCGTCGGCCAGGGTGAGCATCCGCTCCTGGGCCGGGTCGGGCGCGGCACGCTTGGTCCTGGGGCCGGCGGCACCCTCGGCCCCGCCCTCGGCGCCGAGCGCGGGGGACTGCCGCGGCGGGGTGGCCTCCTCGCCGAGGGCGTCAGGCCGTTGGCCCCGCGCGTCGAGGGCCTGGGCGAAGGCGTTCGCCCGCCGGTGGGTCCTTGCGTTGGCGATCACGGGCGGCACCTCCTCTCGTTGTCACACCTTCGACTCGCGGACGTTGCCGAAGGGTTGCACAGTCGCTGTTCCGCCACTCTTTCGGGTGATGCCGATGGTGCTGCGAGACGCTCCCGGGAAACACCTGCCCGGGGATCAATGCCCAGAGGAGCTAGCGGTGGCACGGTGACGGCCCCCGACGGGGGCTTGCACTGCATGGAACGAGCAGCGTGCCACTTGGGTTACGCAGGCATGATGATCTCACCGGTTTGCGGAGCTTGGGGTGACCTACGGTGCTCGGTGGGGGAACGTCGCTCGAAAGGCCGACCTACCGCGCGTCCTCGGGGAGCAGCCGGGCCAGCGTCCGCACCGCGCGGTACTGGAGGGTCTTGATCGCCCCCTCGTTCTTCCCCATCACCCGGGCCGTCTCGGCGACCGACATGCCCTGGAGGAAGCGGAGCGTGACGCACTCCTGCTGCTGGGGGTTGAGGCGGCGGACGGCCTGGAGCAGCGCGGCGTTCGACAGCGACTCCAGTACCGACTCCTCCGGGCTGCGTTCGACCTCGTTGGCGTCCAGCATCTCGCCGGTGGTCACCTCGAGTCGGAAGCGACTTGACTTGAAGTGGTCGGCGACGAGGTTGCGGGCGATGGTCACCAGCCAGGCGCCGAAGTCCCGCCCCTGCCAGGTGAAGGTGCCGATCCGGCGCAGCGCGCGCAGGAACGTCTCGCTGGTGAGGTCCTCGGCGGTGGCCCGGCCGCCGACGCGGTAGTAGATGTACCGGTACACCGTCTCCGCGTAGTGGTCGTAGAGTTCGCCGAAGGCCTCCGCCTCACCGTGCTGGGCGCGCTCGACGAGGTCCATCATGCGATGGCCGTCGCTGTCCGCCCCGGGGCGCCGGGAGGGGTGGCCGGAGCCGCGCTCCCGCGAGGGCGGGGTGCGGGTGCGGTTGGCGACGCCTACGGCCGGGTTGGCCAGGGCGTAAACGGGGCCTGTGGAGACGGGGACAGGTGCGGAGGCGAAGGCCGGCTCGGCGTACGCGGGGACCAGGGGGCGCAGGTGGTGGTACACCAGTGCGCGCAGCGTAGCCAAACCTGAGGCGTCAACCCCGACGTGTGGGTACACGGGACTCCCAGAGGCAGAACTTCCATCACGTGCAGTACGGAACCCTTCACCCATCGTAGGGACGCGTGGGTGTCGGCGTGCGTCAGAGGAGAATAACGCTTCGTGTAGGCGACACTACACCGAGTTGTTGAATTCGCCGGTTACGCTCGGTCGGATTACCTTTGATGGCGAGTTGAGAATCAATTCTCGGTCAAGTCTGAGCACTTCCTGCGCGAGTTCGTTCGGTATGGAGCAGGGCGCGGATGCGTCCGCATGCGCCGCAGCCGTGGGACGTCCGGTTGGGAAGACAGCGGACCGCCAAACCACCAACGATCAGCGCCGGCGGCGGTTCTGCACCGCCACGGCCGCCGCCGCGCCCCCGGCCACCGCTCCCACGCCGGCCGCCGCGGGGATGCCGATCCGGGCGGCCTTCCTGCCGGTGCGGTAGTCGCGCAGCCGCCAGCCGTGCTGCCGAGCGTGCCGCCGCAGCGCGGAGTCCGGGTTGATCGCGTACGGGTAACCGACCAGCGAGAGCATCGGGATGTCGTTGGCCGAGTCGCTGTACGCCGCGCACCGGGACAGGTCGAGGCCCTCCCTCAGCGCCAGCGCCCGCACCGCCTCGGCCTTGGCCGGCCCGTGCAGGGTGGTGCCGACCAGGCGGCCGGTGTACACCCCGTCCACCGACTCCGAGACGGTGCCGAGCGCCCCGGTCAGCCCCATCCTGCGGGCGATGATCGAGGCCACCTCCACGGGGGCCGCGGTGACCAGCCACACCCGCTGCCCGGCGTCGAGGTGGGCCTGGGCGAGAGCCCGGGTGCCCGGCCAGATGCGGTCCGCCATGTACTCGTCGTAGACCTCCTCGCCGATCTCCGCCAGCTCCGCCACCCGGTGGCCACGGATGATCGACAACGCGCTGTCCCGGGCGTCCCGCATGTGCCCGCTGTGCTCGCTGCCCACGAACCGGAACCAGGCGTGCTGCCAGGCGAACCGGGCCAGCTCCCGGTTGCGGAAGAACTTCCGCGCGTACAGCCCGCGCCCGATCTGGAAGAGCGCGGCGCCCTGCATCACGGTGTTGTCCAGGTCGAAGAACGCGGCGGCCCCCGGGTCCCCGACGACCGGGAACACCTCCTCCTCGGCGTGCGCGGCGGCGCTCGCAACCTCGGCGGACGCCCTGCCGGCCAGCGCGTTCCGCGTGCTTGCGGACCACCTGCGGGGACTGAACCTGCGCAGTACGGCCATGTCGCCGAGCATAACCAGTCCGCTGCCCAGCTCCGAGCCGGTGCCGTGGAGGTACGGCCCGGCCGGGCGGACCACCACGCGTTCCGGACCGCCGCCCACCGCTGCACAATCGAGTCGTGACTCCCCTGCTGCGCCGGACCAAGCGCCCCTCCGACCACACCGTGACCCTCATCGGCAAGCCCGACTGCCACCTGTGCGACCAGGCCAGAGCCGTGGTGGAACGGGTGACCGCCGAGCTCGGGGTGGACTGGGAGGAGCTGGACATCACCCGTGACGAGGAACTCCACCGCAAGTACTGGGAGCAGATCCCGGTGACCCTGATCGACGGCCGGCAGCACGACTTCTGGCGCGTGGACGAGGCCCGGCTGCGCCGGGCCCTGGGGGGCTGAGGGCGCCCCGCCCCCCAACCCCGGCCCCCAACCCCGCCCGCCGCCCCGCTCGCAGCCCCGCTCCGTCCCGAACACACCTCCGTCGACCGGTCCCCTTCCCGCCACCACGCCCTGCCGCCCCGGCCCGTCCGGTGGCTCGTCGCGATGGTGTCTTAGGAATGGGTGTTCGTTTATTATCGAGGCGTTTTGTGTCTACTGGGGGCGTTGGTGAGGAGTGTGAGCCTGTGCTCTCCGGGTGGCTCGGGGCGTCCGCAACCGCTGGAGCGTCCTCTGGGCTCCGGGACGCCAGCCCCTGCGGGTACGCGGTGGTGGACCTGGAGGCGACCGGTTCCAGCCCCAGGAGGCATCGGATCGTCGAGGTCGGCGTGGTGCTGCTGGACCGGGACCTCCGGTCGCAGGGCGAGTTCAGCACGCTGGTCGATCCCCTCGGCCCGGTCGGCCCCACCCACATCCACGGCATAGGCGCCGGGGACGTGGTCGGCGCACCCCGGTTCGCGGAGATCTCCTGGCACCTGCTCGGGCTGCTGCGCGGCCGGGTCCTGGTCGGGCACCACGTCGCCTGCGACCGGGGTTTCCTCGCCGCCGAGTTCTCCCGTCTCGGCGTGGACCTGCCCCCGGTGCCCACCCTGTGCACGATGCGGCTCGCCGCCGACCACCTCCCCGGGCTGGCCAGCCCCTCGTTGCGCGCCTGCTGCGCCGCCGCGGGGCTGCCCCGGTTCGCCCCGCACACCGCGCTCGGCGACGCCCGGGCCACCGCGGGGCTGCTGCGCCGCTACGCCGCGCTCGCCACCGGCTGCTCCGGTCGGACGCGTCCGGCGGCGTGGAACCAGGCACTCTCGGAGGCCGCTGGGCTGCGGTGGCCCGGCCGGGGCGCCCCCGGGGTGCCCCGGGGACCGGGCGGGGCCGGTTCCGCAAGGAACGCGCGGGGCCCGGTGATGGTGCCCACGGCCCGAAAAGGCGATGCGTGATGCCCGTCACTTCCCTCGGACAAAGTGGACACCATCTTTGTGCACGCGTTCACAAAGGCATAGCCTTCCCTGTACAGGACGGCTTCGGGGACACCGGCCGCCCGCAGCCCAGCTCTACCCGCAGGAGCATCGTGGCAACTGGCCGTACACACCGACCGGCGACCCGGAGCCGAGGAATCCCGGAGGCGACGGTTGCCCGCCTACCGCTGTACCTCCGCGCGCTCACCGCGCTGTCCGAACGTTCCGTCCCGACCGTGTCGTCGGAAGAGCTCGCCGCGGCGGCCGGGGTCAACTCGGCCAAGCTGCGCAAGGACTTCTCCTACCTCGGCTCGTACGGCACCAGGGGTGTCGGGTACGACGTCGAGTACCTCGTCTACCAGATCTCCAGGGAACTGGGGTTGACCCAGGACTGGCCGGTCGTCATCGTCGGCATCGGCAACCTGGGTCACGCCCTCGCCAACTACGGGGGCTTCGCCTCGCGCGGTTTCCGGGTCGCCGGCCTGATCGACGCCGACCCGGCGCTCACCGGGAAGACCACCGCCGGTCTGCTGGTCAGGCACACCGACGAGCTGGAGGCGATCATCCAGGAGAACCAGGTGTCCATCGGCGTGATCGCCACCCCGGCCGGCGCGGCCCAGGAGGTGTGCGACCGGCTGGTGGCCGCGGGGGTCACCAGCATCCTGAACTTCGCCCCCACCGTGCTCTCCGTGCCCGATGGCGTGGACGTGCGCAAGGTGGACCTGTCCATAGAGCTCCAGATCCTCGCCTTCCACGAGCAGCGCAAGTCCGGGGAGGACGCGTTGGCCGCCGCGAACGAGCGTGCCGCGGCCAACGCCGACGAACGGACCCCCGGTGAGGCCGGGGCCGCCGGCGAGGGGGGCGGGGGCACCGATCGGTCCGCGGCCGGCGACGAGGCTACGAACGAGCGGTCGGGGGCGCTCGCGCGTCCCGCCAAGGCCGCCAAGGCAGCGGTGAAGGCCGCCGTGGCCAAGAAGACCGGGAAGTCCTCGGGGCCTGACGGGGACGTCCCCGCCGTGATGCCGGCATGAGCGTGCTCGTGGTCGGCCTCAGCCACCGGTCCGCGCCGGTGAGCGTGCTCGAACGTACCGCCCTGACCGGCGACGACGCCCGGAGCAAGCTGCTCCAGGACGCCGTGGTCGCCGAGCCGGTGGCCGAGGCCGTGCTCCTGTCCACCTGCAACCGGACCGAGCTCTACGCCGACGTGGACCGGTTCCACGCCGGGGTGGCGGAGCTGTCCACGTTGCTGTCCCAGCACACCGGGGTCTCCCTGGACGAGCTGACGCCGCACCTGTACGTGCACTACGAGGACCGTGCGGTGCACCACCTGTTCTCGGTGGCCTGCGGCCTGGACTCCATGGTCGTCGGCGAGGGACAGATCCTCGGCCAGATCAAGGACGCACTGGGGCTGGCCCAGGAGCTGCACAGCGCGGGACGGGCCCTGAACGAGCTGTTCCAGCGGGGTCTGCGGGTGGGCAAGCGGGCACACAGCGAGACCGGCATCGACCGGGCCGGGCAGTCCCTGGTGACGTTCGGCCTGGCCCAGCTCTCCGGCGTGGTCGGTGACCTGGCCGGCAGGCGGGCCCTGGTGGTCGGTGCCGGGTCGATGAGCTCCCTGGCCGCGGCCACCCTGGCCCGCGCCGGCGTGGCCGAACTGGTGATCGCCAACCGCACCGAGGAGCGAGCCGCCCGGCTGACCGAGACGCTGCGCAGGAACGGGGCCCCCGGAGGCCGTGCGGTGCCGTTCGGGCACGTCCCGGCCGAGCTGGCACGGGCCGACGTGGTGGTGTCCTGCACCGGTGCCGCCGGCCTCGTGCTGACCCGGGAGACCGTGGCCGACGCGGTGACGGAGCGTGGTGCCGGTGGGCCGCTCGCCCTGCTCGACCTCGCCATGCCGAGGGACATCGCCCCCGAGGTCCGCGAACTGCCCGGGGTCCACCTGGTGGATCTCGAACTGCTCTCCGAGGCGGAGTCCCTCGACCCCGGTGCGGGCGACGTCGACCAGGTACGCAGGATCGTCTCCGCTGAGGTCGCGGCGTTCAGCGCGGACCAGCGCGCGGAGCGGATCACCCCGACGGTGATCGCGTTGCGCACCATGGCCGCCGACGTGGTCAGCACCGAGCTGGCCAGGCTCGCCGGCCGGCTGCCCGACCTCGACGACCACGCGAGGGCCGAGGTCGCCCAGACGGTCCGCCGGGTGGTGGACAAACTCCTGCACGCGCCGACGGTCCGGGTCAAGCAGCTCGCAGGAGAGCCCGGCGGCGCGGGATACGCCGACGCGCTGAGGGAACTCTTCGACCTGGACCCGCAGACGGTGACCGCCGTCAGCCGGGCCGACACCGGCGCCCCGAATCGAGAACTGACATGAGCAGGACCGACCCGCGCATCCCCCGCGGGCCCAACGCCACCGGGCCCACCCCGCTGCGGTTGGGCACCCGGCGCAGTCCGCTGGCGATGGCCCAGTCCCGCCAGGTGGCCGAGGCCGTCTCGGCGGCCACGGGCCGCAGGGTGGAACTGGTGGAGATCACCACCTACGGCGACACCTCGCGGGCGCCGATGTCGCAGATCGGCGGCACCGGGGTCTTCGTCTCCGCACTCCGCGACGCCCTGCTCCAGCGACGGATCGACATCGCCGTCCACTCGCTGAAGGACCTGCCCACCGGGCAGGCGTCGGGCCTCGCACTGGCCGCGGTGCCCCGGCGGGAGGACCCGCGGGACGTGCTGGTGGCCAGCGGGGGCCGCAAACTCTCCGAGCTGCCCCGGGGCGCCCGGGTCGGCACCGGGGCGCCGCGCCGGGCCGCCCAGCTCCACGCCTGGGCCCGGGCGCACGGCACCGTCCTGGAGACGGTGCCCGTCCGCGGCAACGTGGACACCCGGATCGGCCTGGTCCGCTCCGGCGATCTCGACGCGGTGGTGCTGGCCAGGGCCGGCCTGATCCGACTGGGCCGACTCGGCGAGGTCACCGAGGTGCTGGACACCGACGTCATTCTGCCCGCCCCCGGACAGGGGGCGCTGGCAGTCGAGTGCGCCGCGGACGACGCGGCCCTCATCGCCGCGCTCGCCGTGCTCGACGACCCGCACACGCGGGCCTCGGTCACTGCGGAGCGCTCCCTGCTCGCCGCCCTGGAGGCCGGCTGCTCCGCACCCGTGGGAGCACTGGCCGACACCCTGGGCCCGCCCCCGGGCGGGACGTCGGGGACGCGGACCGGCGAGCCACCTACCGAGCTGCGCCTGCGCGCCGCCGTCGGCACCCCCGACGGCAGCGTGCTGATGCAGATGTCCACCACCGGTCCTGTCCCGGCATCCGGAGGCGACCCCGCGGCACTCGGCCGTGAACTCGCCGCAAGGATGCTCGCCAGGGGAGCAGCCG
Organism: Wenjunlia vitaminophila DSM 41686; assembly: GCF_000380165.1. Lineage (GTDB taxonomy): Bacteria > Actinomycetota > Actinomycetes > Streptomycetales > Streptomycetaceae > Wenjunlia > Wenjunlia vitaminophila. The sequence goes on from NZ_KB904662.1 coordinate 21,475, forward strand.
GTCTGATGGGGGAGCGAGCACATTGAGCCCCACCACCGCCAAGCCTGAAACCACCGTTCGGCGTAGCCGACGGACACTCGGACACGTCACCTTCCTCGGTGCCGGCCCCGGCGATCCCGGTCTGCTGACCCTGCGCGCGGTCGAGGCACTCGCCGACGCCGACGTGCTGGTCGCTGACGCAACCGTCCTGGAGGCGGTGCGGCAGCACACCAGGGCAGGCGTGGACGTCGCCGATCCGGTGCCGGATGACGCCTCCCAGCTTGTCATGTCGTCAGCGGGCAGCGGCAAGCGGGTGGTCCGTGCGGTCCCGGGCGACCCCGGACTGGACGGCCGCGCCACCGAGGAGATGCTGGCCTGCGCCCGTGCCGGCGTCCCGTTCGAGGTGGTGCCCGGCGTGGCGAGCGCGGTGGGGGTGCCCGCGTACGCGGGGGTCCCGCTGCGTTCCGCCACCGGGACCGGCGTGCGGTTCCTCGACGCCGCGACGACCTCGGAGACCTGCTGGAACGAGGTCGGTTCCAGCGACGCCACCCTGGTGGTGACCACCACCCTGGAGGCGGTCGCCGCCACCGCGGCCGAGTTGGTGGCCTCCGGGCGCAAACCGGACACCCCGCTCACGGTCACCGTGGCCGGCACCACCACCCGCCAGCGCACCTGGACGGCGACCCTGTCGACCATCGCCGCGGAGCTGAAGGCCAGCAAGGCGCTGCCGGCGGCGGAGCCCGGCCAACCGGCGATAGCCGTCGTCGGCGACCAGGCCGGCCAGCGCGACCAGCTCTCCTGGTTCGAGACCAAGCCGCTGTTCGGCTGGAAGGTGCTGGTGCCCAGGACCCGGGAGCAGGCCGCTTCGCTCTCCGACCAGCTACGTTCCTACGGAGCGGTGCCGCACGAGGTGCCGACCATCGCCGTGGAGCCGCCGCGGACCCCGCAGCAGATGGAGCGCGCGGTCAAGGGCCTGGTCACGGGGCGGTACGAGTGGATCGCGTTCACCTCCGTCAACGCGGTCAAGGCGGTTCGGGAGAAGTTCGAGGAGTACGGCCTGGACGCCCGGGCGTTCGCCGGGATCAAGGTCGCCGCGGTCGGCGAGCAGACGGCGAGGTCCCTGGTGGAGTTCGGGGTCAAGCCGGACCTGGTGCCCAGCGGCGAGCAGTCCGCGGCCGGGCTGCTCGAGGACTGGCCACCGTACGATCCGGTGTTCGACCCGATCGACCGGGTGTTCCTGCCCCGGGCCGACATCGCCACCGAGACGCTGGTGGCCGGCCTGATCGAGCTGGGCTGGGAGGTGGACGACGTCACCGCCTACCGGACGGTGCGCGCCTCGCCGCCGCCCGCGGCCACCCGTGAGGCGATCAAGGGCGGCGGCTTCGACGCCGTGCTGTTCACCTCCTCGTCCACCGTGCGGAACCTGGTGGGCATCGCGGGGAAGCCGCACAACGTCACGGTGATCGCCTGTATCGGGCCGGCCACCGCCAAGACCGCCCAGGAACACGGGCTGCGGGTGGACGTGCTCTCGCCGGAGCCCTCGGTGCACGCGCTGGCCGAGGCGCTGGCCGACTTCGGCGCGGCCCGGCGGGCGGCGGCGGTGGAGGCCGGCGAACAGGTGACCCGCCCCAGCGAACGACGCCCCGGATCGCGCAGGAGGGCCCGCGGATGACCACCCACGGCACGTACCCGGGCGCCCGCCCCCGGCGCCTGCGGCAGAACCCCGCGGTGCGGCGGCTGGTCGCCGAGACCAGGCTGCACCCGTCGGAGCTCATCCTGCCGCTGTTCGTCCGGGAGGGGATCAGCGAGCCCGTGCCGATCTCCTCCATGCCCGGGGTGGTCCAACACACCAGGGACACCCTGCGCAGGGCCGCGGCCGAGGCGGTGGCCGCCGGGGTCGGCGGACTCATGCTGTTCGGCCTGCCCGAGCACAAGGACGCCCTGGGCTCCGCGGGGACGGACCCGGACGGCATCCTCCAGGTGGCCATCCGGGACGTGGTGGCCGAGGTCGGTGACGCCACGGTGGTCATGTCCGACCTGTGCCTCGACGAGCACACCGACCACGGCCACTGCGGGGTGCTCGACGCGTCCGGGAAGGTGGACAACGACGCCACCCTGGAGCGGTACGCCGAGATGGCCCGGGTGCAGGCCGACGCCGGGGTGCACGTGGTCGGGCCGAGCGGGATGATGGACGGCCAGGTCGCCGCGGTCCGCCGGGCGCTGGACCGGGCCGGCCACCAGGACGTGGCGGTCCTCGCCTACACGGCCAAGTACGCCTCGGCGTTCTACGGCCCGTTCCGGGAGGCCGTCAACTCCTCACTGTCCGGGGACCGCAGGACCTACCAGCAGGACCCGGCGAACGGCCGGGAGGCGCTGCGGGAGCTCGCCCTGGACGTCGCCGAGGGCGCCGACATGGTGATGGTCAAACCCGCGCTCGCCTACCTCGACGTGCTGCGCCAGGTGGCCGACGCCAGCGAGGTGCCGGTCGCCGCGTACCAGATCTCCGGCGAGTACGCCATGGTGGAGGCCGCGGCCCGCAACGGCTGGCTGGACCGGGAACGGGCGATCATGGAGACGCTGATCTCGATCCGCCGCGCCGGCGCGGGTTCCGTGCTCACCTACTGGGCCACCGAGGTGGCCCAGTGGCTGCGCGCGGAGCGGTGAACGGCCGCCGGACCGGGACCGTGGTCCCCGCCCGGGGCCGTTCGGTCACGTGATCTGGGCCAGGACCTCCTTGGCCGCCTTGAGGGCCGCGCGCTCCATGGTCGTGGCCGAGGGGGGCTTCTCCCCCTCGAAGCCGGCCCCGTCGTAGGAGACCGTCAGGACCACGTTGGAGGTCCTGGCCACCACCGTCACGTCGCGGTAGTTCTCCTTGTCCTTGACCACTTCGGCGCTGACCAACTGCGACTCGTCGCCGACGTCGGCGACGCGGATGGTCGGCTGCTCGCCCTTGCGCACGCCCTCCACGGTGGCCGTGGACTTCTTCAGCTTCCGGAACGCGGCCTTGGCCTGGTCCTCGGCGCTGCCCACGCCCGGGAGGGTGTCGCTGCGCTGGAGCGCCACGTCGAGCCAGCGGTACTGGTAGCCGTTCAGACCGTTCCAACTGCAACTGGCCCTGGCGTTGGCGTCGGGGGACTTGGCCGCGTCGCCCGAGGCGTCCTTGGTCTTCGGCACCAGGTCCTTGACGGTGTTCTTGGACAGGGTCTTGCAGGCGTTCGGAAGCCGGGTGAACTTGGCGGGCTCCAGGCTCGCACTCGGCGACGAGGCCACCGTCGGCGTCGCCGACTTCTCGGACGAGTCCGAGTCGTCGGACGACCCCGAGCAGCCCACGAGGAGCACCGGCACGGCCGCGACGGCGAGCACCCGGGTGAGAGCTTCGGCTATGCGTTGCATGGTGGGCCACAATACGCGGCCCGCGGGAGGCGTCCCGGCGCGGCTACTGCTGGTCCAGCCGCTTGGCCAGGCCCTGCGCGACCAGGTGCGCGAAGCTCTGCAGCCCGCCGTCGGCGGGCGGCTGGGCGCCCTCGCGCGGCCACTGCTGGTACTGCACGGTGACGATGACGTTGTCGTCGCGGAACACCAACCGGACCTCCTGGTGCGGCGGCGCGTCGTCGTCGGACACGTACTCGGTGAGGAACGCCTCGTCCCCTATCCCGCCGACCAGGCGCGGGGCCGGCCCGGTCTCGGACGGCTCCACCTCGTCGCCCGTCCCGTCCGGAAGGCTGGTGCCGGTCGGCACCCCGGCCTGGTCGGCGCTGGCCAGGTAGTCGGCCTTGGCCTGCTCCTCGTCGCTGACCGCGGCGTCGTAGGAGACCACCCGCTCGAAGTCGACGGTGAGCCCCCGGCTGCCGGTGTCGTCGTCGCCGCGCCACATCCACTCGCAGCCGGCCCTGCGGTCGGTGTTGAAGGTGAGGGTGGGCTCTCCCCGCAGGGCGTCCTGATCGTCGTCCTGCCGCGCGTCGGCCCCGGGGTCCTCGTCGCCTTCCGGCATGGTGTCGAACTGGATCTGCTTCAACGCGCTGCGCGGCACCGCGCCACAGGGCTCGGGCAGCGTCTGGAACTTGCCGGGCGGCGCGGGGTCCGCGGGCTCCTGGACACCGTAGGCCTGGGTGCTCGCCCGCGTCTCCTGCTGGTCGGTGGAGGTGCTGCAGGCCCCGACGGCGAGCAGCGTCCCGGCGACCAGCGGTAGCAGTGCCCGCTGAACTCCCCGCGCAGGCACGGCCATTCGCTGCTCCTCTCCCCGGAAACCATTTGCTCCCCCACCCGGGCCATGGCTTGATGGAAGTCGCCACCGGTTCGACCACAGCGAGGAGGGAGGGGGACGTTGGCCCTCATTGTCCATCGCGGATGCCGATGCGTCCGCCTCGACAGAGCTCAGCCATCGCAGTGAGTCCGTCTTTGCGGCTTTGAGCCCGTTTATCTTCCTTGGTTTTTCCCCAATCGTGTCTTCGTTGTGATCAGGAGGCCAATGATGGTTTATGTCGAGGTACCCGGGGACAAGGTGCCGATCCGCATGTGGACGGACCCGGCCACCGTCGAGGACCAGGCCATGCGGCAACTCCGCAACGTCTCCACGCTGCCGTGGATCAGCGGTCTCGCCGTGATGCCGGACGTGCACTACGGCAAGGGGGCGACGGTCGGTTCGGTCATCGCCATGCGCGGTGCGGTCTGCCCGGCCGCCGTGGGGGTGGACATCGGCTGCGGGATGAGCGCCGTGCGGACCTCCCTGACGGCCCGTGACCTGCCGGACGACCTGTCCCGGCTGCGTTCCAGGATCGAGCAGGCCATTCCGGTCGGTCGCGGGATGCACGCCGAGCCGTTGGACCCCGGTCGGCTGCACGGCTTCCCGGCCGCGGACTGGGAACGCTTCTGGGCCGGTTTCGACGGGCTCGCCGAGGCGGTGCGGTTCCGCCGGGAACGGGCGCTCGCCCAGATGGGCACCCTCGGGTCGGGCAACCACTTCATCGAGTTCTGCCTCGACGAGACGGACTCGGTGTGGTTGATGCTGCACTCCGGGTCGCGGAACATCGGCAAGGAACTGGCCGACCATCACATCGGTGTGGCCCAGGGGCTCCCGCACAACCAGGGCCTGGTCGACCGGGACCTCGCCGTCTTCATCGCGGACACCCCGCAGATGGCGGCGTACCGGCAGGACCTGTTCTGGGCCCAGGAGTACGCGCGGCTCAACCGCGCGCTGATGATGGCGCTCTTCACGGACGTGGTCAGCCGGGAGTTCCGCCGGGCCAAGGTGGTCTTCGACGAGCCGATCAGTTGCCACCACAACTACGTCGCCGAGGAGACCTACGACGGCGTGGACCTGTTGGTGACCCGGAAGGGCGCGATCCGTGCCGGCGCGGGTGACCTGGGCATCATCCCGGGTTCCATGGGTACGGGCTCGTACGTCGTCCGCGGTCTGGGCAACCCGGCCTCGTTCAACTCCGCCTCGCACGGGGCGGGCCGCAGGATGAGCCGCAACGCGGCGAAGCGACGGTACTCCACCCGGGACCTGGAGGAGCAGACGCAGGGGGTGGAGTGCCGCAAGGACTCCGGCGTGGTGGACGAGATCCCCGGCGCCTACAAGAAGATAGAGAAGGTCATCGAGCAGCAGCGCGACCTGGTGGAGGTCGTGGCCAAGCTCAAGCAGGTCGTGTGCGTCAAGGGCTGAGGCAACGGGCCCGACGGCGACGGCCTGCCGGCTCCCCGGGCGGCGCGCCCGTGCGGGGGAGCCAGTTCGCTTCCGGTGGTCAGGCACCGGGGGAGGGGGCGCGCCCGGGAACGCCGGGCGCGCGGAGACGGCCGCCCAGGGGGTGCACCCTGGGCGGCCCCGCGCACGCCGCCGGAAGCGCGGAGCCCGGGTGGGCGGGGTGGCCCCGCCGCCGCGCCCTGCGGCGGTGCCCCGGCTACGCGCCGAAGCTCCGGCCCCCGCGCGCCCCGCGACGGCTGTTGGCGCCCGGAACGAGATGGCGCGGCAGCAGGTCACGGGCCGGTTCGCTGTACCCGACGGAGACCAGCTTGTCGCCCTGGTAGGTGAACGAGGTCAGGCTGGCCAGGGAGCACTGTCGGCGGCGCGGGTCGTGCCAGAGCCTGCGGCGCTCGGCGAAGCAGCGGGTGACCCAGATCGGCAACTGGTGGCTGACGCAGACCGCCTCGTGACCCCGGGCCACGTCCCGGGCCGCGGTCACCGCGCCCATCATCCGCACCACCTGCTCGATGTAGGGCTCGCCCCAGGAGGGGCGGAACGGGTTGGTGAGGTGCTTCCAGTGCGACGGGTTGCGCAGGGAGCCGTCGCCCACCCCGAAGGTCTTGCCCTGGAAGACGTTCTCCGCTTCCAGCAGGCGGTCGTCGCTGGCCACCGTCACGCCGTGCTGGGCCGCGATCGGCTGCGCGGTCTCCTGGGCCCGCTCCAGCGGGGACGCCACCACGTACGTGACGTCCCGGTCCGCCAGGTGCACGGCGACCCGGTCGGCCATCTTCCGCCCCAGCTCGGACAGGTGATAGCCCGGGAGCCGCCCGTACAGCACCCCGGTGGGGTTCTCCACCTCTCCGTGCCGCATCAGATGGACGACGGTGATCTCGTTCTCACTCACCCGGGTCTTCCTCCCGCTTCGCTGTCTGGTCTGCCGTGCCCGACCGGTGCGTGGCCGCTGGGGGCGCGCGCCGGTGGGACGTCGCTGGGGGCACGGGCCGGGGGAGCCCCGGCCGCACCGTCGTTACTCGGGCTCCGCCTGCGCCGCGGCGCGGGCCGCCGCCGGCAGCGCCGCCGCGATCCGCTCCACCGCCGCCGCGTCGTGCGCGGCCGAGACGAACCACGACTCGAAGGCCGAGGGCGGAAGGTAGACGCCCTGGGACAGCATCGAGTGGAAGAACGCCGTGAAACGGTACGCCTGCTGGGCCCGGGCCTCGTCGTAGGTGGTCACCGCGGACTCGGTGAAGAACACCGAGAACATGTTCCCGGCGACCTGCACCCGGTGGGCCACGCCCGCCTCGGCCAGTGCCTGGCCGACCAGGGTGGACACCTCGGCCGCGACCCGGTCCACCGTCGCGTAGACCTCGTCGGTGCAGAGCCGGAGCTGGGTCAGTCCCGCGGCGGTGGCCACCGGGTTCCCGGAGAGGGTGCCCGCCTGGTAGACCGGCCCGGCCGGGGCGAGGTGGCCCATGACGTCCGCCCGGCCGCCGAACGCCGCCGCGGGGAAGCCGCCCCCCATCACCTTGCCGAACGTCATCAGGTCGGGGCTGACGCCCTCCAGCCCGTACCAGCCCGCCCTGGACACCCGGAACCCGGTCATCACCTCGTCGGAGACGAACAGCGCCCCGTTGTCCCGGCACAGGTCGGCGAGGCCCTGGTTGAACCCGGGGAGCGGCGGGACGACACCCATGTTGCCGGGGGACGCCTCGGTGATCACACAGGCGATCTCGTCGGGGTGCGCGGCGAAGGCGGTCCGCACGGCCTCGAGGTCGTTGTACGGCAGGACGATGGTGTCGCTGGCCTGGGCACCGGTGACACCGGGGGTGTCCGGCAGCGCGAAGGTGGCCACCCCGGAGCCGGCGGCGGCCAGCAGGGCGTCGACGTGCCCGTGGTAGCAGCCGGCGAACTTCACCACCTTGGACCGGCCGGTGAAGCCCCGGGCGAGCCGGATCGCCGACATGGTCGCCTCGGTGCCGGAGGAGACCAGGCGGACCTGCTCCACCGGAGCCACCCGGGCGACGATCTCCTCGGCGAGCGCCACCTCGCCCTCCCCGGGGGCGCCGAAGGAGGTGCCCCGGGACACGGCCTCCTGGGCGGCGGCGGTGATCTCCGGATGCCGGTGGCCCAAAAGCACCGGTCCCCAGGAGCACACCAGGTCCACGTACTCGCGGCCGTCGGCGTCGGTAAGGTAAGGGCCGGTACCGGACACCATGAACCGGGGCGTACCGCCCACGGCGCGGAAGGCGCGCACCGGAGAGTTCACCCCGCCAGGCGTCACAGCGGCGGCGCGGTCGAACAAGGTCTGCGAAACTGGGGCTTGGTACGGATAGCTCACGAGGGCAATGTTCTCAAAGCCCATCGGGAAAGTGTTGACTGGGCGTTTCGGAGCACCGTTCCTGGACGGGCATCTGAGACGATGATCGGGTTGCGCGGTTGAAGCGACGGATGGTCGGGTAGTCACATGCAGCGCGGTGGTGAACTGGGCGAAGGGGCCGACGACCCCTCCAAGGCTGACCGCGCGCTACCCACAGGCAGGCCGCGCAGGCGACGCTCGCCCAGGCAGGGCCCGACCGGCCCCGACGGAGCCCACAAGGGAGCTGCGGAAGGTGGAATCAGGGGTGGCCGCGTGGGGGTGACCTACAAGTACTTCGGAGCGCCCGACGGCGCTGCCGCCGCCCGCGTCCCGACCTCCTACAGCCGTGAGGAACTGGGCGGCGACGAACTCGGCAACGGCCTGTTCACCAAGGTCAAGCCGGAGACGATGGCCGCCATGGTGCTCACCGGCATCGAGGGCGTCCCCCTGGCCAAGGTCCCGCCGCTCGAGTTGATCGTGCTGCACCCCGACTACGCGGTGGTCAAGCTCCCGACCAGCGTGGTGGACCCGCTGCGCAGGGCCAACGAGGAGACGCTGGGCGCCGCCGCCTTCATCTGGTCCACCGTGCCGGACCGGCGGGGCCCGAGGGACGCCTTCGTCATCTACAAGATGCTCAACGAGTGGCAGAACTTCGCCCAGCGGCTCGACGAGGCCGGCCACCAGCTCTACTGCCTGGTCTGGCCGTAGGGCACACGGCCCCGGGTCCGCCCGGGGCCGTGCCCGACGTCCCCGCGGGCCCCGGGGTACCGTGCTCGGGTGGAAGACACCGAGTTCCGACCGGCGCAGGAGCCGGACCTCCCCGCGATCGTCGCGCTGCTGGCCGACGACCCGCTGGGCGCGAGCCGGGAGAGCCCGGACGACCTCGCCCCCTACCGGGCGGCGTTCGAGCGCCTGCGCGGCGATCCCAACCAGCTCCTGCTGGTGGCGACCGAGCGGGGCGAGGTCGTGGGCACCCTCCAGTTGAGCTTCCTCGCGGGCCTGTCCCGCCGGGGCAGCAGCCGGGCGCTGATCGAAGCCGTGCGCGTCCACCGCGACCAGCGCGGTGAGGGGCTCGGGGGCCGGATGGTGCAGTGGGCCGTGGACGAGGCGCGCCGTCGTGGTTGCGCCCTGATCCAGCTCACGTCCGACGTGACCAGGACGGACGCCCGGCGCTTCTACGAGCGGCTGGGCTTCGTCGCCTCGCACGTGGGGTTCAAGATGCCGCTGTGACCAGCGGCCGGACCACCCCCGACCTCCGTTGACGCCGCACACCGGCCCATGGAGGATCGGCGGGTACGGCCGGACCGGTCACCGTTCACCACACCTGGGAAGGACACACCTGGCATGGCACCCACCGCAGTCGTCACCGGGGCCAGCAGCGGCATCGGCGCGGCCACCGCGCGCCGGCTCGCCGCGGCGGGCTACCGGGTGGTCCTCGCGGCACGGCGTGCGGACCGCGTCGAGGCGCTCGCGGCCGAACTGACCGACCGCGGACACCAGGCCGTCCCCCAGGTGCTCGACGTCACCGACCGTGCCGCCGTGGACGCCTTCGCCGCCGCGCTCGACCGCTGCGACGTGCTGGTCAACAACGCCGGCGGGGCGCTGGGCGCCGACCCCGTGGCCACCGCGGACCCGGCCGACTGGCGGGCGATGTTCGAGGTCAACGTCATGGGGACGCTGCACGTGACCCAGGCGCTGCTGCCCGCGCTGCGGGCGAGTGGGGACGGCACCGTGGTGGTGCTCTCCTCCACCGCCGGGCACGTCGCCTACGAGGGCGGGGGCGGCTACGTGGCGGCGAAGCACGGGGCGCACGCGCTGGCCGGGACGCTGCGCCTGGAGCTGTGTGGTGAGCCGGTGCGGGTGATCGAGGTCGCCCCGGGGATGGTGCGCACCGACGAGTTCGCGCTCAACCGGTACCGCGGTGACGGGGACAAGGCCGCCGCCGTCTACGCCGGGGTGGCCGGGCCCCTGGTCGCCGACGACGTCGCCGACGCGGTGGCCTGGGCGGTGACCAGGCCGAGTCACGTCAACGTGGACCTGCTGGTGCTGCGCCCGCGCGCGCAGGCGGCACAGCACAAGGTGCACCGGGACGGCTGAGGCGCCCGCCAGGGCGGTCGCGGCCCGGTGGGGGCCGGCCCCGGGTGCCGGCTCTCCCTCCGTGGTCTTCGTTCTCCCCGTCTTCCTCTCCGCTGTTTGTTCGTTTCCGGGTAGGGGCACGCGCCCCTACGGGACGAAACAGAACAGACAGGAATCCGTCGGTACCAGACGGACATCGATGAAACACGGAGAGGAACGGTGACCAACGTGGAGTCGACCCTTCAGGGCAAGAAGATCGCCTTTGTCGTGGCTCCCGAGGGCGTCGAGCAGGTCGAGCTGACCGAACCGTGGCGAACCGTGCAGGAGGCAGGGGGCACGCCACACCTGGTGTCCACCCGCCGCGGCGACATCCAGGCCTTCCACCACCTGGACCGGGCGGACACCTTCCCGGTGGACGAGACCGTGGAGACCGCGGACGTCGCCGAGTACGACGGCCTCGTGCTCCCCGGCGGCGTGGCCAACCCGGACTACCTGCGGATGGACGAGCGCGCCGTCGCCTTCGTCAGGAGCTTCTTCGACGCGGGCAAGCCGGTGGCCGTGATCTGCCACGGGCCGTGGACCCTCATCGAGGCCGACGTGGTCCGCGACCGTGTGATGACCTCGTGGCCCAGCCTGCGCACCGACCTGCGCAACGCCGGCGCGACCTGGGTGGACGAGCAGGTCAGGGTCTGTGACCACGGGCCCAACAAGCTGATCAGCAGCCGGATGCCGGACGACCTCAAGGCGTTCGACGAGGCGCTGCTCACCGAGTTCGCCAAGTGAACCGGAGCGCGCGGCGACCCGGGGGACGTCGGACCGCACGGTAACCGACCCCAGCCAGTGACCGGGTCACCGGCGCACAGCACGGCCCGACGGCCGCCCGGCACGCCGCGGGCGGCCGTCGGGCCTGGTCAGCGGTGACTTGCGGAAAGACGGGAGGGGCGGTAAAGGCTCTGAATCCTGGCATGCGAAACTTTTCACATGAGTGTGACACCCGCCCGCCGCTCCCGCGCACACCGAGCCGTGGCTCTGTCCGGGGCCGTGGCCGTCGCCATGGCCGTGGTGGCCGGTTGCAGTACCGCCAACGAGGCCTCGGGCGGGGAAGGACAGGGCTTCGTCAGCGGGGACGTACGGGTTGACCAGTACTCCCCGGGCGAGCGCAAGGACGCGCCGGAGCTGTCCGGCAAGACGCTCCAGGGCGAACCACTGGACCTCGCGGACTACCGGGGCAAGGTGGTGGTCCTCAACGTCTGGGGCTCCTGGTGCGCCCCCTGCCGGGCCGAGGCCAAGCACCTGAAGAAGGTGTCCGAGGAGACCGCCGACCAGGGCGTGCAGTTCATCGGGATCAACACCCGTGACACCAACGCCAACGCCCGCGCGTTCGAGCGCAACCACGAGATCACGTTCCCCAGCGTCTCCGACCGCTACGGCAAGCTGGTGGCCAGGTTCCGCGGCTCGGTGCCGCCCAGCGCCATCCCCACCACGCTCGTCATCGACCGGCAGGGACGGATCGCGGCGAGGGTGCTCAACGCCGTCAGCGACAAGGAACTGCGGAAGATGCTCACCCCGCTGATCGCGGAGCGGACGTGAACGAGACGGTCGCGAACGGGGCGCTGCTGCTCGCCGTTCCGGTGGCGCTGATCGGCGGGCTGGTGTCGTTCTTCTCCCCGTGCGTGCTCCCGCTGGTACCCGGCTACCTCTCGTACGTGACCGGGACCTCCGGCAGCGACCTCGCGCAGGCCAGACGGGGCCGGGTGGCCCTCGGCGCCGCCCTGTTCGTGGCCGGTTTCTCCGCGGTCTTCGTGTCCGGGGGGCTGCTCTTCGGCGGCTTCGGGTCCCGGCTCCAGGAGCACCAGGACGTCATCACCCGGGTGCTGGGGGCGCTGACCATCGTGCTCGGGCTCTCCTTCATGGGGTCGTTGAGAATCCTCGACCGGGTGCTGCAACGCGAGGTGCGCTGGCACTGGAAGCCGGCGATGGGCCTGGCCGGGGCGCCGATGTTGGGCGTGCTCTTCGGGATCGGCTGGGTGCCGTGCACCGGCCCGACGCTGGCCGCCGTGAACACCCTGGCCTACACCGAGGCGAGCGCCGGTCGCGGCGCCTTGCTCACCGCGGTCTACTGCCTGGGCCTGGGCGTGCCGTTCATCGTCACCGCGGTGGCGTTCCGTCGCGCGCTGGGGATGTTCGCGTTCATCAAGAAGCACTACGTGTGGGTCATGCGCATCGGCGGCGGCATGCTCGTCACCGTCGGCGTCCTGCTGGTCACCGGGGCCTGGGACGGGATCGTCAACGATCTGCAAGTGTGGTCCGCCGACTTCACCGTGGGGATCTGAGGCATGGCCGACTCGACCAGGACCGCCACCGCCGAATCCGGCGCCGTCACCGAGCAGGAACGGGACGACGAGCTGCTCCAGGACGCCGAACGGCTGAGCAGCGCCCCCCGGGAGGAGGACCCCGGGGAGGGCCCCGGCCCGGTGGGCATCGGCCTGGTGGGCTGGCTGCGCTGGTTCTGGCGGCAGCTGACCTCGATGCGGGTCGCCCTGCTGCTGCTGTTCCTGCTCTCGATCGCCGCGATCCCCGGGTCGCTGGTCCCGCAGGAGGGCACGAGCGAGGGCCAGTTCAAGGTCCTGGAGTTCAAGGAGCAGCACCCGACGCTGGGGCCGCTCTACGATCGCCTGGGCCTGTTCGACGTGTACAGCTCCGCCTGGTTCTCAGCGATCTACATCCTGCTCTTCGTCTCCCTCGCCGGCTGCATCCTGCCGCGGAGCTGGCAGTTCTTCCAGGCGTTGCGCTCCAGGCCACCGGCCGCCCCGCGGAACCTCAGCCGGCTGCCGGTGCACACCACCTGGGAGACGGCCGTGGACCGCGACGAGGTGCTGGCCGCGGCGACGCGCATCCTGAAGCGGCGGCGGTTCCGGGCGCACCTCGGCGACGGGGCGGTGGCCGCGGAGAAGGGCTACCTGCGCGAGGCCGGCAACCTGGTCTTCCACATCTCGCTGTTCGGGCTGCTGGTGGCCGTCGCCCTCGGGCACCTGTTCAGCGCCTCGGGGAACAAGCTGGTGGTCGAGGGGGACGGGTTCGCGAACTCGCTCACCCAGTACGACGACTTCTCCTCCGGGCCGCTCTACGACGACGAGGCGGACCTCGACGCCTTCGGCTTCACCCTGGACGACTTCAGGTCGGCGTTCGAGGAGTCCGGCAGCCAGCGGGGCACCGCCCGCAAGTTCGAGGCGGACCTTACCTACTGGACCGGCGACGGCGAGCGGACCAAGAAGACCACCATCAAGGTCAACTCACCGCTGAAGGTCGGCGGGACCAAGATCTACCTGGTGGGCTTCGGCTACGCCCCCGTGGTCACGGTCCGCGACGGTCAGGGCCAGGTCGCCTACCAGGGTCCGGTCGCCTGTCTCCCGCAGGACGCCAACACCACGTCCACCTGCGTGATCAAGGTTCCGGACTACGTGGACGAGAACGGGAAGAAGACCCAGCTCGGCTTCACCGGCACCTTCGTCCCCACCTTCGGCGGCGCCACGGAGCGCGGCATGGTCTCCCAGTTCCCCTCGCTGAAGTTCCCGGCGCTCTTCCTCACCGCCTACCGCGGTGACCTGGGCATCGACTCGGGACTGCCGCAGAACGTCTACCAGCTCAAGACCAAGAACATGAAGCAGTTCAAGAAGGCCAACGGAGATCCGTTCGCCAAGTACCTGCTCCCCGAGGAGAAGATGGAGCTGCCGGGCGGGGCGGGGACGCTGGAGTTCACCGGGATCAAGGAGTACGCCCAGTTCGAGGTCAGTGAGAAGCCGGGCAAGGGGCTGGCGCTGGCCAGTGCCTCGCTGGCGTTGCTGGGACTGATCTGCTCGCTGTTCGTCCAGCGCCGCCGGGTGTGGGTCCGGGCGACCCCGACCGAGGGCGGCGGTACCGTCGTGTCGATGGCGGGGCTGGCCCGCAGTGAGTCGGCCAAGATCGCGGAAGAGCTCGCCGACATCGCCGTGGAACTGCACGACGACGCGGAGCCCAGCCGTTCGGAGAAGGAGTGAGACGTGTTCGTCGCCGCCGAGGTCAATGACAACCTCGCCCAGATCAGCAATGTGTTGATGTACTCGGCGATGGCCGTGTACACCCTGTCGTTCCTGGCCCACTGCATGGAGTGGGTGTTCGGCAGCCGCAGTCGGGTCGCGGTGCAGTCCGCGGCGCTGGCCGCGGCCTCCCGGGCGTCCGAGGCGGCGGAGGCGGCGAAGGCCTCGGCGGTCTCGGTGACGGTGGCGACCCGGGGCGGGGGCACCATGACGCTGGAGCGGCCCCGGGTGGTGACCCGGTCCGCCGGCCGCCCGGCGAAGGACGGGCCCGGTGCCGCCGGCACCGACCAGCGGGCCGACGTGCTGGGCCGGATGGCGGTCTCCCTGACCGCGCTGGCCTTCGTGCTGCACTTCGGTTCCGTGGTGGCGCGCGGGGTCTCGGTCCAGCGTCCGCCGTGGGGCAACATGTACGAGTTCTCCACCGCGTTCTCGCTGATGGCCGTCGGCACCTACCTGGGCCTGCTCCTCGCCAAGCGGCCGGTGCGCTGGCTCGGCCTGCCGGTGACCACGGCGGTGCTGCTCGACCTCGGCCTCGCGGTGAGCGTGCTGTACACCGAGTCGGACCAACTGGTGCCGGCCCTGGACTCGTACTGGCTGTGGATCCACGTCTCCACGGCGATCATCTCCGGCGCGGCCCTGTACCTGGGCGCGGTGGCGGCCGTGCTGTACCTGTTCAAGGACCGTTACGAGGCGGCGCGGCTGGCGGGACGCGACGGCGGGCGGCTCGCCACCGTCTGGCAGCGCCTCCCCTCCGCGGCATCCCTGGACAAGTTCGCCTACCGGGTCAACGCGCTGATCTTCCCGCTGTACACGTTCGCGATCATCGCCGGGGCGATCTGGGCGGAGGCCGCGTGGGGCCGCTACTGGGGCTGGGACCCCAAGGAGATCTGGTCCTTCGTCACCTGGGTCGGCTACGCCGCCTACCTGCACGCCAGGGCCACCGCCGGCTGGAAGGGCCGCCGGGCCGCCTACCTGGCCCTGATCGCCTTCGCCTGCTTCCTGTTCAACTACTACGGCGTCAACATCTTCATCACCGGCAAGCACTCCTACGCGGGAGTCTGACCCGGACCGTCACCGGCCGCCGTCGGGTCCGCCCGGCGGCGGCCGGTTCGCGTCCGGGCGGGGAGCCCGCGCGGGCCCGCCGGCGCTCAGTGGGTGTCGTCCTCGTCCCGCTTCTTCTCCAGGGACCTGAGGAACTCGGGATTGTCGTCCGGGGCCACGAACCCGCCGGAGCCCGCCGGGCGGGGACCGAGGCGGGGAGCGAAGCCGCCGCGCTCGCGACCGGCGATCAGCCAGGCCACAGGTCCGATCAGCACCGTGCCGAACAGCAGGACGATCAGGACCCAGGCGACCTTGGGCAGGTGCCGCACCTTGTCCTCCGGCGTGGTCAGGCAGTCGATGAACGCGTAGGTCCACAACGCCAGGACCAGCAGGATCGGCAGATACCTGGTCATGGTGGTCACCGGTCCTTCGTGAGTGGGGGTCTGGCCGGAGTCGCGAGGGGCCGGAGGATGGCCCCTGCCGTCCGGTCCAGGGTAGTCGGTGTCGGATACTGACACCTATGGCATACGACGATCTTCGGGGGTTCCTGCGGGCGCTGGAGCGGGACGGCGACCTGAAACGTGTGAAGGCCGAGGTCGATCCCCACCTGGAGGTGGGGGAGATCGTGGACCGGGTGAACAAGGCCGGCGGCCCCGCCCTGCTCTTCGAGAACGTCCGGGGATCGGACATGCCGCTGGCGATGAACGTGTACGGCACGGACCGCCGACTGCTCAAGGCCCTGGGACTGGCCTCCTACACCGCACTGGGCGACAAGATCGCCGGACTGGTCAGACCGGAGCTCCCCCAGGGCTTCACCGGGATCAGGGAGGCGTTCGGCAAGCTGGCCGGGGTGTCCCACGTGCCGCCGAAGAAGGTCAAGGACGCCCCCGTCCAGGAGGTGGTGGTCACCGGGGACCAGGTGGACCTGGACCGACTGCCCGCGCTGTTCACCTGGCCGAAGGACGGCGGGTCCTTCTTCAACCTCGGCCTCACCCACACCAAGGACCCGGACACCGGGGTGCGCAACCTCGGCCTGTACCGGCTCCAGCGGCACGACTCCCGCACCATCGGGATGCACTGGCAGATCCACAAGGACTCCAGGAACCACTACCAGGTGGCCGCCCGGCGCGGTGAGCGACTGCCCGTGGCCATCGCCTTCGGGTGCCCGCCGGCCGTCACCTACGCCGCCACCGCCCCGCTGCCCAGCGACATCGACGAGTACCTGTTCGCCGGGTTCGTGCAGGGCAAGCGGGTGGAGATGGTGGACTGCCGGACCGTTCCGCTCCAGGTGCCGGCCAACGCCGAGGTGGTGCTCGAGGGCTGGCTCGAACCGGGACGGATGCTCCCCGAGGGGCCGTTCGGCGACCACACCGGCTTCTACACCCCGCAGGAGCCCTTCCCCGCGCTGCGCATCGACTGCGTGACCAGCAGGCGCCGTCCGCTGTTCCAGTCCATCGTGGTCGGCCGGCCGCCGACCGAGGACGGGCCGCTGGGCAAGGCCACCGAACGGTTCTTCCTCCCGCTGCTGAAGGTCGTCGTGCCGGACGTGGTGGACTACGACCTGCCCGAGGCCGGCGCCTTCCACAACTGCGCCATCGTCTCCATCGACAAGCGCTACCCCAAGCACGCCCAGAAGGTGATGCACGCCATCTGGGGGGCGCACATGATGTCGCTGACCAAGCTCATCATCGTCGTGGACGCCGACTGCGACGTCCACGACTACCAGGAGGTCGCCTGGCGGGCCTTCGGCAACGTGGACTACGCCCGCGACCTGCTGCTCACCGAGGGGCCGGTGGACCACCTCGACCACGCCTCCTACCAGCAGTTCTGGGGCGGCAAGGCGGGCATCGACGCCACCGCCAAGCTGCCCGAGGAGGGCTACACCCGGGACGGCGGTTGGCCGGAGATGATCGTCTCCGATCCGGCCACCGCCGAGCTGGTCGCCAGACGCTGGCACGAGTACGGCCTTTGAGTCAGGAGGCAGTGTGAGCACCAAGTCAGTGACCGAGGGGCTGGTGGGCCCGGAGCCACGCCCCGGTCGGCTGCGCGCGTTCCTGCGGGTGGTGAAGATCGAGCACTCGATCTTCGCCCTCCCGTTCGCCTACATCGGCTGCCTCACGGCCATGCTGCTCGACGACGAGTCGGTGCACTGGGCGGAACTGGGCCTGGTGACCGTCGCCATGGTGGGGCTGCGCACCTTCGCCATGGCGGCCAACCGGATCATCGACCGGGAGATCGACGCGCGCAACCCCAGGACCGCCGGCCGCGAACTGGCCACCGGCGCGCTGTCCGCGCGCAGCGCCTGGGTCGGGGCGCTGGTCGCCATGGTGGTCTTCCTCGGTGCCGCAGCGCTGCTCAACCCGCTGTGCCTGGCGCTCTCGCCCCTGGCCGTGCTGCCCATGGTGGTCTACCCGTACGGCAAGCGGTTCACCGACTACCCCCACGCCATCCTCGGCCTGGCCCAGTCGATCGGCCCGATCGGTGCCTGGTTCGCGGTCACCGGCGCCTGGTCCTGGGACCCGGTCCTGCTGGGCATGGCGGTGGGCATCTGGATCGGCGGCTTCGACCTGATCTACGCCTGCCAGGACGTGGCCGCCGACCGCACCCAGGGGGTGCGCAGCGTCCCCGCCCGGTTCGGGGTGGCGGGCGCGCTGGTCGGCGCGCGGGTCTGCCACGCGGTCACGGCGGTGCTGTTGGTGTGGTTCGGCGTCGCCACGGACGCGGGCGTCGCGTGGTGGGTGGGCGTCGTGGTGGTCGTGGTGGGGCTGGTCTACGAGCACACGCTGGTCAGGCCGGACGACCTGTCCCGGGTCAACCAGGCCTTCTTCACCGTGAACAGCGTGATCGGCGTGGCGCTCTTCGCGTTCGCCCTGCTCGACCTGGTCCTGCGCGGCCTGCGCGGCTGAGGCGGGGGCGTCCCCCGCGCTGGCCCTTATGGGTTAGGGACCGTGCGTGTCCCGCACGGCCTGGTGCCCGGTGACGGCGGCCGTTGGCATCGTGGCGGTGAGGTGAGTGCATGATCTCCGTTCTCGAAGTCACCTGGTGGTGGGGGACGTGCGTGGGCGTCTGGCTCGTCACGTTGTCGTCGGTGACACCGGCCGAGCTCGCGGTGGCCACCGTGTGCGGTCTGCCCTGCGCGGTGGCCGCACGAGTGGTGCGCAAGGCGGTCCGGGGGCGTTGGCGTCCGCGCCTCCGCTGGTGTTCCTGGGCGGTGGCGCTCCCCGCCTCGGTGGTGGTGGACACCGTGCGGGTGTTCCAGCAGGCGGCCCGCCGCTCCTGGCACCGACGCCGGCCGGAGGCCGAGGGCACGTGGAGGCGGACGCCACTGCCGGAGGACGTCGAGGGGGCCACCGCGGCTGCCCGTCGGGCCCTGGCCACGCTGGCGATCTCCGCCACACCCGGGACCTACGTGGTGGACGGTGACCGCTCCGGGCCGCACCTGCTGGTCCACTCCCTGACCGCGTCGCCCAGCCGGACGGAGCGGGTGATCGCCCGGTGAACGCCTGGCTGTGGTGCGCCAACGTGTTGTTGGCGGGTGGCCTCGGCCCGGCCGCCTGGCTGGGGATGCGCGGCGATCCGGTCCGCCGGCTGGTGGGGTTGGAACTCGGCGGGGTGGTGGCGACCCTGTTGCTCCTGGTGTTCCCCCAGGCACTCGGCCAACCGTCGTACCTCATCGTGCCGCTGGTCATGGCCCTGCTCACCTTCGTCGGCACGCTGGTCTTCACCCGGCTCCTCGCACCGCGACCGGCCGGAACATGACGGCCGAGGACGTCCGGCACGTGGTGGCGGTCGGCCTGGCCGCGGCCGGCACCGGGGTCGTGGTCCTCTCGGCCCTGGCCGCGCTGACCATGCGCGAGGTCTACGGAAGGCTCCACTTCCTCACACCGGTCACGTCGCTGGGCGCGCCGCTGATCGGCGTGGCGCTGGCGGTCGAGAACGGATGGGGGTTGACGGCCGCGCTGGACCTGCTCACCGCCGGGCTGCTGACGGTGACCGGGCCGGCGCTCGCAGCGGCCACGGGCAGGGTGGCGGCGCACCACGACGGCCTGCGGTGAGGGGTCCAGGTGACCCCCCTGATCGTCATGTCCCTCGCCCTCGTCGCGGTGTTGGGTACCGCGGTGGTCCTGACGAACGAGCCCGAGCGGCAGGCGGTCACGCTCTCGCTGTTCGGGCTCTCCCTCACCGTTCTGTTCGTCGTCCTCCAGGGGCCCGACGTCGCGTTGTCCCAGCTCGGGGTGGGGGCGGCGGTGGTGCCGTTGATGGTGATGCTGGCCATCCGCCGGATGCGGCGTGACCAGGAGCGGGAGGCGGACGGCCGCGGGGAGGCCGGGGAATGAGCAGCCGCGGCCGGCTCGCCCTGTTCCTGCTGGGTGCCGCGGGTGTGGCGGTGCTGTTCGCGACGGCCTTCCTCGGCATGCCCGCCTTCGGGAGCGAGGACCACCCCTACCGGGACCTCGCCGTTCCCGCCGCGGTGCGGCACGCCACCGCCAACGTCGTGTCCTCGGTCAACTTCGACCAGCGGGGCATCGACACCTTCGGGGAGGAGACCATCGTCCTCGGGTCGGTGATCGGTGTGGCGGCACTCCTGCGCCCCGCCCAGCGGGAGAGCGAGCAGCGCCCGCCGCCGGACCGGCACAGGCTGGAATCGACGACCCTGCTCGGGTACGTGCTGCTGCCCGTGACGCTGGTCGTCGGCCTCGACGTCGTGGCACACGGGCACGTCTCACCCGGCGGGGGCTTCCAGGGAGGCGTCATCCTGGCGACCGGGTTCCACCTGCTCTACCTGGCGGGGAGCTACCAAGCCCTGGCCCGGCTGCGGCCCGTGGAGATCTTCGACCGTGGTGAGGCGCTCGGTGCCGGCCTGTTCGGCGTGCTCGGCGCGGCCGGCCTCGCGGCGACCGGAGCCTTCCTCGCCAACGTCATCCCCACCGGATCGTTCGGCCAACTGTTCTCGGGCGGAACGGTCCCCGTTCTCAACGTGCTGGTGGGGCTGGAGGTGAGCTGCGGCGCCGTGGTCCTGCTCACCCACTTCTTCACCGAGGCCATCACCCTCTCGGTGGGCGGCCGGCGGGAGCGGGGAGGCGGCACGTGAACCTGTACGCCTACGGGGTCGCCGGCTGGCTGCTGCTGGTCGGAGCGTTCGGCGTCGTCCGCAGCGCCAACCTGGTGCACGCCGTCGTGTCGTTGTCCGTGGCCCAGTCGGGCACCTACGTGCTGCTGCTGTGCGTCGGCTACCAGAGGGCCGCCGGCGCGCCGGTCTTCGGCTCGACGCTCCGGCCCAGCACACGGGTGACCGATCCGGTGGTGCAGGCGATGACCCTCACGGACATCGTCGTCTCCGCGACCGTCACCGCGCTGCTGTTGGCCACCGCCGTCCAGGTGCACAAGCAGCAGGGCACCGTGGACCCCAACCGGCTGTCCGCGCTGAAGGGCTGACGGTGACGTCGGGAACCGCCGCGCACCTGATGCCCCTCGCCATCGCCGTCCCGGTGCTGGTGGCCTGTCTCATGGTCGCCGCGGGAAGCAGGTTGCCGCACCACGTGCTCGACCTCCTGGGCGTCGCCACGTCGCTCACGGTGTGTGCCCTGGCGGCGGTCGTGCTGACGCGGTCCGCCGACGGCCGCGTCGTCACCTGGAACGGCGACTGGCGGCCGAAGCGGGGGGTCAGCGTCGGCATCCCCCTCGTCGCCGACAGCCTCAGCGCCGGAACGGCCCTGCTGATCGCCGGACTGATGAGCTGCGCGCTGCTGTACAGCTGGCGCTACTACTCCCCGGTGCGCGGCTACTACCACGCGCTGATGCTCCTGTTCCTCGCCGGCATGGAGGGGTTCGTGCTCTCCGGCGACCTGTTCGACATGTTCGTCTTCTTCGAGCTCATGGGCATCGCCGCGTACGCGCTCACCGGCCTCAAGATCGAGGACCCCACGGCGGTCCAGGGCGGCCTCAACTTCGGCATCGTCAACTCCCTCGGCGCCTACTTCTCCCTGGCGGGCATCGGCGTCCTGTACGCCAGGCACGGGCAGCTCGGCCTCGCACCGCTCGGCCAGCGGCTCACCGAACACCGGGCCGACGCGCTGACCGTCGTGGCGCTGGTGGTCATCGTCACCTGCTTCCTGGTGAAGGCGGCCGTCGTGCCCTTCCACTTCTGGCTGCCGGACGCGCACGCGGTGGCGCCCGCGCCGGTGTGCGTGCTGTTCTCCGGAGTGATGGTCGAACTCGGCCTCTACGGTGCGTTCCGGGTCTTCTGGACGGTCTTCGGGAGCGCGGTGCCGCACGACGACATCCGCGGCGCCTTCCTCCCGGCCGGGGTGCTCACCGCGGTGGTGGGCGCCCTGATGTGCTTCGCGCAGAGCCACCTCAAGCGCATGCTGGCCTACTCCACCATCGCCCACGTCGGCCTGTTCACGACCGGGCTCGCCACGCTCACCCCCGAGGGCACCGCGGGCG
This sequence comes from Wenjunlia vitaminophila DSM 41686, assembly GCF_000380165.1. Lineage (GTDB taxonomy): Bacteria > Actinomycetota > Actinomycetes > Streptomycetales > Streptomycetaceae > Wenjunlia > Wenjunlia vitaminophila. Next base: position 43,133 of record NZ_KB904662.1, read on the forward strand.
TGGCGTTGTACGCGGCAGCGCACGCGGGGGTCAAGTCCGCCCTGTTCCTGCTGGTCGGCGTCATCCTGGCCAGACACGGACACGTGGACGAGCTGAAGCTGCACGGCTGCGGCAGGGACGCCCGGTTCGTGTCCTGGCTGTACTTCGCCGCGGGCGCCGCCCTGGCCGGGCTCCCCCCGTTCGGCACGGCCCTGGGCAAGTCGGTGACCGAGGAGGCGCTGACCAGGGCGGGACACCCGTGGGGGCCCGCGGTGTTCGTGGCCGTCTCAGCCCTGACCGGCGGGGCCGTCCTGCGGGCGGGCTTCCGCATCTACCTGGGGGCGGGCCCGGCACCCGACGCCGGCGGCCCGGTCGCGATCGCTGCGCAGACCACCGGAATCGAGGAGCACCGGGAGACCGAGCAACTGAGCCGCACACCGCGCACCATGTACGCGGCGGTCCTCCTGCTGCTGGCGGGCGGTCTGGCCGTCGGCGTGCTCCCCGGCGCCGGCCGAGCCTTCGACCACGCCGCGGAGGGCTTCACCGACCCCCGGGGCTACGCCGCGGCGGTCCTGTTCGGAACGGCCCCCGCGGTGGGCTCCCCGCACCACGAGTCGACGTGGACCGCGCAGGGCGTGGTCCTCGGGTGCGTGTCCACCGCGGCTGCGGTCCTCCTCGCCGCCGCGGCCGTCCGGGCGCCGCGGGCACCGGACGCACGCCGGGCCCGGCTCCGCCCTTTCCTGCGCTCCCTGGCCGCCGTGCGGGCACTGCACTCCGGACACGTCGGTGACTACGCCGCCTGGCTCCTGTTCGGCATGACCGCGCTGGCCGCGCTGGTCGGGGTCCTCCCAGTTGACGGCTAACTGCGGCGGAAGACGAACGGAGCAGCCACCCCGCCCAGCAGGCCGAACAGGTGCCCCTGCCAGGAGATCCCGCTGTCCGTGGGGAGCACGCCCCACAGGATCGAGCCGTAGAGGACGGCCACGCCCACGCCCACCACGACGTCCAGCACCTTGCGGTCCACGAAGCCGCGCACCAGCAGGTAGCCGAAGAGACCGAAGATCAGGCCGCTGGCCCCGGCCGTGTTGGTGTTGGCGGGGGCGACCAGCCACACCCCGACACCGCTGGCCACGATGATGAACGTGGCCACCGCGAAGAACCGGCTCAGCCCCCGCGCGGCGGCGAGGAACCCCAGCACCAGCAGCGGCACCGAGTTGGCCGCCACGTGGTCGTAGCCGAAGTGCATGAACGACGCCGGGATCACGTCGGCCAGCTCACCCACCTGGCGCGGGACTATGCCGTACTGGTCGAGCCGGTGGTCCCGGGCCGTGTCCACCGCCTCGAGCAACCACAGCAGCCCCACCCAGAAGCTCATCAGCAGCGCGGCGGCGCGCACGTCGGCCAACCCGCCGCGCAGCGAGCGGCGGGCCGGGGCGGGACGACGACCGGTGAAGGACGACGGGTCGTACGACGGCTGGTGGGCCACTGCATTCCCCCTTGACGGCGTGGGTGACGGCCTCAACGGTGCTGACGGAGCCCCCCCGGGTGGTGAGGGACGTCACGGGCGGGATCTTCGGTTCGGGTGGACGTCGCGGGTCGGTGTCCTTCCACGGTAGGGAACGACGGGGAGGTCTGTCCTTGTTCCGGTCGGGAAGTCCCGCGCCGCGCCGGATAGGCTCGACCGTGTGGAGCGGGACAACAGGAGCACCGGGGGGGACGGCGGGCGCCGGCCCTGGGTCGTCGGGGTCTCGGGAGCCTCGGGGACGCCCTACGCCGCCGCCGTGGTCCGCGCCCTGCTGCACGCGGGGGAGGCGGTGGACCTGGTGGTGAGCCGGGCGGCCAGGCTCACCATCCTCGACGAGACCGGGGCCCCGTTCCGGGACGCGCACTGGCGCGCCGACCTGGCCCGGTGGCTGGGCACCGACGCCTCGGGGGCGCCGACGCCCGAGCCTGACCTGGACTCCGTCCGCCACTGGTCCCCCGGGGACCTGGCGGCGGGCCCGTCCAGCGGCTCCTACCCGGCCCGCGGGATGCTCGTCGTCCCGGCGAGCACCGCGGCCGTCGCCGGGATCGCCCTGGGGCTGTCCAAGGACCTGTTGCAGCGCACGGCGAGCGTGACCCTCAAGGAACGCCGGCCGCTGGTGGTGGTGGTGCGGGAGACGCCGCTCGCCGGCCAGACGCTGCGCCACCTGGTCACCCTGGACGAGGCCGGCGCGGTGGTGCTGCCCGCCGCACCGGCGTTCTACGCCGGTGCCCGGGGTATTCAGGACCTCGTGGACTTCGTCGCCGGCAGGACGCTGGACGCGGTCGGGGTGCCACACAAGCTGTACCGCAGGTGGGAGGGGGACATCGGGGGCGGTCGCGCGTAGCGGAGCCCGGAGGTGAGACCCGCGCAACGGCGAGGAACGGAAGGCTTGGCAGACACATGGACGCGGTGGACAGGCAGCTCATCCAGGCGCTGCGGGAGAACGGCAGGGCGTCCTACGCCGAACTGGGACGGCTGGTGGGGCTCTCCGGTCCCAGTGTCACCGACCGGATCAACCGTCTGGAACAGGCCGGGGTGATCACCGGCTACCGGGCCACGGTCGCCCCGGCCGCGCTCGGGCTCGGTGTCACCGCCCTGGTGGGGGTGCAGCTCACCACCGCCGCCGACCACGAGGAGGTGGCCAGGAGGCTCCGGGACCTGGCGGAGATCGAGGACTGCTGGTTCATCGCCGGCGACGACTCGTTCATGCTCAAGGTGCGGGTCGGCGACGTGGACGGTCTCGAGCGGACCATCCACCGGCTGTCCGGCACCAAGGGCGTCTCCCGCACCCGGACCACCGTGGTGCTCTCCACCAAGTGGGAGAGCCGGGTCGGGGAGGTCCCGCAGGTCTGAGCCGGCCCGTCGCGCGGGGGCGCCGCCCCGGTGGCGTAGGCTCGCCTGAGCCGGTCGCGGACCGGACCCGCCGGCTCGGCCGGGCCCCGGACGGACGGGGTACGCGGGCGCGGCGCGGGTTCCGGGCGCGACGCTGAACTGGTGGGCACAGGGAGGCCAGATGGACGCCGGGCTCAAGCGGGAGCTGGAGGAGAAGGTCAACGCGGGGGAGCGGTTGTCCCGCGAGGACGGCATCGCGCTGTACGAGTCCGACGACCTGGCCTGGCTGGGCGGGCTCGCCCACCAGGTGCGCACCCGCAAGAACGGTGACGCGGTCTACTTCAACGTCAACCGCCACCTGAACATGACCAACGTGTGCAGCGCCTCGTGCGCCTACTGCTCGTTCCAGCGCAAGCCGGGCGAGAAGGACGCGTACACCATGCGGATCGAGGAAGCGGTCCGGCTGGCCAAGACCATGGAGAGCGAGCACCTCACCGAGCTGCACATCGTCAACGGGCTCCACCCGACCCTGCCCTGGCGGTACTACCCCCGTTCCCTGCGGGCGCTGAAGGAGGCGCTGCCGCAGGTGTCGCTGAAGGCGTTCACCGCCACCGAGATCCAGTGGTTCGAGAAGATCTCCGGGCTGCCGGCGTCGGAGATCCTCGACGAGCTGATCGACGCCGGCCTCGAGTCGTTGACCGGCGGCGGCGCGGAGATCTTCGACTGGGAGGTCCGCCAGCACATCGTGGACCACGCCTGCCACTGGGAGGACTGGTCGCGCATCCACAGGCTGGCGCACTCCAAGGGGCTGAAGACGCCGAGCACCATGCTCTACGGGCACATCGAGGAGCCGCGGCACCGGGTGGACCACGTGCTCAGGCTGCGTGAGCTCCAGGACGAGACCGGCGGCTTCCAGGTCTTCATCCCGCTCCGCTACCAGCACGACTTCCACGACTCCAGGGACGGCAAGGTCCGCAACCGGCTCCAGGAGCGCACCACCATGGCCACCGGGGTGGAGGCGCTGAAGACGTTCGCGGTCTCCCGGCTGCTGTTCGACAACGTCCCCCACGTGAAGGTCTTCTGGGTGATGCACGGCCTGTCCACCGCGCAGCTCGCCCTCAACCACGGTGCCGACGACATGGACGGGTCGGTCGTGGAGTACAAGATCACGCACGACGCGGACAACTTCGGCACCCCGGCCAAGCTGACCCGGGAGGACCTCCTCGAGCTGATCCGGGACGCCGGTTTCCGACCGCTGGAGCGCAACACCCGCTACGAGGTGATCCGCGAGTTCCCGGGTCCTGACCCGGACCGCCGCGAGTCCCCGCAGCCCATGCGGGTGTGATCCCGGCCGCCGGTGTCCGTCCCGTGGACCGTGGAGGGGCCACGCGGACGGGGCAGGTACCGTCGGTTCCATGGGACTGACGTTCGAGATGGATCCGGAGCTCACCCCGGAGCTGCGGGACCAGGTCGTCTCCGTCTGGACCGACGTGTCGAACGCGGACGGCGCGGTGGGCTTCGTGCCGCCGGTTGCCGAGGACGACGTGCGGCCCACGGCGGAGAAGCACTTCGCGGCCATGGCCGCCGGCCGCACACGGCTGCTCGCCGCCTGGGACGGGGACAAGCTGGTGGGCACCGCCTTCTTCTCCTTCAACGACCACCCACTGATGACCCACTGGTGCTGGCTCTACACGGTGATGCTCCACCCGTCCCGGCAGGGAGAGGGCGAGGGGAGCAGGCTGCTGCGGGAGGCGGAGCGCCAGGGCCGGCGGATGGGCCTGGAGTCGTTCCGCCTCACCTGCCGGGGCGGCACCGGCCTGGAGCGGTTCTACGCCTCCGTCGGGTACCGCGAGGTCGGCCGGGTGCCCGCCGCGATCCGGGTGGCGCCCGGCGACGACAGGGACGACGTCATGATGTGGCTCGACCTGCGCTGAGGGCCACGGACCGGCCGTGCTTCACTGGAAGGCGGCCGGGTTCGCCGAGAACGAGAGAAGTAGCCGCCGTGAGCACCGTGACACCCACCAAACACGCCGCGCTCCGCTACACCGGAATGCGTCTGGGGATCTTCGTCCTGTGTTTCCTCGTCGTCTGGCTGCTCGCCTACGTCGAGGTCATCGAGGTCAACGGGGCCGAGGGGACGGTACTGCTGATCGGCGTCGCCGCCCTGCTCTCCGCGCCGATCAGCTACGTGGTGCTGAGCCGGCAGCGCGACGCGATGTCGGAGGAGATCGTGGACAAGGTCACCCAGACCAAGCGGCGGCTGGCCGAGGACCGCACCCGGGAGGACGCGGCGCAGGACGCCGACCGGCTCCGGCCCCAGAAGAGCTGACCCGCCGGCCACCGACCCACCGCGAGCAGCGGAACGACCGCGTCGCACGCCGCCCACCAGTGGTCGGAGGTGGCCGACCTGTGTCGGACAGCGACACTCAGGTCCCTGAGCCTCGGCTCGGAGGGCGTCAGCACCCCCACCTGACGGCTGTGGGCCCACCGTCATCCCTGCTGGAACGGGGATGCGAACTCCTCGCTCGGGGACGACGCCACCTGGGGCGACCCGGACGACGAATCCCGGTGGTGCGCCGCGCCCGTGCTCGGGCGGGCCCGCCCCGGAAGACCATCTCAAAGTATTGCTTTGATGAACCCAAAGCCTCAGTGGTAATCTCCACGGCATGACGACAGTACTGACCCACCGAGCCACGGCGGACGCACCGCTCGTGGCGCGGCTCGAGGTCGACTTCTGTCGCCGGGTGTCGGCTGCCTGTCGCGGCTGAGTCCGCGCCCCGCCCCGGCGTTGTCGTCACGGCCCGACTGATCGGGCCCCACCCCCCTCGACATCCACCTCGGTGATCCACGGCGTGTCGGCCACGGGACCGTCTCAGGGACGGCCGTGACCGGAGGCCGTGCCGAGCCCCTCCCGACCCACCGTCACCGGCGCCCACCCGGCGCGCCCACCGCGCCCGGCGCGGGTGACGTGCGTCGGAGCGGCGCAGTGGCTGTCGTGGGTCGGGCGCGACCGCGGGGCGGCGGCACCTCCCGTTCCCCGTCCCCCCCGTACCACGCACCCGGAGTGTGCCCGTGTCGTCCTCCACCACCGTCAAGCCCCCCAGTCCCCTCGCCGGCCTGCGCCGGACCCCGTTCTGGGCGCAGATCATCGGCGGCCTCGTGCTCGGTGTCGTCCTCGGCCTCGTCGCCCGCGAGTACCACGTGGACTGGCTCACCGAGACCCTGACCAGAACCGGCGACATCTTCGTGCAGTTGCTCAAGCTCGCCGTCGCCCCGCTGGTCTTCACCGCGATCCTGGTCAGCATCGCCAACCTCCGCAACGTGACCAACGCCGCCCGGCTGGCCGGCCGCACCCTGCTGTGGTTCCTCGCCACCTCGCTGATCGCGGTGACCATCGGCATCGTCATCGGCGTGCTCACCGACCCCGGCTCCGGCACCGGGCTGCGCCCGTCCGACGGCGAGCGGGTGGACGGCGTCTCCGCGTCCTGGGTGGACTTCCTCACCGGGATCGTCCCCACCGACGTGATCACCCCGTTCACCGAACTCAACGTGCTCCAGATCGTCTTCCTCGCCGTGGTGATCGGTGTCGCCGTGCTGAAGGTCGGCGACCGCGCCGAACCGGTCCTCACCCTCAGCCGCACCGTCCTGGAACTGGTCCAGAAGGCCCTGTGGTGGGTCATCCGGCTGGCGCCCCTCGGCACCCTCGGCCTGATCGGCAAGTCGGTGGCCACCTACGGCTGGGACCTGCTCGAGCCCATGGCGACGTTCACCGTCGACGTCTACGTCGGGTGCGCGCTGGTGCTGTTCGGCGTCTACCCGCTGCTGCTGTGGCTGGTGGCGAAGGTCAACCCGCTGCACTTCTTCCAGGGCGCCTGGCCCGCCATCCAGCTCGCGTTCGTCTCCCGTTCCTCCGTGGGCACCATGCCGGTCACCCAGCGGTCGGTGGAGCGCCTCGGCGTGCAGCGGGAGTACGCGGCCTTCGCGGTCCCGTTCGGCGCGACCACCAAGATGGACGGTTGCGCCGCGATCTACCCGGCGCTGGCCGCGATCTTCGTCGCCCAGGTCTTCGGAGTGAGCCTCGGCATCGGCGACTACCTGTTGATCGCCTTCGTCTCCGTGGTCGGCTCGGCCGCCACCGCGGGGCTGACCGGCGCCATCGTGATGCTGACCCTGACCCTGTCCACGCTGGGCCTGCCGCTGGAGGGCGTGGGCCTGCTGCTGGCCATCGACCCGGTGCTTGACATGGTGCGCACCGCCACGAACGTCGCGGGTCAGGCGGCCGTACCGGTGCTGGTGGCCTCCCGCGAGGGCATCCTGGACCGCGAGGCCTTCGCGGGGGTCAGTAGCTCCCCGGTGGAGGAGGCACCGGTCCGCGAGCCGGTCGCCGTCTGACGTCAGGCGGCCCCTCGGGCCGCGGAGCCCCGGGCACCGGTGCGGACACCACCGGAGCCCGGGGCTCCGCGCTGTCGGGAACGGGCCGGAGCCGCCCGGCTCGGCACACCCGTCGTTTCCCCGACGCGGTGAGGACCGACCGCCGCCACTAGCTCCGAGTCGCCGGGTCCCTGATCAGCGCCAGGTGGAACGCGGCGGTCCACCGATGAGTCCACCGTCCTCGAACGGTCTACCCAGCGACACGACCGTTCTCGACAGGGGTGCCATGTCCACCATCCAACCAGTGATCGTGACCGCCAACCACGACGTCCTGCTCAGCTTCTACACGCAACTGTTCGGCGCTGAGCAGACCTTTCGGGTACCGGAGGAAGGACCGGCCTTCTACCTCGGCCTGCGCATCGGCGACACCGACCTCGGGCTGGTGGCCAAGGAGGACCCGGGGACAGGGGCGGCGTCGCGAATTCTGCTCAGCATCGGTGTGGACGACGTCGACGAGACGCTCGGCCGGGTGGTGGCGCTGGGCGGCTCGGTCCGCAGCGGCCCCAACGACATGCCGTGGGGACAGCGCGTCGCCCACATCTCGGACCCCGACGGCAACCCGGTGAACCTCACCCAGCCGATCCCGGCCCGGTGACGCTGTTCCGGGCGCATGTGCTGGTCGTGGGCTGACGCGGGACAGACCACTGGCGACCCGCCCTCTGTGCGCTCGGCGGCGAGCCACTCCCTCATCCGCTGCCACACCCGCTCGGCTATGGCTGCCCGCTGTTCCCCGCGAGTGACGGGCGGCGCCGTACAGCGCCGCCCGTGAGGAAGTAGGGAGAAGTACGACAGCTCACCTCCCAGCCGTCCGCGCGACGTGCAGATTCCGGCGGATGACCGTGGTCATGGGGTGGTTGGGGCCGAGGACACGCAATGCGGCACTGAGGGTGGCCTCGTACAGGGGGATGGCGCGGTCCAGGTCTCCGGCTTCCTGGTAGGCGGTGGCGAGGTTGTTGCGGCTGGTCAGGGTGTGGGGGTGGTTGGGGCCGAGGACACGCAATGCGGCACTGAGGGTGGCCTCGTACAGGGGGATGGCGCGGTCCAGGTCTCCCGCCCCCCGGTAGGCGGCGGCGAGGTTGTTACGGCTGCTCAGGGTGTCGGGGTGGTCAGAGCCGAGGATGCGTTCGCGGTCGGTGAGGGTGGCCTGGTGCAGGGGGATGGCGCGGTCCAGGTCGCCCGCTTCCCGGTAGGCGCTGGCGAGGTTGTTGCGGCTGGTCAGGGTGTGGAGGTGGTCAGGGCCGAGGACACGCAATGCGGCACTGAGGGTGGCCTCGTACAGGGGGATGGCGCGGTCCAGGTCTCCCGCCCCCCGGTAGGCGCTGGCGAGATTGTTGCGGCTGGTCAGGGTACCGGGGTGGTCAGGGCCGTTGAGGCGGATGCTTGTCTGGTGTGCGCGTTCGGCGTAGGCGACGGCCTGCTGGTGCTGGCCCTGGCCACTGAGGAACCAACCGGTCCAGTCGAGGAGGTGAGCGGTGTCCTGGGTGTCCTGATCGGGTGTGGTGAGGCTGGTGTGGGCGTGGACGTGGGGGAGCAGAGCCCTCCAGCGGGCCCAGGTGCCTACGTCGGTTGCGGGATCGGTGGTGGGGAGAGCGATGTGCAGGAGGGCGGCGGCTCGCTCGCGGGCGTGTGTGATGGTGTCCTCGGTGTTGTGGGCGTTGGGGGTGCGGGCGACTGCCTGGACGAGACGGTGCACGCTGACGCTGTTCTCGGTGAGGGTGATCATGCTGTAGGCGGCCAGCGTCCCCAGCGCCTCATTCACCGCGAGCGCATCGTTGGCAGGGGCGGTGAGGACGTCTCGGGGGAGTCGGTCGGGGGCGAGCCAGGCCAGGACGGAGAGCATCGCGACTGCGAGAGGGGTGTGGGTGGCGATGGTCTCCAGGGTCAGGCGCCACGTGCGGGCGATGGTGCGTTCGTGCTGTCCGAGAACGGCGGGGGTGGCGTGGATCCGGGCCGGGTACTCGCGGAGCAACTGGTGGTAGTCGCTGGCGCTGATCTGATTCCGGGCGATGTACGCTCCGGCTTGCTCCAGCGCCAGGGGCAGGCAGCCCAGTTCCGTGGCCAGTTCGGTGAGGGCGGGGCGATGACCGGGGGCGGTGTGACCGCTGGCACGGGCCAACAGGTCGGTGGCGGAGTCCAGGGTCAACACGTCGATGGCCACGGGGTGGGCCAGACGGTGCCATCCGACGGCGCGGCGGCTGGTGATCAACACTCGTCCGGCGTCCAACTGCCCCAGGTACGGCTCGAGGTCGGCGGGGTCCTCGACGTTGTCCAGCACCAGCAACCAACCGGGGTGCGTCTGGAGCCAGGTCAGCGCCCACGTGACATTCGTAGCCGTGTCGGTGCCGGCCTGGCCGTGCAGCCGCTCAGCCAACGCGGCGAGGCCGGCGGTGAGGTTCTGCGGGCTGTCCGCGGTGATCCACCAGGTCAGGGTGTACGCGGAGCGGTGGGTACGGGCATAGTCCAGGGCGAGAGTGGACTTGCCCACACCACCGAGACCGTGAATGGCCTGGGTGATGACACTGTTTCCGTCGTGCACCGCCTCGTGCAGGAGAGCAAGGTCGTCATCCCGGCCCAGGATGGGGCCGTGGAACGGCGGAAGGTTGTGTGCGCCAGTTGTCGCCGGAACGGATGCCGCGGGCGGCAGGGACGGCATGGGCTGGTAGTAGTGGTAGGCGTCGCCGGTGTTCAGGGTGCAGGCTGAGCCGACGGCGGTGGACCTGGTGGCGTTGGCGTGGATGCCGCCCGGCGGTGGTGTGAAGGAGCCGGGCGGCGCGGTCAGTTTGGGTGACCGTCCCTGCCCCCGGTACTGCCGGTGCCGGGGTGGTTGGTGATGGCGTCGCCTGTGGAGACAGCGCCGTGGATGGTCTGCGCGGCGACCGCGCGGTGTCCGGAGGCGGTGATGGTGGCGCCTCCCGGGTAGCCGCCCACCATGTGGGCCAGGTCGGCGGCCAACTCCTCGTCCCCCAGGAGCACCTTCTTGATCTGCCTGCGTAGGGCGCCTTGGGCGTCTGCGTCGTCCGGTTCCTCGGCCAACTCCGCAACGGCACCTTCGACACCGGGTTGACTGCCAGGGCGGCCGATGATCCGGTGCAGGAGCCGTTGCCCCAACGACACCGTCGCACCGGCGGGGGCGTCCTCGGCCTGGATGAGCACTGCCGTGCCGTGGGCGGTCACCACTGCGGTGACCTCACGCGTGATCTCCTCCGACAGAGCAACTGTGTCCACCGCGGTCCGTCCCTCCCCGCACACCACTTTCCGGAGCAGTCTCCCCACCGCCACGGGCTGAAGTCATGTCAGCCAGAGTAGTTGCCGGAGCGTGTGTCCGTGACCACTACCTCACCCAGCGATGACTTCTTGAGGGCTCACACGCTGTGGGTGGTGGCTTCCGGTGCGGGCCTTGGCCGCGGTGAGTTTCTGCTGACGCGGGCGTAGGTTCCGGTTGGAGCCGCCTTGCTGATCGGGGCAGGGCACGGGGCTGCCGTTGTCCGCGATGCCCCGCGCTCGGCCACGGCTGCCCGCTGGTCCCGTGAGTGACGGGCGGCGCTCGGGGAGGTGAGAGGGGGGCCGGCTCACCCGTCACCGGTCAGTGCGCGCTGGAGGATCTCGCGGAACACGGTGGTTGACGGGTGCTCGGGGCCCAGGACGCGTTCGGCGGTGCGGACGGTGGTCTCCAGCAGGGGGACGGCGCGGTCCAGGTCCCCTGCTGCCTCGTAGGCGCTGGCGAGGTTGCCTCGGGTGATCAGGGTGAGGGAGCGGTCGGGGCCGAGGACGCGCTCACAGTCGGCGAGCACGGACTCGTACAGGGGGATGGCCCGGTCCAGGTCCCCGGCCGCCCGATGGGCGCTGGCCAGGTAGTCGCGGGTGGCCAGGGTGTTGGGGTGGTCGGGGCCGAGGAGGTGCTCGAAGTCGGCGAGCACGGATTCGTGCAGGGGGATGGCCCGGGCCGCGTCACCGGCCTTCCAGTAGGCAATGCCGAGGTTGTTGCGGCTGTGCAGCGTGTCAGGGTGGTCGGGGCCGAGGACGCGCTCGAGGTCGGCGAGGATGGATTCGTGCAGGGGGATGGCGCGGTCCAGGTCCCCGGCCGCCTGGTAGGCGCTGGCGAGGCCGCCACGGCTGGCCAACGTCTGGGGATCGCGGGGGCCGAGGACGCGCTCACAGTCGGCGATGACGGACTCGAACACCTCGATGGCGCGGTCCAGGTGTCCGGCGGCCTGGTAGGCGCTGGCCAGGTAGTCGCGGGTGGTGAGGGTGAGGGGGTGGTCGGGGCCGAGGACGCGGGCGCTGTCGGCGAGGACGGACTCCTGCAGCGGGATGGCGCGGTCCACGTCATCGGCGGCCTGGTAGGCGCGGGCGAGGTTGTTGCGGGTGGTGAGGGTGAGGGGGTGGTCGGGGCCGAGGACGCGGGCGCTGTCGGCGAGGATGGACTCGTGCAGGGAAATGGCGCGGTCCACGTCGTTGGCGGCGTGGTAGGCGCGAGCGAGGTTGTTGCGGCTGTTCAGGGTGTAGGGGTGGTCGGGGCCGAGGGTGCGGACGCTGTCGGCGAGGACGGACTCGTGCAGCGGGATGGCGCTGTTCGGGTCTCCCGCTGCCTGGTGGGCCATGGCGAGGTTGTTGCGGCTGGCCAGGGTGTCGGGGTGGAGCGTTCCGTGCAGGCGGGCGGCCGTGTGGACAGCACGTTCGCCGTAGGCGACGGCCAGGTCGGTCTGGCCCTGTCTCGCGAGGAACAGGGCCGTCATGCTGAAGAGCCGGTCGGTGCCCGGCGGGTCGTGACGGGGTTCGGTGAGGGCGGCGTGAGCGTGGATGTGGGGCAGCAGGGCCTTCCACCGGGGCCACGCGCCCAGGTCCACTTCGGGGTCGCCGTCCGGGAGCGCGGCGTTGAGCAGGGCGGTGGCGTGGTGACGGGCGGTGGTGACGGCGTCCTGGGTGCGGTGGGGGTCGTGAGGGTCGATGGTGCGGGTGGTGGTCTGGACGAGGCGGTGGACACTGACCGTGTCCGGGGTGAGGGTGATCATGCTGTAGTCGGCCAGCAGCGCCAACGCCTCGTCCACCGCGAGGACGTCCTGCCCCAGGACGGTGAGGACGTCGCGGGGGAGCTGGTCGGGGGCGAGCCAGGCCAGGACGGACAACAGGCGGACCGCCAGCGGGTCCTGGGCGGCGATGGAGTCCAGTGTCAGGTGCCAGACGCGGGCGACGGTGGCCTCGTGCTGCCCCGCCCTGGCCGGGGTGGCGTGGATCCGGGCCGGGTGGTGGGCGAGGCGTTCGCGGTAGGTGGTGATGCTGACGTGGTGCCGGGTGATGTAGGCCCCGGCCTGCTCCAGCGCCAGGGGGAGGTAGCCGAGGTCGGCGGCGAGCTCGGTCAGGGCCGGCCGGTGGTCGGGGGAGGTGTGGCCGCTGGCGCGGCCCAACAGGTCGGCCGCGGGTCCGGGGGCCAGAACGTCGATCCGGACGGGGTGGGCGAGGTGCCGCCATCCGGTGGCGCGACGGCTGGTGATCAGCACGTGACCGGCGTCGAGCTGTCCCAGGTGCGGTTCGAGGTGTGCGGGGTCCTCCACGTTGTCCAGGACCAGCAGCCATCCCGGGTGGGTCTGCAACCAGGTCAGGGCCCAGGTGGCCTGGTTGGCCGTGCTGACGTGGGAGGTTGGTCGGGCTTGGAGGCGTTCGGCGAGCGCGGCGAGTCCCGCGGTGATGCGCTCCGGGCTGTCGGCGGTGATCCACCAGGTCAGGGTGTGGTCCTGACGGTGCGCGCGGGCGTAGTGCAGGGCCAGGGTTGACTTCCCCACACCGCCGAGACCGTGAACCGCCTGGGTGATGACGCTGTTCCCCTCACGGACCACCTGGTCCAACCAGGCCAGCTCGGCGTCCCGCCCCAGGATCGGGGCGTGGGCGTGGGACAGGTTGTGCAACCCCCGAGGTGCCTCGACGGCGGCCGGGGACGGGGGAGCCGGGTGGTGGGTGACGGTGTCACCGATGTGGAGGGTGCCGGTCAGTGAGCCGATGGCGACGGAGCTGTCGGCGTTGGCGTGGACGCCGCCCGGTGCGGGTGGGGCAGGGCCGGGCGGCGCGGTCAGTTTGGGTGCGGGCCCGCCCCGTTGACGCCGTCGGCACGTCCGGCGCCGGGAGTGATGTGGACGGTGTCGCCGGTGGAGACGTTGCCGTGGATCGTCTGTGCGGCCACCGAACGGTCCCCGGAGGCGGTGACGGTGACGCCCGGGGCACCGGCGACCAGCCGAGCGATGTCCTCGGCCAGGGCGTCGTCGGCGAGCAGGGCCTTCCTGACCTGCATGCGCAGGGCGGCCTGGGCGTCGGGGTCGTCGGGGTCGTCGGCGAGGTCCGCGACGGCGTCCTCCACACCGGGCTGCTCCCCGGGGCGCCCGGTGATCCGCCGCAGCACGCGCTGCCCCAGCGAGACGGTGGCGTCGGCGGTGGTGTCCTGGACCCTGGTGAGCACTGCCGCGCCATAGGCGGCGACGGCGGCGGTGACCACCGGTGTGATCTCGCCCGACAGTGCGACCGCGTCCACCACGTTGCGTCCCCTCCTCGCGAACGAGCCCCCGGCGGGCCCGCCGTCCTGGGGGGCCGCACCGGTTCTTCAGGTTAGCCGTGAACCGCGGCGTGTGGTGGCCGTCTCCCGTCACCCGCGGGGCGGTGGCTCCTGGCACCGCGGGTGCTGCCGCGTCCGGACGGGGCACGCGGGCCGCGGGCCGCGGCGAACGGGGGGGGGTGGCGGTCACCCGATCGGTTCCGTGGCGTCGCGGGGCCGGCCCGGCGCTCCTAGCGTCGCTGGTGACGGGGTGCGGTCAACCGGTCGCGCAGTGAGAGCGCGCCCCGCGCCCCGGCCCTGGAGGCCGCCATGCGCGTCGTCACCACCGCCCGTCGAGTCGCCGTGCTCGCCATATCAGCCGGCTGCCTGGTGGGCGGGTGCCCGACCGCCGGGGCCGCCGAGGGCGACCAGGTGGTCATCACCCCGGCCGCGGTCCAGCCGGGCCAGGCGGTCACCGTCTCCGCCTCCGGGTGCGTCGCGGGCAGCGTCAACGCCAGGCCCCAGGCGTTCTCGGACGCGCTGGTGGACCAGGTGCTGCGGCTGGCGCCCACCGGCGAGCCCGGGACGGTCAGCGGAACGGGGGAGGTCAGCCCGGACGTCTCCCCGGGTACCTTCCTGGTCGAGGTCACCTGTGACCACCCGAACCAGGCGCCCAGCCTGCGGTCCACGCTCACGGTCACCGCGGAAGGCCCGCCCGGGGCCGTCTCCGTCAGTCCGGCCGGCCAGCCGGCGCGGCACGCCGCCCCGCCGGACCGGGAGGCGCGGGACGGTGGGTCGGGGGCGACGTCGCTCGGCAGGACCCTGGCGATGGCCGGGGGCTCGGCGCTGCTGGTCGGGGCGGCCGGGGCAGCGGTCTTCGCCCTGAACAGACGCTCCCGGGGGAACTGAGGCCGAGCGAGGGAACGGGCGCCGGCCGGCGGCAGCGGGGACAAACGGCCTCGGCGGCGGTCGGCCGGGAACGCGGTCGGCGGGAATACCTCCGCCCGTGCCGTCCCGGCTCCCGCGGGTGGGACGCCGGGCGGGAAAGGGCTGGCCATCCAGGAAAGGGCAGGAGCCCCGCACCGTGGCCGGTGCGGGGCTCCTTAGGAACTGCGCGAGGCGCGATTACGCGGGGCTGACGTTCTCCGCCTGCGGGCCCTTGGGGCCCTGGGTGACGTCGAAGGTGACCTGCTGGTTCTCTTCGAGCGAACGGAAGCCGGACGCGTTGATCGCGGAGTAGTGGACGAAGACATCGGGACCGCCGCCGTCCTGGGCGATGAAGCCGAAGCCCTTTTCAGCGTTGAACCACTTGACGGTTCCGGTAGCCATAAAAATTCTCCTAGGCACAGACGCTGGTTCCGCCTTGTGCGGATCCCAGATC
The DNA here is from genome assembly GCF_000380165.1 of Wenjunlia vitaminophila DSM 41686. GTDB lineage: Bacteria > Actinomycetota > Actinomycetes > Streptomycetales > Streptomycetaceae > Wenjunlia > Wenjunlia vitaminophila. Next base: position 58,301 of record NZ_KB904662.1, read on the forward strand.
GCTGCCGTTTTCGCCCCGCATCCAGAACCTTTTTGTGAAAAGCCTGAAAAACTACAAAAGCCTGCGGGTTACATGCTCCGGTCACATGCGCCGGTTACATGATTACTCGCAGGCTTTGAGTACTGCAAGGAAACCAAACTGCAACTTGGCTTTAAGCCTAGCATGGGCACCGGGGTCGGGCCAGGGTCGGCGATGGCGAATTACTCCGGTCGGGTTCCTTCCCCAAGGGCCCGTTCCGCGTACCGACCGGGGGCCCGGCCGGTACGCCGGCGGGGCGGGTCTAGCCTGCCGGTGTGGACAATCGCGCAGTGCCTGCCGGCGCCCAGCGGCGTCGCCCCCGAGTCGGTCACATCCAGTTCCTCAACTGCCTGCCCCTGTACTGGGGCCTGGCCCGCACCGGGAACCTGCTGGACCTCGAGCTGACCAAGGACACCCCCGACCAGCTCAACGAGCAACTGGCCGGTGGTGCCCTGGACATCGCCCCGATCTCCCTGGTGGAGTTCCTGCGGCACGCCGAGGACCTGGTGGTGCTGCCGGACATCGCGGTCGGCAGCGACGGCCCGGTGATGTCCTGCCTGATCGTCAGCCAGGTGCCGCTGGAGCGGCTCGACCGGGAGAAGGTCGCCCTGGGCTCCACCAGCCGCACCGCGGTCCGGCTGGCCCAGCTCCTGCTCGCCGAACGGATCGGGGTGGACCCCGACTACTACACCTGCCCGCCCGACCTGGGGCTGATGATGCAGGAGGCACAGGCGGGGGTGCTGATCGGTGACGCGGCGCTGCGCGCCTCGCTGCACGACGCGCCCCGGCTGGGGCTCCAGGTACACGACCTGGGGGAGATGTGGCGGGAGTGGACGGGACTCCCGTTCGTCTTCGCGGTGTGGGCGGCCCGCCGGGAGTTCCTGGCCCGGGAGCCCGACACCGTCGCCGAGGTGCACCGTTCCTTCCTGGCCTCCCGCGACCTGTCGCTGACGGAGGTGACCAAGGTGGCCGAGCAGGCGGCGCGCTGGGAGGCGTTCGACGCCGAGGTGCTACAGCGGTACTTCCTCACCCTGGACTACTCGCTGGGCGAGCGGCAGCTCGCCGGCATCCGGGCGTTCGCCCGCAGGATCGCGGACACCGCGGGGTTCGCCCCGGACGTGGACATCGAGCTGTTCGACCCCCGGCCCGCGGAGCCGACCGGGGGGTGACGCCGGGCCCTGTCCCGGCCCGCCGGGCCGGGACGGGGCCCGCCGTCCACCGTCAGGTCGTCGTCAGCGGCACCTGCACCACGTGCACCGCCCCGTCCCCCAGGTGCAGCAGGCCCCGGCCCGGCTGGATGGGCTGGCCGACCTGGTTGCGTTGCAGCCGCACCCCGAGCAGGTCGGCGTCGGAGATGTTCTGCGGGGAGAGCAACAGCCCGCGGCGGGCCTTCTTCGCCTCCACCTGCCAGCCGGAGAACCCTCCGCAGACGTCGTCCGCGTCACCGGCGATCACCACGCCGACGTGTGCCCCGACGGACCGCCGCAGCACCGAGGAGAGCACGTCGGAGGCGTCGCAGGAACGGAGCATCTCCGCGTCGTCCACCAGGATCATCCCGGGCCCGCTGAGCCGGGAGATGGCCTCGCTCAGTTCGTCGGCGTCGATGTCGTCGCCCTCGAAGTACCCGGCCACGCCGGGGGCCCTGGCCAGCATCCGCATCGGCGACTGCCGCGGCGCACCGATGATCACCTGGGTGCCCACCGTGAGGAACGAGCGGGTCATGGTGAGCAGGGTGGTGCTGCGGCCGGAGCGCGGCGGCCCGGCGATGACGAACGCCGGAGTGCCCTGGGACAGGTCCGGTCCGAGCGCGGTGAGCTGGTCGCCGCCGACCGCGGCCATCGCCCACATCGCCCCCCGGTCGGCGTCCCGCAGGTCCCACGCCTCCTCGAAGGTGATCCGCTGCGGCAGGACGTCCACCCGGAACGGCCACCGGTGGCGCGGCACCCCGGCGTCCCTCCGCCTGGCCGCGGCGCCGATGGCCTCGATCGCCGCCGCCTGCGCCTGACCGGCCACGTCCTCGGTGAGCAGGGCGACGTGCGTCTCCACCGCCCCCTGGGCGCGGAACCCGCGCCCGGGCGGGATGCTGGACGGGATCTTCCTCGGGTTGAGCCCCAGCAGCGTCAGGTCCGAGGGATCACTGAGCTGGAACGACAGCTTGTTCTCGGTGAGCGTGGAGATCCGGCCGGTGAGCAGGGTGCGGTCCCCGGTGATGATCAGGTGGACCCCGACCGAGGCGCCCTCGCGCAGGATCTGGAACAGCGTGTCCACCAGCGCGCCGGAGTTGAGGTCGCCCAGCGACGCCAGGAACCCCTCCCAGCGGTCCAGCATCAGCACGATGTGCGGCAGCCGCTCGTGCTCGGGCACCCCGTTGCGCTGCTCGTTGATGTCGGTGAAGCCGCGCTCGCCGAGGGCGGACATCCGCTCCTGGACCACGTTGGCCAGCTTCTCCACCAGCCGGATGGCCCGGTCCGACTCGTTGCTGCGCACCACCGCGCCGCAGTGCGGCAGCTTGTTCAGGGCGAGCAGCGCGCCGTTGCCGCAGTCCAACGCGTACAGGTGGACGTCCGCGCAGGTGTTGTACTGGGCGATCGAGCCGGCCATGGTGCGCAGCACCTGGGAGCGGCCCATCCTCGGCGCCCCGGAGATCAGCATGTGGCCGAACGTGGTCAGGTCCACCGACGCGGTGCGCCTGGCCTGCTGGCCCGGCAGGTCGTCCACCGCGTACGGGGCGGCGACCAGGCCGTCCGAGGAGGCGTGGGTGGGCGCGGGGAGCTCGGCGATCACCATCTTCTCCGGCAGGGCCGGCAGCCAGGGGCTGTGCTGCGGCGGGATCTGGAGCTGGGCGTTGGCCCCCTGGATCGCCTCGACCAACACCGCGAGGTCGGTCAGCAGGTCGTCGTCGTTGCCGCCGCCGCTGGACGGCCGCTCGGGCGCGGGGCGGCCCAGCGCCTCCCAGCCCAGGGCCACGCTCCACGGGGCGGGCACGGACGCGGAGGCCACCTGACCCGGCCTGCGGCCCCCGACGCGCCCGGACTGGAACGGCAGCAGGGAGGCTGCGCCGAGCCGGACGAAGGCGCGGCCGGGGGTGGACTTGGAGATGTAGCCGGAGTCGGGGGCGTCGATGACGTCCATGGACTCGCTGGCGTCGGTGACCCGCAGGGCGATCCGCAGGTTGGTGTTGGCCCGGATCTCCGGGGAGACCACACCCGAGGGGCGCTGGGTGGCCAGGATCAGGTGGATGCCGAGCGACCGACCGCGCTGGGCGATGTTCACCAGGCCGGTGACGAAGTCCGGGAGCTCCCGGGCCATGGACGCGAACTCGTCGATGACCAGCAGCAGCCGCGGCATCGGGGCGAGCGACGGGTTCCGCCGCATCGCGATCAGGTAGTCCTCCAGGTCCTTGGTGCCGGCCGCGGCCAGGATGTGCTCGCGGCGGCGCAGCTCCGCGCCGAGGGACTCCAGGGCCCGCTCCACCAGATGGGTGTCGAGGTCGGTGACCATGCCCACGGTGTGCGGCAGCTTCACGCAGTCCTTGAACGCCGAGCCGCCCTTGTAGTCCACCAGGACGAAGGTCATGGCGTCCGGCCGGTTCACCACCGCGAGCGACGCCACCAGGGTCTGCAACAGCTCGGACTTGCCGGAGCCGGTGGTGCCGGCGACCAGGCCGTGCGGTCCGTCCCTGACCAGGTCGATGGAGAACGGGCCGTCGAACGACGCGCCGACCACGGCGGAGGTGCTGCGCCCGCCCATGTTCCACAGCGCGGCGATCGCGTCGGGGTTGGGCGGCTCCATGTTGATGACGTCGAGCAGCCGACAGGCGTCCGGCAGCGCCGAGGTCTCGTCCCCGCTGACGTCCCGGACCGGGGCGATGGCGCGGGCCACCTGCTCGCACCACTGCGGCGTCACGCAGTCCGGGCGCACGCTCTCCGCGGGCTGCTCACCGGCCATGGAGACCTGGAGCAGCCCGTAGTAGTCCTCCTCCACCAGCGCCCGGCACTCCTCGGGCAGCAGCCGGCGGTCCGCGTCCAGGCAGATCAGGTGGATGCCGACCTGCGGCCCCTCACGCAGGATCTGGGTCAGGCCCGGCATGGCGCGCAGCCGTCGGGAGCCGTCGAGGACCACCAGCACAGTGGGGCCGGACCAGATCTGGTTGGGCTGGATCCCGGCGTCGCGGGCGGCCTCCTGACGGGCGGTGAGCTGGGCGAGGAGTTCGCTGATCCGCCGGGCGACGCTGTCCGCCTCGGTGCCCAGCAGGACCACGGCGCTCTGCCCCTCGCGGGCGCGGGCGTGCGGCAGCCACCGCACCCACTCCCAGGAGTGGCGGCCCTGCGGTTCGGTGAGCACGCAGATGCTGAGGTCCGCGGGGGTGTGCAGGACGGCGGCCTGGGTGACGAGCCAGCGGCCGATGGCCCGGGGCAGCTCCCCGCGGCCGGCGATGCCGACCACCCCGTGCCGGCGCAGCGGGATGGTGATCGGCACGTCGAGCAGCTTGCGCGGGTCCTTGCGCTTGTGCTCCTCCTGCTGCGGGTCGGTGACCTGCACCTCCGACGGCAGGGTGCCGGTGCCGACGCGGAGCAGGCCGTGGTCCTCGTCGGTGAGGCGGCGCTCCCACAGCCGTTGCCCGGGGCCGGTGGCGGTGAGGAAGAGCGCGGCCGGGTCCGGGGCGCCCAGTCGGCGGGCCAGGGTCTCGGCGGACATGGCCTTGCGGGCCTGCCGCTCGATGGAGTCCTTGGCCCGTCCCCACTCGGCGAGGGTCTTCCGGAACGACTTCTTGCCGTGCTTCTTGTCGTAGAAGTAGTTGGCGACCAGGGCGATCGGGCTGAGCACCGCCAGGATCAGGAAGATCATCCGGTCCATGATCAGCGCCATGGTCACGGCGCCGACCAGGGGCACCAGGGCCATGATCCACGGGAGCGGGCGGTTCTCCGTCTCCTTGGGCTTGGAGGGGATGGCGAACTGGGTGAGGCGGGGTGGCGGGGTGATCCGCGGCGGGCGGTTGTAGTCGAACCCGGTGCCGTCCTCGGACGGCTTCAGCGCGGTGTCCGGGAAGGTGGGCGGGGCCAGTTCGAGGAGTGTCTGGCCGACCCCGACCACGCTGCGGTACCGCCAGGGCTTCGGTTGTTCGAGCGGCTGGCCGTCCATGGTGGCCGAGCTGCCGAACACCGGACGGGCGGTGACCGTGCCGTCCACCGCCACGTCCACCTCGACCGCGGAGCTGGGGAGGGCGGCGTCGTTCACCCGGATCCAGGCGTCGGTGCCGCTGCCGACCACGGTCACCCCGGGGCCGAGCCGGTGCACCCCGCCGGCGTCGGGGCCGCCGACGATCCGCAGCTCGACGGTGCCCTGGGCCTGGGGCGGCGGGCAGGCGGCCGGGTCGGCGATGCTGACCAGCGCGCCGTCGCGCACCGGGGAGGCGTCGAGCGGCACCGCCGGGTCGATCCGGAACCCGTTGACGTGGAGGATCGGTGGCCCCGCGCCGTCGTCCGGCCGTCCGAGCTGGCGGGCGATCTCGGCGGCGAGCGCGCCCACCGAGGAGGCGGGATCGGCATCGACCAGCAGGTCCGCACGGTCCTCGCGGACGGGGTCGATGACGCTGAGCTGGAGTTCCACGGTGCCGTCCCCCTGGGGCGTTGTTCTTGCCTGCCGTCACCGCCGTCAACACCGCGACGGTGGCGGCCAGGCCCCATCATGCAACAGGCCGGTCGGACCGCGCGCCGGCAGGAACCGGGGTGTGGCCGGCGGTGGTGTCCTCGTACCGGCGAGTGACGCCGGGGCGGATGCCGGGGCGGACGCCCGGGCGGCGGGCCGCGCCGGTGCGAGCGAAAGGGTTTGTTGCTCCGTCGGGAACCGTTGATCGGGTGCCGCTCGTCCCAACCGGTAGTCCGGCCCCGGGGCCGGCGGAGCCGTTCCGTGTCGTGTTCGTCACGACACGTCGGTGTTCCGCTTGTGCTGACGGGCTGGATGCGTCTGGGCCAACCGTACGCCTAGAGTGGTGCGGTGGGCCGCTATAACGACAATGCGGTAGTACGAAAGAAGTAGTAACAGGAGCCACGGGGGACGGCCCTGGGGCAAGGTCAGTGAAGGGTGAGTCTTCATGTCTAATGTTTCCGTTACTTATCAGGACATGCGGGACGCGGCCAAGAAGCTCCAGAACGGCCAGCAGGAGATCGAGCAGAAGCTGGCTGACCTGAAGAAGCTGGTCACCAGCCTGGTGAACGGCGGCTACGTCACGGACCGCTCGTCGAAGCAGTTCGACCAGTCCTACGACGAGTTCAACGAGGGCGCCAAGAAGACCATCGAGGGTCTCGACGGCATGGGCAAGTTCCTGGAGAGCGCCGCCGACGCCTTCGAGCGCGCGGACGACGAGCTGGCCAAGGGCCTGGGCAAGTAAGGGCGCGGCCCGGTACCCGACTCAGTGAGCAGCACCCTGTAGGGCGTTGCCGAACCGGCCTGCGACACACCGCGGGCCGGTTCGGCTACGGGGGAACGAGGAGACACCGTGAGCGACCTGTGCGTGAGCTACGACACGCTCGAAGACTGCGAGTCTGACCTGAAGACCATCCAGAGCGAGTTCGAGAAATGCGGCGAGCGCAGGGACCAACTGCGCGGCATCTGGGGGTCCGGCGAGGTCGCCGACGCCATGGGAGATTTCGTCGGCAACTGGGACCGCCACCGCAAGGAACTGGTCCAGTCGATCAAGTCGGTCGGCGAGATGGTGACCAACACCCTGACGACGTTCAAGGACACGGACAAGAAACTCGCCGACAACTGCAAGGGCGACTGATCGAGCAGGGGGAGAACGAACCATGGCCAGGCCCACGGACTGGAGACCGCTCGCCGACCAGGACCCGGTCCCCGGCAACCCCCAGTCCATCCGTGAGGAGAGCTCGCGGATGTCCGACATCGGCGTCATCATCCGCGACCAGGTCAACAAGCTGCGGCAGATAGGCAAGGACAGCACCCTCAAGGGCAAGTACGCCAACGAGCTGCGCACCGCGGCCAGCGACCTCGCCGGGAAGCTGGACAAGACCGCCGGCCGCTACGAGCAGGTCTCGGGTCACCTCAGCACCTGGGCGTCGGAGCTCGAGCACGCCCAGAGCCTGTCGATCCAGGCCCTGAACATGGCGCCGTCACAGAACGCCGTCGACACCGCCGGAGCCAAGCCCTCCAAGAAGACGGAGGACATGACGAAGGAGGAGCGCGAGGCGGAGCAGACCCGCAAGGACGCCGCGAAGAAGACCAACGAGGCGCTCGAGGCCGCCAAGTCCAAGCTGCGCGAGGCCACCAGCCACCGCGACAAGAAGGAAGACGAGATCGCGGGGAAGATCCGCAAGTCCATCGACGACGACGTCGAGGACAGTTGGTGGGACAACGTCAAGGACTTCGTCGACAAGTACGCCGACGTCATCAAGATCGTCATTGACGTGATCAGTTGGGTCGCCACCGCGGTCGCGATCATCGCGATGTTCGTCCCGGGTCTGAACGTGGTCATGTTCCTGCTGATCGCCGGCCTCATCGTGGTCGCGGGCAGATCCCTGCTCGCGGCGACCGGCAACGCGAGCTGGATGGAAGTCGCCGTCGACACCTTCGGTCTGCTGACCATGGGCGTCGGCCGGGCCGGCATGGCCGCCCTGAAGGGCGCCAACGCCACCGCCAAGGCCTCGTCCATCGCCGCCCGCCGGGGCATGGTCAAGGCCGCGATGCGCAACAGCAGTGCCCAGCGCCAGCAGCTCGGCCGGGTGCTGAACAGCAAGACGGCGAGCGCGGCGCAGAAGCGGGCGGCCAAGGCCCAGATCGACGCCCTGAAGCGGCAGGCCCGCCGCGGCGCCCCCAGCGTCCCGATGAGCCCCACCCCGGTGGGCGGGAAGCTGGCCAAGGTGCTCAACCAGGGTGACACCGAGGGCGTGGCGCTGCTGAACAACGTCAACCGGATGGCCAACCGCTTCCCCGAGGCCGTGACCACCGTCAACAAGGCCCGCCTGGGCTACGGCACCGCCCAGGCCGCGAACTGGGGCGGCCTCGGCGTGGACCTCGGCGACAAGACGTTCGGCAACGCCGACTCCATGCCGTTCAAGCCCTACAACGAGGGCTACAACGACTGGAAGGGCAGCACCTGGCAGGCCCCGGTGGGATCGACGTGGTAGACGTCGCCCCCGCGCTGCCGGCGCCCACCGGCTACACCGTGGTGATACCGCCCGGCTGGTCCCGGATCCCGTTGCGGTCCGGGACCGACGAGGCCGTGAAGAAGATCGTGGACGAGGCGGTCGAGCAGCTCCCCGACGACGTCCCCAAGGACAAGCTCAGCCTGCTGCGGATGGACCTGATCAAGCGGCTGCGCAAGGCGTCCCGGGAGGCCAAGTCCAACTCGGGGCTCGACCTCTACCTGCCGGTGGAGACGATGCACGGGGTGTTCGTGGCCGCCTCGTTCATCGTCTCGGAGTTCCGCTACGAGTCCGTCACCGAGATCGACCCGTCGATGGTGGCCGCCCGGCTGCTGTCCACGTCCGAGGGCGCCGAACCGACCACGCTGGACGGGGCGATCGGGATGCGGGTGGAGCGGGTCGCCGAGCCCAGCGAGAAGCGCGGTGTGGAGTACGCCAGCCGACGGGTGGACTACGTGGTGAACGTCCCGGAGGACCCGAACCGCTGGGTCAGCGTAGGCTTCAGCACCGTGGCCGACGGCGAGCCCCGCAGCGAGTTCGCCGACGTCCTCGTGGAACTGTTCGACGCCATCATGACCACCTTCCGCTGGAGCCATCCATGAGCTGGATCGATGTCGACTACGACGTGGACACCTTTCTGTGGATGCCCACCTCCTTCGAGGAGGAGGCGGGCTTCTCCGGACCCGAGGAGTGGGGGCGCCTGTTCGCCGAGGCCCTGTGGGACCTCCAGGAGGAGGGCCCTGAGCTGGACGAGCAGGTGGACAGCCTCGCCGCCTCGCTGACCAACTTCGCCGAGCAGATTCCCGCCGCCTTCCCGGGACAGGCCGTCTACCTCCACGTGCCCGACCCGCGCCAGATGCCGATGCCGGTGTACGTGGACTCCTGGCCGGCGGAGGGGGACCGCACGGAGCGGCTCCGGGAGATCGTCCGGGCGGACGACACCGAGGCGGTGGAGAAGCCCATGGTGGACGAGTTCGAGACCGAGCACCTGGGCCGGGGCCTGCGGTCCCTTCGGTACTTCACCGAGCCGCAGGAGGGTGCGCTGTGCTGCTCGGTGAACTACGCCTGGCGGGTCCCCGAGCACGGCATCGACGTGCGGGTGTGGTCGGTCAGCGGTGACCTGGGCCGGGTGGCGATGGCGCTGGACGACATCGACGCGCTGACCCGGTCCATCCGCGTCCGCGCCGACGACGACCTCCCGGACGAGCCGGACGACGAGGACGACGCGCCGGGGGCGTGAGGCCTCGCGCCACCGCCTCCGCCGTGCCGCCACCGGGACCGGTCCCGCACCTCCCGGGCCCCGCGCGGCGGCACCTCGCCCTGACCGGCGGCCGTCAGTTCACGGGCCCACCGCTCGGTCGTCGAGGGCACGTTGACCGGGGCTCCCCCGACACGGGTCGGGCGCACGCTGAACTGGCGTACGAACTGGTGGAGTCGTTGGAGGTCCGGGCCTGACCTGTCGGGTCACCAGCGCGTGGGCAAGTAGGTGGAGATGGAACGACTTGGACCTGACGACCCCGGACGCATAGGCGACTACCGGCTGCTGCGGCGGCTCGGCGTGGGCGGGATGGGGCGGGTGTACCTCGGCCGGACCGCCGGCGGCAGGACCGTCGCGGTCAAGGTGGTGCGGTCGGAGCTGGCCGACGACACCGAGTTCAGGGCCCGGTTCCGCCAGGAGGTGGCGGCGGCCCGCCGGGTCGGCGGGGCGTGGACGGCCCAGGTCCTGGACGCGGACACCGAGGGGCCGAGGCCCTGGGTGGCCACCGGCTACGTCGCCGGGCCCGCGCTGCACCAGGCGGTCGCCGAGTTCGGGCCGCTGCCGGCGGAGTCGGTGCGGGCGCTGGTCGCCGGCCTCGCCGAGACCCTCGCCGCGGTGCACGGCATGGACCTGGTGCACCGGGACGTCAAGCCGTCCAACGTGATCCTGGCCGTGGACGGACCCCGCCTGATCGACTTCGGGATCGCCCGGGCGCTGGACGCCACCGCCTCGCTGACCCGCAGCGGGATCGTCGTGGGCTCGCCCGGTTACATGTCGCCCGAGCAGGTCCTCGGCAACCCGGTCGGCGCCGAGACCGACGTCTTCTCCCTCGGCGCGGTGCTCGCGTTCGCCGCGCTGGGACGTGGGCCGTTCCCCGGCAGCAACACCGCCGCCATGCTCTACAAGGTGGCCCACGAGGAACCGGAGCTCGGCGACCTCGACGGGGCCCTGCGCACGGTGGCGCGGGAGTGCCTGCGCAAGGAGCCGGAGCGTCGGCCGAAGCCGGCCGAGGTGGTGCGGGCGCTGACCGGGCAGGAGTCCGCCGCGGCCCTGTTCCCCACCGGGTGGCTGCCGCAGGCGGTGGTCACCTCGCTGGGCCGCAAGGCGGTGGAACTGCTCGACCTCGACGACGAGGGCGCGGCCCCCGTGCCCGCCGCCCCGCCGGGAGGCGTCACCGGGCAGTTCGGGCCCCCGCCCCGGTGGGACGCCTCCGGCCCGCAGGACGAGGTTCCCGGAACGGGACCCCGGCCTCCCGGGCCCCCCGGGCCCGCCGTTTCCGCCGCGGGCGTCGCCGCGGCGCCGACCCAGCCCTGGACGGCCCGACGCCCCACACCGCCCCCGGTGCCGCACACGGACGGCGCGTCCCGCCAGGAGCCGGGCGGGACGCGCCGTCGGCGGGGCCGGGTGGCGGCGGTGACCGCCGGGGCCCTGGTGCTGGCCGGGGCGCTCGCCACCGCGGGGGTGCTGCTGCTGGACGGGGACGACGAGCCGGCCGGGAAGGACCGGCGCCAGCAGGCCGCGGACACGGTGCCGCAGGGGTACCTGGGCACCTGGGAGGGGACCACCACGACCGCCAACATGGGCGTGCCCAGCAGCCTGAAGCTCACCATCAAGGGGGGCAGGGTCGGCGAGAACGTCGCCCGCGACTCGTTCACGCTGCTGAGCTTCGACTGCAGCTCCGACTGGAAGCTGACCGAGGTGAAGGAGGACCGGCTGGTCTTCGACACCCGCTGGCCGAAGGACCACCCCAACCCGTACCCGGGCATCTGTTCCTCCGGCAGCGACTCCACCACGCTGCGGCTCATCGGTGACGGCCGGTTGCTCTACGAGTCGGGGGACGAGCAGGCCGGCCGCCCCAGGGGCGAACTGACCAGGATCGACGACACCGACGAGGGCTGACCGGGCGCGGTCTCAGCCGGTGCCCTCGGTGGTGGTCCCGCTCGTTCCCCCCGAGACCTGACCGGCGCTGTCGTCCTGACCGCCGGAGGACTCGGCCTGCGCGTCCTGCCCGTCCTCGTCGGCGCAGGCCGACTCGGACGGGGCGAACTTCAGGTCGTTGGCGTCGGTGCCCACCATCGCCGTCACGGTGTAGCAACTGTCCGCGGTCACCGGCGGCTTGGTGAACACCACCTGGAACTCGTCCTTGGCGGCCTGCTTGATCGAGAGCACCTGGCCCTCGTCACCCGGCGGGCTCGCCGTGACCAGGTAGTACGCCACCGACTCCGGCTTCTGCGGGGCCTGCCAGGAGACCTGGACGCTGTTGCCCTGGGTGGCCACCGAGAGGCCCTTGGGCTGGAGGTCGGGCAGGTCCTCCGCCGGGACCTGCTGGGCCTGGCCCTGCGCCGGGTCCTGTTCCCCGGTCCCGCCCTCCGTCTGGCCCTGGGTCTGCTTCTGGGACGGTGACGCCGTGTTCTTGGAGGGCTTCTTCTCGTCGTCCCCGCCGGTGAACAGCACCAGCGCGGTGGCCGCGGCGGCGAACAGCACCACCACGCTGGTGGCGGTCAGCACCCGGTTGCGGTTGCGCCGCCGGATCGCCGCCTGCGCCTCGGACTTGGCCCGCTCGTTCTCCTCGACCTCCTCCAGGGTGATGTCGTCCGCCGGGTCCCACCCGGGCAGGGGCAGCTCCACCGCCGGCTCCGGCTCCAGGTCGGGGACCCGGGAGGCGTAGGCGACCGGCAGCATCTGGCGCAGCACCCGGTGCACCTCGGTGAGCGGCGGCCGGTTCTCCGGCTGCGCCGACATCATCCGCTGGATCATCGTCATCAACTGCGGGGGCACGTCAGGCCGGTGCGGGTAGGGCAGCTCGCCGCGGAGCACCTCCTGGTACAGCGCGGCCCAGCCGTTGCGCCCGGCGTCGGAGTACGCGGGCTCCCCGGCGAGCAGCGCGAACAGGGTGGCGCCCAGACCGTAGACGTCGGCGGCCGGCCCGGGCGTCTCCCAGCCGAACATCTCCCTGGAGACGTACATCGGGTCGAAGACCACGCCGAGTTCCGGGGCGCAGCGCTGGAAGACCCTGGCCACCCCGTTGTCGGACAACAACGAGTCACCGGCCTCGTCATACAGGACGTTGGCCGGGCGCACGTCGAGGTGGAGCACCCCGGCCCGGTGCGAGGAGTGCAGGGCCAGCGCGAGGCGCACCCCGATCGCCAGCACCTCCTCCACCGGGAAGGGACCGGACGCGGCCAGCTTGGCCGCCGCGTTGCCGCCGCGGCAGAACTGGGTGACCAGGTACGCCCGGCGTTCCGAGGTGAACCCGGCGTCCTCCACCCGTACCGCGCACGGGTGTCGGGCGGCGGCACCCGCGGCCAGCAACTCCGCGTGCCCGGCCAGCCGTTTGGAGCTGCTGCGCACGGCGAACCGGGTCACCTTGACCGCGACCTCGTTGCCCGTCGCCTCCTCCCGGCACAGGTAGACCGAGGCGTACCGGCCCGCCCCCACGGGGCGCAGCAACTGGTACCCGTCCGGCAGGACCGGCGCCGGTGTTCCCCGGCCCTGCCCCGGAACACCCCGCCCGGCGCCTGGCTGGGCGGTCTGCTGACCGCTTTGGTGCTGGCCCCAGTTCACTGTGACTCCTGCCGTTCTCTTACCGTGGATCGAGGTTCGTGCGCAGGAGGGTCAGCGCCGCCGCAGCGCGCGTGGGTGCAGCGTCCGGCGCAGGCGCTCCCGTGTGGGAACCGAGCGTACGACGATCCTCTCAACGGCGTCGCAGTGCCGCCAGGCAGCCTGCGCGGTTGCCCGGTCCGGACTGCGTCCGCCGTACCCGACCTCGTTGACCAGACGGGCCAACTCCGGCAGGTGATCGCCGGCGGCCCCGCCCACCTGGTGGGAGCCGAACGCCGCGACCTCGGTCGCGGTGTGCGCGCAGGTCGGCGGCAACCCGATCTCGGTGAGCCGCTCCACGATCTGCTCCCAGGCGCCCAGCACCTGCCCGCCCGAGTCGGGGGCGTTCCGCCGTCGGCTGCGCCGGCGCCTCGGGCGCCACAGGGCGTACAGCACGTACGCGGCGGCCAGCACGACGACCCCGAGCGGCGGGTACACCCACACCGGCGGCCCGCCACCGTCGTCGGCCCGGCCGCCCGTGGCGGTGGTCCCCTCCTGGTCCTCCCCCTCCGGCTGGGAGGCGCGCGGCTTCTCGGTGATCTGCTGGTCGACCTCCTCGCGCTCCTTGGGCTGGCCGGCGGGCGCCGCCGAGGAGCCGCCGGACGAGGCCTCGGCCGGGGTCGGGTAGAACGGCACCCAGCCGATCCCCTCGAACTCCACCTCGGGCCAGGCCAGGGCGTCGGCGCCGGTGACCTGCCGGGTGGTGCCGCCCGACGCGTCGTCCACCACGGTCCCGGGGCGGAAGCCGACCGCGATCCTGGTGGGCAGTCCCAGGGAGCGGGCCATCACCGCGAACGACGCCGCGAACTGCTCCGAGGTGCCGGTGTGGCTCTCGGTGAGGAAGAACTCCAGGGCGCGGTAGGAGTGGCCGGACACCGCCCGCGGGTCGAACTGCTGGTTCTCCCGCAGCCAGTCGGCGAGCTTCACCGCCTGCTGGTAGGGGTAGCTGCTGCCGGCGGTGGCCTCGGCGGCCAGCTCCCGGAACGTCTCCAGGGCGGGGATGGGCTGGCCGTCGGCGTCGGTCCGCACCAGCTCCGTGGCCCCGGGGTCGTCGGCGGTGGGCGCGTACTGGAGCCGTTTGACGTCGTACACCGGCAGCTCCGACTCCGCGGTGTAGGTCAGCCCGGAGTTGACCTTGGCACCGACGGGGCCGTCCGTGCCGGTGGAGAGCATCCCCGAGCGGGGATCGACGAACACCGGCACGGAGTCCGGCAGGTCCACCGAGGTGGGACGGTCGGCCGCGGGCAGCCAGATGCCGGGCAGGTCCTGCACGGTGACCTCCTGCTCGAGGGCGCGGCGGTCACCGGGGTCGGCGTCGCGGACCGCGGGCACGTTCCCGCCGGACGGCGCGAACGACGCGTCGCTGGTCCAGATCGCCCCGTTGTACTGGTCGAGCACCATCAGCCGCCAGTTGGCCTCAGCCCCGGAACGGACGGTGAACAGCTCGGTGTCGGGGTTCCGCATCCAGGCGGCGATGTGGTCGAGCGGGCTGGTGGTCTGCGGGTGCCGCACCGGCGTGCTCACCGAGTCCCGCAGGTCGAGCGGCTCGCGGGCGGACAGCCCCGGGGCGTGCGGGCCCAGCAGTCCGGCGAGCACCGTGAGCACCGCGACCAGTGGCAGGGCGACGGCAAGGCCGCGGACGCCGGACGCGGCGGCCCGGGACCGCAGCAGCACCAGCACCGCCGCGAACGCCACCAGGCCCGCCGCGAGCGGCACGTTGGAACCCGGGCCGCCCACCCCGAGCACCAGGGGGAAGCCGAACGCCAACACGGCGGGCGCCGCGGGGAGCAGCGCGGTGCGGGTGCGCAGGGCGAGTTCGGTGGCGGTGAACGAGGCCAGCCAGACCACCGCGTGCGCGAGCACCAGGAGTTCGGGCTCGTCCGGAACCGGCAGGATGGAGCTCAGGATGGCGTGCGGGGAGTCCAACAGGGCCGACCACACGCGGCCCAACGCGTCCCCGGTGGGCAGCGGCCCTCCGTCGTCCCGGAAGAGGGTGCCGCAGACCACGGCCACCCAGGCCACCACGGTCAGCAGCAGCGAGGGCCACAGCGGGGCGGCCCGCCGGCGGCCGAGCAGCCAAGTCAGGCCGAGGGACAGGGCCATCGGGGCCGGTACGGCGACCAGCAGCACCGGCAGCAGCGCCGAGGTCTCGAACACCCGGTGGAAGCCGAACCCGGCGGTGCCGACCAGGCCGGCCACCGGCAGCAGCGACCACAGGCGGCGGGTCCTGCCCAACGTCCACTGCCCGGTGACCCGGCGCGGCGCGGGCCGTTCCTCGCGGGGCGCCCGCGGCCTGGGCGGCGCCCATGACGGCCCGTCGTAGCCGGAGTCGGGGAACCCGCCGGCCAGGCCGGTGGTCCTGGCGCCGGTCCTGGGGGGCGTGGTCACCGCACGGCCTCCCAGCGCCAGCCGGCGAGCAGTGCCCTGAGGCTGGTGATGTGCATCTGCGGCACGTCCGCGGCGACCGCGGTGGCCTCGGCCAGGCCTCCGGTGCCACCGCCGGTCCGCGGGCCGCCGGCCCCGGCGCCCGACGGGCCGGGGCCCGCGACACCGGGGTCGGTGCCGGCCCCGGCACCGACCCGCAGCAGCACGGCGCGGTCGAACCGGCGCCTGACCCGGCCCAGTGCGGTGAGCCCGGAGGTGTCCGCGGTACCGGTCACCACGATCAGTGAACCGCCGCCGCGGGCCTGCTCCAGCTCGTCGAAGGCGGCGGCGAGGGAGTCCCTGGTGGACTGCCCCAGCAGCGCCAGCCGGTCCAGCACCGCGTCGGCGTCGTTCCCCGATCCGTCGGTGTGCAGGATCGCCCCGGTCTCGCACACCAGGTGCACCGGGAAGTTGGACCGGGCCGCGGCGTAGCCGATGGACGCGGCGGTGTCCACGGCGAGCTCGAAGTCGTCCTCGTCCTGGTAGGCGGCGGGACGGCTGTCCAGCACGATCGTGGTGTGCGGCAGCGACACGTCCACCATCTGGCGGACCATCAGCGTCCCGGTGCGGGCGGTGGAACGCCAGTGCACCCGGCGCAGGTCGTCCCCGAGGACGTACTCGCGCAGCGCGTGGAAGGTCAGCGAGCCGTCGTCCGCGGTGTCCGAGGTCGGCCCCTCCACGTGGTGCGCCTTGCCCGAAGGCAGCACCGGCAGCAGGCACACCCTGGGCCGCACCACCAGGGTGTCCACCGAGCCGTAGGACCGCACCCGCCGGGAGAGCCCCAGCGGGTCGGTGCGCTCCAGCTTCAGCGGCCCCACCGGGATCCGTCCGCGCCGCTCGGTGGGCAGGGCGTACCGCACCTCGTGCTCCTCGCCGGGGGACAGCACCGGGACGTCCACCCCGAGCGGGACCCCGCCGCACAGGTCGGTGGCGCGCAGCCCGCGACGCGTCCCGCGGCCGGTGTTGACCAGGGTCACCACACCGTCGGCGTCGTCACCGCGGGACACCTTGCGCGGGGCGATCCGCCGCCTGGCCGTCAGTTCGGTGCGCGGGGCCGTCCACACCACCGCCACCACCACCGCGAGCAGGCACGCCGAGCCGAGCACCAGCGCCTCGGAGTACCCGAGCCCGTAACCCGCCCCGGTCAGTGCGACCCCGCTGAACAGCACCCCCCAGCCGGTGGCGGAGAGCATCAGATCCGGGCCCCGGCCTGCGGCACCGGCACCGTGGCCAGCACCTCCGCCACCACGTCGGCCCCGGTGCGCCCGCTCAGCTCCGCCTCCGGGGTGAGGATCAGCCGGTGGGCGAGCACCGGCTGGGCCAGCGCCTTGACGTCCTCGGGGAGCACATACGCCCGGCCCTGCGAGGCGGCCCTGACCCGGACCGCGCGCAGCAGCGCCACCGAGCCGCGGGGGCTGGCGCCGAGCCGGACGTCGGGCAGCGTCCGGGTGGCCGCGACCACCCGGACCAGGTAGTCGTACAGCGGCTCCGCGACCTGCACCTGCGCCGCCACCTGCACGAACTCGGCGATGTGGTGGGCGGTGGCGATGGTGGACAGGCCCTCCGGGGAGGCGTTTGCAGCCGCTCCGGTGAGCACCGCCACCTCGGACGCGTGGTCCGGGTACCCCACGGTAACCCGCATCAGGAACCGGTCGAGCTGTGCCTCGGGCAGGGGGTAGGTGCCGCCCATGTCCACGGAGTTCTGCGTGGCGATCACCATGAACGGCCGGGGCACCGGGTGGGTCCTGCCGTCGGCGGTGACCCGGCGCTCCTCCATCACCTCGAGGAGCGCCGACTGGGTCTTCGGCGACGCCCGGTTGATCTCGTCGCCGAGGACGATGTTGGCGAACACCGGCCCCGGCATGAAGTCGAACGTGCCGGTGTTCTGCCGGTAGATGGTGACGCCGGTGATGTCCGAGGGCAGCAGGTCCGGGGTGAACTGCACCCGGTGCCAGGTGGCTTCGATGGACGACGCCATGCACCGGGCCAGGGTGGTCTTGCCGGTGCCCGGCACGTCCTCGATCAGCAGGTGCCCCTCGGAGAACAGGCAGACCAGGGCCAGTTCGACGACGCCGCGCTTGCCCTTGACCACGCGCTCGATGTTGTCGCCGAGGGCGTGGAAGCACTGGGCGAACAGCGCGACGGCGTCGCCCGCCTGGTAGCCGGGCTGGTGGCCGTGCTGCGGGGGAACGGTCATGGTGCTGTTGCCTCCCACTCGTCAGCGGCGGTCACTGGCAGGACCAGACGCTGCTGTTGCGCCGGGCCTCGAGCCACAGGTCGCTGATGAACCCGGTCGTGCCGTTGTAGGTGATCTTGGACCAGACGTCGGTCGTGGCGGTGTCACCGGGGTAGGTGACGCTGTCGCCCTTCTTGGTGCAGTGCACCGTGACCGCGCCGTTCCAGCCGGACGGGATGGACCCGACCTGGGCGCTGGAGACCGACGCGTCCGCGCGCATCTTCACCGGCTGCCCGTCGTTCCGGTTGTCCACGATGTTCATCGTGGTGGTGGGCGGGGTCAGGTCCAGGGTGCCGCTGGCACTGGCGCCGCCGCCCGCCTCGTTGGAGCTGCTCACCGAGACGTTGTAGACCTGGCTGTTGGTCAGCCCGGTGATGGTGAAGTTGGTGTTGCTGGTGGTGGCGCTGCCGGCGCCCCAGTTCACCGTGTAGGTGACGGTGCCGCTGGCGTCGGAGGGCGCCTGCCAGGTCAGGTTGCCGCCGTGGCCACCCGAGGGGACGGTGACTTGGAGCCCGCTGGGCGCGCTCGGCGCCGTGCACGGCCGGACCGCGGGCGACGGCTGCGACTCCTTGGTGGTGCCCCCCTCGAAGTGGGCGACCACGGTGAACGCGTACTCCTGGGCGCAGGACAGGTCGCCGCCGACCTGGAAGGTGAACGGGCCGTCGGGGCCCACCTGGGCCGGGGTGACGGAGCCCACCCCGGGGTCGCCGGCGAGCGTGTAGTGGGTGGGCTTCAGGCCCGCGCCGGGCGAGAAGGTGACCGTGATGCCCCCGCCCGTGGCCTGCGCCTGCGGGGTCCCGGGCGGCATGGGCGGCGGGGCGACGCCGCACGAGGCCGGGTCCGCCTCGCAGGGGTCCAGCGGCTTCTTCGGCTTCGGCGTGGCCGGGGGCGCCTTGCTCTCCTGGGTCCTGCGGGGCCGCTCCGACTCCTGCGGCGCGGCCGGCGGCTCGGGCTCCTGGGAGGCCGGCGGCGACGGCTCGTCAGGAACGTTGTCCCGGGCCGGCGGCTCGTCCTTCGGCTTCTTCTGCGAAGGCACCTTGTCCTTGTACTTGCCGATCGGGTTCACGTCGCCGTCGGCGTTGATCACCGCGGCGGCGGCGTTGTCCTCGTCGTTGACCCACAGCAGGCCGTTGCGGACGAACATCTCCAGCTCGCCCGGCTCGTCGGTGACCTTCACCGGCTGCTCGACGGTGCCCTGGTCGGTGTCGTAGACCACCAGGGTGCCGTTGGACTCGTCCGGCACGTACACCTTCAGCCCGAGCGCCTGGGGCGCCCCGAAGTCCCCGCTCCGACCGCCGAGCACCGCCGTCACGGTGCGCCGGGTCCCCAGGTCGAACACCGCCATCTTGCCGGTCTCGTTGTCCAGCACGGGGATCAGGTTGCTCTCGGTGGCGTCGGGGACCAGCACCGACGCCGGGGTCGCCTTCCCGATGTACGACGGCAGGTTGTACGTCATCCCCGGGCCGCTGACGTCCAGCACGGTGATCCTGCCGGCCGAGGTGTCGGTGACCACCGGTTGGCCGTTGGCGAGGGTGAGTTCCAGGTTGTTGCCGGGCTTGGCGACGTCCACCGGCTTGCCCGGTCGGCCACCGGTGAACGGGACCACGCGGCCCTTGGTCGGCTCGGGCACCCACAGGACGCCGGTCGGGTCCACCGTGGCCTCGCCGAGCGGGACCACCCCGAGGTCCACCTTGCCGCCGATCGGGGTGGTGCGCACCGGGTCGATGCGCTGGACGGTGCCCTCGACCGGGTTCACCACGAAGGCGAAGGAGCCGCCGGCGACGAGCTGGAGGTCGCTGGAGCGGTAGTCGGTGGAGTGTTCGGCGGTGAGCTGCGCCGGGTCCACCCGGATCACCCGGCCGGTGCGCTCGTCCAGGACCAGGACCGTCTTGCCGTCCTGCGAGATGGACACGGGGTTCTTGCCGGTGGGCAGGTCCACCTTGCCGTCCACCTCACCGGTGAGGCCGTTGGCGTGGGAGGCGGTGCCCTTCTCCGAACTGCCGAGCCAGGCGCCGACCTCGGACAGGGCGGGGGTGCTGCCCGAGGCACCGACACCGAGGGCGATGGACGTGCCGACCAGGGCTCCGACCGCGCCGATCGCGATGTAGCCGGTGCCGCGCCTGCGGGTCGGCCGGACGGCGGTCCAGGCCGAGGACAGGAGAGCCGTGGTGCGTCGCCCCAGTCCCGGTGTGGTGGGCTCGGCCGTGTCCGTGGGCGCGTCCGCGAGCCTGCGCGGACGCAATCCCGGTGTCCCGTTGTCCCCCGACATGAACACTCCCTGTTCGTTTGTCACGCGCCCCGTTGCCGAGCAGATTAGCTGTCTGTCTGAGTTACTGTCGCGTTCGCCCGGGGGCCTGTGACACGGGCGTGACGTCGCCAGGACCCACACCGCCCAGGGCCCCCGGGCGCCCCGGGACCGCTGGCGTAGGCTGGCCTGGTCGTGCTGACCGCCCCCGGAAGGACCCCCAGGTGACAGAGCAGGTGACACCGCAGACGGCAGCGGCGCCCAACGACCTGCGGCCGGTGCTCGAGCGGGCCGCCGAGGGCGGCAGGATCACCCCGGGCGAGGCGCTCGAGCTGTACCGCCGCGCCCCCCTGCACGCGCTGGGCGCGGCGGCCGACGCCGCCCGACGCCGCCGGTACGCGGGCACCGAGCACATCGCGACGTACATCATCGAGCGGAACATCAACTACACCAACGTCTGCGTCACCGCCTGCCGGTTCTGCGCGTTCTACGCCCCGCCGAGCAGCGACCGGGGCTGGACCCGGGACCTCGACGACATCCTGCGGCGCTGCGCGGAGACCGTGGCGCTCGGCGGCACCCAGATCATGTTCCAGGGCGGCCACCACCCCGACTTCGGTGTCGAGTACTACGAGCGGCACTTCTCCGCGATCAAGGAGGCGTTCCCGGAGCTGGTCATCCACTCCCTGGGCGCCTCCGAGGTGGAGCACATGGCCCGGATCTCCGGGGTCAGCGCAGAGGAGGCGATCCGCCGGCTGCACGCCGCCGGGCTCGACTCGTTCGCCGGGGCGGGCGCCGAACTCCTGCCGGAGCGGCCGCGCAAGGCCATCGCCCCGCTGAAGGAGAGCGGCGAACGCTGGCTGGAGATCATGGAGACGGCCCACCGCCTCGGCGTGGAGTCCACCTCCACCATGCTCATGGGCACCGGCGAGACCAACGCCGAACGCATCGAGCACCTGCGGATGCTCCGCGACGTGCAGGACCGCACCGGCGGCTTCCGCGCCTTCATCCCGTACACCTACCAGCCGGAGAACAACCACCTGCGGGGCCGCACCCAGACCACGCTCTTCGAGTACCTGCGGCTGATCGCCGTGGCCCGGCTCTTCCTGGACAACGTGGCCCACATCCAGGGCTCCTGGCTCACCACGGGCAAGGAGGCCGGCCAGCTCTCCCTGCACTACGGCGCGGACGACCTGGGGTCGGTGATGCTCGAGGAGAACGTGGTGTCCTCCGCGGGCGCCAGGCACCGCTCGAACCGCCTGGAACTCCTCCACCTCATCCGCACCGCCGGCCGCGTCCCCGCGCAGCGCTCCACCACCTACGAGCACCTGGTGGTCCACGACGACCCCGCCGAGGACCCGGTGGACGACCACGTCGTCTCCCACCTGTCGTCCACCGCGATCGACGGCGGCACCGCCCACCCCGAGCTCACCATCGTCCCCTGAGGGGGCCCGCCGTGCTGACGCTCCACACCGCCGAGTCCGTCCGGCTCACCCCCGACGGGGAACCGCTGCGCCACGGCGCGGTGCTGGTCTCCGCCGACCGGATCGCCGCGGTCGGAGCGCTCGACGAGCTGACCGCCGCCCACCCCGGGGCGCGACTGCGCCGCTGGCCCGGCGAACTGGCCCCCGGCCGGGTCCACGACGGCCCCCTGCCGACGGCCGACACCCCCAGGGAACGCGTGCACGCGGTGCTCCTGGTCGGCTGCACCGCCGTGGTGGGGCAGCACCTCGACGCCGCGCTGCGCGCCGCCGTCGACCGCAACGGCCTCGCGGTGCTCGCCCCGGGGGCCGGCCCGGCGCCCCTGATCCCCGGCGCCCGGGCCGACCTCGCGGTCTTCGACGAGGCGGACCACTGTCTCGCCACCGTGCTCGCCGGACGCCTGGTGCACCGCAGGGCGTGACGCCCCCCGTCCCGACCTCCGGCCGCCAGCGGCCGGGACGGGCGACGTCAGTCCGGGTCGACCAGCTCGGTGGCACGGAGCACCGCGGCCAACGCCTCCGGGTCGCCGGTGCGCTGGTGCACCTCCACCGCCGTGTCCGCGAGCTTGATCACGTGCGCGTCCCCGTGCCGCACCGCGCGCGCCAGCACCTCCTGCGGGCCGGCGGCCTCCGCCTGCCGCAGCAACCGCCGGGTCTCACTCGTCGGGGCCGGCTCGTCCGGCTGGTACACCGCCCGGATCGCGGCGCTCGCCGCCCAGGCCACGTTGAGGCTCGCCGCCCACTGCTCGGGGGGCAGCGCCGGCAGGGTCCGCAGCACGGCGGTGGGCGCGGTCGCCGCGTGGACCTGCATCACCCCTTCCCCGTGCCCGAACCGCAGGTAGCGGATGGTGGCCGCGTCGGCCACGCGCTCCAGCAACTCCCGTGCCTCCTGCGGGCTCCCCGCGGGGCGCAGCCCGGCCAGCGCCGACGACCACCCGGGGGTGCCGGGCAACTGTTCGAGCCGGTGCAGGATGCCCCCGGAGGGGTCGCCTATGGCCGGCACCCGCTCCAGCGCCTCGGCGGCGGCCAGCACCCCCGCCGGCTCCACGGCGCCGGGCACCTGCTGCCACCTGGCGGCCCAGTACCCGAGCGCCTGCCCCAGCTCCGCCAGCCGGGTCTCGCTGTCCCCGTCCTCGAGCAGGGCGCGCACCGCGTGTCCCGTCCTGATCACGCCGTGCGTGGCGCCGGCGGCGGCGCCCGGCAGCAGTCGCGGCCACCACGTGGCCAGCGTCTGCCGCCAGGGGCGCCGCGTCATCTCGATCCGGAAGAACTCCAGCCACTGCGGGAGCTGGGCCGGCTTCCCCAGGGCCTGTTGCCACCGTGCCCCGTCGATCGACGCCGACGACCTGGGGAGGTCCTCCAGGCGGTGGACGTAGTCGTCGAGCCACGGCTGGGCCCGGGGGGCGAAGCCGTGCCGGACCATCGACTCCACCACCATGCTGCCGTGGTTGGACAGCCACCCGCGGAACTCGGGCCCCGTCCGGTGCAGACGTGCCAGGGCCTCGTCCAGGGCCCCACCATCGGCGACGAACATATGCGTACACCCTTCGTGAACGGCTGTTTTCCGGTCCACGCTAGGCGTCGGAACGTGCCCGCGGATCGGCCCGCCGTCCCGGGTCCGCAGGGACCTGTGTCCTAGGTCTGTCGGCGGGAACCGCGGGTCCGCGGCGGCGGGCGGCGCGCCGGCGGCGGCGCGGGGCCGTCCCGAAGCCACCGGTGAGCGGGGCGCTCGCGCCCGGAGCGGTCCCGGGCTCGCCGGACCGCCGGGGCCGCCTTGCTCCGGGCCGCCTCGACACCTAGGGTGAATGCGCTTACAAGAGCGCGAACCCGCACGTGCGCGTTTCCGTCCCAGCCCGTGCATCCCGACGACCCGGAAGTCCCCACCCAGTGAACACAGCCCCCACGGTGTACGACGTCGCGGAGCGGTCCGGGGTCTCCATCGCCACCGTGTCCCGGGTCTACCGCAACCCCGACACGGTCCGTGCCAAGACCCGGGAGCGGGTCCTGGCCGCGGCACGTGAGCTGGGCTACGTGCCCAGCGGCAACGCCCGCGGCCTCGCCAGCCGTTCCACCGGCGTCCTCGGCCTCTGCTTCCCCGACTACTCCGACCCCGACGCCGAGGCGGAGGCGGAGGACGACGCCGCGACGCTCTACTCGGACCAGATCATCCGCGGTATGGAGCGCACCGCGCGCAGGCACGGCTACGCGCTGCTCATCGCCGCTTCCCTGAAGGGCGGACCGGAGAGCCTGGTGGCGAAGGTCGCCGGGCGGGTGGACGGCTTCGCCGTGCTGGCCCGTACGGTGCCCACGGAGGAGCTGGAGGTGATCTCCCGCCGCCAGCCGGTGGTGATGCTCGCCGGGCCCCGGGAGGACCTCGACCACCTCGACCACGTGGAGGTCGCCAATTTCGACGGGCAGCGGGAGCTGACCCGGCACCTCATCGAGGACCACGGCCTGCGCCGCCTCGCCTACGTGGGCTCGGCCGAGGAGTCACCGGATGTGGAGGCACGCTTCCGGGGCTACCTGGAGGCGTGCCGCGTCGCCGGGGCCGAGGCCGGCGACCAGCCGGCGGTGCGGGTGCGGATGATGACCCAGGCCGAGGGGGCGCGCGTGGCGGACGCCCTGTGCGACCGGGAGGACGGCCGGCCCGAGGCCCTGGTGTTCGCCAACGACCAGATGGCGGTCGGGGCGTTGCACGCGCTGGAGCGGCGCGGCCTGCGGGTGCCGCGGGACGTGGTGGTGACCGGGTTCGACGGCCTCCCGCTGAGCAGACTGGTGCGTCCGTCGCTGACCACGGTGCGGCAGCCGATGCTGCGGATGGGCGAGCAGGCGGTGACCCTGCTCGTGGAGCGGTTGAACGGGGCGCGCGTCGAGCCGGTGTCGCTGGTACTCCCGGTGTCCGTGGCCCGTCGGGCCAGTTGCGGGTGCGACGGGGACGACGGGCCGCCACCGGGCGGGGAATGACCGGCGCCACCAGGCGAGCGGGTTGCCGGCCGTCCCGGGGCCGGACTCAGCCCAACGCCCGGCTGAAGAAGTCCGCCCCGGCCGCGCGCAGCGCCTCCTGGGCCTCCTTCGTCCCCTCGTGCTCGAAGTGGCCGGCGTCCAGCACGTGCAGTTCGCGCGGCCCGGCCAGGGCGCCGTGCACCGCGAACTGGCCGGGTGGCGGGACGACGGGGTCGAACAGCGCGGGGGCCACGAGCACCGGGACGGTGATCCTGGTCGCCGCGGTGGCGGCGTCGTAGTAGGCGAGGACCTCGGTGATCCCCGGGTGGTCCCGGTGGTGGCGGCGTACCGCCTCGCCGCTGCCGGTGCACGGCAGGGTCAGGCGCAGCGGGTGGTTGCCGAACGTGGGGACGGTGAGCTGCGCCGCGGCGAAGCGGTCGTCCCAGGGCAGGGCGAGCGCGCCCAGCCCGCCGCCGAAGCTCTCGCCGAGGTAGCCGAGGCGGCCCGCGGTGAGCTCGGGGACCAGTTCCAGCAGGGCCGAGGCCGCGCACCACAGGTCGGTGACGCAGTCGCCGATCACGTACCCGTCCCGGGAGTCGATGCCGTGCAGGACGTGGTCGCGGGCCAGGGGCGGCACGCCGTCCCGCAGGCCCCGCGTCGGCATCCCGCTCACACAGGGCAGCAACGCCGCGGAGCGCGGCAGCGGGAGCGGCAGGTCGGGCCCCGGCTGGTCGCGGCCACCGTAGCCGTGCCCGATGACGAACCCGTGCCGTGCCGGGGCCCCGTGCGCGGGGAGCACCAGCCAGCCGCCGCGCCGGCCGTACACGGACGCGTAGGAGACCTCCAGCACCCGGGCTCCGTCGCGCTCCTCCACCAGCGCGCCGGTGCGCGGCTCCGGGGCGATGCGGCGGGCCGCGGAGTACCGGGCCCGCCAGAACGCGTCGAAGTCCGCCGGTGCCTCCGGCGCTGGGACACGGAGCAGGTCGTCGAGGGTGTGGCCGTGGGACGGGTCGAAGGGGAAGTCGTGGGTGAACCGCGGCATGCGGTGACCCTAGGGCACGGGTGGGGGCGGTGGGACCGGGCCGGGATGGGGCGTGCATCACAGACGCCCCGACTAGGTATGTACTCCCTTATATTAACTAATGCCTGGCGACTCGGTCTGAATTGCCCCTGACCGGACAGATGCTGGCATCCCATGACAGCAAGATGTCCCACCCGTTACGGGAGTGTGACCTCGGCCCTCTTGTCACGTCGGAAGCGCCTCCCACAGAGTGATGTATGCGCTTACAGGCAGCGCATACATTTCGCAAAGTTCGAGGAGAGGCAGTCCATGCACCGCGCCGCCAGAACCACCTCGGTCGCCTTCGTCCTGACGTCTGCGCTCGTCCTCACTGCGTGCGGGAGCTCGGACGGCGACAGCGTCGCAGCGGACGAGAAGCAGACGCTGACCGTCTGGGCGATGGGCACCGAGGGCGAGAAGCTCGGGGACGTCGCCGAGAAGTACCAGGAGGCGAACCCCAACATCACCGTCAAGGTGACCCCGATCGGCTGGGACGTCGCCCACCAGAAGCTGGTCGCCGCCGCGGCGGCGGGCAAGCTCCCCGACATCGCGCAGATGGGCGGGAGTTACATGGGCGAGTTCGCCGAGATGGACGTGCTGGAGCCGGTGGACACCTCGGTCTTCGCCGAGAAGGACTTCTTCCCGGCCGCCTGGAAGCAGGGCACGATCGACGGCACGACCTACGGCGTGCCGTGGTATGTGGACACCCGCGTCCTGTTCTACCGCACCGACCTTGCCGAGAAGGCCGGCATCACCGAGGCCCCGGCCACGATGGCCGAGCTCCAGCAGGCGGCGAAGGCGTTCCAGGACGAGGCCGGCACCAAGTGGGGGCTCTCCATCCAGCCGGGCGGCCTGGACACGGTCCAGAGCTTCTACCAGTTCCTGTACTCGGCCGGCGGCGAGATCGTCAACGAGGACGGCAAGGCCGTCGTCAACAGCCCGGAGGCCGTCCGCGCGCTGGAGAACTACGGCAGTTACTTCAAGCAGGGCCTGAGCGAGAAGTCCGTGCGCCCCGGGTACGACGTGACGAAGGACTTCAACGCCGGCTCCGTGCCGATGTTCTTCGGCGGCCCCTGGATCATGACCCTGCTGGACGAGAACTACCCCGACATCAAGGGGAAGTGGGCCGTCGCCAACGTGCCGACCGACAAGGCCTCGGTGTCCATGGCCGGCGGTTCCAGCCTGACGATCTCCGCCGACAGCGAGCACAAGGCCGCCGCCAAGGAGTTCATCGCGTACCTGACCGGCGCCGAGGGGCAGGCCGACTGGTACCAGCGCACCAGTGACCTCCCGGCCAACACCGGTGCCTGGGAGTCCGGTGAGCTCGCCACCGACCCCGACCTGAAGGTGTGGCGCACCCAGATGGAGACCGCGAAGGTCTCCCCGACCCTGCCCAAGTGGACCGAGATCACCTCCAAGGTCGATGCCGCCATCGAGTCGGTGACCCAGGGCAAGTCCTCCGCCAAGGACGCGCTCGACAAGGCCCAGTCCGAGATCGAAGGACTCGTGGAGTAAGAGGCCATGTCCCCCACGACCGGACCGGCCGCCGACGGCGCGGCCACCGTTGAGGCCCGGCGGCCGAGACCCCCGAGGGCCCCGGCCGCCAGGTCGGTCCCGCGCCGCCCCCGACGGCACGGGGTCGGCAGGCAGAACCTTGCGGGCTGGCTGTTCTCCACCCCGTTCCTGGTGCTGTTCGGCCTGTTCATGCTCTTCCCGATCGTCGCGACGCTCCTGATGAGCTTCACCGACTTCGGCGCGCGCAACGTCACCCGCCCGCTGGAGGCCGAGTTCGTCGGCCTCGACAACTACGTGAAGCTCTTCGAGGACGACAAGTTCCTCACGGCGCTGTCCAACACCGCGTACTTCGTGGTCGTCGGCGTGCCACTGACGATCCTGCTGGGGCTGCTGGTCGCCCTCCTGCTCAACAACGGGATCGACCGGGCCAGGACCTTCTTCCGGGTCGGCTTCTACGCGCCCGTGGTCACCACCATCGTCGCCGCCGCCGTCGTCTGGCGGTTCGTACTCGACCCGGCGGACGGCCTGGTCGCCGGGGTGGCGTCCGCGCTCGGGGTGACCGCACCGGACTTCCTCGGCTCGGAGACCTGGGCCATGCCCTCGCTCATCGCGATGGCCGTGTGGCGCAACCTCGGGACGGTCATGGTGCTGTTCATCGCCGGCCTCCAGGCCGTCCCCGCGGAGGTGCGCGAGGCCGCCAGGCTCGACGGCGCCAGCCCCTGGCAGGAACTGCGCCGGATCACCGTGCCCCTGCTGCGCCCCACGATGCTGTACGCCACGGTGATCACCACCATCGGCTACCTCAACGTCTTCGAGGAGCCCTTCGTGATGACGCAGGGCGGACCCTCGGACTCCACACTCACCGTGTCCCTGGACATGTACCGCGAGGGCTTCAACTTCTTCCACATGGGCTACGCCAGCGCGATGGCCTACGTCCTGTTCGTGGTGATCATGGGCATCACGGTGCTCCAGCTCCGACTGCTGAAGGACAACACCCGATGAGCGCCCACCGCGCCCCCGCCAGGCCAGCGCCGCGCCGCCACGGGGGGAGCCGCCTGCGCGGGCCGCTGCTCTACCTGGTCGCCTCGCTCGGCCTGCTGGTGATGGCGGCGCCGTTCCTGTGGATGGCACTGTCCGCCTTCAAGACCAAGAAGGACCTGACGGCCAGCCCGCCGGTGTGGATTCCGTCCGAGTGGACGTTGAGCAACTTCGACGCCCTGCTCGACCAGCTCGACATGTCCCGCTACTTCCTGAACTCACTGATCGTCGCGGGGCTGGTGACCATCTGCAACCTGCTGTTCTGCTCGATGCTCGGCTACGCGCTGGCGAAGCTGAACTTCGCCGGCCGCTCCAAGGTCTTCGCCCTTGTGCTCGCCGCGCTGATGGTGCCGGGCAACCTGATGATCCTGCCGCTGTACGTGCTGATGAACAGGCTCGGGTTGATCGACACCTACGCGGGCCTCGTCCTCCCCTTCGCAGCGGGGGCGTTCGGGGTCTTCCTGATGCGGCAGTTCATGCAGTCCGTCCCCGACGAACTGCTCGAAGCGGCGAGGATCGACGGGGCCAGCGAGTGGTTCATCTTCTGGCGCATCGTGATGCCGCTGGTCAAGCCGGCCCTGGCAACGTTGACGATCTTCACCTTCCTCAGCTCCTGGAACAACTTCATCTGGCCGCTCATCGCCACCAACGACCCGGACAAGTACACCCTGCCGGTAGCCCTGGCGACCTTCGCCAACGACCCCAACCGCACCGTCGGCGGCGGCAACGGCATGTTGATGGCCGGCTCCCTGCTGGTCGTGCTGCCGGTCCTGGTCGTCTTCGTGGCGCTACAGCGCCACTTCACCCAGGGCATCGCCACCGCGGGCATGAAGTAGTCCCGCCCACCCGCCGACCTCGCCCCGGCCCCACCCCCGCGGGGGTGGCAGGGGTCCCACCACGCACCCACCAGAGAGACAGAACGGACGATGACCCACACTTCGACCCGGTTCCCCGAAGGCTTCCTGTGGGGCGCCTCCACCGCCGCCCACCAGATCGAGGGGAACAACGTCAACAGCGACTGGTGGCGCAAGGAGCACGACCCGGCGGCGAAGATCTCGGAGCCGAGCCTCGACGCCTGCGACAGCTACCACCGCTGGGAGCAGGACATGGACCTGCTCGCGGAACTCGGCTTCACCGACTACCGGTTCAGTGTCGAGTGGGCCCGCATCGAGCCGGTCCGCGGGACCTTCTCCCGAGCGGAGATCGCCCACTACCGGCGGATGGTGGACGGGGCCCGCGCCCGCGGTCTGCGTCCGATGGTGACGCTGCACCACTTCACCGTGCCGCAGTGGTTCGAGGACCTCGGCGGCTGGACCGCGGACGGCGCGACCGAGCTGTTCGCCCGGTACGTGGCGGAGTGCGCACCGATCATCGCCGACGGGGTGCGCCACGTCTGCACCATCAACGAGCCCAACATGATCGCGGTGATGGCGGGGGCCGCAAAGGCCGGAGACCAGGGCTTCCCGCCCGCCGGGCTGCCCACGCCCGACGAGGAGACCACCCGGGCGGTCATCGCGGCGCACCGCGCCGCGGTGCCGCTGGTCCGCGCGGCCAACCCGGACACCCAGGTCGGCTGGACCATCGCCAACCAGGTCTACCAGGCGCTGCCCGGCGCCGAGGAGGTCACCGCCGCCTACCGGTACCCCCGGGAGGACGTCTTCATCGAGGCGGCGCGCGGTGACGACTGGATCGGGGTGCAGTCCTACACCCGTACCAAGATCGGCCCCGACGGTCCGATCCCGGCGCCGGACGACGCCGAACGCACGCAGACGCGGTGGGAGTACTACCCCGCCGCCGTGGGGCACGCCCTGCGCCACACCGCCGAGGTCGCCGGCCGGGACATGCCACTGATCGTCACCGAGAACGGCATCGCCACCGCCGACGACACCCGCCGCGTCGCCTACTACGTCGGGGCCCTGAACGAGGTCGCCGCCGCGATCGAGGACGGGCTGAACGTCCACGGCTACCTGGCCTGGAGCGCCCTGGACAACTACGAGTGGGGCTCCTTCACGCCCACGTTCGGTCTCATCGCGGTGGACCCGGTGACCTTCGAGCGCACCGCCAAGCCCTCCGCCGCCTGGCTCGGCGCCCTCGGCCGCGTCCGCCGACTGCCCCGCGGGACCGCCTAGCTGGGCACCCCCGGACCCCGGGCGCCGGCGGACCCCGGGCGCCGGTGGCTCCCCGCCCGACGCCTCCGGTCCCCGCTGCCCTTGTCCTGTGCCGCCTGTCCCTGTCGCCGACCTCCGGTGACCCCGTCACGTCCTTTGCCCGACGCAACGACGTCGCCTGTCCCGACTGCCGCCCACACCAGGAGTTGGACCGTTTGACTTCCTCCCCCGCCTAGGGCCTGTCTGATAAATCCCGCCTGGGTCGTGACGCCTGGCACGCACGCTCGCTGCGTTGTCGGGATCGTCCATGTACGCCCAGTACGAGGACGACCCTCCGCCTTGCGATCGCACGCACCAGACGCCGCGACCCCCGCCCTCCGGGCGGACGGCGCTACT
>NZ_KB904663.1 GCF_000380165.1 Wenjunlia vitaminophila DSM 41686
GCCTTCTCCTTGCCCTTCTCGACCACGTCCTCAACCGGATCAGGAACGAAGTCACCCGCGTCGAAAGGACCCAACCCCAAGCCCACCCCAGCCCCCCGGGACGTCTGCGGCCAAACCACGTGACCAGCCGACTACCTTCCGTTCCCCGCCCGTCAACACCGTATCCATCGGTCACGCCCGCGGGGGAATGATTGCGACAGCACGGCGCGCTGTCGGGTCAGGGTCGGCAACCCTTCCCGCCTGGGCAGGAGCCGGCCAGCTCCTCCCCGTTCGTGGTCGGTGGGCTGCCGTACCCCCGGCCCTCGGCCCCATCGAAAGTTCCGGCAATGTGGGGGCGCACCCCATATCGGTGACTGTGACCAGCTTCTACCGTCCAGCGGCATGACAACGATGAGAACCGCACCATCACCGTCACCACTCCGTCGCCGCCGCGGGGGTCTGCTCGTGGCTCTGTTGCTCGCGCTAGCGGCCGTCTTGCTGCCCCCGGTTCCCAGCACCGTGCACGCCGCCGGCTCGATCGAGGAGGTCACCGGGTTCGGCAGCAACCCGGGTGCCCTGCGGATGTTCCGCTACGTTCCCTCCGGCCTGCCGTCGGGGCGCCCGGTCGTCGTGGCGATGCACGGTTGCACCCAGGACGCGACCGGCTACGGCACCGCCAGCGGCTGGACCCAACTCGCCGACCGCTGGGGTTTCTCCGTCGTCCTGCCCCAGCAGACCGCGACCAACAACCTCAGCTCCTGCTTCAACTGGTTCCAGGCCGGGGACATCACCCGGGGGCAGGGCGAGGCCGCGTCCATCGCCCAGATGGTCGATCGGCAGGTCGCCGACGCCTCGGCCGACCGGGGGAGGGTCTACGTCACCGGGCTTTCGGCCGGGGGTGGGATGACCACGGTCATGCTCGCCACCTACCCGGAGAAGTTCGCCGGGGGCGGGGTCGTCGCCGGACTGCCGTACGGGTGCGCCCAGGCCGCTGGTTCGCCGTACGTGTGCATGTACGTCGGCGCCACCCAGACCCCGCGCCAGTGGGGGGACCGGGTCCGCGCCGCGGCCGGGTCGCACACCGGGG
The DNA here is from genome assembly GCF_000380165.1 of Wenjunlia vitaminophila DSM 41686. Classification (GTDB taxonomy): domain Bacteria; phylum Actinomycetota; class Actinomycetes; order Streptomycetales; family Streptomycetaceae; genus Wenjunlia; species Wenjunlia vitaminophila. The sequence goes on from NZ_KB904663.1 coordinate 1,067, forward strand.
GGTGGCCGACCGTGACCGTGCTGCACGGCACCGCCGATTACACCGTCGCACCGGCCAACATGGACGACGTCGTTGACCAGTGGACCGACGTGCACGGCACCGACCAGACCCCCGACGTGACCGACACGGTCGCCGGCTATCCCCACCGCGTGTACCGGGACGCCGCGGGCCACAGTGTGGTGGAGACGTACGCCATCACCGGCATGGGGCACGGCCAGCCCGTCGATCCGGGCGCGGGTGCCACGCAGTGCGGAAGCACCGGCGCGTACTTCCTCGACGTCAACCTCTGTGCCGCGCACCGGCTGGCCACCGGCTGGAACCTGGGCTGAACCGCACCGGGTCCTTCCCTCCACTTCGTGCGGCCGGTACGAGGTGGGGGGAGCCCGCCCCGTGCCTCCCGCTCCTGCCCCCGCCTCCCACCCCCGAGGCGGAAGTGGGGGGAGTAGGGGAGAAGTGCGGCGCGTGAATTTTTATGGCGTGTCCTTGACACCATTATTGGTCTGGACCAACTTGGAGGTGCTACGCGCTCCCCCCGACGCCCAGTGTTCGGAGACAGACGTGGACCGCACCCCGCGCACCAGACCCCGCGCCCCCCGCCCCGCCCGCCCCCTGTCCGCGGCGTTGGCCGCCGTCGTCGCGGCCGTCGCGCTGCTGGCCGGAGCCCTCTCCGGCACGGCCGCCGGCACCGCCGCAGGTGCGGTCGAGGAGAACCTGATCAGGAACGGCGGCTTCGAGACCGGCCTCGACGGCTGGAACTGCACCGCCGGCAGCGGCTCGACCGTGACCAGCCCCGTGCACAGCGGCTCTGGCGCGCTCAGGGCCATGCCGACCGCCTCCGACAACGCCCAGTGCAGCCAGACCGTCAGTGTGCGACCGGGGGAGAAGTACACCCTCAGTGGCTTCGTCCGTGGCTCGTACGTCTACCTCGGCGCCAAGGGCACCGGCACCACCGACGTCTCCACCTGGACCGCCTCCGCCCCCGACTGGCAGGAACTGACCACCAGCTTCACCACCGGTGCGTCCACCACCTCCGTCACCGTCTACGTCCACGGCTGGTACGGCCAGCCCGCCCACCACGCCGACGACCTCACCCTCGTCGGACCCGGCGGCGACCCCGGCACCCCGCCGGCCGCCCCGGGCGGCCCGCAGGTCACCTCCACCACCTCCACCTCGGTGTCCCTGGCCTGGAACGCGGTGAGCGGCGCGACCGGGTACACCGTGTACCGCGACGGCGTCAGGGCCACCTCGGTCACCGGAACCTCCGCGACCGTCACCGGCCTGACCCCCTCCACCTCGTACGCGTTCCAGGTCACCGCCACCAACGCGGCCGGCGAGTCACCCAGGTCAGCCACCGTCAACGCCACCACCGACGGCGACACCGGTGGCGGCGCCGGGGACCTCCCGCCGCACGCCCTCGTCGGCTACCTGCACACCAGCTTCGCCAACGGCTCCGGCTACACCCGGATGGCGGACGTCCCCGCGAGCTGGGACGTCATCAACCTCGCCTTCGGCGAACCCACCTCCACCACCTCCGGCGACATCCGCTTCCGGATGTGCCCGCAGACCGAGTGCCCCAACGTGGAGGGCGTCGAGGAGTTCAAGCAGGCGATCAGGGCCAAACAGGCGGAGGGCAAGAAGGTGCTGCTGTCCATCGGCGGGCAGAACGGCCAGGTCCAGCTCACCACCACCGCCGCGCGGGACGCCTTCGTCTCCTCGGTCAGCGGGATCATCGACGCGTACGGCCTCGACGGGGTGGACATCGACTTCGAGGGCCACTCCCTCTACCTCGACGCCGGTGACACCGACTTCCGGAACCCCACCACCCCGGTCATCGTCAACCTGATCTCCGCACTGAAGTCGCTCAAGGCCAGGTACGGCGACGCGTTCGTGCTCACCATGGCCCCGGAGACGTTCTTCGTCCAGCTCGGCTACCAGTACTACGGCAGCGGCCCGTGGGGCGGCCAGGACCCGCGCTGCGGCTCGTACCTGCCGGTCATCCACGCGCTGCGGGACTCACTGACGCTGCTGCACGTCCAGGACTACAACTCCGGCCCGATCATGGGCCTGGACAACCAGTACCACACCATGGGCAGCGCCGACTTCCACATCGCCATGACCGACATGCTGCTCACCGGCTTCCCGGTCGCCGGCAACACCGACCGGGTGTTCCCCGCGCTGCGCCCAGAACAGGTCGCCGTCGGCATGCCGGCCAGCACCAACGCCGGCAACGGGCACACCCCGCCGAGCGAGGTGAACAAGGCCCTGGACTGTCTCACCAAGGGCGCCAACTGCGGCTCGTACCGTACCCACGGCACCTGGCCGACCATGCGGGGCCTGATGACCTGGTCCATCAACTGGGACCGCTACGGCAACTGGGAGTTCATGCGGAACTTCGACACGTACTTCGGCTAGCGCCGGGCGTTCCCGCGGTCGCGGGGGCCGGGTCCGCGGGTGAGCCGTCCCGAGATCCGGGAGCCCGGTGCGGTCCGCGGGGCCTGTCCCATGACCGAGACATGGATCGAACACGCCAGCGATAAGGGCCCGATCCTCCATCGCAGGAGCGAGGCAGCCGTGCCCCCGTCTTACCTGATCGAGTGGTTTGTAGGGCCATCGTCTCATTCAGAAACGAAGCGGATGAACCTGGATGAACCACCACTTGAAACGGTCGGCGCCGTTTCGGTTCGGACGATTCACGGCGGTGACCGAGAAGGGACGGAACATGGCGACGTACGACACGGAGATCCACACGGGCGGCGGCTGGCAGAGCGACGAGCCCCTCATGCTCAGCATCGCCAACCGCGGACAGGTCGTTCCGGACGAGGGCGCTCCTCCGACGGGGACCACCGTCACGTGGAACAGCCCTGAGGCCGGGGCGGGGAGCGTCACCTTCTTCGACGGTGGAAGCCGGTTCGAGGGCACGGCACAGTTCCCCGGCGAGGGGCCGGTCGGCTACCGGGGCACCCTGTCCACCTGAACGACGACCGCGCCCGGGCGTGCACGCCGCGCCCGGGCGCTTCCGTGTGCCGTGCGGACAGCCGTCGAGGTGGCGCACCCGTGTGCCGCCGGTTCTGATCAGTGGCCGTTTGCTGGCCGGCCGTGCGGGTCAGACCTTGATCACGGTGACGCGTCCGCCGCACAACGCGGTGGGGTGCTCGGGATCGGAGCTGAGCACCGTGACGGGCGCGGGTGCGGCCAGGGCGGTGGCGACGAGCCTGGCGTCGATCGCGTGTCCGTGGCCGTGCAGACCGGTGTCCGCGAGCAGGGCGGCCGCGGTACGGGCGACGGACTCCGTTACCGGTTGGACGACGATGCGGGACAGGGTCCATTCCAGGGCCGGCCGGTTGATCCGGGGGTGGACCACCTCGACGATGGCCGCACTGGTGAGGACCCGCATGTCGTCGGCGCGGGCCAGGGCGAGCCACTCGGTGATCTCGCGGTCGCGTGGGACGGCCCTGGACAGGCCCTCGCTGTCGAGTGCCAACGTGCCGGCCGGCGTGGCGGTGGGACGCGTCAGGCGGCGTCCACTCCGCCGTGTCGCTGCTCGTCCCTGGCTCGGTGCAACTGTTCTCGCTTCGCCCTGACGTCTTCGTCGCTGACGGGCCCGTGCTCGGCCTCGGCGACCGCGATGAGCTCGTTGAGGTTGTCCCGTTCGAGCTGGCGGGCGACAGCCGCGGCGACGTATGCGGACAGCCCGGAAGGACCGCCGCGGGCGCGGGCCGCCTCGGCGATGTCCCTGGGCATCGTGATCGAGTACTTCCCGGTGGGCTCACCCATGCTCCTCAAACTAACCGAGCCGCACGGCCCGGGGGCCGCCACGTCACGTGTGGCGGCCCCCGGGGGTCGGGTGGAGGTACCGGTTCAGGCGCCGTCGGCGGGCCGCTCGCCCGGGGGGTAACCCGTCGGCAGGTCGATCGGCGTACCGTACACGCGCATCTCCGCGGCGGCGGCGAACGGCTGCCCGTTGAGCGCGCTGAGGCCGGTGAACCTCACGTACGAGGCCCGGACCCGGTCGAAGGAGATCCGCTGCATCTCCGGGACGTCCTTGAGGGTGCCCTCGGCCACCGTCGTCCAGTTCGTGCCGTCCTGCGAGACGGCGACCTGGTAGCCGGCGATGCGCCCGTTGGACCCGCCGGTCTGCCGGTTCTGGTAGCCGAAGCCGTCCACGTCGGCCTCCCCGCCCAGCTCGAGCGTCACCCAGTGGGGGTAGGGGGTGGGCGCGTTGGCGTAGTCGGTGTGCCAGATGGTGCCCGGGTCACCGTCGAGCACGTTGGACACCGGCCCCTCTCCCGACCCCGAGGACAGGTGCTCCGAGTCGGTGGTCGCCTTCATCAGGCCGGGGGACAGGACGGGCGCGGTGGGCACCGACGCCCGGGCGTCCGCCGACACCTGCTTGGTCTCGCCGGAGTTGGCGTACGCGGCGGTCACCTTCCAGGACGGCGAGGTGCCCGCGGCGTCGGCGGGGGGCGTCAACAGCCAGGTGGTGCTCACCCGCTCGCCGGGCTGCACCGTGTCGAACAGGTTGCCGTCCTCCTCCTTGACCTCGACCTTCCAGCCTTCGGGGAGGCCCTGGAGCCGCATGCCGACGTTGGTGGCGGCGGTCAGCTCGTGGTTGGTGAACGTGGTGACGAACGTGCCGGGCACCCCCGGGCTCAGCTCGGCACCGGTGGGGGCGGTGACGTTGGCGCAGGTGGCGCTGGACCCGGACGGGCCCAGGTCGGTCACGGTGAAGTCGTCGAGGACGAGGTCCGTGCCGCGCGCGCCGCCGAGCTTGCGCAGCCCCACCCAGGTGTCACCGCAGCCCGCGATGATCTCCTGGGTGTGGGTGGTGGTGTCCAGGGCAGGCTCCAGGACGTCCCGGGTGATGTCCCTGGACTCCACCGTGCCACCCGCGACCCGGTCCGCCCCGGTCACCCAGGCCCACTGGCCCTCGATGTTGGTCTGGTACGAGAACGAGACCGCGTACCTGTGGCCGGCCGTGAACGGCACCGTGGCGGGCACCGTGCGGTACACCAGCCCGGTGTTCTCCGCGTGGGACTTCAGCGAGTGCTTCCCCGTGAGGACGTCGTCCACCGCCTTGCCCTGGAGCGTTCCGGAGTTGTACGGGGAGTAGGTGTTCTTCCACGCCTTCTGGCTGTAGGGCTCGTGCAGGTCGCTGATGCTGGTCCGCGGGTCGGTGACACCGCCCGCGTCGCCCTTCACGAACGGGCCCCAGCCCGGCTGGTTGCCCTCGAAGTCCTCGCGGACCACCGTGCCGTCCTTCGCCCCGGACAGCGGCGCGGTGGTGTCCCGCATGATGCGCACGTCGTCCAGGACGACCGCTGGCTTCCCGGCGGCCGCGCCCAGCTCCACGGTGACCCTGCCGCTGGGCGGGGCCGTGAACGCGACGGAGGCACGCTGGGAGTAGGAGTCCCGCTTCTCGTCGGACGCCATCCAGTTCCGCGCCGGGGTGGTGTCGAAGGTCTTCGCCGCCTCGGCGCCGCGCACCCGCAGCGTCGTCGCCCGGCGCTCCCCGGGACCGATCTCGACGTCGGCGCCGAGCGTGTAGCGCCGGCCCGGAGTGAGGCCGGAGACCTCCTGCGCGATGCCGGAGGCGCGGCTGCCCAGGCGGACCACGTTGTCGCCGTTGTCGGCGCGCACGATCTCAGCGCCGCCCCGCGGGTCCCACGCGTCGAGGTTCCCGGCGTTGAAACCCGGGTCGGTGAGGCCGGTGCCCTCGCCGTAGTGCGGGTTGTGGTGCGGCGCCTTGCCACCCGTCGGCACCAGGACGTACGGCTGCCCCTTCTTGGCGGTGAGCGTCACCTTCCCGTCCTGGGCGGTCACCCGGGTGGCCCGTGCCCGACCCTGGTCGGTGAGCTGGTAGAGGGTGAAGTCCCGGTTCCCGGCGAACTGGTCGGTCAGGTCGAAGGTGTGCGTGCCGCCGGAGGCGCTGTGGAAGTACATCTTGTCGGCGTCGCTGGGCGAGGACGTGCCGTTGCCCTCCGGGGCGTTCCCCCAGGGCAGCAGGTAGGTGTCGCCCCTGAGCACGACGGTGTCGCCCATGGAGATCTGGCGCTGGTCACCCACCATCCGCACGCTGACGCCGTCGCTGAGCGTCGCGGACTTGCCGAAGTCCCAGTCCAGCACCTGGTAGTGCTGGAGGAACTTGGTGGGCAGGTTGTCGGTCCAGATGTTGCGGTAGAAGGCGTTCCAGTCGTCGTGGCCGGTCCAGCCCTCGAACTCGACGATGTTGGCGCCGCCGAGGAGCTTGTCGACGTTCCACACGTCGCGGTCAGAGTTGGCGATGAACCGGACGATGTTGGAGTTGATGCCCTTGTTGGTGACACCGCCGTAGTTCTTGTCGGCTGCCCAGTGGGACCACACCGAGTTGCCCTCGAACTTGTACGACCACTCGGTGGCGACCTCGAAGCCCATCTTCCGCAGCTCGGCGGTGAGCCCGTCGGCGAGCCAGCCGCTGGAGTAGTAGGCGTCGATGTAGAGCGTCTTCAGGTCGGGTGACTCCGCGCGGAGCTGCTTGAACCGGTCGAGGATGGCGCCGGTGCCCAGGTCCCGGCGCTGGTTGATGTGGTACGCCTGGTTGAGCCAGTCCCACCCGTTGGGCTGGCCCTTGACCAGTTCCTCGCTGAAGTTCTTCGCCTGCGCGTACGCCTCGGTGGCGTTGACGTGCACACCGAAGTCCGCGTTGTAGTCGGCGCCGATCCTGGTGAGCTCGTTGAAGTCCTTGAGCCCGCCCGCGCGCACGTTCTCGTTGCCGCCGTAGTCGGGGTGGGCGGAGTCGTGTCCCTCGCTGGCGTAGCCCTTCTCCAGCACCCACTGCCCGAGGTTGTCGGTGGCCATGGAGATGCGCTTGGTGTTGTCCAGCGTCTTGAGGAAGGGGTTGGTGGCCTGGCTGGCGAAGTTGAACGGGATGCGCTGGACGACGCGCTCGGGCACCCGGTCCGCGCCGAGCGGCCGGTCCATGTGGTCACGGTGGGCGATGGCGCCGTCCTGCCAGTCCACGGTCCCGTCGCCGTTGGCGTCGGCGGCGAGCACCACGGTCGCCCGGGGCAACGCGTAGGTGCTGACCCGCGGGTCGGTGGCGTCCTTGGGGGCGTAGGTGTAGGTGCCGACCGACAGTTCCGCCCGGCGTCGGCCGTCCCCGGCGTCGACGATCTGGGACTGGAGGCGGTTGTTCCAGTTCGTGTTGTCGTTCTGCTGCGAGTCCTCGGTCGCGTTGGTGATGATGCCGGCGGAGAGCTGCGCGTTGCTGACGAACCCGTACGGTGTGCCGACGGCTTTCTGGTCCGGGACCGTGTCACCCGTGATGGGGATGAACCGGTCCGCCGTCGTCGTCGAGTCCGCGGAGATCCTCGTCCGGGCGAGGCTCGCACCGGGGTCGGAGGAGTCCACGGAGACCAGGGACTGCCCGGGAACCGCCAGGGTGCGCACCGTCGCGGCGGCGCTCCCGGAGATCTCCTCGACGGCGAAGACGACCGTCCTGTCGTCGGTCACCGTGATGCTCGAGGTGATGGTGAGGTCGGGCAGGTCCTCGAAGGTGGAGGTGTAGGTGGCCTTGCTCTCCTCGGCCCGCATGGTGGTGGCGGCGCGGTGCGGGGTGCCGTTGATGGTGAAGCTGTCCAGCACGGACGGCTGTCCCCCGAGGGTGCGCCCGCCCAGTTGGTAGGAGATGACCTGGGGGAACTCCTTGGCCACGGTGACGGTCAGCCCGCCCCGGGCCAGCTCCACCGGCGACGCCGCCGCGGCCACGCCGGACCGGGGGGACTGCGGGGAGGCCACGGCGGCGGGTATGGCGGCGCTCGAGAGCATCCCCAGGGAGAGGAGCAGGGCTGCCGCGGACACGGCGCCCGGTCTGGGGGAGCCTTTCCCCCTGGGCGGTCGTGGTGATCGAGATGTCATGTTTTCCACCTGTTGCTTTCTCTCGTGTCGGGTGAGGAACGGGATAGGTGGTGACAGTGCTGGCTGGTACGGATGACACCCACGCGGTCGCGTGGGGAGATTGTGACGCCCCATCGGTGGATGGCGTGTCGCTGGCGGGACACGGTCAGGAGAACGTTTCGACGTACTCCTCGGTGGGTCCCAGTTCGGGTCGGTCGCGTAGCTCGACCCGGTCACCCAGCCGCTGGAGCTCCAGCAGGGTGACGGTGTTCTCCCCCGGCACCAGCAGCGGCGAGGGCAGGTAGAGGGTGGTCTGCGGGCCGATCTCCCAGTAGCGGCCCAACAGGTGGCCGTTGACCCACGCGAAGCCCTTGGCGAAGCCCGGGAAGGCGAGGAAGGCGTCCGCGGGCTCGGGGATGGTGAACCGTGCCGTGGCGAAGCCCGCGGAACCGTCCGGTTCCGCGGCCGAGACGGCACGGGCCAGGTCGTCCGGGGTCCACTCGTCGAGCGGCAGACGGTGCATCGTCCAGCCGTGCACCAGGCGGCGGCCGAGCGTGACGGCGCCGAGGACGCCCTTGTGCAGGCCCAGCAGGGGGCCGTAGTTGACGCGCCCCTGGTTCTCCACCAGGAGTTCCAGCCGCACCCGTTCGCCGTCCCCCGTGACGTCGAGCGAGGCGGTCTCCCGGTCGAGGACGCCGACGGGGGCGCCGTCGAGGAAGACCTGTGCGCGGTCGTGCAGACCCCGGACCGTCAGGGTGTTGGCCCCGCTCGGCAACCGCGGTTCGGCGCGGTAGAGGACGAGGCCGGAGGCCTGCTCCAGTTCCTCGAAGCTCAACGGGTGGGGCGAGGCCACCGCCGGGGAGACCGCGCCCAGCGCACCCAGCAGTCCCGCGCCCGGGGCGACCGGCAGGGTGCGGGGCGCGAGCACCCGCGGCTGGGCGGGCAGCGGACGGCCCGGTGCCCCCGTCAGGGCCAGCAACCGATCCCGGATCGCGAAGAACTTGGGGGTCAGCGCGCCGTGCTCGGCGATCGGGGCGTCCGAGTCGTAGCTGGTCACGGTCGGTTTGATCGCGTCGCCGCCGTGGAGGGCTCCCGCCCACAGACCGAAGTTGGTGCCGCCGTGGGCCATGTACAGGCTGACCGAGCCGCCGGCGTCGAGGATGTCGGCGAGTGTTCCCGCAGCGCTCTCCACGGAACGCACGTGGTGCTTCCCGCCCCAGTGGTCGAACCAGCCGTTCCAGAACTCGGCGCACAGGAACGGCTCGCCCCGGCGGCGTGAGCGCAGCAGCTCGGCGGCCTCGTGGGCGCGGGAGCCGAACGTCGCGGCGGCGAGGTGCCCGGCCAGGGACCCGTGGTCCTGCATCGGCCCGGTGGGGCCGTCGGCCGTGTACAGCAGCTCGGTGACACCGCGTTCGACCAGGGCGTCCCGCACCCAGCGGACGTACGCGTGGTCGTCCCCGTAGCTGCCGTACTCGTTCTCGACCTGCACGGCGACCACGGGACCGCCCCGGGCCGCCTGCAGGGCGGCGACGCGCGGAACCAGCTCGTCGAACCAGCGCCCGACCTCGGTGAGGAAGGGCTCGTGGGAGGAGCGGACCCGCATGCCCGGCCTGCCGGTCAACCAGGCCGGCAGCCCGCCGTTGTCCCACTCGGCGCAGATGTAGGGGCCGGGCCGGACGATCACGTCAAGGCCGGTGTCCTGGGCGAGCCGGACGAACCGTTCGACGTCCTGCCAGCCGGTGAAGCGGTACCGGCCGGGGCGCGGCTCGTGGAAGTTCCACGGCACGTAGGTGTCCACGGTGTTCAGGCCCATGGCCGCGACCCGCTGGAGCCGGTCGGCCCACTGCTCGGGGTGGACGCGGAAGTAGTGCAGCGATCCGGCGAGGACGCGGTGCGGACGGCCGTCGCGCAACAGCGTGCCGTGGGGGTGGGTCAGGACGGGGGCCGGCCGCGCGGGGGCCTGGGGTGGGGCGCTGCTCACTTGACGGCTCCAGTGGTCATACCGGCGCGCCAGAAGCGCTGGAGGGCGAGGAAGGCGACGACGAGCGGGACGACGGACACCAGCGACCCGATCACCACCAGCGGCGGGGGCACGGCCACGTGGCTGGCGTTCCAGCCGACGAGTCCGACGGTGACCGGCTGGAGCCGGTCGTCGGAGAGCACCATCGCGGGCAGCAGGTAGTTGTTCCAGATCTCGACGAACTGGAAGAGGAAGATGGTCACCAGGGCGGGGAGCATCATCCGGACACTGAGGGTGCGGAAGATGCGGAACTCCCCGGCGCCGTCGAGCCGGCCGGCCTCGATGACCTCGTCCGGTACGGAGCGCGCGGCGAAGACCCGGGAGAGGTAGACGCCGAACGGGCTGACGACGCTGGGCAGCAGCACGGCGAGCGGGTTGTTGACCAGGCCGATGCCGGAGAACATCAGGTACAGGGGGAGAGTGAAGAGGATCTTGGGGATCAGTACCGCGGCGAGCACCAGGCCGAAGACCACCCCGCGCCCCGGGAACTGGTACTTGGCGAGGGTGTAGCCGGCGAGCGCGGACAGGAACGTGCCGACCAGGGCGCCGACACCGCAGTACAGGACGCTGTTGAGCATCCACCGCCAGAAGATCCCGTCGTTCTGCTCGGTGAGCCGCGTGAGGTTGTCGAAGAGCCCGAAGCCGTCGAACCACAGCCCGCCGCCGCTGAACTGCTCGCCGAACGGTCTGGTGGCGGCGACGAGCAGCCACCACAGCGGGAAGAGGAAGTAGACGGCGGAGACGGCGAGCACCACCATCACCAACGCCCGGCTCACCGGGGTGGTGTCCCGGCGCGCCCGTGGCCCGGCCGGCTTCCTGAGGACGGAACTCATGCCTGATCACCCCGGCCGGTCAGCCTGAAGAAGACGAACGACACCACGCCCACCAGCACGGCCAGGACCACCGACTGCGCCGCGGCGTAGGGGTAGTCGCCGGCGGCCACCGCCGCCTGCGCCGACATGATCGGGGTGAACGTCGAGGAGACCGCGCCGCTGGAGATGGGTTGCAGCACCGACGGCTCGTTGAACAACTGCGCCGAGCCGATGATGGAGAAGACCGCGGTCAGGACCAGGGCACTGCGGACCGCCGGGATCTTGATGCTCCAGGCGATCCGCAGGGCGGAGGCGCCGTCCGTCCTGGCTGCCTCCAGCACCTCCGCAGGGATCGACTGCAGCGCGGCGTAGATGATGATCATGTTGTAGCCGGTCCAGCTCCAGGTGACGATGTTCGCCACCGACCACAGGACGACGCCGTCGTCGAAGAACGGGATGCGGACGCCGGCCGGTTCCAGCAGGTGGTTGACGGGGCTGGACTGCGAGGCGTACATGAACGACCACACCAGTGCGGCGCTCACCCCGGGGATCGCGTAGGGCAGGAAGCCGGAGAGCCGGAAGAAGCCCCGGCCCCGTGCGGAACGCGAGTCGATCAGCAGCGCCAGCGTCAGCGCGACGGCGAGCATCACCGGCACCTGGACGACGCCGAAGAGGGCGACGCGGCCCAGCGAGGCCGTGAAGTCACCGTCGTCAAGGGCCCGCGAGTAGTTGGCGAGCGGGTCGAACACCTCGGTGGGCCCCGTCAGTCCCAGGCCGGACCGGCGGATGACGAACAGGCTCTTGACCGCCGCGTACACGATGGGCGCCAGGTACATGGCGAGGAAGAGCACGACGAACGGGCCGCAGAACAACAGGGGGGTCCGCAGGGTCGCCGTGCGGCGCCTCCCGCGGGGGACCGGATCGGCCGCGCGGCCCGCGGGCGCGGCCTCCGTCCTGGTGGCAGTGGTGGTCACAGGATCTCTTCTCCGAACGGCGGCGGGTCCGCGGGTCACCGGGAGGAGACCTGCATGCCCTGCTTCTCCAGGGCGGTCACCGTCTTGTCCTGCGCGGTCCCCAGGGCGTCGCTGATGGTGCCCTTGCCGGCCCACGCCTTGCCGAGTCCGTCGTTGAGGTCCGCGGTCGTCTTCGTCATGACCGGACCCCAGGTCCAGTCGGTGTTCACCCTCGGCGCCGCCTCGGCGAAGACCTCGTAGATCTTCTGTCCGCCGAAGTACGGATCACCCGACGTCAGCGCGGGCAGGTCCAGCAGCGACGTGGCGGCGGGGAAGAGCGACGCCTTCTCCACCAGCGTCCCGAACACCTCGCGGTCCGTGCTCATCCAGTGCGCGAACTCCCAGGCGGCCTCGGGTGACTCGCAGTCCTTCAGCACCGCGGTCGACGACCCGCCGGCGTTGCCTACCTCGTCGCCGCCCTCGGTCCACTGCGGCATGGGCGCCACGGCCCACTTGCCCGAGGCGTCCTTGGCGCCACCCTTGATCACGCCGGCCTGCCAGACGGCCCCGACGACCGTGGCGATCTCGCCCCTGCCGATGCCGGTGTACCAGGACTGGTCGTACATGGGGGCGTCGCTGATCAGACCGTCGTCCACCAGCCCCTGCCAGTACCCCGCCACCTTCTCGTTGGCTTCCGAGGCGAGGGAGACCTCCCACGCGTCGCCGTCGATGCCGAACCACGGGGCGCCCGCCTGCCAGGCCAGACCCGCGTAGTCGTAGTCCAGGTAGGGCGACGAGATGAACCTGTCCGGGTCGGAGGCGTGGATCTTCTTCGCCGCGGCGCGGTACTCCTCCCACGTCGTGGGGGGTTCCAGGCCGAGCGAGTCGAACAGCTCCTTGTTGTAGAAGAGAGCCATCGGGCCGGTGTCAACGGGGGCGGCATAGACGTTCTCGCCGAGCGTCACGGACTTCCAGGCGGCCTCCTGGAAGTCACCCTTGTCATCGTTCGCATACTTCGCCACGTTCTGCAGTGCCCCCTGCGCGGCGAAGCTGGGCAGGGTCTCGTAGCCGACCTGGGCCAGACACGGGGCGTTGCCCGCCTTCACCGCGTTCAGCATCTTCTGGTAGCCGCCCTTGGCGCCGGGCTGCACCTCCTGGTACGTGACCTCGATGTCGGGATGCGCGGCGTTGAACGCCTTGACGGCGTCGGCGTAGCCCGGGGCCCAGCCCCAGAATGTTATCGATGCCTTGCCATCGCCCTCCTTGCTCTCGCCCCCGCCACATCCGGCGATCGCGGCCAGTCCGAGCCCCAGCACCCCTGCCGTTGCGACCGTTCTCCTGATCCGCTTCCTCACGGCTCTCTCCTTGAATAACTGCAGGCAGGAGAGGGTTCAGCTCCTCTGTGGCCCACAACGTCTGATGCGGCGCACCTGGGCGCACGCGTTGATGGCCGGAACTATGACACAGGATGTTATCGATGCCAATAGTGTGGCCCGCTGTAGACTGCTCTGTGAGACCGGAGCCCGCGATGACGCGGCCCGAAGCCGCGAAGTCCAGGGGGAAACGAGCGATGGCATCGGCAACACCGAGGGCCGGGAAGACGCTGACGGAGAAGCGGAGCGGGGGCGACGGCGCGCGCCAGCCCGGCATGACCGACGTCGCCCGGCTCGCCGGGGTGTCCGCCCAGACGGTGTCACGCACCCTGGCCGGGCACCCCAACGTGCAGCCCAAGACCCGCGCCAAGGTCCTCGCGGCCGTGGAACAACTCGGCTACCGCAAGAACAACGCGGCGCGCGTACTGTCGTCCGGGCGCAGCCGGACGATCGGCGTCGTGACCCTGCAGACCAACTTCTACTCGCGCGCCAACCTGACCTGCGGCATCGAGACCGCGGCGCGCGAGGCCGGCTACTCGGTCAGCACCGCGACCACCGCGTCGCTGGACACCGCCGCCATCGAGGACGCGATGACGCGGCTGGCGGACCAGGGCGTCGAGGGGGTCATCCTCGCCGTGCCGCTGGTCCACGTGAGCCCGAGGATCGAACAGCTCACCCGCTCCGTGCCCACCATCACCGTCGACGGGTCGCGGACCCCGGCCACCGAGGTCGTCGCCGTGGACCAGTCCCTGGCGGCGCGCCTGGCCACACGCCACCTGATCGAACTGGGACACGAGAACATCTGGCACGTCGCGGGCCCCGGGGAGTGGCTCGACGCGTCCAGCCGCTGCGCCGGCTGGCGCGACACCCTGGAAGCGGAGGGCCTGCCCGTGCCGCCGGTGCTGGAGGGCGACTGGACGCCCGCGTCCGGCTACCGCAACGGCCTGATCCTGGGCAAGATCCCCGACGTCACCGCCGTTTTCGTGGCGAGCGACGAAATGGCCTTCGGGGTGATCCGCGCCCTCCACGAACTCGGCAGGAAGGTGCCCGAGGACATCTCCGTCGTGGGCGTGGACGACATCGACCTGGCCGAGTACTGCTCGCCCTCACTCACCACGGTCGCCCAGCCGTTCGCCGAGATGGGGGCGCTGGCGGTCGCCCACCTGATGCGGCACGTGGCCGACCCGGACGCCGCCCCCGCCCCCGCCTCCGTCGAACCCAAACTGATCGTCCGCGCCAGCACGGGGCGGGTGCGGGGCGCGGCCGGGTAGCGGTCGCGGCCGGTGCGGGTGCGGCGGGGTGGTCTTGGTGAACCCGAGCGACCCCGCCTGACCGCATCCGGGGCCCCTGGCACCCACCGGGCCCCGTTGCCCGTGGGGGATGCTCGCTCAGGACGTCGGTTCCGAGGTGTCCTGGGTGAGGGAGGCCAGTGCGCGGGTGCCGAAGGGGTTGTCGATCACGTACCGCCAACGCCCGTCGGAGCCCCGCCGAGCGACGTCGGTGGCGGTGCCCTCGACGTGCACCGGCCGTCCCTCCCCGTCGGTCCCGTCGATGACCCAGTCAACGATCAACAGCGCCAGGTCCCCGCTGCGGTACACGTGCCGCGGACGGACCGAGATGGGAACCCCGAGCTTCTGGAGGCGGCCGTTGGCGGCGTGTAGGTCCTGGCCGGTCGCCGGCGTTCCCGGCTGTGGGACCAGCACCGCCGCGTCCGCGTACACCTGCGCCAGCGCGGCGGCGTCGCCGCTGTTGAACCGCTCGGCGAACACCGCGGGCACCTCTTCGGGGCGATCGGCCAGTTCTCGCATGATCGACAGACGTCCTTCCGGGGCGGGAGAATCGAAGTGCCCCACACGCTAGGAGGCGATCTCGTGACTCACCGAACGGTTGGTCACCCGGCAGGGCTCCCCGACGACCCGCACGCCCACACCACCGCGCCCACCCCCGAATGCCCCGTCGAGATCACGCTGGCGGCCCTGCACGGCCGTTGGACCACGCTGGTGGTCCGCGAACTGCTCCGTGGCGACCGCTCCCGTCGGCGCCTGTGAGTGTTCGAGCTTGATAATGCGGTGCCCATGTTGTGTTCGAGGTCTGGGGTAATCGCGTCAGCAGCGTAGACTCCCATGCTCAAGAACCGAGCGAAACCAACATCTTCCTTGAAACCCATCAAATGCCTTCGAGTAGATGTGCGGCATCGACCTTAAGTGCACGTGCGAGGGCAATGATGTTGTCAAGGCTTACGTTGCGCTGACCTCGTTCCAACGAAGAGACGTAGGTGCGGTGGATCCCCGCAGCTTCCGCGAGCTCTTCTTGTGAGAGGCCTACCGAGAGACGGTACTCCCGCACGCGGCGGCCAAACGCCTCGCGATGCCGCTGAATGCGGGGTTTGTCGGAGGCTTGCGTCATGATGTAAGGACGCTAGGACGGTGCAGACGATGGGTCTACAGACTATGAGTAACATTGGCGGCATGGCTGAGGAGATCGTGGTGGGCCGTGGTGACCCTGCCTACCTCGCGCACGCCTACCTGACGAAGGTTCCCGTGCCTGCGATTACGCCGTTCATCGAGGCGTACTGTCCGCCCGGCGGCGTCGTGGTCGACCCGTTCGCTGGATCTGGCATGACGGGGGTCGCGGCGCGGATCACCGGGCGCCAGGTGCGCCTGTCAGACATCTCTGTGCTGGGCCGGCACATTGGGTCCAATTACCTGAACATGGTGGAAGGGCACGAGTTCACCAGTAGCGCGCAGGCCGTCATTAAGCGGGCTAAGGACGCTGTGGGCAAGATCTACGAGGTCCCCTGCAGTGGGTGCGGCGGGAACGGCCAACTTGCGAAGACTGTCTGGAGCGTTCTGGTGAGGTGTGCGGGCTGTGAGAAGCCCGTGAACTACTACCACTCGCTCGAGGCTGCGGAGTGGTCGAAGCCGAAGATGGTCTGCCCCCATTGCTCGGCCCACATTTCGAGCAAGCTTGATCGAGTGGGTGAGCAGCCCGTGGTCGACTATGTGAACTGCGCGTGTTCCCCGACGCAGCGTGAGCAGCCGGCGGTCGCCGCGCCGAGCATTGACGTCGACGGCCTGGACTTTCCCCACGTTGAGATTACGCCTGACCGGGAGATGTACCGGGCATCTGCGCTGGGCAAGAGCGGCTACACGACCGTGGCTTCGTTCTATTCGCCGCGTAACCTGCGTACTCTGGTGGCCCTGCGCGATGAGATCCGCGCAATTGAGGACCGCGCCCTGAGCCAAAAGCTACTGTTCGCGTTCACTGCGACATTGACTCGGGCGAGCAAGCGGTACCAGTGGTCGCACAAACGTCCGTTGAACGCCGCGAACCAGAATTACTACATCGCGCCGGTCTTCTACGAGTGGAACGTCTTTGAACTCTTCGAGCGCAAGACGACCGCCGTGCTGAAGGCTGATGACTGGATCCGGACGCAGGCGTTCACGCGCAACGTGGATGCGGACACGGTGCCCGCGGAGTACGTCACGGAGAGCGCTGCGGAGCTGTCCCTGCCGGACGCGAGCGTGGACTACGTGTTCACGGACCCGCCGTTTGGTTCGAACCTCTTCTATGCGGATATGGCGCTGTTCCAGGAGGGCTGGCTGGATGGCTTCACGGACGTCGGCAAGGAAGCGGTCATCGATCGCTCCACCGGCACGAAGCGCACGGCAGGCCGCTACGAGGCGCTGCTGACGGAGTCGCTCAAGCAGTGCCGTCGCATCCTGAAGCCTCACGGGCGCATCTCGATGGTCTTCGGTAACTCCTCGGGCAAGATCTGGGCAGTAGTCCAGCGAGCAGTCGCAGCAGCCGGCCTGCGCATCGAGCCGGAGAAAATCGCCATCCTGAACAAGGGGCAGCGCTCCGTGAAGGGGCTGGCCTCGGGCTTTGAGGACGTCGCTACGCTCGACCTTGTCCTGACGATGGTTCCGCAGGACGACGCTGAGGCTTCGTTCCAGCAGCCGACGGCTGAAGCCGTTGCTGCGGCGACGCGAGAGTTGGTTGGGGCTGCCGGCCCTGCCTCTCCGAGCCACCTGTATCTGGAGCTGCTCCGCCGCGCGCTTCGTGAGGGATGGAGCGTCGCGGACCTCGACCTGCAGACGGCGACGGCAACGCTGCTTGATGACGGGTGGAGTATCGACCCGAAGACGGGCCTGTTGGTCGAGCCCGAGTAGGCGCTTCGAGTAGCCGGAGGGCGGCTGCCAGCTCAACAAAGGGTGGCCGCTCTACTCGAAGATCAGCCGGTGGTCGCTCTTGCATCCGGCACTTACTCAGACGCCAGGCCAGCGCTCGGGTCGGGTGGGAGCTCGTACACCAGTTCCAAGGCAGCAACCCTACGCACTCGAACACCGGACCCTCGCGTTCCGCATCCTTTAAGTTGCTTATAGTCTGTAGACGTTGATCTAGGTATAGGCGACTGTTCCTATGTGACTGAACATCAGCCCATCCCGAGGCAGAGAGACCAGGAAGGTCGGGGGTCCCTACTCCGTCCGCAAGGTGACATCCGCAAGATCGTAGAACTAGGTTTACAGCTTCAGAGGAGCGCCTCGGAGCGGCATATCCATAACGTGTTTGACGATGGTGGCTACAAGGAACTACTGCTACTTGAATTGTTCAATCTCACCAAGGGAGGGGGGCGAGTCGGTAACGATGCAACAGATGCGCTGGGACGCGAGTATGAAATCAAGACTGTCGCAAGATTGAATTTCAAAGGTGAGCGTAAGAAGAGTCTCAGTATTACTACGGAACATACGCTCACTCTCGACAACATTGATCGCTACCGGTTGGTCCACCTCTGGATCGTTGCGGTTTTCGACCAGTCGACTCCTGAAGCAATCTACGAGATCCATCCGAGAAATCTTGAGCCGTATTTCTCCCAATGGGAAGCGGCGCTTCGGAAACAGATGGAGATCGATGCTCGTCGGGGCGGGGGTGCGCGTCCTCACCTCAACAACCCCAAAATTCCTCTGAACTTCGTTGCTCGGCATGGTGTGAAGGTGTGGCCTCCAGATGATCCCGCTCAGGCCATGCTGCCGAACTATGTTCAAGAAGGACTCGAGGAAGCCCAAGAATTCACCGAGTGAGCCATTAGTTATCTTTCACTCCCAGTGTGATGCATAGAAGCTTGCTGAGTACGTCGCAGCATCGAAGGTCATCCTGGTGAGAGCGGGTAAAACTCGCACTGAGTGCGCAGGTGAATGGTTCAATGCGTGAATCGATCCGACCATTCACCTGCGCTATGTCTGCTCGTTACTGCGCTCCTAGTGCGAGTGGACAGGGGCGTGAAAACCTTGACCTCCTCGATGCGAACTACGGGCGCTGCGGTCGCACCTGCTGCCGCCTCCGCGTCGGGAGGTGGAGCGGTCGGACGAGGTGGTGGCGGCTGCGAGCTGGATCGCCAGGGCGTCATTGCCGGTCGCGGAGCTGACTGAGGCGGGTCACGCGCAGGCGCTGGTGGAGGCGCTGGAACGCAAGCTGGATGGCAAACCGGCGGCGTACCAGACCTACCGGCGGCGCCGGGCCGTGGTGTTCAACCTGCTGGAGTTCGCCCGGGAGACGGGAACCCTGTCCGCCAACCCCCTGGGGCAGGTACGGCGCAAGCGCGGGCACAAGCCGGTTCAGGAGGTGGACCGGCGCGTCGTGGTCAACCCCCGGCAGGCACGGGAGCTGTTGACCTCGGTCACCTACGTCGGTGGGTACCGGCGGGCCAGTGGTCGCCGGCTGAGGGCCTTCTACGGGTGCATGTACTACGCGGCGATGCGGCCGGGGGAGGTGCTGGGGCTGCGCCTGTCCGACTGCGAGTTGCCCCTCAATGGCTGGGGCAGGGTCACGGTGGAGGAGACGCGGCCCACGGCGGGCAAGGCGTGGACGGATTCCGGTGAGGCCCATGACCGGCGGGGGCTGAAGCAGCGGAGCCCCGGTGAGGTCCGGCTCGTTCCCATCCCGCCTCCGCTGGTGCGGATGCTCCGGGACCACGTGAAGGAGTTCGGCACGGCGGAGGACGGGCGGCTGTTCTCCAGCGAGCGGGGGAACGTGGTGGCGGCCTCGTCGTACTACCGGGTGTGGCGGCAGGCCCGGGAGCTGGCGTTACGACCGGGCCAGGTCTCCTCGGTGCTGGCGGCCCGGCCGTACGACCTGCGGCACGCCTGCGTCTCGCAGTGGTTGAGCTCGGGGGTTCCCGCCGCGGAGGTGGCGGCGCGCGCCGGGCACTCGGTCGAGGTGCTGCTGAAGATCTACGCCAAGTGCGTGGACGGGCAGGAGACGGAGATGAACCAACGGATCATGGCAGGGCTGGGGGAGGAGCCCGACGAACTGACCACCTGAGCGACCTGTGACGGACGGGAGCCCCGGAGAGATCCGGGGCTTTCGCCATGCCCGGAGAACGGTGCGGACTGGTGGTGGAGAACCCCTGCTGACCTGCGTAAACGCCAGCAAGATCATTACGTGGTCATTACGTGATCACTGACAGACGGCTGCTTCCGGCGGCATTCGCCGGCGTCTGGCTGCACAACGAAGAAACCCCGTGCCATGGCATTGTGCCTGGTCACAGGGTCTTTTTGCTGGTCACAGTGGGTGCCCCCGGCAGGATTCGAACCTGCGCACACGGCTCCGGAGGCCGTTGCTCTATCCCCTGAGCTACGGGGGCTTGTCCTTGCGACGGGCAGAACACTACCAGCTCCCAGGGGGTGCCCCGGTACTCGGTTTTCTGCGGGTGGAAGGGGGCGGGACGGGCCTGGGGCCGTGGTTCGGTGGTTGTTCGGGGCGGGGGCCGAGTGGCTGTCCCTCGCACGGGGCCGAAGTGGGCAAAACGCGGACGCACCGCGCGGTGCCGGCCTAGGCTCTCAGTGTGCCTGGGGTGTCTGGCCGGGTCCTTGTCGTGGATGACAGCAAGGTGATCCGGCAACTGATCAGGGTCAATCTCGAGCTTGAGGGCTTCGAGGTGGTGACCGCGGTCGATGGTGCCGAGTGTCTGGAGATCGTCCACCAGGTGCGGCCGGACGTGGTGACGCTTGACGTCGTCATGCCTCGGCTGGACGGGTTGCGGACGGCCGCGCGGCTGAGGGCCGATCCGCGGACGCGGGGTCTGAGGCTCGCCATCGTCAGCGCGTGTACCCACTTCGACCTCGAACGGGGCGAAGCAGCCGGGGTTGACGGGTATCTGGGGAAGCCGTTCGAGCCGGGAGAGCTGGTGCGCCTGGTGCGGCGCCTGATGCACGTGGAGCGGACCGAGTCGCAGTCCCAGCACAGCCATCACTCCCAGCCGACGCAGCACCCCTGATCCCCTGGGGACGGCCAGCCCGCGGGGGCGAGACCGGAACGACGCGGGCGCTCCGCCGTCGGGCCGGCGGGAGCCGAGGGCACGCGGGGGGCAGGCGCGCGTCGGGTAGGGCGACGCGGTGGCCTCGGGAAGTGCCGCGTGCCCGGGCCCCGAGCCACCCGCCGCCGAAACCGCCGCCCCCAGGCGCCCCCCGCGCCGCGTCCGGGGCGTCCCAGCGGGTGAAACCCGTTGGCGGGGGGACCCCGCTGTTCCCCTACGCTTGACCTGTGACACCCGCAGAGCTCTCCCAGGCAGTCCTGTCCGCAGTTCGATCCGCCGTCGCGGACGGTGAGCTGGTCGTTCCCGTGCCCGAGCAGGCCACGGTGGAGCGACCCAAGAGCCGGGAGCACGGCGACTACGCCACCAACATCGCGTTGCGGCTGGCCAAGGCCGCGAAGATGCCGCCGCGGGCGGTGGCCGAGGTGCTGGCCGGGCGGCTGGCCCAGGCGCCCGGGGTGGCCCGCGTGGACGTCGCGGGGCCGGGTTTCCTCAATGTGGTCCTGGACACAGCGGCGCAGGGTGACCTGGCCCGGCAGATCGTGGAGGCGGGCCGGGAGTACGGGCGGGGCGACGCGGCGAAGGGGCTGCGGATCAACCTCGAGTTCGTCTCCGCCAACCCCACGGGCCCCATCCACATCGGAGGGGTGCGCTGGGCCGCGGTCGGGGACTCGCTGGCGCGCATCCTTCGGGCCGCCGGTGCCGACGTCACCACCGAGTACTACATCAATGACTACGGCGTGCAGATCGACAAGTTCGCCGCCACCCTCCAGGCCGTGGCCAACGGCCGGCCGGTCCCGGAGGACGGGTACCGGGGCGCGTACGTGGACGAGATCGCCAAGACGATCGTCGAGGGCAACCCGGACGTGCTGGGGCTTGCCGAGGACGAGCAGCGGGCGGTCTTCAGGCGTGAGGGCCTGCGGTTGATGACGGCCGAGATCCAGCGGTCCATGGAGGAGTTCGGCACCCACTTCGACGTGTGGTTCTCCGAGCGGAGCCTGCACGAGTCGGGCGCCGTCGAACGGGCGATCCAGCGGCTGCGGGAGCAGGGGCACGTCTTCGAGCGGGACGGCGCCATCTGGCTGCGGACCACGGACTTCGGCGACGACAAGGACCGGGTGCTGGTCAAGGCGGACGGCGACACCACCTACTTCGCCTCGGACGCGGCCTACTACCTGGACAAGCGGGACCGCGGGAACGAGACGTGCGTCTACATGCTGGGCGCCGACCACCACGGTTACGTGGGTCGGCTCAAGGCGATCGTGGCCTGTGCGGGGGACGACCCGGAGCACAACATCGAGGTGCTGATCGGGCAGTTCGTCAAGATGCTCAAGGACGGCACCGAGGTGCGCATGTCCAAGCGGGCCGGCAACATCATCACCATCGACGACGTCGTGGACTGGATCGGTGTGGACGCGGCCCGTTACGCCCTGGCCAGGTCCAGCACCGACTCCACGCTGACGCTCGACATCGACGTGCTGACCAGCCAGAAGAACGACAACCCGGTGTTCTACGTGCAGTACGCGCACACCCGCATGTGCGGGGTGCAGCGGAACGCCGCGGACCTCGGCATCGACAAGGGTTCGGCGGGGGACTTCCGGCCCGAGCTGCTCACCCACCCGCGGGAGAACGAGCTGCTGGGGTCGCTGGCCGAGTTCCCTCGGGTGGTGGCCACCGCCGCCGAGCTGCGGGAACCGCACCGGGTCGCCCGTTACCTGGAGGACCTGGCGGGCAGGTACCACCGTTTCTACGACGCCTGCCGCATCCTCCCGTTCGGTGACGACGAGGTCACCGACCTGAACCGGGCGCGGCTGTGGCTCGCCGAGGCCACCCGCACGGTGCTCGCCAACGGCCTCGAGCTGCTGGGTGTGAGCGCTCCCGAGCGGATGTGACCATGGGGTCCGCGCCACCTCGGCCCGCCGGCCTGGTCCGCTCCGGGCCCGGGTCGGGTCCGTCGCCCCGGTGCGACGCCGACGGCGAGGCGTGGACCCCAGGGGCCAGCACCGTGGCGGCTCCCGGCGGACCTCGGCGAGCCCGCAGCACGGGGGAGCTCCGGGGGACACCCCGGAGCTCCGCTGACCAGACCACCCGACCCCAGCCCCCACCGGCCCGCCCGTGCCCAGCGTCGTGTCCGGCGGCCGGTGCCCCCCAGACCAGTGCCCCCCAGACCGGCACCTCACGGACCAGTGCCCGTGAGGACGGGGCCCGCAAGAACAGGGTCCGCAAGAACAGGGTCTGGTCCTCCCGACCGGCCGCCCCGGGCCCCGGGTGCCGACCAGTGCGGCGGAGGCCCGTGGGCACCCGCGGCCCGGGCGTGAACCAGGGCCCCGCCCCGAGGGTGTGGCCCGTCCCGACAGTGATGGAGCAAGCAGTCGTGAGTCATGGATGCCTCGGCGGGCGCCCCCTGCCCGCCGGCCGGAGGAACCCGCGGGCGGGTGCGTCATGAGCCGTTCCGCGCACCCGGCGGGGCCCCGCCACGCCGATGTGCTGGCTGAGTGGTCCCGTCCCGTCCCGCCGGTGGACGTGAACGCCCTGGACCCCAAGGTGTGGGCCGGCGGGGTGACCCGTGGCGCCGACGGCGTGGTCACCGTGGGCGGCATCGACGTGCGGGCGCTCGCTGCCGAGTTCGGCACGCCCGTGTACGTGCTCGACGAGAACGACTTCCGCACCCGCTGCCGGGCGTGGCGGGACGCCTTCGGGCCGGGCGCCGACGTGTTCTACGCCGGGAAGGCCTTCTTGTCCCGCGCGGTCGCCCGGTGGGTGAACGAGGAGGGACTCAACCTCGACGTGTGCACCGGCGGTGAGCTGGTCACCGCGCTGGCCGGCGGGATGCCGCCGGAGCGGATCGCCTACCACGGCAACAACAAGTCGGTCGCCGAGCTGGAACGGGCGGTCGAGGCCGGGGTGGGCCGGATCGTGGTGGACTCGTTCCAGGAGATCGTCCGGGTGGCGGACGTCGCCGCCCGGCGCGGGGTGCGGCAGCGGGTGCTGGTGCGGGTGACCGTGGGGGTGGAGGCCCACACCCACGAGTTCATCGCCACCGCCCACGAGGACCAGAAGTTCGGTCTCGCGCTCAGCACCGGGGAGGCCGAGGAGGCCGCCCGCCGGGTGCTGAAGCTGGGTTCCCTGGAACTGGTGGGGCTGCACTCGCACATCGGCTCGCAGATCTTCGACATGGCCGGGTTCGAGGTGGCCGCCCGCCGGGTGGTGGGGTTGCTGCGCCGGTTGCGTGAGGAACACGGGGTGGAACTGCCCGAGATCGACCTCGGTGGCGGCCTGGGGATCGCGTACACCAGCGACGACGACCCGCCGGACCCATGGAGCGTGGCCAAGGCGCTGACCGAGATCGTCACCCATGAGTGTGAAGCGGCGGGCCTCGCGGTGCCGCGCCTCTCGGTGGAACCGGGACGGGCCATCGTCGGCCCCACCGCGTTCACCCTCTACGAGGTCGGCACGGTCAAGCCGCTGGAGGGCCTGCGCACCTACGTGAGCGTGGACGGCGGCATGTCGGACAACATCAGGACCGCGCTGTACGACGCCGAGTACTCGGTGACCCTGGCGTCGCGGGCGTCGGACGAGGCGCCGGTGCTGTGCCGGGTGGTGGGCAAGCACTGTGAGTCCGGTGACATCGTGGTGCGGGACGCCTACCTCCCGGCCGACCTGGCGGCGGGGGACCTGCTCGCGGTGCCGGCCACCGGCGCCTACTGCCGTTCCCTGGCCAGCAACTACAACTACGTGCCGCGCCCCCCGGTGGTCGCGGTCCGGGACGGGCGGGCCCGGGTGATCGTCCGGCGGGAGACCGAGGAGGATCTCCTGCGGTTGGACATCGACTGACGAGAAAAACGGTCTCAGATGGTGGACCCGGCGTGGATACATCCGCCGGGTGCACGAGACTGGAACTGACCCATGACGGTGAAGAGGCGAGGTCGGATATGCGTACGCGACCGCTGAGGGTGGCGCTGCTGGGCTGTGGAGTCGTCGGCTCAGAGGTGGCGCGCATCATGGCGACGCAACGGGACGACCTCGCCGCCCGCATCGGCGCCCCGGTGGAGCTCGCCGGGGTGGCGGTCCGCCGGCCGAACCGGTCCCGACCGGGGGTGCCCCCCGAGCTGATCACCGCGGACGCGGTCGAACTGGTCAAACGCGACGACATCGACGTCGCCGTGGAGGTCATCGGGGGCATCGAGCCGGCCCGTGAGCTGATCACCACCGCCATGGAGCACGGCGCCAGCGTGGTCACCGCGAACAAGGCCCTGCTCGCCGCCGACGGTGCCGCGCTGCACGCCGCCGCGGTGAAACACGGCGTGGACCTGTACTACGAGGCCGCGGTCGCCGGGGCGATCCCGCTGATCCGGCCGCTGCGCGAGTCGCTCGCCGGGGACACGGTCAACCGGGTGCTCGGCATCGTCAACGGCACCACCAACTTCGTCCTGGACCGGATGGACACCACCGGCGCCGGCTACTCCGAGGCGCTGGACGAGGCCACCACCCTGGGCTACGCCGAGGCCGACCCGACCGCCGACGTGGAGGGCTTCGACGCCGCCGCCAAGGCGGCCATCCTCGCCGGCATCGCCTTCCACACCCGGGTGACGGCCGCGGACGTGCACCGTGAGGGGATCACCGAGGTCACCGCGGCGGACATCGCCAGTGCCCGGGAGATGGGCTGCGTGGTGAAGCTGCTGGCGATCTGCGAGCGGACCGCGGACGGCGCCTCGGTGACGGCCAGGGTGCACCCGGCGATGATCCCGCTGAGCCACCCGCTGGCCAGCGTCCGCGAGGCGTACAACGCGGTGTTCGTCGAGGCCGAGGCCGCCGGCCGGCTGATGTTCTACGGGCCGGGCGCCGGCGGCGCGCCGACCGCGAGCGCGGTGCTCGGGGACCTGGTGGCGGTGTGCCGGAACAAGCTGAACGGGACCACGGGGCCGGGGGAGTCGGCGTACGCCAGGCTCCCGGTGCGCCCGATGGGCGACGTGGTGACCCGTTACCACGTCAGCCTGGACGTGGCGGACCGGGCGGGGGTCCTCGCCCAGGTCGCCACGGTCTTCGCCGAGCACGGGGTGTCCATCGACACGGTGCGTCAGCAGGTTCGGGGCGGAGAGGCGTCGCTCGTCGTGGTGACGCACCGGGCGTCGGACGCGGCCCTGTCCGGGACCGTCGCGGCGCTGCGGCGGTTGGACACCGTACGGGGCGTGGCCAGCATCATGCGCGTAGAAGGAGAGCAGCCCAAGTGAACGCGGTTGTCGGCAGGCCCAGCGAGGTGGGCCCGGGGCGTGGCCCCCACCAGTGGCGCGGAGTCATCGAGGAGTACCGGGACCGGTTGCCGGTGACCCCGGACACCCCCGTGGTCACCCTGGGCGAGGGTGGGACGCCACTGGTCAGGGCGCAGGTGCTGAGCGAGCGCACCGGGTGCGAGGTGTACCTGAAGGTGGAGGGCGCCAACCCGACCGGCTCGTTCAAGGACCGCGGGATGACGATGGCGATCTCCGCGGCCAAGGAGGCCGGGGCGCAGGCGGTGATCTGCGCGTCCACCGGGAACACCTCCGCGTCGGCCGCGGCGTACGCCGTACGGGCGGGGATGGTGTGCGCGGTGCTGGTGCCCCGCGGCAAGATCGCGCCGGGCAAGATGGGGCAGGCACTGGTGCACGGGGCGCGCATCCTGGAGGTGGACGGGAACTTCGACGACTGCCTGACCCTGGCGCGCGGCCTGTCGGAGCGCTACCCGGTGGCCCTGGTGAACTCGGTCAACCCGGTGCGGATCGAGGGGCAGAAGACGGCGGCCTTCGAGGTGGTGGACGCCCTCGGGGACGCCCCTGACCTGCACCTGCTGCCGGTGGGGAACGCCGGGAACATCACCGCCTACTGGAAGGGGTACCGGGAGTACGCCGCGGACGGCGTGGCCAGCCGCACCCCCCGGATGTGGGGGTTCCAGGCGGCGGGGGCCGCTCCGATCGTGAACGGGAAGCCGGTCGCCAGCCCGCAGACCATCGCCACCGCGATCCGGATCGGCAACCCGGCCTCGTGGCGGCTGGCCGAGGAGGCCAGGGACGCGTCCGGGGGGCTGATCGAAGCTGTGACGGATCGTCAGATCCTCTCGGCGTACCGCCTGCTGGCGTCCCGTGAGGGCGTCTTCGTGGAGCCGGCCTCCGCGGCGAGCGCAGCCGGTCTGCTCGCGGCCGCCGAGGCGGGCCGGGTCGAGCCGGGCCAGCGGATCGTGTGCACGGTGACCGGGAACGGGCTCAAGGACCCGGACTGGGCGGTGAGCGGCGCGCCGCAGCCGATCACCGTGCCGGTGGACGCCGACACCGCGGCCAAGCAGCTCGGCCTGGGCTGACCGCCCGCCGGCCCCGGCTGAGTGGCGCCCCGGAAAAGCCTTTCGCCGGGCTTGTGACCCGCTACAGCAACGCTCATCACCGGCCAAAACGCCGGTGCGAGCTGGACAGTTGCCGGAAGGAGCACGGGGTAGCACACGACACGCAGGATGCGCCGTTCGTGCGCCGTATGTCGCGTCGGAACCTCTCTTCGATAAGCTGTGGGCATCCGGCGGCTTGTTCCGCCGTCACGGACCACCCGGCCGGGGGCTCGGGGGTTGCTTCGCCATCCGCTCAGTTCAGGTTCCGCACACATCAGGTTCCGGCAGCCTCCCGGCAGCACAGCAGTACCCCGGATCACCGGGTGTCCCGGTGTGTTCCGTCCCGCACCTGGTGGACGGGGCGGAATGGCAGATTCCTACGAGGAGAGTCCACAGCGTATGGCCGGTCCCGCGTTCCGCGCCGCCGCAGTCCGGGTGCGCACGCCCGCGACCAGCGCGAACCTCGGCCCAGGCTTCGATGCCTGCGGCCTCGCGCTGGGTCTGTACGACGACGTGGTGGTCCGCGTGGCGGACTCCGGACTCCACGTCGACATCGCGGGGGAGGGCGCCAAGACCCTGCCCAGGGATGAGCGACATCTGGTGGTCAGGGCGCTCCGCACCGCGTTCGACCTGCTCGGCGGCCAGCCCCGCGGCCTCGAGGTGGTGTGCGCCAACCGGGTTCCGCACGGCCGCGGCCTGGGGTCGTCCTCGGCGGCGATCTGCGCGGGCATCGTGGCGGCCCGGGCGGTCACCATAGGCGGCTCCGAGCGGCTCGACGACGCGGGGCTGCTCGAGCTCGCGGGGGAGCTCGAGGGGCACCCGGACAACGTGGCGGCCTGCCTCCTCGGGGGGTTCACCATCGCCTGGACCGAGCACGGTGCGGCCCGCGCGGTGCGCCTCGAGCCGGCTTCCGCGGTGGCTCCCGTGGTGTTCGTGCCGGCCGCCGAGCTGGCCACCGAGACCGCCCGGGGCCTGCTGCCGCGGACCGTGCCGCACGTGGACGCCGCCGCCAACGCGGGGCGCGCCGCGCTCCTGGTGGAAGCCCTGTCGCGCCGCCCGGAGCTGTTGTTCGCCGCCACCGAGGACCGCATCCACCAGGAGTACCGCGCACCGGCGATGCCACACAGCGTGGCGCTGGTGACGGCGCTGCGTGACGAGGGGGTGCCCGCGGTGATCTCGGGCGCCGGGCCCACGGTGCTGGCGTTCGCCGAGGACGGGACAGCCGAGAAGGTGGCCGCGCTCGCCGGGGACGGCTGGGCCGCGCACCGACTCCAACTGGACTTGACGGGAGCGAGTGTCCTCCCGTTGGGGGCATGACCGGCGCCGTGCGCCGGAGCAGGTCAGCACAGCCATGGGAAAAGCCATCGGACGTCCGGTCGCCGGAGCGACGCGGGGGGAGGCGAGACCGTGACCAGGGGGTTTGAACAGCCATCGGGTACGGGAACGCAAGCCCCCGAGGTTGCCGTGGGCGCCGGGAGAACCAGCCGCCACACGACACGAAAAGCGGCTGGGGAGAGGGGGAATGTTTGCCGGATCCTGTAGTGTTAACCTCATGTCGGCACCAGGCGCCCTAAGAGGCGCAGTGCTCAGTGTCCCGACTTCAGAGGTATCCCCAGCACTGGTAATCCAGGTGCCGGAGTGTCCAACTTGGGAATCTCCGGTATCGCAATCTCTGGCATGGGAATCTTCAGAACTGGAATCCTCAGTACTGGAGCACCCAGCACCGGAGTGGCCAGCACTGGCCTCCCAAACGTGGGAGTGACCTCAAAGAACCGGGACCGTCACTCTCCGGGAACCACCCCACCACCTGCGCATCCTGCCTGTGTGGCGCTGGCTGTCCAGTACCGGAACGGCGCGAGTGACGACGACGGACTTCGCGCCGCCTGCCTTTCCGTCCAAGATCGGCAGGGAATCCTCTGACCGCCGTAGGGCGGACCACTCCGCCCGGACCTGCACCGACAAGTGGCAGATCCGGACAGCACAACCGGTCGCCGAGCCAGACAGGCCGACGCCCGCTCCAGGGAAGGACCCTTCGTGAGCGACACCACCGATCTGATGGGCGTGCGCCCGGACGCCGCGCCCACCCCGGACGCTCCCGCCGCTCCCGCCACCGGTGCCGCCCCCAGGCGCCGCCGATCGGGCACCGGCCTTAACGGCATGGTCCTGGCGGAGCTCCAGCAGCTTGCCTCCCGCCTTGGCATCAGCGGCACCGCCCGCATGCGCAAGAGCCAGCTCATTGAGGTGATCAAGGAGAAGCAGGCCACGCTCGGCGGCGCCGAGACCGCGTCCAAGGCGGCGTCCGACGGTACGGCCGGGAAGGCCGCGTCCGACAAGGCCACCACCAACAACGTGGCCGAGCGCGCCGCGTCCGACAAGGGCGCCGCCGAGCCGGCCGCCGAGAAGCCCAAGCGCCGGGCCACCTCACGGGCACGCACCGGGGACACCGCGGTCGCGGTGGACACCACCACCCAGCAGCAGATCGACATCCCCGGTCAGCCCCAGTCCGACGAGGCGCCGGTGGAACGACGCCGCCGTCGGGCCACCGCCCCCAGCGGCTCGCCCGAGACGGTGACCGCCGAGGCGGAGACCGGCCAGGGCAGGGAGTCCCGTGAGTCCGGCCAGGACACCAGGGCCGCCGCGGCCACGGACGGCGCCGAGGGCAGGGCGGCGGAGGGCGCCAGGACCGGCGAGGACCGCCAGGACGGCCGTCGGGGCCAGAAGAACGACCGCCGGGACCGCGGCGAGCGCGGGGAGCGCGGGGAGCGCGGGGAGCGCGGCGGCCAGCGTGACCGCCGCAAGGCGGGCGACGGCGCCGGCGAGGGCGGCGAGGGCCGTCAGCGGGACCGCCAGCAGGGACCGCAGGCCCAGGACGACGAGGACTTCGAGGGCGGCGGACGCCGCCGCCGGGGCCGCTACCGCGACCGTCGGGGTCGCCGCGGACGCGAGGACTTCGCCAACGAGCCGCAGGTCGCCGACGACGACGTCCTGATCCCGGTCGCCGGCATCCTGGACATCCTGGACAACTACGCGTTCATCCGCACCTCGGGCTACCTGCCCGGGCCGAACGACGTGTACGTGTCGCTGGCCCAGGTCCGCAAGAACGGGCTCCGCAAGGGTGACCACGTCACCGGTGCGGTGCGTCAGCCCCGGGAGGGCGAGCGCCGGGAGAAGTTCAACGCCCTGGTGCGGCTGGACTCCGTCAACGGCATGGCGCCGGAGAGCGGCCGTGGCCGTCCCGAGTTCAACAAGCTCACCCCGCTGTACCCGCAGGAGCGGCTGCGCCTGGAGACCGACCCCGGCGGCCTGATCAACCGGATCATCGACCTGGTGACACCGATCGGCAAGGGACAGCGCGGGCTGATCGTGGCCCCGCCGAAGACCGGCAAGACCACGATCATGCAGTCGATCGCCAACGCGATCACCCGCAACAACCCCGAGTGCCACCTGATGGTCGTCCTGGTCGACGAGCGTCCGGAAGAGGTCACCGACATGCAGCGCGCGGTCAAGGGCGAGGTCATCTCCTCGACCTTCGACCGGCCCGCCGAGGACCACACCACCATCGCCGAGCTCGCGATCGAGCGGGCCAAGCGGCTGGTGGAGCTCGGTCACGACGTGGTGGTCCTGCTGGACAACATCACCCGTCTGGGCCGTGCGTACAACCTGGCGGCCCCGGCGTCCGGCCGGATCCTGTCCGGTGGTGTGGACTCCACCGCCCTCTACCCGCCGAAGAGGTTCTTCGGTGCGGCGCGCAACATCGAGGACGGCGGCTCGCTGACCATCCTGGCCACCGCGCTGGTCGAGACCGGCTCGCGGATGGACGAGGTGATCTTCGAGGAGTTCAAGGGCACCGGCAACATGGAGCTCAAGCTCGACCGGAAGCTCGCCGACAAGCGGATCTTCCCCGCGGTGGACGTGGACGCGTCCAGCACCCGCAAGGAGGAGATCCTGATGACGGGCGAGGAGCTGAACATCGTCTGGAAGCTCCGCCGGGTGCTGCACGCCCTGGACCAGCAGCAGGCCATCGAGCTGCTGCTGGACCGGATGAAGCAGACCAAGAGCAACGCCGAGTTCCTGATGCAGATCGCCAAGACGACGCCCGGCATGGGCAACAACGACTGACGTCGTCCCGCCGCGCGATCGAGCGTTCCGGGGGCGGGGTCCGCAGGCCACCAGGCCTGTGGACCCCGCCCCCGTTCGTCATTTCGACACGCCGTGCTTCGCCGCCGCGTTCGGGGGAACCCGGGAGAGGAACATCTGACCGGCAGCAACCGAGGAGCCGATGGCACAGCGGGGCGGTGGTGAGGAGAGAGTCGGGCCGGGGCGCGAAGGCGCCGGGTCCCGTCGGCTCCGGCGTGTCCTGAGGGTGCTGACCTGGCTGCTCATCGGTGTGGTGCTGCTGGTGGCCGGGGTGGTGGCCCTGCTCCACATCCTGTTCAGCGGCAACCTCGAGGGCATCGACATCGACGGCCAGCTCGGCGGCGACCGCCCCCGGGACGTGCCCAACGGCACCATGGACCTGCTGATCCTGGGATCGGACTCAAGGGCCGGGCAGAACGCCAGGTACGGGCGGGCGTCCGGTGCCCGGGCGGACACCGCGATGGTGGTGCACGTGGCCGCCGGCCACAAGGAGGCCACCGTGGTGAGCATCCCGCGGGACACCCTGGTGGACCGCCCGTCCTGCCGTCGCCCGGGGGGCGGACACACGCCGGCCCGGCAACGTGTGATGTTCAACGACTCCTACCGGGTCGGGGGCCCCGCCTGCTCGGTCAAGACCGTGGAGGCGATGACCGGAATCCGCATGGACCACTACCTGGAGATGGACTTCGCCGGCTTCAAGAAGCTGGTGGACGCCCTGGGTGGGGTGACCGTCACCACCCGCAAGCCCATCGACGACCGGGACAGCAAACTGAGGTTGCCCGCCGGCACCCACCACCTCGACGGCGAGGAGTCGCTCAGCTTCGTCCGCACCAGGCACGGCGTGGGCGACGGCAGTGACCTGGCCCGGATCGAGCTCCAGCAGCGCTTCCTCACCGCACTGCTGAACAAGGTGCACGACCGCAGGCTGCTCACCAACCCGGCCAAGCTGTACCGGGTCGCCGACGCCGCCTCCGGGGCCCTGACCACCGACTCGGAGATCGCCTCCGTGAAGGGGGTCACCGACCTCGCCGACGACCTCGGGGGGATCAAGTCGGACCGGCTCACCACCATGGTCCTGCCGGTCGACTACGACTCCGCCGACCCCAACCGACTGGTCCCCCGCGGCCCACAGGCCCGCCAGGTGTGGGCCGCGCTCCGGGCGGACCGCCCCGTGCCCGAGTCGGCGCTGAACGCCAGGCCCGAGCCGGCCAGGACCGACCCCCACCCGCCGGTGACCTCCCGGCTCGCGCCCGTACCGCGCTGACCGCCCACCGGCCCGCGCCCACCTGGGGCGGGGTTCCCCGGTTCCGGTGAGGTCCCCGGAACGGCGGAATAACCCCCGGCCGGGACCTGTTTTGATCCATGCGTACCTGTACTGGCAAACTGGTGCGTCGGCCCCGGTTCACGTGCGGCAGCCGGCCGCTCGACCCGGTGCCCTCCCTGACATTTGGAGAGCCCGTGAAGCCCGATATTCACCCCGAGTACGTGGAGACCCAGGTCACCTGCACCTGTGGTGCCTCCTTCACCACCCGTAGCACTGCCAAGGGCGGCCAGATCCGTGCCGACATCTGCTCGCAGTGCCACCCGTTCTACACGGGCAAGCAGAAGATCCTCGACACCGGTGGCCGGGTGGCCCGGTTCGAGGCGCGGTTCGGCAAGAACGCGAAGGCCGCCAAGAAGTAGCGACCGTCAAGCGCCGGTTCTCGGTCAGCCCAGCCCACGGGTGACCGGACCGGCGCTTTGTCGTCCCGATCCGGCGTCCGCACCACCCGTGCGACCAGTCCCACCTCCCACCACAGCGGCGCAAGCGAAGGGGAGCCCACAACCATGTTCGAGGCGGTCCAGGACCTGATCGGCGAGCACGCCCTCCTGGAGCAGCGGCTGGCCGACCCGGCGCTCCACACCGACCAGGCCGAGGCGCGCAGGCTGAACAAGCGCTACGCCGAGCTGACGCCCATCGTGACGACCTACCGTGACTGGCAGAGCACCGGCGAGGACATCGAGACGGCCCGCGAGCTCGCGGCGGAGGACCCCGAGTTCGCCGTCGAGGTCAAGACGCTCCAGCAGCGCAACGAGGAGCTGACCGACCGGCTGCGGCTGCTGCTCGTCCCCCGCGACCCCAGCGACGACAAGGACGTCATCCTGGAGATCAAGGCGGGGGAGGGCGGCGAGGAGTCCGCCCTGTTCGCCGGCGACCTGCTGCGGATGTACCTGCGGTACGCCGAGCGCGTCGGCTGGCGCACCGAGCTCCTCGACGCCAACGAGTCGGACCTCGGGGGCTACCGGGACGTCTCGGTGGCGGTGAAGTCCCGCGGCCAGGTCGAGCCCGGGGCCGGTGTGTGGGCCCGGCTGAAGTACGAGGGCGGGGTCCACCGGGTCCAGCGGGTCCCCGCGACCGAGTCCCAGGGCCGCATCCACACCTCGGCAGCCGGGGTGCTGGTGATGCCCGAGGCGGAGGACGTCGAGGTGGAGATCAACCCCAACGACCTGCGGATCGACGTCTACCGTTCGTCCGGGCCCGGCGGCCAGTCCGTCAACACCACCGACTCGGCCGTGCGGATCACCCACCTGCCCACCGGCATCGTGGTCTCGTGCCAGAACGAGAAGAGCCAGTTGCAGAACAAGGAGCAGGCGCTGCGCATCCTGCGGGCCCGGCTGCTGGCCGCGGCGCAGGAGGAGGCGGACCGGGAGGCGTCGGACGCCCGCCGCAGCCAGGTCCGCACGGTGGACCGCTCCGAGCGGATCCGCACCTACAACTTTCCGGAGAACCGCATTTCGGACCACCGGGTGGGCTTCAAGGCGTACAACCTTGACCAGGTGCTGGACGGTGAGCTCGACCCGGTGATCCAGGCGTGTGTGGACGCGGACTCCGCGGCCAAACTCGCCGCCGCCCAGTGAGGGCGCCGTCCGGCGCCGGCCGACTGCGCGAGGAGGCGTGACGTGAACCTGCTGCTCGCAGAGGTGGCACAGGCCACCCAGCGGCTGGCCGACGCCGGCGTGCCGTCGCCACGGTTCGACGCGGAGGAACTGGCCGCCTACGTGCACGGGGTCAAACGCGGGGAACTGCACACCGTGCCGGACGCCGACTTCGACGCCAGGTACTGGGAGGCGGTGGCCCGCCGGGAGGCCAGGGAACCGCTCCAGCACATCACCGGGCGGGCCTTCTTCCGCTACCTGGAGCTACGGGTCGGCCCCGGTGTGTTCGTCCCCCGGCCGGAGACCGAGTCGGTGGTGGGCTGGGCGATAGACGCCCTGCGGGCCATGGACGTGGCCGAGCCGCTGGTCGTGGACCTGTGCACCGGGTCGGGGGCGATCGCCCTCGCGCTCGCCCAGGAGGTGCCGCGGAGCACCGTGCACGCGGTGGAGCTGGACGAGCGGGCACTGGCGTGGGCCCGTCGGAACGTCGCCGGCTCCCGGGTCGTGCTCCACCACCAGGACGCGCTGCACGCCCTGCCCGGGTTCGACGGCCAGGTGGACCTGGTGATCAGCAACCCGCCGTACGTTCCGCTCGAGGAGTGGGAGAACGTCGCCCCCGAGGCCCGCGACCACGACCCGGAGCTCGCGCTGTTCTCCGGGCAGGACGGCCTCGACACCATCCGTGGCCTGGAGCGCACCGCCCGCCGCCTGCTGCGCCCCGGCGGCGTGGTGGTGGTGGAGCACGCCGACACCCAGGGCGGTCAGGTTCCGTGGATCTTCAACGAGGACGCCGGCTGGACCGACGCCGCCGACCACCGGGACCTGAACAACCGGCCCAGGTTCACCACGGCCCGCAGGGCCGTGCCGTGACCGCGGGTGGCACGGGCGACGACGAGGAGGGAGCGAGGCAGCCGTGACCGCTCGACCAGGAGCGACACCGCCGGGTGCGTACGTTCGGCGGCGCACGCGTCACAATGTCGCGCCGGGTACCAGCGCTCGCCTTGGGCGAGCGCGCCGCAACACAGCCAAGGAGGCCCCCTGATGGCACGCCGCTACGACTGCTCCGACGCGTCCGACCGCTCCATCGGCCTGCGCGAGGCCGCCTCCGCGGTCCGCCGCGGCGAGCTGGTGGTGCTGCCCACGGACACCGTCTACGGCGTTGGCGCCGACGCCTTCTCCGCCGAGGCCGTGGGTGACCTGCTCGAGGCCAAGGGCCGCGGCAGGAACATGCCTTCCCCGGTCCTCGTCGGCTCCCCGAACACGCTGCACGGCCTGGTCAGCGACTTCTCCGAGCAGGCCTGGGAGCTGGTGGACGCGTTCTGGCCCGGCGCGCTGACCCTGGTGGCCAAGCACCAGCCGTCGCTGCGCTGGGACCTGGGTGACACCCGTGGCACCGTCGCGGTGCGCATGCCGTTGCACCCGGTGGCGATCGAGCTGCTCACCGAGACCGGCCCGATGGCGGTCAGCAGTGCCAACGCCACCGGGCGCCCGGCCCCGCAGGACTGCGACACGGCCCAGGAGATGCTCGGCGACGCCGTCTCCGTGTACCTCGACGGGGGACCGACCCCGGACATCGTCCCTTCGTCCATCGTCGATGTGACCGGTCGGGTCCCGGTGCTGCTGCGCCAGGGAGCCATCTCGCTGGAGGAGCTGCGCGCGGTGGTACCGGGCACGGGGGCGGCCAGTTGACCGGGCCCCACCGGCCGCCGGGTGGGACCGCGGGGCCCCAGCGGGGCATACCAGGCCACACTCCCTCGTACGACTGTTTCCGCATCCTGCACGTGTGCACCGGCAACGTCTGCCGCTCACCCATCGCCGAGCGGCTGACCAGGCACGAACTACACCTGCGGCTCGGCGAGGGAGCGGCCGGGATCGTGGTGGAGAGCGCCGGGACCTGGGGGCACGAGGGTGCCCCCATGGAGAGCCACGCCGCCGCGGTGCTCACCGAGTACGGGGCGGACCCGGACGGTTTCACCGGACGGGAGCTGCTCGACGACCACGTGGTCGAGGCCGACCTGGTGTTGACCGCGACCCGGGACCACCGCGCCCAGGTGATCTCCATGGGGCACGCGGCGGGCCTGCGCACGTTCACCCTCAAGGAGTTCACCCGGCTGGTGCGGGCCATAGACCCGGCCACGCTCCCCCAGGACGGCGGGGTGATCGCCCGGGCCCGCTCCCTGGTCCGGGCGGCGGCGGCGCTGCGCGGGTGGCTGATGGCCCCCACCCCGGACGCGGACGAGGTGTACGACCCGTACGGGGCGCCGCTGACGGTCTTCCGCAACTGTGGCGACGAGATCTACCACGCCCTCGACCCGGTGGTGACCGCGTTGACGGGTGTCTCCGGCCCCGTGGCCGTGCCGTGGCGGCGCTAGGGTGACGCCCCGGGGGACTCGGTGGCCACGGCGCACCCGAGCCGCTACGGGGACCCGCCAGGCACTCGGGTGGGGGTCCCCGGTACGCTCACCACGTCGGGTCATGGCACCGTCACCGTCCGCGGTGGCCAGGTGTCCCGTTCCGGCGACGTCCCGACGGGTGCAACCGTTCGCCGGGCCCAGGAGTCTTCCTCGGTGCCCTGTCCGTCCCCGTCTCACGCGTCTCCGCACTGTCAGCCTCAGTACCGTCGGTGGCCGTCCGTTGTCTCGTCCGCTTTGGTTTCTGTCCGTTTCGAGCAGTGAATCGTCCGAGTCCCGTTGGTTTCCGTCCTGTTCCTTGCAGTGCGGTTGCTCCGGGGCCAGTGCGGCGCCGAGCCCGCGGGTGCGGTGCCCCGAGGGAGCGGCGTCCCGTCCCGCCCCATCCAGGTGCGCAATTTTGTCCACTTCTGCTCCTGACCGTCACCCGAACGTCGGCCGGCACGGTCGTTTCGGCGTTCGCGGTGACCTGAGCCACACGCATAGGGTGTGATCCGTGAGGACGCAGCGAGACCAGTCACCCCGGACGAGGGGCCGCCGTGCGTGAGTACCTGCTGACCCTCCTGGTGACCGCGGCCGTCACCTACCTGCTCACCGGACCGGTCCGGAAGTTCGCCATCGCCGCCAAGGCGATGCCGGAGATCCGGGAACGGGACGTGCACCGGGAGCCGACCCCCAGGCTGGGCGGCATCGCGATGTTCGGGGGGCTGTGCGTGGGTCTCCTGGTCGCCTCGGAACTCCCCCACATCGGAACGGTCTTCACCGAGACCGACGAGCCCCGGGCGCTGTTGTCCGGGGCCGGGCTGATCTGGCTGCTCGGGGTGCTGGACGACAAGTGGGGCGTGGACGCGCTGATCAAGCTCGGCGGGCAGATGGTGGCCGCCGGCGTGATGGTCCTGCAGGGCCTGCAGATCCTGTCCCTGCCGGTGCCGGGGATCGGCCAGCTCACCCTGACGCCGATCCAGTCCACCCTGCTCACCGTGGCGCTGGTGGTGGTCACCATCAACGCGGTGAACTTCGTGGACGGCCTGGACGGGCTGGCCTCGGGCATGGTGTGCATCGCCGCCATCGCGTTCTTCGCCTACGCCTACCGTCTGTGGTTCGGCCACAACATCGAGTCGGCCGCGCCGGCGACGCTCTTCAGCGCCATCCTCATCGGCATGTGCCTGGGCTTCCTGCCGCACAACCTGCACCCCGCCCGCATCTTCATGGGCGATTCCGGATCGATGTTGATCGGTCTGATGCTCTCCGCCTCGGCGATCTCGGTCACCGGTCAGGTCAACTACGACGACCTGGTGAACGAGGCCAACGGCTCGCAGACCGAGGCGGTCTACGAGATGGTCCCGGTCTACATCCCGCTACTGCTGCCGTTGGCGCTGATCGCGGTGCCCATGACCGACCTGGTGCTGGCAGTGGTCCGCCGCACCTGGAACGGCAAGTCCCCGTTCGCCGCGGACAAGCAGCACCTGCACCACCGGCTGTTGGAGATCGGGCACTCGCACAGCAGGGCCGTGTTGATCATGTACTTCTGGTCGGCACTGATCGCCCTCGGCACCGTCGCGTTCTCCGTGCAGTCCAACTCCACCGTGCTACCACTGGTCGGTATTGTCCTGTGCGCGATCGGTCTCGTTGTGCTGTTGATGCCGAGGTTTCGGCCCAAGGCCCCAGAGTGGTCACATTCGTTCGTTCCGCCCCGTTACCGGGCCGGGCGAGGCCGGGCGGCCCGGCGGCTGGGCGAGGCGTCGCCGACAGAGCAGCCGTCACTCAACGGAGCCACCGCGATGGGCGGCCGGCACAGGTCCGCGAACCGCCCCCACGCGCACTCCGCGGCGGGAACGCAGGGGGGAGAGGGGTAGCGGAGGCATTGTCCCGCCACTGGCGCGAACCCGTTGGCAAGAGCCGGATCGTGTGACAGGGAGCACATCTGGCAGGTAAAGCTCTCATCAAATAGTTTGTGATACCGTTCACGAACACCAGGGGTAGCGCCGAAAGACCACACGGAACGGCCATTCGCCACCGGGAGTGCGCCTCGAGTTCCACCTCGGGCTGTGCCTCGCTCGTCGATCGGTGTTCCCCGCCCCTTCGTCACTGTCAGTCACGTGAGTACCGCTGTCCTCCAACCCGCCGGAGCTGCCCGCATGCAGTCCAACGACGCCCGGATCCTGCTGAGCGCCGCTGTTCCCACCGCTGCCGTCGGCGTCGTCGCCATCGGGATCTCGGTGGCCGTGGCCGGGAGCAAGGGGGCCATCGGCGCGGCCTTCGGCCTGGTGCTGGTGCTCGCGTTCTTCTCCGCGGGGCTCGTCGCCCTCCAGCGGTCAGCCAGGTCGCTGCCGCACCTCTTCCAGGCGATGGGAATGCTGGTCTACACCACGCAGCTCCTGCTGTTGGCGATCGTGCTCGCGCTGGTGAAGGACACCGAGGCGTTCAACCCCAAGGCGTTCGCGTTCACCCTGATCGGCTGCACGGTGGCCTGGGTCGCGGCCCAGGCGCGGGGGCACATGAAGGCCAAGATCCTGTACGTGGACCCGGCTTCCGGGGCCGACGGGCCGGCCAAGCTCACGGAGCCCCGGACATGACAACCAGGGGTCGTGTCGGGAAGATCTCCGGCGCCTGCTATCGTCCGGTGCCAACTACGGCTCAGCGAGCGAGGGCAGTCGCTGTGCCCGGATCGTTCATCCGGGACGGCGGCGGCCCACGCTTTCGCATGCGCCTTTCGGGCCCCTCGGTCCCTCCCTATCCGCACGACCTGTCCAGTGCCGCTCCGCGGCTCGCGCCGCGCCGACACATCGAGGTAGCCGTACCCATGCGTTATGCCGAAGGAGCTCGCGGTGAGTGCTGACCAGATGCTCGCCTTCGAGACCGACTGCCACATCTTCGACGGTTGCGGTTTCCCCTCACCCGGCCTGAGCTCCTTCCTCTTCAAGCCGATGTTCGAGGTCGGCGGATTCGAGTTCAACAAGCCGATGCTGCTGGCGCTGCTCTCGACGCTGGTGGTGTGCGGCTTCTTCTGGGCGGCGTTCGCCAAGCCGAAGGTGGTCCCGGGCAAGCTCCAGATGGTCGGCGAGGCGGGGTACGACTTCGTCCGGCGGGGGATCGTCTACGAGACGATCGGCAAGAAGGAGGGCGAGAAGTACGTCCCCT
Organism: Wenjunlia vitaminophila DSM 41686; assembly: GCF_000380165.1. Classification (GTDB taxonomy): domain Bacteria; phylum Actinomycetota; class Actinomycetes; order Streptomycetales; family Streptomycetaceae; genus Wenjunlia; species Wenjunlia vitaminophila. The sequence goes on from NZ_KB904663.1 coordinate 40,360, forward strand.
TCATCGTCTCGATGTTCTTCTTCATCTGGATCATGAACATCTGGTCGGTCGTCCCGCTCGCCCAGTTCCCAGTGCCCTCGCTCATCGCCTTCCCGGCGGGCCTGGCGGGCGTGGTCTGGCTCACCTGGATGTCGATCAACTTCAAGCGCCACGGCTTCGTGGGCGGCATCAAGAACCTGTGCTACATGCCGGGGCTGCCCAAGGCGATCTACCCCCTGCTGATCCCGATCGAGTTCCTGTCGAACGTGCTGGTCCGGCCGTTCACCCACGCGGTGCGGCTCTTCGCCAACATGTTCGCCGGCCACCTGCTGCTGCTGATCTTCACCATCGCAAGCTGGTACCTGCTCAACGGCATCGGTATCGCCTACGCGGGGGTGTCGTTCGTCATGGTCGTGGTGATGACCATGTTCGAGCTCTTCATCCAGGCGTTGCAGGCGTACGTCTTCGTCCTGCTGGCCTGCACCTACATCGAGGGTGCCCTGCACGCCGACCACTGATCCACCACACACCCGCACCCAGAACGTCCGGTGGCCAAACCCCACCGGCCCCGTGAAGAAGAAGGAAGAAACGGCATGTCCGCTCTCCAGACCCTCGCCGCCGACGGCATCCACGGCTCCGTCGCCTCGATCGGCTACGGCCTGGCCGCCGTCGGCCCCGGCATCGGTGTCGGCATCATCTTCGGTAACGGCACCCAGGCCCTGGCCCGTCAGCCCGAGGCCGCCGGCCTGATCCGGCAGAACCAGATCCTCGGCTTCGCGCTCTGCGAGGCGCTCGCCCTGATCGGCATCGTCATGCCGTTCGTCTTCGGCAAGTGATCCGGGACGACCGGTAGGCCCATTCACACGGCCAAAACAGACGGAAGGTCCAGACGTGAATCTCCTGCACATGGCGTCAGAGGAAGAGCAGAATCCTCTAGTCCCCGAGATTCCGGAGCTCGTCGTCGGTCTGCTCGCCTTCGGGATCGTCTTCTGGCTCTTCTACGCCAAGCTCGTGCCCAGCATCAACAAGGTGTTGGACGAGCGGCGGGAAGCCATCGAGGGCGGTATCGAGAAGGCCGACGAGGCTCAGGCCGAGGCCCAGCGGGTGCTGGAGGAATACCGCGCCCAGCTCGCCGACGCGCGGCACGAGGCCGCGCGCCTGCGCCAGGAGGCGCAGGAGCAGGGCGCGGCGCTCATCGCGGAGATGCGCGCCGAGGGCCAGCGGCAGAAGGAAGCCATCATCGAGGCCGGCCACACCCAGCTCGAGGCCGACCGCAAGCAGGCGGCGCAGGCGCTGCGCCAGGACGTGGGCCGGCTGGCCACCGACTTGGCCGGCCGGATCGTCGGCGAGTCCCTCGAGGACCACGCCCGGCAGAGCCGCATCATCGACCGGTTCCTCGGCGAGCTCGAGGAGCGGGCCGAGGAAGGCGTCAGGCGATGAGGTCGCCGCGAGACGGGGAGCGTGAGGCATGAACGGCGCGAGTCGTGAGGCGCTGGCCGCCGCACGCGAGCGGCTCGACGCGCTCACCGACAACACCTCGGTGGACGCCGGGGCGGTCGCCAGCGAGCTGGCTTCCTTCGGGCGCCTGCTCGACCGTGAGGTGGCGCTGCGGCGCTTCCTGACGGACCCGGCCCAGGACGGGCAGGCCAAGGCCGACCTGCTGGGTCGGTTGCTCACCGGGCAGGTCAGGGGGGAGACCCTGGACCTGCTGGGCGGCATGGTGCGGTCCCGTTGGTCCCGCCCGCGGGACCTGGCGGACGCGGTCGAGGAGCTGTCGGTCACGGCAGAGCTCGTCGTCGCCGAACGGGAGGGCCGCCTGGACGACGTCGAGGACGAGCTCTTCCGGTTCAGCCGGATCCTGCAGTCCTCGACCGAGCTGCGGCAGGCCCTGACCGACCGGTCGGCTCCCGGCACCGCCCGTGGGGACCTGATCGGCTCGCTGCTCGGCGGAAAGGCCCACGCGGTCACGGAACGGCTGATCACCAGGCTGGTCACCCACCCGCGTGGCCTTAGCCTGGATGTGGGGCTGGAGAACTACTCCAGGCTGGCCGCGGCCCGGCGCGGGCGCATGGTCGCCGTGGTGACCACGGCGGTCCCGCTGAGCTCCGGGCAGAAGGACCGTCTCGGCTCGGTCCTGGCCCGGCTGTACGGGCGCGACGTGCACCTGAACCTCGACGTGGACCCCGAGGTCCGCGGCGGGATCAGCGTGCGGGTCGGCGACGAGGTCATCGACGGCTCGATCAGCAGCCGCCTGGACGAGGCGGCCCGCCGGCTGGCCGGTTGAGCCCGGCCTGCCGAAGTCGGCACAACTCAACAAGCATGGATTGATGCGGCCCGGGTTGGGCCGTGCCAGACACGCGGTCGCCGGTGACGGCGGCCCGGGCCCAACTAGGGAGAGCAGGGACACCAGATGGCGGAGCTCACGATCCGGCCGGAGGAGATCCGGGACGCGCTGGAGAACTTCGTCCAGTCGTACAAGCCGGACGCGGCCTCGCGCGAGGAGGTCGGTACCGTCACCGAGGCCGGTGACGGCATCGCCAAGGTCGAGGGGCTGCCCTCGGCCATGGCCAACGAACTGCTGAAGTTCGAGGACGGCACCCTCGGCCTCGCCCTCAACCTCGAGGAGCGCGAGATCGGTGTCGTCATCCTCGGTGAGTTCAGCGGCATCGAGGAGGGCCAGGCGGTCCACCGCACGGGCGAGGTCCTCTCGGTCCCGGTCGGCGAGGGCTACCTGGGTCGCGTGGTTGACCCGCTGGGCAACCCGATCGACGGCCTGGGCGAGATCGAGGCCAGCGGTCGGCGCGCCCTGGAACTCCAGGCGCCGTCCGTGGTGCAGCGCAAGAGCGTGCACGAGCCGTTGCAGACCGGCCTGAAGGCCGTGGACTCGATGACCCCCATCGGCCGCGGTCAGCGCCAGCTCATCATTGGCGACCGGCAGACCGGCAAGACCGCGCTGGCGATCGACACGATCATCAACCAGCGGGACAACTGGCGCTCCGGTGACCCCACCAAGCAGGTGCGCTGCATCTACGTGGCCATCGGCCAGAAGGGCTCCACCATCGCCTCGGTGCGCGGTGCCCTCGAGGAGGCCGGCGCGCTGGAGTACACCACCATCGTCGCCGCCCCGGCGTCCGACCCGGCGGGCTTCAAGTACCTGGCGCCCTACACCGGCTCGGCCATCGGCCAGCACTGGATGTACGACGGCAAGCACGTCCTGATCGTCTTCGACGACCTGTCCAAGCAGGCCGACGCCTACCGCGCCGTCTCCCTGCTGCTGCGCCGCCCGCCGGGTCGCGAGGCGTACCCGGGTGACGTCTTCTACCTGCACTCGCGGCTGCTGGAGCGGTGCGCCAAGCTCTCCGACGAGATGGGCGCCGGCTCGATGACCGGTCTGCCGGTCGTGGAGACCAAGGCCAACGACGTGTCGGCGTTCATCCCGACCAACGTGATCTCCATCACCGACGGGCAGTGCTTCCTGGAGTCCGACCTGTTCAACGCGGGCATCCGCCCGGCCCTGAACGTCGGTATCTCGGTCTCCCGGGTCGGTGGCTCGGCCCAGCTCAGGGCGATGCGGCAGGTCACCGGCCGGCTCCGGGTGGACCTCGCCCAGTACCGCGAGCTCGAGGCGTTCGCCGCCTTCGGCTCCGACCTGGACGCGGCCTCCAAGGCCCAGCTCGAGCGGGGCAAGCGGATGGTGGAACTGCTCAAGCAGGGCCAGTACCAGCCGTACCCGATCGAGGAGCAGGTCGTCTCGCTGTGGGCCGGCACCAGTGGCCAGATGGACGACGTGCCGGTGGAGGACATCTCCCGGTTCGAGAAGGAGTTCCTCGGCTACCTCGGCCGGGAGCGGAAGGACCTGCTCACGGGGATTGTCGAGACCGGCAAGCTGCCCGACGAGACCGTCGAAGCGCTGACCGACGCCGTCACCACCTTCAAGCGCCAGTTCGAGACCTCGGACGGCCAGTTGCTCGGTGAGGACGCGCCGAAGGTCAGCACCTCCAAGTGACGGAAGGAACCGGCTGACCCATGGGATCCCAGCTTCGGGTCTACAAGCGGCGCATCCGCTCCGTCACCGCGACCAAGAAGATCACCAAGGCGATGGAGATGATCGCGGCCTCGCGCATCATCAAGGCACAGCGCCAGGTGGCTGCGTCCACCCCCTATGCCAGTGAGCTGACCCGCGCGGTGACCGCGGTGGCCACCGGATCGACCACCAGGCACCCGTTGACCACGGAGGCCGAGCGCCCGACCCGGGCCGCCATGCTGTTGATCACCAGTGACCGCGGTCTCGCCGGTGGTTACACCTCCAACGTGATCAAGGCGGCGGAGCAGCTCACCGAGCGGCTGGACGGTCAGGGCAAGGAGGTCGTGTCCTTCGTCGTCGGTCGCAAGGGCGTGGGCTACTACGGCTTCCGCAACCGCCCGATCGCGCAGTCGTGGACCGGCTTCACCGACGCACCGACCTACGCGGACGCCAAGGAGGTGAGCGCGGCGCTGATCGACGCGTTCACCACCGAGACCGCGGAGGGCGGGGTGGACGAGCTGTACATCGTCTACACCGAGTTCCTCTCCATGCTGACGCAGACGCCGGTGGACCGCCGGCTGCTGCCGCTGAGCCTGGAGGGGGGTGCCGACGAGCCGGAGTCGACCGGCAAGGGCGAACTGCTCCCGCTGTACGAGTTCGAGCCGTCGGCGGACGGGGTGCTGGACGCCCTGCTGCCCCGGTACGTGGAGAGCAGGGTCTACAACGCGCTGTTGCAGGCCGCCGCGTCCAAGCACGCGGCCACCCGTCGAGCCATGAAGTCGGCGACCGACAACGCCGAAGAGCTCATCAAGTCGCTCACGCGGCTTGCCAACGCGGCCCGTCAGGCCGACATCACCCAGGAAATCAGCGAGATCGTCGGCGGCGTCGAGGCGCTCGCCGGCGCCGCCGCGGGGAGTGACTGAAGGATATGACCACCACTGTTGAGACGGCCACGGCGACGGGCCGCGTCGCCCGGGTCATCGGCCCGGTCGTCGACGTGGAGTTCCCCGTCGACGCGATGCCGGACATCTACAACGCGCTGCACGTCGAGGTCGACGACCCGGCGGAGCAGGGCGCCAAGAAGACGCTGACCCTGGAGGTCGCCCAGCACCTGGGCGACGGCCTGGTCCGCACGATCTCCATGCAGCCCACCGACGGCCTGGTCCGTTCGGCGCCGGTGAGCGACACCGGTGCGGCCATCTCGGTGCCGGTCGGCGACGTCACCAAGGGCAAGGTGTTCAACTGCCTGGGTGAGGTCCTGAACGTGGACCGGGCCTCGCTGAAGGTCGAGGAGCGCTGGCCGATCCACCGCAAGGCCCCGGCGTTCGACCAGCTCGAGTCGAAGACCGAGATGTTCGAGACCGGCCTGAAGGTCATCGACCTGCTCACCCCGTACGTCCGCGGCGGGAAGATCGGCCTCTTCGGCGGCGCCGGTGTGGGCAAGACCGTGCTCATCCAAGAGATGATCATGCGTGTCGCCAACCTGCACGAGGGTGTGTCGGTGTTCGCCGGTGTCGGTGAGCGCACGCGTGAGGGCAACGACCTCATCGACGAGATGACCGAGTCCGGCGTGCTCGAGAAGACCGCGCTGGTCTTCGGGCAGATGGACGAGCCCCCGGGCACCCGGCTCCGGGTCGCGCTGACCGCGCTGACGATGGCGGAGTACTTCCGCGATGTGCAGAAGCAGGACGTGCTGCTGTTCATCGACAACATCTTCCGCTTCACCCAGGCCGGCTCCGAGGTGTCCACGCTCCTCGGCCGGATGCCCTCCGCGGTGGGCTACCAGCCGAACCTCGCGGACGAGATGGGCATCCTGCAGGAGCGCATCACCTCCACCCGTGGCCACTCGATCACCTCCATGCAGGCGATCTACGTCCCGGCGGACGACCTGACCGACCCCGCGCCGGCCACCACCTTCGCCCATCTGGACGCCACCACGGTGCTCTCCCGGCCCATCTCCGAGAAGGGCATCTACCCGGCGGTGGACCCGCTGGACTCCACGTCCCGCATCCTGGACCCGCGGTTCATCACCCAGGAGCACTACGACACGGCGACCCGGGTCAAGGGAATCCTGCAGAAGTACAAGGACCTCCAGGACATCATCGCGATCCTCGGCATCGACGAGCTGAGCGAGGAGGACAAGCTCACCGTCCGCCGGGCCCGTCGGATCGAGCGCTTCCTGTCGCAGAACACCCACGCGGCGAAGCAGTTCACCGGCATCGACGGGTCGGACGTCCCGCTGGACGAGTCCATCGCCGCGTTCAACGCCATCGCCGACGGGAAGTACGACCACTTCCCCGAGCAGGCGTTCTTCATGTGTGGTGGCATCGACGACCTGGAGCGCAACGCGCGGGAGCTGGGAGTCTCCTGAGCCCCCGGCTCGGGGTGGGGGGCGGGCCCGGGCCCGCCCCCCACCCGCACTCCCGTTATTCTTTGACCCGACACCGGTCGTACCCGGCCGGTGCTGAACCAAGGAGCCGTTGTGGCTGAGCTGCACGTCGAGCTGGTCGCCGCCGACCGCAAGGTCTGGTCCGGAGAGGCCACCATCGTCGTCGCGCGCACCTCGTCCGGTGACATCGGTATCATGCCGGGTCACCAGCCGCTGCTCGGCGTGCTGGAGTCCGGCCCGGTGACGATCCGCGGCGTGGACGGTGGGACGGTCGTCGCCGCCGTGCACGGCGGCTTCCTGTCGTTCGCGGACGACAACCTGTCGATCCTCGCCGAGATCGCCGAACTGGCGGACGAGATCGACATCGAGCGTGCGGAGCGCGCACTGGGACGGGCCAAGTCGGAGACGGACGCCGCAGCCGAGCGGCGGGCCGAGGTACGACTGCGGGCCGCCGCGGGCGCGTCACGCTGACCGACCGTCGGGCCACCGGCCCGACGGTCGGCACCAGCAGTACGCGAACGGGGCGCCCACCGGGTGGCCAGGGCACAACGGACCGTACTCGGCAGGTCACATGTAGGGCAGGTGGGGCACGGCGTCTCGAGCGAGGAGGTCGGTGGGCGTGATCCTCGCGTTGGAGGTGCTCGGTGTCGTGGTGGCCGTCGCCCTGCTCGGACTGTTCGCCTTCGGGCTGCGCCGCCGGCTGATCCAACGCTCCGGGGGCACCTTCGACTGTTCCCTGCGGCTGCGGATGCCCGCCGACGCCGAGGCCCAGGCCCCCGCGCTGCCCGGCGACGCCGGTGACGTCCTGGGCGAGACCGTCGAGCCCAGTGGCAAGGGATGGGTCTTCGGGGTCGCCAGGTACAGCGGCGACCGGGTGGAGTGGTTCCGGGTCTTCAGCTACGCGCCGCGTCCCCGCCGGGCGCTGGAACGCGCCGAGATCGAGGTGCTGCGCCGCCGCACCCCGCGCGGGCAGGAGGAGCTGGCGCTGCTCTCCGGCGCCGTGGTGCTCACCTGCCGCCACCGGGGCGCCCTGCTGGAACTGGCGATGAGCGAGGACGCCCTCACGGGCTTCCTGGCCTGGCTGGAGGCCGCCCCGCCGGGCCAGCGGGTGAACGTCGCCTGATCACCCGGGCCCGGGGCGAGGTCACCGGGTGAGGCCGAGCTCCTGGGCGAGCACCGCGGCCTGCACCCGACTGCGCAGGCCCAGCTTCCCCAGTATCCGGCTGACATGGGTCTTGGTGGTGGTTTCCGCCATGGCCAGCCGCTCGGCGATCTCCTGGTTGGACAGCCCCTCGCCGATGCGGACGAGCACCTCCAACTCCCGTCGGGTCAGCTCCCGCACGGCGTCCGGCGTGGCCGCCACGGCCGGTTTCCCCCGGGCGAACTCGGAGATCAGCCTCCGGGTCACCGCGGGCGAGACCATGCCCTCACCGGCCGCCACCAGCCGCACCCCTTCCAGCAGCCGTTCCGCCTCGGTGTCCTTGAGCAGGAACCCGGCGGCGCCCGCGCGCAACGCCCCGAAGACGTACTCGTCGAGGTCGAAGGTGGTCAGCACCAGGACGTCCGCCAGCCCCTCCGCGACGACGGCGCGGGTGGCCGCGACCCCGTCGAGGCGCGGCATCTGCACGTCCATCAGCACCACGTCGGGCCGCAGCTCACGGGCGAGCCGCACCGCCTCCACCCCGTCCACCGCCTCGCCGACCACGGTGATGTCCGGAGCGGACCGCAGGATCAGTACCAGGCCGGCCCGAACGGCGTTCTGGTCCTCGGCGACGACGACGCGGATGGTCACGGTGACGGTGCTCCCTGGGTTCAGTTGGTGGCCGGGGTGCCGACCGGCTCGGAGTGCAGCGGGAGCTCGGCGCGGACCCGCCACACCGGCCCGGGGCGCGGCTCGCCGTCGGGCCCCTCCACCGGGCCGTGCGAGGGACCGGCCAGGAGGGTTCCCTCGAGCAGCGCGGCCCGCTCGGCCATGCCGATCAGGCCAGCCCCCGCGCCGGGGACGCGCGGCCCCGGCCGGGCGCGGAACGGGCTGTCCACGGTGATGGCCAGCCGCTGCCTGCACTGCTCGAGGGTGATGTCCACGGCGCCAGGGGCGGCGTGCTTCAGGGCGTTGGTCACGGACTCCTGGACGATGCGGTACGCGGCCAGCTCCACCGGCGTGGGCACGGCCTGGGCCCGCGGCCTGCGGTCGTGGAGGCTGAACGTCAGCCCGCTGGCCGTTCCCGCCACACCGGCCGGCTCGAGCAGCGAGTCGAGGGCGTCGAGCCGGGAAACCGGCGCCGGCTGCTCGTCGGCGCTCGCGGTGCGCAGCAGCCCGATCAGCCTGCGCATCTCGGCCAGACCGGCGACGCTGCTCTCCCGGATGGTTCCGAGCGCCTGCTGGGCGGCCTCCGGGTCGTTCCGGGCCACCGACAGCGCGGCGCTGGAGTGGATGGCGATGGCGGACAGGTGGTTGGCCACCATGTCGTGGAGCTCCCGGGCCATCCTGGCCCGTTCGGCGTGGACCGCGCCGCGCCGGTCCAGCTCGGCGAGGAGGGCGGTCTGCTCGGCCCTGAGCCGTTCCGTCTCGGCGGTCTCCCGGTGGGCGCGCATCCCCGCGCCGGTCCACGCCGGGGCCAGGACCACCAGGCCGACGACCGCGCCGACCAGCAGCGTGTCCACGTCCCGGGTGACCGCCAGGGGCACCACGGTGGCGAGGACGGTGAGTGCGACGCAGACCAGGGGGATGCGGCGGGCCCGGGCGGGCGTGCCGTAGTAGACCGCCGCGTACACCACGTCGGTGAACATCAGGACGGTGGCGAGCAGCGAGCCGGCCGCCTGGTCGAGGGCGAGGGCGACCGTCGCCACCGGCAGCGCCACCGCGGGCGCGGTCCTGCGCAGCAGCTCCGCGCCGGTCATCACCGCCAGCGGCACCAGCGTCAGGGCGCCGGGCACGGCCAGGGGCACCGGGCAGTCGCTGGTGGCCAGCCCGAGGGACCACAGGACCAGCCCGCTGAGCAGTCCGGCAGCGGCAATGACCACATCGTGTCGGTGGGGTCGAGGCGTCCGCCCGAGCAGTCGCATCGTGTGTCTTCCGTTCGTCGGGTCGCCCCATCACACCATCGATGGGCCGATCTGTCGTCGCCACGGGGGAGGGCGGGCCGGGGCTCGTCGTACATCGAACGATGCAGTGCGGAATCACCACCGCCGACGAGGCGGTCCCCGGGGTGGCCCGGGGAGACTCGGCAGGCGGGAGGAGGAGCTGTGCTGACGTTGGTTGTCGCCTGCGAGGTCGGGTTCTGGGTGCTGCTGTTGCTCGGCCTGGCCCTGCGCTACGCGCTGGGGCTGCGCAGGACGAGCACGGTGGTGCTCGCGGGGGTGCCGCTGGTGGACGTCGTGCTGCTGGTGGCAGCCGTGATCGACCTGCGCGACGGGGGAGCGGCGAGCTCCTCGCACGGGCTGGCCGCGGTGTACCTCGGGTTCTCGGTGGGGTACGGCCACTGGACGATCAGCCGGGTGGACGCCTGGGCCGCGCACCGTCTCTCCGGGGGGCCCAAGCCGGCGCGACCGCCGAGGTACGGCCGGGCCAGGTCCCGGTACGAGTGGGCGCTGTGGCTGCGCACGCTGGTCGCCGCGGCGGTGGCGGGGGCGCTGCTCCAACTCGCCGTGTGGATGGTGGACGACCCGCGGCGGACGGAACCGCTGACCTGGTGGCAGGACAGGATGGTCGCGGTGACCGTGATCCACCTGCTGATCGCGGGCAGCTACTCCGTGTGGCCCAAGCCGGAGCCGGAACGTCCGGAAGGCTCAGGGAGGGCTCCCGGGACGGGCGCGGACTGACCGGCGGTGGGCGGCCCGGGTCGGCAGGGTGTCAGCGGTTCTCGCCGGGCACCCACAGCACGTCGCCGCGCTCCTTGTTCGCCGTCCTGGCCAGGATGAACAGCAGGTCCGAGAGCCGGTTGAGGTAGGTGGCGGTCAGCGGGTTCATGGTGTCCGCGTGGACCTCCAGGGCCGCCCAGGTCGAACGTTCGGCGCGGCGCACCACCGTGCACGCCTGGTGCAGCAGGGCCGCACCGGGGGTGCCGCCGGGCAGGATGAAGCTGCGCAGCTTGTCCAGGTCGGCCAGGAAGCGGTCACACTCGGCCTCGAGCCGGTCCACGTAGCCCTGCCCGACCCGCAGCGGCGGGTACTCGGGGTTCTCCTGGACCGGGGTGGCCAGGTCGGCCCCCACGTCGAACAGGTCGTTCTGCACCCGGGTGAGCACGGTCACCAGGGGCTCGGACAGCCCGCCGAGGGCGAGTGCCACGCCGATCGCGGCGTTGGCCTCGTTCGCGTCCGCGTACGCGGAGATCCGCAGGTCGGTCTTGGCCGTGCGGCTCATGTCGCCGAGCGCCGTCGTGCCGTCGTCACCGGTCCTGGTGTAGATGCGCGTGAGGTTGACCATGGGGTGAGCCTAGCGAGCGGGGTACGGCAAGTGGGTGACACCGCACCGGGGGTTTGCGGCAAACCACACATAAGATTCTCAGATGGAACGGTTCCGAGTGCAGGGCGGGGCGCGCCTCGCCGGAAGCGTGACGGTCCCGGGAGCGAAGAACAGCGCGCTGAAGCTGATGGCCGCCACGCTGCTCGCTGAGGGCACCAGTCGCCTCGGCAACGTCCCCCGCATCCTGGACGTCGAGATCATGGCCGATCTGCTCCATGACCTCGGAGCGGTGGTGGACGTCGAGTGGACGGGCGAGGGTGGCCACTGCGGCACGGCGTGGATCACCAGCCCACAGCGGCCGGGGCACGAGGTGGACGAGCGCCTGGCCCGGCGGATGCGGGCGTCGATCAGTCTGCTCGGGCCGTTGCTGGCCCGGTGCGGGCAGGTCAGGATCGCCTTGCCGGGCGGGGACGCGATCGGGGCCCGCGGGTTGGACATGCACGTCCACGGGCTGTTGCGGCTCGGCGCCGAGGTGGAGATGGACCAGGGGTTCCTGGTGGCCCGGGCCCCGGACGGGCTGCGGGGCCGGCCGGTGGCGCTGGCGTTCCCCAGCGTGGGGGCGACCGAGACGCTGCTGATGGCGTCGGCGACCGCCCGCGGGGCCACGGTGATCGAGAACGCCGCGCGGGAGCCGGAGATCGTTGACCTGTGCACCATGCTCGAGGAGATGGGAGCGAAGATCGGCGGGGCGGGCTCTCCGACGATCGAGGTGCAGGGGGTGGAGCGGCTCTCCTCGGTGGTGTACGAGACGGTGCCGGACCGGATCGTTGCCGGCACCTACGCCGTCGGGGCGGCGATGACCTGCGGCGACGTGACCATCAGGCGGGCCAGGACGGACCACCTGCAGATCGTCCTGGACAAGCTGGCAGAGACGGGCGCGTCGGTGGTGCGGACGCCGGACGGCTTCCGGGTGCGGATGGACCGGCGCCCGTCGGCGGTGGACGTGGCGACGCTGCCCTACCCGGGGTTCGCGACCGACCTGCAACCGCAGTTCGCGGCGCTCAACGCGATCGCTGAGGGATCAGCAATGATTACCGAGAACGTGTTCGAGGCCCGCTTCCTCTTCCTCCACGAGCTCACCCAGATGGGTGCGCGGATCGAGATGGACGGACACCACGCGGTGGTCCGCGGGGTGGAGCGGCTCACCGGTGCCGCCGTGCGGGCCAGCGACGTGCGGGCCGGGGCCGGTCTGCTGTTGGCGGGTCTGGTCGCGGAGGGGGAGACCACGGTGAGCGAGATCCACCACATCGACCGGGGCTACGCGGGGCTGCTCGAGCACTTCCGTGCCCTGGGGGCGAGCATCCACCGCGTCCCCCGCTGACCGTCCCTCCCCGCCCTGGGCAGTGCGATGTGACGCACACCTCGTCCGGGTGCCACGGACAGTGAACGACCGTTAAGGTCAGCGCCCAGGGATAGTGAGAGGGGACATGTCAGTGGCGAAGAAGCTTGCCGTCATCGGCGCCGGCCTCATGGGAGCCGGCATCGCGCAGGTCTCGGCTCAGGCCGGGTACGACGTGGTGCTCCGTGACGTCACCGAGGAAGCGCTCGGCCGGGCCAAGGACGGCATCTCGGCGAGTTACGCGAAGTTCGTGGCCAAGGGGAAGCTGACGGAGGCGGACGCCGACGCCGCTCTGGCCAGGATCACCACCACCACGGAGCTGGACGCGGCGGCGGACGCCGAGATCGTGGTCGAGGCGGTGTTCGAGAAGATCGAGATCAAGCAACAGCTCTTCCGCGACCTCGACGGGCTGGTCAGGGACGACGCGGTGCTCGCCTCCAACACCTCGGCCATCCCGATCACCAAGATCGCCGCGGTGACCAAGCGCCCGGAACGGGTGGTGGGCACGCACTTCTTCTCGCCCGTTCCGCTGATGCAGCTCTGCGAGCTGGTGCGCGGCTACAAGACCGACGACGCCACGCTCGCCGCCGCCAGGACCTTCGCCGAGGAGGTGGGCAAGACGGTGATCGTGGTCAACCGGGACGTGGCCGGCTTCGTCACCACGCGACTGATCTCCGCGCTGGTGGTGGAGGCCACCAAGCTGTACGAGTCGGGGGTGGCCACCGCCGAGGACATCGACACCGCCTGCCGGCTGGGCTTCGGGCACACGATGGGCCCGCTGGCGACCGCGGACCTGACCGGGATCGACATCCTGACGCACGCCACCGGCAACATCTACACCGAGACCCAGGACGAGAAGTTCGCCCCGCCCGAGCTGATGCGGCGGATGGTGGACGCCGGCGACATCGGCCGGAAGAGCGGCCGGGGCTTCTACAACTACTGAGCCGTCCGGTCCGCGGCGCCGCCCCGGCCTCCGGCCGCCCCCGGTCCCGATCCCGGCGAGCGGTCACCGGCCTCGTCCAACTGGCGTTCGGTGGTACCTCCCGGCGGCGCCGTCCGGCGTTACGTCTACCATCTGACGTCACGTGGACCACGTGGTCGGACCGCCGGTCCGGAGGGCCGGCGGGCCAGGACGGCCGGCCGGGGCCCGGGGGCGGCGGGGAACGGCGGCGCCCCGGACCGACACGAGGGCCGGCGTGGCGGCGCCGGCACGGGAAGGTCGGCGTGGTGAGGTTCATTCGGACCATGAGCGGCGGATTGTCGGGGAACACCGTCTCACCCCGAAGAGGCTCACTCGTTCGAGTGAATTTCTGACTGTTCTTGAACGGTTGACAGCGACCACATGTGCTTTCGACCGAGAGGAATGAACTCTCACCACCGATCACACCGTTTTCGACCGTGGGACGCCGGCCGGTCGGCGTCCCACCGCAGGACATCGACCGCAGGGGTCCGGCAGCACGCATTCGGCAGCACACCCAGGAGCGCATCATGCACATCAGGGGCGACCACGCCGTGCTCACCGTCGGGGGCCGCCTCGACGTACGAAGCGCCGCGGACGCCCGGACGATTCTGCACACCGCGGTGGACGCGGGTGACGGAGACCTGGTTCTCGACCTCACCGAGCTGGACTCCTGGGACGCCTCCGGGCTCGGAGTGATCATGGGCGTGCACCGGAGGGCCGGTCGGTGCGACCGCAGACTGGTGCTGCGCGGGGTGCCGCCCCAGATGCAGCGGCTGCTGGTGGCCACCCGACTCCACCGGATCCTGGCCATCGAGGGCGGCCTGGCGATCGACGGGGTCTCCGACGCCAGGGAGGCGTCCACCGCCCCGGCGCCCCCGTCGGGCGACGGCTGAACCCCGTCCGGAGAATCCCACCAGGCCCCTGCGCCACTCGAACTGACCATCGTCCGGACGGAGTAGAGTGCGCCCCTGAGCGAGTCGCCGTGCGCCAGGGGCGGAGCAGCGGACCCACCGGGAGGCGGGAGCGAAACGTCGGGCCGCGGAGCCTGCGGCGGGGCGCCCGCACCGCCGCAGTCAGGGAGTGGAGCCATGAACCCACGTTCCGGTAAGTCCGCGGAGCCCGAAGAGGCACGGAACGGGCCCGACGAGGCGCCGGCACGCCGACCGGCCGAGGGCCCGTCACGGGCACTGCCCGCGCGTCCCGCCCCGGCCGGTGCCCTGCCCGCCGGCCCGTCGCTCCCCGCCCGGGGCGTCTCCGGCACGGTGGTCCCCAGCCGCACAGAACGCCACTCCCCGGTCATCGCCGGGGAACTGGTGCTCACCCTGGGGTCACCGGACGGCACCGAGGTCGAGCCCTGCCCACCGGACGCGCTGCCGGTACCGCACCGACTCGGTCCCGAAGAACGCGCCAGCGCGCGGCGTACGGAACCGGGCCCGCCGCCGGTCGGCAGCCAGCCGGTGGAGGAACTGCCGCTGCTGGAACGGGAAGGCGACCGCGACCGCCTGGTCCGGCTGCTGGCCGGAGGCCGCTGCGTCCGACTCACCGCCCGCCCCGGGGCGGGCGGCAGCGCCCTGCTGCGCGCGGTCGCCGACGGCTGCGCCGACGTGGCGGCCCCGGACGGGGTCGTTCGGCTCTCCGCCTACCGACGCACCCTCACCGACGTGCTCCACGCGCTGTTCCACGCCGTGTACCGGGCCCCCCGGTACCGGCCGGACCGGGACCGACTGCTCGAACTGCTCCGCGGGGTCGGTGCCGTGGTGCTGGTGGACGACGCGGACCTCTCCGGGCAGGCGCTGGAGGAACTGGCCGCCGCCGCCCCCGAGTGCGCGTTCCTCGTGGTCGCGCCGCCGGACGCGCCCCCGCTCGCACCCGACTCGGCGTTCCAGGACGTGCGGCTGTCCGGGCTGAGCCAGGACGCCTGCGAGGAGTTGCTCAGCCGGGCGGTGCGCCGCCCGTTGGCGGAGGACGAACGGTCCTGGGCCGCCGACCTGTGGTTCGAGTCCGAGGGGATGCCCCTGCGGTTCGTGCAGGCCGGCGCGCTGCTGCGGCAGCGTGACGCCCAGTGCGCCGAGTTGGCCTCGCGACTGCGGGCCGCCGACCGCAACCCGTTCGACCCGCAGGAGGCCAACGAGGACGACGCACTGCTGGACGACGCCGAGGACCGCACCTCGCAGCCGCAGGTGCCGTTGCCGACGTTCGCGCAGAGCGCCGCCCCGGCGAGCCGGCTCGCCGCCGACGTGAGCGAGGCGGCCCGGGAGACCCTGCGGTTCGCCGTCGCGCTCGGCGGCCAGTGCCCCAACCCCGCGCACCTGCCGGCCCTGGTCGGCGACGCCCTGGGGGACTCGGCGCTGGCCGAGCTGGTCAGCCGTGGGCTGGCCGTTCCGGTGGCCACCCACCACCGGCTCGCCCCCGGGGTCCGCACCCAACTGGAGGACCTGCCCGGACGGCCCGCCGGGTACGCCAGGTCCGCCGCCCACTACTACGCCTGGTGGGCCGCCCACCCCTCGGTGACCGTGGACAGGGTCGACGCCGAGGCGGAGGTCCTGCTCGCGACCATGGCGAGTTGCCGGGACCACGGCGAGCACGAGGCCACGGTACGGCTGGCGCTCGCCGCGGCCCCGGCGTTCGCCGCCTCGTTGCGGTGGGGCGCCTGGGAACGGGCGCTGCGTCTCGGCCAGGAGGCGGCCCGGCAGGCCGGCGACGTCGCCGCGGAGGCGTACTGCCACCACGAGTTGGGCGTGCTGGCGCTGTGCACCGGCAGTGTCCAGCGGGCGCGCGCCGAACTGGAGGCGTCCATCGCGCTGCGCGGGGCGCTGGGCGACCAGGAGGGGACCGCGGCGGGCCGCCGCGTCCTGGGGCTGGTTCCCCGGTCCCCCCGGGGCCGGGACGCGGAGGCGCTCACCGCCCCGCTGCCCCGGACCCGGGCCGCCGCGACGATCCGGAGACCGGCCGTGGGCGCTGCGCGCGGTGCCGCCCGGTCAGGTCCCGGGGGTGCCCAGAGCCGGGCCGGGCGGCGCCCGTGGGACCGGCTGCGTGCGGCGGGCCGTGCCCGGTCGCGCCGGAACCTGGCAGTGGCCGGGGCGGGCGCGCTGCTCGCCGTGGTGTTGGGTGCGGTGGTCGGCCTCACCGGCGCCTCGGAGGACGGGGGAGGGCCCCGCACCCCGCTGAACGTGGGCCCGGTGGACACCGCGCAGGACCGGGACCCGGGCAGCCCGACCCCGAAGGACTCCGCGCCGGCGGTGGCCACGCCCGAGGCCGGCGCGCCGCCGACCGGCGCGACCACCCCGGGGCAGCGGACGGACCCCGAGCCGCAGCGGCGGTCGTGGCCCTCGTCCTCGCCGTCACCGTCCACCCCGCCGCGCGGGGACCGACCCCCCGCCGCCACCTCGCCCTCCGGGTCACCGAGCGCCAGCGCGTCGGCCAGCCGACCCGGCGGCGGTCAGACATCGCCCTCGACCACTACCAGCCCCTCGCCGAGCACCAGCCCGTCCCCGGGCGACGGCTCACCCTCCCCGAGCCCCAGCGACAGCGCGTCCGAGTCCGAGCCGCCCCCGGACTCCCCGCTGGCGGGGGACCCCGACAGCGGGTCCCAGGAGAGCGGCGAGCCGGTGTCCCGGTAGGCACGTCCCGGGTCCGGTTCGTGTACCGGGCAGCGAGTCGCGGCGCGACCGGGGCGACGGAACGCGCATCGACGCGGCGCCGCCCCCTCCAGCAGACTGTTCACCGCGGCCCCGGCGAACCCGGCACCCACGGCGCAGGCGCCCGCGCGAGGGCAGCCATGCCGTCCGACGACCCGAGGGACACCCGTGAACCCCGTACCCGCCCCGCTCCTCCTCACCGGCCACGACCTGGTGCTGCGGGAGTGGTCCGACGAGGACCTCGCCGTGATGAGCGAGCTCTTCGACGACCCCGACATCGCGCACTGGACGCCGCTGGAGTCCCCCTTCGACCTGACCGCGGCCCGCAGGTACCTGGACCGGGCCAGGCAGGCGCGGCGCGACGGCGAACGCATCCAACTGGCGATCACCACGGATGGGCGGCAGGCCCTGGGCGAGGTGCTGCTCAGCCCGGTCACGGGCGTCCTCGGCTACGGCGTGGGCCCCGCCCACAGGGGACAGCGCCTGGCGACGCGGGCCCTGCGGGTCATGACCGAGTACGCCCACCAGGAGCTGGGGCTGCCCCGGCTGACGCTGAAGATAGAGGCGGACAACCACGCCAGCACGGGGGTGGCCAGGTCGGCGGGCTTCCGGCTCACCGACGCGGCACCGGAGACCGTCACCGACAAGGGCCGGGACTGCCACCTGCTGACCTGGGAGCACCGCGCGACCGCGGGTCCGGTAGGTGAGCCGACGGGTGCTGCGCCGGGCTTCCCTCGCGTGTGCGGGACGGCACGCCGTCCCGGGCCCGGGCACTGAGGACGGTGCGCACCCCGCCGCCGGGCACGGGCCCTCACATCAGTCGGTACAGGCAGTCCCCGACCCCGTACTCTGACAGTGACGAACTGGACAGAGAGGGGCGAGGCGTGTCACCTGGTGCTACCCCGGACCCGTACGCCGACCCGCTGGTGTTCGGCCAGCGCATGCAGATAGTTCCGTGTTCGTCGAGGAACGAGCCGGCCCGTGCTTGCCGGACTCCTCGCCAGATCGCCGAGTTGGGTCAAACAGGTTGAGAACGGCAGGTTGCGCGCCCCCCTTCCCATGACCTCACGTACCGAGGAGGTTCTGTGCGTTCGAGGTGTCACCGACCTGACCGGTTCAGCAATCGGTCCATCCAGGCACGGGGTTCGATCTCGGCGGGCCGCATGCCGGCGGCGTCGAGGGCGTGCAACTGCTCCGCCCGTCACCCACTCGATCCAGCGTCGCTGGTGGTGACCCCCGGCCAGGCCGCGCGCACCTCACGGCGGTAACCGCCCGGGGCCTGCCCGTACTCGCGCTTGAAGGCCTTGGCGAAGGAGTACTCGGAGCCGTAACCGGTGCGCGCGGCGACCGCGGACAGCGGGACCTCGGACCCCCGCAGGAGCCGCGCGGCGGTCGTCATGCGCCAGCGGGTCAGATACGCCATGGGCGGCTCACCGACCAGGTCGTTGAACCGGCGGGCGAAGGCCGCACGGGACAGGCCCGCGCGGGCGGCCAGCGACTCCACGGTCCACTGGGCGCCGGGCTTCTCGTGGATCGCCGCCAGGGCCGGCGCGACCGCCGCGTCACCGAGCGCGGCGGCCCAGCCCCTGGCCTGCACGGCCGGACGTTCCTCCAGCCAGGCGCGCAGGATGTACAGGAGCAGCGAGTCGATCAGCGCGGGCACGATGCCGACGGAGCCCGGCCGGGGCTGTTCCAGTTCCGTGCGCAATAGCTGGACGGCCGAGGCCAGTTCGGGATGTCGGGCGGGGCTCGCGGGCAGATGGATGATCTCCGGTAGCTGCCGTACGAGGGGGTGCGGGCGGTCCTGGTCGAGGTGGTAGTTGCCGCACAGCAGGTCTGTGCGGGGGCCCTCGCCGCCGACGGTGACCGTGCCGAGCGGTGAGCCCGGGCTGAACTGGGAGGCCTGCTCGACCTCGGCCGGGGTGTCGGGGGGGTCGGCCAGGATGTGACCGCGCCCGTCCCGCAGGAAGACCACGTCGCCCGGGCCGAGCGGGAGGGGTGGCTGATGCGCCGCTTCCTCCAGCGGGACGAGCCAGCACGTACCCGACAGCACCACGTGGAACCCCGCGCCGGCCACTGGGGGCAGCCGCAGCCCGAAGGGCACCCGTCCGGTGGTCTGGACGGACACCGGTCGGCCGGTACGCATCGAGGCCAGCACCTCGCTGAGGATGTCCAACCCCCGCCCCTCTCCGTAGCTCTCCCGATCTCTTCCGCACTCTAACCGCCCTGATCAGGCCACTGTCAGGACGACCTTGCCGCGGGTGCGGCCGGAACCGACCAGCTCATGGGCCTTCGCGGCCTGTTCGAGCGGGAGCGTCACGGAGACGTGCGGGCGGATGCGGCCGGCGTCGATCAGGGCCGCGATCGCCTCCAGGGAGGCGTAGTCCGGTTCGACCGAGACCCCGGCGAAGTGGCGGCCCTCCTGCTCGACGCGGGCGGCGAGCTCGGTGTTCCAGTGCTCCATGATGCTGACCAGGGTGCCGCCGGGCTTCAGGACGCTCAGCGCGCGCTCGCCCTCGGAACTGGAGTCGAAGACGACGTCGATGTCCTTGGCCGCTTCGGTGTAGTCGGTGGTGCGGTAGTCAATGATCTCGTCCGCCCCGAGTTCGCGTACGAACTCGTGGTTGGCGGCGCTCGTCAGGGCTGTGACGTGGGCGCCGCGCGCCTTGGCCATCTGCACCGCGAAGTGGCCGACGCCACCGGCCGCCCGGTGGATCAACACCCGCTGTCCCTCGGCGACTCGGGCCGCGTCGACCAGGCCCTGCCAGGCGGTGAGGGCGGCGAGCGGCACGGCGGCGGCCTGCACGTGGTCGAGCGTCGCGGGCTTGCGGGCCACCTGGCGCGAGGGCACTGCTACGTAGTCGGCGTAGCCGGTGGCGGCGCGCGGGAAGAACGGCATGCCGAAGACCTCGTCCCCTGGCTTGAAGCGGGCACCGGGTCCGGCTTCCTCGACGACACCGGAGATGTCCCAGCCGACACCGAACGGCGGCTGGCCGAGGAGCGGGTAGGCGCCGGAGCGCACAGCCACGTCAACCGGATTGACGCCGCTCGCGTGAACGCGGACGAGGACCTCGCCGCCGAGCGGGGCGGGCTTTTCGCTCTCGGTGAGTTCGAGGACCTCGGGGCCGCCGAAGGACCTCTGGATGACAGCACGCATGGTGAACTCCCTGTTGTGGTGGTGGTCTCGGGGCGACCGCCCCTCGTCTGCCTCCACACTAGGAAGATCGAACGAGCTGCTGAATATCCTCCAGTCTCCGGAAGATGTCCGAGCGTCCACCCGCCGGGTCGTGAGGGCCCTGGACCGTGCGGACGTACGGGCGTCCCAGACCACTGAACCACCCGGCCCCGCTGACTCGCGCTGAGCACCCGGCTTCGGGAGGTCAACCACCGCAGCAGGAGGCGGGAGGCACGGCCGTGGTGAGGCGCGGCTTGCCCGCGGCGTCATCGACCGTCTGCCGGCACGCCGTTCGGTGAGGTCTCCTTCGCGTGTGGTGATCCCTGGTCGTCGGACAGGGCCGCGAGTGCCGTGGCCCAGGGGAACGCCGCGGGGTTCCCCTGCTTCGGCGGGTGTGGCTGGTATCCGTCGGGGCCGTACAGCACCCGCACCCTTTGCTCGCGCAACGCTGCGATGCTTCGCGCCACGGCTGGTTGAGCCCCTTGTGCCTGGTTGAAGTAGGGCATGGCCGCGACCGGCACGCCCAGGTGCACTCCTTCGGACACCAGGCCGAGGGCAAGGGTGTCTGAGATCCCAGCACCCCATTTGTTCAGGCTGGAGCAGCTCAGCGGCGCGACGAGCATGGCGTCCGCCTTCGGCAGGGCATCCCTCTCCCACGGCATTCGGTACTCGGACCGCACCGGATGTCCGGTCAACGCCTCCAGGTCTCCGAGACGGTCGGCCCACCAGCGAGCAGCGGACGGCGTGAGGACCAGGCACGTGTCCCAACCGGCGGCTTGTGCCTTGCGGACGGCCGTGTCGATGTGTTCGGTCGGGCCGGCGGCACAGGCGATCAGGTAGAGGGCTCTGGTCATGCCTTGAGTCCACAGCGTTCTGCCAGAGCTAGCAACTCTCCGGTGGGCACGGCGTTACACCGAGGACATCGCGCACCAGAGCGACAGAGGTGGGTCTGCTCCGCACTTCTTCCGGTGCCATCCGCTCGGCTTCCAGCAGACACCGGGCGGCCTGAGTTCTGCGTCGTGTCAGCAGCGAGGCGCGCCAGCGCAAGGAGGTGCTCCGCCCGGCGCTCGCGGGTGAGGCCGGCGAACGCCTCGGCCTCCACCCCGCCGGCGGCGTCCATCGCGGACCAGGGCGGGAGACGGGTGCGGTGATGGGGGATGGGCGTACCGGGGTCACGTACTGGTTGGTCCGTTGTGGTGCTGCTCAGTCCTGGCCGGCCTGGCCTGTGGTGAGGGTTCTCGGTCGTGGGGACTTCGTGGCCGTTCCGCCGGTGTGGATCACCCGTGGTCCGGGGCCGCACTGGCGGGTGCCGTTCTCCGCCGAGGAGTTCCTGACCGCACCTGGTCCTCTGCGCGCCGCGCTGCGTGTCGCCGTGGAGCGGCCCCGGGGGCCGGGGGCCGACGCCCCGCGGCCTGGTCTCACCGCCGCGCAGCGTGCCTGGCGGGACGCGGTTCTGAGCACCCGGCTTCGGGAGGTCAACCACCGCAGCAGGAGGCGGGAGGCGCGGCCGTGGTGAGGCACGGCTCGCCCGCGGCGGAATCGCACATTCATATCGAACTGTCAAGAGGATGATGTTAGGCTCGCGCTGCGCTGGGGGCTGTCGGCGACGGCGTGGGGGCACAACGACGCTGTAATGCCTGGCCGTTGTGACGGCATCGGCGGGATTCCTCGTAATGCCGCGTGGCTGGGCGCCGTATCTCCTCACGGTTCTGCTTGCCACAGTGCTCGGCCTCCAGTTCTTTCGCACCGCTCTTCGTCCCGGGACGTGCTGTGACCCACCGCACCGCGGCGCGCTCGCGCGAAGCGTTAGCCGCTCAAGAACCCGTGCTGGCAGCCGTCCTGCTGGCGTTCCGGCCCCTGTGCCGGCACCGGGGATTCCCGCCCCGCCGCTCGTCGTTATCCCCGGCGATCGGTGTGCGAGGGGCTCCCCGCGCGAGTTCGCACGCGGAATCGCGCACTCCTCACCTACGACACCGCTTCTCCACCGGCCCTCCCCCATCCGGCGTCTTGCTCCGAACCACCGAACTGACGGAACAAAAGCGAGAAAGAAGGTGGGCTCATGTGCTCATCGTTGGATAGCCGGGTTGAGGAATCGATCGAACAAGCCGCCGAGGCCTTGTTCGGGTTGCAGCGCTCCAATGGCTCATGGCCGAATCGACGGCCCACTTCCGTCATGGGAACGGCCGGTGCGCTGACCGCTCTGCACGTCGTTGACCGCGAGCGGTCACACGACCTCATCGAGGGCGGCGTCCGGTGGTTGCTCGACACCCAGAACGCCGACGGCGGTTGGGGTGGAACCGCCGGAGCTCCCACACAGATCGTGCCGACCGTGATGGCGGCGACGGCCCTGCGCCTGGCCGCCCCGCACGCCTCGCAGTCGGTGCGGCGCGCGCTGGACGTGGTGGAGTCGCATGGCGGGGTGCAGGCCCTCCCGGACCCCGGGATGACCCTTGTGACCTCGGTGTTCCTCGAACTCGCCGAACTCGGTGACGTACGCGGGATCAAGCGTGTCCCACGGGAACTGTTCCTCCTGCCCCAGCAGCTCTGGCGCAGGCACCTGTCCTTCGGCGTCGCCCTCGTCATCGCGATCTCGTTCATCCAGACGCGCAAGGGCCTGCCGGGGGCACGGCGCCTGCTGGACCGGCTGGCCAGGCCGGCCGCGCTCCGCGCGCTCGAACAGGTGGACCGCTCCGAGACGCGGCGTGGTGGCTACGGCGGGGACAACTGGCTGGCCTCGGCGGTGTGTGTCGGCCTGAGCTGTGCCGAGGAAGTCCCGAGCCGCATGATCTCCGACATCGTGGACTACCTCCGGTCGAACGTGCACGAGGACGGATCGTGGCACATGATCCAGGGCCTTGACCTGATCGGCAGCGCCTACGTCTCGCAGGGCCTCGCGGACGCCGGCTACGCCTCCGATCCCCGGATGGCGCTGGCCAGGCAGTGGTTGCGCAGTTGCCGGCAGGACGAGGCGTCCCCGGTCTTCGACACTCCCGCCGGTGGGTGGAGCTGGGAGGGGCCCCGCGGATGGCCGAACTTCCTCGACACCGCCAACGTCCTGACGGCCCTCGCGGCCGGTGGCTCCGAGGAGCCCAGTGAGCACCTGCGCCACGGGCTGCGCTGGCTGGAGTCCCGGCAGGACCGCAGGGGCTCATGGGGGACGTTCATCCCCAACACCACGTTCCCCAACGACGGTCCCTGCCCCTATGCGACCGCGAAGTGTGTGGAAGTCCTGATCGAGAACGGTGTCCCCCGGGACGACCCCAGGATTCGCAAGGCCGTGGACTGGCTGTTCACCCAGCAGAGGGAGGACGGCACCTACGAGTCCCTGTGGTACCGGGGGCTCACACCGGGGACGGCCATGGCGCTGGTGGCCTTCTGCCGTGCCGGCGTCACCGGCCACCCGGCCGCCCGCCGTGCCCGGGAGGCGCTGCTCGGCGCCCAGCTCCCGGACGGTTCATGGGCCTCCGGCAAGACGGGCAAGCTCGGAGACGACCACGCGAAGGGAACCGTCGAGGAGACGGCGTGGGCGCTGCACGCCCTGCTGGCCTCCGGCGTGCCCGCGGACGAGCCGCGCGTGCGGCGCGCAGCGGACTGGATCATGGCCGCGCAGCAGCCCGACGGCCTGTGGCCGGCGAGTCCGGTCCACATGTACATCCGCGACCTCAAGTACTACGTGGACGGTCTGATCGTCCACGGACTCGCTCTGAAGGCACTCGGGAGCTACCGGTCGGCGCTGGCCGGGATACCGCGTCAGGAGACCGAGGCGCTGTGACGTCGGAGCACACGGGGACCGCGTCCACGGACGTGGACGTGGTGGTCTGCGGGTCCGGGGTCGCCGGGCTGGCGACCGCCTGCGCCCTGGGCCGGCTCGGCCTGCGGGTCGCCCTGCTGGAGAAGAAGCGGCGGCAGCCTGCGATCGCCAAGGGCGAGATCCTCCAGCCCGGCTCCCTGGACATCCTCCATGGGTGGGGGGTGCTCCCGTCCCTCGAGGCCAGGCGCGCTGCCCGCCTCAACCGGCTCGTCATCAGGGAGGCCGACGGCGCCGACCTGCTGGCGATGGACTTCGGAACGCTCGACAACGAGTGGCCCTGGATGTTGTCCCACGACCACCTGACGATCCTGGAGTGCCTGGGGGAGTCGCTCGGCGCGTCGGTGCGCTGGCAGCGCGGAGTGTTGGTCAGCGACGTCATCAGGGACGCGCACGGCCGGGTCGTCGGCGTGCGGGCCGAGGACGGTGGGCGCGCGTACGACGTCCGTGCCCGGCTGGTGGTGGCCGCGGACGGGATGTCCTCGCGGGTGCGCCGGTTGTCGGGGATGAGCGCGGAGCCCGTCGCGTACGGCCACAGACTCCTGTCGTTCGAGCTCCCGACGACGCCGGCAGTGGCCGACGAGGCGTCCGCCTACACCACCAGGCGCGGGGTGGTCCTGGTCTATCCGCTGCCGGACGACAGGACACGCGTCTACGTCCAGGTGCAGGCGGACGAGCTCAGGAAGGCGGACGCCGCGCGCTTACAGCAGTGGTGCGACGAACTGGTCGCGGGAGTGCCCGCGCTCGGCCCGCTCGGCGAGTGGTTCAAGAAGGGCCTGGACCGCAGGCAGACGCTGCCGGTGTGGCGGTACCGGGCGCCGTCCCTCGTGCGGCCGGGCGTCGCCTTGGTCGGCGAGGCGGCCCACGGGGCGCACCCGCTGGCGGCCCAGGGGATGAACACGGCCATCGGGGACGCCCACGAGCTCGCGGCCCAGCTCGCTGCGGCAGACATCACGCGGGAGGAGGCGGTGGACGCGGCGCTGCGTGCGTACGAGACGGAGCGCGCGCGCAGGATTCGGCACATCCACTTCATGAGCCATGACGTCGCGCGCCTGATGACCAGCACCTCACGCGGTGCCGGAACGCTGAGCCGACGCCTGTTGAGGGGTACCGCCAGGAGCGCGCGCCTGCGCCACCTGACGACGTACAACGTGTCGGGGCTCGGCATGCGCCCGCTCGGCGCGCTTGACCGGTTCTTCCAGCTCGGGATCGTGCCCGATCCCAGGGGGGCACGGCCGACCCCGTCCGCGGAGTGACCGGAGGCCAGGACGGGGGACTGCCGGTGCCGGCGGCTCGGGCGGCGTCCCCGCCCGAGCCGGCGGGCCGGTGGGCGCCGCCGGGCCGGGTCCGTTCCGTCAGAACAGTCGCAGTTTGTCGTCCTCGATGCCGCGCAGCGCGTCGTAGTCGAGGGTGACGCAGGCGATGCCGCGGTCCCCGGCGAGGACCCGGGCCTGCGGCTTGATCTCCTGCGCCGCGAAGACGCCCTTGACCGGCGAGAGCAACGGGTCACGGTTGAGCAGCTCCAGGTACCGGGTGAGCTGTTCCACGCCGTCGATCTCCCCGCGGCGCTTGATCTCCACCGCGACGGTGCCGCCGTCCGCGTCCCGGCACAGGATGTCCACCGGGCCGATGGCCGTGGGGTACTCCCGGCGGATCAGCGACCAGCCGGCGCCCAGCACCTCCATCCGGTCGGCGAGCAGTTCCTGGAGGTGGGCCTCGACCCCGTCCTTGACCAACCCGGGGTCCACGCCGAGCTCGTGGGTGGAGTCGTGCAGCACCTCCTCGACGTTGATGATCAGCTTCTCACCGCCCTTGTTGACCACCGTCCACACGTCCTCCTCCACCGTGAGCCTGCACGGCGGGGACATCCAGTTCAGGGGTTTGTAGGCGCGGTCGTCGGCGTGGATGGAGACCGAGTTGTCGGCCTTCAGGATCAACAAGCGGTTGGCTGAGGGCAGGTGTGCGGACAGGCGCCCCACGTAGTCCACGGTGCACCTGGCGATGACGAGACGCATGGGGTCAGCCTAGGGCCTGCCCAGCGGCGGCCGGTCCGGCCTTCCACCCCGGGGCTCAGGGCTTGTACACCTTCCCCGGTTCTGGGGTGGCCGGGGCGAGGAGTTGTGGGACGGTGACGAAGGTGTAACCGCGCTTCTTCAGCTCGGTGATGATCCCGGGGACGGCGGGGACGGTGCCCGGGTAGATGTCGTGCAGCAGGATGATCCCGTCGCGGTCCGCCTGCTTGAGGGTGCGCTCCTCGATCACTGCGGAGTCGTTGGTGGAGTAGTCCTTGGCGGTGGTGCTCCACAACACCTGGGCCAGACCGAGCTCGCGGCAGACCTTGGAGACGGTGTCGTCGGTGCGGCCCTGCGGGGGTCGCATCAGCACCGGGCGTTTCCCGGTGAGCTTCTCGATGGCGTCCTGGGTGCGGTTCAGCTCGTCGCGTATTCGCTCGGACTTCACCTCGGTCAGGCGGGGGTGGGTCCAGGTGTGGTTGGCCAGCTCGTGGCCCTCTTCGGCGATGCGCCGGACGGTGTCCGGGTACCGGTCGATGTGCTTCCTGCCGAGGAGGAAGAAGGTCGCGGGCACCTTCTCCTCCTTGAGGACGTCCAGCAGCCGGGGGGTGTACTTGCCCGGGCCCGCGTCGAAGGTGAGCGCTATGCACTTGGCCTTGCGGCAGTCGACGCCGGTGACGGGGGTGTCGTCCTCGGCGTGGGACCGTGCGCTCGCCGGTGATGTCGTGTCCACCGTCGAGCAGCCGGTGAGGGCGAGGGCCAGGGAGACGGCTCCCAGCAGGGCAGCGGCCGTCCTGGACCGGACCGCCGGTTTCCTCCGCAGCACGGCGGTCCCTTCGGATGAATCGGTTCATCGCGATGTGAACCGGACTGGTCGGGCGGGCGCACGGCTCGGCAGCGCCGAAGCGGCGCTCACACGAACGGGTGTATATCCGCTACCCTACGGGACCCCTTTATGCGGCAGGTATATGACCCCCGTTCCATGCCGGACGACGGGGGCGCCGGCACTCCGCGGGGACGGGCGGAGCCCGAAGGGGCGCAGCCGGAGGGCACGCGAGGGCGACCCAGGGTCACCGCGCTGGTGCGGAGTGTGCCTGTGTAATGCCGTTCGGGGGTTGGCTGGTTGTGGGTGCTTTGAAGGTGTTCGACTCTGGTCGAGTATTGAACGCTGTTTTACGGTTCTGAACGGGGGTCAGTCCTCCGCTTGCCCGGCGCCCAGGCCCGGCAGCACGGTCCAGGTGTCTCCCTGTGTTGATGGCCCACGTCTTCAGGCTCCGCGTCCAGGGGCCGGGAGAGGAGAGAACCCATGTCGCTCGACGTCCCACCAGCCCTGCTCGACAAGGCCGAACGAGGCGAGGTTGACGAGACGGAGTTCGTTGACTGTGTCCGTACCTCGCTGCCCTACGCGTGGAACATGATCAGCTCGTTGGTCACCCGACTCAAGGTGGAGGGCGGAGAGCTCGCGGACAACCAGGTGCCGCCCCCGGACGAGCAGGCCCGCGGGCAGTTACTGCGCGCGCTCGCCAGCGACGCCATCAGAGGCACGCTGGAACGGCACTTCGGGGTCCGGCTGGCGTTCCAGAACTGCCACCGGGTCGCGGTGTTCCCCACCGGCCCGGAGGCCGACGAACGGTACGCCAGGTTCACCTCGGTCCGCGGCCAACTGCTCAACCAGTCACCGCTGTTGCGGGACTGCTGACCGGTCGCTCGGATCTCCGACGCGTCGGCCACCGCCAGCGTGGCGGCCCGGTCCGAAGGCCCCGGAGTCAGTCAAGGACGCTGGAGGAGGGGGATCACCTCGGCGCCGAGCCTGGCGACGTTCCGCTCCGTGGCGGCGAGGTCGCCCGACCCCTCCACCAGCAGGGCGAACCGGGAGATGCCGGTGCGCTCGGCGGTCTCCCCCAGCCGCTGGGCGCACAACTCCGGTGGCCCCACCGGATGCAGCGCGCACAACAGCTCGGTGTAGGCGAGCGGGTCGCGCATCGACCGGGCCCTGCCGTCCACCGTCATGTGCGCGGCCAGGCCCTGCCGCAGCCAGCCGGGCATCGCCTTGGTCAGCGTCTCCACCGCCTCCTGCCTGGAGTCCGCGACCTGCACCACCCCGGCCGATATGTGCTCGACCCGCGCCACCTCCTGGGGTGACCGACCCGCCGCCAGCGCCTCGGTCCGGTAGGCGGCGACCATCTCCGCCTTCTCCTCGTCGCCGCAGTGCATCCCGAGCAGCATGGCCAGCCCGTGCCGCGCGGCCAGCCGCACCGAACCGCGGGAGGTGCAGGCCACGACGACCGGCGGCCTGGGCGGACACCCGGCCACGCCGCTGTCCAGCTCGTCGGGCCGCGGCACCACCGGGACCTCGCGGAAGGCGTACCGTGGCCCGCGGGCCCCGACGGCCGGCTCGTTGAGCCAGCGCAACAGCAGCTCGAGTGCCTCAGGGAAGCCCTGCTCGTAGGCGTCGATGCCGCCGCCGAAGACCTCCAGGTCCACCCACGGACCGCCACGCCCCACGCCGAGGGTGAACCGGCCGCCCGACACCACGTGCAGCAGCGCCGCCTGCTCGCCCAGCGCCACCGGGTGGGCGTTCGGTAACACGCTCACCGCGGTGCCCACGCCGATCCTGGAGGTGCGGCCCAGTAACAGGGCGGCCATGGTGACCGCCGAAGGACAAACCCCGTAGGGCACGAAGTGGTGCTCGGCCAACCAGATCCCGTCAAGTCCCGCCTCTTCGGCGGCCCGTGCGGCGACGACGGCCCGGTGCAGGGCCTCGCCTGAACCCTGGCCGGGGAACTGGGCCGCGAGAAGGAACGCGCCCACGCGCATCGACGACTCCTCTCCTGCGTTGCTTCCCGTCCCCCGCATGGGCATTAACGCATGACACATGCCATGGACACCCTGGGAGAAGGATTCTGCTCGAGGTGCTCGGGTGTACCTGGAGGGACAGCGGTACAAACCGGTCAACGACGCCTCGTCGTTGCGTACGCTGGACGGACGGCCCGGGCGCGGGTCGTCCGTCCACGAGCGAAAGGCCACGACCGTGTCTCCGCGTCGCAACCGCCCTCGACGGGTAGCCAGGAACGAGCCCCCGGCGCCCTCCGTCGGCTCCGGCTACGGCCTGGAGCGGACGGAGTCCTGGCGGGGGGAGGAATGGGTGGTGCGCCCGGTCGCCGGGGCGTCCGGCAAGCGCTACCGCTGTCCCGGCTGCGACCAGGAGATCCCTTCGGGGGTCGGCCACGTGGTGGCCTGGCCCGTGTACGGGGGCGTGGACGACCGCAGGCACTGGCACCGGGCCTGTTGGAACGCCCGGGACCGGCGGGGCGCCCAGGTGCTCCGCGCCCGTGGCGCCCCCCGGTACTGAGCCGCGCCCGGCGCCCGGAGGGCCGGACGGGGGAACGCCGCGGGCCGACCCCGGGGAACGATCCGGAGCCGGCCCGTGCGGGAGCCGCCCGGGCGCCCGGGCGGCGGTCGCGGTCTACACGTCGCGGCTGTGCAGCACCGTGGCGGCGGCGGCCAGCGTCACCGTGGTGACCAGCGCCAGCAGGCCCAGCAGGCCCCAGCCGTTGTCCTCGCCCACGATGGGGATGTCGTACAGCTCGCCGATGATGTTGGGCGCGGAGTACTCCTGGAGGGTCTCCCGCACGTCGTCGTCGGGGATGAACAGACCGGCGAGCAGCGGCAGCAGCACCACCCCCAGCATGGTGGTGATCGCGCCCGCGGTGTGCCGCAGCAACACCCCCACGGCGAGGGCGAGCAGACCGAGCAGGGCCATGTACAGCCCGATGCCGAAGGTCGCCCGGACCACCTCGCCGCTGGTCACGGACGTCTGCCCGGTCACGACATCGCCGTGTCCCGTGTCGGTGTAGGCGTACCCGGTGATGTCCCGGCCGCCGAGCTGCGCGTAGTTGATCAGGGCCACGAGCGAGCAGGCGGCGGTCGAGAGCACCAGCGTCACCACGAAGAACACGATGGCCTTGGCGGCCAGCACCCGGCCGCGCCGCGGGCACGCGGTCAGGGTGGTGCGGATCATCCCGGTGCTGTACTCGGAGGTGATCACCAGCACGCCGAGGGTCACCACGCCCAACTGGCCGAGCAGCACCCCGGGCAGGCCGAAACTGAGGATCGGGGAGCTGTCGTACTCGTCCTCGCCGACCGTGAACGTCATCAGCATGCCGAGACCGATGACGAACAGGAACATCACCCCGAGCGTCCACAGGGTGGAGCGCACGGTGCGGATCTTCGTCCACTCGGAGGCGAGGGCGTGTCCCAGGCCGGTCGTGGTGATCGGGATCGGTGAGGTGTAGGCCGCGGGGGGCGGCAGCGCACCGCCCTGACCCACCGGCGCGGGGCCCGCGGGGAAGGGCGCCGCGGGAGCCGGATAGGAGTTCATCGGTCAGCTCTCGCTCTCGTTCTTCGACAGGGTGAGCGCGGCGGGTGGCACGCCAGGCGCGGCGGGTGGCGCCGCGGGGGGCATGGCCGGCGGCGCGGCGGGCGGCGTGCCGGGGTACCCCTGGGCCGCGGGGACGGGCTGCCCCGGTGGGGGCGCGAACACCTGGCCGGCGTACGGCTGGGCCGGGACCGGCGGCTGGCCGGGGACCTGGCCGGGGACGTGGCCCGGGAACTGGCCCGGGTGCGGCGCTCCTGGTGGGTAACCCCCGGCCGGACCCGCCACCGGCTGCTGGAGTCCGGCCCTGGGGTCGTCGGTGGAGCGGTAGTCCACGACCATCTGGGTCATCCGCATGTACGCCTCTTCGAGCGACGCCTGGTGCGGGGACAGTTCGTAGAGGCGTACGTCGAGCTCGTGCGCGAGGTTGCTGATCCGCGGCAGGTCCACCCCGGTCACCCGCAGGGCCCCGTCCTGCTCGAGGTGCACCTGTCCGCCGATCTCGGCGAGGCGTCCGGCGAGCTTCTCCCCCTGCTGCTGGTCGGGGGTGCGCACCCGGGCGAACCCCGCCGAGTTGTACGCGATGAAGTCCTTCACGCTCATGTCCGCGAGGAGCCGCCCCTGACCGATCACGATCAGGTGGTCCGCGGTGAGTGCCATCTCGCTCATCAGGTGGCTGGAGACGAACACCGTGCGGCCCTCGCTGGCGAGCTTGCGCATCAGGTTGCGAATCCAGTGGATGCCCTCGGGGTCCAGGCCGTTCACCGGTTCGTCGAAGAGCAGCACCTGGGGGTCGCCGAGCAGCGCCCCGGCGATGCCGAGCCGCTGCCCCATGCCCAGGGAGAACCCCTTGGACCTGCGCCTCGCGACGTCCTGCAACCCCACGACGCCCAGCACCTCGTCCACCCGTCGCTGCGGGATGCCGGAGAGCTGGGCCAGGCAGAGCAGGTGCTGCCGCGCGCTGCGTCCCCCGTGCACCGC
The DNA here is from genome assembly GCF_000380165.1 of Wenjunlia vitaminophila DSM 41686. GTDB lineage: Bacteria > Actinomycetota > Actinomycetes > Streptomycetales > Streptomycetaceae > Wenjunlia > Wenjunlia vitaminophila. Next base: position 71,506 of record NZ_KB904663.1, read on the forward strand.
CTTGGCGTCCAACAGCGCGCCCACCTGGCGGGGGGCGTTGGGCAGCTCCCGGAAAGGGCATCCGCCGATGGTGACGCGGCCCGCGGTGGGGGTGTCCAGGCCGAGGATCATCCGCATGGTGGTGGACTTGCCGGAGCCGTTCGGGCCCAGGAATCCGGTCACCGCGCCGGGTCTCACCTGGAACGACAGGTTGTCAACGGCTCGTTTGGCACCGTAGACCTTGGTGAGGCCAACTGCCTCGATCACACTTCCCCCTCAACGACAGCGTGCGCCTGGGGCGCGCCGGCCCCGTGAAGGGCTCAGGCTACTGGCATGCGGACCGACGCCTGCCGGGGCGTCGGGTCCTGGCACACGGCCGGGGCACCCGCGCGGCGTCACCGGAGAGGACGAGCCGGTCAGGCGTCGCGGTTCCGGATGACCAGATAGCCGCCGACGAGCGCGGCAACCACCCACAGCCCCATGATCCCGAAGCCCTCCCAGGGTCCGTAGGGAGCCGTGGACGGCACCACCCGGGTGACCCGGCTCCCCGCCTGGTCGGGGAAGTACCGGGCGACCTCCTTGGCGCCGGGCACGTTGGCCAGGATGGTGGAGACCAGGAAGAAGAACGGCATCAGGACGCCGAGGGCCAGGATGGGGCTGCGCAGCATCGCCGCCACCCCCATGGCGAAGATCGCCAGCATGGTCATGTAGAGCCCGGCGCCGAAGACCGCGCGCAGCACTTCCGGTGCGCCGATGGTGGTGCGGTGCGACCCGAGCAGCGCCTGCCCGCAGAAGAACGAGGAGAAGCTGGTCGCCATGGCGGTCACCAGGGCGAGCACGGTGGCGACCCCCATCTTGCAGAACAGGAAGGTGCCGCGCTGGGGCACGGCGGCGAGCGAGGTGCGGATCATGCCGGTGCTGTACTCGCTGCCCACCACCAGCACCCCGAACACGATGATGGCGAGCTGCCCGAGGAACATCCCGGCGAAGCTGATGCTGGTCGCGTCGAAGGTGGCCTGGTCCCTGCTGGAGAGCTGGTCGAAGTTGGCGTTCATCACCGCGCACAGCGCCGCGCTGAGGCCGACGGTGACCGCGAAGGCCGACGCCAGCGTCCACACGGTGGAGCGCACCGACCGGACCTTGGTCCACTCCGACTTCAGGACTGCGGTGGTGACGGTCAACGTCCCTCGCCTCTCTTCCTGTGCGCTCCCCAACCGGAGGACCCGGGGCCGGACCCGGGTTCCGCCCCCGGCGGGGCGCCGGGGGCGCCGGCTGACGCCGTCCCGTTGTTCTCGCTCGGGGTGTGCGCGTGGTACTCCACGGAGGTCGCCGTCATCCGCATGAACGCCTCCTCCAGGGACGCCCGCTGCGGGCTCAGCTCGTGCAGCACCAGCCGGTGGCGGGCGGCCAGCTCGCCGAGCTGCTCGGCCGGCACGTCGCTGACCTCGAAGGAGCCCTCGTCCCCCCGGTCCCAACCGATGCCCTCGGCGGAGAGCACCGCGATGAGGCGCTCCGGCTGCGGGGTGCGGATGCGGACGAACGAGTGGGCGTTGTGCGTGATGAAGTCCGCCATGGTGGTGTCGGCGAGGAGCCGTCCCTGACCGATCACGATCAGGTGGTCGGCGGTGAGTGCCATCTCGCTCATCAGGTGGCTGGAGACGAACACCGTGCGCCCCTGGTCCGCCAGGTCCCGGATCAGGTTGCGGATCCAGTGGATGCCCTCGGGGTCCAGGCCGTTCACCGGTTCGTCGAAGAGCAGCACCTGGGGGTCGCCGAGCAGCGCCCCGGCGATGCCGAGCCGCTGCCCCATGCCCAGGGAGAACCCCTTGGACCGCTTGTGGGCCACCGACGTCAAACCGACGATGTCCAGCACCTCATTCACCCGACTGGGTGAAATCTCATTGCTCTGGGCCAGACACAGCAGGTGGTTGTGGGCGCTACGGCCCGGGTGCACCCCCCGGGCCTCCAACAGCCCGCCGATGTACCGCAGGGGTTCCTTCAGGTCGATGTACCGCTTGCCGTCGATGCGGACCTCACCACTGCTGGGTTTGTCCAGTCCCAGCATCATCCGCATGGTGGTGGACTTGCCCGAGCCGTTCGGCCCCAGGAAGCCGGTCACCACACCCGGCCGCACGGTGAAGGTGAGCCCGTCCACGGCCAACTTCTCACCGTACCGCTTGGTGAGGTGCTCCAGCTCGATCATGAAATCAACGCTAAACGGACCAAGCGCCCCCCGCCACCAGGACGTGCCGTCTCGACGACACGCAGGGTGACAGGAGGCGCCCGGTGGAGCTCACCGAAGCCGTGTCCTCGCCCGGAACCGTCCCGGAGGTCAGCGGGACTGCTGGGCCGGGACGCCGCGGGACAGCGGCTCGTCCTCGGGGGCGGCGGCGGCGACAGCCGCGCCGGTCAACGTGGCGAGCATCTCGCGGACGTTGGTGAGCTGGGCGTTGATGCTGTCCCGACGGTTGGTCAGGGCGGCCAGCTCGCGCTCGGACTCGCTGCGGATGCGGTCGGCCTTGGCGTTGGCGTCCGCCACGATGTCCTCGGCCTGACGCTGCGCCGTCTCCACCGTCTGACGCGCCCTGCGCTCGGCGTCGGTGCGCAGCTTCTCCGCCTCCAGGCGGAGCTGCTCGGCGCGGTGCTCGATCTCGGCCAGCCGCTTCTCCGCCTTCGCCTGGCGGGACGCCAGGTCACGCTCGGACTGCTCGCGGCGCTTGGCGAGGTTGGTCTCGAAGTCCGCGGCTGCCTGGGCGGCCTTGGCCCTGGTCTCCTCGAAGAGGGCGTCCGCCTCCTCGCGCTTGGTCTGGGCGTCCTTGGTGGCGTCCGCCCGGAGCTGGGCCGCCTCGCTCTTCGCCTTGTCGATGATCCGGGCGCCCTCGTCCTCCGCCTTCGCCTTGCGGTCGGCGGCGTACGACTCGGCGTCCGCGCGGACCTGGGCAGCCGCTCCCTCGGCCAGCTCACGGTGCTGGTCGGCGGCGCGGCGCGCCTCCTCCCGCAGGTCCTTCGCCTCCTCCTCGGCCAACCGGAGGATCTTCTCGACACGGGCACCGAGACCGGCGTACGACGGCTCGGAGTCCGACAACTGGGCCTGGGCGTTCTGGGTTTCGAGGTGGAGCTCCTCGATGCGCTTCTCCAGTGCCGTGATCCTCGTCAGGGCACTGTCGCGATCGGCGACCAGCTTCGTGATGCGCTCATCCACCTGCGTGCGGTCGTACCCGCGCCGCACGAGCTCGAAGCCGAAGGGGGAGGAAGTGTCGCTCATGGGGTTCCTGTCGATGAGACGTAGACCGGTGAGGTGATACGGGGAATCCTAGGCGTGACAGCGGCGTGTCATCGAGTCATCGCGCAGAGGAATCTGAAGAATGAGCCCTCAATCGCGTGCCGTGCCGTCAGCTCGCTTGCCACCCGTACGGGCGGAACCAGCCCCGGCGCCGGCCTTGACACTGCCCTTCTGCGTACCGTTGCTCCCGTTTGACGGTGCCTCAAACGATTCTAGGGCCTCCAGCACATCCTGCACGCGGGCGATCTCGGCGTTGATGTCCTTGCGCCTGCGTACCAGTTGGTCCAGCTCCCGCTTGCCGTCCGCTACCATGCGCCGCGCCTCCGCCTTCGCCTCCTCCCGGGTCCGCTCGGCCTCCTGCTGCATGGCGGCCTTCTTCTGCTCCGCCTCCTTCAACAGCGCCTCGGCCTTCTTCACCGCGGCGATCCGCACCTTGCTCGCCTCGGACGACGCGTTGGTCTTCAGCTCCGCGGCCTTCTCCTCCGCCTCGGCCACCAGTTGCCTGGCCTTGTTCTCGGCCTCGGTGAGCTGCTCGGTGGCCGCGGCGACCAACTTGTCCACCCGCTCGCCCGCCGACTTCATCGCCTCCGCCGACTCCTTGCGGGCCCGTGCGTGCAACTGTTCGACCTCGGACTCCACTCGTTCGCGCAGCTCCTCAGCCCGCTCCCGGATGGCGGTGGCGTCCCGACGGGCCTCTCCCAGCATGGTGTCCGCCTCGGTACGCGCCCGCTCCCGCAGCGCGTTGCCCTCCACGGTGGCCTCGGCCACCAGCCGCTCGGCCTCCTTGCGGGCCGCGCCGACCATCGCGTCGGCCTGCTCCTCGGCCGAGGCGGCCCGGTGCACCGCCCGTTCCTTGGCGTCCCTGACCAGGCGTTCCGCCCGTTCCTTCGCCTCGCTGACCAGGCGCTCGGCCTCCGTGGTCGCCCCGGACACCAGGGTGTCGGCCTGCTTGGCCGCCTGCACCCGGCGCTTGTTGGCCTCCTCCCTGGCCTCGGCCCTGGTCCGCTCCGCCTCCTCGATCGCCTCGGTGGTGGTCCGCTCGGCCAGCGCCCTGGCCGCCGCGGCCTCCTCCTTGACCTCCGCACGAACCCTGGCCGCCTCCTGCGCGGCCCGCTCCCGTTCCGCGTGCGCCTCGGTGCGCAGTTGGTCGGCGGCGGCCTGCGTCTCCTCCTGCAACCGCCGGGCGGCGTGCTCCGCCGCCGAACGCAGCCCGGCGATCTCCTCCTTCGCCGCCGCGTGCAGCCCGGCCACCGACTCCCGCACCTGCGCGGCCGTCTGCTCCGCGGCGGCCACCAGCTCCGTGGCCCGCCGCTCCGCCTCGCCGACCAGCCGGTCCGCCTCGGCCCCGGCCTCCTCGACCCGCTTGCGGGCGGCGGCGAGCAACTCCTCGCTCTGCTTGTGGGCGGCGGCCCGCTCCCGTTCGGCCTCCGTCCGGGCGGCCCCCACCAGCTCGTCGGACTCCCGGCGGCGGCGGGCCGCCTCCTCCTGGGCCGCGGCCAGCTCCTGCGCGGCCTCCGCCGCCGCGCGCTCCCGCGCCGCCTGAGCCTCGGCCCGCAGCCGGTCGGCCTCCGCCTGCGCCTCGCTGCGCACCTTCTCGGCCTCGGCGGTGGCCTCGGTGCGCAACCGCACCGCGAACGACTCGCCCTCCGCCCGGGCCGCGGCAGCCTCCCCGGCGGCCAGGGTGCGGAGCCGCTCCGCCTCGGCCGCGGCCTGCTCCGTCACGGCGCGGGCCCGCTCCGCGGCGTCGGTGCGCGACCGTTCCGCCTCCGCCACCGCGTCCGCGCGCAGCCGCTCGGCCTGCGCCTTGGCGTCCTGCCGCTCCCGCTCCGCCTCGGCCAGCCGGGCATCCGCCTCCGACCTGCGGCGGGACGACTCCTCCGCCGCCTCGGTGGTGATCCTGGCGGAGATCTGCTCGGCCTCCGAGCGAACCCGGGCGGCCTCCCGCTCGGCCTCCCGCACCTGCTCCTCGGCCAGGCGCCGGCCCTCCGCGCGCAACTCCTCGGCCTCGGCGCGGGCCTCACCCAGCGTGGTCTCCGCCTGGTCGCGCAGTGCCGAGGCCCGCTCCGCCGCCTCGGCCCGCTGCCGCTCGACCTCGGTGTCCGCCCGCTGCCGCAGCTCGTCGGCGTCCGCCTTCGCCTTGGCCAGCAGCTCTTCCGCGGTCCTGGCGGCGTCCTCGATCTGCGCCATCGCCTCGCGGCGTCCCTCGGAACGGATGCGCTCGCCCTCGGCGACCGCCTCCGCCCGCAACTGCTCGGCCTCGCCCCGCAGCCGGCGGGCCTCCTCCTGGAGCCTGGTGGTGCGCTCTCGGAACTGCTTGGTGTCGTCCTGCGCCGCGCTCTGCACCTGGGCCGCGGCCTCCGCCGCCTCCTGGTGCATCCGCTCCGCCTCGGCCTGCGCCTCCGAACGGATGCGCTCCGCCTCCTCCGTCGCGGCGCGGGTGGTCGCGCCGGCGTCGGCGGACGCCTTGGTCAGGATCTCGTCTGCGGTCTTGGCGGCCTTCGCGAGCTGCGCCGCCGCGTCCTCCGAGGCCGCGGCGCGGGCCTCCTCGGCGGCCTCGGTGCGGATGCGCTCCGCCTCCGCGGTGGCGTCCCCCCGGATCTGCTCCGCCTCGGCCCGCAGCCCCTCGGCCTGCTTGGTGGCCTCGGCGACCAGGCGGGCCACCTCGCTGCGGGCGGTCCTGGTGCGCTGCTCGACGTCGGCGTCCACCGTGGCCAGCCGCCGGGCGGCGGCCGCGGCGGTCTCCTCGCGGAGCCGGTCCGCCTCGGCCCGCGCCTCCCGCAGCGCGGCCTCGGCCTCCTCCTTGCGCTCCTGGGCCGCCCTGGTCAGCTCGGCCACCTCGCGCCGGCTGCGCTCGGCCTCGGTACGGGAACTCTCCCGCACCCGCTCGGCGTGTTCCGTGGCCTCCTGGGCCTGCGCGGACGCCGCCGCGAGCATCCGTTCGGCGTCCGACCTGGCCCGACGCAGCAGGGCGTCGGCCTCGTTCCTGGCCACCTCGGAATCGGCGGCGATCCGCTCCCTGGCCTGCTCGGCGAGGCGCTGGGCCTCCACCCGGGCCGCGGCGAGGGTGGCCTCGGCCTCCGCCCTGGCCTCGTCCTTCAGCCGCTGGACCTGGGACTCGGTGCGGGCACGGAGCTGCTCGGCCCACGCCACGTTGTCGTTGACGTGGCTCTCGACCGTGCTGCGGCGCTCGGCCAGCTCCTCGTCGAGCCGGCGGCGGCGGCGCACCGCCTCGGCGTGCCACTCCGCCTCGAGCTGGGACTGCCGCTCGGCGCTCTCCTGGAGCACCCGCTGCGCCGAGGCACGCGCCTCGCGCAGCTCCCGCTCGGCGTCCGTCCGCAACTGGTCGGCCTGGATCTGGGCGTTGCGGAGCAACTGTTCGGCGTGGTGGCTGACGTTGTCGTAGGCACTGGACTGGGAGATCTTGCGGCGGGCCTCGTGCAGCTTGGCGCGGAGGACCTCCACCTGGTAGGCAAGGTCCTCGGCATGGTCGACCGCCTTGTTCCGCTCGGTGCGAACCCGATCCATCTCGGCTTCGAACTGAGAGAGGTGGTCGTCAACCTCGTAGCGGTCGTAACCCCGCACTGCGCGGTCCCATCCGTCTCCTGGTCGAGGGCTCTCCCGCCGGCCAGCGGAGTCCGCCCGCCGTTCGGGTGAGCCTTCCTGGTGAACATGGCCTTCCGGAGAATGGTGTCAGATCAACGGCGGGGCACGGTCCCTCCCGGGGAGCCACCGCTCCCGGCGCGCCGACCGTCCGTATCCCGCCACCGCCCTCCGCGCAGCGCACACCGGATGATGCTGCGCCGACTGCTGCACTCTACCGGGGACTCACTGCCCCGCGGCCAGCCAAGGACCAGCGGTGTACCCGGGTTGTGACCCGCCCCACCCGGGCAGACGGCCACGCGCCGCCCCCGGCACGGCGACGTGCCCCCGTGCCGGGGGCGGGAGCGGGACGGGTGCGCCGGCGGATCAGTGCGGCTTCGCCGCGGTGACCAGCTCGGTGAGCACCCCGTGGCAGTCCTTGGGGTGCAGGAAGGTGATCCGGGAACCCATGGAGCCGCGTCGCGGCTCGTCGTAGAGCACCCGCACCCCCTTCTCCCGGACCGCGGCGGCGTCCCCGTCCACGTCGGCGGTGCCGAAGGCGATGTGGTGCACCCCCTCCCCGTGCCGGGCGAGCCACTTCGCCACCGCGGAGTCCTCCCGGATCGGCTCGAGCAACTGCAGGTAGGAGGCGCCTCCGTCGGAGGTCTCGTTGATCTTGAGCATGGCCTCGCGGACGCCCTGCTCCTCGTTGACCTCCGTGTGGAAGACCTCGAAGCCGTAGGTCGCCCGGTAGAACTCGACGGTCGTGTCCAGGTCGAAGCAGGCGATGCCGATGTGGTCGATGCGGGTCAGCATGGGAGCCTTCCGAGGTCGGACGACGGGAGCGGGCGGACGCGGGTGCCCTGGGCGGCCCGCGTGTCGCGGGGGACGCGGCGGACCACCACCCAACAAGTCCATCGCGCACACAGCTGGTCACGCAACGTGCGGGCCGTCACACCTCGACGCCGGTGACGCGGTCGATACCGCTAAGTATCTTTGGCCTGGAGCCCAACTCACAACAAGAACTGCCGCTTCACGGCCGCAGAAGGGGACGCGAGATGACCAGTCAGCAGGCACCAACGTCCGTGATCGTCGCGGGCGCCCGCACCCCGATGGGCCGCCTCCTCGGCTCGCTCAAGAGCTTCACCGGGGTGGACCTCGGTGGCTTCGCCATCTCCGCGGCGCTGGAGCGGGCGGGCATCACCGGCGACCAGGTGCAGTACGTGATCATGGGACAGGTGCTCCAGGCAGGCGCCGGCCAGATCCCGGCGCGCCAGGCCGCGGTCAAGGCCGGCATCCCGATGCACGTGCCCGCGTTGACCATCAACAAGGTGTGCCTGTCCGGCCTCGACGCCATCGCGCTGGCCGACCAGCTCATCCGGGCCGGCGAGTTCGACATCGTCGTCGCCGGCGGCCAGGAGTCCATGACCAACGCCCCCCACCTGGTCCCCGCCCGGCACGGCCACAAGTACGGCGCCATCGAAATGGTGGACTCGATGGCCCACGACGGCCTCACCGACCCGTGGGACCGCATCCCCATGGGTGAGTCCACCGACCGCCACAACGCCCGGTTGGGCATCGGGCGCGAAGCCCAGGACGAGGTTGCCGCCCTGTCCCACCAGCGGGCCGCACGGGCACAGAAGGACGGCGTGTTCGGGGCCGAGATCGTTCCCGTCCAGGTGCCGCAGCGCAAGGGCGACCCGATCACCGTGGACACCGACGAGGGCGTCCGCCCCGAGACCACCACGGAGGTCCTCGCCAGGCTGCGCCCGGCGTTCGGCGCCGACGGCACCATCACCGCCGGCTCCTCCTCGCCGATCTCCGACGGCGCCGCCGCGGTCGTGGTGATGAGCAAGGCCAAGGCGGAGGAACTCGGCCTGGAATGGCTCGCCGAGATCGGGGCGCACGGCAACGTGGCCGGCCCCGACAACTCCCTGCAGTCCCAGCCCGCCAACGCCATCAAGCGGGCGCTGGACCGGGAAGGGCTCACCGCGGACGACCTCGACCTGATCGAGATCAACGAGGCGTTCGCCGCGGTCGTCGTACAGTCAACCAAGGAACTCGGCGTGTCCCCGGAAAAGGTCAACGTCAACGGCGGCGCCATCGCCCTGGGGCACCCCATCGGCATGTCCGGCGCCCGGCTCGCCCTCCACCTGTCGCTCGAGCTGCGACGCCGCGGCGGCGGCGTGGGAGTGGCCGCGCTGTGCGGCGGCGGCGGCCAGGGCGACGCGCTGGTCCTGCGGGTCCCGGGCAACGGCTGACCGGGACGCGGCAGGCGACGAGAGCCGCGGCGGAGGTGACCGCCGCGGCCCCCGGCCGACCGCCGAGGCGCGGCCCGGCCAGCGGCGCCGCGCACGGGAAGCGGCGCCGGCAGCGGCACGACCCTCGAGGAGCCACGTGAGCACCAGGACCATGGACGTCCCCACCCTCGTCGAACAGGCCAGGGCAGGCCGGCCACGCGCCGTCGCCCGGCTGATCTCGCTGGTGGAAGGCGCCTCCCCGCAGCTTCGAGAAGTCATGGCCGCCCTGGCTCCCCTCGCCGGCGGCGCCTACGTGGTGGGGCTGACCGGCTCTCCCGGAGTGGGGAAGTCCACCTCGACCTCCGCCCTGGTCAGCGCCTACCGGCGACGCGGCAAGCGGGTCGGGGTGCTGGCCGTGGACCCGTCCTCCCCGTTCTCCGGCGGCGCCCTGCTCGGCGACCGGGTGAGGATGCAGGAGCACTCAGGGGACAGCGGTGTCTACATCCGCTCCATGGCCACCCGGGGCCACCTCGGCGGCCTGGCCTGGGCGGCGCCCCAGGCCATCCGGGTACTGGACGCCGCGGGGTGCGACGTGATCCTGGTGGAGACGGTCGGCGTCGGCCAGTCCGAGGTGGAGATCGCCGACCAGGCGGACACCTCCGTGGTGCTCCTCGCCCCCGGCATGGGCGACGGCATCCAGGCCGCGAAAGCCGGGATCCTGGAGATCGGGGACGTCTACGTGGTCAACAAGGCCGACCGGGACGGCGCCGACTCCACCGTTCGGGAGCTCAACCACATGCTCGGCCTCGGCGAAGCCCGCGAACCCGGCGACTGGCGGCCCCCCATCGTCAGGACGGTGGCCTCCCGCGGCGAAGGCGTGGACGAGGTGGTGGAGGCGCTGGAGAAGCACCGCGCCTGGATGGAGGAACGCGGCGCCCTCACCGCCCGCAGACGGCGACGGGCAGCCGGCGAGGTCGAGACGATCGCCCTCACCGCGCTCCGCCAACGCATCGGAGACCTGCACGGCGACCGCCGCCTCGACGCCCTGGCCGCGCGCATCACGGCGGGAGAACTCGACCCGTACTCGGCGGCTGACGAGTTGGTGCGGGAGCTGACTGCTCAGTAAGTGTTCGCTCGCCGCCGGCCGCTTTGGGAGGCCCCTGCCGGCGTTCCTCAGCCCGCTCCCTCGTTCCTCGGTCGGCGGGCTTCGTCTCTTCGGCAGGGGCGCGGCCTTTGGCTCGCTCACGTCTGCGCGTCGTCGGGGTGAAGGTGCACGACGCTGCGGGTTTTTCCGGGGGTTCGCTCGCCGCCGGCCGCTTGGAAAGCCCCTGCCGGCGTTCCTCAGACCTGCTCCCTCGTTCCTCGGTCGCTGGTCTTCGTCTCTTGGCAGGGGCGCGGCCTTTGGCTCGCTCACGTCTTCGCGTCGTCGGGGTGAAGGTGCACGACGCTGCGGGTTTTTCCGGGGGTTCGCTCGCCGCCGGCCGCTTGGGGGTGCCCCTGCTGGCGTTCCTCGGCCTGCTCCCTCGTTCCTCGGTCGCGGGCTTCGTCTCTTGGCAGGGGCAGCGGTCCGCGGCGCCAGCCGCATGGTGTCGCTGCGGCTCGCTCACGTCTNCGCGTCGTCGGGGTGAAGGTGCACGACGCTGCGGGTATCCCGGGGGGTTCGTTCGCCGCCGGCCGCTTTGGGGTGCCCCTGCCGGCGTTCCTCAGACCTGCTCCCCCCGCGCGGCGCCAACCGCATGATGTGGGAGCCCTCGGTCGCGGGCTTCGTCGCTTGGTGGGGGCGTGGTCTGCGGCGCAGGCCGGTTTGGTGTGCTTCCTCGCGCGGAGCGAGCCGCAGACGTGACTGCGGCTCGCTCGCGTCCGCACATGCCGGGCTCGGGTGCGCGGCACTGCGGCTGAGGGGGCGTGGTCAGTCGTCGCCGTCCTCGTCGTCGTCGTTGTCCCCCTTGTCGTCGTTGTCGTCGTTGTCGTCCACGTCCTTGGTGACTGTGCTGGTCTCCACCTGGACCTCGAGCTCGAGGCCGTTCTCGGAGATCACCTCCGCCTCCCAGCCGCCGTCGTACTCGAGCTCCACGACGGTGCCCCCGGTCGCCTCGCGCGCCATGGCGGCGGCACGCTCCGCGGTGAGCTCCTGGGCGCCCTGGGCGTGGCTGTCGTCGGCCTCCATGCCGAGGCCCCATTCGTCCACCGCGGTGTCGGTGCCGTCCTCCGCGTCGACTCGTCCGTCGTCGCCGCGGGTCTCGTGGGAGCCGACGGACGTGGCGATCGATGAACGGTTCGAGGGGTCTTCGTCGCCGCTGAGGGCCACCGCGGTGGCGGTGTTCCCTCCCACGAGGGCGATCAGCGCGGCGGCGCCCGCCAACAGCTTGTACTTCTTCCTCACGGGTTCCTCCGAGGGGTTCGGCCTCTGTCTGTTCACGGGCCACCCTGCCGGGCGGACGCTGAAGCCAAGCTGAAGGAACCTGAAGGCCCGTTCAGGAAGGGTCTGCCACGCTGGGTCCATGCGGCTGCTGATCGTTGAGGACGAAAGGCGCCTGGCCACCGCGCTGGCCAGGGGACTCGCGGCGGAGGGGTTCGCCGTGGACGTCACGCACGACGGCGCGGAGGGGCTGCGCCTGGCGACCGGCCGGGACTACGACCTGGTGCTGCTGGACATCATGCTTCCCGGCCTCAACGGGTACCGGGTGTGCGCGGCGCTGCGTGCCGCGGGGGTGGAGACGCCGGTGCTGATGCTCACCGCCAAGGACGGCGAGTACGACGAGGCGGAGGGGCTCGACACCGGGGCCGACGACTACCTCACCAAGCCCTTCTCCTACGTGGTGCTGCTGGCTCGGGTCCGGGCGCTGCTGCGTCGCAGGACCCGGGGGGCCGCCCCCGTGCTGCGGGTCGGTGACCTCACCCTGGACCCGGCCGCCCGCCGCTGTCTGCGGGGGACCCAGGAGGTGTCGCTGACCGCGAAGGAGTTCGCGGTGCTGGAGCACCTGGCCGTGCGCGCCGGGCAGGTGGTGTCCAAGGCCGACATCCTGGAACACGTCTGGGACTTCGCCTACGACGGTGATCCCAACATCGTCGAGGTCTACGTCAGCGCGCTGCGTCGCAAGATGGACGCGCCGTTCGGCCGGCGGTCGATCACCACGGTGCGCGGCGCGGGCTACCGCCTGGTGGCTGACGGCGGTGCCTAGGCTGCTGGGCTCGGTCCGGGTCCGCACCGCGCTCGGGGCCACCGTGGTGGTGGCCCTGGCCCTGGCCGCCGCCGGTCTGGTGATCGTCCAGGTGCTGAGTGCGGGGCTCCAGGACAACGCCCAGGTGGCCGCGGAGGGCAAGGCCCGGGAGGTGGCCGCCCAGGTCGCGGCCGGTGGTCCGCCGGGGCTGGCCCAGGGTCTGGAGACCGACGCGCCGGTCCAGGTGGTCGACGGCAGCGGCCGGGTGTTGGCCGCCAGCGACGGGGTGGCCGGGGCGTTGGTGTTCCCGCAGTTCCACCGGGCCGGCGCGCCGTCCTCCCAGCCCACGGAGGGTGACGATGCCGACGGTCCGGACGAGGACGAGGACGGGGACGAGGAGGGGGGCGGGGACGGCGGCGAAGTGGACGGCGGTGCCGACCCGGGGGAGTGGGCGGGGGAGTGGGAGGTGGGCGCCTCCGTGGGTGGGGCGCCGGCCGAGGTGGAGGAGGACGCCGGGTTCCGGGACGTCTCCCTGCGGGTGGACGAGGACGGTCGCGCGACCGCGGACCCTGACGAGGCCACCGGGACGGCCGACTTCCGGGTGGCGGCCCTGCGCACCGTCTCCGCCGGGGTGCCGGTCACCGTCTACGCCGGCTCGTCACTGACCTCCCAGCGGGCCGCCGTCTCCGACGTGACCTGGTCCATGCTCGGCTGGCTGCCGGTGCTGCTGGTGGTGGTCGCCGCGGTGACCTGGTTGGTGACCGGGCGGTCGCTGCGCCCGGTGGAGGCGATCCGCGCCGAGATGGCGGAGATCAGGGCCAGCGATCTGTCCCGCCGGGTGCCGGAGCCGCGTTCCCGGGACGAGGTGGCCAGGCTCGCCCGGACGACCAACGAGACGCTGGCGGCCCTGGAGGACGCGGTCGAACGTCAACGCCGCTTCGTCGCTGACGCCTCGCACGAGCTGCGCAGCCCGATCGCCTCGTTGCGCACCCAGCTCGAGGTGGCCACCGCCCACCCCCGGCTGCTGGTGGTGGACGACGTGCTGGCGGACGTGGTCCGGCTGCAGGGCCTCGCCTCCGACCTGCTGCTGTTGGCCCGTCTCGACGCCGGAGAGCGACCCGGTGGGACCCGGGTGGACCTGGCGGCCATGGTCCGGGAGGAACTGGCGCAGCGCCACCGCACCGACCGGGTCCCCGTCGTGGAGTACCCGGAGGAGCCGCCCGGCGGGTGGGCCGCGACCGGCGGTGTGGAGGTGGTCGGCAGTCGGGGACAGCTCGCGCGGGTGCTGGCGAACCTGCTGGACAACGCGCAGCGGCACGCCGCGTCCGAGGTGGGGGTGACGCTGCGCCGGGACGGCCGGTGGGTGGCGCTCCAGGTCGCGGACGACGGGCCGGGCGTCCCCGAGGACCAGCGGGAACGCGTCTTCGAGCGTTTCGTCCGCCTCGACGACGCGCGGAGCCGGGACGACGGTGGGGCCGGGCTCGGCCTGGCCATCGCGCGGGACGTGGCGGTGCGCCACGGGGGGAGCCTGTCCGTGCGACGGGCCCCCTCCGGCGGGGCTTTGTTCGAGTTGCTGCTGCCCGCCGTGTGACGCCGGGCGGTGGGGCGGTGGGCCGGGATCAGGGGCGCACCATGCGCAGGTGCTCGGCGACCGGGCCGAGCGCCTCCAGGTAGTCGGCCAGTGCGGTGGTGTTGAGACGGTCGATGAAGTGCTCGCGGACCGACGCCACGTGCGCCGGCGCGACCTTGCGCAGGGTGGCCCAGCCGTGCTCGGTGAGGACGGTGTACAGCCCCCGTCGGTCGGACTCGCAGTCCTCCCGGCGAACCAGACCGGCGTCCTCCATCCGGGTGATCTGGTGGGAGAGCCGACTCTTGGACTGGAGGGTGGCCCGGGCCAGGTCGCTCATGCGCATGCGCTGGTCGGGGGCTTCGGAGAGGTTGACGAGGATCTCGTAGTCGTTGAGGGTCAGGGAGAACGGTTGGAGCTCACGTTCGAGCTGGTAGGCGAGGAGCTTGCTCACTTCCACGTGGGTGCGCCAGACCCGCTGCTCCTCACTGGTGAGCCAGCGGGGCTCGGGCTCCTGCTCCGAGGTGCCGTCTTGCGTGTCCATGGCTTGATTTTACCCAGGAAATTTTAAATTTTAACTAATCCGGACGGGTGGCGTGCCGGAGGAACCGGAAGGACGCCCTCGGGGGCGTCCGGGGCGGGGCTCGACGTCGGAAGGACACGCCGCCATCAGAGTGATGAAGAGGTGCACTCCGCCCACATCGGGCACGATGGTCCCATGACTGACAGTGACCAAGGAAACACCTCGTTCCTGGACCCGAACATGGGGCTTCCGCTCGGCGTGATGTTCGGGCTCGTCCTCGGGCTGCTCGTCCTCGACAACCTCGCCATCGGCCTCGGCGTGGGCCTCGCCCTGGGGGTCACCTTCGGCGCGGTCCAGCAGCGCCGGATGGAGCGGGGGGCCGACGACGCGTCGCGGGGCGCACCCGGCGACTGAGGCCGCGAGCCGCCCCGGCGGGAGGACCGGGGCGGCCGGGGGAACGGCGTCAGAGTCCGAGCCGGCGCTGGATGCCCCCGAGCTGCCCGGGGAGCTGTGGCACCTGCTGGCCGCTCCGGTGGCCCGGGGTGCCACCCTGGGGCACTCCGCCTTGGTGCGGGGTGGAGCCGGTGGCGCGTTCCGGCATCAGCACCTCGGTGGACTGGAGCAGCACCTGCCCCTGTCCCACGAACTCGAACTGGTGCTCCTCGCCGGAGGTGCCTCCCATCCCGGTCAGCCGGCGCACACCGCCCAGTACCCCGCGCATGTAGCCGTGGTCGTAGTGGTGACAGGGTGAGGGGCAGTCGGCCCAGCCCACCAGCGCCTGCGGATCGACCCGGATCGGCGGCTCCACGAAGTGCACCTGGCCGTTGGACGCGGCGACGAACGTCCCCGTCCCGATCAGCGTCAGGAACCCGGGCACGATCGACTGCTTCAGGGCGAGGCCCGGCTGGAACGCCAGCAGGTTCCCCGACCGGATCGACAAGTTCCCGTCCTGGAGGTCGTAGGAGTTGACGTCGAACGCCCGGTCGGCCAGCAGCATCCTGCCGTTCCCCTCGGCCACGACCCAGTCCGAGGCGTGCAGCGGGGAGTGGAAGTTCGACCTGACCAGCCGGTCCAGTGGGCCGTGGCCGATCCCGTGGAAGTCGATCTGCCCGTAGTAGGCGATCATCTTCCCCTTCTGGAGGAACCACTGGCCCTTGAGGTCGACGCAGAACGCATAGGGGTTGACGTTGTCGTTGCTCGGCAGCGTGCGGGGTTCGTAGACCACCGGGCCACCGGACGGGTTGATCACCGGGTCTCCTTCGAGGACGCCCCGTCCCTTGGGGCGGGGAGGATTCGTAGCTCCCGCGTAGCGGGGCATGGGGCAGGGCAATCGTTGTCAGGGTGATTGGTCGTCTTCGACTGCGGGACCGAGTGCGGCCTCAAGCAGGTGGACGATCTCGGAGTTGAGTGATCGCCGGTCGGTACGGGCCGCTTCAACCAGGCGTGTGTGCAGGTGGGTTGGTAGGCGGAGAGAGATCCGCTTCTCGTCTTCCATGCTAGAAACGTGCCATGACGACAGCAGCGATGCGCCGGGAGGATGCCGGGCATGCCCGGTACACGTACCGGCTTCGTGTGTCGTCGACCGCCCGCATGGGCCTGATGGCCGAGTGGGCGCGTTGCCGGTGGGTGTGGAACGAGTGCGTGGCCGTGTCCCGAAAGGTCCACACCGCGAACCAGGGGACGGCCGAGAAGACGACGTGNGGCCCGGCCCAGCTCGACAAGATGCTGACCGAGGCCCGCGACACGATGTCGTGGCTGCGTCAGGGTGCGTCGGTGCCGCAGCAGCAGGCCATCCGCGACTTCGCCAAGGCCCGCGCTAAGGCCCTGAAGGACATCAAGGCGAAGCTGCCGGTCCGGCAACGCGCCGGAATGCCCCGCATCAAGCGCAAGAGGGACGCGCTGCCCACCGTGAACTACACGCGGCGCGGCTTCCGGCTGAAGGACGGCCGCCTGCACCTCGCGGGCGGGACCGTGCTGAGGGTCGTCTGGTCCCGCGACCTGCCGGCTGCACCCTCCAGCGTGCGCGTCTACCAGGATTGCGTGGGGCACTGGTACGCGTCGTTCGTGGTCGCCACTCAGGCACAGCCGCTCCCCGCTACGGGACGGGTCCTCGGCGTGGACTGGGGCGTCAAGGAGACCGCCAC
>NZ_KB904664.1 GCF_000380165.1 Wenjunlia vitaminophila DSM 41686
ATGCCGAGGACGCGGGCGATACCGGCTGATGCCATGTCCGCAACGCCGGGCCACGACCGAGTACCCAAAGCACCCCACGACAGGATCGCGAGCTGTGACCGCAACCCACCTCGTCGCCCTCATCTGGGCCGGCGCCCGCTTCGAGAACGGTCACCTCGTCGAACGCCCCGAGGAACCCGTCGCAGCGTGACACACCTCAACCGACCTGCAAATCGTGACAGTTACTCCTTGCGTTGCCGCGACGCCCACTGCGCGGTAGCTTGCGAGGATGGAGATCCGAGTGGGCCAGGTCGTGGTCCACTACGTGGAGCACGGGACCGGTCGACCCGTGCTGGTACTCCATGGCGCCGGCGTCGACCACCGCGAGGCTGAGGCTTGCTTCGAGCCGGTTTTCGACGGCGTTGCGGGGCTGCGGCGGATCTATCCTGACCTCCCTGGAATGGGCTGGACAATCGCTCCCGAAACGCTGCGCAGCGCCGACGATGTCCTCGATACGCTGCTCAACTTCACCGACGAGGTCATTGGCGGGGCGCACCTCCTCATCGGTCACTCGGCGGGCGCGTACTACGCGCAGGCGATGGCCGCGAGGCGCCCGGCGCAGGTCGCTGGTCTGGCGCTCGTCTGTCCGTTGCTGCCAGGTCTGCGCGATGTCCCAGAGCACCGCGTCGTCGCTGGATCGGGTGAGATCGGTGACGACGTCTTCCGGAGCTACTTCGTGATCCAAACCCCGGAGATGCTCGAACGGTACGAACGTTACGTCGCCCCAGCTGCCGCGCTCGTCGACCAGGCAGCGCTCGGGCGAATCGGTGAACGGTGGGCGCTCACCCCCGATCACGCGCCGGCTTACGCGGGTCCGACAGTGGTCGTGGCGGGGCGGCAGGACTCGACGGTCGGGTATGCCGCCGCTGCTGACCTCGTCGACGAATACCCGCACGCCTCGCTCGCCGTGGTCGACGACGCGGGACACGCCCTACCCCACGAGCAACCGGAACTCCTGCGCACCCTCCTCGCTGAGTGGCTCGCGCGCGTCGAGCGCTCAAGCTGACCCGAAACAGGCTGGGCCCAGATCAGCATGGTTGCCGGGTTGAGCGCGGGTGGAATGTAGGCCAGCACCGTCGGCGACCGATCCAGGACTACGGCGAGTCCCCCAGCAGTGGCGTTGCTCGGGTTATGTGACAGCCGGTCCACAAGTCTTTACTATTCCTCGCCTTCTTAGCCTGGAAGGCTGGGTGAAGGTGACCCCGCGGTGGGCGCACATCGTTGCACGCCCAGGGTTTGTACTCATCGGTGGTATCCCCCTGCTCAACCACAGCGGGAAGCACACAGCCAAGCGGATGCGGCCCTGGAACGTCCCCGAGGGGAGCTACCACAGGCTCGCAGGCGTCCGCGAGGTTTCCGAAGAGTCCAAGCAAGCGATGGTAGGTTCAGACAGTGTGGCGGCTTCTGTGGCCGTCCCGCTGCCCGGTCAAGAGCCACGGGTATAGCCCTTATCTCTTGATCTTCGAAATACCGAAAAAGACCCTGGTGCTGGTTGGGCGACCCGCCGGGGTTTTCTGCGCGCGTCCGTCTCGGACGGTATCCGAACGATTACACGGCACGCCATCCACATGGTCACCAAGTCTGATCTTTGTCCGCTCGGGTCACGAAACCCGACCGACACCCAGACAAGATCTCGCACGTGCATTTGCATGAGCGCGCCACAGGCACGTGCCACGCGGCATCAGCGAAGCCCTTGCGCCCACTGATCGCAAATGACCACCGATGTGATTTCCTGATCACCCGGTGGATAACTTTCCTCGCCTGAAAAGATGAGCGCCGCCATGGCCTGCTGGTTTCTCCCAAGGTGCGTCTTGGGAGAAACCCGTGTTGGGCCGCCGGCGGCCGCAGTTGCTCCTCGTCCGTCCCCTGGCACCCATCTTCCAAGAGCGGCGAGCTGGTCCAGGAGCCGGGGCGAGAACTCCGGCAACGAGCTGGTTCAGTGCAGAGCACCCCCGATGTCCCGGGGGCTGCTCTGCACTGAACCGGATAGGCTCGACGAGGCGGGGTCTTCGTGGCTGATCACCAGATGGCGTCGACCCACTCGGGGTGGTCGATGAACGGGTTGCGGTTGTGCTGGTACTGGTCGTATATGACCTGGTTGCGATGCTCCTCGAAGGCGTCGGGCGGGTCCTGCAGGCTCCACTGCTTCAGGACTGACAGTCGGCCGATGGCGGGGGCTGATCCGTTGTTCACCTGGTCGTTGGGTTCGAGGTCGGCGAACCCATCGTCGCCGTCGTAGCGGACCGCCATGTAGAGGATCATGCGGGCGACGTCGCCCTTGACCGCGTCGCGGGGTTCGAAGGAGTCGCTGTCGGTGTAGTTGCCCGGCGCTTCGGACAGCTGCTGGCCACCGTTGTCGAAGTCCTTGTTGCCGCGGGTGCTGTTCACCGACACGTCAGTGGGCCGCAGGTGGTGGATGTCGGTGCCCGGGCCTGTGACGGTGCCGAAGTCACCGTGCGACTTGGCCCAGACGTGCTCGCGGTTCCAGTCGTCGGCGTCGCCGCCGTTGGCCGTCTTGGACTGGGACCGACCGGTGTACAGGAGGATCACGTTGGCCGGGTTGTTCGGGTCCTCGTCCGTGCTCCGCAGGGCGTCCCAGACCTGGGAGTACGACAACGTGCTCTGCTTGCGGATGATCGTGTGCAGGGCCGCTTTCAGTTCCGGGCCGGTCTTGCCGACCGCGTCCTGATAATAGGTGTCGTCCAGCACCTGCACAGCAGTTCGATCGCTCCAATCGGTGACGGTGGACGAGGTGTCGGTGGCGACAGCCGCCGAAGGGACGGCTAACGCGGCTGCCACGGCGGCAACGACCAACGGGCGTCGCCAGGAACGGCGCGAGGGTTGAGCGGACATGGCGGGGGTGTCCTCTCTTAGTCGATATTCAGCGCATCAAACAAATGTTCCCCTGAATGTGGACTATCGAAGCCTCAGTAGGGCTCTGAAAGAGAGACAAGGCGGTAGTGCCATGGCGACCAGGCGGTGCGGCTACTCACACACCCAGCCCACCCCGCTCGAACCGCCCACCCGACCTCTCAACACACCCACAGCACCCCAGGCCAGCCAGCGCCCGGTACACCAACAAACCCCCTCCGAGCCTCAGTTCTCCGGGGCGGGTGTCGGCCGTCAGGCCGAACTTGCGGCTCAACCAGGAGCACGGGCCCTTCGGCCTGCCTCAGGGCGCTGTTCGGACCCGTAGGCCGCCGGTCAGAGCTCCGGGGTGCTCGTGTTCTCGAGGTCGTTCGGTGGGAGAGGGATTCGGGCAGCGACGGTGACGTCCAGCGCGGGGCAGGCCGAAGCCGCTGTTCGGCGGGTTCTGGGGCGGGAGGGGGGTCGTGCGTCGGGAGGGTTCACGGTTCGCGTCTGGGCCGCGGTGCCGGACTCGAGACGATTGCGCCCGGGCTGGCGATCGGGGCCCAGTGCCCGCCGGCTGCTGTCGCGGAAACGCGACGGTTCCCGACGCCTTCGCGACACGTTCGGTGGGCCGCTTGGCCGTCGGGCACCGGCAGCGTCTAACCCCGAGACCCGTCGCCGGCGGCCCGACCCCTCGACCCTCTCTTCGAGGACGCCGGGCCCCCGTTGCCGAGGAAGCTCGTGTCGCGTGCGCGCCCGTGTCACAGGATCACCGGAACAGGAAAGCTCGATCATGGCCTCACTGAGCTACGACGTCGTCGCAGACCCCGCCCCGTTGGCGTCCCGGACCGGGACACCAGCCGTGGGAACGGTGCACGTACTGGTCTCCAATCCCAACACGTACCACGTGAAATGGCACTCCACCGAGGTGGAGGTGCCCTTCGGCTCCGGCACGGGTGCCCTGACGTCCGACCACGCGGTGATCACACCGGAGATCACCCCGAGAAACTGTTCGCCGGCGGAGCGAACCCGACGTTCGACTGGGACCCGACGCGCGGCACACTTGGCTCCTCTGGCCCCCTTGGCGCCTTCACGGCGAAGGACACCAAGGAGGTCGACATGCCTCCCGGCAGTTCTCCGACCAGGAGGGCCCGGTCCTGCTGCGGGTGAACCAGGACGCCGAGGGCAGCTCTCGGGGGCGCACGACCCGCCCCGTCAGGCTCGCCGCACTCGAGAAGGCCGCGCAGGTCCCGACCGACTTCCGCCCGGAGAAGTCCCAGGTGGACAAGGGACAGAACCTCGGCCTCCTGTGGGACGGACCCGACGACCTCACATACACAATCGCCCTTCCGCGGGTGTCAACGACTCCAGGACCGCCCATTCAGCGTCGGACAGGTCGAACCGCCTCGTCACCGCTAGGGTGGCCACGAGGTCTCCGCTGTCTGGTTCTTCTTGGTCGATGAACCCTCTACCGGAGACCTCGCTACGTCCAAGTCACGACACGCCGCCGCTCACAGCACTTCGAAACACGCCCTAAGTGCCAGCAGCCGGCAGGGAAGTCGGTTGGCCCGGTGGGAGCCGATCAGGCCCCTGGGGCGGGTGAAACCTCGCACCAGACACCACCCTTGACGACTGCGGTACCGGCAAGACCCACACGCTCATCGTCTGGGCATGGAGGTCGCCATGAAGGGCTACCGAATCCGCTGCACGTTGGTGACGAAGCTGGTGAACGAACTGGTCGAGATGGCCGACAAGAAGCAGCGGAACAAGATCACCGCCCGCTACGGCCGTGTTGACCTGTTCTGCGTCGATGCGGCGCTTGCGCCGCTCGGCTGCGAGCCGTTCGTCCTGATCGGTTGGAAGGGGCAGGCCACGATGGGTGGGGAAGTCCGCACGTGCGCGGGCGAAGGTGCCCATCGATCGTCGTGATCGGTGGTGGCCCTCGGCAGCCCGGCGGCAGCACCGCCCCTTACTGGGCAGCGACAGCCCGTAAGGGGCGGGTCGGACGCCGGCACCGTCGGAAACCGACCATGGCCACTGAGCCCGGCAGCCGGCAATGCCATCGGCTGGTGGCGACGCGCCGGCGGGAGGCCCGCCACGGGACGGTCTCGGCGGCAGCGGGCCGTTACGCGAGCACACCACCGGCCGGTGGCCGGCGGAAGGACACCACGCCTGGCACCATGCGGTGACATGCAAGCGGACGACAGCGGGCATGGTGAAGCACTGCGGTTGTCCTCGGGTCGGCCTGCTACTTGTCACCAGCGGTACGGACAACGTTGCTGTTGTCACCAAGTCCAGCGCTCAGCCGGCCACCCGGACTGCACGACCTCCGTGTCCGGCAACCCCTGCGCCCTGTTCGGTACGCCGCTTGTCAGGGCTACCACCGACGCAGCGTCGCCACGGCGGCGCCGGGTCCCAAAGACCGCGTCCCGGACCGTTTGCCACCACGGACTCTTGACCTGGAGCGCGCTCCAGATCCGAGCATGGAGGGCATGAACACCACCAATCGCCAGATCATCCTCGGAACGATGGACTTCGGCACCCGCGTCGACCCTGACCGGGCCTTCGCGATCCTCGACTCCTTCGTCGCCGGCGGCGGGGTCTGGCTCGACACCGCGAACTGCTACTCCTTCTGGACCGACCCCCGTGGCATCGGCGGCGCGAGCGAGCGCCTCATCGGCTCGTGGCTGCGGGCCCGCCCAGGGAAACGCGACGCGGTGCGGATCGCAACCAAGGTCCGACAGAACCCGCTGGTCCCGCACTCCTGGCCGGAAAGCGCCGAGGGGCTGTCCGCCCGCGCCATCCGGGCCGGCGTGAAGGAAAGCCTGGGCCGGCTCGGCGTCGATCACGTGGACCTGCTCTGGGCCCACGCTGAGGACCGCACCGTGCCGCTGGAGGAAACGGTCGGCGCCTTCGGCGAGTTGGTCACCGAGGGGGTGGCCCTGCGGGTCGGGGCTGCGAACCATGCCGCCTGGCGCGTCGCGCATGCCCGGTCGCTCGCGCGGGAGCGGGGAGTGGAGCCGTGGACCGCCCTGCAGTTGCGCTACTCACTCGTCCAGCCACGCCCGCTCACTTCCGTACCGGAGGCCGGCCACCGGATGCTCGCCGCCGAGGACCTGGACCTCGCGAGGTCGGAAGGACTCTCCGTGTGGTCATACAGCTCGCTGCTGTGGGGTTCGTACGTGCGCGCGGATAAACCAATACCGGAAGCCTATGATCACCCCGGGACCGCCCGAGTGCTCGCAGTCCTGGAGGAGATCGCCGGCGAGCTCTCGGCCACTGCGAACCAGGTCGTCCTCGCATGGCTGATGCGGCAGGGCATCGACCCCATCGTCGGCGCGAGCCAGGTGGGGCAGATCGAGCAAGCACTCGCCGCACGCCATGTGCGGCTCACTGACGAGCATCTGGCGCGTTTCGCCGAAGCGCGGTAGCGGCGGTTCCAAGGAGTTCCATGACCACCCTCACCCCGGCAGCGGCCGCCGACCGCACGGGCGTCTCCATCGACACGCTGCGCTACTACGAACGCGAAGGGCTCATCGGCCCGATCCGGCGTACCGCCGGCGGGCGCAGGGAGTACACCGAGGACGACCTTTTCTGGATCGGCCTGGTCACGTGTTTCCGCGAGGCCGGCCTCGGCATCGCGGACCTGCGTGGATTCGTCGCCATCCTGCGCGCCGAACACCCTCCCGAGGACCGGGTCGCCTTCCTCCTCGAACGCCGTACGGCCCTGGAGAAGCAGGTGGCGGCGCTGCGCCGGGCCATGAACGTCCTTGACGAGAAGATCGCCTACTACAGCTGAGCGCCAACAGCGCCGCACTCAGCTCGCACCTGCCCACCACACACCGCGGACACACGGACGACTTCTCCTGCTGCCGGACCCCCACGCCGTTTCGACGCCCCCGCCGAGCAGCAGGTCAAGGCGATCACCACGGCTCGCGGCCCCGCGGGTGACCACAAGCCTGCCTGTGTGGCAACCCGCTTGCTTCGACTCACGGCGGCGGGCGGCCGCTGGACCCCTTGCCCGGTCAGTAGGAGACGTCGAAGTAGCCGCTGCCGGTGAGAGCGACCTGGGGCCGTGGCGCGGCGTCCGCCGCCCTTGACGTGAACTCCCGCAGTCCTCCGGCGACGATGTCCCGCATCTGCTGGTCGGTGGCACCCTGTTGCTGGGCGTCGAACAGGCGGCGGGCGGAGGCCGGCGGGTGGGTACCAGCCGTCTCGATCCGGTCGACGATGGGCTTGGGCGGGTGGTTCGCGGTCGCCGGTGCGGCAACGCTCCACCGAGCGCTGGCTGACCCCGACCTCCACCGCAACGAGCTTGGTGGTCTTCAGCTACCCCACCGGAAAGTTGATGCGGACCTTGAAGCCCTGGGCGGCTGGCGGGTGAACGCCTCCTGCTCAACCCCGCTCGACAGCGTCTGGATCTCCGCCCACCCGTCAGTTCCCGTCCGTGAACGAGCTGCGGCCGTGGCGCCGCGGGATCATGCGGGCGGCTGCAGCCGGGGCGAGGTCCACGACCAGGCGCTCGCCCACACCCGAGGGCGTGGTGGCCTCGGGTGAGAGGTAACCAAGGCTGCGCAGCTCGCGGACCGCTTTGCGGAAGGCCTCGCGGCCCTCGGCGGCCAGGCGCTCGTCGCGGGTCAGGGAGACCAGTTCACTGACCGTGGGCTCCTGCCCGGGGGTGTAGCCGGTGGCGAGTTCGGCCAAGACACCACGGGCACGCCAGGTCAGGCGCATGTCCCGCATCGCCCGCGCGAACAGCACCGGGTCATGGCTGGGCGCGGCGGCGGGGACCGGCCACCGCGGGGGCGGGGCAGTGGGGGTGCTCATCGGTCACGACTCCTTCGGTGCAGTTCGGTGTCCGTGCCGGCTCCAAGCCCGGACGGCGCGAGTGCTGGCGTCGGCGGCTACGGCCTTACCCACCTTCGCCCAAGACGGCATCGCCGCCCTTGACGTGCCGGGCCGGATACAGAACCCGATCCATCAACCCGACCACCCACAGCATCAACCGGACACCCTCCAACTTCCCCGAACTTCGAAGCCCGACACGGAACCCCCCGGACCGCGGCCCCCAGCGGTGGGGTCGGCAGTCGCCGCGCCGCTCCTCAGAGCTGGGTGATCGGGCGCATCGCAAGCCCCTCGGTACCGGCCCAGCCGTTCACCCGCGCCGCGTCATCGACGGAGACCGTGTCGAGGCCGTCGGGCAGGTCGAAGATGAGCGTGCCGCTCAGCTCGGTGCCCTCGCCGGCGACCAGGGTCGCGGTGAAGCGGTCGGACTGGTCGTACTCCGCCTCGCCTCCCTCGTCGTTCCCGAAGACGTACAGGCCGGCGTAGGCCTTGCCGCCTCCCTCGACGATGACGGGTTCGGTGTCCGGCTCCCCGAGCGTCTCGACGATCGGGGCGTCGTTGCCGGCCTTGAGCCGCACCTGCGGCGCGTCGTTGAGGACGCACGGCGTCCTCGCGCCGTTGGTGACGGTCAGCAGGAAGTGGCGGGGGGTTTCCCCAGGCTCGTCTTGGAGCTCAACCGCGGTGGTGAGCCCGTCCGCCTCGCAGTCCGCATACGACGTGCCGTTACCGCCGCCGGTCTCGCCGCTGTCCTCGGTCTCGGTGGCCATCGGGCTGCTGTCGGTCCCGGAGTCGCCCGCGGGCGCGGTGGTCTGCGGCGTGCCCCCGCCGGCCGACGCGGAGCCCGAGGGAGCCGCGGTCGGCGGCGCGGCGGCCTGGTCGTCGTCCTGGCAGGCGGTGGTCGTCAGCAGAACCGCGACCACGGCCGCGCCCAGGACAGCGCCACGCAGGCCTGCACGCGGTGAACCGTCCCTGGCTGTCCTCGAGTTCATCCCGTTCCCTTTTCCCCCGTGACCGGCCCAGAACCGGTCCGCGTGCAAGCAACCTCGTTATTGTCGCCGTGTGGGGAAGCCGGTTCGCCAGCATCCCGCGTCTGTTACAGCCCTCGTACGAACCAGCAGTCACGGCGTGACCGGGGCGACGCAGCGCCACCCTGAGGCGCGTCGGGCCACAGCCAGCAGGTGACCTCGGCAACCAGAACCAGTCAGCCGTCGCCAGCTCGCGGTAGGACACCGCGGCCGGGTGCTGCTGTAGTGGCCCAGGTTCTTCCGGCCTCGGGCGCTGGCAGCGTACAGCCGGCCGTGGCCACGGCCCTGGGGGCCAGGGCCCCGTTGCGAGATCCGCGTGGGAAGCCGGCAGGGCGTTCTTCCGTTCCAGGTCAGGCCCGATCCACGGCACGCAGCCAGCGAACCAACGCGCGAGGGGCCTGCCGGCAGCAGGCGCCCAGCAGCCATGGATCGCCGATCGGGCCAGGTCGGCAGTTGGGCAGTGACGCTGAGGACCACGAGAAGACAACGAACAACCCCGGTCCCCCAACGGCAAGCCCACGGCAGGACCAGCTTCCGGCAGGCCAGCAGGGCAAGGCGGAGACCGCAGCGCCGCAGGCCAGCGGCTCACCACGCCGACCCCACGGCCGCAGGGAAGGTCAAGATCAGACCCAACCTCGCCGTGTGGCTTCCACGCCTGCGTGGAAGCGGCTTCTCGCCTGGAGTGCGGTGAGGAGGTTCTGCACGCGCCGACGCACGGTTCGGGTGGTGATGTCGAGCTGCCTGGCGATCGCCTCGTCCTTCATCCCGGCGGCAAGCAGGGTCAAGACCTTCCGTTCCTCCTCGCTCAGCCCAACGGTGGTGCCGCTCATGGGCACGGCCCGGCTCCAGGAGACCTCGAACAGCATCACCAGGCCGTCAAGGAGCGGAGAGGAACGCACGAACAGTGCCTTGGTGTTCTGGGGTTCGCGGTCCAGCGTGATCACTGCGGCCGTTCGGTCCGCGATCGCCCCTCTGAAGGGCAGCTCGGGATGGATGCGGGCCTGGAGTCCGTTGATCGAACTGCGCTCGGCGCTCACGTCGGACGTCAGACCGTCGGGGTCACAGAGCTGCCGGAAGCCCACTCCGCGTAGAAGTGCGGCCCTCTCCATGCTGCCGATCTCACCGGTGATGTAGGGAGCGGTGTCCCACATGAGGATCTCGCCACGGGCGTCACGCAGGAGTTGGTGGTACCGGTGCCCGACGTCCTCCCAGGTGTCCAACTGGTCGAAGCAGCGGTCGCCGTCGTCGGTGCGCAGGGAACGGCGGTATCGCTCGTGCAGGTGTGGCAGTGAACCACGGATCTGGAGCAACTCTGTCTCGTGTTTGAGGACCAGCTCCCGAAGGGCGCGATCGGGGTCGGCCGCGGTCCACCCGGCGCCGGTGTCCCCGGCCGCTGCCAGAACGTTTGCGCGCAGGGCCAAGCCTTGTGCGCGCAACCAGTCGAGGATCACGGTCGCCGACTCGGGCGTGTGCCCGGTGTCAAGGGCGAGGTCCGTCGTTGTGGCCGTCCCCCGGTCGAGGAGGGCGAGGTAGATCGCCTCTGTGCCGTCCGGCATGCCGAGACCGGCCAGTGCTGACAACTCCTGGGGCATCACGGGCCTTTCCTCATACGGACAGAGTCCGCTTGTTGACCGCCCACCTGCCTGGTCATGCACCGGACACGTGGGAAAGCATCCTCCGGTAACCGGGCGGGGGTGTCCAGCCCTGGTCCGGCCCGAAGGAGGAGTTCTCTATGAGACACCTGAGACGGCTCAGGGCAGGTGCCGTGTTCGCGGCAGTTGCCGCGGTAGTCGCAGGAGCAGTCCTGGCGGAACCAGCCGTTGCGGAACCTGAACCCGCCGGTCAGCCAGTGAAACCCGGCTCCGCCCCACAAGCCGGCCCGACGTCGGCGCAGATCACGCTGATCACCGGCGATGTTCTCACCGTGCGCAGTATCGACGGGGACCACAAGGCGGTCAGCGCGGACAAATCCGGGCCCTCGCACGGCATCGTGTCGCTCTACGAGGAGGACGGCCACACCTACGCCCTCCCGTCCGCCGCTCAGGAGGGTGTCAACAGCGGCCGCATCGACCGCGATTTGTTCAACATCGACACGTTGATGAGCAACGGATATGGCATATCCAAGTTGATTCCCGTCATTGTCGACAACCAGGACAGCGCCAAGGCGCCGGCGATGCCCGCGCGGGCGCAAGGAGGCCGTGCGCTCAAGAGCATCAACGCGCTGGCGGTCACCGTGCCCAAGAGTGGGACGAGGGGTTTTTGGGCCAACTACGACAGCGCGGCCGACTTGCGTGCGCGGGGGGTCGACCGGATCTGGCTCGACGGCAAGGTCTCGGTGGACCTCGCCGAGTCGGTTCCCCAGATCGGTGCACCCGACGCCTGGAAGGCCGGATTCGACGGCAAGGGTGTCACCGTCGCCGTACTCGACACCGGCGTCGATGCCACGCACCCCGACCTCGAGGGCCGGATCTCCCAAACCAAGAACTTCAGCGCGAGTAAGGACGCCTTCGACCGCGTCGGCCACGGCACCCATGTCGCTGCGACCGTCGGCGGGAGCGGCGCGGGCAACGGCCACAGCGGAGTCGCGCCCGGTGTCGACCTGATGATCGGCAAGGTGCTCGGCGACGATGGCTCCGGCACGTTCAGCTCGGTCATCGCCGGTTTGGAGTGGGCGGCTGGGAACGGTGCCGATGTGGTCAACATGAGTCTGGGCAGCGACGTCCCGGACGACGGCAGCGGCCCCCTCAGCGCGACCATCGATGAGCTCACCGAAGAGACGGACACCCTGTTCGTGGTTGCTGCGGGCAACACCGGCCGTCGGACCATCGGCAGCCCCGCGTCCGCAAGCGAGGCACTCACCGTCGGCGCCGTGTCGAAGGCGGACGCGCTCGCCACCTTCTCCACCCGCGGGCCTCGCAGCGGCGACTTCGCGGTCAAGCCCGAAATCTCGGCCCCGGGGGTCAGCATCGTGGCGGCCCGGGCGGCGGGTACCAGCATGGGCACCCCCGTCAACGACCACTACACCTCTGCGAACGGCACCTCAATGGCCACCCCGCACGTCGCTGGGGCCGCCGCCATCCTCAAGCAGCAGCACCCGACGTGGTCCGCCCGCGAACTCAAGGCCGCCCTGGTCACCACCGCCAAAGCAGGCAGCTACCAGGTTGCCGAAGGCGGCGTGGGCCGCGTCGACCTCACCCGTGCCGTGTCCCAGAAGGCATACGGCACGCCCGCAGCCGTGAACCTCGGGGCCATCCGCTACGCCGAGGCCGGTGACTACGAGCCAGTCAGGCGTGAGCTCACCCTGCACAACTCATCCGACAGCGACCGCACGTTCACCATTGACGACGACGGGGTCAACGCCAGCGGGGAGAGAATGCCGGACGACGCGGTGACCGCGTCAAGCACCTCGGTCACGGTGCCCGCCGGCACGTCCGCCGATGTCACCATCAGTGTCGACCCGAACCTGCTGGCGCGGAACACGTACTACAGCGGCCGAGTGTCGGCCACGGCGGAGGACGGCACTGCCGTGTTCTTCCCCCTCTCCTTCCTCATGGAGAAGCTGATGTACGACGTCACCATCACCGGCATCGGCGGCGACGGCGCCGCCGCCGGCGGCCCCAGCCAGGTGAGGCTGTTCGCGACGGGGTACGGGGCGTCCTCGACGTTCAACGCCGAGGGCACAGCACGTCTGCGGGTGGAACCAGGCGAGTACATGATGTACGCGAACATCTTCACGCCTGACGCCTCTCGCTCCTGGACCGAGGAGGCGACGGCAGCCTTCGACTCATCGCTGACCGTCGACCGCGACGTCACCATCACTCTCGATGCCCGCAAGGCAACCCCGGTCACGGTGGACACCGGTCACGCCACCGAGTGGCGAGGTGGCGCGTTCAACTACAACGGCTACATGACGCTGCTTCCCGGTGACATCAAGCGCGTCTCCACGCTGCCCTCACCGGGCGGCAGCAACGACGAGTTCGTCCTCGACTCCTCCCTCACGGCTCCCGTCCTGACCGCGAAGGTGGAAGCGGACAAGCCGCTCAGCCTCACCCCGACCCAACTGGACGGCGCCAAACAGTTCAGCGGCGAGCGCACACTCGAGGTCGTTGATGCCGGGACCGGAACTCCCGCCGAATACCGCGGGATCAACGCGCGCGAGAAGATCGTCCTGGTCACCCGGTCCCCCGACGTCCCGATCTCCGAGCAGATCGACACCGCGGCCGAGCACGGGGCGGCCACCGTGGCGGTCGCCAACAACACCCCTGGCCGTCTCGTCGCCGCTGCCGGCTCCACCGCCGTACCGTCCTTCGCGCTGTACGGGGAACAGGGCGAGCAACTCGCCGCACGGGCCGCCCTCGGCGACCTCCGCATCGAGCTGAAGGGCACCCCCTACAGCCCGTTCCAGTACGACCTCGTCCACACGGTCAGGTCGATCCCGCAGGACGGTCTGAAGTTCGTCGCCGACGAGACCAACACGGCGCGCATCGACGCCGACTACTACGCCCACGCCCAGCAGGCCGGCAACCTGCACCAGGCATTCGGCCGGGCCGGACTCCCCTACTTCGCCACCACCACGGTCCCGATCCGACTGGGCGCCCCGCACCAGGAGTACGTCACCGCCGACCCCAACGCCCGGTACTGGACGGGTGCCGAGATCACCGGTTCCAACGGCATCGCCACGTTCGACCGTGGTTGGCGCACCTTCAAGGCGGGAGAGCGGCACAAGGTCAACTGGTTCAAACAGGTGGCCAACCCCACCCGCGGTGACACCTGGTTGGACCAGGGCTACTCCTCGGCAGTCGGTGACTACCTCTCCATCGGCGCCGAACCGTTCCCGGACGGCGAGCCGTGGCACCGGCCGGCCCCGGGGTGGAACGACAGGATGTCCGTGGTCCTCTACCGCGGAGACAACGAAGTCGGTCGCACCGACAACTACTTCTACAAGACCTTCTACGTCGATCTCGAACCGGGTACCTACCGGGCGGTGCAGAAGATCGACCGTGACGCCCCGGGTTGGGAGTTCTCATCGTCGCTCACGACGGAGTGGACCATCAACATCACCAGGACGGGGGTCATCTCCCACATCCCGATGCCCAGGCTGACTTACGACGTGGCCGTCAACCTGCACAACCGGGTCAAGGCAGGCAAGAAGCAGGCGATCACCGTCCGAGCCACGCTGCCGAGCACCGACGGCAAGGTCACCGGCGTCAAGACCTGGGCGTCCTACGACGACGGCGCCACCTGGTCCCCCGTCGCACTCGCCCCCTCCCGCAAGACCGGCGAGCTCACCGGCACGCTGAACCTTCCCCGCGTCACCGCGACATCGGGCTACGTAACCCTGCGGACCCAGGCAACGGACGCGTCGTCGGGCAACACCATCGACCAGACCGTCAAGCGGGCCTTCGGCCTGGAGTGACCCCACACCGCTCCCACCCTGTGGGTTGCCCCGGAAGCATCTCCGGGGCAACCCACAGTTGCTTCGCTCCGTGCGTCGTACGGCCACCGTCATGGCGTTTCCCGAGCAGCGGACTTGCCGCCGTCCGCGCGCTGTTCACGACGACCTCACCTCCAGCAGAGACCCTCGACGGTTTCCGTCCGGGCCAACGAGACGGGCTCCTGCGCCGAACAACTCGCCGCCGTCTCGGCGCTGGGCACCGGCCGGGCGGGACGGACGCGACCGGCCGACCGCTCGACCTGCCAGACGCGCCAGTGCACGCAGCGCCCCGGTGCTCACGGCGCTCGAAGTCCCGTGCTGTCCCGTGCCGCCGAGGCCCCTGGCCGGTGAGTCCTTCCTCCGGTCCGGGAGCCGAGATCGATTGTCAGTGGTGGGTGAGATGGTAGGTGCATCAAGTCGGAATGAGGGGGAGCGGTCATGACCGGGAACCAGAACTACATCAATCACGTTGCCCTTGTGCTGGACGCCAGTTCGTCGATGTCGCACCTGAGCCGAAAGGCCGTCGAAGTCGCCGACCAGCAGATTGCCTATCTTGCCCGCCGGTCGAGGGAACTGGACCAGGAAACACGCGTCACGGTGTACGTCTTCGCGGACAAGGTGGAGTGCGTCATCTACGACAAGGACGTGCTGCGGATGCCGTCGCTGAAGCAGCTGTATCGGGTCGGCGGAATGACGGCCCTGCTGGCGGCCGCACTGAAGTCACAGCGGGAGTTGGCTCAGACCGCTCAGCTGTACGGCGACCACAGCTTCCTGACGTTCGTCCTCACTGACGGGCAGGAGAACGCAAGCCATCGCTGCCCGGATGCCCCGACCAGGGACCCGCGTGAACTCGTTGATGCCGTGGCCACAATGATCAAGAAGCAGGAGGACAACTGGACGCTGGCCGTCCTCGTGCCTGACCAGATGGGCAAGCGCGAGGCCATGCGGTGCGGTTTCCCGAAGGACAACATCGCCATCTGGGACGCCACGAGCACACAGGGTCTGGAGGAGGCCGGGCAGGTCATCCAGCAGGCCACGGAAAAGTTCATGATGGGCCGCGCCCAGGGTATTCGGGGATCGCGGGCGGTATTCTCCACGGGTGCGGACGCGGTCAACAAGGACACCATCAAGGCGGCCGGCCTCACCCCGGTGAATCCGTCGCAGTACCAGCTGATCCCGGTGGCTCGTGACGCGGCGATCCGCGACTGGGTCATAGAATGCGGGCACACTTACCGTACTGGTGGCGCGTTCTACCAGCTGAGCAAGTCGGAGAAGATCCAGGCACAGAAGCAGATCGCGGTGCTGGAGAAGAAGACGGACCGGGTTTACACGGGGCCCGAGGCCCGAGCCCTGCTCGGCTTGCCGGACGTGGAAGTTCGCGTCAAGCCGGACCACAACGACGACTTCACGATTTTCGTGCAGAGCACCAGCGTCAACCGGAAGCTCGTGCCGAACACGCGGCTGCTGCTCATGCTCTGAGGCCGTGGAAAATGCCCGGTCGGCCGAGGGCTTCGCGGTTCTGAAGTCTCCCACTGCGTTGGAGTCGGCGGCTCGGGCCGCGCCCCGGTCCCGTGGGGCCGGGACCCGGCCCGAGGGGTGCGGAAGAGCGGCGGGGGCAGCTAGGCACGCCGGAGTCGGCGGGAGGGCTCCGGCGGGGTGGCGGTGGAGCGCGGCGGCCGGACAGGTAGGACTGCTGGCGTTGGCGCAGGAGAGCCGGGCACCCCCTGGCGTGGCCGGGCGGACTGGCCACGTGGACGGTGGTCGAACAGCTCCACGCGGAAGCGGCACCAGAGCGTCCCGGGGACGCTGGGCGCACGGCACGGGGAGCAGCCGATCCAGCCGGAGGGTTCACGACCGCATCGCGGCAGCGCCGCGCGGGCGGGCCCGGGCGGGTGTCCCGGCAGGCACGTAGGACGGTCGCCGCCGGCGTCTGGTGCCGCGATCCGGCCCTTCTGCCCCCCGGATTCGTTCGGCGCCTTCCTGACGCGCCCAGCCTGGGCAGGGACGGCCTCGTGGGCGAAGTCCGGCCACATGTGGATCGAACCAGCCACAACCTTTCCTCCCGTCCAGTGGTCACGTTCCCGATTCACCACGGATTGGAGAACCTTGAGACACAGAACCCATGCAGTGGCCGCAACCGCGGCTGCCTGCCTGCTGTCCGTCCTCGCGGTACAGGTCCCGGCACATGCGGACCAGGCCACCCGCCAGAGCGGATCAGAGGCACGGGCGGGCGACGACTTCAACGGCGATGGCTACCGCGACCTGGCCATCGGCACCCCTGACGCCACCGTGAACGGCCGTGCCGCGGCCGGCTCGGTGGTCATCAGCTACGGCACGCCCCAGGGCATCGACCCGGCGCGGCGAACCGTCATCACGCAGGACAGCTCCTTCATACCCGGCGCGGCCGAGACCAGTGACAAGTTCGGCACCTCGATCAGCAGCGGGGACCTGGATGGTGACGGCTACGCCGACCTCGTCGTCGGTTCCCCGGGCGAGGACATCAGCGAGGGGCCCGATCAGGGGTCGGTCTCGGTGATCTGGGGCGGCGCCAACGGGCCCACCGGCTCCCGAACGCTCACTGGGCGCTCGTCGGACTCCTCCCCGGGCGAATTCGGTCGCACCGTGGTCGTCGGCCGGTTCACCGGCGACGGCAAGCCGGATGTGGCGGTCGCGGGCTACACCGACGTGTGGCTCGCCTCGGACATCACCAAGGCCGGGGACGCGAAGATCGATCACATCTACGCCTATGACCTGGGGCCCTTCCACCACAAGACCATCATGAGCGGGACCAGCGGCGACGCGAACGGCGACGGCCGCGACGAGCTGGTCGTCTTCGGCCAGACGGCCTACACCGCACTGTTCACGCAGGTCAATGACGAGTTCCAGGTCGTCTGGTGGGAGTTCGGCCTGGGCAGCGCCGGCGACTTCGGGGACATCAACCACGACGGGTACGAGGACCTGGTCCTCGGCATGCCGTACATGGACGACGAGACCGGCAGGGCCCAGATCTGGTGGGGCGACTCCGACGGGTTCGGCGGTCCCGACGGGCCCGACCCGGGGCAGGTGACCACTCTGAGCCAGTACGCTTGCGGTCTCGGTGACAGTGAGTTAGGCGACCAGTTCGGGCACACCGTGCGGCTGTACGACGCGAACCGGGACGGGTTCGGGGACCTCGCTGTCACCGCGCCCTATGAGAACGCGAAGGACGGCGCGGTCTGGCGGCTGCCCGGCACCGCCAACGGACTCACCGCCGTCGGGAGCCAGTCCTTCGACCCGCCCCGGCTCGGGGTGAACTCACCCGGCGCCAGATTCGGCCTGGTGCTCAACCGGTGAGTCGCTGTCCGGCCCGTCCTGCAGTCCTGGACGGGCCGGACGCCCGTCGGGGCCCGTGGGGCACCCTGTCCGGTCGCGTCCACAACGCTCCAGGCGGAAGGGGAGTAGGTAACCGGCCGCCCGCGTACCGGTGCTGCCGGCGACCGCCTCCTTGTTGATCACTGGGGTCTGGTCGTGCACGCCCTGGACCGTCAGACTCTCCTGCCATGATCACAGCATCCAGGGAACCCTGGGGCCGACCTGGCAGGGAGATGGGATGATGACTGGTTCTGGATCGCGTGAACGGGCTGTGCAGCCTGAGGACCTGAGTCGGTTCGTTGTGGATCGGCTCAATGCAGCGGATGTGGACGGGCTGGTGGCGCTGTACGAGCCGGACGCGGTGCTTGCCCTGCCGGATGGCAGAGTCGCCACAGGCAGCCAGGAGATCCGTCAGGCGTACGAGCAACTTGTACTGGACAGGCCGGTGTTCACTCCGGGGGAGCAGCAGCCCACGCTCCGGAACGGGGACCTGGCCCTGACCTCGGTGCGTCTGCCAGGTGGTGGAGCCACGGTGGAGGTCGCCCGCCGACAACCTGATGGCACCTGGCTCTGGGTGATGGACCAGCCCAGGGTTCTCGGATAGGGGGTGCCTGTCAGGCCTTGACGCCGTTGGGACCCCGCCGGAGGACTCCGCACTCCACTGCGTCCTTGTGAGCCGCGGCCTCGAACTCCGCTGTGGCGGAGGTACCGGGAGATGAGCGTGCCACCGTGCTCGGAGGAGTGGGCTGCCCGC
This sequence comes from Wenjunlia vitaminophila DSM 41686, assembly GCF_000380165.1. GTDB lineage: Bacteria > Actinomycetota > Actinomycetes > Streptomycetales > Streptomycetaceae > Wenjunlia > Wenjunlia vitaminophila. Next base: position 18,299 of record NZ_KB904664.1, read on the forward strand.
GGCTGTGTCGGCTGGCGCGTCAACCGGTCCGGGCGGAGCCGGCCGGGGGATCGGGTTCCTCGTGGCGCCGACGTGCGAGGTGGACGGTGATGTCGGCGGCCACCTCGATCCTGTCCGGCAGAACCCGCATGATCTGGCGGAGCACCTGCTCTCGCTCCGGGGCCGGCAGGACGAGATAGGCCGAGACGGTGGAGAGATAGCCAACGTAGTCGCGGGCACTCATCGTCAAGCGTCGTTCGATCACGGACTGTTGAACACCGGTGAACCACTGCGCCCGTTGGAGTTCTGTGCCCGGCCACTGCATGGGGTGATCCGGAGACGTCCCGTCCGGGGACGGGATCCCATCGCTTTCCAGGAATGGTGCTCGTGCCGCGCGAACAGCTTCCTCCACGGCTGGGTCAGCCAGTTGGATCGCCCCTCCACATGAGGCGAACACGCCACCCGGCTCCAGTAGCGCGGCCATCCGTGACCACCGGCCCTCCGGGTTCGTCCAGTGCAGCGCTGCCGCCGCGAGGACCAGCCCGTACCGCTCGCCCGGCTGCACGTCCTCGAAGGCAGCCCGCACCGTCCTGACGTCCGCCGGCACGTGTTTCCGCAGCTCGTCAAGCATGGCCCCATCAGGGTCCGTCGCGGTGACCATGACCCCGCGCTGGGCGAACAGGCGGGTTGCTTTGCCTGTCCCAGCGCCGATCTCGAGGACGGTCCGCAGCGGATGGCCCACATAGGCCCTCACCACGTCGAACAGCTCCACGGGGTACCCCGGCCGGTAGCGTTCGTAGGACTCCGCCACCACTCCGAAGCTCAGTGCGCGACCAGACATGCCGAGCATCCTGACATGACCTGCGCCATCGGCGCTTGATCTGCTGCACGACCAGGACGCGAACTGATGTCACATGAGGCGCACAGATCGGGAAAAGGACGGCCACCGCCGGCAACCCCACCAACCTCTCCTATGACGATCTTGACGTCGGCTTCGGCTCCTCCATCGCCGTCGCCGACGTCAATGGGGACGGTTACGCGGACATCGGCGTCGGTGTCCCCGGCGAGGACATCGGGTCCTCCGTCAACGGCGGCAGGGTCGTCCTGGTCAAGGGAGAATCGGTGTCCTGCGACCCCATGCTCGCCGCGTCCTTCCACCAGGGCACCGCGGGCATGCCTGGGAGCGTCGAGTCCGGGGACCAGTTCGGCCTCGCCGTCCACCTCCTGGACACCAGCGGCGACCGGCTCCACGACCTCGCGGTCACCGCGCCCGGCGAGAACCAGGAGGACGGCGCGGTAGGGGAGCTGCCGGACACAGCCTCCGAGCGGGTGGAGTCAGGATGGGTTGCCACCGCCCGCCCGGTGGTCGGAGAGGACCGCGAGGACGGCCGGGTGCAGTGCGGGTGCGGCAGCGACGAAGCTGGACGAGGACGCGGTCCACGGGTCCCCGTCCGCGTTGGTGACGAGCGCTCCTCCTTCCCGGGCGATCAGTGAGCCCGGCAGGAGGTTGTTGGCGTCATGGCCGTACTCCCAGAAGACATCCACGTGCCCGGAACCCACCTGAGCGACCTGGAGGGCTGTCGGGCCAAGGTTGCGGACGGCCAGCGTGTGGCGCAGCATCGCGGTGAGCGATGTACCCGCCCGTTCCGGTTCCAGGTTGAACGGCGGCTGACTCGTGCAGGCCAGTGCCGCGGGGAGTTCCTTCGCGGACGTCGTGATCCGGCGCCCGTTGAGGAAGGCCCCGTGGCCTTTCACCGCGGTGTAGAGCATGTCGAGCCGGGGCGCCCACAGCACCGCGAGCACGGGCGCACCGTCGGCAACCAGGGTGATCGTGACGCCCCAGTGGGGCAGGTGCCGCAGGTACTGGACCGCGCCGTCCACCGCGTCACACACCCAGACCTCGCCGCGTTCCGGGACCGTCGTGCCGATCTCGTCCTCGCTCCACGCGGCCTGCGGTCGCACCGCGGCGAGACGCTGGCGCAGCAGTGCACCGGCGGGCTCGTCGACCGTGGCGAACGTTCGCATGACCGACGCCATGTCGCCGCCCGTCCCGGCGGGGCGGTGCTCCTGTACGTAGTCGCCGACCTCGCGCGCGATCCGGACGACCTGCGGCAGCAGGTGCTGATGGCTCATGGTTGTTTCTCCCCTCGGTGGAGCATTTCGCCTCAGGGGTAGCATTCGGGAGGGGTTGGAGGCCCTGGAGGGCGGCGAGGGTGACGGATGCAGGACTCGGGCAGCGCGCACACGGCGGATTCGGTCGTCTCCCTTGATGGTCTGGATCGGCGCATCGTGGGGGCCCTCCAAGTCGACGGGCGGGCGGAGACCTCCCGGATCGCGACCGTCCTGGGCGTTTCCGCCCGCACGGTTGCCCGCCGCCTCACACGCATGCGCGACGCGCGTGTCCTCACGGTCGTCCGCACCGTGGTGGCGGAGCAGAGTGTCGGCGCAACACTGCTGCGTGTACGGGTCCTGCGCGGCAGACTCCGAGCCATTGCTGACTCGTTCGCCAGGCGCCCGGACGTGGGATCCGTCGACATCGTGGTGGGCGGTGAGGAGATCGACGTCCTCGTCACCGCGGGCCCCGCCGACCGCGACCGGCTGCTCTTCCACCAGCTTCCGGCCACGGGCGCCATCACCTCGACCACCGCGCACAGCGTCCTGCACACCTTCGCCGACGCGGCCGACTGGCGGACCGACGCGCTCACGCCAGGCGAGGCCGCCGCTCTGGCTCCGCGCTCGCAGAACACGACAGCGCACACGCCCGACCGCCTGGACCTTCGGCTGCTCGACCTGCTCGCCGAGGACGCCCGTCTCCCCCACACCGCCCTGGCCCAACGCACGGGCGCTTCCGAGAGCACCGTCCGACGGCGCCTGCGTCACCTGTCGGAGGGCGGGATGCTGCGCACACACGTCACCATCAACCCGCGCCTGCTCGGACTGGCCATCGACGCCAACCTGTGGCTCGAGGTCCCGCCGGCCCACCTCCACGGGGCTGGTCAGGCGCTCGCCGCTCATCCGTACACGCACGCCGTCGCGGCCACCACCGGCCCGGCCAACCTGGTGGCGGCGCTCTACTGTCCCGACCTGCAAGCGCTCTACGACTTCACCGCCAACGTCCTCGGGCCGCTGGGCATCGCGCGTGCCGAGACCAACGTCATCGCCGAAACGGTGAAGCGGGTGGGGGCCCGTCAGTGATCTCGGGAACTGCTCGTGAGTGGTCGGTGGGTGCGAGCGGTGACCACCAGACGTCGGCCTCACGACCCGGGGGACGAACGGTTCCGGCAACGCCGTCCACGGACTACCCAGGGCCCTGACGTCATGTCGCAGGGCGCGGCGGCGTGCGGTGTGCCGGCCCCCGGGGCGAGTCCGGTGACGGTTGGTCGCCGGTGAGGGGATTGGTGTGGCGTCGGCGGGTTGCTCAGGTGAGGGCGAGGAGGCTGACGGCGACGGCGGCGGCGCCGAGGCCGACGAGCTGGCCGCGGTGGATGCGTTCGGCGAGCACGCAGCGGGCGAGCAGCACCGTGCCGGCCGGGTAGAGAGCGGTGATCACGGCGACGACGGCGAGGTCCCCGTTGCGGGCGGCGAGCAGGAAGAGCAGGTTCGCCACGGAGTCCAGCACGCCCGCGGCGGCCGACATCGCGTGGGCGGGCCGCTCGGGGCCGAGCCTGCTGTGCAGCAACCCGGCCGCGGTCAGGGTGACGGCCGAGGAGACCGCCCGGCCGACGATGAGCGGGGCCACCCCGCTGTCGGTGGGCGCCTGGTGCAGGAAGACCAACTGTAGGGCGATGGCGGCGCCCGCGCCGAAGGCCAGCAGCAGCGCGGAACGTGAGGGGCGCGCCGCCCCGGCGCCGTGTCCGGCGCTGACCAGGACCACCGCCACCAGCGCGAGGGGCAGGCCCACCAGTCCGGTGACGGCCAGGTGCTCGCCCTGCAACAGGCCCACGCCGACGGGCAGGGCTGCGGACACCAGGGCGGTCACGGGCGACAGCACGTTCATCGGGCCGATCGCCAGGGTGCGGTAGAGCAGGGCGAACGCGGCAGCCGAGGCGATGCCCGACGCCGCGCCCCAGCCGAGGGCTCCGGTGCTGAACGAGGCGCCGAGCACCGGCCAGAGCAGCAGCTCGACCGCGAGGCTGGCCGGGGCGGCGACCATCACGGTGCGCAGCACATGGGCCTTGCGGGCGCCGAGCCCGCCGAGGAAGTCCGCGCACCCGTAGACGAGCGAGCTGCCCAGTGCCAGCAGCAAAGCGATCACAGCGCGTCCCTTACCATTCCAGCAGAACGACCAGATGGTACGACGTAACGACCGCGCAGGTCAACCAAACGACCGCATGGTTCATTGAAGTGGCCCGGTAGTGAGGACGTGATCAGGTGGCAGAAACAGCCGCAGCCCTACGGACGGTCGCGCACAACGTTCGGGCGGCCCGCATCCGCGCGGGTCTGTCCCTGGACGAGCTCAGCCGGCGCGCCCAGGTCAGCAAGGGCGCCCTGGTGGGGCTGGAGAAGGCCCAGGGGAACCCCAACCTGGCCACCCTGGTCCGGCTGGCCGACGCCCTGGGCGTCTCGGTGTCCGCACTGATGCAGGGGCCACCCGAAGGGCGGGTCCGCATCGTGGCCGCCGACGCCGTGGCACCGCTGTGGACGGGGGAACGGGGCAGCGAGGCCCGGCTCATGCTGACGACCTCGGGGCCAGCCCCCGTCGAGGTGTGGCGCTGGTGCCTGGAACCGGACGAGGAGTACCCCAGCCACCCCCACCAGGCCGGGGTCGTGGAGACCGTCAGCGTCACCGCCGGCCGCATGGCCCTGGTCGTCGACGGCACGGAGCACACCGTCGAGGCCGGACAGACCGCCACCTTCGACGGCGACACCTCACACACCTACCGCGGCTCGGGAACCGGACCCTGCCACCTGATCATGACGGTCCACCTGCCGCCCGGACCCGCTTCCACCACCTGATCCCCACACACGTGAGGGGGGCCGTGCGTCCCCACGGCCGGTCCGGCCCCGGGTGTGCCGCGCCCGTGCCGGAACGCCCCCGGCCCTCGGTGCCGACATCGCCGGTCCGCTCGTGGGCGCTACTCCCCCGGGAGTACTGCCCCGCCAGGGACACCCCTGGCAGTACGGGCCACTTCGGTCGTCGGAGCGACGAGTCCGACCTCCTGGTACCGGAAGGCTGGTCATGACCCGGAATCCGAGGGAGAGGGGTGGCCCATGCGGGCCGAACAGGGGAAGCGGGCGGCACACCGGGGGCGGTTCGTGCCCTGGGTCCTGCTTGCGGTGTGGCTGGTGGTGCTGGTGCTCGCCTCGCCGCTGGCCGGGAAGCTCGCTGACGTACAGCAGAACCGGGCCGTCGACTATCTGCCGGCGAGCGCCGACTCCACGCAGGTCGCGAAGATCCAGGACAGGCTGCCAGGCGGCGAGTCCACGGATCTGGTCGTGGTGTACCACCGCGACGGCGGGCTGACGGACGGCGACCGACGCACCGCCGCCGGGCAGATCGACGAGATCGCCGCCGCGCACGAGCTCACCGCGCGCCCGCGGGCCATCCCCTCCCGGGACGGCGCCACGCTGATGTACCCCGTGTCCACCACCGCGCCCGGTCAGGACACCGAGGCCAGGAACGCCCTGGTCGACGACGTCCGCGAGACCGTCCAGGGCACGGACGGGATGACGGCCGAGGTGGGCGGGCCCGGTGGACTGCAGGCCGATTCGAGCGAGGTCTTCAAGTCGCTGGACGGCCCGCTGCTCTACACCACCGTGGCGGTGGTCGCCGTCCTGCTCATCCTCATCTACCGCAGCCCCCTGCTCTGGCTCGTGCCCCTGCTCACCGCCGGCGCCGCCAACTTCATCGCGATGGCAGCGGCCTACGGCCTGCACGAGTGGTTCGGCACCACCATCACCGGTGCGAACAACGGCGTGATGACCATCCTGGTCTTCGGTGCGGGGACCGACTACGCACTGCTGCTGGTCTCCCGATACCGCGAGGAACTCCGCCGTGTCGAGCGGCCCCACGACGCCATGCGCGCCGCTCTGCGCGGCTGCGGCCCCGCGATCCTGGCCTCGTCCGGCACCGTCGCCGCCGGCCTGCTCTGTCTGCTGGCAGCCGACCTGAACAGCAGCCGCGGCATGGGCCCGCTGGGCACCGTCGGTGTGCTCAGCGCGCTGCTGGCCATGATGACCCTGCTGCCCGCACTGCTGGTCCTCCTGGGCCGCCGGGCGTTCTGGCCGCTGGTCCCGGCCTTCGGCAGCGAACCGAAACAGCGGCGGTCGATGTTCTCGGCCATGGCCGGCTCGGCCGGCCGCCGGCCGGTCACCACGCTGGTCGCCGGCGCGGTGGTGCTCGGCGCTGTGGCTCTGGGCGCCCTCAACCTGCAGGGCAGCCTGAAGAACGAGAACTCCTTCACCAACACCCCGGAGTCGATCGCCGCGACGCAGACCCTGGCCGCCGCCTACCCCGAGCGCAGCAGCCAGCCCATCGAGGTGATCGTGCCGGCCGGCAGGGCCGACCAGGCCCTGGAAGAGATCAACGACACGGACGGCGTGGCCAGTGCCGAAACCCGCCGCACCGGCGCGGGCTGGGCCGAGATCGCGGTGATCGCCACCGCCCCGCCCGAGTCCCCCGGCGAGACCGCCACGATCCACGCCCTGCGTTCAGGGACGGTGACGGAACTCGGCGGTTACGTGGGCGGACCCAGCGCACAACTGATCGATCTCAAGGACACCAACGCCAGCGACCGCAACGTCATCGTGCCGCTCGTCCTGGGCTCCGTCCTGCTCATCCTGATCGTCCTGCTGCGCAGCCTCGTCGCCCCGCTGCTCCTGGTGGGCGCCGTGGTCGCCGTGTGGGGCGCGTCGCTCGGCATCGGCGGGCTGGTCTTCGAGCCGGTCCTCGGCTTCCAGGGCAACGACCCGGCGCTGCCGTTGCTGTCCTTCGTCTTCCTGGTGGCGCTCGGCGTCGACTACAGCATCTTCCTGATGCACCGGATGCGTGAGGAGTCGCTGTCCGGCCTGGCGCCCGAGGCGGCAGCCCTCAAGGCGCTGCGCACCACCGGTGGCGTCATCGCCTCGGCCGGGCTGGTGCTGGCGGCGACCTTCTCGGTGCTGACCAACATGCCGCTGGTGTCGCTGGTGGAGCTCGGCTTCGTCATCGCGGTGGGCGTGCTGCTTGACACCTTCCTCGTGCGGACCTACCTGGTCACCTCGGCCAGCGTGGCGCTGGGGCGGAGGATGTGGTGGCCGGGGGCGCTCTCCAAGGAGCCGCCTGCGCAGGAGACCCAGCCGGTGCCTCCGGTACAGGAGCCCGCGGCGCTGCGCTGACCGCACCAGCGGGGGCTGCCGGCCCCGGGGAGGACTCCCAGGGGCCGGCAGCCGCCACGATCAGGGAGGATGGGGCCGTGTTGACTGTCACAGTGCGCCGGGCGCGGCGCCGGTTCAAGCAGCCCTCGCGGCAGGACTGGCTGACCACCGCCGTCATCGGCGCGCTGACCGTGCCGATGGCCTTCGTCGCCCGGGACGACGGGAAGGTGACCGACACCCTGGGCTGGGTGCTGCTGGCGGCGATGGTGCTGCTCACGGCCTGGCGTCGGCTGTATCCGCTGGGCGCGCTCCTGGCGCTGGCGCCCATCCAGGGCCTGTACCACTTTCTGGACAACGCCCCCACGGCGCCGGTGGTGGCCTCCGTGGTCATCCTCTACTCGCTGGCGGTGGCCGGCCCGCGCCGCCGCACGTTCGTCGTCGTCCCGGCTCTGCTGGTGCTCACGCTGACGATGATGATGAACGTGAACGTGCACCAGGGGCTGGAGCTGGTCCGCACCTCCGGCTGGATCCTGGCGTGCACCCTGCTCGGCGAGGCGGTGCGGGTGCACCGCAACTACGTGGGCGCCATCGTGGAGCGGGCGGAGCGTGCCGAGCGGACGCGCGAGGAGACGGCCGCCCGCCGGGTCGCCGAGGAACGTCTGCGCATCGCCCGTGATCTGCACGACCTCCTCGCCCACAGCATCACCCTCATCGGCATACAGACCTCTGTGGCCGCGCACGTGCTCAACGCCGACCCGGCACGGCTCGACCGCGACACCCTGGCCCAGGCGCTGGACGGCATCGCCGACACCTGCCGGGAGGCCCGGGGGGAGCTGAAGCGGACGCTGGAGGTGCTCCGGGCCGAGGAGGACAGCGGGCCGCCGCCGGGCCTCGGCGGGCTGGCCGACCTCGTCAGGGCGGCGGAGTCGGCGGGGGCCACTGCGTCCCTGGTCGTCGCGGCGGACGGGGAAGTGCCCCCGGCGGTCGGCGCGGCGGCGTACCGCATCGTGCAGCAGGGGCTGACCAACGCGGTGCAGCACGCCGGGCCGGCGGTGGGCGTCCAGGTCTCCGTCCGCCTGGACGAGGCGTCCTCGGCGCTGCTGGTGGACGTCGTCGACGAGGGCTCGCCCGCGGGGGACACGGCCACGGACCGGCCGCCCGGTTTCGGCCTCGTCGGCATGCGGGAACGGGCCCGGAGCGTCGGCGGCACGGTGGTGGCCGGCCCGAGGGCCGACGGCCCGGGCTTCGCGGTCCGCGCCGTGCTGCCCTGCACAGGGGCCGCGGAACCAGCCGGACTCGACATGGGAGAGCTAGCGCATGACTGAGGCCATCCGCGTCGTGCTGGCGGACGACCAGCACCTCGTTCGCTCCGCCTTCGCGATACTCATCGCCGCCACCCCCCACATGGAGGTCGTGGGCGAGGCCGCCAACGGCAGGGAGGCCGTGGAGCTGGCCCGCACCGCGCGGGCCGACCTCGTCGTGATGGACATCCGCATGCCCGAGCTCGACGGCATCGAGGCCACGCGACAGATCGCTGCCGACGAGGACCTCGCCGGCGTGAAGGTCCTCGTCCTCACCACGTACGACACCGACGAACACATCATCGACGCCCTGCGCGCGGGGGCCTCCGGTTTCCTGGTGAAGGACACCAAGCCCCGGGACCTGCTCGACGCCATTCGCACCGTCGCGGCCGGCGAGGCCCTGCTCTCCCCCGGCCCCACGGCCCGCCTCCTCGAGCGGGTGGTCAGGACCCACCCGGGCATCGCACCGGTGCAGGACCGGCCGGAGGTTCTGAGCGCGCTGTCCCCCCGCGAGCGCGAGGTCCTGACCCTGGTCGCCCGCGGCCTGAACAACACGGAGATCGCCGAGGCCCTCGTCCTGTCCCCGCTCACCGCGAAGACCCACGTCAGCCGCATCATGGGCAAGCTGGGAGCGCGTGACCGGGCGCAACTGGTGGTACTCGCCTACGAGTCCGGGCTGATCACCCCCGGCGAGTCGGACCACGCGCGGCGAACCGCACACGGCGCGTAGGGCGCGACGGCGTCGCCACCGAACGGCGGGGGCGGGTGCCGGTCAGGCGGGGAGCGGCCGGGTCACGTCGTCGAGGATCTCCAGCAGGTGCCGGTACGGGTGACCGGTCGCCCTGGTCATGCCGAGTTCGCAGGTGCGGTTGACCGAGGCGTGGGCGGCGGCCTGGTGCTGTCGGACGGCGAGGGACTCGGCCCTGGTCGCCGAGGCGGTCAGCTCCGGGTGCAGCAGCCCCCGGTCGCCGGCGAAGGCGCAGCAGCCCCAGTCCTCCGGCTGGACCACCTCCTCGGCGACCGTGGCGGCCACGCGCAGGAGCGCCGGGTTCAGGCCGAGCTGGGTGGAGGAGCAGGTGGGGTGGACGACGACCGAGGGGAGGCGGCGGGCGGCGGGCAGGCGGGGCAGGATGGTGGAGTCGACGAACGCGACCGCGTCCACGACCTCGATGTGCTCCTCGGCGAGCATGTGGAGCAGGCCCTCGGTGCAGGAGGCCGCATCGACCACCACGGGCAGCTCACCGCCGTTGGTGGCCCGGTGCAGCACCGGCACGACCCGCGCGCGCATGGCCGCGTAGCCGTCGGTCAGTCCCTTGGACTTCCACGGCGTGCCGCAGCACAGTGAGGCGATGCCCTCCGGCACCCGGACGTCGGTGCCGGCCCGTTCGCACAGGGCCAGGAACGCCTCGGTGACGCCGGGTCCGGATTCGGGGTCGGCGGGCCCGAACATCGTGGAGATGCAGGCCGGGAAGTACACCGCCCGCGGGCCCCCGGCGCGTGCGGGAAGGCGCCGGCTGCCGCCGCGAGGCAGGTCCGGGGACCAGGCGGGCACGGCGTCGGCACCGAGCAGCGCCCGTCCGGCGGAGGTGACGGCGGCGGGCAGGGGCGCCGGCACGGTGCGGGCGGCGGTGAGCGCCGTGGCCGCTGTCCTGGTGACGCCGTCCCAGTGCCTGGCGGCGAACGACCACAGCCTCCGCTCGGTTCGGCCGCGCTGTTCGGCGCGCAGCCGCCGGGTCAGGTCGCCGGTGTCGATGAGCACGGGACAGGCGGTCCGGCACATGCCGTCCACCGCACAGGTCTCGATGGCGTCGTACTGGTACTCGCGCTCGAGCCGGGCGAGCAGATCGGTGTCTCCGGCCGCCTGCGCGCGGGCCATCTCGCGGCGCAGCGCGATCCGCCGGCGCGGGGTGGTGGTGAGGTCCTGGCTGGGGCAGACCGGTTCGCAGTAGCCGCACTCCACGCAGCGGTCCACTTCGGACTCGACGGTGGGGACGGACTTCAGGTGGCTGATGTGGGCGCTGGGGTCGTCGTTGAGCAGGACGCCGGGGTTGAGGAGCCCTGCTGGGTCGATCAGGCGCTTGGTCTCGCGCATGACCTCGTGGAGTTCGTCGCCGTACTGGCGGCGTACGTACGGCGCCATGATGCGGCCCGTGCCGTGTTCCGCCTTGAGCGTGCCGCCCTGGCCGAGGACGAGGTCGACGAGGTCTTCGGTGAAGGCCAGGTAGCGGGTGAGCAGTTCGTCCCGGTCGAAGTCCTCGTTGAGCAGGAAGTGGATGTTGCCGTCCTTGGCGTGGCCGAAGATGACGCTGTCGGTGTAGCCGTGACGCTCGAACAGCTCGGTGAGGTCCGTGCAGGTCGGCAGCAGCCGGTCGCCGGGGACGGCGATGTCTTCCAGGAGCGCGGTGGTTCCCGAGGGGCGGGCTCCGGCGACGGCGGCGTACAGGCCCTTGCGGATGTGCCAGAGCGCGGCACGGGTGCCCGGGTCGGCGCTCAGTTCTCCGGGAGCCGTCAGGGGGAGGCTGTGGAGCAGGGCGGCCGATGCCGCGGTGCGGTCCCGCAGGTGCTCGGCGGTCGGCTGCTGGTGCTCGACCAGCAGCGCGGCGTGGTCGCGGACGGTGAGTTCCCGCAGGTCCTCGGTGGCCCGCGGGTCGCGCTGGGCGACCCGCAGGCTGGTGGCGTCGAGGAGTTCGACGGCGGCGAAGCCCGCGGCGACGAGCTCCGGCAGGGCGCCGGTCGCCGCGGCGAGGTCGGGGAAGAGCAGGAGTCCCGTGGCCGCGTGCGGGTGGGCGGCCACGGTGCGGAAGGTGGCCTCGGCGACGAAGGCGAGCGTGCCCTCGCTGCCGATGACGAGGTGGGTGAGGATGTCGACGGGGCGGGTGTGGTCGACGAAGGAGTTCAGCCCGTAGCCCATGGTGTTCTTGATGGAGTACAGGCGGCGGATCGTCGCGAGTGACGTCGGGTTTCCCCGCACGCGGTCGCGGAGCCGCGCGAGGCCCTCGTGTATCCGGGGTTCGAGGGTGCGCAACTGGTCGTCGGCGTCCGGAGCCGCGGTGTCCAGGACCGTTCCGCTGGGCAGGACCAGGACGGCCGACTCCAGGGTGCGGTAGGTGTTGAGCTCGGTGCCGCAGGCCATGCCGCTGGAGTTGTTGGCGACCACGCCGCCGATGGTGCAGGCGGACTCGCTGGCCGGGTCGGGCCCGAGCTTGCGGCCGTACCGGGCGAGCCTGGTGTTGACGGCGCGGACGGTGGCGCCCGGCTGGACCCGTACGCGGGTGCCTTCGTCGAGGATCTCGACGCGGCGGAAGTTGCGGCGGGTGTCGACCAGCACGCCGTCGTTCGTTGCCTGGCCCGAGAGGCTGGTGCCGCCGGAGCGGAACGTCAGCCGCAGGCCGTGGGTGGCGCTGGCGCGGAGCAGCGCCGCCACCTGGGTCGCGTCCCGGGGGGCGACCACGGCCTGCGGCACCAGCAGGTAGTGCGAGGCGTCGTGGGCGAAGGAGAGCCGGTCGGAGGCGCGGGCGGCGACCGTGCCCGGTGCTGCTTCCTCCAGGTGGGTCAGCAGCGACGCGTCAACGGTGGGCAGGTGGTCGCTCCGCCGCGGGGGGCGACGGTCAGTGTGCTTCACGGCTGTCCTCCGAACCGTTCGAGCCGACGCGGTCCTGACCCGCGTGCCACTGCGCGCTGCGGAGCTTCATCCCGGATCTTTCCAATAATCGGTACGTCGATCTACCATCTGGAACGTCATGAAGCATACGCAGAGGTCCCACGGACCGACAGACCCCGGGGGTGCAGGCGTCGCAGCACCGGCGGACAGCGGCCGGCTGGTGGGGTCCGACCGGGTCCTGGCCGTCCTGAAGGAGCTGGCCCGGCATCCCGACGGGGTGGGGCTCGACGAGCTGACCCGGGCGATCGGCAGCCCCAAGCCGACGGTGCACCGGGCGCTCGGCGCGCTGCGTCGGGCGGGCCTGGCCGACCAGGACGTCCGCGGTCGCTACCTGCTCGGCGACGAGTTCCTGAGGATGGCCTTCACCCACCACGAGGCCCGCCCCGAGCACGTGCGCATCCGCCCGGTCCTCGAGGCGTTGGCCCACCGGTTCGGCGAGACCGCGCACTACGCGGTCCTCGACGGCCGGGAGGTCGTCTACCGCGCCAAGGTCGATCCACCCGCCGGCGCCGCCCGGTTGACCTCGACGGTCGGCGGCCGCAACCCAGCTCACGCGACGGGCGTGGGGAAGCTGCTGCTCGCGCACGAGTTGCGAGGGCTCGAGCAGGTGGAGGCATGGGTCGGCGACGTGCCGCTGGTGCGGCGGACGCCGCGGACCCTGTGCACGGCCGGGGAGCTGGACCGCGAGTTGCGGGCCATCCGGGAACGGGGATACGCCGTGGACGACCAGGAGAACGAGGCCGGTGTCAACTGCGTCGCCCTTCCCGTCTACGCCACCTCACCGGCCGCACCCTGCGGGGCGGTGAGCGTCAGCGCCCTGGCGTACCGGACGCCCCTGGGTGTCCTGACCGACGCGGTCGACGAGGTCCGCGGCGTCCTCGGTGCCCTGGGTCAGGGCGCCGGGCTCGCCGCCCACACCGGCTCCGACGCCTCCGGCCGCACCTGAGCCCGGCGGTCCGCCGCGCCGGAACGCGCGTGTTCCGGCGCGGGGAAGGGGGTGGTTCCGGGCCCCGTCCCGGAGGGCTGCCGGGGTCGGCGCTGGGCGCCGGGTCGGCCATCCTTGAGTCATGCGTGCCGCCCGCCTGATCCGCATGGCCCTCCTCGTGCAGTCGAGCCCCGGTGTGACCGCCGCGGCACTCGCCCGTGAGCTGGAGGTCTCCGAGCGCACCGTGATCCGCGACGCCCAGGCGCTGCAGGAGGCGGGCGTTCCCATCCGGTCCGAACGCGGTCGGGCCGGCGGCTACCACCTGGCGCCCGGTCACCGGACCCGGCTCACCACCCTCCACCCCACCGAGGCGGAGACGCTCTACCTCTCGGGTCTGCCGACGGCCCTGCGCGACCTCGGGCTGTCGGACGCGGCGGACACGGCCCGGCTGAAGCTGTCGGCCACCCTGCTCCCGTCGCTGCGCGCGGCGGCCGAGTCGTCCACGCGCCGCTTCCACCTCGACGCCCCGGCCTGGTTCCGCGAACCGTCGGCACCGGAGCTGCTGCCGGAGCTGGCCCGCGCCGTGTGGTCGGACCGCACCGTGGAGCTGGCGTACGCGCGGCCGGGCCGGGACGGCGCGCCGCCCCGTGTGGTGACCCGCCTGCTGGAGCCGTACGGGCTCGTCCTGAAAGCGGGGGTCTGGTACGTCGTGGGCCGAGTGCCCGGTGGGCGGGCGGGTCACGGGGGCGCCTGGCGTACGTACCGCGTCGACCGCGTCACGGCGCTCTCGCCCGCTGCCGGGGTCGACCAACCCTTCGTCCGCGACCCGTCCTTCGACCTCGCCACGCACTGGCAGGCGTGCGCTGCGGGATTCGCCCGGGCGCTGCTGCGCACGACCGTCACCGTGCGTCTGTCCGAGCGGGGCCTTCGCCGCCTGCCCGCCGTGGTGGACCCGGCCGGCGTCGGCGAGGCGCTGGCCTCGGCGACCGCGCCGGACGCCGCCGGGCGCGTCACGCTCGACCTTCCGGTGGAGTCGGAGGACGTCGCCTTCGGCCAGCTCACCGAGCTGGGCGCGGACGCCGAGGTGCTCGCCCCGGCGGGTCTGCGCTCCCGCTTCCGCGAACACGCCCGGCGCCTCGCCGCCCTGTACGGTGCCGAGCCGGAGGGTCAGCGGTAGTCGTCCGGCGTGCCCTCCTTGCCGCCGTACTTGACGTCCTGGAAGTACCCCCAGGCGTCGGGCTGGCTGCCGTCCACGTCGCGTACGCCGTATGCGCGGGCGAGTTCTCCGCTGGAGGTTGACTTCCCGTTCCAGCGGGCGGCCCGGTCCGGATCGGCGGCGAGGGCGGCGACCGCGCGGCCGAGGTAGGACGGCGACTCGGCGATGCCGAAGTCCGGTTCCTGGGCGACGGCGTCGCGCCAGTTCGCCTCGGTGACGCCGAAGTGGGTGAGCATCTGCTCGGAGCGCAGGAAGCCCGGCGTGACGGCGACCGCCGTGCCCCCGTACTCCGCGAGTTCCTCACCCAGCCCGAAGGCGATCCGGATCGGGGCGTTCTTGGCGAGGTCGTAGTAGAGGTTCTCGCGGTAACGGCGGTTGAACGCCGCCGTGCCGTCGGTGACCTCCACGTGCAGGGGTGCGTCGGAGCGGACCAGGAGCGGGAGGGCGAGTGCCGCGGTGATCACGTGTGAGCGCACCCCGAGTTCCAGGATGCGCAGGCCGTCGGCGAGCGGCGTCTCCCAGCTCTTCTTGCCGAAGACGGAGCCGACGAGCAGGTGCTCGCCGCCCCACAGGTCGTTGACGAGGATGTCGAGCCGCCCCTGCTCGTGGTCGATCCGCTCGACGAGGGCACGCACCCGCTCCTCGTCGAGGTGGTCGGTGGGGACGGCGATGCCGGTGCCGCCCGCCGCTGTGACCAACTCCGCGGTCTCCTCGATGGTCTCCGTCGTCCGGCCGACCTCGCTGACGTGCTTGCGGGTGGTGCGGCCGGTGACGTAGACGGTGGCGCCGGCGCGGCCGAGTTCGACGGCGAGGGCGCGTCCGGCCCCTCGGGTGGCGCCGGCGACGAGCGCGATCCGGGCGGTGAGCGGGCCTTCCTGGCCAGGGTGCTGGGTGTCGGTGTTCTTGTGCATGTTTCTACGGTGCACGCCAAAGGTGACAGTTTCCGTCACCTTTTTTTGGTGTTTCCGGTCGGCCGGGCGGTCGGTCGGGGCCGCAGCCGCGTTTCACGGGTCGTGCCGGTCCCGCGGCGTGATGTGGAGGACGGCGAGGAACGCCGACGCCGCTGGCGTGCGGCTGAACCGGCTCCAGACGACGTACTCCACACGGGTCGGCGCGTCAGTCACCTCGATGGTGACCACGCCAGCGAGCTGGGGCGCGTAGGCGGAGGGGAGCATGGCCACGCCGAGTCCCTGCCCGACGAGTCGAGCGATGAAGTCCGCGCTGGTCACTTCGAAGGCGACGTCACGGCTGAGACCGGCGGCCCAGAACGCCTGGTCGGACTGGGCACGTCCGGCTGTCCCGGCCGGTAGGTCCACGAAGACCTCGGCGGAGAGCCTGCGGAGGTTGACCGCTGGCTCTTCGGCGAGTGGATGGTCTGGTGCGACGACGGCGACGAGTCGTCCACGGGCGAGCTCCCGGGCGGCGACGCCCTGGGGCCGCTGCGTGGTCGGCAGCCCGAGGAACGCCACGTCGATGGCTCCCTGCCTGACCTGCTCGACGAGGTCCTCGCTCGCGCCCACACGCAGGCTGACGCGCACGTGGGGGTACTGCTCGCGGAAATCGTGCAGCGCAGCCGGGATGTCCACCGCGGCGACGGTGGGGATCAGGCCCACGGCGAGCCGTCCGCGCACCTCTCCGACGGCCGCGGCGACCTCGGCGGCCGCGCGCTCGGCGGCGTCCAGACACTGGCGGGCGGCCGGGAGGAACGCTTCACCGGCCGGCGTCAGCCGCACTCGGCGGCTGGTGCGCTCGAAGAGCCTCGCGCCCAGTTCCCGTTCCAGGCGCGCGATTTGGTGACTGAGGGCGGACTGGACGACCAGGCACCGTTCGGCGGCCCGGGTGAAGCTGTTCGTCTCGGCGACGGCGACGACGTACCGCATCTGCTGGAGCTCCATGAGTCCATCTTGGATTGAGATCGATGTCTTGACAAACATGCATTGGATTCATTGATCGCTTGGTATGAGACTGCGGGTATGACAAATCCAGCAGAACCGAGGGGTTCCGGAGGAACCAGCGGTGCTCCCCTCGGAGATCTGCCCCGTACCGCCCTGACGGCGTTCGCCCCCCTGGTGTGGGGCACGACCTACGTCGTCACCACCGAGCTCCTCCCAGGCGGACACCCCCTGTTCGCCGGACTCCTGCGCGCGCTGCCCGCCGGCCTGGTCGCACTGGCCATCACCCGGACGCTGCCGCGCGGGGCCTGGTGGGGCAAGGCCACCATGCTCGGCGTGCTGAACATAGGACTGTTCTTCCCGCTGCTGTTCACCGCGGCCGAACGGCTGCCGGGAGGCGTTGCCGCGACGTTGGCCGCCGTCCAACCGCTGGTCGTCGCCGTCCTGGCCGCGACCGTCCTGCACCAGAGTCCTTCCGCGTGGCACCTCCTGTGGGGCGTGACGGGGGTGGTGGGCGTCGGCCTGGTGGTGCTCGGACCACACGCGGCACTGGACGTCGTCGGGGTCGTGGCGGGTCTTGGGGGCGCCGTCTCGATGGCGCTCGGGGTGACCCTCACCAAACGCTGGGGGCGCCCCGCCGGGGTCGGTCCCACCGCCTTCGCCGGTTGGCAACTCACCGCGGGAGGGCTGTTCCTGGTACCCGTCACGTTCCTCGTCGAAGGGTCCCCTCCGGCGATCGATCCGACCGCCGCCGTGGGCTACCTCTGGCTGGGTCTGGTGGGCGGTCTGCTCGCCTACGTCCTGTGGTTCCGCGGCATCACCACTCTGCCCGTCAACTCCGTCGCGGTTCTCGTCCTGCTCTCGCCGCTGGTCGCCGCCGCCCTGGGAGCCGTCGTGCTCGGCCAGACGCTCGGCCCGGTCCAGCTCGTGGGGTTCGGGCTCTCCCTCGCCGCGATCGGCGCCGGACAGCTTCCCCCGCCCGGCCGCTCACCCGACTCCGTTTCCCCACCCACACCGAGAGGGACACCTCGATGAAGATCGCCGTCGTCGGAGCCGCGGGCATGGTCGGCTCACGCGTCGTCAGGGAAGCCGCGGACCGGGGCCATGCCCTCGTCGCGGTGTTCCGGAGAGACCCGTCAGCCGTCCTGCCGCCCGGGGTGACCGCCGCTGTGGGCGACGCCAACGACCGCGACCTCATGAGCGGGCTGTTCGACGGCGCCGACGCGGTCGTGGCAGCGACCCGCCCCGCCCCCGGGAACGAACACACCGTGGTCACGACCACCACGGCGCTGCTCGACGCGGCGGCGACAGCCGGGGCGCGCATCCTCGTCGTTGGCGGCGCCGCCCCCCTCCTGGTCCCGGGACGCCCCGGCCGGCTCGTCATCGACAGTCCGGAGTACGTTCCCCACCAGTGGCGCTCCATCGCCGCGGCCAGCGCCGCACAACTGGACGCCTGCCGAGCACACCCGGCCGACTGGGTCTATCTCAGTCCACCCGCCGTCCTCGAACCCGGACGTCGCACCGGCGCGTATCGACGCGGCACCACCACCCTCCTCACCGGCGCCGACGGCACCTCGCGCATCTCAGCCGAAGACCTCGCCGTGGCCGTCCTCGACGAACTGGAGGACCCCCGCGCGGACAGACACTTCACCGTGGGTTGCTCGGCCTGACGAGGGTGACGGGGCCGGTGCGACCTCCGAGGGGCGGCCGCCCCGGGACGGTCCCCAGGAACGCCCCGGACGGCCGTCAGCCGCTTCCGCGGAGCATGCTGGTCCGCATGAGTGATCACGCACAGCACGACTCCGTACGCCACAGCTACGACACTGTTGCCGAGGAGTACGCGGCCCGGTTGCACGACGAGCTCGCCGGGAAGCCGCTCGACCGGGCACTCCTCACCTGCCTGATGGAGCAGACGGAACCCGGCACCGCCATCGCTGACCTGGGCTGTGGCCCCGGACACGTGGCGGCCTGGCTCGCCGCGAACGGCGCGCGTGCGGTCGGGATCGACCTGTCCGCGGGCATGGTCGAAGCCGGCAGCCGCCGGTTCCCCCGGGTGGAGTTCCGGGAGGGTGACCTGCTGGACCTTCCCGCCTCGGACGGCGAGTTCGGGTCAGCGGTCGCCCTGTACACGATCATCCACCTCCGCCCCGGTGACCTGCTGCACGCCTTCGGGGAAGCGGCGCGGGTGCTGCGTCCCTCCGGACTCCTCCTGCTCTCCTTCCACATCGGTGACGAGGTCCTACACCTGGACGAGTGGTGGGGGCATGACGTGGACGTCGACTTCCGTTTCCTCGAGCCCGCGCACGTCGCCGGACTCCTGGAAGCGGCCGGGTTCGTCGTGGAGATGCGCCTGGAACGCTCCCACTACGCCCACGAGGTCGAGACCCGCCGGGCGTACCTGCTGGCTCGCCGCACCTGACACCGACCGCCGCAACCGCCGGGGGGCGGCGCGGGTTCCTGCGCGTTCGGGCCGGCGACGATCCGCACCGGGCCTTACCGTTCTTCGTCGCCCGTCACGACGCTGACACACCACCGCGGTGGAGGACCGCGGTGGTGGGGGGCCGGCCGTGGAACGGGGTCGAACCCCGAGTGGCCCGGCGGTGGTGCGCAGCCGGGCAGCCGCCGGGAGCCGGTCCCCGGCGGGCGTTCTCCCGGCCCGGCGTTCATCGGGCCGTCAGCATCCCTTCCACGCCGTCGTGTGGTCGTGCGGGTACGTGCGGCCGCAGAAGGCCGGCGGATGGGAAACCCAGTTGCTGCCCGACCAGTGCTGGGTGGAGATGTGCAGGTGGCACCCCGATGACTGGCCCTTGTTGCCGGTGTACCCGACGATGGTCGTCGTGCCGACGGTCTGGCCGACACTCACATTGATCGAGTCCATGTGCATGTACTTGAGCCGCCACTGCACCCCGTTGATGTATTTCGTCATGGTGAGGCGGCCGATCGTGTGGTCCACCGTGGCGACCGTCATGCCGTCCCAGATCGGGTAGAGCCGCTTGTAGCAGGGCGAACCCTTGAGGGCGAAGTCCAGTGCGTAGTAGTCGCTGTAGTGCGAACCGTTGTAGTAGTCGACGTGCAGGCCCTCGCCGTACCAGGAACCGGTGATGGTCCACGACTCCGAATAGTGCCACGGAGACGCCGAGGTCGACCCGTTCGGCGACGGGGTGGAACTGGAATGTGCGGCAGCCTGCGGCGCCAACGTGAGACACATGAAAAGGACCACGAATACGCCGACCAACCGCTGAACGAGATTTTTCAAGGAACATCCTCCGAAATTCTCGACCGGGGGTGCGCGGGCTGGCTGCACCACGCCGGCAGAAAATAGCAGCAGGATCTTCACGAATCAATGGGCCATCAACCGGCCAGAGGCTTCACTCCAATAATTCGGTTATGCCCCGAGTTCTGTTGAACCACTCGTTTCGACATCGACGATATCCCTCGATGTTCGGCTAAATACTCCGGTCGCGGATCAGTGAGCGCGTCGGCCAGGACCGGCTCGGGGAGAGCCCCGTGGCCACCCGTTCGGCCGCGGCGTGCGGGGCCGCGGCGTCGGTCGCGTCGACGCACAGCGCCAGCGCGAACCGACCGGCGGGGCTACGTCTGGAGCCCCGCCGACCCGGGTGACGTGCGCACCACCGGCGGCGCGGGGTCCCCGCCTCGGGCAAGGCTCCCCAGGAAGGAGGCCAGGGCGGCGTCGAACCGCTCCGGGCACTCGAGGTTCGGCAGATGACCCGCGCGCGGTATCACCGCGAGCTCGGCGTGGGGAATCCGCTCCGCGAGCAGGCGTGCGTCGGGGATCGGCGTGAACACGTCCTGCTCGCCCACGACCACCAGCGTCGGCACGGTGACGTTCGGCAGCATCCCGACGTAGTCCGGTCGTTCGGCCCGCCCGCGCAGCGCCGCGGCGGCACCCTCGGGGGAGGTGGCGCGCATCATCGTCAACACCGCTGACGCGACGTGTGGGTGGGTTTCGACGACGTGGGGGGCCACCATCGAGGACAGCACCTCCTGCGCGTACGGCGCCATGCCCTCACCGAGCAACCGGTCCGCCATGGCGTTGCGCCGCGCCCTGCCCTCCTCGGTCTCCGCGGGGGCGGAGGTGTCGGCCAGGACCAGGGCTCGAATCCGTTCGGGGAACAGCCGGTGGAACTCCATCACTATCTGCCCGCCCATGGACAGGCCGCCGAGCACCACCTCCGCCACGCCCAGGTGGTCCAGCAGGGCCGCGATGTCCCGGGCGAAGGTGGTGAGCGTGGTCCTGCCGGGAACGACGGTGCTCTCTCCGTAGCCGCGCAGGTCCGGGACGATCACCCGCCATCCGGCCCGGCTGAACGTGTCGAGTTGCGGGCGCCACATGCTCCGGTTGAACGGGTGGCCGTGCACCAGGACCAGCGGCTGCCCCGCACCCTGGTCGTCATAGGCGACGGTGACGCCGCCGCCGAGTGTGGCTGTGCTCATCGTGGGTGATCCGCCTCTCGCAACAACGCCCGTTTCCGCCGAGTTGTCCCGGCATCAGCCGTCTCGGGGCGTTCCCGATGTTAGGCACCTCCCCCTACTCGGTGCAATAGAAGAATTGCTCTCAGTGCAATATTGAGGAACCATGAGCGATTGCATGCTTGGAGGAACGCAGTCCGGAGGTGCTGATGGGCAACTACCAGGTGATCGCCGACGAGCTGGCCGCCGAGATCAACGCCGGGCGTCTGCGCCCGGGGCAGCGGCTGCCCCCTCAGCGCAGGTTCGCCCGACAGCACGGGATCGCCAGCTCCACGGCGTCCCGGGTGTACGCCGAACTGGTCAGGCGCGGACTCGTCACCGGCGAGGTCGGGCGGGGCACCTTCGTACGGGCCGGAACCGCGGCTCCCGAACCGGCGCTGGCCGAGCCGGCAACGGCCAGGGTCGACCTGGAGCTCAACGTCCCGGTGCTCGCGGACCAGGGCGCCGTGCTCGCCGCGGGGCTGGCCCGGATGACCCGCCCCGACGTGTTGGCCAACGGCCTGCGCCCGATCGGCGCCGCCGGGACGGAGGCGGCACGGCGGGCCACCGCCGCACTGCTGGCCCGCGCCGGCTGGGCCCCGGACCCGCGGCATGTCCTGTTCGCCGGCAACGGACGGCAGGCCATCGCCGCGGCCCTGGCAGCGGTCGTTCCCGCCGGTGAGCGCCTGGGTGTGGAGCGCTTCACCTATCCGGTGGTCAGGAGCATCGCTGCCCGCCTGGGCATCAGGCTGGTCCCCCTGGACATGGACGAGCACGGGGTGTTGCCGCAGGCGGTGACCGAGGCGTCGCCGCTGCGCGCCGTCTACCTGCAGCCCGCCGTGCACAACCCGTTGGGCACGACCCTGCCCGAGCACCGCCGTGCCGTCCTTGCCCGGGTGCTGCGCGAGGCTGATCTGTGCGCCATCGAGGACTCCGTCTACGGGTTCCTAAGCACGGACCTGCCGCCGCTCGCGGCCCGCGCGCCCGAGCGCACCATCCTGGTGGACAGCCTCTCCAAGCGGGTCGCCCCCGGCCTGACCCTCGGGTTCCTGGTGGCTCCGCCGGCGATGGTGCCGTCCGTGGCCTCGGCCCTGCGCTCGGGGGGCTGGGCCGCCACCCGGTTCCCGCTCGAGGTGGCGACCGGATGGATGACCGAGGGCACGGTCACCTCGCTGAGCCGGGCCAAGTTCCTCGACGCCACCGAGCGCCAGCGGATCGCCGCCGCGCAACTGGCCGGGTTCACCGTGCGCGCCGACCCGCACGGATACCACTGCTGGTGGGAGCTGCCCCCGCCCTGGCGCGCCGACACCTTCGTGGCCGCCGCCGCCCGTCACGGCGTCGCGGTCACCCCCGCCGCCGCGTTCACCGTCGACCCCGGTCACGCCCCCGGGGCCGTCCGGCTCGCTCTGGGCAGTCCCGGCCACGACGTCCTCGCCGAGGCCCTGGGCACCCTGGCCGCCCTCGCCAGGACCTCGCCAGAGGACGTCGTCACGGAGTAGCGGCCCCGACCCGGCGGTCACGGGGACCTCCGCCGCGCCGGCGGGTCCCGGTGCCCCGGGGCACGGTCACCGGGGACAGGGGCTGTTCGGCGGGCTACACGGCCTGTTGGGAGGCGGCGACGTCGGGGTGGAGGTCTCCCAGGGTGAGCCGGTGGGTGGGGGCCCCGGGCACCACGACGCGACTGTCCACGTGGTGGTCCGGGCCGATGTGGAGCAGTTCCCCGGGTGACAGCAGGCGCCAGTGGGGGTTGTCGTCCATCCGTTCGCTGGCGATCACCACTGCGGCGGTGGCGGCCAGGTCACGGGAGTGGACGCGCATGCGGCCCGCGGTGCCGCTGTGGTCCAGGTGGCGCGCCCCGTGCTGACCACCCGCGGGGCGGTGCAGGACGTAGAGCTTGTGGGTCTCGGGGTACCGCAGCGCCCAGAGGTGCTCGGGGTTGACCATCACCAGGTTCAGCGCGTAGACGGGCAGGTTGCGGGCGATCCATCCCGCGGCACGGGTGATGCCCGCGGTGACGTCGCCGCCGTGGGCGCGGATCTCCCGGGTGATCAGGGCGAAGAACCGTTCGGAATCGGTGTCCCCCGCCACCAGCTCCCGGTCAGGACCGAGGTGGGCCTCCAACGCGTCCAGGCCCTCGATCACGCCATTGTGGGCGAACAACCGCCCGTCCTGCGCGAACGGGTGGGTGTTGCGGGGCACGAGACCGCCGGTGGACGCGTAGCGGATGTGGGCGACGAACGTCGCGGACTGCACCTGCTTGGCGTCCGTGGCGAACGCCGAATCCCGGTACGCGGCCATGGGTGCCTTGTCGACCCGCGGAGTGCCGTCGACGTCGAAGAACCCGATGCCGGTCCCGTCCGGCTCGCGGTGGCTCTGGTCGCGCAGGCTGTCCGGAGCGTCCATGAGCCAGAAGGTGGCGTGGGTGCGCCACGGCGCACTGGTGAGACCGAACAGACGACACATCCTGGACTCCTCCGTCAGTAGTGCGGCGCGCACCCGCTGCACCACCGGCCGCGAACGTCGGGGCGGTGGGCCCGTCGGGGGTCGGGGCGCACGGCGGTCAGTGGTGGCCCGGAGAACGAGGGTTCTTCGTCTCGGCGCCGTGGGCGAACCCGCCGGCGTCCTCACCGCGGTGAGGCCGGCCCTGGCGCTCCAGGCGGGGCAGGGCCCGGCGCAGGTCGGCGACCAGCAGGTCAGCCAGGTCATGGCTGAAGCCGTTGCGCACCACGATGCGCAGCACGTGCAGATCGGTGCGGTTGGCGGGAAAGGAGTAGGCGGGCACCAACCAGCCACGCTCGCGGAGCGCGCAGGAGACGTCGTAGACGGTGGTCCCCTCCTGTCCTTCGCGGAGGGTGAAGGCGAACACCGGGAGCTCGGTGCCGTCGGTGATCAGCCGGAAGGGTCCGAGCTCAGCGATGCGCAAGGCCAGACGGGTGGCGACGTCCCGGCAGGTCTGCTGGACCCGCCGGTAGCCGTCGAGGCCGAGACGCAGGAAGGTGTAGTACTGGGCGACCACCTGTGCCCCTGGTCTGGAGAAGTTCAGCGCGAACGTGGGCATGTCGCCGCCGAGGTAGTTCACATGGAAGACGAGGTCGTCCGGGAGTGCCTGCGTGTCGCGCCACAGAGCCCAGCCCACGCCCGGCATCACCAGACCGAACTTGTGGCCAGAGGTGTTGATGGAGGCGACCCGCGGCAGCCGGAAGTCCCAGGTGACGTCCGGGTCGAGGAACGGTGCGACCATCCCCCCCGAAGCGCCGTCAACATGGATCGGGATGTCCCAGCCGGTGCGTCGGTGCAGGTGGTCCAGGGCGGTGGCGAGCTCCGCGACGGGTTCGTAGCTGCCGTCGAAGGTGGAACCCAGGACCGCGACGACGCCGACGGTGTTCTCGTCGCACAGCTCCACCGCGGCCCGCGGTGACAGGTGGTAGCGGTCGCCCTCCATCGGCACGTAACGGGGTTCGACGTCGAAGTAGTTCGCGAACTTCTCCCAGCAGATCTGCACATTGATGCCCATCACCAGGTTGGGCCTGTCCGCGGGGCGGCCCTCCGCGCGGCGGCGGTTGCGCCAGCGGCGTTTGAGGGCGAGACCGGCGAGCATCGCCGCCTCACTGGAGCCCGTCGTCGAGCAGCCGACGACCTGCCGCGGGTCGGGGGCGTGCCACAGCCGGGCCAGCATGTGCACGCACCGCGTCTCCAGTTCCGCGGTCTGTGGGTACTCGTCCTTGTCGATCATGTTCTTCTCGGCGCACTCGCCCATCAGCCGGAGCGCCTGCGGCTCCGCCCACGTCGACACGAACGTCGCGAGGTTCAGCCGGGCGTTGCCGTCCAGCATCAGCTCGTCGTGGACGATCTGGTAGGCGGTGTCCGGATCCATCTGGTCGCGGGGCAGGGCATGCCGCGGAACCCGCAGCGGCTCGCGGCTGAACACCGGGTTCACCAGCAGGTCCGGATGGTCGTCGAGGTCGCTCGGCGCACCGTAGTCCGGGTGTTTCAACGGCATCGGCGAGAACTCCTGTCCTGACCGTGTGTGCGGTGGCGGTGCCCGGTTCCGGAGGGTCGCCGGCGACGCGGGTCGGCGCCGGGCGGGGGACCCGTTGGATCGTCGTTCCCGTCGGGTGGCGCTGGATGTTCCCGGGCGCAAGAGGGGTACCCGGGAGTTGGCCGGAACACGCAGTGCGGCGCCCGCACCACCGCGAACGGGCGAACTGGCCGCTCCGGAGGAGCGCTCGGCCCCGGTCGCCTCCTCGGCTCACGGGGCCGGCCGCTCATGCCGGTGCGAGCGCGGAAACCAGGTCGGACGCGGACAGCAGACGGACCCGGTGGCGTCCACACCGGCCGGGTACACGGCGAACACCTCGCTGCCGTCCGGGCAGGGGAGATCACCGCGCAGCAGCCACGCCAGCCGCGCCTGCTCGGGTGCCACCCCGGGCAGGTCGTCCGTGGTCGGGGTGCCGATGCGGGAGGCGAACGCCGCGGTGTCCTCTCCGTCGCGGCGCCGGTAGGCGCCGTGGGAGCCGTCGGGGTACCGCACGAGAACGGTGTGTGCCGGCGCGGCCGCCTGCCACGTGGTCAGCTCACCGATGCTGACCCGGGCGGCGGAGGTGAACGGGCCCACCATCGCCCGTCCCAGTGCGGCCAGGCGTCCACGTGGCGGTGCACCGCGTGGTGGGTACCGGTGACGCCCTTGACGACGTCGAGCCAGCGCAGCTCAGGAGGCGGACCCTCGAGCCGGCGGCGGTGGCGGACGTCAACGGCCGCGCGACCACGCGTAGCCGTCGGGACAGGGCGTCGTCGGTGAGGCGGAACTCCCGCATTGCCGCGAAGGCGAGCGCCACCCGCGGGTAGCGGTCGGCGTACTCGAACGGGTGCAGGCACTCCGCGGCGCGCTTCCAGGCGGCGGAGTGGCGACGCAGGTCCTCGGCCACAGGGTCGGGTCCAGGCCGTCGAGGATGCCCAGCAGCGCACGGCGCTGCGGCCGGGACACGCCGGTGACGCGCGGGACGGTCACCAGGCCCGCGTCGCCGCCGCGGTGCGCCGCAAGCAGGCGCAGCACGTCGGTCGCGGTGTTGACCAGGGCCTTGGCCCCCGGCAGCGTCACCGGGTGGGCGGCCGGCTCCCGGAGCAGCCAGGCCAGGAGCAGGGCCTTGGTCTCCCGGCCCGGGACCGCCGCTGGCAGCCAGGACACGTCGGTGGGGTCCCGGGTGGCGAGCAGCACCCGGAGGTGTTCGGAGTCCTCGGGGCCCAGTGCGGCGCCCCGGGCGAGCAGGGCGTCCAGTTCGTTGCCGGCGTCCGCGGCGCGGTCCGCGAGGTGACCGCCGTGGGCGAGCACCCGCGGCCGGTCCGGCAGGGCCCGCCGTGCCGGACCGGCGGGACGCCGGTGCCGTGGCTGCCGCAGGAACGGGTCACCCGCGTCGATGCGGCGGTGGCATATCGGGCAGGCGGAGAAGTCCGCGCCGTCGAAGCAGGCGCGGCACACCGGGTGCGCGCACGGGGAGACCGGGTGGACGGTCCCTTCGGTACCGCACAGCGCGCACGGCTGACGTGGGGACTGCGACAGCAGCGCCGCGACACGGTCGGCGTAGAAGGCGACCGTGTCCGTCACGGTGCTGTCAGGGAATCCGCGGATCAGTGGGACGTGGTCACGGTCGGCGCCCAGCACGCGGTCGATGTCGGCCAGCAGGTCCCTGCCGGCCTCGGCGAGGGCCGAGGGGGTCAGCGCGGTCAGGGCCTGACGAAGGGGGGCCGACACCAGGTAGCCGCGCTCGAGGAGGTCGGCCTCCAGCAGCGTCACACCAGCGACCGTGTCCACCGCCGGGGCGGTGTCCGCGGACCGCGGCGCGTCGGGAGCCGGCAGGCAGACGGCTCCACGGCGGGACAACAGGACGGCGGCGAGACCAGGACGGCCCCCACGGCCGCCGTGGTTCCCGTCGTCGTGGTCGATGCCATGCTTTGGTCCTCCCCCCTCTTCTGTCCGTGCGGCCCGGGGCCGATGGCGATCACAGGTGCCGACGAGCCGCGCTTTCCTTGGTGACCCGTGGCGTCAGCGCTCAGGTTTTCACGCGGTTCCCGGGAACGCGGAAGGAAATACCGGAAGCGGTACACCACTTCTCTTCTCCGTCCCGGGCTCTCCACGAGAACGAACAAGCCGAGGGTCGTTCGTCGGAAAAGGTAGCGACATCAAGGAAAGCGGCACCGGCGCCGATGGCGTGGTTGTCGCGGAGCCCGGGCGGCGGTGTGGCGCTGCGGTGAGGTCCGCACGGGACCGTCACGGTGCGGGCCGATCCGGATGCTGCGCGATTCGGCGGCTGATGCGATTCGGGTGCTGGTGCCCTTGGGTGCGGGGCGGGAAGTGAGAACGCTCGGCATCTTTAATGAGGTACTGGAGAAGGAAGCGCGCTCGGAGCCGCCCCGCGGAACTGAAACTAACGCACCGGTCCCGGGTGCCGCACCGGAGTATGTTCCCCGCCCGCCGCCATTCGGCGGGGGCCGTTCCCGGAAAGTCCGCACGCCCCCTGGAGGGTGGGATCGGCCCGGTCACGTCAGGTGGGGAACGGGGCGGTGCCGAGGTGGGCGTCAGGGTGAGCTGGCCCGGTGTCGGCGTGCGTCGCGCTCCACCCGGACCCGGGGCGTAGCAGGGTGTGAACGGGCCGCCTCCGAGGCGCCCACTCGAGCAGGGGCGCGAACAGGAGGAGCGAGATGGCAGGGGCACGAGCCCGCGGTCATGCCGAGCACGAATGGCCCCGGTGGGGTGGGGCCCCGCCTCCCACCTGGGTCCGCATGATCCCGGTCGTGCTGCTGCTCGCCCTCGCCGTGGTGAACACGGTTCTGGAGAACAGGCCGAACCTGGGGCTTCTCCTCGCCGCGATCCCCCCGTTGGCGGCACTGTGGTACGGGCCTGTCGCCACCGCGGTGTTCGGCGCCGCCGCGCTGGGCATCCTGCTCCTGCCCATGGTGCAGTCCCAACAGCCCGCCAAGACCGACATCGTGGTCATCGCCTCCGTGTCCCTGGCCAGTGCCTTCTTCGCCCAGGTGCGCATGCGTCGTGAGGCGCAGCTCGTGAGCGTGCGGACCGTGGCCGAAGTGGCCCAGATGGCCGTGCTGCCGCCGCTGCCGGAACGCGTCGCCCACGTGCGCTGCGGCGGCATCTACCGGGCGGCCCTGCGGGGGACACTGGTCGGCGGGGACCTGTTCGACGTGCGACGCAGCCCGTACGGCGTACGGGCCCTGGTCGGGGACGTCCAGGGGCACGGGCTCGCCGCGGTCGACACCGTCAGCGCCATCCTCGGCGCGTTCCGTGAGGCCGTGCTGGACATGCCCGACCTCGCCGGCGTCGCTGACCGACTCGACCGCCGACTGCTCGTCGACGCGGCCGACGCCCGCGACGAACGCCACACGCGGAGGTCCGGGGGTTCCCCCGCCGCCCAGACGGTCCGGGCGGCGGCGGACGACCGGGTACTGGGCACCGTCATCGCGCAACACGACCGGAGGAAGCAGGACGACGGCCCCGAGAGCTCCGAGTTGCTCGCCACGGCGGTCCTCCTGGAGTTCCCCAGCGGGCAACCCGTGGTCCGGGTGATCTCCCGGGGACACCCGCCCCCGCTCCTCCTGCGGGGGAACCACGCCGCGGAACTGCCCGTCGAACCGGACACGCCGTTGGGGTTGGGCATGCCGGTGCCCGCCCCGTCCGCGACACTCACCATGACGCTGCGCCCCGGCGACCGGCTCCTGGTGCACACCGACGGCCTCACCGAGGCGCGCAACACCGCCGGTGAGTTCTACCCCCTGAAGCAACGGCTGGCCGTCCTCACCAGCCCCCGTCCGAACGGGGCGGACGCGTCCGAGGGCACGGCCCGTCCTCCCAGTGACCCCGCGATCCTGGTCAACATGATCTGGCACGACGTCATCACCTTCGCTGGCGAGATCCAGGACGACGTGGCCGTGCTCGCCTTCGATCCCGACCTCCCCCCGGTCTAGCTCCACGGTTGTGACGGGGCGGGGGCGCGGGCATCGCCGGGAGGCCGCGCCGAGGACGTCCTGGCGGACGGTGGTGGCAGCGGGGTGGCGGATGTTGCCGTGGGCGGAACCGTTCGACTTCGGGTTTCCGTGATACTGGTGACACCGAGCCAGGGGAGTTCACGGGTCGGTGACGGCGCGAGTCGGTCCAGCACCGGCCTGGACGCCGGGGCCCGCAGCCGTTGTCCGTCACGGGGGAATCACCATGACCGAACCAGCGCAGCACGCACGACCCGTTCCGCCATCCGGCGCGCCGGGGGTGCCACCGGTCCCGCCGCAGCCACCGACCGCGCCGCCTCCTCCCACCAGCACGCCCACGGCCCACCTGGCGGTGCCCGCCGCACCGACCAGCACGCCCACGGCGCACCTGGGCGTGGTGGCCGCACCCAGCAGTACACCCACGGCCCACCTGGGCACGGTGGTCCCGGTGCAGCAGACCCCCCGTCCGGGTCCTGACAGCCCTCCCCCACCGTCCCATCCTCCGACGGCCCCGCCCCTGCCGGGCGACGTGTCCGACGCACGCTGGCGGCCCCCGAGTGCCGGGCTGCTCGGCGGTGACACCCCGCCCCCGGACACCTCCGGCTCCGATGACCCGCGGTCAGCCAGGCCGCGTCGCTGGGTGGTTCCCGTGCTGGCCGGCGCGGCGCTGACGGCCGCGGTGGCGGTGACCGTGGCCGTGGTGGCCACCGGTGGGGAGCAGGAGCACCGGCGGAGCCCGGCGGCGGGCGAGCGGCCGTCCACCTCCGCATCGCCCTCCAGCCCGGTCCAGGCGCCACCGTCCGAGCCCACGGCCGCGGCGCCTGCCCCGAGGAGCCCGGCCCCGGCCACCTCCACGCCGACACAGGACGTGGCGCCGTCCCCGACGGACGAACCCGAGCCCTCGCCCACCCGGACACCTCCCGCCCGGGTGGTCACGGAGTACTACACCGCGATCAACGAGGGTGACTACCGGCGGGCCTGGGACCTGGGGGGCAGCCACTTCGCGGACTCCTACGAGGAGTTCGCCGCCGGTTTCTCCGAGACCGAACACGTGCGGGTGGAGATCGTCAGCGTGGAGGGCACGTCGGTGCGGGTGCGGATCGACGCCACCGAGACGGGCGGGCACCGGTACTTCGCGGGTGCCTACACCGTACGCTCCGGCGTCATCGTCGACGGCGACGTGCGGGCGGCGGAGGCGTGGGGCTGAACCGTCCGGCGGAGGGCGGCTGAGGGGTCGGGCCCGCTGCGGGAGGGGAGCGCCGAAGCGGGTGGGTCACCAGTCGGGGGAACGTGACCGCTGCCGAACGGGGGGTGTCCTTCGCGGTCCGCATGCGAGGTGACGAAGTGGGGTACGCGCGCCGGTGACCTGTCCCGAGCAGTGGGAGGCGCGCCGTGGACGCTTCGGTTGACCGGATCGCGGACCCCTGGGGAGGACGCACGCCCTACGGCCCCGGCACCGCCTGGCCCGTCCGCACCGACACGTACCTGGAGGACGGAGTCGCGCCGCAGGACGTGGACCAGTGGGTGCAGACCTCCTCCCTGCTGCACTCCAACGGGGACGCGATGGACGTCGCGGTGCGCGACGGCAGGATCGTGGGGGTGCGGGGGCGCGGGGCGGACCGGGTCAACCGCGGACGTCTGGGACCCAAGGACCTGTTCGGGTGGCAGGCGGTGGCCTCCCCCGCCCGACTCACCCGGCCGCTGGTCCGGGACGGTGACCGCCTGGTGGAGTGCGACTGGCCCACCGCGATGGACCGCGTCGTCACCCGCTCCAAGGAACTGCTGCGGCAGCGCGGGCCGAGCTCGATCGGCTTCTACACCAGCGGACAGTTGTTCCTCGAGGAGTACTACACCCTGACGGTCATCGCCCGGGCGGGCATCGGCACCAACCACCTGGACGGCAACACCCGGCTGTGCACGGCGACCGCCGGCGAGGCCCTGAAGGAGACCTTCGGCTGTGACGGCCAGCCCGGCTCGTACACCGACGTGGACCACGCCGACACCATCGCCCTCTTCGGCCACAACATGGCCGAGACCCAGCCGGTGCTGTGGGCGCGGGTCCTGGACCGGCTGGCCGGGACGGCACCGCCCCGCCTGGTCTGCGTGGACCCCAGGCCGACCCCGGTGGCCCGCCGGGCCCAGGTGCACCTCGCGCCCCGCGGGGGCACCAACGTGGCCCTGCTCAACGCCCTGCTGCACGAGATCATCCGGACCGACCGGGTGGACCACGCCTATGTGCGGGCCCACACCGTCGGCTTCGAGGAGCTCGCCGACCGCGTCGCCGACTGCACCCCGGAGTGGGCCGCGCGCATCTGTGACGTCCCGGCCCGGGCGATCAGCGAGGCGGCCGACGTCATCGGCACCGCGGAGCGGTTGCTCTCCACGGTCCTGCAGGGTGTCTACCAGTCGCACCAGGCCACCGCGGCGGCCGTCCAGGTCAACAACCTGCACCTGCTGCGGGGGATGTTGGGCCGGCCGGGCTGCGGGCTGCTCCAGATGAACGGTCAGCCCACCGCGCAGAACACCCGTGAGTGCGGAGCCAACGGAGACCTGCCCGGGTTTCGCAACTGGGAGAACGACGCGCACGTGGCCGAGCTCGCCCGGGTGTGGAACGTCGCCCCGGAGGCCATCCCCCACTACGCGCCGCCGACCCCGGCCATGCAGATGTTCCGCTTCGCCGAGGCGGGGTCGTTGCGGATGTTGTGGATCAGCGGCACCAATCCGGCGGTGTCCCTGCCGGAACTCGCCCGCGTCCGCGCCATTCTCGCCCAGGAACGCCTGTTCACCGTCGTCCAGGACCTGTTCCTCACCGAGACCGCCCGCCTCGCCGACGTGGTGCTGCCCGCCGCCACCTGGGCGGAGAAGACCGGCACCTTCACCAACGCGGACCGCACGGTGCACCTGTCGGAGAAGGCGGTCGATCCTCCGGGGCTCGCCCGGGCGGACCTGGACATCCTGCTCGACTACGCCCGCCGGATGGACTTCCGGGACAGGGACGGTCAGCCGCTGGTGCACTGGCACGACCCGCCGTCGGCGTTCGAGGCGTGGAAACTCTGCAGCGCGGGTCGGCCGTGCGACTACACGGGCCTCAGCTACGAGCGTCTGCGCGGCGGCAGCGGCATCCAGTGGCCCTGCACCGACCAGGCCCCCGAAGGCACCGAGCGCCTCTACACCGACGGCATCACCTGGGCGGGCGCGGACGTCAGCGAGACCTACGGCAGGGACCTGGTCACCGGCGCCTCGGTGAGCGAGGTGGAGTACCGGGCGTTGAACCCGGACGGCAAGGCCGTGCTGAAGGCCGCCGAGTACCTGCCGCCACACGAGGAGACGTCCGAGGAGTTCCCGCTCCAGCTCAACACCGGTCGTACTCTCTACCACTTCCACACCCGCACCAAGACCGGGCGCGTCCCCCAGCTCGACGCCGCCGCCCCCGACGTGTGGGCCGAGCTGTCCCCCGCCGAGGCCGAGGCCCGCGGGCTCGCCGAGGGGGACCTGGTGGAGGTCACCACCCGGCGCGGCTCCGTCCGGGGCCGGCTCAGGGTCACCGCGATCCGCGACGGCATGGTCTTCCTGCCCTTCCACTACGGATACTGGGACGCCCCCGGTGGGGACCGCCCGGCCGTGGGCGGTGCCGGGCGGGCCGCCAACGAGACCACCGTCACCGACTGGGACCCGGTCTCCAAACAGCCGCTGTTCAAGATCTCCGCAGCGAGGATCACCCTGGTGGAGCACGGCGACGGCACCCCCGCGCCGGCACCGACCACCACCGCCTCGGCGCCCGTCGCTCCCGCGGACGTCCCCGCCACGGTCGGCGGCGCCCTGGCACACGCGTCCCAGGTCGTGCCCGACGCCGAAGCAGGCGACGGGAGCCGGTCATGAACGGCGTCGGCCTCGCCCTGCGCGCCCTGGACCACGGGGAGCGGCGCCTAGAGCACAGGTTCCTCGCCGCCGCGCAACGCCACCGCACCGAGCACGAGTTCTGCCACGTCGCCGGGGACCTCGCCCGCTGGTCCCGGGAACACCACACCCGGCTCGTCGCCGTGGCGGCCCAGCGCGGCCTGAACCTGCGCTGGCCCTCGAGCAACCGCTCGTCCGACCTGCTGGCCGGGGTGCGGACCAGGGCCGCGGAGGCCGTCGGGCGCCGTCCTGAGCCCGGTCTGCTGCTCCTGCGTGACCTGCGCGAGCTGTACCTCGCCGCCTCCAGGAACTCCCTGCACTGGGAGATGCTGGCCCAGGCCGCGCAGGCGACCAGGGACACCGGGCTGCTGGACGTCGTCTCCCGCTGCCACCCGCAGACCCTGCGACAGGTCCGCTGGACCAACACGATGATCAAGACACTGTCCCCCCAGGTGCTGACGGGGTTGTGAGGAGGACGGCTCGGTCGGTGAGGCCACCCAGTCCCCACACCCAGGCACCCGGGCCCTGCCCCTCGGCCACGGGGAGCAGCCGGAACGAGGTGCGGGACCCGTTGTGTAAGGTGCCGGAAGCGCCACCCGCGGCTCCGTCCCGTCGAACGCTCCCGTCAACCGGGCCCACCTCCGTGGCACACCCGCACGGGACACCAGGACGTCCCTTTCCCCGTCCGAACCAACCCGAGGGACAACCACCGTGTCCATCCGGCCAGAGCGCGCCAACGTCGACCCGGTCTCCCACGAGGCACCTGTTCCCGACGCCGAGCGCGTCACCCGCCACGAGGACTGGTACGCCCGGGACATCTCCGGTTGCAGCTACACGCGGCACACCTTCCTGGACACCGACTTCACCGAGGTCGTCGAGCACGGAGCGGTCTTCACGGAGTGCACCTTCGCCAACGTTCGGTTCAACGCCTCCCGGCACACCGCCGCGGCGTTCACCAACTGCACGTTCCGCCGCTGCACCTTCTTCGACACCGCCTTCACGGACTGCAAGATGGTCGGCAGCCTGTTCCAGATGTCGGAGTTCACCCTGTTCCGGGTCGAGGGAGGGGACTGGTCCTTCACCGGCTTTCCGGGGGCCGATCTGCGCAAGGCGCACTTCGACGGCCTTCGCATGCGGGAGGCCGACCTCACCGGGGCACGGCTGGAGGAGGCAACGCTGACGAACACCGACCTGTCCGGTGCCATGTGGCACAGCGCGAACCTGACCGGGGCCGACCTCCGCGGCACCGACCTGTCCGCGCTGGACCCCCTCACCGTGCGCCTGCGGGGCGCACGGATCGACCTGGCGCAGGCGGCCGTCATCGCCTCGGCCCTCGGTCTCGACGTCGGCTGACAGGACGGGGGCGAAGCGCCGGGACGCGCGGTCCACGGCTCCGGGACAGGCGGAAGCCCACCGCTGACCAGGAACTGCGTTGCCGGGCAGGTGGGCAGCGGCTAGCGTGCGCCCGGTGCAGATTCGACAGTTCACTGACGCCGACTGGTCCCAGGTGTGGCCGATCGTCCGGGACGTGGTGCGCGCCGCGGACACGTTCACCTACGACCCCACCATGACCGCCGAGCAGTCGCGTGCGACATGGGTGGAGCAGCCGCCGGGGCTGACGGTGGTGGCGGTGGAGGGCGACCGTGTCATCGGCACCGCGAAGATGGGTCCCAACCGTCCCGGCCCGGGGGCGCACGTCTCGACGGCGAGCTTCATGGTGGCTTCCGGGGCGCGGGGGCGCGGGGTGGGTGGTTCGCTGTGCCGGTTCGCGTTGGACTGGGCGCGGCAACAGGGCTACGCGGGCATGCAGTTCAACGCGGTCGCCGAGTCCAACCACGCGGCGGTGGCGCTCTACCGGCGGCTCGGCTTCAGGGTGGTCGGCACGGTGCCCGGGGCTTTCGCCCACCCGACGCGGGGGCGGGTCGGCCTGCACGTGATGTACTGCCCGTTCGGCTGAGGCGGGTCGGGGGTCCGTGCCACGGCGGGGAGCCGGAACCGCCCGTCACGCGAGCAACCCGGCGCTGGCGCCGGGTTCACTCGTTCGCGTGGAGTTCCGGTCCGGCACCTGGGCAGGGTGAAGGCGAAACCCTCACCATTACTTAACGCGTCGTGTCGATGACGTTCCGTAGCCGCTCTTGTCTTTCTCCGTGGTGCCGCGGGGAGGCGCGGCCCGATGGAACCGGCGACGGCGCCGCCCCGGGTACCGACCCGCACGGGCGAGGACCGCCCCACCGCCCTCAGGAGGCCAGCGATCGACGAGAAGCGTGATCCGCAGCCGTTCGACCTGCCGGAGTTCTACACGCCGTACCCCGCCCGGCTCAACCCGCACCTCGACCAGGCCCGGGCCCACTCCACCCGGTGGGCCCGGGACATGGGGATGCTCGAGGGGTCGGGGATCTGGGAGCAGGCCGATCTCGAGGCACACGACTACGCACTGCTGTGTGCCTACACCCACCCCGACGCCACCGGCCCTGACCTGTCGCTGGTGACCGACTGGTACGTGTGGGTGTTCTTCTTCGACGACCACTTCCTGGAGTTGTTCAAGCGCACCAACGACCGTCGCGGCGGCAAGGCGTACCTGGACCGTCTGCCGGCGTTCATGCCCCCGGACCCCGACGGGACGCCGCCCCCACCGGAGAACCCGGTCGAGGCCGGGTTGGCCGACCTGTGGGCCAGGACGGTGCCGTCGATGTCGGCGCACTGGCGCGCCCGGTTCGCCGAGTCCACCCGCAACCTGCTCAACGAGTCGCTGTGGGAGCTGTCCAACATCGACGCCGGTCGCGTCCCCAACCCCGTCGAGTACATCGAGATGCGGCGGAAGGTGGGCGGTGCCCCCTGGTCGGCGGGCCTCGTGGAGTTCGCGGCCCACGCCGAGGTCCCCGAGGCCGTCTCGGACTCCCGTCCGCTGCGGGTGCTGCGGGACGCCTTCTCCGACGGGGTGCACCTGCGCAACGACCTGTTCTCGTACCAGCGCGAGACCCAGCAGGAGGGCGAGATGTCCAACGGGGTGCTGGTGCTCGAGACGTTCCTCGACTGCTCCACGCAGGAGGCCGCCGAGGTGGTGAACGACCTGCTCACCTCCCGGCTCCAACAGTTCGAGCACACCGCCCTCGCCGAGGTGCCCGCGCTCTGCGCCGAGTACGGTCTCGACCCGCGGCAGGTGGCGGACGTCACGGCGTATGTGAAGGGGCTCCAGGACTGGCAGGCCGGCGGCCACGAGTGGCACCTGCGCTCGAGCCGGTACATGAACGAGGGACAGGTGGCGACGGGCCAGCCCGCGCCCGGCGGGCTCCGGCTCCCCGGCCCCACCGGCCTGGGCACCAAGGCTCTGCTCCCGACGACCACCAGCCGGGCCGAGGTGGCCAGGGCCCGCCGGTTCACGCACGTCCCGCACCAGCGGGTCGGGCCGTCGCGGCTGCCCGAGATCTCCATGCCGTTCGCCACCCGGCTCAGTCCGCACCTGCCGGGCGCCCGACGTGCCCTGGTCACCTGGGCCCAGCGCATGGGCATCCTCGAGCCCCAGCCCGGCGTGCCCGGATCGCACGTCTGGGACCGGGAGCGGCTGCTGGACTACGACCTTCCGCTGTGCGCCGCCGGCCTGCACCCGGACGCGTCGCCCGCGGAGCTCGACCTCGTCTCCGCGTGGCTGGCCTGGGGCACCTACGGCGACGACTACTACCCCGTCGTGTTCGGCCGGACCCGCGACCTGGCCGGCGCCAGGATCTGCACCGAACGGCTCGCCGCCTTCATGCCCTTGGAACACCCCGGGACGCGGCTGGCACCGGCCAACGCCCTCGAACGCGGGCTCGCGGACCTGTGGGCGCGTTCCGCCACGGGGATGCCCCTGCCTGCCAGGCGAGCCCTGCGGGGTGCGGTCGAGGAGATGACGGGCAGTTGGCTGTGGGAGCTCGACAACCAGGCGCTCAACCGCATCCCCGACCCGGTGGACTACATGGAGATGCGCCGGCTGACCTTCGGCTCACGGCTGACCATGAGCCTGTGCCGGCTGTCCCACTCCCACGGCGTTCCGGACGAGGTCTACGCCAGCGGCACGGTTGAGCTGCTGGAGAACGCCGCCATGGACTTCGCGTGCCTGGTCAACGACGTGTTCTCCTATCAGAAGGAGATCGAGTTCGAAGGCGAGGTGCACAACGCGGTGCTCGTGGTGCAGAACTTCTTCGACTGCGACTACCCGACGGGGGTCGCCATCATCGGTGACCTGATGAACGACCGCATGGCTCAGTTCCAGCACGTCACGGCGCACGAGTTGCCCGTGCTCTGCGACGACCTCGGTCTCGGTCCTGAGGCCCGCCAGGCGCTCCAGGCGTACCTGCGGGACCTGGAGAACTGGCTCTCGGCCATCCTCACCTGGCACCACGGGTGCCGTCGCTACACCGAGGCGGACCTGAAGCGGCAACAGTCCCGCCCGCCCCGGCTCACCTCGTCCGCAGCGTCCCCGACGGTCGGGGCAGGCGGCGCGAACGCCGACCGGGTGCGGCCCGGCCTGCCGGCCGGCCCCACCGGCCTGGGGACCTCGGCGGCCCGGCTCAGCTCGACCGTGCCCGCCTAGGGGCTGTCTGATAAGTAGCGCCGCCCGGGGCGCGCCGCTTGGCGCCCGCGAAGACCACCGGCCCCCGCCTGGCGGTGGGGGCCGGGCCGGCCAGGCGGCGCCCCGGTGGGCCCCGGCCCCGGCGTCGACGGGCTGGCGGCGCGTCCCCGGTCAGGGTTCGGGCTGCCCGGTTCCGTCGGTGGCTGGTTGTTCCACCTCGGACGCCGGTGAGGACGGAACCGCCGTCACTGATCCCGGCGGGGCTCCCACCTTGCTGTTGACGTAGGTGGTCAGCCGGTGCACCTCCCGTTCCAGCGCCCTGATCCGGTCCACGATGTCCTCCGGAAGATTCGGCATCGGCTCACCTTCCCGACGGTGACTGAGGCCTCATCGGGCCTCCTCCAGGTACAGTTCCGCGGTCTCCGCGCGCCCCCGCTCCGCTCCCGTGACCTTGATCCCGACCACCCGGTAGTGCGCGTCGAGCCCCTCGTGGAACCACACGTCCCTGATCCGCAGCCGCACCGTGCGGCCCAGCGGCGACGCCGTGTCGCCCGACCTGCGCCGGATCCGCACCGAGGGGATCACCACAGGACCGCGCAGGGCGGCCAGGTCTGCCCGCGCCAGGGCGTTCAGGGCCGCCTTGTCGGTGACCGTGCTGTGGTCGGACGTCGTGTCCAGACGCGGATATCCCGCGGCGATGAGGTCGCCGGCGACCTGCTCGTCCGAGATGACCGGCCGGTCCCCGCCCGGCGGGGTTCCGCCCCTGGCCCGGGCGGTGGTGCCGCCCCGGGTCGCGTCCCTCGGGAACGCGTAGGAGATCACGTCTCCTGGCAGGTCGAGTAGCAGGGGTTCGCTGCCCACCTGGATTCGGGGGGAGCCCAGGCGGAGCCGCTTGACCCGCCGCCCGGTGGCCGGGTCCCGGTACACCGCGATCCAGGTCTCGAACCCGGGCTCCATGCCCGCGAGTTGACCGATCGCCTCCTCGACCAGGGTTTCGTCGCCGTCCCGGTAGGTCACGCTGCGCAGCGCCCCGGAGGTGAGCGGGTCGTACTCCACCCCGATGGCGCCGCCCTCCGCCGCCTGCATGTGGTCCCAGAGCCGACGGACGACCTCGAGTTGGTCGGTGGCGGTGAACGTCAGGTCCGCGCGGATGTAGCGGCGGCCCGCGTACGAGTCGAACGTCGCCGCCTGGAGCGCCACCGTGGTGATGCCGCGGTCGTCGGTCGCCGGGGTCAGGGTCCACACGATGCCGCCCCAGCACGGCTCACTCCCCCGCTCCAGGTACACCGCGGTGCGCCCCTCCACCACCTGGCGCACCCGAGCGGCGACACGCCCGTTGGGAACGACCAGGGTGCCGCTGAGCGATCCGGGTTTGCCGATGTAGTCGTCGTACTCCACATCACGCAGCGGCAGCACGTCGATGGCCTGGTCGGTCCGCAGGTCGGTGAAGACGGCGCGGTAGGGGGCGTCCACCGGGTCAGGCCACCGGGTCGACGCGGACGAAGCGGTTGTCGAACTCGGCCTTGACACCGGCGGCGGAGGACTGGTGGACGGCCGTCGCCGTGTAGACGACCCCGGGGGTCAGCCCGCCCACCGGGTACATCGTGCAGATCGACGCCCTGCCGTTGCCCGAGAACTGAGCCGAGCGCTCCTGGACCGGGGGCAGGATCTCGGTGCCGGTGCTCTCCTGCCGCACCCGGAACGACATGGTGGCGACGTTGCTGCCTTCCACGGCGGTGAGCGCCCCGACCGTGACGTGCACCCATCCCCGGGCGGGCGCGACGAACCTCGCGGTCAACGGGGTGTCGGGCCCGCCGGTGAGCGTCTCCACGAAGGTGGTGGAGGTGGTGTAGCCGTAGTTGAACGAGTACCGCAGGACGGCGTCGGGGATGTACTGCCGCCAGGCGGCGCCGTCCCAGCGTTCGAGCCGGCCGTTGACGTCGCGGTACTGGCCCACGTGGGCCCCGTCGTCCCGGGCACCGCCGGCCGGGACGATCCCGCCGAGCGCCGCGGTGTACCGGCGCCGGTCGGTGATGGCCGAGGCCCAGATGATCCCGTTGGCGGCGGAGGCCCCCGCCGGCACCGTCACCTCGTACAGCAGTTCGGCGTTCTCCGGCACCGCGGGCGGGGCAGGGGGCGCCGCCGGGGCTCCCGCCAGGACCTCCAGCGTCGCCTCGTACCGGCCCGACCCGTCGTAGTCGGTATCGTGGACCCTGACCACGACGGCGTCCACCCGCGGCAGCGCGGCGTCGCCGTCGACGAACGTCAGCAGGGTGTCCGCGTCCACGGTGACCGGGTAGCCGCCCTGGGTGGCGGTGGAGGTGCCGGGAACCCACACCTGGCCCGGGGAGAGCCTGGCCTGCATGCTGGTGGCGGCGGTGCCGGAGAGCCGCAGGCCCCCGATCACGCACCCCGCCCTGGCCAGTAGGGGCCCGGTGGATGCCATGGCCAGGCCCACGGCCAGCCGGGTGTCCTCGCGGGTCTGCCCGTTGGGCAGGTGCCAGGCGGAACGAACGGTCATCGACGCCTCCTCGGTGCTTGTCGGTGTGGCCGCGGCACCCATCACCACTCGGCCGAGCGCCAGGTGACGGTCGCGGTCGCGAGTTGGGCGTCCCCCGAGTCCGCCCGGAACGCGAGGTGCGAGGTGCCCGGAGGAAGGGTGAACGCCTCCTCCGGGGCGCTTCCGCTCGCCGCGGTGTGGCGGCGCGAGGCGGTGCCGTTGAACAGCACGGTGCCCTCCGCTGTGTCGACTTCCAGCACGTCGTCCTGGGCCAGGGTGAGCACGTACTCCAGCCAGTCGCCGGTGGTCCGGTTCGCCAGCCTGGGCCGGGTGCACGGACCGACGAAGGTGATCAGGGGGTGGGCGGGGGCGCTGCCGGTGTTGTCCACCGCCAGGTCCCCCAGGGACAGCGGAGCGCCCCAGTCGAGCGGCCAGGTCAACGGCCAGGACAGACCGGGCTCGGGCTGGGGCAGGTGGACGGTGCCGCGCCGCTGCGCGGCCTCGTAGCGGCGGGGGTCGCTGGCCTTCCACTGGATGGTCAGCTTGGCCAGACGGCTGGTCAGGAACTGCCGGTCCGTGGGGACCACCCGCTGGGTGACCCTGGCCCGCACCGCCAGGGTCTCCCCGTGCAGCCGAACGGCCAGCCACTGTTCCTCGTCACGCACCGCGGTGGCGGCGCGCAACGCCCGCAGCGAGGCGAGCACCTCCCCGGGTCCTGCGCCGGAGGCCGGGGCGAACCACACCTGGGCGGTGACGGTGCGGGGCTGCGCCCACTGGGAGCCCGGCCAACCGCCGTGCCCCACCGGTCGGTCGGCGTCCGAGGTGTCCAGGGCGGGGAGCTCCTCCCAGCCGGTGATCCCTTCCGCGGCGATCCAGTAGCCGGTTCCTGGGCCCATGAGCAGGTCGGCCCACTGCACCTGCCCGTCCACGGTGATCAGCGCCCCCGGCTCGGCCGCGGCGGCGTCCGTGGTGTCGATGGCCATGTCACCCCCTCGCCTTCATCAGGAACATCAGCTCCTCCGCGGTCTGCCGGGCGCTGGAGCCGGGCGCCTCGTGGTAGTGC
Organism: Wenjunlia vitaminophila DSM 41686; assembly: GCF_000380165.1. GTDB lineage: Bacteria > Actinomycetota > Actinomycetes > Streptomycetales > Streptomycetaceae > Wenjunlia > Wenjunlia vitaminophila. Next base: position 59,040 of record NZ_KB904664.1, read on the forward strand.
TCGATGACGAACCCACCGTGGCCCCCGGACGAGCCGGGCCCGACGGTCCGTGCCCCGCCGCCGGCGGCGAGCAGGCTGTTCAACCGGCGCAGCGGCAGCACCGCCTCGGCCTGCCCGGCCTCGGCGAGCAGGGCGAGGGTGCCGCCGGGACGGGGCAGCACGATGCCTCCGCCGGCGAGGGTGGGGATGGTGGGGAGGTTGACGCCGAAGGACTTGCCGCCGGCTGGTGGGGGAACCCAACTGGGAATGCTGACCTTGATGCGGTTCAGGGCGCCGATCGCCCGGTTCACCAGGCCGATGACGCCGTTGATGGGGCCCCTGACGGCTCCGACCACCGCGCTGAACGCGCCTCGGACGATGTTCGCCAGCCCGCGCAGCGCGCCTTGGATGCCGTTCCGCGCGGCGCGGAAGGCTGCCGGGACGCGCTGCGAGAAGAAGTCCAGCAGGGGGCGGATCACGGCCGTGATGGCCCGGACGGCGGTGGTGATGATGGTCTTGTAGATGGTGAAGTACGTCCGCACCACCGTGGACAGCACCCTCAGCACCACCGTGAACGCCGTCCTGATCGCGTTCCACGACGCCTGGACGACCACTCTGATCACTCGGAACGCGGTGGTGATGATGGTCCTGTAGATGGTGAAGTACGTCCGCACCACCGTGGACAACACCCTCAGCACCACCGTGAACGCCGTCCTGATCGCGTTCCACGACGCCTGGACGACCTGTCTGGCCACCCGCATGGTCGTGTTGATCACCTGGCCGATGATCCGGAATGCGCTCTGCACGATCCGCTGGACCGTCCTGGACTGCATGGCCATGTCCACGAGCTTCATGATCAGCGGCATCAGCAGCGCCAGCACCAGCCCGAAGACGTTGCTCTTCATGGCGGTGTTGAGGCCCTTCTGAGCAGTGGTCACCCCTTGGAGGCCGGTCTTCATCCGCCCCATGAGCCCGCCGCCGGTGGCGGCGCTGCGCCCGGCGGCGGCCATCGACCTGCCGCTGCGGGCAACGCTCTGTTCGGCGGCTCGAGCCTGCTGCTTGAGGCCGCCCATGGATTGGGAAGCTCCCTGGACACCGGCCTTCACGTGTGCGACCGAACCGGACGCCCCGGTGGCCGAGGCACGTAACCCGGTGAGGGACGCGCTCGCCTGCCGCGTGGAGGACGCGAAACTGCGTACGGCAGTGGTCGATGAGCGCAGCGCGGCTGTGAGTGACATCTCTTCCTCTTCTGATGGGTGATGGGTCGGCCGCTCCCCGGTCAGACCAATGCGTTCTCCACGTCCGTCACTCGTGACCGCAGTTCCGTCATTTCCTCCCGGAGGCTGCGTGTCTTCTCCACGGTGGCCCTACGTGCGGACTCCGCGTCCTGCTCGTCCTGGTGGATTCCCTGCACGACCGCGGCCATCCGGAGCCGGCTGGCCCTCACCCGCGCCTCCGCCCTCTGGGCCTGCGCCTGCAACTGCCGCACCGCGGCGAGCTCGCGCCGGAGCTGCCTCTCGTTACTGTCCGCTATCCGTTCCCAAGCGGCGCGCCCGGGGCTGCCCTGGGGGTACCGCTGGCTCTCCTGCCTGGAGAAATCCAGGTGCTGGCGGGTCCGCTCCGCGCCCTCCAACCTGCTGCGCACCCTCTCGACGGAGGCCTCCAGACGCTGGGTGCGGCGCGAGAACCTGCGCTCCGCCACCTCCAACCGCTGCTCGGGGGACTGGGCACGGCGGAACGCCATGACTTGGCGCCCGGCCACGAACACACCGGTTTCATCCACTTTCAGGACGGAGAACCCGAGGTTCGCGATGGAGAACGCGCCCAGAGCCGCCGCGAAGTCCGCCTTGCCCCATCCGGGCTCGATCTTGGCCTTGTACTCATCGACCTCGACGCCGAGCTTCTCCACCTCCTGCTTCAGCCTTCTCAGCATGTCGATGACGGGTCCGTCGTCGTCCTTCTTTTCCTTTCCGTTCGTCATGCCTGCTGCCCCCTGTCTCACGCACCGAAGAACTGCGCCAGCTCGGCTCCGGACGGCCCCCTGACGGTGGAGCTGTCCCGCGCGGGCGTGCCCCCCGGCGTGGGCGCTCCTCCCGCTCCCGGCCGCGGCACCGCCTCCGGAGGGTCGAGCGGGTCGGCGTACTCGTCGCGGTTCACCGAGGCGAACATCCAGTTGCCGATCGCCAGGTGGTCCACCGCGGCCGCGAGCAGGTGGTCGGTGAGGGTCCACTCGGCCCGTTCGCCTTCGTGGGCGCGGGCGAAGGCGGACTCCGGAGGGAGGTGTCTCACCAGCACCGCGAGCCGGCGCGTCGTCAGCGTCCCCCGGTGCCAGTCGAGCAGGTCCATCCCGTAGTACCGCAGCAGGTCCGCTTCCAGTGCCTCGGCGTACTCCTCGACGAGTACGCCGAGGCTCAGCCTTCCCCCACGCCGAGGCCCGTCTCCTCGCCGTAGGCGGACAGGATCGCACTGATGTCCTGGACACTGACATCGTGCCCACACAGCCGGTCGTACTGCTCCTGGCCGAGCAGCAGCGCCATCAGGCCGTCGAGGTCGTTGTCGTCGAGCGCGGCCAGGGCCTTGGCTGAGCGGCGTGGGATCTCCGTCGGCAGCGAGAACCGTTCCCCGTCCACTTCGAACTCCCAGGCCAGTCCGAGTGCCTCCAGGCGCTGGGCGCGTGCGGCGTTGACGTTGAACACGGGCATGGGGCCTCTCCTGTCTCGGGCGGCAGGTTCAGGACGTCGGTGCGAACGCGGGGTCGTTCATCAACCAGGTGGCCAGCGGGGTGGCGTTGTCCACGGCCAGCGCGGTGAACGTGACGCCGAGCTTGACGGCGGCGGTCCGGATGAGCTGGAACTCCTCGGTCTCGGTGACCTGGCCCCTGCGGATGACGAAGCGGTAGGTGATCTGGTTGCCGTCCGAGAACTCCACGCCGAGCATCCGCTCGTCCTCCTTGGGCTCGGCCACCACCTGGTACCGGTACACCTGGGAGCCCGCCGACGTCTCCTCGACCGCGTCCCCTCCGAAGAAGAAGGGCAGGGTGTCCTCGTTGAACTGGAGGAGCTGGAACTTCACGGTCAGGTCGCGGTCGGAGTAGACGAACCGGGCGGGACTCACCGACTGCCAGGTGTCCACCGGGTCGATCTTGTCCTTCTTGTTGAACTTGACGCCGTCGGTGGTGGTGTAGCCCAGGTCCCGCCACTCCGCGGACCACGCGGTGGTGACGTCGGTCGGCACGCTGCTGCCGAGCGGGGCGGTCAGGACCCGGCCGGTCCCGGCGACACGGATCTCGTTCGGGTTCATTCCGGGCATGCGAGGCTCCTCGGGCGGCTGGTCGTCAGGCGGCTGGTCGCGCGGGCGACGTTCGGCACGGTTCGGCGGGCGCCCCGTGTTCAGGCGGGGCGGACGAACAGGCGGGTGGTGGAGAAGTAGCGGCTGGCCCCGGCGTGCAGGTGATCGGGGAGCCAGCGCGGGCCCTCCGTCTCCGCGACGTCGGTGACGTAGGCGGTGCCGTAGGTGGTCCCACGCACGGTGAGCAGCGCGGTGCGGGTGGCCATGGCGAGGGTGTGCGCCGTGGGCTTGTCCGGGCCGTACACCTCCAGATCGATCAGCGGCTGGTCCAGGTGCAGGTCCTCGACCCAGGTGCCGCCGGAACGGGAGACCAGGACGGTCCGCTGGGTCCCGTCGAAGTCGGGCGGGGTGCGGTTGTCCACGACGACGCCGGTCAGTTCGGGTCGGTTCTTCAGATGGTCCACAACGAGGCGTTCGACGTCCGGGAAGATCACCGGTGGCTGGGTCACCTGCCCACTCCTTGTTGTCGTCAGGCCGTCCAGGCGGCGGACCTGTCCCGGGCGGGCGCAGAGCGAAGCGGCGGAGCCGTGACCCGTTGCCGGGCACAGCTCCGCCGCTGGCATTAAGTGTGATTGCCCGACTGCCCGCGCACAACACCCCGGTCGGAAACCGCGGACAGCCGGTGAGTTCGGACGCGTCCCCGCGCGGCCCGTTCGGCCGCGAACACGTCCTCGATCCGGTACAGGAACGCCCGGCCCCGCCGTCCCGCGGGCTTCAGGTGGCGCAGTTGCACCCACTTGCGGATGGTGGCCGGGGTGACGCCGACCTCGGACGCAGCCAGGGCGGCGGTGAGCAGCGGGGCCCGCGGGCTGGGTACGGTCCTCATCGGGCCACCACGCCGGGAACCTGGGCCTGGTCGTACAGGGCCGCGGTCAGTTCCTCCGCGGTGGCGCCGCAGCGCGCGGCGAGTTCCCCCCACTCGTCCTGCGGCCAGCAGTGGCGGTGCGCCGTGTCCAGGCGGCAGTCACACGCCGGTGCGGCGCAGCGGCACGCGGGGTTGACGCACAGCACCGCCCGGCGCAGCGGGAAGACGCGTAAGGAAACGGAGTCACACAGCGGGCACCGCCGGCGCAGTCGCACCACGGGTTCGGCGTCGCCGAGCGCCCGGTCGCAGCGCCGGGTGAGCGCGCTGATCTCGTCGAGCACCTGTCGCAGCAGCACGGGGTCGTCGCCCGCCCGGTCCAGGAGCGCGGCGATCCGCCCCAGTCTGACCTGGACCGTTCCCCGGCTCCCCGGCGGCAGCCCGCACCTGTCGCGGAGGGTGTTCTCGAGCCGCAACACCCGCTCGGTGACGTACTGCACCGCCTCGGACACGTTCAGTCGCACAGGGGTCCCGGGGCCGTGTCGCTCGCGGCGGCCCTGGCCACGGGTGGGCGTGGGCGTCTGGTGGCTGGGTTCGAGTGCGTCCAGCAGCTCCGGGAACCGCCGGGCGAGGGCGGCGAGCCACTGGTCGGCTCTGGCACGGTCAGGATGCGGGCAGGTGCGCTCGCTCATCGGGACCCCCAGGTCGTCTGCGGACGACGGCTGGCTGGCGCCTCGGTTCGCGGGAACCCGTGATGGTGCACTGTCCGCGTGCGGGGGTGCCCGCCCGACGCCGCAGCCATCGATCCTCGGCTTCTCGGTGAAGGGTAGGGGTGGCTGATGCGGAATGGCCCCCTTCTGTTTCCCGGGGCGCACGGTGTGCGCCAGGCACCGCGCCGGTGGGCGGTGGGCGCCCGGCGGGACGCACCTCGGGCCACCGCTGGTCAGCGGGATGGTCTAGTTGCCCGTCACCAATCTCGTCGGACCGCGGTCGGGGGGCGGGACTGGCGTGGTGGGCCCTGTCCCGCCGGTACTTCGGGGAAGTCCGAGGGGCGGACGGGTGGTCTGCGAAGGCCGGTCACCGCCGTCGGTGTTCGGCTGGGCACGCCCTGTCGCCGCCGGCCTCGGGGGCGGACCGGCCTCGGGTGGCCGGGGCAGACGGGGTCAGTGACCATCGGGGAATGGACGGCTACCAGATCGAGGAAGCGGTCCGTCGGTACGGACCAGGTGGCGGGCAGGCGGCCGTTGAGCACGGTGGGCCGCCGCGGCGCCCGGTACTGGTCCCAGGCGACGGGGCCCGGGGGGTGTTCTGCCAGGACCGACCGGAGGTGCAGTGACATGCGTCGGCCCCGACTGAGGACAGCTGTCCCGCTGCTCGTGATCGCGGTGATGTCGCCCTGGCTCGTCCCGGCCGCGGCACCGTCGGTCCAGACCCACCGGGCACCGCACCGCAAGGAGCACCGTCCACCGGAGCACGTCGTGGCCCGGCCGGAGATCGTGCCGCGGCGGAGCTGGAAGGCGGACTCGGTGACCAGTGCCCCTCCTGCCCGGTACGCACGCCGAGTCCGGGCCGCGGTCATCCACCACACCAACACGCCGAACGGGTACGACTGCGACACCGTTCCCAAGAGCATCCGTGACCTCTACGCCGGGCACGCGCTCGGCCGTCACTGGGACGACATAGGCTACAACTTCCTCGTTGACGCCTGCGGCAACATCTACGAGGGCCGGGCCGGCGGCAGTGACCGGCCGGTGGTCGCGGCGCACGCCAGGGGGTTCAACAAGGGCACCGTCGGGATCGCAGCCGTGGGGAGCTTCACCGAGGGGACCCCGGTGCCCGAGCCGATGCTCGACGCCATCGCCCATCTGGTGGCGTGGAAGCTCGGGCCGAACGGTCCCGATCCACGCGGCACCGTCACTCTGGTCTCCACCAACGACGAGTCCCGCTTCCCCAAGGGCACCAAGGCGGTGCTGCCGGTGGTGACGGGCCACACCGACAGCTACGCCACCGACTGCCCGGGGGCGGCTCTGTACGACAAGCTGCCGGAGATCCGGGACCGGGCCGCCCGGGTGCAGGGCCGCCGCTGAGGGGCGGCGACGACTCACGCCGTGGGGCGCGCCTCCCGGACCAGGCAGAACGGGTGGCCGGCCGGGTCCGCGTAGACCCGCCAGCCGCGGCCCGCGGACCCGGCGTCGAGGAGCGCGGCGCCCAGCCGCAGGACCTCGGTGTGCGCCCGGTCCAGGTCGTCGACGCCGAGGTCCAGGTGGAACTGCTGCGGGCGGGACGGGTCGGGCCAGCCCGGCGGCTGGTGGTCCCGCACCCGCTGGAAGGCCAGCACCGGGCCGGTCTCGGGGTGCAGGGTCGACCAGTCGGAGTCGAGCGTCCACCGCCGGTCCGGGCGGTCGACCTCTCCGCCGAGGAGCGCCTGGTAGAACCGTGCGAGCGACACCGGGTCCGGGCAGTCGAGCACCACGCACTGCAGGTTGCCGATCACCGGTGCTCCTCCGGGTTGGTCGAGCTGTGGGCGTCGGCAGGGACCCGACGCGTCCGGGCCCGCCAACGGCGGGACCGGCAGCAGGATAGGTGATCGCTTCCCCCGGCGGGTCGGCGACGGACGGCGCCGCTGGGGCGGTCCCGGGAGCCACACTGGGGACATGGCTGGGAAACACAGTGCTGGCCTGGTGGTCTTCCGCCGCGACGGCGGCGACATCCGGGTTCTCCTGGGACACATGGGCGGCCCGTGGTGGGCGCGGCGGGACGCCGGCGCCTGGTCGGTGCCCAAGGGCGAGTACCAGGCGCCGGAGGAGCCGCGGGTGGCCGCCCGTCGGGAGTTCCTCGAGGAGTTGGGGCTCGAACCGCCCGCCGGCCCCTACCTGCCGCTGGGCAGCGTCCGGCAGTCCGGTGGCAAGGTGGTGACGGCGTGGGCGGTCGAGGGGGACCTCGACCCGGCGGACGTCGTCCCGGGCACGTTCGTGATGGAGTGGCCCAGGGGGTCGGGGAGGTTCCGTGAGTTCCCCGAGATCGACCGGGTGGCCTGGTTCGACCTGCCGGAGGCCAGGGAGCGGATCGTGTCCGGCCAGCGGGCGCTGCTGGACGTGTTGCGCGACCTGCTCACCGGGCCCGGCCGTGTTCCGCCGGCCCCGTGACGGCCCGGCGGGTGCCCGGGAGGGCGGAGAACACGGGTGGCGGCGGGCGGACAGGTGGCATGCTGGCCGGGTGAAGGGACCTTCGATCGATGTGAGATTCGCCCCCGAACTGCGGCTGTTCGTGGAGGCGGGGCGCCGTGGGGGGTGGTCGTCGGTGACCACCGACGGGGCCTCCACCCTGGGGCACGTGGTGGAGTCGCTCGGCGTTCCGCTGACCGAGGTCGGTCGGCTGGTCGTCAACGGCCGGGACACCCCGGTCTCCCACGTGCCCGGGCCCGGTGAGGCGGTGCGGGTGTGCGCGGTCACCCGGCCACAGCGGGTGCCCGGTGCGCCGCTGCGGTTCCTGCTGGACGTGCACCTCGGGACGCTGGCCAGGCGGCTGCGGCTGCTCGGGGTGGACGCGGCCTACGAGAACGCCGACATCGGCGACGCGGCGCTGGCCACGCTCTCCGCCACCGAGCGACGGGTGCTGCTCTCCCGGGACCGCGGGCTGCTGCGGCGCCGGGAGTTGTGGGCCGGTGCCTACGTCTACAGCGACCAGCCCGACGAACAGCTCCGCGACGTGCTCGGGCGGTTCGCGCCCCCGCTGGTGCCGTGGTCCCGGTGCACCGCCTGCAACGGCCCGCTGGCCGCGGCGGACAAGTCGGAGGTCCTGGAGCGGCTCGCCGGCGGGACCCGGCGCACCTACGAGGTCTTCGCGCGGTGCACGGTCTGCGGCCAGGTGTACTGGCGCGGCGCCCACCACTCCAGGCTGAGCGGGATCGTGGAGGACGCCCTGCGGGAGTTCGGCGGGCCCGGTGACGCCGTCCGGGGCGGCGACGGCGTGGTCGCGGCGGAGCGGGTCCCGGCGGGGCCCCGCGACGACGACGGGTCCGAAGGGGCGCGGTCAGAGCCGCCGCGGGCGAGCGACTCGCGGGCCACCGGGAAGTCGAAGTAGGTGTCCGGGAACGGCTCCCGCCGGTAGGTGTAGTGCCACCACTCACCGGGGAAGTTGACGAACCCCTCGCGTTCCAGGGTGTCCCTCAGCAACTGCCGGTGGGTGCGTTGTTCGCCCCTGATCCGTGGGTCGAGGGTGCGGGACAGGGAGTCGAAGCAGTCGAAACCGGTCCCCATGTCCATGGAGTTGTCGGGGAAGCGCTTCTTCCGCGGCGCGTGACAGGGAACCAGTTCCTGGCCCGGCCGGTAGGGACGGGTGCGGCCGGCGGGGAGCTCCACGACCGTCAGGTCCACCGTGCTGCCCCTGCTGTGTCCCGACCTGCGGGCGAGGTAGCCCTCGCTGAACAGCCGGTCCTTGTCCACCCTGGGGTAGAACTCCCGTTTCATGGTCTGGTTGTCGGCGTCGTTGGACCACTCCACGAAGGCGTCCACGGCCCGCTTCGGCCGGTAGCAGTCGTAGACCTTCAGCGAGCGTTCCTGGCGGAGCAGCGCGCGCTGGGCCCGGTGCAGTGCCTCGGCCGCGGGGCGGGTCAGCAGGCACGTCGGGGTGCGGTAGCCGGGGACGGGCTCACCGGTGAAGTTGTGACGGGTGTGGTAGCGGATCTCTTCCATGATGGTCGCGTCCACGTCCCGCAGTGCCACGAACTGTCGTGGGGCCGTGGCCTGCGGGTCGGTGGGTCCCGGGGCGGCCGAGCAGGAGGCCGCCCCGGCCGCGGCGAGCAACGCCGCGAGGGCCCGTGTGACCAGGGCGCGCGCCGCCCCTGCGTGTCTCGGCATGCCCCACGCTCTACCAGGCGCCCGCCGACGGGGGGCGGGGGCGCGCCGGTCACCGGCGGGTCACAGCACGCGCAGGCGTTCCAGTTCCCGACGGTCGCGCTTGGTGGGGCGCCCGGCACCCCGGTCGCGCAGGCCCACCGGGACGGTGGCCTCTCGCGGCGGAGGCGGTGGAGAATTGTCGATGAGGCAGGTCTCGGCGACGGGGGCACCCACCCGCTTGCGCACCAGGCCGGTGACGACGACGATCCGCTCCCGGCCGGCGTAGCGCAGCCGCACCTCGTCCTTCAGGCGCACCGGGTGGGCCGGTTTGACGCGTTCGCCGTTGACCCGGACGTGGCCGGCCCGACAGGCCGCGGTGGCCTGGGAACGGGTCTTGATGAGTCGCACGGACCAGATCCAGGTGTCCACCCGGACGGTTCCCTCGTCTGAAGCCATGCCCCGACCCTAACCCGGGCGGACACGGACCGGGGTGGTGTTTTTCTGACGTCGCCGGCCCGGGGCGACGGCCGGCGGGAGCGGGCGGCCCGCGCCGGCCCCACCGCCTGGCGATCACCGAGAGTGCGTACGGGTGACGCTGGGGAGGCGCCGGTCAGTGGCCGCGCGGGCGGCTCACCGGGCGGTCCCGGCGGGCACCGACGAGGGGGCGCGCCTGGTGTCGCTCCCGGGCACCGGCTCCCCGGGGTCGCCACCGAGGCTGACGATGCGGTTGGCCGCGTCCACGTGCACCACGCGGGGGCGCAGGGTGCGGGCCTCGGCGTCGTCCACCTGCGCGTAGCTGATCAGGATCACCAGGTCCCCGGGGTGGACGAGGTGGGCGGCTGCCCCGTTGATGCCGATGACCCCGGAGCCCCGCTCGCCCTCGATGACGTAGGTCTCCAGCCGGGCGCCGTTGGAGATGTCCACGATGTGGACGAGCTCGCCGGGCAGCAGGTCGGCGGCCTCCATCAGTTCGGCGTCGATGGTCACCGATCCGACGTAGTGCAGGTCGGCCTGGGTGACGGTGGCCCGGTGGATCTTGGACTTGAACATGGTGCGCAGCACGGCGTCGGCTCCCATCCGCAACGAGGTCGCGCCCCCTCGGGGGTGCGCGCCAGCGGACCCATGCTACGCGGAGCCGGTGGCGCGGCCGAAGCGAGCACCCTCCGCCGGCTCGTGGGCGGCCGTGGCCGCGTGGCCCCCCAGGGCTCCCGCGGCCACGGCCGGTGACCTGTCGCGGCCGCCGGCCCCCCGGCGGCCGTGGTCACCAGGTGACGGGCAGGGCGTCCAGGGTCCGCATCGCGGCCATCGGCCGGATTCGCAGTTCGCTCTCGGGCACGGCCAGCCGCAGCGTCGGGAAGCGTTCCATCACCCTTTGCAGGGCGACCTGGAGCTCCATCCTGGTGAGGGTGGCTCCGAGGCAGCGGTGGATGCCGGCTCCAAGCGACATGTGCGGGTTGTGTTGCCGGGTGAGGTCGAGCCTCTCGGGGTCGTCGAAGACCTCCGGGTCGCGGTTGGCGGCGTCGCCGACGGCCATGACGGCGTCCCCGGCGTGGATGCGTACGCCGTTGAGCGTGACGTCCTCCAGGGCCACCCTGGGGAACACCCCACCGATGTCCGTGGTGGGCACCATGCGGAACAGTTCGTCGACGGCCACGGGGATCAGCGACACGTCGTTGCGCAGGGTGTCCCACCGGGTGCGGTCACGCAGCAGGGTCACGATGGAGTTGCCGAACAGGGTGGCCGTCGTCTCGTGGCCGGCGGCCAGGAGCAGGGCGCTCAGCGCGAGCAGTTCCTCGTGGGACAGCCGGTCGTCGTTCTCGTCCCGGACCGCGATCAGGGCGCTCAGCAGGTCGTCGCCCGGGGTCCGGCGCTTGCGCTGGATCAGCGAGTCGAGGTAGTCGATCAGTTTCTGGTAGCCGGCGGACATCCGTTCGCGGTACTCGGTCCCGGCGGTGGACTCGCGCACCCAGGCGACGAACTGTTCCCTCTCGTCGTAGGGCAGTCCCAGCATCTCCGCTATCACCAGGATGGGCAGGAGGTAGCAGACGTGCGACTGGAAGTCGACGGGCCGCGGCAGTTGCTCCGCTTGGTCCAGCAGTTCGTCGATGACCTCGAAGGTGTGCGGACGCAGTGCCTCCATCCGCCGTGGGGTGAACGCCCGGGTCACCAGCCTGCGCAGCCGGGTGTGGTCCGGGGGGTCGGTGCCGATGAGGGAGTGGTTGAAGATGTCGTTGGGCGCCAGTGCGGCGACCGGGCTGTTCTTGACCGCGTCGCGGCTGAAGCGGGCGTCGCTGAGCACGGCGCGCACGTCCTCGTACCGGGTCACCAGCCAGGCGAGCGCGTCGTTGGGGAGCCGGACCCGGGAGATCGGCGCCGTGGCCCTGATCTCACGGTACTCCGGCGGGTACTCGTACAGGGACCTCCAGAGGAAGGGGTACAGGGGGTACTGGGAGGTGTCCTCTTTCACGGACACGGACTGCGTGGGCATGAACGGTCCCATCTAAGGGTCGGTGAGTTCGTGGGTGTGGGCGTCACCGGGCGGGGCGGGGTGGGATTCCCGCCTCCCGGTTCCCGTTCCGGGAGGAGCCCGCGACGAGGGGGCCGCACGGAGTGCGGTTGGTGTGTGCACCGGACGGGCCGGTTCAGCGCTCCGGACGTCGCCGGATCGGCGGTGCCCCCGAGGTGGTGCGCACGCCGCCGAACCTCCGGGGCAGGCCGAACATCTGCACGCGGAGCCGGTCGAACACGCGGTCCGGTGCGTAGCGGGCCATCAACGCCAGTGGCCTGGCGTCCTTACCGACCAGGTACCGGGTCCTGGGGCGCCTTGAGGTGAGTGCCTCCAGGACGACGTCGGCGACGACGCGCGGGTCGCTGCCCGCCCTCTCTCGGGCCAGGGCCCGGCGCGTCACCGCGCGGTAGGTCGCCCCGTAGTTCTCGCGTCCGACGTCGTTGAGCTGGGCGAGCACCCGGCGCGAGTCCTCTTCGAACTTCCCCACCGCCGCGCTGTGGATCGAGGCCGGTTCCACCAGCACGACGTGGATGCCCCACGGCCGCAGCTCCAGCCGCAGCGTCTCGGTGATCGAGGCGAACGCCCACTTGGAGGAGAACAGCGGCCCGCAGAACGGCAGCGAGAGCCGGTCGGCGACCGATCCGATGTTGACGATGCGCCCGGTGGCCGCCCGGAGCAGCGGCAGGAACGCCTGCACCACGTCGACCTGGCCGAACACATTGACGTCGTACTGGCGGCGCAGTTCGTGCGCGGGCACGTGCTCCATCGGCCAGGCCACGCCGACGCCCGCGTTGTTGACCAGTCCGACCAGACCCTGTTCCCGCACGTGCTCGGTGACCTCGGTGACGGCCTCGGCCACGCTGGCCGGGTCGGTGACGTCGATCAGCAGCGGGGTGAGGTCGCCCTCGGTCTGCGCCCGCACCGCCTTCCCGTCGGCTTCCTTCCGCACTCCGGCGAACACGTAGTATCCGGCGTCGGCCAGCGCGACCGCCGTGGCACGGCCTATGCCGCTGGATGTTCCGGTGATGACAACGGCCCCTAAGGAGCCCCCCGTTGTCGTACTCATGTGCTTGCTCCTACGTGGGTGGTATGGCCACATGACTCCGTGCCGGGCTCGGCACGGGTGTAGGGGTTGTAGGAGCCGCCACTGGACACCAGATCGAATACTCCCCACAAGAATGGTGGAGTTGGGGTGAACTACCATTCAAGGTACAGATGTAGTATTCCCCCCCCGATCACGGGTGCACGGCCGACCAGCGCCCGAGGCCCCCGGCCCCGGCCTCAGCACCGTTGCGGCAAGCCCGCACCGGCGAACCGTCGGCCCGCCCCGGATGTCACCCACTCGGGGAGACCGCCCCTCACCTTGGCGGGTAAGGCCCGGGGATGGGCCCACGCCGAACAGCGACACGAACAGCGGTACCGTTCCCGATCGGTCGTCGGGGCCCCCCGCACCCCGGGGTCGGGTGGGCCGGCCAGGCCCAGCCCACCGGGCCCGACCGGCTCGTCGTCCCGGTACCCGGTGGCCACGGTGAGCCTGAGCAGCTCGGGAATCGCGAACCTGCCCTCGCCGACCTCCTCCAGCACGTGGCTGTCGAGCAGGCTCCCGACCAGGATCTCCGTACAGCGGGCGTCCAGTTCCAGCAGCCGCGCCGCGTCTCCGAGACCGAGCCGCCTGGGGCCCCGGCTGAGTCGCCGCAGCGTCCAACGGTCCTCCGCCGTCAACCGCTCGCTCGCGGCCCGCAGCCGGGCCCGCACGTCGAAGGGACCGCAGCGCAGCTCGTCCAGCCGGAAGTGCTCGTCGGCGAGGCGGGTGGCGAAGGCGGCGAGCGACCGCATCGGGCGTGCGGCGAGCTTCTCCCCCGCGGCGCGCATCCCCAGCGGCAGGTGGCCGCACAGCCGCACGATCTCCCGGGCCGCCGCCAGTTCCCGCTCCACCCGTTCGGGGCCGGTGACCTGGGCGAGCAACGCCACCGAGGACGCGGTGTCCAGGGGGCGCAGCGGAACGGTGGCCGCCCCGGGCAGGCCGGGCAGCCGGGTGCGGGAGGTGATCAGCACCAGGCTCGCTCCGCCGGCGGGCAGCAGGGGCAGCAGTTGGTCCGCTGACGCCGCGTCGTCCAGCAGTACCAGCAGGGCCCGCTCGGCACACCAGCTCCGGAACATCCTCGCCCGCTCCTGGAGCCCGGCCGGTATCCGCTCCGAGGGGACGCCGACGTCGTGCAGCAGGGACCGCAGCACCACGGACGGGGCCAGCGGCGCTCCGTGGGCGTCGTGCAGCACCGCGTAGAGCTGGCCGTCGGGAAAGCGATCCCGCAGGGTGTGTGCCGCACGCACCGCGACGGCACTCTTGCCGAGGCCGGGGGCCCCGACCACCGCGATCACCGGCGGACCGGACACGGCGGAGTCGGCGCCCGGGCGGGACAGGCTGATGAGCAACGACAGTTCGCGGTCGCGCCCCACGAAGTCGTGGCTGTCCGGTGGGAGCTGAGCACACGGAACCGTGCCCGCGCCCCTGGTCACCGTGGCGGACTCGGGGGGCGGGGCGTCCGGGGGTCCCAGGGCGGGCGACTCGGTGAGCACGTCGTGCTGGAGCTTCTGCAGCCGCTCGGACGGTTCGATGCCGAGCTCCTCGACGAGTCGCTGCCGCAGTCGGGCGTAGGTGTCCAGGGCGATGCCCCGCTGCCCCGCCCGACAGGCCGCGAGCATCAGTTGCGCACTGAACGACTCGTTCAGCGGGTGGTTCCCGGTCAGCTCCCGCAGTTCTCCCAGCAGGCTGCGGTGCCGGCCCAGCCTCAGGTCCGCCTCGATGCGCAGCTCCAACGCGCCCAGCCGGGCGTCCTCCAGTTTGGCGGCACGGGCCTGGAGCAGCGGCCCCGGTTCGATGTCGGCGAGGGCCGCGCCCCTCCACAGGCCCAGCGCCGAGCGCAGCGTCCCCGCGGCGGCGGCGGCCTGTCCCGCGGCGAGCGCGGCTCGGCTGGCGTCGACCAGCCGGTCGAACTCCCACAGGTCGAGCTCGGCGGGCGCCAGCCTGATCAGGTAGCCGTTCGGCCGGGTCTCCAGCAGCTTGCGGCGGCCGGAACCAGCGGCTCCCTCGATGCCCTTGCGGAGCTGGTACATGTACGTCTGGATGGTCTTGCGGGCCAGCCGCGGTGGAACGTCCTCCCAGAGTTCCTCCACGAACGTGGAGACCGGTACGGCCCGGTTGGCGTTGAGCAGCAGCAGGGCGAGCACCCTGCGGGCCATCTGAGCCGTCGGCGTGCGGTCCACGTCCTCATAGCGCACCTCCATGGGACCCAGGACGCCGATGCTCAGGGTGGGCCCTGGTACCGCGCCGGCTCCTTCACCGGGCCACACCGTGTGGTTCACCGCATCTTCCTCTCGTTGGGGATGGGGCACGCACCCTGGGAACGGGGCACCGCGCTGTTGCTCCCCGACCGGGGAAGCACGACGCTCAGGGCACGGGAGGACCGTCGGCGGCACCGCGCGTGCGGGTGCTGCCGGCATGGGGACGTGAGGTGGAGGGCTGGGCCGAACGGCACCGGACCGGGGCCGATGGCTCGGCGGTCGGTTGCGGGAGGAACGGGCGGAACCCGGGGGTCCGCAGCGGCTCGGTGGACGAGGGGGCCGCGGACGTCGCGGCGGGCCGCGCGCTGCCGGCGGGAGGGTGGCGGGGAACGGCGGTGCGGGGCACGGGGAACCGGTCGGACGTGAGGTGCGGGGGCGCCGGGGAGGGGGCGGTGACCGGGGCCGTCCGCGGTGGTGCCAACGGCCCTAGCCGGAACGGCAGTGGGCGATCATCGGGCCTCCTCACGCGGTGTGGACGCCTGGTGCGCGAAGTACCGGTCAACTGTCGGCGGCGCAGCGGCTTCCTGTAACTGACGTCAAGGGGGAAGTTGACGTTAACAAACCGACCGGCCTGCATGTCAACCCCCTCCTGACCCGGGAGTGCGCCCCCAGGAGCGTGGTCGGCGTGTTGCGGTGTCACGCCAACAGCCGGGCGATCAAGGGGAGTTCGCTGCCAGGAAGCAGGTTCAGGATGTGCTGGACTGGCGAAAGCCTGCCGCGCGGCTACCAAACCGTCAAGACTGTTTCCCTGCTTTGCCGGACGTGGTTCTGTGCAGGTCCGCCACGTTCCCGCGGCCCCGCACACGGCACCGCCGACGAACGGTCGGCGGTGGGCGGTTGCTGGCGGGCGGCCAGCGGACGAGCGGTCCCCGGGCAGCGGTCAACGGCTCGTCCGGTGCGGGGCCGGGCGGGCGGGCGGCACCGGGAACTACCCCGGGGGAGTCGGGTGGCACGGTGTCAGGGAGTGCGACGGCGCACGCCGGCCGTGTGCCCACGCCCCGCGGGGCAGAGCCGTGGTTCGGCCAACCCCGCGGAACGGTGGTGCGGAGCATGGACGATCAGCTCAGGGTCCGAGGGAGGACGAACACCTTGTGCCCGTCCGGGAGCAGGCCGGTCAGCAGGAGCTGCCACATGGCCTCGACCCGCTGCGGCAGGTCGCATGGGCCGTGGGTGGCCTGGGCCACGATCGTGGCTCCGGTGAGAGCCGCGACGATGAGCTCCGCGGCCTCCCTGGGGTTGGCCCCCTCACCCAACTGCCCACTGTCCTGTGCTCGTTGCAGGAGCTGGGTGAGCACGTCCTCCCACTGCCCGTAGGGCCTGGACATGGGTCGCTGGTAGGCACCCTGCTCGGCCACCAATCGCACCCCGGCCCTGACCACCGGGTCGGACTGGACGGCCCGCGCCCACCGCGTGGTCGTCGCCACCACCGCCTGGAGCGGCGGGACTTCCTTGGCCGCCTCCTCCTCGGCGAGCCGGGTCACGGCCGCCTTCTGCGCAGCGACCACGGCGAAGGCGAGCTCCTCCTTGGAGCTGAAGTGGAAATACAACGCTCCCTTGGTCACCCCGGCGCGCTGGAGGATGTCGGACATGCTCGTCCCCAGGAAGCCGTTCTGCGCGAAGGCCTCACCCGCCGCCCTCAGAACCGCCTCACGCGTCCGCACGGCCCGTTCCTGCTGTGCCACGCCGCCCCTCTCACCCTTCACGTGTAGACAAGGACCGTACCGGACAGGCGGTATTGCGATTGCCCGGTCCGCCCTCTCTCCAGTCCTGCGGCGCCTCGGCCAGCCGCACCCGGTGGGGCGGGCCCAGGAGCACCATCAGGGTCACGTTTCCGTCCACGGCCCGGGTTCGGACCGTCTCCGCCAGGTCCGCCCCGTGCCGGAACTCCCGGCCGGTGGTCCGTTTCCGAGGCGGTGGACGTTCGCCCGCACAGGAAACAGCGCCACCTGCCCACAATGACCGACTGGGGTGGTCTTGACACAAGACGGCATCAAGTGCCACGACGTGCCCGTGGCTCATGTGCACCCCGGCTGTCCCCGTGCTCACGGGCCCAGGGACCACTCGCCGCCCGACCCGGCGCCAGCAGCGTGTCGTCCCCGCGCGATGCGGCCGACATCGGCACCGGTCGGCCCCGACGTCGTCTCGCTCCGGGTGACGCTCGCGACGCACTTCGGCGCGACCCCGACGGGTTACTCATCAAGTCGGGCATAACACTGCCTCGAAACGGTATCCATGATTATCCTAGGACATCAGGGAGCGGTGCATCGACAATCACCGTGCCTGCGGAATCCGATACTCGAAAGACCTGGGGAAAGGCGATGTGGCGGCCCATAAGACCACTATTCAGTGTCGACTGCCACTGTCGTTCGATTAATTTCTCCGCGATCCACCGGTGAAGCCGCACGTTGATCCCGTGGGCGTCACGCGGCGGTGTTTTCCTCGGTTCCGTCGCCCACCTGCCTATTACCACTTCGAACGCGGCTCCGCCTCGCTCATGGCTACAGCGCTGGACGAGGACCGTGTCCCGCGTTTTGCTCGAGCCTTGACCGCCTTTTGGCCGGGTGCCGTGACGCTCGACATGCGGGGCAGGACGGGGAGCCCCGC
This sequence comes from Wenjunlia vitaminophila DSM 41686, assembly GCF_000380165.1. Classification (GTDB taxonomy): domain Bacteria; phylum Actinomycetota; class Actinomycetes; order Streptomycetales; family Streptomycetaceae; genus Wenjunlia; species Wenjunlia vitaminophila. The sequence continues at coordinate 76,462 of NZ_KB904664.1, forward strand.
GCCACAGACATAAGGAGCGGACGGTGCTCAGAAACGACGACGGAGGAATCCCAGGCGGTCTCACGACCGAGTCGGCGACTGGCTCGCTGGTTCCGGCCGTGGCTCCCCCCGGAACAGGGCGCCGGGGGCGCTACACCCTGACCCCGCTGGTGGGCCGGGACGCCGAGCTGGCAGACCTCACCGCGCTGGCGCTGGCCCCCGGGGGCCAACGGGTCCTCACCCTCACCGGTCCGGTCGGGGCGGGCAAGAGCAGGCTGGCCACCGCGCTGTTCGACGGCGTCGCCCGGGAGTTCACCGACGGGGGCCAGTACCTGGAACTGGACGCGCTGGACGCGGCAGGCCCCGGGGCGGACCTGCCGGCGGCCATCGTGGCGGGCCTGGGGCTGGACACGCCGCCGAGGTCGCGGAACCTCACCCCGACCGCCCTGCTGGCGTCGCACCTGAGCGACCGCGACTTCCTGCTGGTGCTGGACTGCGGGAGCCGCCCCCCGGACGGGGTGGCCGCGCTGGTCGACGCACTGGCCGCCGCGGCCACCGGGAGACTGTGCGTGCTCACCGTGGGGACGGAGGTGCTCGGCGTCTACGGCGAACGGCGGCTGCAGCTCGCGCCGCTGCCCGTGCCGGGCCCCGGCGACGCCGCCGACCTGGCCCGGCTCGAGCAGGTCCCGTCGGTCCGGCTGCTCGTGCAACGCACCCGGGCCGTACGCCCCGGCTTCCGGCTCACCGAGGAGAACCGCGAGGCCGTCGCCGAGCTGTGCGTACGCCTCGACGGGTTGCCACTGGCCATCGAACTCGCCGCCTCCCGGCTCAAGGTCTCCTCGCCGCGCGCCCTGCTGGACGAGCTCAACCGCTACTCCGGGGTGCTGCGCGGCACCGCGGCGGACACCATGTCGCCGCACCTGTCCATGCGCGACGCCGTGGCGCACGGCTGGGCCCGGCTGGCCCCACCGACCAGGACGCTGCTCACCCACCTCGCAGTTTTCGCCTCGACGTTCGACGGCAGCGAGGTCAGTGGGGTCTTCCGGCTCCCGGCCGACGACGCCCAGGACGCGTTGGAGCAGCTCGTGGACAGCAGCCTGCTGCTCTCCCAGGAGCAGGCCGACGGCAGCATCCGGTTCCGGATGCTGCGCACCTCCCGTGCCCACGCACTGGAGGAGCTCGAACGGGGGGACGCCCTCCGTGCGGTGCGCGCCGACCACGCCGCGTACTTCCTGCGTCAGGCCCACGAGGCGGTGCCGCGGCTCAACGGCCCAGAGCAGGCCGAGACCCTGCGGAGGTTCGGTCACTGGCACGAGGACCTGCTCGTCGCACTGGAGTTCCTGGCCAATGTGGGGGACGCGGACGCCGCCGCCTCACTCGCCGTGGCCTGCGCACCGTACTGGCTGATGCGGGGGCAGGTGCGCGCGGCGGTGCAGCGCCTCACCGCGGTCGCCCCGGTGGTCGGGAGCTGCCGTCCCCAGGTCACGGCTGCGGCCCTGTCCGCGCTCGGCGAGGCGGAGTTGCTCGCCGGGAACCCCGACGGCGCGGCACGGCGGTTGGAGGCCGCCCAGGCGCAGTTCGACGCGCTCGGGGACCTGGCAGGCGCCGCCCTCGTGGCCGAACTGCGCGCCAGGACGGCCCAGGCCAGGCGGGACCTGCCAGCCGCCGTACGGCTGCTGCACCAGGCCCAACAGGCCCGGGAGGCGCTCGGTGACCAGCGTGGACGGGCGGTGGTACTGAGGCACCTGGCCGAGGTCTGCCGGGACCAGGGCGACACGGCGCGGGCGGCCCGGCACGCCGGGGAGGCGGTGCGGGTACTGGAGGAGGTGGGTGATGCCCGGGCCGCGGCACAGGCGACGTTGGTCCTGGCCGGGTCGCTCACCGCGCCGGACGACCGGGACCAGGTCGAGCGGATGGCACGTCGGTCGCTCCTGCTCCTCCTCGAGCTGGGGGACCTGCCGGCGCTCCCCCCCGGCCTGGTGGTGCTGACCGAGACGCTCACGGCCAAGCACGGGCGCACCGGTGACGTGTGGGAGCGCGCGGCGCGCGTCCTGGCCGCCGCCAGCGAGCTGGAGGAACGGGTCGGTGGCGGCACCGCCGGCTGGCCCGAGGCGGTGCGGGAGACCCTGGCCGAGCAGGCCAGGGAACGCCTGGGCGACGAGGCGTTCGAGTCGGCGTGGCGGGCGGGGCGGGCGCTGACGGCGGCGCAGGCGGTGCGGGAGGCCGTCGCCCCGGTGGCACGCTCCCTGGTGCACCCGTTGTTCGCGGACGACTCCACGAACGCGCTGACCCGGCGGGAGCAGGAGGTGGCGGCGCTGGTCGCCGAGGGCCTGACCAACCGGGAGGTGGCCCGGAGGTTGGGCATCTCGGAGTGGACGGCGGTGAACCACCTGCGCAAGGTGATGCGCAAACTGGACTGCGCGTCCCGGGTCCAGGTGGCGAACCGGGTGCTGCGCACCAGGGAGGCGGGCGAGACCGAGGGCGACGCCGGAGCGGCCGGCAACCGGACCGCGCGCAGCGCCTCCCGCTGATCCCCCGCGCACGACCGGCCGGCCCGGGCACTGCTGCCCGGGCCGGCTGTCACCAGGGGTGAGGGCGTCCAACGGGCGGTCGTCGACCGTCCCGGTCGGTGCGGGTCGGAGGCGGATCAGCTCACCGAGACGCTGGGCTCACCGGACGCCACACCCTCACGTTCCATCTGCTCAGCGATCTTCAACGCCTCCTCGATCAACGTCTCCACGATCTTCGACTCCGGAACCGTCTTGATCACCTCNCCCCGAACGAAGATCTGCCCCTTCCCATTACCCGACGCCACCCCCANATCAGCCTCCCTGGCCTCACCAGGACCATTGACCACACACCCCATCACCGCCACCCGCAACGGCACCTCCATACCATCCAGCCCCGCCGTCACCTCATCCGCCAACCGATACACATCCACCTGCGCCCGACCACACGACGGACACGACACGATCTCCAACCGCCGCTCCCGCAACCCCAACGACTCCAGAATCTGCGCCCCCACCTTCACCTCCTCCACCGGAGGCGCCGACAACGACACCCGAATCGTGTCCCCGATCCCCTCCGACAACAACGCACCAAACGCCACCGCCGACTTGATCGTCCCCTGAAACGCAGGACCCGCCTCCGTCACACCCAAATGCAACGGATAATCACACCGACTCGCCAACAACCGGTACGCATTGACCATCACCACCGGATCGTTGTGCTTCACCGAGATCTTGATGTCCCGGAACCCGTGCTCCTCGAACAACGAACACTCCCACAACGCCGACTCCACCAACGCCTCAGGAGTCGCCCGCCCGTACTTCGCCAACAACCGCTTGTCCAACGACCCCGCGTTCACCCCGATCCGAATCGGCACCCCAGCCGCCGACGCCGCCCGCGCGATCTCCTTCACCTTGTCATCGAACTGCCGGATGTTCCCCGGATTCACCCGAACCGCCGCACACCCGGCATCAATCGCCGCAAACACATACTTCGGCTGAAAATGAATGTCCGCAATCACCGGAATCTGCGACTTCCGCGCGATCTGCGCCAACGCCTCCGCATCATCCTGACTCGGACACGCCACCCGCACGATCTGACAACCAGACGCCGTCAACTCAGCGATCTGCTGCAACGTCGCACCCACATCCGCGGTGACCGTCGTCGTCATCGACTGCACCGACACCGGAGCCCCGTCCCCCACAGGAACCGAACCCACATTGATCCGCCGAGTCTTACGACGCTCGGC
>NZ_KB904665.1 GCF_000380165.1 Wenjunlia vitaminophila DSM 41686
CCCGTCCGGCGGGACGGCCGCGGCCTCAGCCAGCTCGCCGAGGAACTGCTTCATGTGGCGGGGGGCGAGGCGGGACGCCCACGGCAGGACCGGCCTCCGCGTCGGCGGCCACGCCTCCACCACCACCTTGCGGACCGCATCCAGCGCGGCCTTGTCCCCACCGGAGCAGGCCGCAGCCAGCTCCCCCAGGAATCCCCCCAGATCCTCAGGGGTCAGGTACCGCGCCCACGGCAGCGTCAGGGGGTAGCCCCCGTTCGGCTCCGGGTCCGCGATGTGCCAAACCGCCCGGTCACACGACGCGGCCAGCGGACACCCGACACAGGTCCAGTAGGCCCGCTCATACGCCCGGCGCCATTCAGCGGCGCTGACCGTGCTGGTCGGGTGCTCGACCTTGTCGTACAAGTCCCACTTCCCGACGCAGGCCGGCGTGGGCTTCTCCGTGATCCGGGTGCTCGTACCCCACCCCGACTCAGCCCGACTCATCCCCGTCGGGCGCACGGCCATAGTCATCGCTGACCACCCCCGCGACCTTCCTCGCTCCGCTTGTTGGCCTCCTTCACCTTCCTGCTGAGCTCCGCCCGCTCCTCGTCCGTCAGGGCCGTGGCCCCGATCGGGATACCCTCGTACCGCATGCCTTCCTCCACATCAGGTAGGTGTGCGAAGCCCCAGGCAGCGCGGCAATCGCTGTCTGGGGCGCGTTCGTGCTGAGCCGATCCGGCTCCCCGCGACCCCGCCCGTACGACGCACAAGGGCGCCGGACGGGCGAAGGAGGCAGCCGGCCCCGCCGCTCTGCGCGGCGGGAAGCTTTCCGCGGTCAGCCGTCCTGGCGGGGATCTCGTCCCGGCAGGGCGGCTGTAGGCGGAGGGGTGACGCGAAGGGCGTTGCCGCTGTGCCGGTCCAGCACGGGCGGCGCCCAGAGCGTTCGTCGCTGACGCATTCGGATCTCCTCTCGTGTTGGCCTACGGGATGTCGCACTGCAAGGGGGGCCTCGCCCCCACTCTCCGGCCGTTGCTCGCGGTCGCCGGGCCACCTCGCCAGTACGGGCCGAAACCCTGTTCTGCCTGGCCTTTAGCGGGATTGCAGCGTCCCCGCCCTGTACACGTGCAGCCCAAAGAAGGGCCTTCACGCCGCCTCCGCGTTCTCCCGGTGGCGACATGCTCAACATAGGCAACCTGCTTAAGCAGGTCAAGAAGGTTGGGGAGGTCGCGCAGGTTGAGCAAGTGGGTAGCATGGCGGTATGAGCCTTGACCCGAACGATGAGCGCCCGCCGTACTTGCAGGTCAGCAGCGTGCTGCGCGCCGAAATCCTCACGAGAAAGTTCGAGCCCGGGAAGCAGTTGCCGTCCGGACCCGAGCTGGCGAAGCGGTTCCAGGTTGCCCGGGGGACGGTGACCCGGGCCCTCGACATGCTCAGGGACGAAGGGCTGATCGTGACCCGCAAGGGGTCCGGCTCCTTCGTCCGTGAGCGGACTGAACGACCGGTGGGTCTGCGGCCTCACCTGGAGATGGCGTTCGCCGATCCCCACGTCACGGTCGACTTCGCCGGGTTCAGCAGCGAGACGCTGCACAGCGCGATGCAGGAACCGCTCGACAAGATTCGCGCTGGCCGACTCCGCCCCGAGTCGATCGAGGTCCGGCTGCTCCTGCCGGACACCACGGCGCCGATGGCGGTGCCGACGCTAGTGGACGGGCTCAAAGACGACCCTGCGCTCCGCGACCGAGCCCGGGACATCGCGCTGACGGCTGCCGCTGGCATCCGGCACTCAGTCGAGGTGCTGGCCGAGCTCGGACTGGTCGAGAAGGCATCGGTGAATGTGAAGGTCTACCGAGCGACATCGCTGTTCAAGCTCTACGTCCTCAACCACCGCGACGTGTTCTTCGGCTTCTACCCGCTGCGCGAACGCACGATGGAGGTGGCGAGCGAGTCGCGCACCTTCTTCGACGTCACCGGCAAGGACGCCACCCTCTTCCACCACGCAGCGGGCTCCGACAGCGAGTCCATGGGGTCGCAGTACGTCCAGCAGGCCACCAGGTGGTTCGAGAGTATCTGGAACACCATCGCGTACGAGCGTGAGTCATGAGCATGCCCTCGGAGGGACTGGCCTCCGTCCTTGCTCCTGTACGGCACGTACTCCTCGACTTCGACGGTCCTGTCTGCTCGGTCTTCGCGGGGGTTCCGGCACCCGAAGTCGCGCGGCGCCTGGCCGAACAGTTGTCGGGTCCCGACGGTCCGCCTCCCGGGCACGAGGAGTCCGACCCGCTGGCAATGCTTCGGCGGATCGCTGACGAGCGGGACGACCTAGTGCCACTGGCTGACGAAACGCTGGCACGGCTGGAGATGGAGGCCGTTGATCGGGCCCAGCCGACACCGGGCGGGGTGGCCTTCCTTGAGGCGTGTGCAGCGAGCGGGCGTGTGGTCTGGATGGTCAGCAACAACGCGACGGTGGCCATCGCACGCTACGTGGACACCCATGGACTCGGCCGACTCATCGCCGGCCAGTTCGGCCGGGTGAGCGGTCATCCGAGATCCATGAAGCCATCCCCGGAGCTCCTGTTCGCTGCGATGGCGGCAGCCGGGGCAAGACCGGGCGACTGCATCTTCGTCGGCGATGCGGTGCGAGACATCGAGGCTGCCCACGCCGCTGGCATGGATGCGATCGGGTACGCGAACAAGCCGGGCAAGGACGCGGCACTGACCAGGGCTGGAGCTGCAGCAGTGGTCACCTCGATGGGCGAGCTGGCCCGGGCGACAGGAGGGGGGAGCTCGGAGTCCTTCGCCTCTCTGCCCTAACGACAGTCATTGGCAGCGACGACGATGGACTCCGCGGCCCCGAGCCCCGGTAACGTACACCGTTCCGACCGAGAGAAGAGGACGTCGGCCGTCGGCAGTACCGATTCGCTCACCGCCGGGGGGGCGGAACTCAGCCGGCGGCCTGTTCCCTACGAGTCGGCGCCCGGAAGTTCCCCGGACTCTCCGCCCTGCCGCACGGTGACGAACGTGCCCTTGTTGGGCAGCGTGACCACCAGCCCGCGATCCCGTAGTTCCTGGACTGCCCGCCGCGCGGTGCCCGGGGCAACGCCGTACTGCGTACCCATGTCCCGCTCGTTCGGCAACCGCGCGCCGTAGGGCAGACGCCCCGCCCTGATCTCGGCTTCGACCGCGTCGGCCACGCGCACGTACACGTACCCGATCTCATCGCTCACGATCGGGACCGTAGGGCGATGGTCTGCGGTCGGCATCGGCAGGTAGCTCCATACAGCCCCATGCAGCGGCCTATAGCGGTAATTTGACGAGAACCCCTCGGGGGCCACACATCCGGCCCGAGGGTTGTCCAGTCAGGGAGCTGATGAGCATGGGGAAGTCTGCCGGACGCACACCCGATCGAGGGAAGCAACCGAGGATGGAGGACTGGCTGCGGTGCGGTGCCACCGTGCTGGACACCGTCACCGGCCAGACCGGGGTGGTGATGTCCGTCGGCCTGTACTCCGGAGACCGGCAGCTCGAGCCCCCGACCAAGGTGTGGCTCCGTCCGCCTCAAGGGGGCGCGGAGTGGGTGACGCAGGCTGACGACCTGGAGCCAGTCACGCGCGACCAAGCCGGGTAGACGACGCCGGCCGTTCTGCCCGACGCCGACCAGGATGCCCTGGTCTCAGTTCTGGTCTCATTCATCGACGGTCGCGGCCGTTCACAGTCGTCCAGACGAGCCGATCAAGCCGGTGCCGCACCGGCCGTGAACCGGGCTGTACACTCGCTCACAGACCTCGAAAGCGTGTGAGGGGGCAACTCCTCCGTGGGTTCAAATCCCACCGCTACCGCTTCTCATGTCAGCACCCCGCAGGGCAGGCGCCCTGCGGGGGTCTTGGCGTTGGCTCGACTGACGGGCGAATTGGGTCCCTCCTTCAGCCTATGGACAGATAGACTCACCGCACCGGGGAGCGGGGAGGCAGCGCATGGCACAGGCGAAGAAGGTCACCCTCTACATCCTGATCGTGTTCGTCCTCTACACGATCATCAGCTCACCGGAGCGTTCAGCCGAACTGGTTCAGATCGGCTTCGAGGGCATCTCCAAGGCCGCCGGGCAGATCGGCGAGTTCATGACCGAGCTCGTCAACTGAGTCGCGCCACTGATCCCGGCCCGTCGCGGAGCGCGGGGCCGGTGAGGACGGTCCGTCCCTGACGGCCACACCCGGGTCCGGTCTCCCCTCCTCTCCCCGACCCGGCCGCCGCCTTCCCGACGCCCCTCCCTTCCCGAGCCGGTCCTCGACTCCCGTCAACAACACGTCGCCATAACGGTGCTTGCACACAGTCACATGTCTTGTGATGCTATGACCGGTTTTGCCTGATGTGCCGGTCACATGGCGTTGTCTGACGAGAGGTGGCATGTCCGTATCGGCGAGTACCGCACCGATCGACCCCGGGGCTGCCACCGTCCAGGCCCGCCCCCGGGAGGCGGTCACCCACGCCCGCACCGATCCCGTCACCGACGCGCACCCGACCACCGCACCGGTCCGGGGAGCGCCCCCGCGCGCCCCCACCCCCGCCGGGCCGTGTGCCCCTCCCGATCCCGGCGCCGCCCCGGACGTCCCGGCCGCGCCCGCCGGCGCCGCCCCCGGCCCCCGCCGGCGCCGCCCGCCCAAGAGCAGCACCGTGGACGCCCGGGCACTGACCCGGGTCCTGTTCGAGAAGCTGAGCGGGCTCACCCCGGGGACCCCGGAGCACGCCCGGGTGCGCGACGCGCTCATCGAGGTCAACCTGCCACTGGTCCGGTACGCGGCGGCACGCTTCCGCAGCCGCAACGAGCCCATGGAGGACGTCGTCCAGGTCGGCACGATCGGCCTGATCAACGCCATCGACCGGTTCGACCCGTCGCGCGGGGTGCAGTTCCCCACGTTCGCCATGCCCACCGTGGTGGGCGAGATCAAGCGGTACTTCCGGGACAACGTCCGCACCGTGCACGTGCCCCGCCGGCTGCACGAACTCTGGGTCCAGGTGAGCGGCGCCATCGAGGACCTCACGGTGGCCCACGGACGCTCGCCGACGACCGGGGAGATCGCCGACCGGCTGAAGATCGGGGAGGAGGAGGTGCTCTCCTGCCTGGAAGCGGGACGGGCCTACCACGCCACGTCGCTGGAGGCCGCCCAGGAGGGCGAGGGGTCCCAGGCGCTGCTGGACCGGCTCGGCTACGAGGACCCGGCGCTGGCCGGTGTCGAACACCGGGACCTCGTCCGGCACCTGCTGGTCCAACTCCCGGAAAGGGAACGAAGGATTCTGCTGCTGCGCTACTTCGGGAACCTGACCCAGTCCCAGATCAGTGCGGAGCTAGGGGTCTCACAGATGCACGTCTCTCGCCTACTCTCGCGCAGTTTTGCGCGGCTGCGCTCCGCAAATCCCATCGAACCCTAAGCAAACAGGGTGAATTCGGAGTCCGATATTTGTCGATTTGGCGTTACGCAGCGTTGTTGCCCTATGACATGACGCACGAACCGCGTTTGACGGGGCTCAGGCTCCGGTATTCAGGTTGAGGCAGCTCGATCGCACTACCGTGATCGAGAAGCGACCTCAGGAGGGGGTGGCATGTCCGCACAACTGGGCAGCTCGACGATTCCCGCCAGTCGGCCAGCGCCGTCCTACAACAGTGACTCCATCGACACCCGTACCCTGTCCCGGTCCCTGTTCCTGCGGCTCGCCGAACTCACGGAGGACTGCGCGGAGCGCACCTACGTGCGCGACACGCTGATCGAGCTGAACCTGCCGCTGGTCCGGTACGCGGCGGCACGCTTCCGCAGCCGCAACGAGCCCATGGAAGACATCATCCAGGTGGGCACCATCGGCCTGATCAAAGCGATCGACCGGTTCGACGCCGGCCGCGGCGTGGAGTTCCCGACGTTCGCCATGCCCACGGTGGTCGGCGAGATCAAGCGGTTCTTCCGGGACACCAGTTGGTCGGTGCGGGTGCCCCGGCGGCTCCAGGAGCTGCGGCTCGCCCTGACCCGGGCCAGCGACGAGCTGTCCCAGCAGCTCGACCGTTCGCCCACGGTCGCGGAGCTCGCCCAGTGCCTCGGGGTCTCCGAGGAGGACGTGGTGGACGGCCTGGCGGTGGGCAACGCGTACACCGCCAGCTCCCTGGACTCGCCCCCGCCCGAGGAGGACGGCGAGGGCTCGCTCGCCGACCGGCTCGGCTACGAGGACTCCGCGCTCGAGGGCGTGGAGTACCGCGAGTCGCTCAAGCCCCTGCTGGCCAGCCTGCCCCCGCGGGAGCGCCGGATCATCATGCTGCGGTTCTTCAGCAACATGACGCAGTCCCAGATCGGTGAGGAGGTCGGCATCTCGCAGATGCACGTCTCCCGCCTGCTGACCCGGACCCTGGCCCAGTTGCGCGAGGGCCTCATCGCCGAGTCCTGACCCGGCCCCGCAGGGCGGCGTCGTCCCGGCTCCCCCGACGGGGGCCGGTGGTCGCCCACCGGCTCACGGGGCGTCAGCGCGCTGGCGCCCCTTCGCCGTGTCAGGTGCCTGCGCCGCGTACCGGCGCGCCGGCCTTAGAACCGGCCCGGGGCCGCGCCGCCACCGGACGGAGCCGGAACCCGGCGCGGCACCGGGCGGAGCCATTCGGGTGCCGCCCGGACCGGCTACTTCAGCGCCATCCACGCCAGAGCGGCGACCGCCACCACGGCGATCACCGCCACGACGGCGATCAGTGTGGTGCGGTTGTTGGTGCCCGCGGGCTCCGGGGTGTTGGCCCCTTCGTCGACGAACGCCCGGAACATCTGGGTGCTGCCGGCGGGGTCGTGTTCGTTGTCAGCCATGGGACGGGACTCTAACGAATGCGCGCGGACCACGGAACATCGAACTCCCCCGTCTCGTTGCCCCGGACATGAGACAGCTCGGCACTTCGGATCTCAACGTCTACCCCCTCGCCCTGGGCGGCAACGTCTTCGGCTGGACCGCGGACGAACGGCAGTCCTTCGCCGTCCTCGACGCCTACACCGACGCGGGCGGGAACCTGATCGACACCGCGGACGTGTACTCCGCCTGGGTGGAGGGCAACTCCGGCGGTGAGTCAGAGCAGATCATCGGACGGTGGCTGGCCTCCCGCGGCAACCGTGACTCGGTCGTGGTGGCCACCAAGCTCGGTGCCTTCCCGGGCCTGCGGGGCCTGTCCGCGGCAACGGTCAAGCGCGCGGCGGAGGAGTCGCTGCGCCGCCTCGGCACGGACCGCATCGACCTCTACTACGCGCACTACGACGACCCGGACACCCCGGTGGAGGAGACGCTCTCCGCGTTCGGCGAGCTGATCCAGGAGGGCAAGGTCCGGCACGTCGCGGCCTCCAACTTCACCGGTGCCCGGCTGGCCGAGGCCCTGGCCGTCGCCGACCGGGAAGGCCTGCCCCGGTACGTCGCCGTCCAGCCGCACTACAACCTGGTCTTCCGCGAGGAGTACGAGCAGGGCGAGCGCGCCGTGGTCGAGGCGAACGGCCTCGGCACGCTTCCCTACTACGCCCTGGCCTCCGGGTTCCTCACCGGCAAGTACCGGCCGGGCTCCGCCGTGGAGAGCCCCCGTGCGGCCCGGGCGGCGGAGTACCTGGCGTCGCCCCGCGGACCGCGGGTGCTGGCCGCGCTCGACGAGGTGGCCGCCCGGCACGAGGCCGAGGTCGCCACGGTGGCGTTGGCCTGGCTGGCGGCACAGCCGACCGTGGTGGCACCCATCGCCAGCGCCCGCACCCCGGAACAGCTCGCGCCGCTGCTGGCGTCCGCCGAGCTGCGGCTGACCCAGGACGACCTCTCGCTGCTGGGCGACGCCTCGGCCTGAGCCCCGGGCCGCGACGCCCGCGCCGCCGGCCGCCCCAACGTCCCGACCGGTGGCGGCACGGCGAGCCGCTGGGGCTGCTCCGGCCCCCCGGGCACGGCAGCCAGGTCCTGCCGCACCGGGGGCCCGGAGGCTTTTCCGTTTCTTTGCTGGCAGGCCCCCTCATTTCATTTGCTTGTTGCAACTAATCAACTTACCGTTGCTCGAGGCAACCATTTCCGGGGCACGGGGTTCCACCGCCCCGAAGGACCCGGTCCACCGCCCGCGGGACGCGGGAGCGCACCCGCAGGAGCCGGAGGGGACCCAGGTGGCGACCCGGCGGCCCGCCTGACGGGCGGTCCGGTTCGCGTGCCGACCGAACCACCCGACCCGGACGGGCGCCGGCCCGGAACGTGCGCCGCCGGGCCCCCGACCCGGAAGGCTCCGGCCGAGCGCGACCGGACCCGCCTCGATGGAGAGACAGCATGACCTCGACCGCAACGGGAGACGCGCCGGAAGGCAGCACGGCCACGGACGACGCGCTTCCGCCGATGACCCACCGGCAGATCATGGAGGCGCTCTCCGGGCTGCTGCTCGGACTGTTCGTGGCGATCCTGTCGTCCACGATCGTCTCCAACGCCCTGCCGACGATCATCCATGACCTGCACGGCAGCCAGACCTCCTACACCTGGGTGGTCACCGCCACCCTGCTCGCGATGACCGCGTCCACCCCGCTGTGGGGCAAGATGGCCGACCTCACCAGCAAGAAGGTGCTGGTGCAGACGGCTCTGGTGATCTACGTCTGCGGGTCCGCGGTCGCCGGGCTCTCCCAGAACACCGGCATGCTGATCAGCGCCCGGGTGGTCCAGGGGATCGGCGTCGGCGGGCTGAGTGCCCTGGTCCAAGTGATCATGGCGGCGATGATCGCTCCCCGGGAGCGGGGACGGTACAGCGGCTACCTCGGCGCGGTCTACGCGCTCGGCACCATATGCGGTCCGCTGATCGGCGGCGTCATCGTGGACACCCCGTGGCTGGGCTGGCGCTGGTGCTTCTACGCCGGCGTACCGTTCGCCGTCGTCGCCCTGCTGGCGCTGCAGAAGACCCTGAACCTGCCGGTGGTCAGGCGCCAGGTGAAGGTGGACTGGGCCGGGGCCACCCTGATCACCTCCTCGGTGTCGCTGCTGCTGATCTGGGTCTCCCTCGCCGGGGACCGCTACCCCTGGGTCTCCTGGCAGACGTGGGCGATGACCGGCGGCGCCGTGGTCCTCGCGCTGGCCTTCCTGCTGGTGGAGTCCACGGCCAGTGAACCGGTCGTCCCGCTGCGGCTGTTCCGCAACCGCACGGTGACCCTGGCGACCGTCGCCAGCCTGCTCATCGGCCTGGTCATGATCGGTTCCACGGTCTTCCTCAGCCAGTACTTCCAACTCGCCAAGGGCGAGTCGCCGACCATGGCCGGGGTGCTGACCACGCCGCTGATCCTCGGCCTGTCCCTGAGCTCCGCGGTCTCCGGGCGGATCATCACCAGGACCGGACGCTGGAAGGGGTTCCTGGTCGCCGGTGGGGTGCTGACCGCGGTGGGCTACGGCTCGCTCGGCGGCGTGCGCGCGGACAGCGACTACCCGCTGGTCGCCCTCGCGATGTTCGTCGGCGGCCTGGGGCTCGGCCTGACCATGCAGAACCTGGTGCTGTCCGTGCAGAACCAGGTGGCCCCGCACGAACTGGGCGCGGCCAGTTCGCTGGTGACGTTCTTCCGCTCCCTCGGCGGGGCCGTCGGGGTGTCGGCGCTCGGCGCCGTGCTGGGGAGCAGGGTCGCCGACTACACCCGCAGCGGGTTCGCCCGCGAGCACCTTCAGGTGCCCTCCGGCGGCGGCAGCACCATTCCCGACCTGGACAAGCTCCCCGGCCCCGTCCGCGCGGTGGTCGAGGACGCGTACGGGCACGGGCTCGGCGACGTCTTCCTGTACATGGCGCCGTTCGCGGCGCTGGCCCTGGTGGTCATGCTGTTCATCAAGGAGGTGCCGCTGCGCACCGGGGGTGGCGTGGCGGACCGGGCCCGTGGCGCCGGCCCCGCGCGGGCGGCGACCACCGCCGGGACGACCGTCACGGACCCGACCGTCACCGAGGCGACCACCGCCGGGACGAGCGTCATCGACCCGAGCGTCACGGACCCGTCGGCCGGCCGTCCCGCGCCGCCCGGCGTACGCTGACCGACATGGCGCCTCCGAACATCGCGACGTCCCGGCCGGTCAGCCTCCCGGAGCTACTGGAGTTCGTCCGTCCACGGCACCGCGCGATCCTGTTGACCACCCGCGGCGACGGCAGGCCCCAGGGCTCCCCGGTGACCTGCGGCGTGGACGGGTCCGGCCGGATCGTGGTCTCGACGTACCCGGAGCGGGCCAAGACCCGCAACGTCCGGCGCGACCCCACGGTGAGCGTCGTCGTGCTGTCCGACGACTGGGACGGGCCCTGGGTGCAGATCGACGGTGACGGCGAGGTCATCGACCCACCCGCGTCGGTGGAGCCGCTGGTCGAGTACTACCGCGCCATCGCGGGTGAGCACCCGGACTGGGACGAGTACCGGGCGGCCATGCTCCGCCAGGGCAAGTCCCTGCTGCGGATCGTCCCCCGCCGGTGGGGACCGGTCGCGACCGGCGGCTTCCCGGCCCGGGTGGTGGCCGAGGGGCACTGAGCGGCGTTCCGCGCGGGCGCTCCCCCACCCGGCGACGCCGCGCGGGGCCGCCCGCGGAACCTCCGTCCGGCTGCCGGCAGGCGCCTAGGCACCGTCCCGGTGGCGCCCGGCCATGACCTCCAGGCCGGCCACGACGGTGTCGAGGGCGATCCGGAAGTCCCGCTCCCGGGTCTGCTCGAACGGCGCCTCTATCCGTTCCTGGAGGATCGGCACCTGCTCGGCGAGGCCGGGCATCGCCATCAGCGCCTGGAAGACGTCGCGCAGGACCGCGTCCTGGTCCACCCCCGCGGCCTGGCAGCGTTCCACCCAGCGGCCCTCCACGGTGGCGTAGCCGTAGACGAACTGGTAGAGCGCGGAGAGCGCTCCTGGGGCAGCGCTCCGGTGGACGCCCGCCTTGTCCAGGACCCGCAGCGCGGTGACGGTCATGGCCAGGGAGTTCGGGCCGACATTGAGGTACTCGCCGATGAGCCGGGACGCCCAGGGATGGGCGACCAGGGCACTGCGCAGCTCGGAGGCGAGCTGGCGCAGGTCCTCCTGCCAGGGACGTTCCGCCGCGGGGTCGGGCAGCCGCACCTCGCCGCTGACCGCGTCGAGCGCCATCTCCAGCAGGTCGTCCTTGGTGTCGACGTACCAGTAGACCGACATGGCGCTGACGCCGAGTTCGGCGACGAGCCGGCGCATGGAGAAGCCGGACAGGCCCTCGGCGTCCAGCAGTCGCGTCACCGCCGCCACGATCCGCTCCCGGTCGAGCCCCTCCGGCGCCGCCCGGCGCGACGGCTTGGCACGCTCGGCCAGCCACACACTGGCCAGCGGGTGACCAGCACGACTGCGGGCCACGTCACTCACTCCCTCGTCACGAGCTCCGCCGCCGCGGAGCAGCAACGAGCTTATGGGGTGCGCCGGCACCCGGGCACCGCCGAGCGGGACCCGAACAGGCCCTCCCGTCCGCCCCTCCGTGCCCGGCGGCGCCGGGCACGGAGCGCGAAATCGACTCCCGGGGAGGACCTCGGGCATTCACACATGAGTCCGTAACAGCCCGGGGTCCACAGTCAGTCGTTGGGCTTTCGCCCAGCTCAGCGAATGGACCATCATGAGCTGGGTGTACGAATCACGCGACGGCACCGTGGGCGACGACGACACACTCGCCGCCGCGGTCACCGCCGCGCGCCACGGCTCGGAGGACGGCTTCCGGCTCGTCTACCGGGCCTTACAACCGGGCCTCCTGCGTTACCTGCGCACCCTGGTCGGCGAGGAGGCCGAGGACGTGGCCGCCGACTCCTGGGTGCAGATCGTGCGGGGACTCGGCTCGTTCCACGGGGACGCCGACGACTTCCGGGCCTGGACGACCACCATCGCCCGCAACCGCGCCATCGACCACCTGCGCCGGGTGCAGCGCCGCCCGGTCGCCGACGCCCCGGTCGAGGACCTGGTCGTCTCCCGGCCCGCCCCGGAGAACACCGCCGAGGCCGCCCTGACCGCCATCAGCACCGACGAGGCCGTGGCCCTGCTCGGCCAGCTACCGCGCGACCAGGCCGAGGCGCTGGTGCTGCGGATCGTGCTCGACCTCGACGTGGAGACCACCGCCCGCATCCTGGGCAAGCGCTCCGGCGCGGTGCGTTCGGCCGCCCACCGGGGGTTGCGGCGGCTGGCCAGGATGCTGACGGCGAGAACCCCGAGTTCCGCCGAGGTCGTGACGGGAGCCACGGCCAGGACGCTGAACGAATGAGTCGACTTGCTCTCCGCCCGCAGGTCGGGGTTCCCGTGGTCGCCTGCTGGGTTTCCTGCTCCGTCGCTGACCGCCCCGCGCGGGAGGACCCCCGTTGAGGTCTCACACCAGCCCCACCCGCGCCAGCGTGTGGCCCTTGACCCTGGCGCCAACGGTGGCATCCTCGGTCACGGCCCCGCCGTGTCCCAGCTCACGTACCGTCGGCTCCCTCGTTGCCGGAGACTGTTGTCGCCGGTGCGCGGCGTGCTCCACCGCCGCGCGGCTCCGCGTCCAGGATGCGTTCCCTCCCCCGGCGATGGCTGGGGGTCTCCACGCAAGGAGTCCTCGATGAGCGCACACCGCCACCGGCGGACCGAGCACGACGCCGCCGCGCGGGAGTTGTTGCACGAGGCCGGGCTCGACGACCAGGCTGGCACGGACGCCCTCACCGCCCTCCTCGCCGCGGCCACCGCTCCCGGCCGCGAGGGCGAACTGGCCGGTGAGGACGCGGCAGTTGCCGCGTTCCGCGAGGCGGGCACCGGGCTGTCCCCGGTCCGGCGACACCTGGTGACGCGGTCCCGTGGTGCCGCGGTGATCGGCTCGGCCGCCGCGTTGCTGACGGCGCTGGCCCTCGTCACGGGCGGCGGCTCCCTGCCGGGCCCGCACACGACCGGGCACGCAGAAACGTCCCGTCGCTCCCAGGCCGCGCCCTGGTCCCCCGCCCCCGCACCTGAACGGCCGGCCGGCTCCCCCCGGCCCCCCGCAGCCGCCCCCTCGGGCCTCCCGGGCACCCTGGCCGCCCCGCCGGACAGGTCCACCACTCCGTCCTC
Source organism: Wenjunlia vitaminophila DSM 41686 (assembly GCF_000380165.1). Classification (GTDB taxonomy): domain Bacteria; phylum Actinomycetota; class Actinomycetes; order Streptomycetales; family Streptomycetaceae; genus Wenjunlia; species Wenjunlia vitaminophila. Next base: position 13,008 of record NZ_KB904665.1, read on the forward strand.
CGCCCCGCCCTCCGGTCCCTCCGCTGCCCCAGGGACCGTGTTGCCTCCCGCCACCCTCAGCAGCCCGAGCAACCCGAGCAACCCCGGTAGCCCCGGTAGCCCCGGCAGCCCGTCCCAGGGCACCTCCTCCCCGCCGGTCGTCAGCGACCCGCCGACCACCACCGCGGAGCCCCTCATCGCCCTGTGCCACCGCCACCTGTCGTCCCCGGGCTCCCTCACCCCGGAGCAGACCGGCCGTCTGGCTGCCGCGGCCCGCGCCCCCTCCGGTCCCCCGGCGGCGCAGCGCGCCCGGATCACCCGCTACTGCCGCCACCTCACCGGGGAGGGCTGACCGTACCGCCGGCGCCGCGGCCCGGGCTCCCCGCAGAACGCGGCGACGACCTCACGGCGCGGGCCGTTCCGCACCCTGGACCAGCTCCTCGAGGCGTTGCAGGCGCTCACCCAGGCCCCGTACCTCGTCGCGGACCGCCCGGATCTCCCGCATCACCGCCTCGAGTTCCGGCCCTGGCCCCGTTTCGTCCTGCGGGACGGGTTCGCTGCTCACGAAGTAGCCACGGGTGGAGTCGGCGTAGACCAGCCCCCACGACCTCAGCAGGTGCAACGCCTGCTTGGCCGTCCCCGGTGAGGCGTCGAACTGCTCGGCGATCTTCCGAACCGAGTCCAGCCGGTCGCCCGGCCTCAGCGTCCCCGCCGCGATCTGTCTGCGCAGGTCAACGGCGATCTTCTCGTACACGGTGCGGGTCTCGTCCGCGATGGGCGTCATCCACCGATGGTAACCATCTTGTTCCGACTGAGGCAGCAGTGGCAGCACAAAGGCGCGCGTGTCCCGCCGCCTTCCGTGCCCTGCCGACCACGGGGCGCCCCGGCGCAACCCGGTGACACCAAGAAGCCCCTCGGGAGATGATCCCAAGGGGCCCTGACGTGTTGCGCGCTCGGCAGGATTCGAACCTGCAACCTTCTGATCCGTAGTCAGATGCTCTATCCGTTGAGCTACGAGCGCCCGGTCCTCCGCGGTGGTTCCCGCGGTGGCGGTCTTTCCGGCTGCGCGGGGACAACATTACATGAGGCGGCCCCGGACATGAAATCGAGTTTCCCGGTAGGGGCACCGGCAGGGAGGAGGGGGACGGGAGGCGACGCGCCGGGCACGACAGACCGGATTTCGCTGTGAGCGAACACGCGCGGACGGGGACGCCGACATGCCACAGCCCCGGCGGCATGGCCGACGGGGCTGGGAGTGAGCGGAGGCTCCGGGATTTGAACCCGGGAGGGGGTTGAAGCCCCCAACCGCATTAGCAGTGCGGCGCCATAGACCAGACTAGGCGAAGCCTCCCACACGCCGCCGCTCGTGCGTCCAGCGCGTGATAGATGATGGCACAGCCCACCGGCCAGCCACCAACCAGAAGACTACGCTACTCGGCCGGTCCTCGGCTCGGCAAAAACCCAGGATCGAAAGACCCCGCGCGCTGCCGGCGGTTGGCGGCCAGGGCGTGGGCGCTTCGGCCGTACACTCCCCTAGTGATATGCCTCGGGGGGACGGCAAGATGAGCCGTCGGCGCAGTGGTCACAGCTAGGGAGGACGCGTCGTCGTGAGCAGCAGGCCATCCCGAGGCGCTGCTCGCCTCGCAGCCATACTCGACGCCCTCCCCGACGCGCTGCTGCTGGTCAACTGCAACGGCACGGTCGTCAACGCCAACGCCATAGCGCTCGAGACCTTCGAGACCCCCGGGACCGCCCTGGTCGGGCGGGGCCTGCTGGACCTGCTGCCGACGTTCGACAGCAAGCGCATCCCCGGGTCGATGCGGCGGGCCGACCAGCAGTTCGCCGAACGCACCAGGCCGACCAGGATGGTGGCGCGGCGGACCGACGGCGTGGAGTTCCCGGTCGAGGTGACCAGCGCCAACCTGGAGGACCCGCGCACCCCGTACGCCCAGCCCGACCACTACACCGGTGACGAGCTGCTGATGCTCGTGGTCCGCGACCTCACCGGCACGTTGGACACCGAGGCCGAGCTGGCCCGCCAGCAGCGGCAGACCGAGATGATCCTGCGGGCCGCGGCCGAGGGCGTGGTCGGGGTGGACGTCGAGGGCAAGGTGGTGCTGGTCAACCCGTCAGCGGCCCAGATCCTCGGGTACCGGGCGAGCGACCTCGGCGGCCAGGAGCTGCACCCACTGATCCACCACTCGCGGGCGGACGGCAGTCCCCTGCCCGCGGAGGAGTCGCCGCTGAGCGACACCCTGCGCTCGGGCCGCAAGCACCGGGTCCGCGGGGTGGTGCTGTGGCGCAAGGACGGCAAGGCGGTCCCGGTGGACCTCACCACCGCCCCGGTGCGGGACGGCGACCAGCTCGTCGGGGCCGTCATGACCTTCACCGACCGGACCCGCTTCGACGCGGTCAACACGCGCAACGAACAGCTCAAGGCCGTCCTGGAGTCCTCCCTGCGCGGTCCCCTGAACGAGCTGCGCCAGCAGTTGACGCAGCTCGCGGCCGATCCCGCGGGCCAGTTGTGGCCGGAGGCCAACCAGATCCTGCACCACCTCGCGGCCGGCTACGGGCGGATGACCACCCTGGTGGACAACGTCCTGGCGTTCCAGCGGCTGGAGAGCGGGGAGGAGCAGCTCGACCGGCAGCCGGTGGGTCTCGACGAGGTGGTCGCGGCCGGCGTCGAGGGCGCGATCGAGCTGATCGGCCCCGGCCGGGCGCAGTACGCGGTGCACGCCCCGCCGGTGGAGGTGACCCTGGACGGGGAACGGATGGCGCAGGCCCTGGCGCACCTGATCGCGGACACGGTCGGGGTGGACGCGACCGGGCTCAGCGGCACCGGGGACTCCACGGTGGTCGTCGCGGCGGCGCAACGCGGCGAGGTGGCGCGGATCGAGGTCCGCGGGCCGCACGGCGGCGGACACCCGGTGCACCTCCCGCTGGCGCGCAGCGTGGTGGACCGGCACGGCGGGGTCCTCCAGGTGCACGAGGTGCCCGGGCAGGGCAGTGCCTACGTGGTGGAGGTGCCGCTGACCCCCGGCGCCGCCAGGGGCGGCCAGAAGGCCGGACCGGGTGCCGGCGCCGACGGTCAGACCTCGGGCACCGGGACGGTCGAACGGCCGGCCCCGGCGCCCGGCCCCCGCACCTCCGGCGGGCCGGGCCACGAAGGCAGGCCGAACCGGCCGCCCAGGCAGCGGCAGGCGCCCCCGGACTCAGCGCTCGCCCTCCCCCCCGCGGCCCCCGGGGGCCTCACCCCCGTGGCGGCCCCCGCGCTGCCGGCCGTTCCCGAGCAGCCCACCGGCAGGCGGCGTGCGTTGCGCGGCGAGCCGAGGGCGGTGGCGGCGCTCCCCGGCGGCGCGGGGCCGGTCCCCGAGCCGAGCGCGGTCGTGGCGAACGGCGCGGCTCCGGTCGCCAGCGGGGCCCCGGACACGGACGGCGCTGGTCGCGGTGGGGCGGGCGGTGGGACAGGACGCCGGGCCCGGCGGGCGCTCCCCCAGGCCCCGACGCCGGCGGAGCAGTTCACCGTTCCCGCGCAGGCGCCCGGCCAGCAGGTGCGCGTGCGCACCCTGGGACAGGGTGTGCCGCTGGCCCAGCAGGCGGGTGAGGGCTCGTCGGGCGGACAGGACGTGCTGGTCCCCGCCCCCTCGGGCTCGGGTCGGCGCCGCAAGCTGGCGGCGCCGGAGCAACGGCCCGCCCCCGCGGCGGAGCAGGCCCAGGCACCGCGGGGCAAGGCGGCCCCGGCGGCGCAGCGCAACGGTGCGCGGCCCTCCGCGCAGCCGGGTCAGGGCGACGCCCGGGCCATCGCGGCCGCCGGGGACGGCCAGGCCACCGGTGGGGTGCACGCCGGGAGCGGCACGCACGGCCGTGCCATCGCCCTCGGCCCGGAGCCCTCCGTCGCCGCGGCTCCGGAGGCTGGGCGGGGCAGCCACGCCCGTCCCCGGGTCAACGGCACGGGTTCGGCGGAGGCGCCCGTCGCGGGCCCGGCCGCCGGACTCCCCGCGCCCGGCGGCGCCGACGGCGACACCCAGGGCTTCCCGGCCCCGGGGGGGGCCCTGGCGCTGGCGACGGGCGACGACACGCAGGGCGGTCCGGGTGGCGCCGTGCCACGGGCGGCCGGCGCGCAGGCAGCGAACCCCCGGGGTTTCGTCGAACGGGCGGTGGTCGGCAACGGGCGGGAGTTCACGATTGGTGCCCCCGCCGAGGGCGCGGAGGGGCCCGAGCACCTGGACGAGGTCACCTCGGTGGCCGAGCCCGAGGGACCGGACCGGAACCACCCGCGTCGGCTCCTGGTCTGGCCGGAGCCGGACGCCTCCACCCGGCAGGCGCTGACCGAACGCGGCTACCACCCGGTGATCGTGCGTTCCCGCGAGGAGGTGGACGCACAGGTCGCGGAGTTCCCCGCGGCGTTGTTCGTCGATCCGTTGACCGGGCCGATCACCCGGACCGCGCTCCAGTCGCTGCGCACCGCGGCGGTGGCGGCCGAGGTGCCGGTGCTGGTCACCGCGGGTCTGGGGCAGGCGACGCGGGAGGCGGCGTACGGGGCGGACCCGGCCGTGCTGCTCAAGGCGCTGGCCCCGCGGGACAGCGAGCAATACCCCCCGCGGGTGCTGCTGGTCGAGAGCCACCAGGACATCGCGGCGGCGTTCACCGCCACCCTGGAGCGCCGCGGGATGCAGGTGACGCACGCCCCGTCGGACGCTGACGCGGTGCCGGCGGCCGAGCAGGTGCCGCCGAACCTGGTGGTGATGGACCTGATGTTGATCCGGCGCCGCCGGGCGGGCATCGTGGACTGGCTGCGGGGCAGCGGGCAGCTCAACCGCACGCCGTTGGTCGTCTACACCTCCGTGGACATCGACCCCAACGAGCTGCCGCGGCTGCGGTCCGGTGAGACCGTGTTGTTCCTCGCCGAACGTTCCACCAGCACCGATGTCCAACAGCGCATCGTTGACCTGCTCGGGAAGATCGGGACGCGGGCTCCGGGGCGCTGACGCCACCGGGCCGGGCCCGGCACGGCAGCGCCCCCTCCGCCGGTCAGCCCCCTCCTGCGGTCAGCCCGCTTCGGCCGGGGAGGGCTCAGGACGGGTCGGCTCGGCCACGGGGGGAGCGAGGCGGCCGAGGGTGACCACGTCGAGCTCGCCGTTGGCGTGGCTGCGCCTGATCACCTTCTTGTCGAACTTCCCGACGGAGGTCTTGGGCACGGCGTCCACCGCCACCCACCGCTCGGGGAGCTGCCACCTGGGGAGCCGTTCGGCGAGGAACAGCCGGAGCGCCGCGAAGTCCGGCGCGGCGCCCTCCCTGAGCACCACGGTGGCCAGCGGTCGCTCTCCCCACCTGTCGTCGGGCACCGCGACCACCGCGGCCTCCACCACGTCCGGGTGGGCCATCAGGAGGTTCTCCAGCTCCACCGAGGAGATCCACTCACCGCCGGACTTGATCACGTCCTTCGCCCGGTCGGTCAGGACGAGGTAGCCGTCGGGGCTGATGGTGCCGATGTCCCCGGTGCGCAGCCAACCGTCGCGGAACTTGTCTTCGGGCCTGCTCGGCTCCCCGTCCCGGCCCCCGTGGTAGGCGGACGCCACCCACGGGCCCCGGACCTCGAGCTCCCCGGCGGCGACGCCGTCGTGTGGCATCTCCTCGCCGTCCGGGCCAATCAGTCTCGCCTCCACGCCGGCCGGGAAACGGCCCTGCTTCTCCCGGTACGCCCACTCGGCGTCCTCGTCGAGACCACCGGGCGGGTGGGAGACGCAGCCCAGGGGGGACATCTCGGTCATGCCCCAGGCGTGCACCACCCGCACCCGGTGCCGTTCCTGGAACGCCTGCATGAGCACCGGTGGGCAGGCGGAGCCGCCGATGATGACCTGTGCCATGGAACTGACGTCGCGTGGGTTGGCGTCGATCTCGGCGAGCAGCCCGGACCAGATCGACGGAACGGCGCCGGCCACCGTGGGCCGTTCGCTCTCGATCATCTGGGCGAGCGGCGCGGGCTGGAGGAACCGGTCGGGCATCAGCATGGAGGCGCCGGACATGAACGCCGCGTGGGGCAGGCCCCAGGCGTTGACGTGGAACATCGGCACCACCGGCATCACCGTGTCCTGCCAGCTCAGGCCGAACGACTCCCTGGTGTTGACCTGCATCGAGTGCAGGTACACCGAGCGGTGGCTGTAGACGACGCCCTTGGGGTCGCCGGTGGTGCCGGAGGTGTAGCACAGCGCCGCGGGCCGGCGCTCGTCGAGCTCCGGCCAGTCGTAGCCGGTGGGTCGGCCGGCGATGAGCTCCTCGTAGTCGTGGACGGCGGGACGGCAGCCGTCCAGCACCGTTCGGTCACCCGGCCCGACCACCACCACGTGTTCCACGGTGTCGCAGGCCGGGAGCACCGCGGCGAGCAGCGGCAGCAGGGTGCCGTTGACCAGGATGACCCGGTCCGGGGCGTGGTTGATGATCCACGAGATCTGGGACGTGGGCAGCCGCAGGTTCAGGGTGTGCAGGACGGCGCCCATCGACGGCACGGCCAGGTACGTCTCGAGGTGCTCGGCGTTGTTCCACATCAGGGTGGCGACCACGTCGCCCTCACCGGTCCCCAGCTCCCGCAGGGCGTGCGCGAGTTGGGCGGAGCGCGCCCCGACGTCGGCGAAGCTCCGCCGGTGCGGCTCGTCCTCGCCGGTCCAGGTGGTGACCCGGGCCCGACCGTGGATCGTCGATCCGTGCCGCAGGATGCGGCTGACGAGAAGCGGTACGTCCTGCATCGTGCTCTGCACCGGCGGTTCCTCCCCGATCTACGGACGGGCGTGGTGCGGTGATTCTCGATGCAGACCGTGTGGTACCGCTAGCCCTCCGCAGGCTCCGACGAACACCACGGGTCGGGCTTCGAGACTGGGTGAATCCACACTCTTACCGTGTCTGTCCCTGAGCCGTGGCGTACCGGAGCTATACGGCGAATGAGTTTTGGGTCGACCGCGTTTCCACTTCCGCCGCTCAGCAGGCCGGACGTCGGGCCTGGGGCAGTGGGGCCCGCACCGCGGGACGCTGCCGGTCGGGGAGGCGTCCCACGTCCGGACGGCCGCTCCCGACGCCGGCGCGGGCGCCGACGCGGGCGCCGACGCGGAGCGTGGGGTCACAGCGCATCTTGGCCAACGCGCGGGACACCGCGCTCTTCACCGTGCCCACGGTGGTGCCCATCACCTCGGCGGTCTGGGACTCGCTGAGGTCCTCGTAGTAGCGCAGCACCACCATGGCCTGCTGACGCGGCGGGAGGCGGCGGACGGCGCGCCACACCACGTCCCGCAGCGCCTGCTGGTCGGCGGGGTCGGGCGCCGGGTTGGGCAGTTCGGGCAGTTCGTCGGTGGCGTACTCGTCCACCCGGCGGCGGCGCCACTCCGAGGTGCGGGTGTTCACCAGGACCCGGCGCACGTACCCCTCGACGGCCTGCTTGTCGTCGATGCGGTCCCACGCCTGGTACGTCTTGGCCAGGGCGGTCTGCAAAAGGTCCTCGGCGTCGGCCGGGTTCGGGGTGAGCGAACGCGCCGCGCGCAACAGCACCGTTCCCCTCGCCTGCACGTACTCGCTGAACGCGGCGGTCTCCGCGACCGGGGAGGAGGTCGGGGAGGCGCTGGCGCGGGGAGCGGTCTGCATGCACCTCACGGTAGGACGGCTGTCCGGCGGAGTGGATCGGCCAAAGGTCGCGGCCGGTGGTCCCCCTCAGGTCGTAGCCCGTGGTGATGACCCACATCCCGGGGGAGGAGGGCGGCCGGCGGGGCCCTCGCACCACCCCTAGGGGTTCAACTCCCGACCACGGCCACCGGGGCGTCCACCATGTTGCGGTCGATGAGGAGCGTGTGGCCGCCGTGGGTCTCCCGGATGTCGCCCGCGTACTGGTGAATCCTGCGGTGCGGGTGCCACTCGTCGGGTCGCAGCAGCGGCTCGTCCAGGGTCCGTTCGCCGTTCCACCGGGCGAACCACACCACGTCCGGCAGGTCCCCCTGCCCCTGGCGTCGGGCGGCGGCCAGGCTCCTGATGCCGGAGTCGGCGCTGCTGTAGAACCCGGACAGGTAGCCGGCCGCGTGCACGCTCCTGGTCCACTGCCTGGTGAACTCCAGCACCGTGTGCACGCACTCGCTGTCCGTGGAGTCGTAGTGCTCCATGTCCAGGTAGAGGGGGCTGCCCTGGGCGATGCCCAGGGCGCGGGCCTTGCGCACCGCGTCCGCGGCCTCGTGCCTGGCCTGTGCCCGCGGGTCCTCGCTGTCGATCAGGTACTCCTGCTTGGTGTCCGCGGTGACGCAGGGCGGCTGGGAACCCACGTACAGCGGTAGCAGCCCCCAGCCGGCACGGTCCGCACCGGCCACCCAGGACCGGTCGAGCCGGGGTTGGGCACAGGCCCGGGCGTGTCCGCCGACGTAGATGCCCAGGGCGCGGTAGTGGGTGGTGTCGTACCAGGCGGCCAACGTGTCGAGGGCCGGGGCGGTGCAGGTGTCCAACGCCCAACCGCGGAACACCCGGGGCCCGGCCGGAGCCGTGGAAGGACCGGTCGTGTCCGCCGGGGCCGCGGTGGCCAGCGGACCGGCGGTCAGCGCCAGCACCACCGCAAGGTTCGCCGTCAGTCGCCGCAATACACGCATAACCGGACAGTAATCATCTCGGTTCCACGGTCCCGGGCGACGCGCCGGAGCCCGCCGAGGACCCCTCCGCCGGCGCAGCGGGCCCCGGGCCCGGACGCCCCGGGCGGACGGCGCGCACCCGCGGCGGACGGGCGCCCGCTCGGGAAGGCCCCGTCAGGGCAGGTCCTCCGGGCGCGGGTAGGCGCTCTGCGCGCCGAGGCCGCGCACCGCGGCGGCGCCCACCCGCACCGCCCACTGGACGGCCGCGACCAGGTCCGGGTCCTGGGAGAGCCGCCAGGCCAGCGCCCCGGTGAAGGCGTCACCCGCACCGGTGGTGTCCACCGCCTCCACGGGGACGCCCGGGACGTGCCTGGTCCCGCCCGCGCGTTGCGCCACCACGGCGCCCCTGGCGCCCAGGGTCACCACCGCGGACCGGACGCCCGTGCGCAACAGCCCGTCAGCGAGCGGGGCGGGGTCATCGGCGGACGCGGCGCCCAGCAGCATCCTCGCCTCGTGTTCGTTCACCACCAGCGGATCGCACCGGGGCAGCACCGGGCCGGCGAAGTCGGGGTCGAGCAACGGGTCCGGCGGCGAGGGGTTCAGCACGAACCGCATCCCCTGTTCCTCGGCGACGGCGGCGGCGGCCACCACCGCGGCCCTGGGGATCTCCAGTTGCGCGGACACCACCCGCGCCCAGCCGGAGGCCCCGCGCACCGCGTCCTTCACGTCGGCGTCGGTGACCCGCGCGTTGGCGCCCGGCGACACCACGATCGAGTTCTCCCCGGTGGAGCCCACGGCGATCAGCGCCACCCCGGTGGGGGCGTCGTCGCGCAGCACCGTGGAGGTGTCCACGCCTTCCCGGACCAGGCTCCCGACCAGGAGGTCCCCGTGGGCGTCGGTGCCGATCCGGCCGACCAACCCCACCCGGGCGCCCAGCCGGGCGGCGGCAACCGCCTGGTTGGCGCCCTTGCCGCCGGGGTGTACCCGCAGGTCCGAACCGAGGACCGTCTCACCGGGGGCGGGGTGGCGGTCCACCTGCACCACGAGGTCGGCGTTGGCCGACCCCACCACCAGCACACCTGTCGTCACGGGGTCCACCGCGTGCCCTCCTCGTCAGCCCAGGGCCGGTCAGCCCGCATTGGAGTACTTGCCCCTGCTGAGTTGTTCCAGCCGGCGCCGCACGGCGCGCAGGGCGCCTCCGGTCGCGTCGGGGACGGCGAGCCGCAACGCCACCAGTTGCGGGCCGATCCGCAGCGCCGCCGCCACGTCGTCCACCCGCTGCCACACGTGGTGCGCGTTGTTGACCGCGTTCACGGCGTCGGGGTGGTCGGCGCTCTGCCAGGTGAGTCGTCCCTGGGCCGCGGTGATCCACCGCTCGGCGGCGCGCACCAGCTCCCCCGACTCGTAGGCGATCTGGGCCTGGGCCTCGATGACGTACACCAGCTCCATCGAGTCGGGACCGTAGGTCCGCAGGGCGTACTGCTCCCACCCGGCGGCGAGCGCCGCGGCCTCGCTGAACCGCCTGGCCCGCAGGGCCTGCCCGATGGCGGCGCGCGGGTCGTGCGCCGGCTGCGGGGGGACCGCCGGCGGGGCGGCGGGGGGCCGGGGGGCGCGCTCGCTCGGGGCGGGCGGCGCATCGGGCTCGGCCAGGGCGGGCGCCGGGGCCGAGGGCACCGGGGGCGAGGGCGGTGCGGCGACGGCGGGCGGAGCCGGGGGCATGGGAGGAAGCGGTGGGAGGGAGGCGTGCGGGGGGCCGGCGGGCGCGAAGCCGGGGGGCAGGGCGGTCGGGTGCCGGGGGGTGGGCTCGGGAGCGGGGGGCGGGGACTGCTGCGGGGCCGGTTCGACGTCACGGACCGATTCGGCGTCGGTCAGCGGTGCGCCGGGGAACGCGGTGTCGGCGGGCCGAGCGGGGAGGGGCTCCGGGTCGGCGGGAGCGGGATCGGACGCGGCCGTTCCCGTGTGGTCCGCGGTCACGGGGGAGAAGTCGCCGTGCTCTGGGGTCGAGGTGTCGGACATAGCTGGTCCCCCGTCAGTTGGGTAGTGGTGGTGCGGGTCTCCCGGCTCCGGGTCCGTGGTGGACCCACCGTGGGTGAGTGGTTCGTCCGAATACGGTCCCGGGGTGGGATCGTCGCGCAGCGTCGGAAGATCGTCCAGGTCCAGGCCGTCGCCCGGGTCCAGGCCCGGGCTCAGGTCCGGGTTCGGGCCCGCGTCCGTCGGCAGGCCCCCTCCCGGGGACGCTCCCGGGACCGGACCACCGTCGGCGTCCTGACCGACACCGCCGTGCGGCCACCAGTCAAGCTCAGAACCAGCCAGGTGTGACGTGGGACGGGGTGGGCCAACCGGGGCGGGCCGTACCCACGGGCCCCCGAAGAGGTCCGACGCGGGCGCGGAGGACCACGCCGGTGCGGTGGCGGTGGCCGACGCCCCAGGCTCCCCCGGCCCCTGCGCGAGGGTCCCCGCGGGCGCCGCCGGGACCCCGCCCGGCGACGGGGTGGGCGTGCCCGGGGTGCCGGTCCCTGGTTCCAGCAGCAGCACCGTGGAGGTGCCGAGGCCGGTCCGCCCGGCGGCGTGCAGGTCGGCGAGCGGGGGCCGGGTCCCGCGTTCCCTGAGCATCGCGGCGAGGGCCCCGGTGTAGCCGGGGGCGTCGCCCTCCCCCCGGCCCCCGGGCGGGACCACGGCACCCCAGACCGGCAGGTCGTGCGCGAGCTCCACCGGATCGATGCGGGACCACGCCTCCTTGTCCGCGACCAGGTCGGCGATGACCGTGGTGCTGCCGGGCCTGCGTCCGCGCAGTTCGTTCGAGAGCCACTCCCAGGGGAAGGCCGTGTACCGCACCGTCAGGGCGGACGTCTGCGCCAACGCCAGGTGGGGGCGCCGCTGTTTGCGGTCCACGGTGAGCCGCCCGGCGACGTACACCAGCAGCGGGCCGGGTGTGCCCGCGGCGGTCCGCACATGGGTGAGCAGGGCCTGCGGCTGGGCCGGGTCCACCACCCGTATCACGTCCACCGGGGCGCTGGTGCCCACCAGCAGCGAGGGAGGCACGGCGGCCAGTCCCGCCAGGGACTCCGTCCGTTCGGGGGTCCTCTTCCGCCGACCCGGCGGCATCACGGATATCAGCAGCGCGCAACCGCGTCCGCCGCCTTCTCCCGTCACCCTGCTCATCCCCATAAGCAGCACGGTATCCGCTGGTGGGGTCGGCCGCCGGACTACCGTGGTTGACGCGCCACCGTGGGAGACAGGGGGAAACGGATGTCCACAGACCCGTCGCGCACCAGGGCCCTGGTGGTGGGTGTCGAGAGCTACGGGGGCGAGCCCGGCTGGCAGCTCGACGGCCCGGTCAACGACGCCCTGACCTGGGCACGTTGGCTGCTCACCGCGGGAGTCCCGCCAGACCGGGTCACCCTGCTGCTCTCCCCGCTGGAACGCAACACCCGGCACGCCGAACGCGCGCCGGTGGCGCACCGGCCCGCGGACCGGGAGACCGTCCACCAGGCACTGTTCCGCGAACTGCCGGCCGCGGGAGGAGACCTGCTGTTCGTGGCCTGGTGCGGGCACGGCCTGGTGAGCTCGGACCGCCGCCACCGGCTCCTGTACGCGGACGCCGCGCCGGACGACGTGCGGGCCCTGGACCTGGACGCCGCCCTGACCGCCTACCGCTCGGCGCTGGTGCCGGGGTTCCCCGAGCAGGTGTGGCTGGCCGACGCGTGCGCGGTGGACGCCGACCCGGGGGCCCTGCGCCCGGACCCGGTCCCCGCGGGGCGGGCCACCCCGCGGCCCGGGCAGTGCGCGGCGTTCGCCTGCGCCCCCGACGGTTCGCCGCGCAACGGGGTGGTCACCCGCCAGGGAGCACTGACCGCGCAGGCGCTGAGCCTGCTCACCTGGCCACCGGACACCGATCGGCTGCTCACCGCGCTCGGGGAGCGCCTGTCCCCCGGGGCCCCGGGGGACCCGCGGCCCCGCGGTTACTTCTGGCGCCACGGGCCGAGCCGCCCGGCGCCGCCCGTGGCCACCGTCCCGCCCCCACCGCAACCAGGACCACCGCCCCGCCGCTCCCCTCGCCCCGGGCTGAACCAGCGCAGACGACTGCTCGAGGCGCTCGAGGCGGTGCCCGCGGTCGCCGAACCGGCGTCCCGCGAGGTGGTGCTCCAGCAGCTCCCCCGGTCCATCCGCGGCAGCCTGCCGAGGTCCAACGTCACCCGGCTCGACCTGCTGGGCCTGCTCGACACCTGTCTCGCGTTCCCCGACGGCCTAGTGCACCTCTGGACGGCGATCGGCATGGTGGACCCCGGCACATCCGCGTTCCGCGCGTTGCGTGAGGTGCTCGGGGAGTTTCCCAGTTTCGCCCCGGAGCAGGTCGATGACCTCGAATAACGCGGTCCGACCGGAGGAATGCATGGACAAGGATGTCCGAGACGCAGGGTTTCCGGCCTGATGGCGGAAGGACATCATGGAAGAGCGGGTCGGTGACGACCCGCATGCTGGGAGGGCAGCGGCACGATGCATCAGTCCAGGACCGCCATCGAGTCAGAACTTCTCGATCTCGGGGGAGTAACGCTTGAGCAGCTACGTGCGCTGGACGACCCCGAACGGGAGAGAAACAAGCAGCGGCTGTTGCAACGGCTCAACCACCTCGACACCAGCCTTGGGGATAGCGCGAACAGCAAAATGGCCCGGCCGTGCCTACCCGGGAAGGCCAGCTCGTGCACAATGACGCGCCTTCGGCCCGTGTGATCCACCATTCCTGGCACCGGTTGTCCGAGTCCGCCTTCGACGCCCTCGCCGGTGGCGCGGGAGACGCCGCCACACTCCGCCAGTTGTGGGCCGCGGAACGCAGCCACCGTCTCCTCCTCCTCGATCTGCTCATGGACGTCCAGGCCCGTGAGCCCACGGCGACGGGTCCGCTGGCGCCGGCCGAATCGGCCTGGCAACTCCTGGTGGCGGCGCAGCGACGGGACGGCGCAGCGGTGGAGGAGACGCTGTTGTTCCCGGAGACGGGCCTGTGGCTGGCCCGGGTGCTGCGCCGGCTCAGGGGGGCGCCGGCCGGTGCCGTCCCGCTCTGGGCGGACGTCGGACAGTTGCACGTCATGGCCGCCGCGGTCGCCGTCCGGGCCGGCCTCGACTTCTCGTTGTCCGTTCCTGCGCGCTCCGGCACGGTCTGGCTGCCCGGCCTCGGGCGCGCGGTGCTGCCCGGGCTGCCCCGGTGGGACACCGCGCAGGTGACGCACACGGCGACGGGGCGGCTCCGCGTGTCGGCGCGCACCGGACAGGTCGTCGTGTCCGGCGCCCTGGACCGGCCGGCCGACGGCTGGCAACCGCCCCGGCTGCTGACCCTCGATCCGGACGGCCCGGGCAGCAGGGTGTTCCTGGACGACATCAGCTTCCACCGGGTCTCCTCGACGCAGGCGTCACCGCCGCTGAAGCGGCTGCCGGACCGAACCGCCGCGCACTGGGCCGAGGCACTGCGGGCCGCTTGGCGGCTGCTGGCCGACGCGGACCCGCAGTCCGCCCTCGACGTGGCCGAGGTGCTGCGCTCCGTCGAGCCGGTCCCCAGTGAGGACGACCACAGCACCCGGAGCGCCTCCTCCGGGGACGCCGTGGGAAGGCTCGCCACCACGCAGCCGGACACGCCGGCCCAGCTCGCCGCGGTGCTGGTGCACGAGGTGCAGCACAGCAAGCTCAATGTGCTGATGCACCTCTACGCCCTGCACGGCCCGGAGGCCGAACCCCGGCTCTACGCCCCCTGGCGGAACGATCCGCGCCCGCTGCGCGGCATGTTGCAGGGGGTGTACGCGTTCACCGGGGTGACCAGGTTCTGGCGCGGCTGGGCGGGCTCCGGCCGGGAGCCCGAGGCGAAGGACGCGCTCGCCTGGTTCGAGTTCGCCCTGTGGCGGCGGCAGTTGCTGCGGGTGCTCCCCTCGCTGCGGAACGACCCCGAGCTGACGCCGCTCGGCCGCCGGCTGGTGGAACGGCTCACCGCCACCGTCAGCCGTTGGGGCGACGACCCGGTCCCGGCACCGGTCCTGGCCCTGGCCCGTGACGCGGCGGACGACCACGCCACGACCTGGCGGCTGTACCACCTGGTCCCGGACCCCGACCTGGTGGCCGCCCTGGCCGACGCCTGGTGCGACGGCACCGCCGTTCCCGAGGCGCCCTTGGGCCACCGGGACTCCCGCCTGCGGCCCGACCCCGGGGCGTCCCTGCTGGACCGGCGGGCCGCCCTGCTGCGGCTGAGGCTGGGCGAACCGCTGCTCTTCGACAAGCTGGTCGCCTCACCCGAGGAAGTGGCGACCGTGGTCCGCGGCGCCGTCCCCGCCGACCTGCACCTGGCGTCCGGCGACGCGGCCACCGCGGCGCCCCAGTACACCCGGCTGATCGCCACGGGCGAGGACCCGGACGGGGCGGGGTCCGCCGCCGGCGCCGCGGCGGCCTGGGCGGGGCTCGCCCTGGCCGCGCGTCGGGCCGGTCAGCGGGAGGCGGCACAGGCCCTGCTGACCGGGCCGGAGGTGGTGCGGGCGGTGTACCGCGCCGCCTGGCGGCGGGCCGGACGGGCACCGGACCCGCTGCGGCTCGCCGGTTGGCTCCACGGCCCGCTCGGCGGGCGGGTCACCGGCGGGGGCGGTTGACGCCCACGCCCCGGACCGCCACCGTTCCCCCGGCCCCGGCACCACGCCCGCCGCTGGGGCGGCGGTCACCCCGTGCCGCGTCCCCCGGCGGGGAGGAGCGGATCACAGCGGCAACGGGTCCGCGTCGCAGTTGGACCGCCGCCAGGCGATCGCGTCGGCGAGGGCGGGGTGGTGCTCGCCGAGGTGACGGCGGATGCCCTCCACCGCCTGCTCGTGCAACGCCTGGGCCTCCTCGGTGTGGCCGAGCGCCTTCAGGTCCTGCGCCAGGTTGCTCTTCAGCGCCAGCACCGAGGGGTGCTCCTCGTTCAGGACCGTGATGCTCGCCTCCAGGGTCCAGCGGTCGAGTTCCGCCGCCGCGGCGACCTCCCCCTGCGCGAACATGTCGCTGGCGAGGTTGGTGCGGCACACCAGGGCGTCCGGGTGGTGCTCGCCGAGCCGCTCCACACAGCGGTCGAGTACCGACTCGTTGAGCCGGCGGGCGGCGTCCACCCGGTTCAGCAACCGGTAGGTGACCGCGAGGTCCATGTCCGCCGAGAGCGTGTTGGGGTGGTCCGGTCCGAACACCTCGGCGTACAGGTCACGGGTCCGCTGTCCCAGGTGCAGCGCCTCGTTGAGGTCACCGAGCTGCCGCAGGTCCACCGACGCGTTGAGCGAGGCGACCAGCGCGTCCGGGTGACGGTGTCCGTAGCGCTTGGTCAGGGCCCTGCGGACCGCCTCGGTCAGCTCCGACGCACGGTCGTGGTAGCCGGCCTTGCGCAGCGACACCCCGAGTCTGGCCGTGGCGCGCAGGGTGGCGAGGTTCTCCTCGCCGACCGCCCTGCGGTACTTGTCCACGATCCCCTCGAAGAGCTGCGCGGCCATCGCGTACTCGCCGAGGTTGCGCCGGTCCAGGGCGACGGAGGTCTCGGTGAGCAGTCCGCTCAGCGACTCCTCGCCGTACATCTGCGCCTTGCGCTGCCAGGTCAACTGGTCGAGTTCCAGGGCCCGCCGGAACTCGCCGTTGACCCGCAGGCAGACCCCGAGGTTGTGGGCGTGCAGCAGGGTCTCCGGGTCGTCCTCGCCGAAGGCCCGCAGCGCCCGGTCGTAGACCTCCTGGTCCAGTGCCAGGGCCGCCCGGTAGTCGCCCTGGGCCCTGCGGTCGACGGCCACCTGCCCCATGACGCGGAGCAGTTCCTCGTCGGTGTCGCTGACCGCCTCCCGCTGGAGCACGTCCAGCATGGCCTCGCCCACCGCGGCGGCCTGGGAGTAGCGCCCCATCCCCCACAGCACGAACCGCAGTTGCCGCCCCATCATCAGGCCCTGCCGGTCGGCCTCGCCGAAGGCGTCCCGCCAGATGTCGTAGGCCCGCTGGGCGAACTCCCGGGCGCTCTCGTGCTCGCCCCAGTAGTACAGGTACTCGGCGACGCTGTAGACCGCCTGGCGGACGACCGGGGATTCCGACCGCATCGCCTCGGAGACCACCACGTGCGGGTACAGCTCCTTGAACCGGGGCCAGTGCTCGGGGTCCTGGGGGTCGCGCGGGGTGCTGGCGGCGAGCAGCAGGTGGGCGCCGCGGCGCATCCTGGCGCGCTGTTCCTCGGACATCCGGGCGATCAGCACGGCCTGGACCAGCCGGTGCATCTCGATGGAGTTGGTCCGGTGGTCGATCTTGGCGAGGGAGTAGCGGTTGATCTCCCGGATGGCCCGGCCGAGGCGCAGCGGGTCGGTCAGCGCCCGGTCGAGGTCGGGGGCGATGGGTTCCACCGCGGCTCCGGAGAAGAGCGTGCGGGAGATGGGCTCGGGGGCGAAGTACGCGCAGACCTGGAGGAGTTGCAGCGCGGCGGCGTTCTTCCGCTCGAGGTGGTCAAGGGAGACGTTCCAGGCCGTGGCGACGGTCTCCTCGTAGTGGGTGGGCGGGGAGACGGTCATCAGCTCGGCCCGCTTCTCCTCGAACAGCCGCAGGTACTCGGCCGCGGGCATACCCGTCTCGGCCCGCCAGGCGGACGCCTGCTCCACCGCGAGCGGCAGGTCGCCGAGGATCTCGGCGAGTTGGTTCGCCTCCTCGGTGGGGAGGTCGGGATTGCGGCGCTGGAGGAGGTGGATGCTCTCCTCCCGTTCGAAGACGTCGACCTCGAGCGGATGGGCCAGGGTGTTCCACTGGGGATTGCGTGAGGTCACGAGAATGGAGCCGATCGGTCCGCTCCCGGGCGCGGTGGGAAAGTACTCCCGAACGGCTTCCGGGCTTTCCGCGTTGTCGAAAACGAGCAGCCAGCGACCATAGGGATTTCCGGTCCGCAGGGCCTCGAGAACGGCCGGCACCGCGGTGAGGGCCTCACCGGTGACCGGAAGGCGCAGCCGCTGGGCGAGTTCCACCAGGGCCTGGGCGATCTGGGTGGGCCGCTCCGCCGGAATCCACCAGACGATGTCGTATTCGGTGGCGTGGCGGTACACGTACTCCAGGGCGAGTTGTGACTTCCCCACGCCGCCCATGCCGTGCAGGGCGTGCGGCAGCACGGCGGTGGGTCCCTCCCGAAGCCCGCTCTCGAGCTGGTCCAGCAGCTCCTCGCGGCCGGTGAACACCATGTTCCGCGGGGGCATGTTGCCCATGACGGCGGGGCGCACCGCGATGTCCCGACCCGGGTGGGCAAGTGGTACGCCCTGGGCCGCCGGTGTCGCCATCGTGGTGCCTCCTCCGGGTTTGCTGGGACTGTCGTCGCCTCGGGGCGAGGGAACGGGCACCGGGCCGGGATTGTTCCGCATGTCGGGCGTTCCTGGGTAAGTCACTGTGCCAGAACCTTTGCCAATGAGTGGGACGGCATCGCCGGGGATATACGTCTGCGTCGATATGTCTATCGGATCGTCGGTGGACGAGATATGAGCTTCTATCAGGCCACGCAGTCGGCGAGCGCGATGCAGATGCGGACCGGAAAGCGCCTCCAGCACGGCGTGTTCCGCCAGCAGAAAACGCAGGTTCTCCCCGGTGACCTCAGGATCTCGGGAATGCTGGACTCCGTCCAGATGGAACAGCAGTTCCTGGGCCGCCTGGTTGCGCGGCGCCATGAATTCCGCTGCTTTCCGCAACGCCTTTTCTGTGGCCCTCCTGGTGCCCGCGGCGAGCAGCTCCTCACGTACGCCCCGGTGGAACAGGAAGGACCCCTCCCCGCCGAAGGACCAGGCGTCGACGAGGCCGCTCATCAGGAACTCGGCCAGATGGGCGGGGCCCGAGGCGGGCAGGGTGTGCCGCTGCACCACGGACATGATCGGCAGGTCCAGCTGCACCGCGGCCAACCGGGTCGCCAGGGCGAACGCCTGCGGGGAGGCCCACACCCGGAACCGGGCGACCCGCTCCGCCGGACTCATCGGCCGTGCCGCGGCCGGCTCCGCGTCGTCCGCCCCCGGTCCCTGCCACGGGCCGGCGAGCACGGCGGCGACCTCCGTCCACCGGGGTCCGTTACCGGCCACGAAGCGCGCCCACGGGGCCAGCCAGGAACCGGCGACCTCCAGCACCGGCACGGGAACCAGCCGGCGGCGCTCCGCCTCGCCCAGCGACGCCCAAGGCAGCGGCGGCTCCGCGAACTCCCACTCCACCTGCCCGTTGCCGGACCTCGGTCCGGACGCGTGCAGCCGGACCCGCTCCGGGAACAGGCCGGTGCGGTGCCACAGTCGTTGGGGGAGGGCGTGCAGCAGCGCCAGGGGCTGGTGCCGGCCCCAGTCGCGCAGCAGGCTCAACACCGCCCCGGTCCGCCACCCCCGGGAGAGGCCGTCGGTGAGCACCAGGACCATCCGGCGTCCGTGCGGATCGACCAGGCTCCGCCAGGGCTGCGCCGGCGCCCCTGGCGAGGCCCCGCGCAGCTGCACCCCGTCCGGGGCCGCGGCGTCGCTGTCCAGCCGGCGCAGCGCGACGTGGCGGAAGCCCCCGTAACGGTGCAGCACCCGTGCCAGGTGCCGCGCGGTGGCCCGCCACACGGCCATCCGCGGGCCGCCGTCCACCACGAGCACGGCGTCCCACCGGGCCTCGGCGGCCGGGCGCAGCACCGGGGGCAGCCAGGTGGAGGTCGCCAGGCGCTCGGCCGTGAGGTCCTCGTCCACCTCCAGGGTCCGCCCGGAGCCGACGCGTTCGCGCAGCGACCGCAGGGCTCGGCCGAGCGCCGCCGCGTCCACCCCCCGCTCGGTCCTGGGGGGCACCGGGAACGCCCGGCGGTGCGGGGCCGCACCGCGCTCCCCGCTGCCCGTGGAGACGACCCCGACCAGGGCGTTGGGGGCGCGTGACGTCCAGCCCCCGGGGGACGGGTCGGCGGGTCCGGCCCGACCGCCCGGCTCATCTTCGGACGCCCCGCCGGGACCGGCACCGCCGGGGTCAACACCGTCAGGGTCCGGGGTTCCGGGGTCCGGGGCGCCGGTCGGGGCGTCCGTGCTGGTGGGCCGGGTGGCGCCGTGGGGCGCGGCGGTGTCCTCTGGGGCGTCGTCCACCCTGGTGGGCTCCGCTTCCTTCCCGTCCGGTGAGGCGTCGGGGTCGCGGGGACGGACGGAGGTGACGGTGGGCTCGGCGAGGCCGGGGTGGTGCTCGGCGAGCCACAGCGCGTCGGCCACCTCCCACCAGCACAGCGCGGCGACCGGCAGGCGCCCGGGGACCCGGTCGGAACCCGGGGCCTGTGCCCCGCGCCCCGACCCCGGTCCCTCGGACGCCGACGGCCGCCGGGTCACGCCGGATCCGCCCCCTCGGTGCTCAGCGGGTGCCAGATCGAGCGCAGCACGGCCTGCCACTCGGCGTCGTCGCCGTCCTGGTAGCGGTAGGCACCGGAGGTGGCGAGGTGGGCGGCGTTCAGTAACTGGTCGGCGGCCAGCCCGCCGGCCTGTTCGCTGCGCAGCACGAACTCGCTGACCAGTTGCTCCCTGAAGTCCCCGAGCCGGTTGGAGAAGTGCGCCGCGACCAGCTCGCCCAGCGCCTCGGGCCCCGGGTCGGGCATGTCCAGGCGCAGGCAGCGGCGCAGGAAGGCCTCGGGGAACTCCCGTTCGCCGTTGGACGTCAGAACCACCACCGGGAAGGTGTGGGTGCGCACCACCCCGTCGCGGACCGGGGCGGTGCCGCCCGGGTCGGCGGTGTGCACGACCACCTCGGGGGACCGGTGCTTGACGCGCACCAGCGGCGGCACCTCGAACCAGCCGTCCTCGAAGAGCGTCAACAGGTCGTTGGGCAGGTCGGCGTCGCTCTTGTCGATCTCGTCGATCAGCAGGACCCTGGGCAGCCTGTGGGGCAGCAGCGCGGTGCCCAACGGGCCGAGCTGCACGAAGTCCCCGATGTCCGCCCCGAACTCCCGCGCGTCGTCGGCGCCCGGAGCACCGTCGGCCCGCTGCTGGGCGGCGTACCAGGCCTGACCTGCCTGCGCCCGGCCGATCACGTCGTACTCGAAGAGGCCGGAGGCGAGGGTGGTCCTGCTGGTCACCGGCCACTGGAGGACCCGACCCAGGCCGAGCTCCCGGGCGATCCGGAAGGCCAGCGCCGACTTCCCGACCCCCGGCCGGCCGGTGACCAGCAGCGGGCGGCGCAGCAGGATCGCCGCGTTCACCAGGCGGACCTCGTCCTCCGGCGGGCGGCGCACGGTGGCTCCCGGCGGGCCGAGCCGCCGGTCCGCCTCGTCGTCGTCGGGTGGCTGGGGCAGGCAGGGGCCCCCGCGGAAGGTACGCCACCGCGGCCCCTCCGGCCAGGTGCGTTGGTCGTGGGGGGTGGGCGGGAACGCCTCGCCGGTCCCCCGGTAGGGCAGCCCCGGGGTCCCCGGGCCGCCGGCCGCGGGGCCGTTGCCGCCGCCGCCCGGGGGGCGCCCGTCGGCGTTCCGCGGCGCTCCGTTGTCGTCCGGCGCGTTCACTCGATCCCCCCTAGGAAAGTGGCGGGAGCGCTCGGGCCGCCGTCCAGGAGCTGCTCGGGATCATCGAAGATCACGGTGAGGTTCTTGATGACCGGGTTCTCCTTGACGGAAACGTCGCGCTTCCACTGTCGCGTACGCTCGGGAAGGTTGGCCAGACCGCCTTCCGACATCGCTTCCTTGACCATGCTGTGGAACGCCTCGGAGCCGCTGTCCTCGCGGTGGTACACCAGCAGCGGCACCCCGTGTTCGAGCCCGAGCAGCACCTCCCGCGACCCCCGCCCCCTCGGGCCGCGCGGCGCCGCGCTCAGCACCATTCCCATGATCTCGTCCTGCCTGCCGATCTCCCCGTAGACCTCGCCGAGGTGTTCGTCGTCCGGCCGTCCGCCCGGGGTGCACCAGTGCAGTGCCGCGTTCGCCGGTACGTCGCTCCACCTGCGCCAGCGGCGGCGCCAGGCGTGGTGGTGCTGGCGCCGCTGCACCCGTTCGAGGCTGTGTATCCGTATGTCGGGATACCGGTGGATCATGGGCGTGGGGAATCCCTCGTTCGGGTTGAGGTCCCACCACTCGACCGGCTCGTCGAGGAGCTCCACCGGGAGGAAGAACTCCAGCACCACCTCGTCGGCCCGGGACTGCCACTCCTCCGCCATCGTCCTGAGCAGCCGGGCCACCGCGTGCGGCAGCTCGCCGCGGGCCACCGGGGTGTCGGGCACCCCGGGCTGGGGGTGGAGTTCGGCGGACTCGGTGTAGCGCACGCAGGAGGAGAGCCAGTACCGGGACCGGTCGCCCGGCCCGCGGCCCGGCGGGTCGCTGGGGGCGAGGTCGGGCGCGACCTTGATGTACGACCGGATCACCGCCGCCTGGAGGTCCCCACCGGGGTCCCACCCGCCGGGGCCGCGCCGCTCGGCGAGGTGGCCGCGGAGCCCGGCCACCTCGGCGGTGAGCCGCCACTGCTGCGCGAAGTGGTCGTTCCAGGCTCGGATCTCGCCCACCGCGGAGGCGGCCTCGGGCTGGTGGAGCAGGTGCTCGAGGAACGCCATGCCGGGGGGCAGGCCACCCGGCGGGGCGTTGTGCACCGACAGGTGGACGAAGGCGTCCCAGGCGGTGACGGACGACGCGGGCAGCCGCACCCGGCCGAGGGTGACGTCGGCGACGAGCACGGACAGCCCGGGCAGGTGGAAGTCGAGGGCGCGGTGCAACGCCGTCCAGTCCCGCCCTCCGTACAGCTCGAGGGCCTCCCAGGTGTCCAGCAAAGGACGCAGTCGGTGGGCCACCGCCTCCGCGAGGAACTCGGTGATCTCCACCAGGGTGGCCAGGCCCTGGTCGAGGTCGGCGCACCGCCGCACGGCCTGGTGGAACTCCTGCCGTGCCGTGGGGAGTTCGACGAGCTCCAGGCCGTCCACGGCGTCAACGAGCTCACCGCGCCACTGCTGCCGACCCCGTGGGTCGGCCAGCGCCATCGACTCCTCCAGTACCCCCACCATGTCCCCCAGGACCCTTCGCCGAGCAGGGTCTAAGAACCGCCTTGGCACATGCCTTCGCCCCCTTGCACCGCGTACGTCGGACCACCGGGTCGCGACGGGTACGCGGTGGCGCCGATCCGCTCGGGAGTGATCAGCGTAAGTGCCCAACTCCCTTGTCGAACAGCACCGTTACAGGGTCTTCGTATCAGGTCTTTATCACGTGCGGTACTCGGGAATGGCTCGCGCCAGCAGTCGGTACACCTCGGGGTTGGCGAAGTACGACGTGTGGGCCGCCCAGACCGGATGGCCGTTGTCCACCGCGATGTCCCTGACCTGGTCCCCGAAGACCCCGGAGGCCAGGAAGGACAGCAGGTCACGGGGGTCGTAGATGTTGATCCACGGGGGGAACCCGGCGGGCAGCCCGGCGCCGAACGGGCGCGAGGGCAGGGCGTCGAGCTCGTACAGCAGCGGCGCCTGGGAGCCGACGGTCACCAGCAGGTCCACCGGGGGTACGGAGGGCGCGGAACCGTCCGGTCCGCCATCCGGCCCGAGTACCCCGGACGCCAGCAGGTCGAACGCGACGACTCCGCCGAGGCTGTGGCCGAGCAGCACCACCGGGCGGGGGAGTTCCCGCAGCCGGTCGGCGACGTAGGCGCGCACCGCCCGGCCGCGCACCAGGTAGCTGAGCACGTCCCCGGCGAACCCCAGGGTGAGTCCGGTCAGGGCGCCCCGGCGGGCGGTCACAAGACGCGACGCCAGACGGCGGTCCCGGATGCGGGAGGACAGGCTCAGCGCCGCGGACACCGCGCCGCCCAGACCCCGGGGTTCGCCGCCGAGGCCGTCCACCAACGCGTCCACCACGGCCTCCCGGGTCTCCCGGGGGACCGTGTCGGGCCCGCCGGGGACCCGGGCCAGGCCCCAGGCGGTCAGCGCCCGGGCCACCAGTCGGGGCAGCCCGTCCGCCGCCGCCACGTTCGCGGCCCCCAGCGCCCGGGAGAACGCCTCGGAGTCGAGCAGGGCGGCCACGGCGGAGTCCAGCCCCCCGGCCCCGCCGCTCGACCCGCCGCACGGCTCGCCTGCCGCGCCCTGCGGCGGGCCGGCCGGCCCGGCGAGCAGGACCTCGTTCAACCCGGCCGCCGCCCAGGCCGCGCGGACCGCGATGTCCCGCCCGAGGGCGGCGGCGCGGGCCCGCAGCGCCTCACCGGCCCGGGCCGGACCCGACGCCCGGTCCGGCCGTGCCGACAGCACGAACAGGTCCAGTTCGGCCCAGGGGTCTGCGTACAGCAGTGCCCAGCGGGCCCTCTCGTCGTCCCGCTCCCGGCGCGGCCAGCGCGCCGGACCCGACGGCGCACCGGGCGGGAGCCCCGGTATCGAGGCCCCGGCCGCCCGCAGGTGCGAGCCGAGGACCTCGCCCCACGCGCAGGGTTCGACGCGGACGTCGGGACGGACCGCGGCGAACCCGGACCGCACCGCGCCCAGCGTCGCGGTGTACCCGGGTTCGCGCACGCCGGTTCCGTGCACCAGCAGGATCGTCGCCCCAGTCGCAGCCATGGCTGGTCCCGGCTCAGAACGGGAAGACGCTGCGACCGTGCTGGACGGATATCCATTTCAGCGTGGTGAAGGCCTCCACGGTAGACTCGCCGTTCAGCCGGCCGACACCGGAGGACTTCTCCCCTCCGAACGGCACGATCGGCTCGTCGTGGATGGTGGCGTCGTTGACGTGGACCATCCCGGTCTCGATCCGCTGGGCCACCCGCACCCCGCGCTCGACGTCCCGGGTGTGCACCGCTCCGCTGAGTCCGAACGGGGTGTCGTTGGCGAGTTCCACCGCCTCGTCCTCCCCGTCGAACGGGATGATCACGGCCACCGGCCCGAAGACCTCCCGGCGTAGGAGCGGGGCACCGGCCGGGACGTCGGTGAGCACGACGGGGTCCACCATGGTGCCCTCCGTCCTGCCGCGCAGCAGCACCGTGGCGCCCATCGCCACCGCCTGGTCCACCTCCGCGGTGATCCGCTCGGCCTGGATGGCGTTGATCAGGGGGCCCAGGTGGGTCCCGGGGTCCCGGGGGTCCCCGACCCGCAGCGTCCGGACCCTGGCCACGAACCGCTCGGTGAACTCCTGCCGCACCGAGCGGTCCACCAGCAGCCGGTTGGCGGCCATGCAGACCTGGCCGGAGTGCGCGAAACGGCTGAACACGGCTGCGTCCACGGCGTAGTCGAGGTCGGCGTCGTCCAGCACGACCAGCGCGCTGTTGCCGCCGAGCTCGAGCACCGAGCGTTTGAGGTGCGCCGCGACGACCTGGGCCACGTGCCGGCCCACCCGGTCGGAGCCGGTGAACGAGATGACCTCGGGGACGGGGTGTTCCAGCAGGGCGTCGTCGATCTCGGCGATGTCGGTGACGACGACGTTGAGCAGACCGGGAGGCAGCCCGGCGTCGGTGAGCAGCCGCGCGATGAGGGTGCCGCCGACGATGGGCGTGTCCTGGTGCGGCTTGAGCACCACGCCGTTGCCGAGCGCCAGTGCCGGGGCGACCGACTTCATCGACAGCAGCAGCGGGAAGTTGAACGGGCTGATCACCCCGACGACGCCCACCGGCAGCCGGTACAGGCGGTTCTCCTTGCCGTCCACCGGCGAGGGCAGGATGCGCCCCTCGGCGTGCAGCGCGACCTGCATCGCCTCCCGCAGCACGTCCTTGGTGAGGGAGATCTCGAACGCCGCCTTGACGTGGGTGCCGCCGAGCTCGTCGATGATGGTCCCGGTGATCTCCTGTTCCCGTTCGGCCAGGAGGGCCAGGGCCCGCTCGAAGACCAGGCGGCGGGTGTAGGGGCTGGTCCGGGCCCAGGCGCGCTGGGCGCGTTCCGCCGCGCGGTACGCCTGGTCCACGTCCTGCACGGTGGCCACCCGGATCTCGGCGAGCTTCGCCCCGTTGTACGGGTTGAAGTCCACGATGTCCCACGACCCGCTACCGGCTCGCCACTGACCGTCGATGTACTGGCAGGCTAATTCCGACAAGTTGGGCATGGGAGTAACCTTCCCGTCAGTCCCCCGCGCGGACACATGACACGTGGTGCATGAGCGGTGGTGCAGTCCGGACCCGCCGGCGGCGGTCGGCCGAGGCGGGTCTGCCGCCCCAGCGATCCGCTGAATCCGGAGGATCGACCTGACGTGGTCTCAGGCTACTTGTGGATCAGGTCCGTTCGAGCATAGTGCGCAGGAGGGCGACGCTCCGCTCCGGGGGCTCGCTGTCCGCGACCAGCCGGTCCATGGCCCGCGCGTACTGGCCGACCTCCTCGGGCTTGTCCAGGTAGAGCGCCCCGGTGAGCTGCTCGAGGTAGACCACGTCCGGCAGGTCCGGTTCGGCGAAGCCGAGGATGGTGAAGGCCCCGCTCTCCCCGGCGTGACCCCCGAACGCGAACGGCATGACCTGAATGGTCACGTTGGGCCGCTCGGCGAGCTCGAGCAGACGGGCGAACTGGGCCCGCATCACCTCGACCCCGCCGAACGGGCGGCGCAGCGCGGCCTCGTCCAGCACGGCGAGGTACCGCGGGGCGCCCTCGCAGACCAGCAGTTCCTGCCGCTTCATCCGCAGCGCGACCCGGCGCTCCACCTCCTGTTCCGGCGCGGTCGGCTGCCCGAGGGAGACCACCGCGCGGGCGTACTCCTCGCACTGGAGCAGGCCGGGCACGTACTGCAGCTCATAGGTCCGGATCTGTGAGGTGGCCTCTTCCAGCCCGACGTACGTCTGGAACCACACCGGCAGCACGTCGGCGTAGGAGTGCCACCACCCGGCGGAGCTGGCGTCGCGGGCCAGCCGCAACAGGGCCGCGCGCTCGGTCTCGTCGGTGACCCCGTAGAGGGTCAGCAGGTCGGAGACGTCCCGCTCCTTGAAGCTCACCCGCCCCAGCTCCATGCGGCTGATCTTCGACTCGGAGGCCCGGATGAAGTAGCCGGCCGCCTCACGGGTGATGCCGTGGGACTCACGGAGTCTGCGCAGTTGGGAGCCCAGCATGATGCGGCGCACCGTGGAGCTGCGGCTTGGCTGCCATGCGCTCATCGTGGACCTCCGCCGATTGCCGTTGCGAAGTCTGCCACTTGTTCCCGCAATCTGTGCACAGGGTGTGCGAGGGGAAAAACGGTTGGTGCCCGGCACGCGTCCCGAGGGGAACACGGCCGGACCGGGTCATGGGAGTGGTGGGTGTGCGGCGGTGGACCACGGGGGCGCACGGTGATGACCGCACCCTCCGGTGGAACGGCGCTCGACCTACAGTTCCTTGGCGATCCTGTGGAGGAGCTTGACGGCGTGGTCGGGCTGGAGGCTGTCCACGCACAGCCGTTCCATGGCCTGGCTGTACTGGTCCACGTCCTCCCGCTTGTCCAGGTACAGCGCACTGGTCAGTTGCTCGAGGTAGACGACGTCGGGCAGGTCCTGCTCGGGGAAGCGCAGGATGCTGAACGCGCCTCCCTCGGCGGAGTGGCCCCCGAAGTGGAACGGCATCACCTGGATGGTGACTCCGGGTTGGTCCGCGGCCTCGATCAGCCGCTCGATCTGTCCGCGCATCACCTCGCGCCCACCGAAGGTGCGGCGCAGCGCGGCCTCGTCGATCACCGCCCAGAGCTTGGGGGCGCGCTCGGACACCAACAGCTTCTGCCGCTGCATCCGCAGTGCCACCCGGCGCTCCACCACTTCCGGCGGGGTTGACGGCTGGCCGAACTGGATGACCGTCCGCGCGTAGTCCTCGGTCTGCAGCAGGCCGGGCACGAACTGCACCTCGTAGGTGCGGATGAGGGAGGCGGCCTCCTCGAGACCGACGTAGGTCTGGAACCAGCTCGGCAGCAGGTCGCTGTAGGAGTGCCACCACCCGGCGGCGTTGGCCTCGCGGGCCAGTCCCAGCAGGGCCGCGCGCTCGGTCTCGTCGGTGACGCCGTAGAGCGTGAGCAGATCGGCGACATCGCGCTCCTTGAAGCTGACTCGACCGAGCTCCATCCGACTGATCTTCGACTCGGACCCGCGGATGGAGTAGCCCGCGTCCTCGCGGGTGATGCCCTTGGATTCACGGAGTCTGCGCAGTTGAGAGCCGAGAAGGATGCGGCGCACCATGGAGCCCCCGCCCGGCTGGATCGCACTCATCCTGGTCCTCCTCCTCCCTCTCCTACCGGTGTGACCACGCACAGTCTGCCACCCCAAGGCTGCGAGGAGTACGCGACGGGGCGTTTTCGGAGTGCGGTTGCACAGGATTTTGCACGTGCATATGCCAATGCGAACCTGCACGGGAATCCGCCCTTGCATCGGCAGGAGGCATTGTGGAGGATGGTGCACGTGCACTTGCACGATCACTTGCGATCACACGGGGTGCCGCACATGGGGACTAGTGGCTCAGTCGTACTCGAGCCCTTATGGGAAGAGCTGCTCGCGTCCGAGGAGCTCACGACATCCCGTGCGGTCTCGTGCGAGTACCCGCTCCCTCCCCGGTTCGAAGCAGTCAAGGACGCTCGCGACTTCGCGCTCACCACGCTGCGCCGGTGGAACCTCGCCGAGCTGTTCGACTCGGTGGCACTGGTGGCGTCGGAGCTCGTCACCAACGCCCTGCGGCACGGGCTGTCATCGGCGGACTCCTTCCACTGGGACTTCCCGATACAGCTCTGTCTGGTGCGCCGCGCCTCGCGGGTGCTGTGTGTGGTGCGCGATCCCAGCAGTGAGGGACCGGTGTCGAAGGAGCCTGACTTCGTCTCCGAGTCGGGTCGCGGGCTGCACCTGGTGGACTCGTTCAGCGACACCTGGGGCTGGCACCCGCTCGCCGGAACCGGAAAGATCGTCTGGGCTCTGTTCCAGTCGCCGAACGAGGGCTACTCCGCGGCGCGCCGGCCGATCGCCATGTGAGACGGGGGAGTGGCCACCCGTCCCCCGGGCCCCCGCCAGGACCCGGGGGACGCGTTTCTCCGCGCCGCCGACCGCGCGTTCCCGACCGGCGCCCCACTTTCGCGTCCGCCCGGGGAAGCAATGCCAGCTTCCCCGACCGTCAGGGAGCCCTTTGCCCACCCTGCTGCCGCGGTGGCCCCGCCCCGGGACGTGACCGGTGCCCCGGCCACCGCCCGGACGGCCCGAGAATCCCGTCGGCAACAAAGGCCCCCCGCGGGGCCACTGGCAAAAGCCGGCACTCACCGGCCCCGCCGGTCCGCACCATGCGCCCGGCAAACGCCCGTCGTCACGAACTGACTTTCACCACGGTGCCCGGCACGCGCTCGGCCGGTGGCCAGGACACCGGCCGGATGGGGCGACCGGACACGGGTCGGGCGCGGCACTGGCCGCGCCCGTGGTCCACACGACGTCCCTGGCCTGCGCCTGGTCCGCCGCGGGAAACCAGAGTCCAGTACTGCTACTGGATGAGGCCGTCGAACTCGCCGTCCTTCACTCCGAGAATCAGTGCCTCGATCTCGGCACGGGTGTAGATGAGGGCCGGTCCGTCAGGGTGGCGGGAATTGCGTACCGCCACATCACCCCCAGGAAGCTTTGCCAACTCCACACAATTTCCCTGCGAGTTGCTCCTGAGGCTCTTCTGCCAGACGGCCCCCCTGAGTTCCGTGGCGGCCATGCCGTTGTACGTGTGGCGCATGAAATCTCTCCTGGGCCAGTGCGGTGGTGTTTCTGCATCACCACGGCCGATGATACCCACGTGCACGTGCATGCGCATGTGCATCCACGCGTGCACAGCTCTTCACCTGGAGTAATCGAATTTTCGATGAAAATCCCGATTGCCCACGTCTGATAACGAGCGATCACCTCACTCAACAGCAGCCGTCACAAACGGTCGCCGCCACAACAGGTGGAGCGGGGGGCCGCCCGACTCGCGGACGGCTGGCTGGACGGCCAGTCACGAACATGAACAGCAACGATCCCGCCATGGTCATCGCCGACCGTTCAACCGCCGGCGCCCTGGGTAACCACCCGTCACAGGAACCGGCAAACCGGGATGTCTCACCCGTGAATCACGGACCCCCCACCCAACCGGGGGGAAATCAGCACCCGAGAAGAGCCGAAAAACAGCGCCGCCGCCCGGCGGTGAACCGGGCGGCGGCGACACAGAACGGCAAGTTTGGCCGAATTTACTCGTTGGGCTGGATATGTTCAGCCGGGATCTGCCCCAGCCGGCCCGCTCGGAAATCCTCGAAGGCCTGCGCGAGTTCGGCGTGGGTGTTCATGACGAACGGTCCGTACTGGGCCATCGGCTCCCGGATCGGCCGCCCGCCGAGCAGCAGCACCTCGAAGTCCCGGGTGCGCGACTCCTGCTGCTGGTCGGCCTGGATGGTGAGCGCCCCTCCCGCACCGAAGACCACGGACTGCCCCATCCGGAACGGCCTGCCCTCCGCGCCCGCGGTACCGCTCCCGGCGAGCGCGTAGCCCAGGGCGTTGAAGTCCTCCCGCCAGGGAAGGGTGATCCGGGCACCCGGGCTGACCGTGGCGTGGATCAACGTGATCGGGGTCTGGGTGGACCCGGGACCGCGGTGCCCGTCCAGTTCGCCGGCGATCACCCGCAGCAGGGCACCTCCGTCCTGGGTGGTGAGCAGCGTCACCTGCCCGCCGGCGATGTCCTGGTACCGGGGGGCGATCATCTTCTGCTCGCTGGGCAGGTTGACCCAGAGCTGGATGCCGTGGAAGAGGCCACCGCTCATCACCAGCGCCTCCGGCGGGGTCTCGATGTGCAGGATGCCACCGCCCGCGGTCATCCACTGGGTGTCACCACCGCCGAGCAGTCCGCCGCCGCCGGTGGAGTCGCGGTGCTCCATCTCCCCGTCCAGGAGGTAGGTCACCGTCTCGAAGCCGCGGTGCGGGTGCCACGGCGTCCCGACCGGCTCGCCCGGGGCGTACTCCACCTCGCCCATCTGGTCCATCATGATGAACGGGTCCAGGTGCCGGTAGTCGATGCCGTAGAAGGCGCGACGCACCGGGAACCCCTCTCCCTCCAGGGCGCTGGGCGCGGTCCGCACCCCGAGCACCGGGCGCGCAGCGCCAGCCGGAACGCCGCCCACCCGGGGCAGGCTCAACACGTTCTCCACAGTCACGGCGGGCATGCCAGCCTCCTCGTGTCCCACCCGCGCTGTGCGCTCGCACATCCCGGGCTAGTTCAATGTTCAACTTGTATGGCAGAACACTGGGAGGGAGGGGTTCATTCCCGGGTCGGTCAGCCGTACATCCGGCGCATGGTGAAGTCCACCATCTGCTCCACGGCCTTGGCGTCGAAGACCATCCGGTGGTCGCCCTCCAGGTCCAGCACGAAGCCGTATCCGGTGGGCAGCAGGTCGAGCACCTCGGCGCCCGTGATCACGAAGTACTTGGACTCCTTGCCCGCGTACCTGCGCAGCTCCTTGAGCGTGCTGAACATCGGGATCACCGGTTGCTGGGTGTTGTGCAGGGCCAGGAAGCCGGGGCGCTCGCCGCGCGGGCAGTACACCCGGGACGAAGCGAAGATCGACTGGAAGTCCTCGGCCGACATCGACCCGGTGGTGAAGGCGCGCACCGCGTCCGCGAGCGACGGGCTGGACGGCTCCGGGTACAGGGGCTGGTCCGGATAGGCGCCCTGGGCCGCGGGCGCCGACTGGTAGTCCGCGTTCCCGCCGCCGCTGGCGTTCTGCTCGTAGCCGTACACGCGGTACAGCGTAACGAGTCGGCGAACGGGGCGGTGACCGTGCGGGTGAGCTCCGTCATGGACCGGTGGCGACTGGTTGTTTTGGTTACTCGCGGGTAGCATCATTGCTGATACCGACTGCACCGTCGTGATGACCGCCCTGGGAAACGGAGAGTCGTTGTTATGGGCCACTACAAGTCACATCTCCGCGACCTGGAGTTCAACCTCTTCGAGGTGCTGGGCCGCGAGAAGCTCTACGGCACCGGTCCGTTCGCCGAGATGGACGTGGAAACGGCGCGGACCATCCTCGGCGAGGTCGAGCGCCTGGCCACCAACGAGCTCGCCGAGTCGTTCACCGACGCCGACCGCAACCCCCCGGTGTTCGACCCGCAGACCGGTACCGCCTCGCTGCCCGAGACCTTCAAGAAGACGTACCACGCCTACATGGACGCCGAGTGGTGGCGCCTGGGCATCCCCGAGGAGCTGGGGGGCACCGCGGTTCCCAACTCGTTGAAGTGGGCCAACGCGGAGATGGTCCTGGGTGCCAACCCCGCCCTGTACATGTACGCCTCGGGGCCCGCGTTCGCCGCCATCCTCACCGAGGAGGGCACCGAGGAGCAGATCAAGATCGCCCAGCGGATGGTGGACAAGCGGTGGGGCTCCACCATGGTGCTGACCGAACCCGACGCCGGGTCGGACGTGGGCGCCGGACGCGCCAGGGCCACCCTCCAGGACGACGGCACCTGGCACATCGAGGGCGTCAAGCGCTTCATCACCTCCGGTGAGCACGACCTCGCGGAGAACATCATCCACTTCGTGCTGGCCCGCCCCGAGGGACACGGCCCCGGCACCAAGGGGCTCTCCCTGTTCGTGGTGCCCAAGTACGACTTCGACTGGGACACCGGCGAGCTCGGCGAGCGCAACGGGGTCCACGCCACCAACATCGAGAAGAAGATGGGCCTGAAGGTCTCCAACACCTGTGAGCTGACCTTCGGCGCCAACCACCCGGCCAAGGGCTGGCTGCTGGGCGAGAAGCACGACGGCATCCGCCAGATGTTCAAGGTCATCGAGTACGCCCGGATGATGGTGGGCACCAAGGCCATCGCCACCCTGTCCACCGGTTACCTCAACGCCCTCGCCTACGCCAAGGAGCGGGTGCAGGGCGCGGACCTGGCGCAGTTCGGCGACAAGAACGCCCCGCGGGTCACCATCACCCACCACCCCGACGTCCGCCGTTCACTGATGGCTCAGAAGGCCTACGCCGAGGGCATGCGGGCGCTGGTCCTCTACACCGCCTCGGTGCAGGACGAGATCCAGGTCAAGGAGGCCGCGGGCGAGGACGCCTCCGCCCCGCGGCGCCTCAACGACCTGCTGCTGCCGATCGTCAAGGGCTACGGCTCGGAGCGGTCCTACGAGTTGCTCGCCCAGTCGTTGCAGACCCTCGGCGGCTCCGGGTACCTGCAGGAGTACCCGATCGAGCAGTACATCCGGGACGCCAAGATCGACACCCTCTACGAGGGCACCACGGCGATCCAGGGACAGGACTTCTTCTTCCGGAAGATCGTCCGGGACCAGGGCCAGGCGCTCACCGCGCTCTCCGACGAGATCAAGGCGTTCCTCGGCGACGCCGCGGGCGGAGAAGAGATCGCCGCGGAACGGGGCCTGCTCGCCCAGGCCGCGGTGGACCTCGAGGCGATGGTCGGCGTCATGATCAACCACCTCACCGCCACCGAGCAGGACGTGACGAACATCTACCGCGTGGGGCAGAACACCACCCGCCTGCTGATGACCAGTGGTGACGTGGTCGTCGGCTACCTGCTGCTGCGCCAGGCGGCCGTCGCGCTGGAGAAACTGCCCACGGCCTCGGGCAGGGACAAGGCCTTCTACACCGGCAAGGTCGCCGCCGCCCAGTTCTTCGCCCGCAACGTGCTGCCCCTGGTCAGCACCCAGCGCGCCATGGCCGAAGCGGTGGACAACTCCCTGATGGAGCTGCCGGAAGAGGCGTTCTGACCGAACACCCGGCCGGGACGATCCCGGGCGGGTGCCCTGGCCACGACCAGGGCCCACGGGTCCCCGCACCGCTGCCTCCGGTGCGGGGACCCGCGCTGTTGGGGCACACCCGTGGGAAGCCGGCCCCTAGATTGGTTTCCAGCCATTCACGACCGGCCCGCCCACGGGGAGCAGGAGCAGCCATGCCCACGGCATTCGACCGCCGACACACCGACGACCTGATCGCCTTCGTCGAGGCGAGCCCCTCCCCGTACCACGCGGTGGCGAACGCCGCCGCCCGGCTGGAGGAGGCGGGATTCCGGCGGGTCGAGGAGACGGACGCCTGGGACGGCGGTGCCGGGGGGCGCTACGTGCTGCGCCGGGGGGCGCTGATCGCCTGGTACGTGCCGGACGGCGCCGCGCCCGCCACCCCGTTCCGGGTGGTCGGCGCGCACACCGACTCCCCCAACCTGCGGGTCAAGCCGCTGCCCGACACCGGGTCCGCGGGCTGGCGGCAGGTGGCCGTGGAGATCTACGGCGGTCCGCTCCTCAACACCTGGCTCGACCGTGACCTCGGGCTTTCCGGACGGCTCGTGCTGCGCGGCGGTGAGACCCGGGACGTGCTGGTCAACCGCCCGCTGCTGCGGGTTCCCCAGCTCGCCATCCACCTCGACCGCGGCGTCAACGAGGCCCTGACACTGGACAAGCAGCGCCACCTCACCCCGGTCTGGGGCCTGGGCCCGGTGCGGGAGGGCGCCCTGATCGACTTCGTCGCCGCGGAGGCCGGGGTCCCTGCCGACCGGGTCGTCGGCTGGGACCTGATGCTGCACGACGTGCAGCCACCCGCCTACCTGGGCCGGGACGGCGAACTGTTGGCCGCGCCCCGCCTGGACAACCTGCTCTCGGTGCACGCCGGCGCCGCCGCGCTGGCCCGGGTGGCCGGAACCGACCCGCGGTACGTGCCGGTCCTGGCCGCGTTCGACCACGAGGAGAACGGCAGCCAGTCGGACACCGGCGCCCAGGGACCCCTGCTCGGCACGGTGTTGGAACGCTCGGTGGCGGCGCGCGGCGGCTCGCTGGAGGACCGGGCCCGTGCCCTGGCCGGGTCGTTCTGCATGTCCTGCGACATGGGTCACTCGGTCCACCCCAACTACGCGGAACGCCACGAGCCGGGCCACCACCCGATCGCCAACGGCGGACCGATGCTGAAGGTCAACGTCAACCAGCGCTACGCCACCGACGCCGCCGGCCGGGCGGTGTTCGTGGACGCCTGCGAGCGGGCCGGGGTGCCCTGGCAGTCGTTCGTCTCCAACAACACGGTGCCCTGCGGCACCACCATCGGGCCGATCACCTCGGCCCGGCTGGGCATCGGCACGGTGGACGTGGGGGTGGCCGCGCTGTCGATGCACTCCACCCGGGAGCTGTGCGGGGCTGACGACCCGTTCCTCATGGCGAGCACCATCCTGGCGTTCCTCCAGGGGTGAGGTCGCCCGGACGCCCCGGCGGCTACCGCCGGGGCTCCGGAAGCCCGAGCACCCGGTCCCGCAGCACCGGGAAGTCGGCCCGCACCCGCGCCACCCGGGTCGGGTCCACCTCCACCCGCAGGACCTCCTCGCCCGCGCCGGCCTCCGCCAGCACCTCGCCCCAGGGATCGACCACCATGCTGTGCCCGGCCTGCTCAACTCCCCCGTTCTCACCGGCGTCGCAGCAGGCCAGGACGTATGCCTGGCACTCCACGGCGCGGGCCCTGACCAGCAGCCGCCAGTGCTCCCTGCGCCCGGCCGGCCATCCCGCGGGCACCACGAGCACCTCGGCGCCGGCGTCCACCAGCAACCGGAACTGCTCGGGGAAGCGCAGGTCGTAGCAGGTGGCCAGGCCCAGGGTGCCCAGCGGGGTGTCCGCGGCGACGATCCGCTGGCCCGCGCCCATGGCCACCGCCTCACCGGTGTCGAAGCCAAAGCGGTGGATCTTGCGGTAGGTGTGGCGCAGGGTGCCGCTGGGGTCGAAGAGAAGTGAGGTGTTGTAGAGCCGGCCCTCCCCCTCCAGGGGGTCACTGCCCGCCGGCGCGCGCTCCACGATGCTGCCCGCGTGCAACCACACCCCGGCGTCCCGGGCCGCCGCGGCCATCGCCCCGGCCGTGGGACCGTCCACCGGCTCCGCCGCGTCGGACCACGCGGAGTAGGCGAACGCGCCCGCCGTCCACAGCTCGGGCAGCACCACCAGGTCCGCGTCGGACTCGGCACGCACCAGGGCTGCGGCCCGCTCCCGCCGGTCTTCCACCGACTCGTCCGGTTCCACGGCGATCTGCAACAGTGAGGCGCGCACGGTACCACCACCCAGGAGTCCGGGCCCCGCGTTCGGCCCTACGATCGTCACTCGAAAGCACTGCCACCGTACTCGGGGGCAGCGTAACTTAAGCCAGACACCAGCGCGCTCCGAACCGTCCGAGGGGTCACGTGACCGTCCATCAGAATCTTCAGCCCTATGTCGATGCCTGGACCCACTCCATCGAAGCGATATCCGAGCTGTGCGCCCCCCTGTCGGAGGGGGAGTGGAACCGTGCCACCTCGTGCCCCGGCTGGTCGGTGCGTGACATCGTCTCGCATGTGATCGGCGTCGAGTGTGAGCTGCTCGGTGACCCCCGCCCCATCCACACCCTCCCCCGTGACCTGCGCCATGTGGTGGACGAGCGGTCGCGGTACACGGAGGTCCCGGTGGACGTACGCCGTTGCCACACCGGGCCGGAGATGACAGCCGAACTGGAGTACACCATCATCCGGCGCAGCCGCCAGCTCAGGAACGAGACGCGCGGTCCCGAGGCGACGGTCCGGGGGCCCATGGGCCGGGAGGTCACCCTGGAGCGGTTGCTGACGCTGCGGGCGATCGACGTGTGGGTGCACGAGCAGGACGTGCGCCGCGCTCTGGGACGGCCCGGCAACCTGGACTCCCCCGGCGGGCAGATCACCCGGGAGTGGCTGGTGACCACGCTGCCCAAGGTGGTGGCGAAGGACGCGGGCGCGGCCCCGAACTCCGCGGTCGTCTTCGACGTCCACGGGGCGATCGAGTTCATGCGCACGGTCCGGGTGGACGCCAAGGGCTGGGGCTCGGTGGACGGCCGGGTCTCGCTCGGTCCGGCGGTGACCCTGAGCATGGACTGGGAGACGTACTTCCAGCTCCAGTGCGGGCGGGTCCGCCCCGGGGCGGCGCAGGTGAAGGTGGAGGGCGACCAACAGCTCGGCCAGGCGATCATGGCGGCGATGGCGGTCACCCCCTGAGCGGGACGTGGTGGCCGCGGGACGCCCGGCGCCGGGCGCGCCGCGGCTTCCGCTGGCCGGGTCCGCCCCGGGTGTCGGCGCCCCCTCGTTCCCAGCGGTCGTTGCCCACGGGCCCTCGGCACGGCGACCCCGGAGGGCCACCTGCGACCAGCCCGCGTCACCCTCTGCCGCGGGCACGGTGGACGCGTGGCGCACGCGGGCCCGCGACGGACGTGCGGTCCTGGTGAACAGGGGTGTGCGACACACTGGTGGGACGTCACCGGCGCCCGGCGCGGTTCCCGGCCCGCCGACGACAGCGGTGTCCCGCGGGGGGACGGCCCCCGGGCACGCCGGGGAGCGTACGGAGCGGCTCAGTTGGCCGCGGCCGGGACATGGACGACCTCGACCCGGCTCGCGGCTATCCGTTCCCGTTCCAGCCGGGCCGCGCGACCGCGCAGCCGCAGGATCTGGCTGGCTCCCAGTGCCTGGAGGACGAACAGCGAGCAGAACGCGATCCGGTACCCGTGGGCCGAGTGCGCACCGCCGGCGGAGCCGCCGTCCACCACGTCGAGCAGCAGCCCCACGGTCAGCAGCGCGAGCATGGTCGCGACGAAGCCGCCCATGTTGACGATCCCGGAGGCGGTGCCCAGCCGCTGCGGGGGATTGGCCGGGCGGGCGAAGTCGAAGCCCACCAGGGAGGCCGGCCCGCAGGCGCCGAGCACCACGGCGTGCACCACCAACAGCCACATGGGAACGTGGTCCGCGGGCCAGGCCAGCACCGCGGCCCAGGCCAGCGCGGTGGCCGCGATCACCCCCAGGACCAGCGGCAGTCTTGCCCGGTGGTGCCGGGCGATCACCTGGCCGAAGACCATGCCCAGCACCATGTTGGAGATGACCAGCAGGGTCAGCAGGGCACCCGCCGTGTCCCGCCCGAGACCCTGGGCCTCCACCAGGAAGGGCATCCCCCACAGCAGCAGGAAGACCATCGCCGGGAACTGCGTGGTGAAGTGCGTCCACATCCCGAGCCTGGTGCCCGGCTCCCGCCAGGCGGCGGCGATCTGCTGTCGCAGGGCGCCGGCACCGCGGCCGTGGGCGGGTCTGGCCCCCGAGCCGTGGGGCCGGTCCCGGAGCAGGGCCAGCACCAGCACCAGCGCCACCGCGCCGCCGAGCGCGGTGCCCACGAAGGTGCGGGTCCAGCCGGCCGAGTCCAGCAGCCGGGTGAGCAGCAGGGTGCTGACCAGGTTGCCGGCCATGCCGAAGAGCGCGGCGAACTGGGCTATCAGCGGGCCCCTGCGCGCGGGGAACCACAGCGCGCCGAGCCGCAGCACGCTGACGAAGGTCATGGCGTCACCGCAGCCCAGCACCGCCCGGGAGGCCAGCGCGGGCCCGTACCCGGTGGACAGGGCGAACCCGAGCTGCCCCGCGGTGAACAGCACGATCCCCAGGCTGAGCATCCGCTTGGCACCGAACCGGTCCACCAGGAGCCCGACGGGTATCTGCATCGCCGCGTAGACCAGCACCTGCAGGATGGAGAACGTGGACAGCGCCGAGGCGCCGACCCCGAACCGCTCGGCGGCGTCCATCCCGGCGATGCCCAGACTGCTGCGGTGCACCACGGCGATGACGTAGACCATGACGCCGATGCCCCACATGACCGTGGCCTGCCGCCCGCCCGGTGGCTCGCCGGGGGCCAGGTGACCGCCCACCGCCGAGCCCCGCGCGGCTGAGCCGCTCATGGTCGGGCCACCAGGGTCCGCACCCGGCTCACGTGCCGGCGCACCTGCTCGGCCGCGGTCACGGCGTCCCCGTCCCGCAGCGAGCCCAGGATCTCGGTGTGCTCCTCCAGGCTGCGGCTCACCCGGTCCGGTTCGGCGTGCATCACCGCGACGCCCATCCGGAGCTGACGGTCCCGCAACTGGTCGTAGAGCTGCTCCAGGATGCGGTTGCCCGCGGCCCGCACGATGGCCGCGTGGAACGCCCGGTCGGCCACGGCGAACCCGGCGAGGTCCCCGGCCCCGGCCCGGTCCCGCTGTTCGTGGAGCAGTCCCTCCAGACGGTCCAGGAGCCGGGCGGGCGCGGGCACGACCTTGCGCACCGCGTGTTCCTCGACGAGCAGTCTGGTCTCCACCACATCGGCGATCTCCTGGGCGGAGACGGTCGTGACCAGGGCGCCCTTCTTCGGGTAGAGCTTGAGCAGCCCCTCCGCCTCCAGCCGCAGCAGCGCCTCGCGGACCGGTGTCCTGGAGACGCCGACCGCCTCGGCCAGGTCCCCCTCGGTGAGCAGGGTGCCGCCCTCGTAGGTGCGGTCGAGCACGGCCTTCTTGACGTGGAGGTAGACGCGTTCAGCGGCGGGGGCCTTGGGCCTGGCCACCGCGGGGGTCAACGGTTGGGTAGCGGTGCGGGAGGCGGCGGGGGTCGTCATGATGGATGCATCATAGATACAACAGGGGCGCCTGCCCACCGCCGTCCGCATCCCGGACGGGTGCGGTCCGCGGGCCGCTTCCGGGCGGCCGTGCCGGCGCCGGAACGCCGAACGACCCCGCGCGGAGGGTTCCGCACGGGGTCGTC
Organism: Wenjunlia vitaminophila DSM 41686; assembly: GCF_000380165.1. Taxonomy (GTDB): domain Bacteria; phylum Actinomycetota; class Actinomycetes; order Streptomycetales; family Streptomycetaceae; genus Wenjunlia; species Wenjunlia vitaminophila. Next base: position 51,937 of record NZ_KB904665.1, read on the forward strand.
CTGAGTGGGGGTCAGCCCCAGGTGGTGAGGCGCCTGGGCCGCTCCAGGACCGCGGCCACGTCCGCGAGGACCTTGGAACCCAGTTCCCCGTCCACCAGGCGGTGGTCGAAGGAGAGCGCCAGTGTGGTCACGTCACGCGGAACCACCTTGCCCTTGTGCACCCACGGCTGCTTCCGGATCTGACCGAACGCCAGGATCGCCGACTCGCCGGGGTTGAGGATGGGCGTGCCGGTGTCCACCCCGAAGACGCCGACGTTGGTGATGGTCACCGTTCCGCCCTGCATGTCCGCGGGGGCGGTCCGACCGTCCCGCGCGGTGCTGACCAGCTCGGCCAGTGCCGACGCCAGCTCCGGCAGCGTCTTGGCCCCGGCGTCCTTGATGTTGGGCACGATCAGTCCGCGCGGGGTGGCCGCGGCGATGCCCAGGTTGACGTAGGACTTGTGCACGATCTCCTGTGCCGCCTCGTCCCAGGCCGCGTTGACCTCCGGATGACGCCGGATGGCGATCAGGAAGGCCTTGGCCACCAGCAGCAGCGGGTTGATCCGCAGACCCGACAGGTCCGGGTCCTCCTTGAGCTCGCGGACCAGCTTCATGGTGCGGGTGACGTCCACCGTGACGAACTCGGTGACGTGCGGCGCGGTGAAGGCGCTGGCGACCATCGCCTGGGCCGTGGCCTTGCGCACGCCCTTGATCGGCACCCGGGTCTCCCTGGCCGCCCACCCCGGTGCGCCGGCGGCCGTCTCCGGGCCGGTCGGGGTGGCACCGGTCGGGGCCACGTCCGTCGGGGCGGTCGCGGCCGGGGTCACCGCCCCGGCGGCGGGTTCGGCGGTCGCCGCCACGGCGGCGTGCACGTCCTCCCGGGTGACGATGCCACCGGGGCCGGTCGGGCGGACCGTCGCGAGGTCCACCCCGAGGTCCTTGGCCAGCTTGCGCACCGGCGGCTTGGCCAGCGGCTTGGGGCCCGGCGCGGACGCCGGGGCGGGCCCGGACGCCGGGGCGGGCACGGACGCCGGGGCGGGGGCCGGGGCCGGCACGGCTGCCGGGGCTGGGGCCGGCACGGAGGCCGACGCACCGTTGGCGGACGGGGCGGCCGACGGTACCTGGGGCTTGCGCTGGCGGCGCTTGGCGGTCCCGGTCCTGGGGCCGTAGCCGACCAGCACCGCCTGCCGCTGCGGGCGCTGCTCCGGCTCCGCCTCAGCGGCCGGCTCCACCTGCCCCGCGGACGCGGGGGCGGGCTCGGCCGCGGGGGGCTGGTCCGCCCCGCCGGAGCCCGGCATGGTGTCCACGGCGATGATCACCTGGCCGACGTCCACCGTCGTCCCCTCGGGGAAGCGCACCTCGTGCACCACCCCGTCGAACGGGATCGGCAGCTCGACGGCGGCCTTGGCCGTCTCCACCTCGCAGACGACCTGTCCGTCGGTCACGGTGTCGCCCGGGGCGACGTACCACTTGAGGATCTCGGCCTCGGTGAGTCCTTCTCCCACATCGGGCATCTTGAACTCGCGGAAGCGCTGTGCGGTCACGGTCACAACTCTCCTCGATCCACGATCAGTACGCCAACGCGCGGTCGACGGCGTCCAGTACCCGGTCCAGGTCGGGCAGGTACTCGTCCTCCAGCCGGGACGGCGGGTAGGGCGCGTGGAAACCGCCCACCCGGAGCACCGGTGACTGGAGGTGGTAGAAGCAGCGCTCGGTGATCCGGGCCGCGATCTCGGCACCGAGGCCGAGGAACACCGGAGCCTCGTGCGCCACCACCAGGCGCCCGGTCCGCTCCACCGACGCCTGGAGGGTGTCGAAGTCGAGCGGGGACAGCGAGCGCAGGTCAACGACCTCGACGCTGTGCCCGTCCTCGGCCGCGGCGGTCGCCGCCTCCAGCGCCACCTTGACCAGCGGCCCGTAGGTGGCGATGGTCAGGTCACTGCCCTCGGCCACCACCCGGGCCGCGTGCAGCGGGTCCGGGATGGCGTCGGCGTTGACCTCACCCTTGTCGTAGTACCTGGCCTTGGGCTCGAAGAAGAGCACCGGGTCGTCGCTCTGGATCGCCTGCTGGAGCATCCAGTAGGCGTCCGCGGAGTTGGCCGGGGTGACCACCTTCAGTCCCGCGGTGTGGGCGAAGTACGCCTCGGGGGACTCGCTGTGGTGTTCGACGGCGCCGATGCCGCCGCCGTAGGGAACCCGCACCACCACGGGCAGCTTCACCTTGCCCAGGGAACGGGCGTGCATCTTGGCGAGCTGGGTGACGATCTGGTCGAAGGCGGGGAAGATGAAGCCGTCGAACTGGATCTCGGCGACCGGGCGGTAGCCGCGCAGCGCGAGGCCGATGGCGGTGCCGATGATCCCGGACTCGGCGAGCGGGGTGTCGATCACCCGGTCGTCCCCGAAGTCCTTCTGCAAACCGTCGGTGACCCGGAAGACCCCGCCGAGCTTGCCGACGTCCTCACCCATGATCACGACCTTGGGGTCGTTCTCCAGGGCGGTGCGCAGCGAGGCGTTGATGGCCTTGACAATGGGCATGGCGGTCATGGTCAGTGCCCCTCGGAGTCGACGAACGAGGACTGGTACTCGGCGAACGCGGCACGCTCCTCGTCGACGAGCGCATGGCCGTCGGCGTAGATGTGCTCGAACATCTCCATGGCGCCCGGGTCCGGCATGCTGCGCACGCCCTCCCTGACGCGCTTGGCCAAGGCGTCGCTCTCCTTCTCCACGGCGTCGAAGAACGCCTGGTCGGCCGCGTCGAGATCGGTGAGGTGGGTACGCAACCGGGTGATCGGGTCCTTGAGCCGCCAGGCCGCCAGGTCACTGTCGTGGCGGTAGCGGGTGGGGTCGTCCGAGGTGGTGTGGGCGCCCATCCGGTAGGTGAACGCCTCGATCAGCATCGGGCCGTTGCCGGAGCGCACGTGCTCCAGGGCCGCACGGGTGACGGCCATCACGGCGAGCACGTCGTTGCCGTCCACCCGCACCCCGGGGAAGCCGAAGCCGCCGGCCCGCTGGTACAGCGGGACCCTGGTCTGCCGGTCGGTCGGCTCGGAGATCGCCCACTGGTTGTTCTGGCAGAAGAAGATCACCGGCGCGTTGTAGACGGCGGCGAAGGTGAACGCCTCGTTGACGTCTCCCTGGCTGGAGGCGCCGTCACCGAAATAGGCGATGACCGCGGAGTCCGCTCCGTCCTTCTGCACCCCCATGGCGTAGCCGGTGGCGTGCAGGGTCTGGGAGCCGATGACGATGGTGTAGAGGTGGAAGTTGTTCTGGTTGGGGTCCCAGCCGCCGTGGTTCACCCCCCGGAACATCCCGCACAGGTTCAGCGGGTCGACACCGCGGCACCAGGCCACCCCGTGCTCCCGGTACGTCGGGAACACGTAGTCGTCGTCGCGCAGCGCTCGACCCGACCCGATCTGTGCGGCCTCCTGGCCGAGCAGGGACGCCCACAGGCCCAGCTCGCCCTGGCGTTGCAGGGCCGCGGCCTCACCGTCGAAACGCCTGGTCAGGACCATGTCCCGGTACAGTCCGCGCAGCTCGTCGGAGGTCAGGTCGATCGAGTACTCCGGGTGCGAGACGCGCTTGCCCTCGGGCGTCAGCAACTGGACGATCTCCGGCTTCGCCGGAGCGTTGCGGGCAGCGCGCGCTCCCCTGGTCTTGGTGCTGCCGCTGGTCTTGGTGCTGCCGCGGGCGGCGGCCTTCTTGGCGGCACCTGGCGCCTTACGGGCCCCCGCCGTGCTTTCGACGGTCACGTTCACTCCTCGGTCTGTCCGGCCCCCGGGGTCTCCGACGGCCTGCCGGTTCGCCCGGTGCCGCCGAGTCCGCACGGGGTGGGTGCGGCTGACCCCTCCACCTGATGGCTGGCGGAGGGAGGCTCCGGGTGTGACAGCGCGTCCCGGTGACGAGCCTGCACGACGAACGTTACCCATGGGGCGCGCAGAGGCGCGAAGGGCTCCGTTCACCCCCGTTTACTAGGGAATCCGAGGATGTGTCGCCGTGGTGCGGCCACCGGGACAACGGCACGGTATCCCGAGCGGCCGACCTGCGTAAGAGCCTTCGACCGGCGATCGTGTGCGATTCTGTGCCGGTGGGAGAAAACGGGCGCATCACTGTTTTCCTACTAGAAGATCAAGAAGTGGTACGCCGGGGCCTCCACCGGCTGTTCGCCGGTGCGGCGGGGATCGAGGTCGTCGGCGAGGCCACCACCGGGTCCGCGGCCCTGGCCCGCATCCCCCTGGTCCGCCCGGACGTCGCCGTCCTCACCATGTCCCCGCCGGACGTCAGCGGGGCCGAGGTCTGCCGCGGGGTCCGGCTCGCCCGGCCGGAGGTGGCCTGTCTGGTGCTCGCTCCCTACCTCGACGACGAGGCCCTGCTGGAGGCGATCCGGGCGGGGGCGGTCGGCTGTGTGCTCCGGGGAATCCGGGACGCGGACCTGCTGGACGCGGTGCGCCGGGTGGCGGCGGGGGAGTGGCTGCTGGACGCGGCGTGGACCGCGCACGCCGTCCGGCGGCTGTGCCCGCGGGACTCCGGGGCGCCGGCCGGGGACGGCGGGGGACGACCGCCGGGGTTGACCGAACGTGAGCGCCGCATCCTGGTCCTGCTCGGCGACGGCCTGTCCAACCGGGAGATCGGCGAGCGTCTCGGCCTGGCCGAGAAGACGGTGAAGAACTACGTGTCCGGGCTCCTCGCCAAGCTGGGGATGGCCCGGCGCACCCAGGCCGCGGTCTATGCCGCCCGGATGAATCTCCCGCACTCCCCCACCGACGGGTCCGACGTGCCCTGACCTCCGCTGGCGCCCCCTTGCCGGGCGGCCCGGGCGGGCACGGACACCGGGACCGGTGGGGGAGCCGGACGGGGCGCACTCCTCCATGGCAGAGTGCGCCGGTTGTGCGCCCCCGCGTGAACTAGCATCTGCCCGTGACTCACTGTCAGGCAACGGCGCCGACACGGAGTCTGCTCGACGCCCTGCTGCGTCGGTACGGCGCCGGCGCCCCGCTCTCCTGCCAACCGGTGGCCGAGGGTCTGCTGAACCGGGGTTACCGGCTGTGCACGACCAGCGGCGAGTTCTTCCTCAAGCACTACCTGGACGCCGACGAGGCATCCATCGCCCACCAGCACCAGGCCACCGTCCGGCTGGACGAGCTCGGCGTGCCCGTCGCCCCCCCGCTCGCCGACGAGCGGGGACGCACCGTCGCGGTCTTCGAGGAGCGCCGCTTCGGCCTCTACCCGTGGGTGCACGGGCGCCACCGGAACGGCACGGAGCTCAGCGCGGACCAGGCCGCCCGGCTCGGAGCCCTGCTCGGCCTGGTGCACACCTCGCTCGCCGAGGTCCAGGACACCGGAACGAGTGACCCCGAACCGCCCGTGCCGGGCCGGCCCCGGACCTCCAGGTACGCCGCCGCGGACCCCGACGACACCGACGCCCTCATCGGCGAGCTGCTCGAACTGGTCCGCAGGCAGTCCCCCCGGGACGCCTTCGACGACCTCGCCGAGCGGAGGCTGCTGGAGCGCAGGGCGCTGCTCGACCGACTGGCGCACCGACGCCCCAGGGACGGCTCCCAGCCGGAGGTGGGCTGGGTGCACGGCGACTTCCACCCCCTGAACCTGCTCTACCGCGGCTCGGAGCCGGTGGCGATCCTGGACTGGGACCGGCTCGCCGAGCAGCCGCGGGCCGAGGAGGCGGTGCGCGCCGCGGCCATCTTCTTCCTGGAGTCAGAACCCAGCGAGGGCGAACTCGACCTGGCCAAGGTGCGCCGTTACGCCCGGGCCTACCGGCAGGCGGCCGGGGTGTCGCCACAGGAGCTCGGCGCCGCGGTCCACCGGGTGTGGTGGGAACGGCTGAACGACTTCTGGACGCTGCGCTGGCGCTACCAGCACCTCGACCGCAGGGCCGACCCGCTGTTCCCCTCCACCGCGGCGCTCGTGGTGTGGTGGACGCGCGAGTACGAGGCGGTGCTCGAGGCGTTCACGGCCTGACCCCGGAGCCGGCTCCGGCCCGGGGCCCGTCAGCCCTGCTGGCCCGTGGTCTCGCCGGTGCCGGCGTCCGTACCCCCGACGTCGGTGCCCTCGACGGTGCCCGCAGAGGTGTCGTCGGTGCCGGTGTCCGTGGGGGTCGGGTCCCCCGTCGGGTCCGTCGGGGGATCCGACCCGTCCGGCGGCGGGGTGGTGGTCTGGGTCGAGGTCTCCCCGCCGGTGGGCTCGCTGGTCTCCGTCGAGGTGTGGTCCCAGCTCGGTGTGGAGTCGGTGGTCGGGTCGTAGGTCTCCGGCTCCGTCCAGGTGTCGCCGCCCTCGTCGCCCCCGGTGGGGTCGTCCGGGGTGCTCTCCTGCTCGGGGGAGGCCTTCGGCTTCTTGCCCGGGTTCTGGGGCGCCTCGCTGGTGGTCCGCTTCGGGCTGCCGCTCGGTTCGTCGTCGAGCGAGCCCTTGATCGCGGCGAAGACGCCCACGCTGATCGCGAGCACGGCCACCACCGCGACCAGCACCACCCTGCGCCCCCGCCGGCGGGGCTGGTGGTCACCGCCGTCGGGCGGCCCGATCAGCAACGGGGGCCCCAGCGGTCCGTCCTCGGGCGGGACGACCGCCATCGTCGTCGCCAGCGGGGTGCCCATCGGCGGGGTGGTGGGCCCGCTGTGACCGGTGGCCCAGGTGCCGGTGTGGCCGCCCTCGCTGGAGAGCATCCGCAGCGCGTACTGGATCTCGCCGGACATCTCCTCGGCGCTCTGGTAACGGTCGTCCGGCTCCTTGGCCAGCGCCCGCAGCACCAGGCCGTCCAGCTCCGGGGGCACCCGCTCGCTGATCTCCGACGGAGCCGCCGGAGGGTCCTGGACGTGCTGGTAGACCACCGAGAGGGGCGTCTCGCCGACGAACGGCGGACGCAGCGCGAGCAGCTCGTAGAGCATGCAGCCGGTGGCGTAGAGGTCGCTGCGGGCGTCCACGGCCCGGCCCAGCGCCTGCTCGGGGGAGAGGTACTGCGGGGTGCCCATGACCATCCCGGTCTGGGTCATGGTGCTTCCCGCCGCGTGCAGGGCCCGGGCGATGCCGAAGTCCATCACCTTCACCGCGCCCTCGTTGGTGATGATGACGTTCGCCGGCTTGATGTCCCGGTGCACGATGCCGCGCTGGTGGCTGTAGCTGAGCGCGGCCAGCACCCCCGAGACGATGGCCAGGGCCTGCTCCAACGGCGGGGCCTCGGCGTTCAGCAGCAGCTCGCGGATGGTGCGCCCCTCGACGAGCTCCATCACGATGAACGGCACCGTCTGGCCGTTGTCGAGCTGGTCCTCGCCGGAGTCGTAGACCGCGACCACCGCGTGGTGGTTGAGCCCGGCCACCGACTGGGCCTCGCGGGTGAAACGCGCCTTGGCCACCGTGTCGGCCGCGAGGTCGGCGCGCAGCAGCTTGACCGCCACGGTGCGGCCGAGGCGGACGTCCTCCGCCGCGAACACCTCGGCCATCCCGCCACGGCCCAGCCTGCGGGTCAGGCGGTAACGGCCCTCGCCCACCTTGCCGTTGTTGCCCCACTGGTCGGGCCCGTCCTGCGGGCCCTCTCCACCGGTGGGTCGATCGGGCCCGGAGCCCCCATCGGCGTGCGTGGGTGCCATTAGTCCTCGCCGTCGCTCTCCGGCTCGTACACGGTCGTCTCTCCCTCAGCACGCTACCGCTTCGGGAATGGCAGCGAGACCAGTCACTACGGATGGAACGGGCGGTACCCCACGATTTCCGGCACCCGCAAGCGCCTTCCCCCCGCCGCTCGCGGGACGCCGGGGCCCCGCGGGGGCGCACTCAAATTCCTTGGAAACAAAGAGGAACAGCGCACTCGGACACACGGTCTGTGGCGCGTTCATCGCAATCCGATAACCGTGGTGGCGGGGTATTGGGCATCCGGTGACGGAACGGTCAAGCAACTTGACGTGTCAGGGCGCTAGGGCAGACTTGGCGGGCAGAGCCAGACACGAGAGTAAGGTGCGCGGTGCGCCGAGGGGGATCCATCAGATGAGCGGGGACGGCGCACGGAACGGCGGTGCTGGGGGGCATTCGGTCGGCAACGGCCGGTACGAACTCCAACACCTCCTGGGCCAAGGGGGAATGGCATCGGTCCACCTGGCCTACGACACGGTGCTCGACCGGCGAGTCGCGGTGAAGACCCTGCACACGGAGCTCGGCCGTGAGGCGTCCTTCCGTGAACGTTTCCGGCGCGAGGCCCAGGCCGTCGCCAAACTCAACCACACCAACATCGTCTCCGTCTTCGACTCCGGCGAGGACAGCATCGACGGTGCCGCGGTGCCGTACATCGTCATGGAGTACGTCGAGGGCAAACCGCTGCGCGACGTGCTGGACGAGGACATAGCCCGGCACGGGGCCATGCCCACCGAGAAGGCCCTGAGCATCACCGCCGACGTGCTGGCCGCGCTCGAGGCCAGCCACGAGATGGGCCTGGTGCACCGGGACATCAAGCCGGGCAACGTGATGATCACCGCCCGCGGTGTGGTCAAGGTCATGGACTTCGGCATCGCCCGGGCCCTCCAGTCCGGGGTCACCTCGATGACCCAGACCGGCATGGTGGTCGGCACCCCCCAGTACCTCTCCCCCGAGCAGGCCCTGGGCCGCGGCGTGGACGCCAGGTCCGACCTGTACTCGGTCGGCTGCATGCTGTTCGAGCTGCTCACCGGCCGCCTGCCCTTCGACGGGGACTCCCCGTTGGCGATCGCGTACCAGCACGTCCAGGAGGAGCCGCCGGCGCCCTCGTCGATCAACCAGGCGGTACCGCCCGCGGTGGACGCGCTGGTGGCCCGGTCGCTCCGGAAGAACCCGGCGGAGCGCTTCCCCACCGCCGAGGCCATGCGCGACGAGGCCAGGCGGGTCAACCACAGCGGGAACACCGGCAACACACCGCTGATCATCAGTGAGGGCCCGCGGGCCCACGGTGCCGGCCAGGCCGTCTCCTCGGCGGTCTTCCCCCCGGTCTCCGGTGGCCTGCCGGGCCCGCAGGGCTCGGTCCAGACCCCGTACCAGCCCACGCCCCCGCCGCCGTTCGGCCCGCAGACGCCCCCGCCGGCGCCGATGCCCCACCAGACGCCGACGCCCGCACCGATGGGCATGGGCGGGTACCCGACACCGGTCCACCAGCCGGGCCCCGGCACCCCGCCGCCGTTCAACACCCAGCCGCCACCCGGGCACGGTCGGCCGCCGAACGGCGGGCGCAGCAACTCCGGGGTGGTCATCGGCGTCGTCGCGGCCGTGCTGGCGCTGCTGGTGGTGGTGATCGTCGTGATATCCACCCGCGGTGACTCGAACGACCAGGCCGACGACGAACCGACCGACACCTGGAGCAGTACCACCAACCCCATCGACGACCCGACCGACGAGCCCACGGACGACCCCACCGACGAACCGACCGACGACCCCACGGACGACCCGACCGACGACACCCCGAGCGTCAAGCCCGGCAACCCGTACAAGCAGGTCAAGGCGTCGGAGTGCACCAAGCCCACCGAGATCGGTGGAAAGATCATGATCCCCAGCTTCGTCGGTGCGGACATCGACGAGGTCCAGGAGTGCGCCGAGGCGGCGGACTGGGAGCTGGTGGAGAAGAAGGAGAACGAGACCCTCTACGGCGAGGGCGTCGTGGTGGACCAGGACCCCAAGATCGAGTTCGTGCCCCCGAACAACGTCAAGATCGACGTCTGGGTCTCGACCGGCCACGACTAAGTTGCATGAATCCAGCGACCTTGCGGGACGTCACCCGCAGTTGCTGTGGTCGGCCCGCAAGGGAGAGAGTGGCAGCCCGGGTCTTGTGCCGAATCCTCGTGCTCGCTGCCGATCTGACACAACGACAAGGACAGGGCAGCAGGTCAAGCAATCACTGACCGCAACGGTGCCGTCTGGACTCTCGTCTAGTGTGATGCGGAACACATACGTCCGCGGGCGGCTCTTGACTGCGTAGATCGCCCTGAAGGTAGGAATACCATGGCTACCCCTAGTTATAACCGTATTGCCGCGAAGCTGACCTTTCGCCTGATTGTGTCTGGCGGCGGAACTGGGGGCCACACCTACCCGGCGCTCACCGCGGTCCGGGCGTTGCAGGCGCGACTGGCGGTCGAAGGCCGCGCGCTTGACGTCCTCTGGATCGGGACCCCCGAGGGGTTGGAGGCCCGCGTCGCCCCGGCCGAAGGCATCGCCTTCACGACGGTCGCGACGGGCAAGATCCGCCGGGCCGCGAACCCTCTCAAGATGGTGTCCCCGGCGAACGTCCGGGACATGGCGCGGGTGCCGCTGGGTGTCGCCCAGGCGCGGAAGACGATCAGCGGCTTCCGGCCGGACGTCGTGCTGGCGACCGGCGGATACGTCGCCGTCCCGGCCGGTCTCGCCGCCCGGCTGTGCAAGCGCCCGCTCGTGTTGCACGAGCAGACCGTTCGGCTTGGACTGGCGAACCGGAAACTGGCTGGGTCGGCGGCGCGCATCGCCGTGTCATCGGAGTCGACGCTGCCGCTCCTTCCGGAGGCCGTACGGTCCGCGGCAGTCGTCACGGGAAACCCGGTGCGGCCCGAGATCCTCAGCGGGCACGCGGACAAGGCGGTCGCCGCGCTCGGACTGACGGGATTCGACCGGCGGCTTCCGACGCTCTACGTCACCGGCGGTGCCCAGGGCGCCCAACAGATCAACGATGTCGTGCGGGATGCACTGCCGTGGCTGCTGGAACGCGCCAACGTGGTGCACCAGTGCGGGCCGGCGAACGTTGAGGGGCTGCGCGCCAGCGCAGCGGCGCTCCCACCCGGGATCGGGGGCCGGTACTACCTCACCGGGTTCGTCGGCGCGGAGCTTCCCGACGTCCTAGCACTCGCCGATGTCGTGGTCTCCCGCAGTGGTGCCGGCACCCTCGCGGAGCTCACCGCCCTGGGCAAGCCCGCGGTCTTCGTGCCGCTCGCCTCCTCGGCTGGGAACGAGCAGGCGCACAACGCCCGGCATCTGGAGGATGCGGGCGCGGCAGTTGCCCTGGAGGGAGACGTCACCGCGGACCGGCTCCGGGACGCTCTCGGGCCGCTCCTCACCGACCCGGCGCGCCGTGCGGAGATGGCAGAGGTGTGCCGGGCGCACGGACGGCCAGACGCGGCGGACAGGCTCGTGGACGTGCTGCTTTCCGCCGCGTCCGGCTGACCCCGCCGGTCGGGGGTCTACGGAAGATTTCGGGGCGCGCCGTCCTCAATGAGACGGACGACGTCGGCGAAGGCCGCCGGCTCCTTCCCCCACGGGTCGGGGACGTCCCGGTCCTCCAGGTAGGGGCCGAGCGTCGTCCCGGTCACCTCGCCGGCGAGGGCCCGCACCACAGCGAGGATGCCGGCGTCCATCGCAAGGACGATGTCCGCCCACTCCAGCAGTCCGCGGTTGAGGTGCACGCCGCGGTGCGCGGTGAGGTCGTAGCCGGCGGCCGCTGCGGCGTGCACCATCTGGGTGTGTGCGGGGTGGCCGACCCACTTGTCCCGGGTGCCGGCCGAACGGACCTCAACAGCCCGGCCACCGAGTTCACCAAGAACGAGCGCCGCGACCGGTGAGCGGCAGTGGTTGCCGAGGCACACGGTCAGCAGGCGCCGCGGCCGGGCGCCGCTCACCGCCCCGCCCCCATGGTGAGGGCACGGCGGAGCTCGCTGACGGCGTGTTCGGCGTCAGCCTCCGTGAGGTGCTGGTGGAACGGTAGGGTCATGATCTGCCGGCCCAGTGCCTCGGTGACCGGCAGCGGGCGGTGCCACTCGGCGAACGCCGGTTGTGTGTGGTTCGGCGGGTAGTGCGCGCCGACGCCGATACCGCGTTCCCGGAGCGTGCGGAACACGCGGTCACGGCGGCCGTCGAAGATGCGGACGGCACACATCGGTGGGACCGTCTGGTCTACGTCGGCGTCAACCAGGGCGATGCCGTCGATACCCTCCAGAGCGGCGGCGTACGCGCGCCAGAGGCCGCTGCGCCGGGTCTGCGCCTCAGCGAAGTGACGGAGCTGCACGAGCCCGATCGCGGCATTAAGCGCCGACATCTGCACGCGCATCCCGAACCCGTCCACCGTGTATGTCGTCGCCTCCGCACGGTGGGCCGCGGACTCCACGATGCCGAGGCTACGCAGCCGCCGGCAGATGTCGGCCTCCAGCGGCGTACGGGGCACGACCATGCCGCCCAGCCCGCACGTGAGGTTCTTGATCGGGCCGAAGGAGAAGCATGTCACGACGCCGGTCGCGCCGACCCTGCCCTCTCCCTGCCAGGAACCGAACGCCTGGGCGGCGTCCTCGATCACAGCGACGCCCTGCTCGTCCAGCGCGGGGCGGGCCGGGGTGAGGTCAACGGCCCGGCCGCTGTAGAGGACCGGCAGCACAGCGCGGGTGTGCGGGGTGAGAGCGGCCAGCACTTCGGTGGGCTCGACGCACCCGGTACGGGGATTGACCTCGATGAACCGCGGCCGGGCACCCGTAGCGAGGATCGCCTGGACGGTGGCGCAGAAGGTGAAGGAGGGCACCAGGACCTCGTGCCCCGGGCCCACGCCGGCGGCGAGCAGACCGACGTGGATTGCCGCTGTGCCGGAGGCGACCGCGACAGTGTCCGGCACGCCGAGGAACGCGGCGATCTCCTGCTCGAACTGATCCGTTACCGTGCTGTGGTTGTACTGGCCGACGCGTAGCACCTCAATGAGAGCGGCCACCTCGCCACCGTAGAGGTACGGGCGCGCGTTCCGCGCGACGTCCGGGGATACGGTGTGGCTCATTGCTTCGTCCCTTCGCTGGTGGTCAGCGTCTCGACGTACTTCGTGAGGGTGACGTCCGGGTTGTACGTGAGCCGGCCATGATCGATGTCCTGGCGGAAGAGGCCGCGGAGGTACTGCCCGATGTAATCCGCGCCTGCCGCGACGGAGGCGGGGAATCCTCCGCCGACCCGGGCGTTCGCCTCGGTGATGACGACCCGCTGCGGCCCGTCCTCCCGGATGAACCCCTGCACGCAGCACGCTCCGGTGATGCCGGTCGCGGAGAGGGCGGCGAGGGTGCACTGCTCCACCTCGCGGTCGCTGAAGGTGCGCGAGACGACGGCGAGGCCGCCCTTGACCAGAAGCCGGTACCGGAGGATCACGGAGGCCCGGCCGGCGCGGTCCACGAGGCAGTCCGCGGTGAACTCCCGCCCGCGGACGTACTCCTGCACGATCGGCGCCGGGGTGAGCTCGCACAGCACATTGGCCTGCTCCCGCGTGCGGCACACCTGTACGCCCTTTCCGCCTTGGCCGTGCCGCGGCTTGACGACGAGGGGCCCATCCGGCGCGCGCTCGAGTTCGTCCGGGAGGACGGTGCGCGGGGTCGGCACACCGTGCTCGGTGAGCACCGCGGCGAACCGTGCTTTGTCACCGCACGCCGTGACCGCGTTCCGGCCGGGGAGCCACGTCGTGACGCCGAGGTCCGCCAGCGGCCGGCGAAGCCCGATGAGCCGCGGGAGCTCCCGCTCGACGGTCGAGAGGACGGCATCAGGTCGGGACTTCGCGCAGAGGCGGAGGATGCCGGCGCAGTACGCGGCGTCCGTCGCCGGCGGGAGGACGTGTGCGGTGACTTCCGGAAGGAGGAGCCCGGCCGCGTACGGGTCCGCGTCGGCCGCGAGCACCTTGTAACCGAGCCGCTGGACGGAGCGGGCGAGGTCGAAGCCGGGAGCGCCGCCGACTCCGGTGACGAGGATGCGCCTCGGCACGGCGGTCACCGCCCAGCCAGGGCAGCGGTGAAAACGCGCAGGGCGGGGGCGGCCTGCGGGGTCCGCACGAGGGGCATCCACCAGTCGGGGTTGCGCCGGTACCAGTCGGCGGTCTCGGCGAGGCCCTCGTCCAGGTCCCGTTCCGGCTGGTAGCCGACGTGCTGTGCGGCCTTGCTCCAGTCGATCGAGTACCGGATGTCATTCGCCTGCCGGTCCGGGATGTACTCGACGCTCTCCCAGGTCGCGCCGCAGATGTGCAGGATGTGCTCGGTGAGGTCCCGGCTGGTGAGGTCGGTGCCGCCGCCGAGGTTGTAGACCTCCCCCGGGGTGCCCCCGCGCAGGACGGCCTCGACGCCGGCGCAGTTGTCTTCGACGTGGAGCCAGTTGCGGACGTGCTCGCCGCGTCCGTGCAGGGTGGCCTTCTCCCCTTTGAGGAGCCGCGTGATGAACAGGGGAATGATCTTCTCGGGGTGCTGGCGCGCACCGTAGTTGTTCGAGGAACGGGTCACGCAGACCGGCACGCCGTGAGTCTGGTAATACGAGAGGGCGATGAGGTCGCTCGCGGCCTTGGACGCGGCGTAGGGGACGGACGGCCGAAGTGGGGACTCCTCCGTCGCGGTGCCCTTGGGCACCGGCCCGTAGACCTCATCCGTCGAGACGTGCACGAAGCGCTCGATGCCGTGACGCGTCGCGGCATCGAGGAGGGTCTGCGTGCCGTGCACGTTCGTCGTGATGAAGGCGCCGGCCGCGTGGAACGACCGATCGACGTGGGACTCGGCGGCGAAGTGGACCACCGCCGTGTGCCGACTCATGAGGTCATCCACGAGGGCGGTGTCGAGGATGTTGCCGCGGACGAACCGCAGCTTTGGGCTGAGGAACGCCACGCCCAGGTTCTCGATGTGTCCTGCGTACGTGAGAGCGTCGAGAACGGTCACCTCGGCGACATCGTCTGCATTCAGGATTCGCTTGACGAAGTGGGAACCGATGAATCCTGCACCACCGGTGACCAGGATTTTCTCCATGGAAGCACCCCCTTCCTTGCCGCTGGGTACCGTCCCTGCGGCCCTTTGGATCACGCCCATCGCACACACCTCCTTGCAGAGTGGCGGCCCGCGGTCTGGCGGGCCGACTGCCCTTTGAGGACACCGCGCCGGCAGTTCCGAAGGCAGGGGCGCTTGCGGCGAACGCAAAGCCGTTTGCACCTGCTGCAAATCGCCTGTGCCGGCCCGCTGGACATCGCTACGGTGAGGGCGACACACCCTCGGTCACGGGCAGGGACGGTATGGGCGCGGTCAGAGGACGGGAATTACCCGCGGCGGCTGAGCCCCCCGGTAAGCTGATTCGCCGCACGCGCATAAAGCAGGGCCTGACGTTGGCCCAGCTTGGCGCGCTGACCGGCTACTCCGCTGCGCAGGTCTCCCGGTACGAGCGCGGCGTCTCGGCACTGACGGACACGGTCGTGTTGCGGCGCTTCGCCGACGCTCTCGACATCCCGCTTCAGGCGTTTGGCCTTACTGCTCAGCCAGATGTTCGACATGGGCACGCGATCGGCCCAGCCACGGCCTACCCCCGCTTTCCTAGCCCTAGGCTGGCAGGAGGGACTCGGGAGGATGGTGAAGGTCCGGTGATGCGCAGGCAGTTGCTTGCGAATCTCGCGGTCTCGGCTGCCGCGGCTGTCGGCGCCCCGATGTTGCCCACTGGTAAGACGCCGGACCAGGGCTTCGCCGTCGGCGAGGTCCTGGTCGCCCGTGTGAGGGATGCCATGCTCGGCCTCCATGCCAATGTCGCCGTGCCGTCGGCGGCGGTCCTGCGCGCGGACCTGGACCGCGCCTTCACCGACTTCCACACTTGCGCGTATGGCAGCCTGGCCGTACGTCTGCCCCGGATCCTTTGCGCCGGCCACGCACGCGCTGCCTCGGGGGCGGAGCACGGCGCATTTCTGGCCCGGAGCTACCTGCTCGTCACGCGCATGCTGATCAAACTCGACGAGCAGCAGCTCGGCTGGATGGCCGCGGACCGCGCACGCCAAACCGCCGAAGCCAGCGGTGACCCTCTGCTAACCGCTGAAGCCGCCCGCCAGCTCGCCGTCCTTGCTCGCAAGGCCGGCTGGTACGAGCAGGGGATGTCCATCGCCCTGAACGCAGCCGACCACCCTGGCCTGCGCACCTGCCATCCGACGCACGCGGCCGAACGCGGGCTGCTGGTCCAGTGCGCGGCGTACACCGCCGCCCGTGCCGGTGACGTATCAGGAATGCGCGAGTTGACCGACGAAGCCGCCGCAATCGCCTCCGAACGCGGAGGCACCACGCTGCTGCACGACCACGGTGGCGGCTTCAGCCCCACCACCGTCCAACTTCACCGCATCTCTGCCGAGAACTCCGCAGGCGACCCCTCCGCGGCCCTCGCCGCAGCTCAAACTGTGGCCCCGCACAAGTTGCCCACCACTGAACGCCGTGCCCGTTACTACACCGATGTCGCCTCCGCGCTCGGGCGATGGGGGCGCAGGGATGAGTGCATTCGCACACTCCTGATCGCCGAGCACCATGCCCCTGAAGAAACCCACGCCCGGCCCGCGGTGAAATCCCTGGTCTCCGGGCTGCTCGTTTCTGGGCGCACCACAGCGGAACTGCGCGGCCTCGCCGCCCGCGTTGGCGTCCTCACCTGACCTCCCGTCCGGTGTCGGCACGCCAGGACAGCAGTACCGCCCACCCTGGACGAGCCCTTCCGAGTACTGTCAGTGGTCGTAGGCGGTCAGTGAACGGCTGACCGCCTGGCCGGTCCGGAAGCGGTGCCACATCGCAGCAGCCAGTGTCAGCTCGCGCGAGCAAGCCGGACGCCGGGCCCCGGACAGGGGACGTCACCTCCCGACTGTGGACCGGCCCGCCGGGAGGAACAGGCCGCCCCGCAGGCATCCCCGCGCTGTGCGCACCGCCACGGTGGCCCAGGCGAGCACCAGGAACCCGTACAGCGCGACCGCGGCCCAGGTCAGCGCGTCCGAGTCCAGCCGTGTGGCCAGGGCACTGGTGCCGGTGACGCAGGTGCCGACGGGGAACGTGAAGCTCCACCAGGTCAACGCGAACGGCAGGTGCCTGCGTGCGGAGCGCACCGTCAACGCCCCGGCCAGGGCCATCCACACCATCGCGAAACCCCAGGTCGGCACCCCGTACAGGAAACCGAACGCGTCCGCGGCCGCGGCCTGGCGCTCGGACAGGGCCAGCGGGGCGACGGAGCCGAGCACGTTGACCGCGGTGACCGACTGCCCCAGCGGGCCCAGCACGATCCACAGCGTGGGCACCATCGCCGCCGGGCCGATCCCGTGGTGCACCAGGCGCCCCCACACCTGGACGATGATGACGAGGCTGGCGAAGAGGCTGACGCCGAACATGGCGTAGCACCCCAGCACCAGGGTGAGCCGCCCCTGCCCCGGCGGCAGGTGGGGCAGCAGGGCGGGCCCGGTGGCCGCTGAGACCATCGGCGGCACCACCGGCATCAGCCACCCCGCGAACGCGGAGTCCGCGGCGACCCGGTGCCCGGTGATCACCCGGTAGGGAATCCACACCGCGGTCACCAGGCCCAGGGCGGTACCCGCCGACCACAGCACCACGTCGGTCCACAGCGCGAGGGACTCCCCCAACCAGTCCTCGCCCAGCGACAGGGCACCGGCTCCCACGGTCATCAGCGCCATCGCCGGGGCACCCCAGAAGTGCGCCATCACCGGGTGGTCGGCGTGCGCCCTGGCCCGGTCCCGGTGCCGTAGCCAGTGCACCGCCCAGGCGGCGGCGAGCCCGACGAGCACCAACGCAGCCAGTGCCCAGACCACGGTGGCCGCGGTGCGCAGCCCCGCGGGGTGCACGGGAAGGGTGGCCGCCGCGGTCGCCACGATCCCGGTGCCCATCACCGAGGTGAACCAGTTCGGCCCGAGGTCCCGGAACAGGTCGGAGGGCCGGTCGAGTTCGGGCAGCAGCCAGCGGCGGTCTCCGGGTCGTGGAGCGGTTCGGGTGCGGGCGGCGGGGGACGGAGTCGTGGCGGAGGTCATGCGCCTCACGGTCGCTCCGTCCCCTCGTCCCGCGGTAGGGAGCAATCCGGGATGACCCCATAGACTCGCTTTATGTACCTGCCCAGCCGCGTGAGCGACCTGGCGCCGTTCGACCTGCTGCTCTCGGTCGCCAAACTGGGCAGTGTGGGTGCCGCCGCCCGGGCACACGGCATCACCCAGCCGGCGGCGAGCTCCCGCATCAGGCATCTGGAACGACGGCTGGGAATCCAACTGCTGGAGCGTTCACCCAGGGGTTCCCGGCTCACCGACCGGGGCGCGCTCGTCGCTGACTGGGCCCGTACCGCGATCGACGCGGCCGCCGCCCTCGAGGCCGGCGTCACCTCACTGGCGCGCACGGCGGAGACCCGGCTCCCGGTGGCCGCGAGCCTCACCGTCGCCGAGTACCTGCTGCCGCACTGGCTGGCCCGCTTCCACGACTCCGGGTCGGGGACCACGGTCGCCCTGACCACGGGGAACTCCGACGAGGTGGCCGAGGCGGTGCTGGCCGGCACCGCCCGGATCGGGTTCGTCGAGGGCCCCGGCGTGCCGCGGGGCCTCACCGCGCACCGGGTGGCGAGCGACCGGCTGACGGTGATCGCGCACCCCGACCACCCGTGGTCCCGCCGCGGGGGTGCCGGCATCACCCCGGCCGACCTCGCCAGGACCCCGCTGGTGAGCCGGGAACACGGTTCCGGCACCCGGCTGTTCCTGGAGCGCGCGCTGCGCGACCACACCGAGATCCCGCTGGCCGCCCCGCTGCTGGAGCTCTCCTCCACCACCGCGATCAAGACGGCGGTGGCCGAGGGCGTGGCGCCGGCCGTGCTCAGCTCGCTCGCCGTCGAGCACGAGGTGTCCGCCGGCACGGTCGTGGCGGTACCGGTGCCCGGCCTCGACCTCGCCCGGACCCTGCGGGCCGTGCACCGCACCGGTCAGCAGTTCACCGGCGCCGCCCTCGACCTGGTCACCATCGCCCGGCGCTCGGCGGCCCCGGTCAGCGGGCCGACCACCAGCGGGCGGCCCGCTGACCGGAGCCGCTGACCGGACCGGCGCGCACCGGGTCCACCGGCGCCCGCCCACCACCAGCGGGTGGTGCCGGCACGAACGCCTACAGGTACGGGCCCGAGCGGTGGTGCTGGGCTTCGTCGGCCTGGTGCTCCGGCCCGCCGACCCCGGGGGGCAGGGCCCTGCGCATCTGCTCGAGCTGGGCCCTGGCGGCCATCTGCTGGGCGAACAGCGCCGTCTGGATGCCGTGGAACAGGCCTTCCAGCCAGCCCACCAACTGGGCCTGGGCGATCCTCAGCTCGGCCTCGCTGGGCACGGTGTCCTCGGTGAACGGCAACGACAGCCGTTCCAGCTCCTCCACGAGCTCGGGCGCCAGGCCCTGCTCCAGCTCCTTGACCGAACTGGCGTGGATCTCCTTCAACCGGGCCCGGCTGGCCTCGTCCAGGGGGGCGGCCCTGACCTCCTCGAGCAGTTGTTTGATCATGCTGCCGATGCGCATGACCTTGGCTGGCTGCTCGACCATCTCGGTGACCGGTGTCTCCCGGGACTCCTCGTCCTCGCCGTTGTCGGCGCCGCCGAGCGCCATGCCGTCGGGGCCGACGACGAGGATCTGCTGGCTCTCCGGTGAGCGTTCGTTGCTCGGCATACTCATGTGCTCATTCTCCAACACGGGTGCTGTCTGTGTGGTGCCCCCTCCCTCCGCGCCTCGAACGCCCCGGCACCGTCCCCGTCCCCGGAAGGCCGGCGGGGCCCCGTGCCGGGACCGCCGCCGCGCCCGGCGGTGCGTCCACCGTCGCCAGCGTGTTCAGGTTGGCCGCCGGCGATGGTCAGCGAGGTGGACTTGCCGGAGCCGGAGGGTCCCGTCACGGCGACGGGTTCGCCGGCGGGGCGGGGGGAGCGCGCGGGACTCGGCGAACCGGGTCAGCCGCGTCTCGCAGTGGTCGAGCCAGCGCACCTCGGCCTCCGCCTGGAAGACCCCTCCCTTCGGCACCGGGACCCACACCCCAGATGCGGTGCCGCTTCGGATCAGGCACGACGCAGGTGGATGGCGACCAGGGCGGCGCCGAACCCGACCAGGGTCAGCCCGGCGCCCAGGGGGAGCAGGGCCGCGTTCCCCCGGGTGGGCTTCGGTGGGGGTTCCGGGCGCCCCGGCCCCACCTCACCACCCGTCCCCCGGTCCTCTTCCTCGTCGTCCGCGCCCCGCCCCTCGCGCTCCCCGCCCTCGGCCGGCTCCGCCTCCTGCCCGCCATCGCCCCCCGAAGCCTCCCCCACGTCCCCGTACTCCCCGCCCCAGCAGCACTCCCCTTCCCAGAACCCCTCCTCCACCCAGGGCTCGCCCCCCTCCCAGGACTCCCCTATCTCCCAGGAGTCCTCGCCCTCCGCGCCACCCTCGTCCCCGTCCGCCCCGTCCCCTTCCACCTCGCCGGCGGGCACGGCCCGGACGGTGGGCACGGCGCCGGCGGTGGGCACGGCGCCGGCGGTGGGCACGGCGCCGGCGGTCAACGGGTCCACCGCCGCGCCGGTCGTCGTGCGCACCGGCCAAGGAGGGGGAGACGGGTCCGCCGCCGCGGGGGGACCGGGGGCGAGGGCCAGCAGCGCACCCGCCAGGAGGAAACCCGCGGACCACGAGGGGCACCACCGTGCCCGGGGGAGGAGCACGGTCCCAGACTCGCACAACTCGACAAATCAGGCATTTCGCTAGGCTCCCCTGGCCCGCCGCACCCGCCCACGGGGCGGACCCGGTGCCGGCCCGCCCCGCCGGACCTCACGCCCGAAGCACGATCTTCCCGATGTGCTCGCTGCTCTCCATCAACCGGTGGGCGTCGGTGGCCTCCGCCATGGGGTACACCCGGTCAACCACCGGGCGGACCGTACCCGCCTCGAGCAGCGGCCAGACGTGTTCGCGCACCGCCGCCACGATCGCGGCCTTCTCGACCAGTGGCCGGCTCCGCAGGCTCGTGGCGATGACGGCCCCGCGCTTGGCGAGCAGCTTGCCGAGGTTCAGCTCGCCCTTCGCCCCGCCCTGGAGGCCGATGACGACCAGCCGGCCGTTCACCGCCAGCGCGTCCACGTTCCGGGCCAGGTACTTCGCGCCGACCACGTCCAGGATGACGTCGGCGCCCTGCCGGCCGAGCTCCTCGACGAAGTCCTGCTCGCGGTAGTTGACCACCGCGTCGGCACCGAGGTCCCGGCAGGCCGACAGCTTCCTGGGGCTGCCCGCCGTCGCCACGACCCTGGCACCGACGGCCTTGCCGAGCTGGACGGCCATCGTTCCGATGCCGCTCGAACCGCCGTGGACCAGCAGCGTCTCCCCCGGCCGCAGGTGGGCGATCTGGAACACGTTCGACCACACCGTCGAGGTGACCTCGGGCAGCGCGGCGGCCGTGAGCAGGTCAACGCCCCGCGGCACGGGAAGGAGTTGGCCGATGGGGGCGACGACCTTCTCCGCGTAGGCCCCGCCGGCGAGCAGGGCGCACACCTCGTCGCCCACCGCCCAGCCGTCCACACCGGGACCGACCTTCGCGATCCGCCCCGAACACTCGAGCCCCGGATGGGCGGGCGCGCCGGGCGGGGGGTCGTAGTGGCCCTGTCGCTGGAGGACATCGGCGCGGTTCACCCCCGCGCCGACCACATCGACCAGGACCTCGCCCTCCCCGGGGGCGGGGTCGGGCACCTCCTCCCACACCAGCGCTTCGGGACCGCCGGGCCGGGGAATCGTCATCGCACGCATGGCCAGACGCTACCGGGGCTGCTCCCCGCGGGGGCCCGACGCCGTCCGGACACGGTCGGTGCGGCTCTCCAACGCGTGCAGGACCGCAACCATGTCCGACCGGCCGTGCCCGAGGGCGACCGTCTCGTCGAAGAGGGCGTGGCAGACGTCCAGCAGCGGGGAGGCGACGTCAGCCTTCCTGGCAGCGGCAGCGATCAACTGGTTGTTCTTCAGGACGTCCGCGACGGCCGCCTGGACGGCGAAGTCCCGGGCCAGCAACTTGGCGGCCTTGGTCCGGGAGACGTCACTGGCCATGGGGCCGGCGGCGAGCACGTCCAGGAACTGCTGCCGGTCCAGGCCGTGGCGGTCGGCGAAGTGGAAGGACTCGGTGAACCCGGTGACCATGGTGATCAGGAACAGGTTCACCGCCAGTTTCATCAGCAGCGCGTTGGGAGCGGGGCCGCAGACGAACGTCTGGTGGCACATCGGCCGGAGCAGGGGCCGCACCGTCTCCACCGCGTGGGGCTCCCCGGCCAGCATCGCCACCAGCCGCCCCGCCTCGGCGGGTGTGCGGGAGCCGGAGACGGGGGCCTCGACGTAGCTGCCCCCGGCGGCGTGGACGTCGCTGGCGAGCCCGCGGGAGTACTCGGGGGAGGTCGTCCCCATGTGGACCACCACGTGGTCCGCGACGGTGGCGGCGAAGTCCGGTGTGCCGCGCCCCAGGGTGGAGTCGATCGCGGCGCCGTCCGCCATCATCATGAGCACCACCCGTGCTCGTTCGAACACCTCGGGCGCGCACGACGCCACCTCGGCCCCGGCCGCGCGCACCGGCTCGGTCCTCGCGGGGGTCCGGTTCCAGACGACGAGCGGGGTCCCGGCCCGCGCCAGGTTGCGAGCCATGGGCTGTCCCATCACGCCGAGGCCGAGGAATCCCACCGTCACCACGCACCACCGTTCCCGTCGCCGTGCCCGCCGAGCACGCGCGCCACTATGACAGCGGTCATAATACGGAGTCATGTCGAGTGTCATAACTCCCGTGCGCGGATTCGTGGGGTCGAGGAACGTCGGAACGAAACGACCTGCGGCGACGTCGGACGCGCGGGCGCCCTCCGGGGGCAGCCGCTACCAGTCGGCGGGCGGTGGATGCGGCCGTAGTCCACGCCGTGACTCTGCGCAGTGGACGGAGACCGGCGTGGCGGGTGCGGGCGGCACGGGCGCCGGGCCTGTCGTCATGCCGTGTTGCGGCATCCGGCGAGGAGGAGGGCGACCACGCACTTGGCGTCGGCCTGGTCGTAGTCGGGACCGGTGATGCAGAGGTTTCCGATGGCGCGCATGAGCGTGTAGGCGGTCACACCGGGGCGAAGTTCGCCGGCGGCGGCGCAGGCGTCCAGCAGCGTCGCGCAGGCCGGGACCAGGGTGTCGAGCATGAGGGCGTGGAGGTTCTCCAGCCCCGGATCTCCGGACCCCAGCGCCGCGCCGAGGCCGTGCTTGGTCACGAGGAAGTCCACGAACGCGTCCGTCCACAGGGTCAGCGCGGTGAACGGCGAGGCGGACTCCTCAAGGAGCCGGGGCGCGAGAGCGGCGCAGGCGTCGATCTGGTGCCGGTAGACGGCGGTGACCAGGTCCGCGCGGGTCGGGAAGTTCCGGTAGACCGTGCCGACACCGACGCCGGCGCGTTCGGCTATGTCACGGACGGGCGCCTGGACGCCCTGCTCGACGAAGACCGCCGCGGCAGCCTCCAGCACGCCGCTGCGGGTGCGCTGCGCCTGTGCTTGGCGTACCCCGACCGGCTCCGGCACGGATGGCTCCCTTTGCTCGCGGAACAATGTTCCGCTAAATTGGCGGAACGTCGCTCCGCCAAAGTATGACAGAGCCGCTCCGCAGAGAAAGCGCAGGTCTCCCATGGCTTCCCGCCCCCTCGGCCAGATCGTCTCGGTCAAGCCCATCCCCGTTCCCGCACCTGGCCGCGGCATCGACCTGAAGGTGAAGGTCACCGCCCCCCGGTCGGGCCAGCACCTGCCCGTGATCGTCTTCTCTCACGGCAACGCGTGGTCCCTGGACGGGTACGAGCCCCTCGTCGCCCGGTGGGCCGCCGCCGGATTCGTCGTGGTGCAGCCCACCCACCTGGACTCCCGCCGCAACGCCATCGGCTGGAACGACCCGCGCTTCGCCACCATCTGGCGCGTGCGGATAGCCGATCTCCACGCGATCCTCGACAACCTTGGCGACGTCCTGGCCCGGGCCGACCTGGAGACCCGCGTCGACCGTGAGCGCATCGCCGTGGTCGGCCACTCCTGGGGCGCCCAGACCGCGGGCGCCATCCTCGGTGCCCGCGTACTCGACGCCGACGGCGTTCCCGGCGAGGACTTCACCCACTCCGCGGTGTCGGCCGGCGCGCTGATCGCCGCGGCCGGAACCGGCGACACCCTCACCCCGTTCGCCGCCGAGAACCTCCCGTTCATGAAGCCGGACTTCTCCACCATGGCCACCCCGGCCCTGGTCATCGCGGGCGGCAAGGACCAGTCGCAGCTCTCCACCCGGGGGCCGGAGTGGTTCACCGACGCCTACCACCTCAGCCCGGCCCCCAAGAGCCTGCTCACCATCGCCGAGGCCGAGCACACCATGGGCGGCATCGCCGGCGAAGGTGTCGCCGAGACCACCGACGAGGACCCCGCCCGCGTCGTCCTCCTCGCCGACGCGATCTCCGCCTACCTCCGCGCGGCCCTCGGCGTCGACGACGCCGAGTGGACCGCCCTCCGCCGCACCACCGAGGACGGCGACGGAACGTGGAGCATCGCCAGCAAGTGAGCCCGGCCCGACAGTCGGGGGACGCCCGGCGCCGAACGGTCGAGCAGAGGAACGCCCCGGTCTGACCGCCTCGACACACTGACGGCCCTCTTCCTCCCCGCCTGCCTCGCGGCAGGTGCCCGAAGCCACGGCTCGGGGGCCGATTCGTGCCACGGGACGACGACCGGCCAGGACCGTGGACCCACCCCACGTCGATACGCTGGTCGGGTCGCCGGGCGACGGTCCGCCCCTCCCGTCCCCCGGCCCGTCCGCCTGGTCCGTCGGTTCGGTAGGAGGTCGTTGGTGGCGGGTGCCGAACGGGAACCCCGCGAGCGCGGACCCCGCGAACGGATGGTCTTCAGCGCCGCCCAGCTCATCCGGCGTCAGGGCGTCACCGCAACCGGCATGCGCGACGTCGCCGAACACGCCGGGGCGCCACGGGGGTCACTCCAGCACTACTTCCCCGGCGGCAAGGAACAGTTGGTCAACGAGGCCGTGGACTGGGCCGGTCGCTACGCCGGCACACGCGTCGCCCGCTTCCTCGGCGAGCTGACCGACCCGACCCCGAGCGGCCTGTTCTCCGCGATGGTGCGCCAGTGGACCGACGAGTACACCGGGGAGGGGTTCACCAAGGGGTGCCCCGTCGCCGCCGCGACGGTGGACTGGGCCGACTCCACCGACTCCACCAGGGCCGCCGCCGCGGCGGCGTTCGCCCGCTGGAGCGGCGAGGTGGCCCAGGCACTGACCGGGATGGGTGTGCCGGCCGAGCGCGCCGAGCCGCTCGCCACGCTGATGATCAGCGCGCTGGAAGGAGCGATCGTGCTCGCCAGGGCCGAGCGCGACGTGCGTGCGCTGACCACCGTGGCCCGCGAGTTGGGGCCGGTCCTCGACGCCTGCGTCACCCGGCGGAACTGACCTCCCCACCCCGCCCGGGAACAGACCCGACCAGGTCCGACCGGCGGGAAATCCGGGTGCCGGGCGGGCGGTGGACTCCCTAGGCTCGGGACCGTGGAGGACACCGAACTGCTGTTGAACGTCGTCGATGTGGAAGCGACCTGCTGGCAGGGACAACCGCCGCCCGGGGCGGTCAGCGAGATCATTGAGATCGGGCTGACCGTGGTGGACCTGAGGGCGCGGGAACGGGTCGGCCGGCACCGCGTCCTGGTGCGGCCGACGCGGTCCCGGGTCAGTGCCTTCTGCACCGAGCTGACGGGGCTGACCCAGGACGAGGTGGACACCGGCGTCAGTTTCGCCGAGGCCTGCCGGTGGTTGGCGACCGAACACCGGGCGGGGGCACGCCCCTGGGCCAGTTGGGGCGACTACGACCGCAACCAGTTCACCCGGCAGTGCCAGGCCACCGGCGTCACCTACCCGTTCGGCCACCGGCACACCAACGCCAAGAAGGTCTTCACCGAGGCCCACCACCTGCCCAAGCGCCCGGGGATGGCCGGTGCCCTGCGGTTGGCCGGGTTGCCCCTGGAGGGGCGCCACCACAGCGGCGAGGACGACGCGTGGAACATCGCCGCGCTGGTGGTCCGTCTGCTCCAGCAGGGGGCCTGGCCGGGGCCCACGACCGGCACCTGACGGCACCTGACCGGCCCGGGCGCCGGCCCCCGGGAGCCGCCCCGCAGCGCCCCCGGCCGGGCCCGCCCGCAGCCGCGCTAGGGACTGTCTGATAAGTAGCGCCGTCCGCTCGGAGGGCGGGGGTCGCGGCGTCTGGTGCGTGCGATCGCAAGGCGGAGGGTCGTCCTCGTACTGGGCGTACATGGACGATCCCGACAACGCAGCGAGCGTGCCAGGCGTCACGACCCAGGCGGGATTTATCAGACAGGCCCTAGGACCCGCCGAGGTCGGGAATGGTGAGGGAGCCGTCGTCGGCGAGCGGGAAGCCGGGGTTGTGGGCGATCTCCCAGGGGTGGCCGTCGGGGTCCACGAAGACACCGGCGTAGCCGCC
>NZ_KB904666.1 GCF_000380165.1 Wenjunlia vitaminophila DSM 41686
GGCAGCGCGTCCCTCTTGCGCTTGACGCGGGGCATCCCGGCGCGCTGCCGTACCGGCAGCTTCGCCTTGATGTCCTTCATGGCCTTGGCGCGGGCCTTGGCGAAGTCGCGGATGGCCTGCTGCTGCGACACGGAGGCGCCCTCGCGCAGCCAGGCCATCGTGTTGCGGGCCTGGGTCAGCATCTTGTCGAGCTGGGCCGGGCCGCACGTCGTCTTCTCGGCCGTCCCCTGGTTCGCGGTGTGGACCTTGCGGGACATGGCCACGCACTCGTTCCACACCCAGCGGCAGCGCGCCCACTCGGCCATCAGGCCCGTGCGGGCGGGCGACGACACACGAAGCCGGTACGTGTACCGGGCATGCCCGGCATCCTTCCGCCGCTCACCCGGTGTCGCCATGGCATCATTTTAGCATGGAAGACGAGAAGCGGATTTCTCTCCGCCTGCCAACAGACCTGCATGCACGCCTGGTTGAAGCGGCCCGTTCCGACCGGCGGTCCCTCAACTCCGAGATCGTCCACCTGCTTGAGGTCGCACTCGGTCCCGCAGTCGAAGACGACCAATCGCCCTGACAGCGATTGCCCTGCCCCATGCCCCGCTACGCGGGAGCTTCGATTCCTCCCCGCCCTCAAGGACGGGGCATCCTCGAAGGAGACGCGGTGAACGCCGCAGTGGACAGGGACGGAGCGCTCCAGGCGCTGGAACGCGAGTTGTCGGTGCTGTTGCGCCGAGCCCGCGCCGCGCAACTGGAGATGGCCCGGGCGGTGCATCCGGAACTGGAGTCCGGCGCCTACGGGCTGCTGCTGCGTCTGGAACAGGTGGGGCCCCAGCGGCCCACCGACCTGGCGGCCTACTTCGGCGTGGGCAAGGCGACCATGAGCCGCCAGTTGCGGAGCCTGAAGGACCTGGGGCTGGTCACCCGTGAGCCCGACCCGGCGGACGGCCGGGCCTTCCTGATGACGCTGACCCGTGAGGGCAGGCGCCGTTTCACCGGTGTCCGGGAGGCCCGTCGGGCCCGGTACCTCTCCCTGATGTCCGCCTGGGACCGGTCGGAGGTGGCGGAACTGGCCCGGCTGCTGCACCGGCTCAACGAACAGTCGCGGGAGGTCTGAGGCCCCTGGCCGGTGGGCCGGGGGCGGTCCGGCGACGCGTCAGAGCTCCACCAGCGCCGCCGTGGCGTCGTCGTGCGCCTTGTGGCGCCGGTTGCCCGCCGCGAGGTCCGCGTCCTCCGCCGCGCGCACCCGGTTGATCAGTTCCTCGGCGCCCTCCTTGCGCAGCAACTCCAGAGCCCCGGTCCAGTCCACCGCACCGAAGAGCTCCACGAGTCGGGAGGCGCCGTCGGTCAGTGCGGCCACCGCGCGCACCCCGTCCCGGGGAAGGGTTCCGGTCACCGCGAGGTCGGCCACCTCCGGGTCGGCCGCAGCGGTGTGGAAGCCGCCCTCCGCGTTCCGCAGTGACTCGACCGCGGCGATGTACGCGCTCACCGTGGCCGGCCGCTCGGGGGCCTGTTGGGGCAGGGCGCGGACGCGGGCGCGCAGGGTGCCCACCGGCTCGGGCAGTCGGTCCAGTCGGTCGTCGAGCACCGGTTCGACGTGGGTCCCGTGGTCCAGCAGCAGGACCGAGTCGGACAGCACCAGGTACTCCACGGTCCGCTCGGACCAGCGGACGGCCACCGCGGTCGCCTGGGGGGTGCGGGGGTGGGTCAGGTCACATCCGCCACCGTGGGCCCGTGCGGTGCGGGAGATCGCCGCGGCCAGGCAGCGGGGGAGTGGTGTGGCGGGGTCGGACACCGCGAGTTCCACAAGCGCCCCGCCCAGTCGGGCGGTGTACCAGGGCACCCCGTGCACACACCCGTCATCGCCGTCGGCGGGCGGGGTGACCCCGTCCAGCACCACCAGGACCCCACCGTGCCCGGAGGCGGGCAGCGCGGCCGAGACGAAGTCCTCGTTGGGACGGGTAGGGCTACTGGGATTAGTGGCGATATCGAGGCGCATGCGAACCATTGTGCATAGGCGGTGTACAAGGTGTTCGAATTACCTGAGACGTGTTGAGGGTGGCTGCCGGCGTGCGGACTCGGGCGGCGCGGTGGTGGCCGGATCGGCCTGCCCGGCGCCGAAGTTCACCTCCTGTTCCCCGAGTGACAGGATGGGTCCGGAAACGATGTGATGCCGAACGGGCACCTAAGCGGAATGACGTATCCTGTCACCTTTGCGGGTCTGGTTCGGGCTTAACGAGCCCTGGTTCCCGACTTGTTGAGGCCGTGGAAGTAATGTTCACTCGTTCGGGTGGCTGAGCGGGGGATGCGCGGCTCCTACCGGCGTGGACTGCGAAGGTCGAGATCATGCCGGGATGGATCGATCGCGTGTGCGGTAACCGTGAAGCTGGTCTCTGGGCAGCTCGCGGAGTCGGTGATGTGAACGCGAGACGAGGACACGAGGTCGGGTGCTGACAGGGCAGATGCCGCGGAGGCGGCACGGCACGCTCGCGGCCCGGTGCCACTCCCCGGTGACGCCGCCGGGGTCCAGCCGGCGCCTGGCCGTGCCGGGCGAGTGCGGCCGGCACGGTGTGGACCTGGCAGGGCGGAGCACCTCGGGACACGCGCTTGTCGAGAGGGTGCTCGGTGGACGTCAAGACCTCCAGGACAACGCCGGTGGTGCGCGAAGGAGAATCGGTGCAGACCTCTGACGTCGAAACAAAGGCCCCGGTCTCCACGAAGATCGTGGTGTCCGGCGGCTTCGGTGTGGGCAAGACGACCTTCGTCGGGGCCGTCTCGGAGATCACCCCCCTGACCACCGAGGCGGTGATGACCCAGGCCAGTGAGGGCCTTGACGACCTGCGCTCCACTCCGGGCAAGACCACCACCACGGTGGCCATGGACTTCGGCCGGATCACGCTCGACGCCGACCTGGTGCTGTACCTGTTCGGCACCCCGGGGCAGCACCGGTTCTGGTTCATGTGGGACGACCTGGTGCGCGGGGCGATCGGCGCGGTGGTCCTCGCCGACACCAGGCGCCTCGCGGACTGTTTCCCCTCGCTCGACTACTTCGAGAGCAGCGGCCTCCCGTTCGTCGTGGCCGTCAACCAGTTCGAGGGCACACCCGCCTACACGGTCGCCGACGTGCGGGACGCCCTCTCGCTGCCCGCTCCGGTCCCCGTGGTGATCTGTGACGCGCGTAACCGCCCCTCGGCGGTGGCCACCCTGATGTCCCTGGTGTCCCACGCGCTGACCGCCCAGACCGCCCAGACCGCCACCTGACGCACGCGGCCCCGCTCCGGGCTCCTGTGCGTACCCGCCGGCGTGCCGCGGGGGCCGAGGGGGCTCGAGCAGGGCACCTGCTGTCCTCCGCCGTGGGTTCCTAGCCTGACGCCCGCGATGCGGTGGCCCGACCGTCACCAGGGGACCGGACCCACCGGGTGCGTCCCCGGAGGTCGCGCCGCGGGGCCCAGTGGACCAACGGGAACGGGGGCAACACGTGCGCAGGATCGCGATTGTGGGAGCCGGTCAGGCCGGCCTGCAACTGGCGCTCGGACTGCTTGCGGCCGACTACGAGGTGACCCTGGTGGCCGACCGGTCACCCGACGAGGTGCGCCAGGGACAGGTGACATCCACCCAGATCATGTTCCACACGGCGCTGGACCAGGAACGCGAGCTGGGGCTCAACCACTGGGAGGACCAGACGCCCCCCATCGAGGGGCTGGGGATCACGGTGGCGACCCCCGACGGTGTCCGTCGGGCCGACTGGATGGGGCGCCTCGACCACTACGCCCAGTCCGTCGACCAGCGGGTCAAGATGGCCGGCTGGATGGAGGAGTTCACCGAACGCGGCGGGCACCTGGTGCTGCGCGCCGCCGGGGTGGCGGATCTCGAGGCGTTGTCCCGCGGGCACGACCTGGTGGTGGTCGCCACCGGCAAGGGCGAGCTGTCCACGCTCTTCGCCCGCGACCCCCTGCACTCGCCTTTCCTGACCCCGCAGCGGGCGCTGTCGGCGGCCTATGTGCACGGTCTCGGACCGCGGCTGGACCACGACAGGCCCGGGCTCTCGGCGAGCTTCGTCGCCGGGGTGGGAGCGCTGTTCGTCCTGCCGTCGTACACCACCTCGGGCCCCTGCGGCGCCCTGTTGTGGGAGGCGGTCCCCGGCGGCCCGGCGGACGTCTTCGCCGGGGTGCGGGACCCGGGGGAGCGGCTGCGGCTGATCCTGGAACTGGTGGAGCGTCACACGCCGTGGGAGCACGCCAGGACGGCCAAGGTGGAGCTGACCGACGAGCGGGCGACCCTCACCGGCGGCTATCCGCCGGTGGTGCGGCACCCCGTCGCCGAACTGCCCTCGGGGGCACTGGTGCTCGGCGCGGGGGACGTGCTGGTGCTCGCCGACCCGGCCGGTGCGCAGGGCGCCAACTCGGCTGCCAAGTGCGCCACCGCGTACCTGCGGAGCATTGTCGAACACGGTGACGGCCCGTTCGATCGGGAATTCATGGAGCGGACCTTCGCCCGTTACTGGGACACCGCGGGGGCGGCGATCACGCGATTCACCAACACCATGCTCGCCCCGTTGCCGGAGCACGTCCAACGGATGTTCATGGTCGCCAATGAGTATCCCGAGGTGGCGGATCGTTTCGTCAACGCGTTCGACGACCCGTCACTCCTGCGGGACTGGTTCTATCAACCGGAGGAAATGGCGCGCTATCTGGACGATGTCCGGATGCGCGGCGGCGCGGGAGCGGGGGCGTGACCGGAACCCCGACACCGCCGACGCCGACGCCCTGTGGGCCGGGGCGACCCCGGTGCGGCGGGCGGCGTCGCGACGGGCCGGCCACCCGAGTGCCGTGGGGACCCCGGCGCGGGGCCTGTCACCGACACGACGGTCGCTGACCGCCGCCGCGGTAGTGGTACAGGAAATCCGCTCCGGTATTTGGCTTTCGTCCGGGTTCCGCGTTCACAGTTCCCTTTCGCTTCCCACCCCAGCGCCCTCAAATCCCTGTGTAATCCTCACGGGAATCCGTCGGACGCCTGGGTAAGAGTCCTCACGGGGGATGCCTGACCGAACACCGAGCCAAGTGATAACCGGAGGGATCCGCCATGCGGATGGCGACCGTGGTCGAATGTGAGATCGACATGGACCTCATCGTCGGCATGGATTTGATCATTGGTGTGGATCGCACGTTGCCGGTGACGGCCCATTTCTCCTACAGCAGCGGTTACCCCTATCAGGTGGTCGCCACTTTCCGGCACGGTGAGGAGAAGATCGCTACCTGGGTCTTCTGCCGGCGCCTGCTCCTGGAGGGCGCGTTCCGTCGGGCCGGGCAGGGCGACGTGCGGATCTGGCCGGACCACGCCCGCTCGCTCGTCTGCATCGGGCTGAGCGCGCCGGGCGGCAGTTCGCTGCTGCTCGCCCCGGCGGAGGCGGTCTTCCGGTGGAACGACCGGATGTGCCGGGTCGTGCCCCCGGGCACCGAGAGCGACCACGTGGACCTGGACCGGGAGGTCGCCGCGCTCCTGGGCGGCTGACCGGTGGCGCCGCCGAGCACGGGCCCACAGGTCCGGAGCCGTTCGACGCCGTGCCCCCGTGGTTCCGGACGGGAGGTCCGGCGCCACGGGGGCACGGAGGGGGAGGCGCGGTCGCCGCCGCGGCGGCGGTCCCGGTCCCGGGGCGCTCCCCACCAGGAAGGGGGAAGGCCCTAGCGCTCGGGGACCACCGGGACCTTGCCGTCGCCGGCTGAGGCACCCGGGTCGGGTCGGACCGCGCCCAGGATCGGCATGCCGCCGACCGGGGCCACCTTCACCACGTCCCCGGTGCGGGGCGCGTGCACGATCTTCCCGTTGCCGATGTACATCCCCACGTGGGTCGCCCCGGGGTAGTAGATGACCAGGTCGCCGGGGCGCAGCAGGTTCAGCGGGATGCGCGGGAGCTGCTTCCACTGCTCCTGGCTGGTCCGCGGGATCGGGGTCCCGGCGGCGGCCCACGCCTGGGAGGTGAGTCCCGAGCAGTCGAACGCGTCCGGTCCCTCGGCCCCCCACACGTAGGGGTCGCCGAGCTGCTTGAACGCCCAGGCGACGGCGGTCTGGCCGCCGTCCGAGGCGGCGCGGTTGCCCTTACCGAGCGCACCGGAGGCCAGGAACTCGGCCTGGGCGGCGTCGAACCCGTCCTCCTCGAGCCGGCGCAGCTCCTCGAGCTGGACCCCGGTGAGGGTGCTGACGATGTCCTCGACCTTGGCGACCCGGTCCTCGACCCTGTCGCGGGCCTTGCGCTGGTCCTCGGCGTACCGCTCGGCCTTCTTCAGCGCCGCCCGCTGCTTGGTCACCACCTTGTCGAGGTTCTTCTGGGTGTCCTGCAACCGCCGGACCACCTCGGCCTGCGCCTCGGCCGCCCGGTTCAGGTCGTGGCTGCGGTCGAACGCCTCCTGCGGGTCGTCGCTGAGGAGCAGGATGCCGTAGTCCGAGAGCCCCGACTGCCGGTACTGCTTGCGGGCGAGCCGGCCGGCCTCGGCGCGGTTCTCCCTGACCTCCTCGCGCTGGTCGTCGAGCTCGCGGGTCAGGTCCTTGACGACCTGTCGCTGCCGGTCCCGCTTCTCCTTGGCGCCCTTGTACTGCTCCGTCGCCTCCTCGGCCTGCCGGTGCAGGTTCTGGAGCCGTTTGAGCAGGGAACGCAGCTCCTGCTGGGACAGGCCCAGCGGCGGGGCGGGCTGGTCCGGGGGCAGGTCGTGGAGGAAGCCGGAGTCCGACGCCTGCTCACCGGCGGAGGGGCTGGGGTCGGCGTGGGCGACCGGCGCGGGCAGCGCCAGCGCCGCACCGGCGAGGAGCGCGCCACAGGTCAGGGCCCGGTACAGCCATCCCTGGGAGCGCCGAGCAACTGACATCCCATCACCTCCGCTATCGATCACTGTGTCCCGGATGATCCTGCCATGATTCGTCGTACGAGTAACAGGGTTGTTTGCGGACAAGACGATCGTTCACCCGGTCGGGGCGCACCGTCAGTCGGCACCGTGGTCGTTGACGTCCCGCGCCCGCCCGGCGGTTCCGCGACCGCGTCGCCAGGGCCAACGGGGGCCGTCGTCCGCCGCGCCGTGCGGGTCGTACTCGTACCGCCAGCGGGTGGCCCGAAGCCGCTGCGGACCGGGGCTGAGCACCCGTCGGTACACGTACACCGTGGGCTCCCCGCCGTCCTCGGCGGGCACCGGCACCGGGTACGTCCTGGGTGGGTGCCCGGTCATCCCGCACAGCACCGGCAACACCCGTCCGTCCAGGGGACCGCCGACGAACGCCGTCCGCTCGCTCCTCACGCCGCCCCCGTCCCCCGCGCCCGCGCGCCGTCACGCGCCGGGCACGGGTCCGGGGGGCCGATGACCGCCGGGACGCCCTCCGCCGGGTTGACGTCCCCCACGCACTCCTCCGCCAGCATGCGGGTAGTCTGCCCCCTCCGCCGGCCCGGGGGAACCGTGACCGCCTGACGCTCACCGCGGCCCGCCCACCCGCGCGCGGGTCACCTCAGGTGCGCCACCGCCGCGCTGATCCCGTCGAGGCGACGGGCCAGGCTCCCGGCGGGGCTGGCGCGGTTCTCCGCGGCGAACACCGGACGGAGCTGCGCGGCGACGGTCGCGTCCCCCGCCGCCGTCACCACCAGCAGTCCGACGAAGTGGTCCACCAACCAGCTCCGCAACTCGTCGGCGGGCGGCTGCTTGCCCTGGTCGAGCCAGGCCAGCGAGACCATCTCCACGGAGGCGATCCAGGAGCGCAGCGCCAGCACCAGCCGTGGGCTCGGCTCCGGCAGCGCCAGGTGCGCCAGGATCTGCTCGAGGGCGCCGCGGCGGACCCCGTCCACGATGGCGGTGGTGCGGCTGGTCTCCGTCACGTACCCGCCGCGGAGCAGTGCCGCGTACCCCGCGTCGCGTTCGTCGACGAAGGCCAGGTAGCGGTCGAGGGCGTTGGACAGGCGCTGGGTGGGGGTGCCGGTGGCCGGCTCGAGGAACCGCCCGGACAGGTCGTCGGCGGCGGTGCGCAGCGCCGCCTCGTACAACTGCTGCTTGCCGCCGGGGAAGTAGCGGTACACCAGCGGCCGGGAGACCCCGGCCGCCGCCGCGACGTCGTCCAACGACACGTCCTCGGGGGCGTGCCGACCGAACAGGTCCAGGGCGGCGTCGAGCAGTTGCTCGCGGCGCTGCGCCACGGGCAGTCGCCGGTGGGCGCCGCGGTTGACCGCTCCAGGTGCTGCCATGCCTGGCAGCGTAGCTCCGACCGGCGCTCCGGTCGTGGTCGCTCGGGTTCCCCTCAACTTGAGCTAGCGCCCGGGCCGCAGCACCCGGTAGTGCTCGGGGCGGGGCCGGCGGGTGCGGAGCCGGTACTGCCAGGTCCAGCCAGGCCAGGCGGCCCGGTTGACGCCCTCCCCGTCGAGGTACCAGCTCGTGCAGTTGTCGGCGGTCCACACCTCCCCGGCCAGGGCACCCTGGATGCGCTCGTTGAACGCGCGCTGTTCCGGTTCCAGGACCTCCAGCGCCTGGCCGCCGCTGCGGTCCAACAGGTCGAGGCAGCGGGCGACGTAACGGGTCTGGGACTCGATCATGAAGATCATCGAGTTGTGGCCGAGGCCCGTGTTGGGGCCGAGCAGCAGGAACAGGTTGGGGAAGCCGCTCACCGTGGTGCCCAGGTACGCCTCGATCCCGTCCGCCCACACCTCCTGGATCGCGCGTCCGCCGCGCCCGGTGAGCGGCAACTGCTGGTAGGCGTCGGTGACGTGGAACCCGGTGCCCAGGATCAGCACGTCAGCCGGGTGCTCGGTGCCGTCCCGGGTCACCACCCTGTCGTCGCGCACCTCGGCGACCGCGGAGGTCACCAGGTCCACGTTGGGCCGGGTCAGCGCCGGGTAGTAGTCGTTGGAGAGCAGGGTGCGCTTGCAGCCCATGCGGTAGTCGGGGGTCAGCGCCCGCCGTAGCTGCGGGTCCTTGACCTGACGGCGCAGGTGCCACTGGGCGACCTGCTGCGCCGCCCACATCAGCCGCGGGTGCTCGAACGCGGCGAACCGGCTCTCCAGACGCCAGTAGATGGCGTTGCGGTAGGCCCGCTGGGCGGCGGGGACCCGGGCGAACAGCCTGCGTTCGAGGTCGGTGACGGACCGGTCCGCCTTGGGCAGCACCCAGGGGGGCGTGCGCTGGAAGACGGTGAGCCGGCCCGCCCGCGGGGCGATCCGCGGCACGAACTGGATGGCGCTCGCCCCGGTCCCCACCACGGCGACGTTCCTGCCGTCGAGGTCCACCTCGTGGTCCCATCGCGCGGAGTGGAACACCGGTCCCCGGAAGCCGTCGAGTCCGGGGAGGTCCGGGATGCTGGGCTGGTGCAGCGGGCCCATGCCGAGCACCAGCGCCCGGCAGGTGAGGACGGCGCCGTCCGCGGTGGTGACCCGCCACCGGCCCGTCCGGTCGTCGTAGGTGGCCCCGCTGAACTCGGAACGGAACCGGATGTGCCGGCGCAGCCCGTACCGGTCCGCGCAGCGCCGCAGGTAGTCGAGGATCTCGGCCTGCTGGGGGAACATCCGTGACCAGCCGGCGTTGAGCTCGAAGGAGTACGAGTACACGTGGGACTGCACGTCACAGGCGCACCCCGGGTAGGTGTTCTCCCGCCAGGTGCCGCCGACCTCGTCGGCCTTCTCCAGGATGACGTAGTCCTCGCGGCCGGCCCGGCTCAACTCGATCGCCATGCCGAGGCCGGAGAACCCGGCGCCGACGATGACGACGTCCGGGTCCGGCGGCGTGCTGTCCTGGACGCGCATCAGGTCCTCCTACCGACTACCGACTACCACGACCGACTAGCGACGGGGGGGAACAGACGGCCTGGACCGCAGGCACGGCTACAGCAGCCCGGAGCTGCGCCACAACCGGACCGAGGGCCCGCTGAGCAGGCCGATCTCCTGTAGGAACCCGGTCAGCCGGCGGGCCGAGGTGCGCATCACCTCGCGGCGGTGGGCGCTGCCCGCGGCCTGGGCCACGGCGAGCCTGGTGGGCAGTCCCACCGAGGCGTAGACCCGGGGGCTGATCAGCGACCTGGCCACCACCCTGGAGACCTCGCCGGTGACCGTCCGGGAGAGGCCGCGCAGGGGCGCCGGACTGGTGACGGCCTGGCGGCGCAGCTCCTCGCGGGCGTACCGCACGTGCCGGGACTCCTCGACCACGTGGATGCGGGTGATCTGCCGGACCAGGGGCTGCACCGACTCGTCCGGGAAGGTCTGGCGCTGCATCCAGTCAAGGATCTCCTCCACCAGCAACGTGGCCGCGAACGACCCGGTGGTGGTCGAGACGCTCTTCATCACCCGGGCGAGGTTGTGGTCGAGCAGGCTCGGCCGGTAGACCGGGGTCTCCAGCTTCTCGATCATCCGGGCGAACATCATGGAGTGCCGGCACTCGTCGGCGATCTCGGTGAGCGCGTACCGCACGTGCCGGCTGGTGGGGTCGTGGTCGTAGGCGTGCCGGGCGAGCAACTGCATCAGGATCAGCTCGAACCAGATGCCCATCGAGGCGAGGCTGGTGGCCTCGTGGCGGGAGAGCTCGATCCGCTGTTCCTCGGACATGGTGCGCCACAGCGGGGTGTCGTAGAGGGAGACCAGGGACGCGGGGAGGAACCACTTGCCGGGCTCGAGCGGTGCCGTCCAGTCGACCTCGACCTCGGGGTCGAACGAGTGCTTGGCGGACGCGGCGAGCAGGCGTTCCGCATGGAGTTCCCGGTCCACGAACTGGGTGGAGGTCAACGTTCCGCTCCTTGCGGCGGGAGGGGCACGGGGCGGCGCCAGCAAGGCCCCGCCGGTCTTATGAGACTGCTTGTCAGTAAGCCCGTCAATCCCTCTGGCCGGACGTGTTGACCTGTCGGTAACTCCCGTTGCCCAGCCAGATCGCACCGGTCACTGAACCCGTCCCCGGCCCCACTGGCGTCGCCGGGGTGGGGAGGGCGGACGGGAGGCTCGGTGCGGGGCGCCGCCACGAGGGCGCGGGGGCAGGGCCGTTCGGCGGGCCCCGCCGCTCCTTACTGGGTGGTCCGGGGCTCGATCGCCGCCACCGCGGTGGCCGGCGCGGGCCGCCGCTGGTGCCGGATGACGCGCAGGGCGAAGACGCCCGCCGCCACAAGTGCCGCACAGGACAGCGCGGTGGCCAACCAGGAGGCGCCCAGCCACTGCCCGCCCAGGTAGCCGAGGCCCACGCTGTAGGCGGCCCAGGTCACCCCGGCCAGCGCCGACCACGGCAGGAAGTCCCCGAGGCGGCGCTGCCCCGCGCCGGCCGCGACGCTGACGATGGAACGCCCACCCGGAGCGAACCGGGCCAGCACGACCAGCGGGCCACCGCCGTGCGACACCACCGTGCCCAACTGCCTCTTGGCCACCGAAAGGCGGCGCGAACGCTCGATCCGCAGCTCCAGCCAACGCCCACCGCGGCGGGCCAGGCGGTAGGCGACGAAGTCGCCGAGGCAGGAGGCCGCCGCGGCGCAGAGCATCAGCATGAGGATCTCGAAGACCGCGAACGCGTGTCCCGCGGCCGACCCCGCGGTGGCCGCGGCGATCAGCAGCACTCCACTGGGGAGCACCGGGAGGAAGACGTCCAGCATGATCGACAACGTGACGAGTGCATAGACCCAGGGCGAACTGAGGAGCGCGCCCAGTTGATCGATCACGTCAATTTCCCCGCCCATCATGCGTCACGCCCGGGCGTCTCCCGGGCGGCATCCACTCACGGCCGCATGCGCCGGTGGAGCTGGAGCGGCAGGGGCGGCTTGCGTCCTCCCGAACGGCCCTCCCGGGCCATCCAACCGTACAGCGTACGCCGCACTCCGTGAGGGGTGTACACCGGTCCCCGTGATGCTGATCACCTCGCCTGCGGAGGATTGTCGGGCTTTGCCCGGTTGAGGATAAGGGGCCGACCAACAGGCGTGGTCAGCCCCGGCTCGAGTGACCCGGCGCGGACCCGGTCCAGCGCGGCGCCGGCCACCGGGCGCGCGACCCCCCGGACCGACGTGGCCAGTTCGCCCTCGAGCGCGGACAACGCCGCGGTGACCCGGGGCGACGACGGGCACCGGGCCACCAGCCGACCCGCCTCGGCGGCGTGCGCCGCGGCCCCCTCGACGTCCCCGACGCGCACACAGGCCAGACCGGCCCTGGCCAGGTAGAGACCGCGGTCCCGGGTCAACGACCGGTCCTGGACCCGGAGCGCCCGCTCGAGCAACCCCCGCGCCTGGTGCGCCAGGCCGAGTTCGAGCAGGGCGAGGCCCGACTGGGCGGCGAGTTCCGCGGCGTCGAACCAGTACAGCCACGGGGGGCCCGGGTCGGTGTGGGCCGACCCCAGCAACGCCTCGGCCCGCTCCAGGGCCCGCCGGCAGCCCGGCTCGTCGTTGAGCAGGGCCAGTGCCCTGGCCCTGCGGGTCTCCACCATCGCGCGCAACCGCCCCGCGGCACCACCGGCCGCGCTGGCCGCCGCGTCCGCCGCCGCCAGCGCGTCCCGGGGCCGCCCGGACAACACCGCCTCCAAGCTCAACCCGGCGAGCAGGTTCGCCGCCAACGAACGGTCCCGCGCGGCGTGCGCCACCCGCAGCCCGGTGAGGAACAGCCGCTGGGCCGCCGCGGGGCGGCCGGTGTCCGCGGCGGCCCACCCACCGAGCTGCGCCAGGTCGGCGGCGACCGCGAACAGCCGACCGTCCACCGACCTGTCCCGGGCGCCACGGTGCAGCAGGTCGGCGACGATCCGCAGGTCCGCCTCCACCCGGTGCCGCACCGCCGCCCCGCCGAGCCGGTCGTCCAGCCGACGCAGCCCCAGTACCCCCGCCTCCAGCCAGGCGACGGTGGCCCCGTCGGCCACCGCGTCCGCGAGGTGGCCGTTCACCTGCCGGGCCACCGGCGCCGCCGCCGCCCAGTCGGCTATCGCCTCCCGCAACGCCTGCCCGGTGACCAGCGGTTGCTCCCGGGTGTCCTCGGCCGCCCAGCCGTCGGCGAGCAGCGTGCGCAGCGCCGCGACGCTCCCCGCCGCCGTCCAGGGAAGCCCGGACGGCACCGAGCCCGGCACCGGGAGCCAGTGCGGCCACGGCCGGTCCCGCAGTTCGCGAGGGGGCACCCCGAGCGCCCTGGCCAACGCCCGTTGGCTGTCCGGCTCCGGAACCACCCCCCAGTGTTCCCAGCGCCAGATCTTCTCCCGTCGGGCCGCCATCGGCACGCCGAGCGCGCGGGCGTTCTCCGCGACCACCCTGGCCAGGTCCTGGTAGCTCCATCCCCGGCTGCGGCGGACGTGCGCCAGCGGATGCGGGGACTCCTGGGGGAAGGCGTCGTTCAAAGCCGGGCTCCTCATGGCCAGGGTCGCCGGGGCGCGTTGGTTCTCCGTCGGGGCTCGTGCCGGTCCTCGCTGCCGGTGTCGGGTCGGTGCCCCGGACCCGGCGCCGGGTCCGCCCGGGACGGTTGTCGGGTCCGGCGCTCGGCTCTGGTTCTTCGGGGCGGCAGGATACCCAGCGGTGGTTTCCGACGTCCCCCGGGAACCCTGGAGTTCGCGGGGGCGTCCTGGTGGAGAGGGAGGGTGGGCCGGGGCCCGCCGGCCCCGGGGAGGTTCGCGACGGGCCGCCGCGGCGGGGCACGCGGCCGGCACGCGACGTCCCGGGCGGCGGCTCCGGGGCCCGGACCCCGGACGGGTGACGGACTCCGTGAGCCGGGCCGCACCGGCACGTTCGCCACCAGCCGGGCCGCAGCGGCACGTTCGCCACCAGCGGGGACAGGGCCGGGAAACCGGGCGAATCGGTTGATGGGGCCCGCTAACGGCTCCCGACTCCACGTCTGGGACAACACCGAGACAACGGACGCGGCCTTGAAGCGTACGAGCGGTTACCGCTTGGCTGTGGTCGATCACCGTGCGTCGGCGGCACCTGGCGTCCCGCCGCGGCCCGCCACCGCGGCCCCGTCGCCCGCGGGCGTTCCCGCACGCACCCGATCAACGAGCCCACATGCCCGGAGCTGGAGGTGACCACGCCGTGGACCAGTGCCGTCGGAGCCCACGGCGTTCCGCCCGCTCTTCCCGATCCGCGTGCGCCGCCGCTCGCCCGACCGCCTCCGCCCGCTGATGCCGCCTCCGCCCTTCCGGTTCTCCCTGACCAGGAACGACTTCACCCTGGACCCGGCGCTCGACGACACGGCGCTCGCGGCGGCGCGGGACGCCATGGCCCTGGGCCGCTGGTCGCAGGCCCGCGCCCTGCTCGCGAAGACGGGTGACGACTGGGACCTCCGCGGCCACCGGCTGGTGGTGCTCGGCGAGGTGGCGGCCAACGGCTGGGCGCAGGACTGGCTGCTCGCCGAGCCGGACAGCGTGGACGCCGCGACGTTGCACGCCTTCGCGTCGGTGCTGCTGGCCGCCCGGGGCAGGGGCAGGCCGGAGCCGGCGCGGGAGGCGTGCCTGGCCGCGGCCCGCCTCGTCCCCGCCGATCCCTCGCCCTGGCTGGCCATGCTGATCCTGGCCCGGTACACCGGGACGGACGACGAACGCATGCGGGCGTTCGACCAGGTGCGGGGCCGGCACCGCGAGCACCACCACGCCCACCACCTGATGGCCGCCTGCCTGGCGGAACGACAGAAGGGCGACGGCGACGACCCGTTCCACGAGGTCTACGAGTTCGCGGAGTGGGCCGCCGGCGAGGCACCCCCCGGCTCGCCGCTCGCGGTGCTGCCGGTGGTCGCCCACGTCGAGCGCTACCGGGTGCTCGCCGAGGCGGGACACGAGCCGCACAACCCCGCCAACTCCGACCAGTGGACCTCCTGGCGGGCGGGCCACGCGCATGCCGCCGCGTTCAGTTGGTGGCTCGACTGGGACGGCAGGGACCACCCCCGGCTCAAGGTCGATCTGAACTTCCTCGCCTACGCGAAGTTCCACGAGGGACGGATGGCCGAGGCCGCGGGCCTCTTCGGCAGCATCGGCCGGAACGCCACGCGGATCCCCTGGTCCTACCCGGGGCGCGACCCCGAGAAGGCGTTCCGTGCCGCCCGCACCACGGCAGTCGGCCTCGGAGCCGCCGGCGCGTGACCCCGCACCCCCAGGCCAGCCCC
The DNA here is from genome assembly GCF_000380165.1 of Wenjunlia vitaminophila DSM 41686. Taxonomy (GTDB): domain Bacteria; phylum Actinomycetota; class Actinomycetes; order Streptomycetales; family Streptomycetaceae; genus Wenjunlia; species Wenjunlia vitaminophila. The sequence continues at coordinate 15,038 of NZ_KB904666.1, forward strand.
TCCGGTCACCCGAACCCCTCCCCACGGCCGGAGTCCCCCCGCCACCACCGGAAGGACCCCCTCATGCGCACGGGCCGTGACATCGCCCCCAGCCCTCCGCGCGGACGACCAGCCATCAACACCTACAAGGGCGAGGACCGGGCCCTGCGCGGCGGCCGCCTCGGCCCCCTCGGGCTGCTGCTCTCCGTCCTGGCGGCGTCGGCCCCGATGACCGTGGTCGCGACCGGTCTCTCCCTCGGGTACGCGGTGACCCAGGTCAGGTCGGAGCCCCTGGCCTACCTGCTGATGGGCGCCGTGCTCGCGCTGTTCGCCGTGGGGTACTCCGAACTCGGCCGCCACGTGCACAACGCGGGCGCCTTCTACGCGTACATCGCCCGGGGCCTGGGCAGCACCCCGGCGATCAGCGCCTCGTTCGTCGCGCTGATCGCCTACAACGCCATGCAGATCGGCCTGTACGGCATGTTCGGGGTGCACAGCGCCCACCTGCTCGACGAGTACTTCGGCCTGGACGTCGCCTGGTGGGTCTGCGCCCTGGTCTGTGTCGCGCTGGTCACCCTGCTCGGTGTGCTGAAGACCGACCTCAACGTCCGGGTGCTCGGGGGGCTGTTGGCGGTCGAGTGCGTCCTGGTGCTCGTCTGCGACGTCGCCTTCCTCGGCGACCCCGGTCCTTCCGGGGTGTCCGCGGCGGCCTGGGGGCTGGACGGCCTCAGTGGTGACGGCGTCGGGGTGGTCTTCGTCTTCGCGGTCGCCAGCTTCATGGGCCTGGAGTCGGCACCGGTCTACGCCGAGGAGGCGCACGACCCGCAGGTGTCGGTGGGCCGCACCACCTTCCTCGCCGTGGCGGTCACCGCGGTCCTGTACTCCCTCAGCTCGTGGGCCGTCGGGGTGGCCGCCGGACCGGACGATGTCATCGGGGCCGCGGCGGGCAACGAGAACGTGGTCATCGCCATGGCCGGCGACAGGCTCGGCCCCGTCTTCGGGGACCTGCTCCAGGTCTCCCTGCTGACCAGCCTGTTCGTCGCGCTGCTCAGCTTCCACAACGTCGTCGCCCGCTACTCCTTCGCGATGGGCCGGGAGGGCCTGCTGCCCAGGGCGGTCGGCCGCGCCTCGCGCGGCGGCGGCGCCCCGGCGCTGGGCAGCCTGTTGCAGTCCGCGCTGGCGCTGCTGACCCTGGCGCTCTTCGTGCTGACGGACCGGGACCCCGTCTACGACCTGTACGGCTGGATGCCCAACGTGGGCGCCCTGGGCGTGGTGCTGCTGATGGCGACCACCTCGGTGGCGGCGGTGGCGTTCTTCGTCAAGCGCCGCGTCGCCCGTGCCCTGGCCTGGCGGCTGGGCACCGCGGTGCTCTCCGCGGTGCTCCTGTTCGCCGTCTTCCTGCTGGCCGTCGCCAGGTTCGACGTACTGGCCGGCGCGGAGCCGGACTCCCCGCTGCGCTGGGCGCTGCCCGGCCTGATCGTCGCCACCGCCGTGCTCGGGTTGCTGTACGGGGCGCTGCTGCGGGTCCGCGACCCCGAACTGCACGCCAGGGTCGGCCTGGGCAACGAGGCGTTCCAGCTCGAGAAGGTGGCGGGGGGCGTCGCCGGTCAGCCCGCGGGTGCCTGACCGCGGCACCCGGTGTCGACGTCGGCGCCGCCGGTCCCTGCGCCCGGCCTGCCCAGGACGCCACGCCGGGGCGCTGAGGAGGTCCCGCGGGCCGCTGTCGAACCCCCGCCCTGGGCCCGCGGGACCGGACTCACCCTCGGTCGCTGCCGGGCGTCCCGCTCAGTCGGGCCCCGGCTGCCACCGCACGGTCATGCCCGAGGGGCCCGGCTCCATCCGCAGCCGCGCGTGCAGCTCGGACAGGGACAGGCCAGCGAACTCCTCCGGGACGTCGATCTCCGTCACCTCCCGGCCGTCCATCGGCAGGAGACGGACGCTCAGACCCCCGTCCCCGCTGTCCGACTCCGCGAGGGCGACCACGCGTCCGTCGGGTTCATGGGCCACGTGCACGCGCATGGGAACCGTCCTCCTTCCGCTCACTGGTCCACGTTGACGGCGCTCACGACGAAGTCCGCGTTCCCGTTGCGGGCCCGGATCAGCAGGTTCCACCCGGTGTGGGGCGACCCGTTGGCGTCCCACAGCGCCAACTCCTCCACGATGTCGAGGTAGGAGAACCGGTCGCTGAAGGTGGTGTGTCCCACCGACCACCGGTTGAAGCTCCGTGCCGGAGCGTCCACGTTGATGTACACGAAACCGAACCACTGCTGGGTGTTGACCGCGAGGAACATGCGGCCCGAATAGCGGTGCGTGACACTGGCCATGAGCACCCCTTCGTTGTCAGTCGCCCTGTTCCTCCCCTTTCCTCCGGTGGGGGATGCCCATAGCGCCGCACTCGTCAGGATGACGCGGAGCCGCCTGTTCGGGTTCGCCCGCTCGGTGCGCCGACGTCCGACCGCGGTCCGGGGATCAGGGCCCGGGGCGGCGGTCCGGGGCGGAGTGCCCGTGGTGGCGCTCGGAGCCCGCGGGGACCGCCGCGTAACTCCGGTCGAGGAAGCGCAGCAGGTCCGAACTGTCGGCCTGGAGCAGCACCGTCCCGTCGGGGTCCTCCAGGGCGATCCTGGTGTGCTCCGGGGGCACGGGCCAGATCCAGACGCCGTCCAGGTGCGAGGAACGGCAGAGTCCCGCGCCGAGCAGGTCGCGAGAGAAAGTCCACCTGGTGCCCGTACCGAGAGGGGTGGCTGGCGGGAGGTGGATGTGAACGGAGTACGGCTCCTCCGGGAGGTAGCACAGCTCGGCTGTGATCGGCACGGCGGTCCTCGGGGTGGAGACCACCTCCAGCCGGATCGCCTGGCGCACGGCCGTCAACACGCGTACCCCCTCCCGGGTTTCTGGCTCGTTCCGTCACAGGGGAAGACGCGCGTCCGGGCGGAGAGGTCACCACTCTTCCCCAAGGTTTCCGCTATGACCTCCACCACGTGTGAACTGCCACACTGTCCAGTTCGGAGGGGTTCACGGGCGCGGAAGCAGATCGGGAACCTTCCCCCGGCACATGCCGGTGGCGATATCGCCCCCTGGACACGGGGCTCCGGCCCGGCGACAGTCATTCGGAGAACGCCATCCGACGGGTGCCGCTATGAGAAAGTCGTCATGCGACGCCGTTGCGTAACCGGGGCGCAGCGCTCACCGTCAGTCCAAGGTAGACGAGGCAGGTGTGAGGTGGGGGCAGACACCGAGCAACGGGCCAGTGAGCGGGAGTGGGACGGCCATCTCCTGCTGCTGCACGGAACGGAACCGGAGCGCCGGGCCCGGCTGGCGCGCTGGGTCCGGCGGGGCCTGGAACGCGAGGAGAAGGTGGTGTACGCGGAGGACGTCTCCGCGGTGCCGCGGCAGGCGAGCCTGGCCACGGTCCTGCGCGAACAGGGCATCGACGTGGACGAGGCCGTCCTCGAGGGCCGCTTACAGGTGTTACCACCGCGGGAGTTCTACCCGCCGGGGGCGGTGACGGAACTGGCCCGCCGGGCCGTGGCCGAGGGCCACCGCGGGGTCAGGCTCTCCGGCCAGGCCGCATCGGCCGCCTACCCCCTGGACCAGCACGACCACGAGAAGCTCGAGCGGTCCATCGACCGGCTCTGCGAGAGCGGACTGGCCACCTCGGTGCTGTGCCAGTACGACACGACCGCCACCACCGGCGGTGCGCTCCGGCAGGCCGCCACCGCCCACGTCACCGGCATCAGGCAACGGTTGCTGCGCACCGGGACCCGGGGCCGTGACCTGGTGATCGCCGGGGAGGTGGACAACTCCAACGACGCGCTGCTGCACGAGGTGCTGCGGGCGGCCACCGAGACCACGCGGGAGTCGGTGCGGCTCGACCTGAGCCGGGTCTCCTTCATCAGCGTCGCCGGCTGGCGGGCCCTGGCCCGCGGCAGCGAGCGCTACCGCAGGCGCGGTGGCTGGCTGGTGCTGCTGGCGGTGCAGCCCGGCGTCGCCAGGATCGCCCGGCTGATCGGGGTGGACCGGCTCACCAGGATCCGGATGGTGCCCGCGGAGGGACGCGTGGTCCCACTCAGGTACGCAAAATGAGGTACCGTCAGCCAACCGCGCGGACGTGATGGAGTGGGCATGGGTGACCCAGGCGGCGGAGCCGCCCGGCTGAGCAACGACCTCTCAGGTACCGTCCACGCACCCGTGGTGCAGGCCGGCCGCGTCACCGGGGACGTCACCATCCACCACTGGCAGTCGCCCCCTCAGGAGCAGCCCCCGGTACCCCGGCAGATCCCCCCGTTCACGTCCTCCTTCGTCAACCGCACGGCCGACCTGGCCGGCATCGACGCGGCCCTGACCCCGCGCCCCGACCGCCCGGTGCGGCTCGCGGTGCTCAGCGGGCTGCCCGGGGTGGGCAAGAGCAGCACCGCGCGCCACTGGGCGGAGTCGGCCCGGCAGCGGTTCCCCGGAGGGGAGCTGTACGTGGACTTCGCCGAACTGCGCGACCGGGCCGGGGGCGACGTCAGCGAGGGCCTGCGCAGGTGCCTGCGCGCCCTGGGCGTGCAGGAGGGACACATCCCGCCCACCCTCGCCGAGCGCGCCGCCCTCTACCGCTCGCGCACCGCGGGCGGCGCCAGCATGCTGGTGCTCCTCGACGACGTCACCGAACCCGCCCAGGTCACCCCGCTGATCCCGAGCGCCCCGGGCAGCGCGGTCCTCGCCACGAGCACCGGGCAACTCGCGGACCTGCTGCTGGACGGCGCCGAGCTGATGCCGCTCGACCCCCTGGACGCGGCCAGCGGCACCCGGTTGCTGGCCGAGCGCTGCAGCGCCGCCAGGACGGCCGCGGAGCCCGAAGCCGTGGCCCGGCTCGTCGAGTTGTGCGCGGGGCTGCCCATCGCCCTGCACGTCGCCGCCGCCCGGCTGATCACCCGCCCCAGGATGACCGTGGCGGCCCTGCTCGGCGAACTGACCGACGAGGACAGCCGCCTGGCGGCATTCACCCTGGAGGGGGAGAGCCGCGTGTCCGCGGTGTTCACCAACGCCTACCGCCAGTTGCCAGCCGAGGCGGCCGGCGCCTACCGGCGCCTGGGGCTGCTGCCCGGCCGCACCTTCGACCTCCCGGCCGCCGCCGTCGCCTGTGACACCGACCCGACCACCGCGGGCGCGCTGCTGGACGCCCTGCTGGCGGCGAGTCTGCTGGAGCAGGAGGGCCAGGACCGCTACCGGTTCCACGACCTGGTCCGGCTGCACGCCCGCAGCAGCGCCGTGCGGGAGGAGACGGAGAGCGAGCGGCACGCCGTGCTCCGGCGGGTCGTGGACCACTACCTGGTCCGGGCGGCGCTCGCCGACCGGGCGCTGACCGGCGAGCGGCTGCGGATCACCGACCACGCCGTGCTGCTTCGGGGCCAGGCCGACCCCTTCCAGGGCGATCCGTGCGGGCAGGGCGCCGGCCCCGACGGGCAACCGCACCCAGGGCGCCTCGCCCTGGCCTGGCTGTCCACCGAACGGGCCAACCTGCTGGCCGTGCTGCGGGCAGCGACCCGACACCGCCTCGACGAACAGGCGTGGCGGCTGGCCGAGGCGATGTGCGCGCTGTACCTGCACCACCGCCACCTGGCGGACTGGGTGGAGGCCACCGAGCTCGGCGCCGCAGCCGCGCACCGGGTCGGCCAGCCCGCCGCCGAGGCCCGGCTCCGCGCCCTGCTCTCCCGCCCCCTGCTCGACCTGGGGCAACTCGACCGCGCCGGCCGGGAGCTGCACACCGCGGTGGAACTGGCCGACGCCTCGGGGCACCCGGTGCTCCGGGCCTCCGTACGCGAGTTCCTCGGCCGTTACCTCGACCGGACCGACCACGCCCGGGCGATCGACGTCTACGAGCAGGCGCTCGCCCTCAACCAGCAGGCCGGCGAGGCCCGCGGCGCCGCCCTGGCCCGCTACTTCCTGGGCTGCGCGCAGGACCGGGCCGGGGACCCCGGCGGCGCCCTGACCACGCTGCGCCGGGCCCACGGGGAACTCCTCGCCCTCGGCGACCAGCGGATGGCCGCCCGGACCCTGGCCGCCGTCGGGCTCGCCCAGGACCACGTGGGCGAAACCGCCGCGGCGGTGACGGCCCTCGAGGACGCCGCGGCGCGGCTCGAGCACGCCGAGGCGTTCCACTACCAGGCGCAGGCGTTGGAAGCCCTCGCGGACATCGCCGAGCGGGCCGGGGACTGGGCGTCCGTGCGGCGTCACCTGCGGCGCGCGGTGGAGATCCTCGCCGCGGGCGGCAGCCCCCGGGCCGACGACCTGCGGGCCAGGCTCAGTGCGGCCCCGGCCCAGCCCGACCAGGCCCAGCCCGACCAGGAGTCCCGCGGCTGAGGTCCCCGCCCGGGAGCGCCGCCACCCCGGGCCTGGTGCGCAGCGCCACGTCCACCACCCGTTCCCCGACGGACACCTCCACGGTGCCCTCGAGCGGCAGTCCCGCCCGCAGCCGGGCGTGCACCACCGCGCAGAACAGCGCCGGGTCCCGCAGCGGACCGGTCGCCGCGACCTCCACGACCCGACCGTCCCGGAGCCCCACCAGGCCGAGCCCTGACGCCACCGCCGCCGCCAGCCGCCGCCCCGGGTGCTCCGCCAACGCCTCCCGGACCCAGCGCACCGCGGCCACGACGGTGCGGGTGTCACCGCCGCGCACCACGGCGGCGGCGCTCTCCGCCAGCCGCAGGTCCGGTTCCTCCTCGTCCGTCACCAACAGCCGGACCGCGCCCGGCGGTTCCACGAGGCCCCCGGCGACCGCCGCCGGAAAGCGCTCCACGGTGACCCGGTCCCAGCCGCCGACGCCTTCGGTGGGCACCCGTTCCCCCCGTGCCGACGGGGCGCCGCCCTCCCGTGCCGCCGACGGGCCCCCGGCGCTCCCGGCCGGCCGGGAGAGCACCACCCAGGACGTCACCTCGCGCACCACGGGCTCCGGGACGGGGAACGCCCCCACCGACGGGGGCGCCCCGGGTTCGTCCAGCTCCAGCAGCCGGTACACCGCGGAACGCAACCGCTCGAGGGCCCGTCCCGGCAGGGCGAAGGTCCGCCCGACGAGCTCCGCCTGGTCACCCGGCCGGTGCTCGTCGATCGTCCGTTCGAGCTGGGCGCGCACTCCTGTCCGCGGGTCGAGCCGGGGAACCCGCCGCCCCAGCCCGGCCAACGGGGTCCCGGACACCGCCTCCGGGCCGAACGCGCCGAGCAGCAGCGGGATGCCCAGGGCCGCCCCGTACAGGGTCACCGAACCGTGGTCCCCGACGAGCGCGTCCGCCGCGACCAGCGTGCCGTGCCACCCCCGCTCCGGCGGGACCAGCAGCAGCCCGGCGTCCGCCGGGTCGGCGAGCCGTCTGACCACCTCCCACTCGCCGTGCGCGGACCGGACGTTGGGGTGGGTGACCAGGGCCACCCGGTAGCGGTCCGCGGGCAGCTCGGCGAGCAACCTCGCCGGGAGGTCAGGCCAGCGGCCGACCAGCGACTGCTCCCCCCAGGTGGAGCTGACCACCACCAACCGCTGCCCAGGCCGGAGCCCCAGGGCGTCCCGGTACCGCCGCCGCCAGCGGACGCTGGCCACCAACCGGTCGTACCACGGGTCCCCGAGGAGCAGGGTGCGCCCGACCGTGCGCGGCTCGGCCGCCGCGAGCTGGTCGGCCTGGTCCGGGTGCGACACGGCCAGCCAGGTGCGACCCGCCTCCAGCAACCCGGGCGGCACCAGGCCGGACAACCGCCGCCGGTCGGCCCTGGAGTCCGGGACCTGCTTGTGGAAGCCGACCCCGTGCGGCAGCACGAGTATCGGCGAGGTGACGTCGCCGAGGTCGGCGTTCTCGGTCGCGGTGATCACGAGGTGGCAGTCCACCTCGGCGAGTTGGTCCCACGGCATCACGCGGACCCCGGCGGAACGGAGCAGCCGGCGCACCCCGTCGCCGAACGCCGACGTCGGGTCGTGGGTGAACACCACGCTCACCCTGCGGTCCGCCCGCAGCAGCGGCGGCAGCACCTCGAGCACCCGGACCGTCGAGGTCACCGTCCGGGTCACCACCACCACGGTCCGCTCCGCGGGGAACGTCCACCAGCGGTGCGCGTCGGGACCCACCGGGACGCGCAGCGGGGGGTCACCACCCACGACTACCACGGACCGCCGCCGCGGCCCCGGCAGCAACCGCGCTCAGCCCCCGACCCTGTGCCCCCAGGCTCCAGGCTCCAGGCTCCAGGCTCCAGGCTCCAGGCTCCAGGCTCCAGGCTCCAGGCTCCAGGCTCCAGGCTCCCCTACTACATCCTGGGTCGGTTCACCACCGGGGGGCGGATCGCCTGGGGGTGGGGCGCCTGGGCGCCCTTCGAAGGAACGGGTCATCTCCGGAGGCTTCCCCTGTTCAGGTGAGTCCGCGGGTGGTCTGCGTCTTGCGCACGCCGCGGTAGATCCCGGGCCCGAAGTCCTGCAGGCCCCGGTCCAGTCGGGGAATGGCCCTGCGGAAAGGACCCAGCGGGAAACGGTATCCACGTTCGACCCCCTCCAGCTCCCACAGGTGCATCAACTCCGGGTGACGCGCCACGACCCGCTGGTCGGCAGGGAAGAGGTCCACGCGCACCAGCACCATCGCGCCGTTCCTGGCCGGTGTCACGGCTACGCGGCTGAGCTCGTCCCAGCGCAGCGACCACGGCTGTCCCTCGGGGTCGTCCCAGTGCACGCCGGCGCTGTCCACGATCAGGCGGCAGGTGCGGGTGACGGCCTTCCAGCTCCGCAGCGGGAACAGCGAGAGCAGGGTGAACACCGCGCCCACCACGCCGAGGAGCAGCCCGCCCCCGCCGGAGAAGCCCCTGCGGGACGCCTCGATGAGCGCGGTCACGCCGAACGCCAGGCAGACTGCGGAGGTGCCGAAGACCTTGAGTTTGGTGTTGGCCGAGACGTTGATCACCACGGGCTCGCCCGACCCCTGTGGTTCCCCCGAATGCGTGTCCATCGTGACATGCTAGCCAGCCCGAACGACGCCCTCCGAGGCGGTGAGCCACCGGGCTTCCCGGAGCGGGACGCGTTCCTCCCGGGGCCCGCCGAGGCTCAGGAGATGTGCCGATTTGCAGCGGTTTGTGACCGGGGTTAGAACAGACGGGGAACGGCGGGGCACCAGGTCGGCCCCGGGAGCACGCCCGACGACGAGTTCCGGGCCGTCGATCACCGCCGTCACCGCAGTCACCGCCGCACAGCCGGGAGCGCCCCCCATGACCTGCACGCACCTCCACGCCCCCGCCGGTGCCCGCGGCCGGCGGCTCCGCGGGGCCCGTCCTCCGCCGTACGGGTTGCCGGGAGCGAACGGGGGTGCCCGCGGCACGACGGAGCCGGATGGTCAGATGACGGACGAGGTGCTGTTCCTGGACCGCAGCGGGGTCCGCGCCGCCATGGCGCAGGTGGACCCGTGCGCCACCGTGGAGCGGGTGCTGCGCCACCACGCGCGGGGTCGGGTCACCCGGTCCCCTGGGGGCTCCCTGTCCTGGACCAACGGCGCGGACGGCCGGTGCCACGCCCGGGCCACCCTCGGCGCGGTGGAGGCGGACACCGACCCGGCGGTGCTCGGGGTGACGTTGGCCAGCGCGTCCTCCGACGATCCGGCGCGCGGCCGGGAACGGGCCGGCGGGATGGGCGTGCTTCTCGACGCCGGGACCGCCCGCCCCCGCCTGCTCGCCGAGACGGGCTGGCTCGGCGTCGCCCGCACCGCTGCCTACACCGCGGTGAGCGTGCGGCACCTCGGGCCGGCGCAGTGGGACGCGGTCTCCCTGGTCGGCTGCGGCACGGTGGCCCGCGCCCATCTCGAGCTGCTGGCCAGGGAGTTCCCCCGGGCGATCCGGGTCCACCTGCACGACCAGGTGGACGCGCGGGCCCGGACCCTCGCCGACTGGGTCTCCCGTCACCACCCCCGGATGACCCCCGAGGTCCACGACACCCCGGAGCGAGCCGTGCGGGCGGCCCCGGTCGTCCTGACCACCGCCACGGCCGGTCACGGCTACCTGCCGGCGTCCTGGCTCCGCCCCGGCACGTTCGTCGCCCACGTCTGTCCGGACGCCCTGTTGCCCGACGCGTTCCCCACCGCCCAGGGCCTGTTCGTGGACGACGTCGAGCTGGTCGCGGACGACCCGCACGTCCTGGGGCGGCTGCTGCGGAACGGGGAGGTCGCCGCCGGGCGCACCGCGGGCGGGGCCCAGGGACGCCGGGCCGGGGGACCGGGCGCCCCCAGGCCGCTGGACGGCACCCTGGGGCAGGTCCTCGTCGGTGAGCGCCCGGCCATCCGCCCGACCGTCGGGCACGTGATCAGCAACCCGATCGGCATGACCGCCCTGGACCTCGGCCTCCTGGACGAGCTCCACCGGGCGGCCACGACCCACGGCCACGGCCGTCGCCTGACCCTGCGCTGACCCGCGGCAACCCCGCGGTTCGGGCGTCCCCCCGCGAGAGCGAAGGGACCCGGAGCGGGCCGCGGTGACACCGGGCCCGCAGGCGAGCGGCACCAAGAGTGAGGACCAGAGATGTCGAACATTGCTCGGGTGAGTGGCTATGCGCATCTGACGACGGATGACCTGGTTCCCCCCGACTCCCCGCACGTCTTCTTCGACCCGGCCGACACCGAGACCGGCGTCTGGGTGGCCAACGACCTGTTGACCGACGGGTGCTCCGTCCTCGACCTGGGTTCCGGGAGCGGCGCCGCAGCCGCGGCGATGGTCCGGGCCGGTGCGGCGCGCGTGCACGGCGTGGACGCGGGCGCGGAGAGCGTGGCCTGGGCGATGGAGCACTACGCGTCGCCGCGGACCGATCCCCGGGTGACCGTGGCGCAGGGGGACTTCTCCGAGCTGTCCACCAACGAACTGCTGGCCACGGCGCCGACCCCGCTGGGCCGGCCGATCATCGTGACCAGCACCCTCCCGTACGTTCCGCTGCCGGAGCAGGTGAACGGACAGCGGCGTTCCATCGCCGGCGGTGACGACGGGCTGAAGTGGGCGCCGACGGTCATCAGACACGCCCGGTCGCTCGGCTCCGACCTGGGACTCAGCATCGCCAGCTACTCCAGCCCGCGCCGGGCGCTGCGGCTGTTGCGCTCGGCCGGGTACCGGGTGGAGTCGGTGACGCTGGCGGCGCTCCCCCTGGGGGAGTTCACGTTGCAGCACAGCGAACGGGTGCTGGCCCTGGAGGAGACCGGAGAGGCGGTGCTGTGGCGGACCGGCGGGGGACCGACCCGCTACTTCATCCTGGGGCTGGCCTGCCGGTGGGTGGGCGCCGAGGACCCCCTCGAGGAGGGCAGGCTCACCGGGGACATGCTGCTGCGGCTGCTCAGGGTCGCCGCCCGGTCGCGCACCGGCGCGTTGGAGGCGCTGGACGAGCGGGGCGCCAGCGACTGGTCGGGGACGACGGGCTGGTCCGGGCCGGTGCGGGTGCTCGACCTGCCCCCGGCCCCCGTGCGCCAGCACTGTTGACGAACGAAGCAACCCCAGTCAACGGCCCGAAACTGGCGGCGGCCGGGTCAGCCGCCACCGCTCGTGGTCGGACGCCGCCGGTCAGGCACGGACCGCCGTCCGCACCTCCTGCGCCGCCTTGTTGTCGAACGACGCCCTGACCAGGCCGGCGGCCAGCCTTGCCGGTGCCTCTCCGTCCCGGGTCCGGCCGGGGCGTCCACGCCCGGCCTTCCCGCCCCCGCGCTCCGCCCCGTCCTCGGCGAGTCGGCCGAGCCGCTCGGGGGAGGTGGGCAGGCCGAGCCGTTCCGCGCCCTTGCGGGCCCGCTGGTCGAAGTACGGCGCGTACTCCGGCCACACGGCCTGGGCTTCCCGCAGGAAGATGTCCACCCCGACCGGGCCGATGCCGGGGAACTGCTGGAGGAGCTCCTTGGGGTCGCCTTCGGCGCGCATCCGCCGCAGGTCCCCGCCGTACCGTTCCAGCAGCATCTCCGCCTCGTTCCCGAGCTGGGTGGCGGTGCGTTCGTCGTAGCGGCGGTACCCGCCCTCACCGAGCGCGTCCACCCGTTCCTGCCAGGTGGCCTGCGCCATGCGTTTGGGGTCCCGCAGACCGTGCGCGAACAGCGCCCGTGCCGCGTCCACCGCGATGTCCGCCTTGATGCGGGCGCTCAGCAGGTGGGCGAGGACCAACAACTGGTACAGCGACGCGGGTGTGTCCCGCAGCCGGATGCCGGCCTCGGCGGCGTACGTCTCACCGCAGCGCTCCAGCAGTGCCCGCGCCACGGCCTGGGGGTCCTTGGTGGCTTCTGGCTTGTCAGTCACGCGCTCCGGGTACCCGCCCGGTCGGGCGTCAACCACCCGGGTGAGCCGCGCACCGCCGGCGGGCACCCCCGCCCGGTCAGTTCCACTGGGTCTGGTGGCTGACCCTGCGGTCGGCCCGGTCGTACTCGTCCACGGCGGCCACGGTCTCGCCGGGGAGCAGGGGGATCGCGTAGGCCCGGTAGGTGGTTCCGGGCAGCGACGTCACCCCGGCGGTGCGAGTGCCCCCGCCGTCGAGCGTCAGGACCGCGCGGGTGACCTCGGCACCGGGTTGGACGACCAGGACCCGGAAGCCGCGCACTGCCTTGTCGGTGTGGCCGAAGAGACCGGCCTGCTCGTTGAAGCCGTGGGCGCCCTCGACGACGGCGCAGCCGGACCAGGGGCCGCCCTGGTGGTCCACCCGCACCCCACCGATCACGGTGCGCTGACAGAGCAGGCTGGTGCCCGGCTCCGGTGAGGTGCCGGACGGCGGGGGGAACCGGGGGTCATCCCCCGGGTAGTCATCGGGGATCTCCCGGTACAGCTCCAGGGTCACCGACCAGGTCGTCCCTCCCGCGGTGCCCCCGCCGACGCGCTCGGTGACCTTCGCCGGAACCGACGCGGGGGAGTGCGGCGACCCCGCGGGGGGCAGGGGAGTTGCGCGCCCGTCACCGGAGCCGGACCACTGGTGGACGACGGCGCCCCCGCAGCCCAGCACCACCGTGCAGACCACCGCGGCCAACGCGCGGTGGCGGGCACGACGCCGGGCACGTCCGACGCGCAGGATCGCGTCCACCGGCGCGGGGGACGGCTCCCACCGGGTGGCGGCGTCCTGCATGGCCGTGCGCAGCTCCCGTTCCACCGGGTCGGGACGGTCGGGCGGCGCGGTCATGTCGGCTCACCGGGCGGGACGAGGGCGAAACCGGTGAGCGCGGGGTGGGCGCGGAGCTTGGTCAGTGCCCGGGACGCCTGGCTCTTGACCGTGCCCACCGAGCACCCCAGGGTGCGCGCCGTGTCCTGTTCGCTCAGGTCCTCCCAGTACCGGAGCACGATCACCGCCCGTTGACGCTGGGGCAGTGCGGCGAGTGCCTCCATCAGCACCTCCCGTTGTTCGACGTGCTGGTTCCTGCCGGACCCGCCGGGGGTGTCCGGCAGGAACGGGGTCAGCAGGTGGGCCACCCGCCGTCTGCGGTGGCGGCTGCGGTTGTTGTTGATCAGGGCGCGGCGGACGTACAGGTCGGCCTCGTCCCGCCGTACCCGGGGCCACTGGGCGTAGACCTTGATCAGTGTGGTCTGCACCAGGTCCTCGGCCTCGTGGAAGTCGCCGGTGAGCATGTGGGCCATGCGGACCAGGTACGGCCAGCGGGCCGCGGTGAACTCCGTGAAGTCGGCGTCGCCGCCGCGCTGGTTACGGGTGAGCACAAAGACATGTCCTGGCGTCGGGGGAGGCCGTGACGGCCTGCGGGGGAGGGGAACGCGGGCGGTGCGGGGAGCGGGCCCCGCACCGCCACTGGTCAGCGCCAGTTGGTGTCGTGGCTGACGAGGTCGTTCTGCGCGTCGTAGGTGTCCACGGCCTCGATGGTCTCGCCTTCGGCGATCGGGACCGCGAACCCGCGGTAGTTGGTGCCCGGCAGGGCGACCACGCGGGCGGAGCGGGTCTCGCCGTCGCTGAACGTGACCGTGGCGCGGGCCACCGTGGCACCGGGCTGGGCGGTGAGGACCCGGGTGCCGGTGGTGCCCTTGTCACTGAGGCCGCGCAGCGCCATCTGCTCGTTGAAGTCCTTCGCGCCGTCAACGACGGTGCAGCCGGACCAGGGGCCGCCCTGGTGGTCCACCCGCACTCCGTCGATCACGGTGCGCTCGCAGAGCAGGCTCTCGCCCTCCGGGGCGTCCATCCCCGGGAAGGACGGCGGGGTGTAGCCGTCCGGCAGGGTGCGGTGGAACTCCAGCGTCACCGACCACGGCACCCCGTCAACGGTCCCGGAGCCGACCACCCGGGAGAGCGGACCGGCCTTGGCCGTCCGCGCTTCCGCCCCGGCGGCCTTCTCGCCCCGCGCGGGTCCGGCGGCCTGTTCGGCGGTGACCTGCCGGGTCACCGACGTGTTCCCGGCCGGGTCGGCGGTCCCGGCGGAGGACCCCCCGGAGGCCAGGGCCGAGGCCGTGGGCACCGCGACCGCGGTGGCGACCACCGCGGCGGCGATGGCGAACTTCCTGATTCGGGTCATCAGAATCGTTACTCCTCACACAGAGCGGACAGACAGGAGAGGCGCCCTCCTGCCCCTCCCTACTCCGCCCCGTGCCGCCGGGTTGCACGCCCGACCCACCGACTTCCGCGATCCCTCCACGCCGCGCCCCGGGCGAGCGGGCGCACCGTACCGCGCCGGCTCCCCTCCCGGACGGACGGCCGCCACGGGGTTCCGGCACGGTCACTCCTCGTCGCCCTCGACCGTTCCCCGGAGCGCGCCCTCCGCCGCCTGGGGGCGCAGTTCGGTGGCGAGCACGTACGCCACCCGGATCGCCTCGTAGTCCACCTGCTCGGCGACCCGCTCCGGCAGGTTCTCACGGTCGCTCTCCGACATCGAACGACCGCGCCACTCGCCTTCGAAGGTCACCCGGGGCGCCGGGGCGCGCTCGAAACGCAGGTGGTCGGCCTCGACCCAGGCGCGGAAGTCGATGTCGGGTCGCCACGGTCCTCCCCGCCAGGGTCGCCACTGGTCCGGCCGGCCCCGCCACGGCCGGCCGGACCGGGGTTCCGGCTGTTCAGGCAGGTACGCGGACTCCGGTGACCTTCATGGCGGACGGCCCTCGTCCCCGGTCGTGGCCTCGCCCGCCCCCTTCGCCGTGTCGCCGGCCTCCTTCGCCGTGTCGCCGGCCTCGCCCGCGGCCTTCCCCGCGCCCTCGCCGACCTGGGATGCGGCGTCCCCGGCGCCTTCGCCGACTTCGCCTGCGGCCTTCCCGGCGCCCTGGCCCACCTGGGAGGTGGCTTCCCCGGCGCCCTCGCCGACCTGACCGACCGCCTTCCCAGCTCCCTCGCCGACCTGGGATGCGGCGTCCCCGGCGCCTTCGCCGACTTCGCCCACCGCCTTCCCCGCGCCCTGGCCGACCTCGCCGACGGCCTTCCCGGCGCCCTGGCCGAGCTGGGAGGTGGCCTTCTCGGCGCCCCCGGCGACATGGCCGACCGCCGACTCGGCGGTGGCTGCCAGACGGTCCAGGATCTGCGGGTTGTTGTCGAGGGTCTGGAGCACCCGCTCGACGATCGCCGCCACGTTGTCGAGCCGGACCTTGAGCAGTGCCTGGGCCTCCACCCCCTTGATGGTCAGCTTGGTCTCCCCCAGGCCCACGTCCGCGCCGACGTGCAGCTTCACCAGGTCCAGCACCTCCGCGCGGAGCGAGACCCGGGCCCGCAGGTCCCTGACCTCGAGGTCGATCTCATCGACCTTGACCACCGGCACGTCAAGGAAGACGTCGGAGTCCTCCGAGCCGTCGTTCTCCCGGGCCGTCTCCTCACTTCCCATTCTTCCGCCCGTTCTGACCGTTGCCCCCGCCGCCGTTGCCGCCGTTCCCGTTCCCGTTCCCGTTGCCTTCCGCGCCGCGCTCGCCGTTGCCCTCGCCCTGGTCCTCCCCGTTGGTCTCCCCGTTGCCTTCGCCCTCCCCGTTCTCGCCCTGTTCCTCCTCCCGGACGGCGTCCTCGTGGCTGCGCACCACCTCGCCGTCCCTGACCTCGCCACGCCAGCCCTGGACGTCCTCCGCGGCGAGGGTGACGTACCGCTGGAAGTGCTTCAGGTCCAGCCGCAGCCGGCGCCCCTGCGCCCGCCAGATGTTGCCGAGCTTCTCGATGAAGCCGGACGGGTAGTACTCCACGACCGCGACCACCCGGGTCAGCGTGGGCGTCAGCTCGTGGAACGAGACGGCGCCCCGGGTTGTCCCCTGGCTGCCCTCGGAGTTCCACACGATCCGGTCGTCCGGCACCTGCTCCTCGACGGTGGCCTCGAAGGTCCGTTCGAAGAACGAGATCTTGACCTTCCACTGGGACGTGACCTCGTCCGACTGATCGACGTTGGCGACCCCCTTGGTGAACACACCGAACTTCTCGTACTGGGTCCAGTGGTCATAGACGGTGCGCAGCGGCACGCCGATGTCGATGGTTTCGACGATGTTCGTGACCTTGGTGTTGCCGGCCTCGGACTCCTTGCTGCCCCCGCCGTTCCCCCCGTTGCCGTCCTGGCCGCCGCCCTTGCCTCCACCACCCATGACCCGGTCCTTCACTCCGCGCAGCGCGCCGCCGGCCGCCGCGGTGGGCTTCTTCCCGCTCAACACCCCGGCCGCGAGGTCGGGCACCACCCCACCACCGCCGGCGGACTGGGTGATCCGTTGCGTCGCGTCGGTCAGCCGGGAGCTCGCGGCGTCCACCAGACGGTCCGCACCCGTGCTGACCAGCCGCATCAGTTCGTCGCCGATCCGGTCCAACGGCGAGGGGGTCTGCCCGTCGCCCTGCTTCTCCTCGCCGGCCATCAGCGGTCACCTCCACGGCGTGCCGAAACCTGGGGCGTGGACGAGCGCACCGGGCGCAGCGGCCTGGGCCGGCGGGACGGCAGCGGCTCCCCGGGCTTGCGGCCACCGGCCGGCTTGGTCGGGGGGGTCTCGCCCCGCCCCTTCGGCTCCGCCTTCGAGGGACGCCTGCGCTGCTGGGTGCCCCGCCCCGTGCCCGAGGGTTCGCCCTGCTCCTTGGCCTCGCCCTGCTGTTCCTCCCCGCCTTGTTCCTGTTCCTTGGCCTCGCCCCGCTGCTCGTCCCCGCCCTGTTCTTGTTCCTGTTCCTCCCCCTCGCCCTCGCCCTGCCCCTTGGCCTCCTCCCCTTCCCCGGCCTGTTCCTCCCCTTCGCCCTGTTCCTCGCCCTCGGCCTCGGCTGGCTCCTGCTTCTGCTCCTGCTTCTGCTCGCGCTGGCCCTCGGCCTCGGCCTCGCCCTCGTCCCCACCGGCGCCCTCGCCCTCGTCGCGCCCGGGCTTCCCCCCGCCGGCGAGCGACCGGGTGAATCCGGCCAGCGTGTCGGCGATGGCGTCGCAACCACACTTGACGGTGGCGTTGACCGCGGACCGTCCGTTGGCCGCGAGCTCTCCGCGGACCCGGTCCTTGACCTGGCCGAACTGCGGGGACGACCCGAGTTTGCGCAGCCCCTCGGTGACCATGGTCCTGGGGTTCATCTGTGCCCGCCGGCCCAGGGCGAACGAGGCGAGGGCGATGGCCAGCTTCGCCTTCTTGGTCCGCCCCAGCAGGTAGCCCGCGGCCATCCCGGCCGCCACGGCGGCCCGGGTGTTGTCGCTTTCACTCATGTCGCATATCCCTGTCCGTTCCGCTCCGTCCGGCTCGTCGCCCCTTCATTCGAAGACCGGGCGGACCGCGGCGCCACCGCTGATAGACCAGTCGGGTAGCGACACGCCCCGGACTCGGTGAACGCGCCCACGAGGGACAGACCCAACGTTTCCGCACGGCGGCAGCACCGCGTCCGGTGGCCGACGTCACAACCCGCCTCCTGGCGGGGGCCGACGCGTCGGGATACGCTTCCCCGTGCTCCGCCCGCGCGGGGCCCACAACTGAATGCGTACGCGACTGGGGAAAGCCGGTGAGATTCCGGCACTGACCTGCAACCGTGAGCAGCGCGAACCCGCGCTGCGAGTCGGACCGCCCACCGCGCTACGTGCACTGCTTCTCACTGTCATGGTCTGCAGCGTGGAGCCTTGAGCCCGTCCGGTTCTTCGGCCCCTGTCGCTCGCGTTGGAAAACGCAACGTCAGGGGCTCGTCATTTGGGGGGCGCACGGGGTCCAGGTGCCGACCCCGGAACGAAGGGCACCTCCGATGGCCGCTCCGACCCTTGCGTTGACCACCGCGTTCGGGCTGCTGGTCGCGGCCTCCAGCCTGGCCCTCGGCCCCTCCCCGGCGGAAGCCGTGGACACCAGTCGGGGCCTGCCCGGTTTCTGCCCCGACAGCAACGGCGTGACCGTGGTCGTGGACTTCCGCGAACTCGGCGGCACCACCATCGTCCGCTGCGCCGTGGGCCACCAGGACACCGGCCTCGCCGCGCTGAAGGCGGCCGGCATCCAGGTCACCGGCACCAACCGGTGGGGCGAGTCCTTCGTCTGCCGGCTGGAGAACAAGCCGGGACCGGACAGCGAGCCCTGCATCGACACCCCGCCGGCCGACGCCTACTGGTCGTACTGGCACGCCGCGAACGGTGGGTCGTGGACCTACAGCCAGTTCGGGGCGACCAACCGCACCCCGCAGGACGGCGGGTTCGAAGGCTGGTCGTTCTCCCTCAACCACGACGCCGGCGAGGCGCCGGCCCCCCGGGTCGCCCCCCGGCGGCCCACCCCCCAGCCGGGGGGCAGCTCGGGCGGGGACACCGGTGGGAGCACCGGCGGTACGGGAACCAGCACCACCAGCGGCGGCGGCAGCGGCGGTGGCAGTGGCGGTGACGCGCCTCCGGCCACCGACCCCGGCGGGACGGCCGCCGGCGGGACCACGGCTGGCCCCGGCGGAACGTCCACGGGGCCCTCCGGGACGTCGGGGACCACCCCGGACCGCGGCGACCGGCCCCGGGACCGCCACGGCGCCGGCGAGCGGCAGCCGAACGGGGGACGGGGCACCGACCGGAAGAGCGGCGCCCCACGCCCCTCCGCGTCCCGGCCCACCCCCTCGGGGTCCGCCGCCTCCGCCCCCGCGGGCCCCGGAGCGTCGGTCACCCCCACCGGGTCCGCCGACTGGACCGGCGGCGAGGACACCACGACGGTGCAGGCCGCCCGCGACAGCGGGGTGCCCACCGGGACCGTCGTCGGGGCCGGAGCCGCCGCCGTCCTCGCCGGCGCCGCCGGTGTCACCGCCTGGCGTCGCCGCACCGCGTCCCGCGTGGGCGAGCCGCGGTGAGGGCCCTTCCCCGGTCCGTGCACCCCGGCGCCTGGTGGCTGTGGGCCCTGGGCCTGGCCGCGGCGGCCAGCCGCACCGCCAACCCGGTGCTGCTGGTGATGATCCTCGCCGTCGCGGGGTTCGTGGTGACCCAGCGGCGCGACCACGCGCCGTGGGCGCTGGCCTTCCGGATGTACCTGGTGCTCGGCGCGGTGATCGTGGCGATGCGGGTGGTCTTCCGGATCGTCTTCGGCGGCGGGCAGGGCGACACCGTGCTGTTCACCCTCCCGGAGATCCCCCTGCCGCACTGGGTGGCCGGCGTCCGGCTGCTCGGTCCGGTCGCCGCCGAACAACTCCTCGGCGGCCTCTACGACGGACTCAGGCTCGCCACCATGGTCGCCTGCGTCGGCGCGGCCAACGCCCTGGCCAACCCCAAGCGGATGCTGAAGGCCCTGCCCGGCGCGCTCCACGAGATCGGCACCTCGGTCGTGGTGGCGCTCTCCGTCGCCCCGCAGCTCGTGGAGAGCGTCCAACGGGTGCGCCGCGCCCGGCTGCTGCGCGGCGGCACCGTGCGCAGGGGCCTGCGCGGCACGGACGCGCTCCGCGGCATCGTCATCCCCGTCCTGGAGGACGCGATGAACCGTTCCCTCGCCCTGGCCGCAGCGATGGCCTCCCACGGCTACGGCCACACCGGCCGCACCGCCCCCCGCACCCGGGCGCTCACCGGCGCGCTGGTGATCACCGGGCTGCTCGGGGTGTGCGGCGGCCTGTACGGGGTGATGGGCGCCAGCACCCCCGGCTACCTCGGCACCCCGCTGCTGCTGGCCGGACTCGCCCTGGCCGGCTGCGGGTTCGTCCTCGGCGGACGGCGGGTCACCCGCACCACCTACCGGCCGGACCCGTGGCGCGGCGCCGAGTGGCTCGTGACCGTTGCCGGGCTGGCCTCCGCCGGGCTGATGTACCTGGCGTCACGCACCGACGCCACGTCCCTGTACCCCTCCCTGGCCCCGCTGGCCTGGCCCGAGGTGGCCCTGCTGCCCGCGGTCGCCGCCCTGGTCGGGGTGGTCCCCGCCTGGCTGGCGCCCGGCCCACCACGACAGGCGGTGCGCCCGTGATCCGCTTCGACCAGGTGACGTTCACCTACTCCACCGCCGACCTGCCCACCCTGCGCTCCGTTGACCTGCACGTCGGCGAGGGCGAGCTGTGCCTGGTCACCGGGCGCACCGGCGTCGGCAAGTCCACCCTGCTCAACGCGGTCAACGGGCTGGTGCCGCACTTCACCGGCGGCCACCTCCAAGGCAGCGTCATCGTGGCCGGACTGAGCACCGCCACCGCGCCGCCCCAGGAGTTCGCCCCGGTGGTCGGCGTCGTCGGGCAGGACCCCCTGGCGTCGTTCGTCACCGACACCGTCGAGGAGGAACTCGCCTACGGCATGGAGCAGTTGGGGGTGGCCCCGCCGGTGATGCGCAGACGCGTCGAGGAGACCCTCGACCTGCTGGGCATCGCCGAGCTGCGCCGACGTCCGCTGCGCACCCTGTCGGGCGGCCAGCAACAGCGGGTCGCCATCGGCTCCGTGCTCACCGCGCAGCCCCGCGTGCTGGTCCTGGACGAACCCACCTCGGCGCTCGACCCGACCGCGGCCGAGGAGGTGCTCGCCGCGATCACCCGGCTCGTCCACGACCTCGGCACGACCGTGCTGATCGCCGAACACCGGGTGGAGCGCGTGGTGCAGTACGCCGACCGGCTGGTCCACCTGGCCGGCGACGGGCGGGTCCTCGACGGCGCCCCCGCCGACCTGATGCGCACCTCGGACATCGCCCCTCCCGTGGTCCGGCTGGGGCGCCTCGCCGGCTGGGACCCGCTGCCGCTGTCGGTGCGCGACGCGCGGCGCCGGGCGGGGGACCTGCGGGACCTTCTGCGCGCACACCAGCCGCCGGCGCAGCGGACACCCGAGCCGGTGCCGGCCGTGGCGGGTACCACACCGGCTCCCGGGGCCGCCACCGCCCGCCGCCCCGCCCAGGCAGCGCCCCCCGTCCCCGCCTCCTCCGCCACCGCCACCTCCTCCGCCACCGCCGGTCACGGTCACGGCCACGGTCACAGTCACGGCCAGGATCACGGACAGGGTGGCGGTCCCGCCCTGTCCGCCCGCCGCCTGGTCGTCGCCTACCCCGACACCACGGCCGTCCGCGGGGTGGACCTCGACCTGCGCCGGGGCGAGGTCACCGCCCTCATGGGCCGCAACGGCTCCGGCAAGTCCTCGCTGCTGTGGGCGCTCCAGGGTTCCGGGCCGCGACGCTCCGGCACGGTGGACGTCGCCGGAACCGACCCGGGCCGGGTGCCGCCCCGGCGGGCCCGTTCCCTCGTCGGCCTCGTCCCGCAGACCGCCGCCGACCTGCTCTACCTGCACACCGTGGACGCCGAGTGCGCCCAGGCCGACCACGAGTCGCGGGCGCCGGCGGGAACCTGCCGGGCGCTGCTGGACTCCGTCGCCCCGGGGCTCCCCGGTGCCCGGCACCCCCGCGACCTCTCCGAGGGCCAGCAACTGGCGCTGGTCCTGGCCGTGCAGCTCACCGCGGCACCCGGCGTGGTCCTGCTCGACGAGCCGACCAGGGGCCTGGACTACCACGCCAAGGAGACCTTCGCCCGGCTGGCCCGCCGGCTCGCCGGGGAGGGCCGGGCGGTGGTGGTCGCCACCCACGACGTGGAGTTCACCGCGCGGGCGGCGGACCGGGTCGTGGTGATGGCCGAGGGAGACGTGGTGGCCGACGGCCCGACACCCGACGTCGTGGTCTCGTCGCCGGCGTTCGCACCCCAGGTCACCAAGGTGCTCGGCCCCCAACGGTGGCTCACCGTCGAACAGGTCCAGCAGGCCCTGGAGGCGGCGTGACGTCCCCCGCCACCGCCCGTCGCCGGCTGCCGGTGCTGCCGATCGGGGCGCGGCCCGCCGTCGTGCTGACCCTGGCCAGCGTCGCCGGACTCGCCATGTTCTTCTGGCCGCTGTTCGTCGCGCCCACCCCCGAGGCCACCGCGCACACCGCCGACGCCCCGCTGGTCTTCGTCCTGACCATGCCGGTGCTGCTCGCCGTGGTCCTCGCCGAGATCTCCTCCGGCGGGATCGACGCCAAGGCCCTGGCCATGCTCGGTGTGCTCTCCGCGATCAACGCGGGCCTGCGGCCCCTGGGCGCCGGCACCGCCGGCATCGAGACCGTCTTCTTCCTGCTCGTCCTGGCGGGCCGGGTGTTCGGCCCCGGCTTCGGCTTCGTCCTCGGCTGCACCTCCCTGTTCGCCTCGGCGCTGCTGACCGCCGGCGTCGGGCCCTGGCTGCCGTTCCAGATGATCGCCTCGGGCTGGGTCGGACTCGGCGCGGGACTGCTGCCGAAACGCCCCACCGGGCGGGCCGAGATCGCCATGCTCACCGCCTACGGGATCCTCGTCGCCTACGGCTTCGGGTTCCTGATGAACATGTGGTTCTGGCCGTTCACCACGGGAACGGACACCCAGCTCTCCTTCGTCGCCGGCGCCCCCGTCCTGGACAACCTGCACCGCTTCGCCGTCTTCACCCTCGTCACCTCCACCTGGGGCTGGGACACCGGACGCGCCGTCACCAACGCCGTCGCCCTCGTCACCCTCGGCCCGGCCGTGCTCGCGGTGCTGCGCCGCGCCGCCCGCCGAGCCGCGTTCGGTGCCCCCGTCACCATCACCCCCGCCCCACCCGGGGCGCCGCGCGAGGTGCCCCGCGCACTCACCACGCCACCCCGGGGCCGGCCCTGACCCACGCCGCGGGCCCGCACCGCGGCCCACGTACCTCGACCAACAGCCAACGGACCACCCCCACCCACGAAGACACGACCGAGGAGCCGCACCGTGCCCCTGCTCACCCGGCGGAGAACCGCCGCCGCCGTCATCCCCTCCGCCGCACTGGTCACCGCCCTGCTGCTGCCGGCCCCCACGCACGCCGAACAGGCGCCCCCGCCGCTGAAGTCCCCGGCGAACGCCGGCGCCACCTGGATCGCCTCCAAGCTCACCGACGGCACCCACGCCTCCGGTGACCACGGCCTGACCGCCGACGTCGTCCTGGCCCTGGCCTCCACCGGCACCGGCGGCGCCACCGCGGACAAGGCCACCGACTGGCTGGCCGCCAACGCCGAGGCGTACATCACCCGCGGCACCCCCGGGGCCGTCTTCGCCGGAGGCGCCGCCAAGCTCGCCATGGTCGCCGCCGTCGAGCACCGCGACCCGCGGAACTTCGGCGGTC
Source organism: Wenjunlia vitaminophila DSM 41686 (assembly GCF_000380165.1). GTDB lineage: Bacteria > Actinomycetota > Actinomycetes > Streptomycetales > Streptomycetaceae > Wenjunlia > Wenjunlia vitaminophila. Next base: position 38,392 of record NZ_KB904666.1, read on the forward strand.
AGGACCTGGTCGGCACCCTCCTCGGCCGCCTCCAGGACAACGGGCGGTTCACCGACGACCTCCCCGGCGACGGCTCCAACCAGTTCACCCAGTCCCTGGCCGTGCTCGCCCTCCAGCGCACCGGGGACCTGCCCGCCAAGGCCGTGGACTTCCTCGCCGGCACCCGCTGCGCCGACGGCGGCTACCCGCTGTACTTCAAGACCGACCCGACCAAGTGCAAGTCGCACACCGACAGCACCGGCCTCGCCGTCCAGGCACTGCTCGCCGCCGGCCGCACCGCCGACGCCAAGCCCGGCCTCGACTGGCTGGAGCAGCAGCAGCTCCCGGACGGCAGCTTCCGCGACAACGGTTTCGGCACCCCGCCGGGCAACTCCAACTCCACCGCCCTCGACGTCCAGGCGCTGGCCGCCGGGGGCCGCACCGAGGCCGCCGCCAAGGGCCTCACCTGGCTCAAGGGCGTGCAGGTGGACTGCTCGGGCGCCGCAGCCGACCGCGGCGCCGTCGGCTACTCGGAACCCAAGGCCGACGGCGTCGCGCTGCGCGCCACTGCCCAGGCGGTCCCGGCCCTCGCCGGCAAGTCCCTGGGCGAGATCGACGGCAAGGGCGCGGCCAAGGACCTGGAACCCGTCGACTGCACCCCGGGCACCCCGGGCGGGGACCCCGGCGGCAACTCCGACGGCAACGCCAACGGCGACCCGGGCGGCAACCCGGGCGGCGGCGACCCCCAGGGCACCAGCTCGGGCAACGGAGATCCCCAGGGCACCTCCAACGGCACCGACTCCAACGGCACCGACTCCAACGGGACCGAGTCCAACGGCACCACCGACGGCACCGACACCCAGGGCGCCGACGGCGGCACCACCGACGGGAGCACCGGCGGCACCGACCCCACCCCTGACCCGTCGCCCTCCGCCTCGACCGGCGGCACCACGAGCACCACAGGCACCACCGGAGACGACTACACCTCGACCTCCGGCGGCACCACCGACGGCGGCAAGCTCGCCGCCACCGGCTCCAGCACCCTCCCGCTCGCCGGAGGCGCCGCCGCCCTGCTGTTCGCCGGCGTCACCGCCGTCACCCTGACCCGCCTGCGCCGCCAGCGCCGCGCGTGACCGTCCCCGCCCAGCGTTCCCCCTCCCGTGCCCACCGGCACCCACCCGAAAGGTCACCCATGTCCCTCGCCAGCGTCCTGCGCCGCACCGCCGTCGCAACCGCCGTCCTCGGTCTCACCCTGACCACGGCCTCGACGGCGACCGCCGCCCCCAAGCGGCCCGTCGTCAACGCCCCCGTCACCGTCAACCTCACCGTGCAGGGCCCCGCCAGCACCCTGTTCAGCGGCTCCCTCTCCACCACCGGCCACGACGTCACCACGGCGTCCGGCGGCACCCACCACTGCGACGGCACCAACGGCGGAGCCAACACCACCCCGGGCGCCACCCCCACCGCGGCCCTCGACGACGCCGCACACACCCAGGGCTTCACCTGGGACGGCACCTGGTACGCGTCCTTCGACGACTACTTCGTCACCAGCATCGCGTCCGTCCCCGGCGGCGCCGACGCCTACTGGAACATCTCCGTCAACGGCACCCCCATCCCCGTCGGCGGCTGCCAGTTCCGCCTGAACAGCGGCGACAAGGTCGCCTTCACCTGGACCGAGCTGTAGGAGCCCCCGGCCCCCACCGGCAGGTGCCCGTCCCGCCCCACGTGGGACGGGCACCCCGGGGGGCCTCACGCCCCCCGGGCCCACCTCACGCCGGCGGGATCGACAACGCGTGGCGGAACACGTTCAACGGGTCCCAGCGGCGCTTGGCCGCGCGCAACCGCGGGGCGCTGCCCTTGTAGTAGAGCTCGTACCAGGGCACACCGGAGGTGTTCCACCGCGGGTCGGCCAGGTCCCGGTCCGGGTAGTTGACGAAGGCGCCGTCCAGCACGCCGTCCGGCACCGGAACACCCCCCGAGTCCGGGTGCGTGTCCCGGTACAGGCCGCGCAGCCAGGCGAGGTGCCGCTCGTCGTCGTCCGTCTGCTGCCAGGCCGTCAGGTACATCACCTTCAGGACCGCGTCGCGCTGCGCCACCACGGTGGCCCCGGGCGCCACGGCGTTCACCCGACTCCCGTAGGTGTTCAGGCTCACCATCCCGCTGGTGAGGCCGGCGTCCCGGGTCAGGTAACGGTGGATGGTGCCGATGTCCCGGTGTGTCAGGGCCCGGCGGCGGTAACTCGACTTCACCTTCAGGCAGTACCGCAGGCCGGCCTCCTCGGGCGGGCCGAGCAGCGCGGACGACAGCCACGACATGCGGGTGACCCGACGCGTGCTGCTCAGCCCGAGGCCCTCGTCGAGAGCGGACAGGTGCGAGTCGAGCACCCGCCGGGCCGCCCCGCCGCCCCCGGCCACCTGGCCGATCATCATCACGCTGCCCATGGACCGGTGGGACAGGACGAACTCGCTGTAGAAGCCGGCCTCCGGGACACCAGCCGCGCTGTTCCGCTCCACCCACGCGCCGTGGTTGTCCAGCAGCCGGGTGAACGTGGGGAGGTCGAGCTGCTCCCAGGGCCAGTGCACGGCGAAGTTCAGCACCTCCTCCGGCGGCGCCGGGAGCAGCCCCGCCGGGTCCGTACCCCGGGCCCCCGGCGACCGGAACCAGAAGCGGGTGGCGACTCCGAAGTTGCCGCCGCCACCCCCGGTGTGGGCCCACCACAGCTCCCGGTTCGGATCGTCCGGCTCACGGGTCGCCACCACCGGCCGCGCGACCCCCGAACCGTCCACCACCACGACCTCCACCGCGTAGAGGTGGTCCACCGACAGCCCGTACATCCGGCACAGCGGTCCGTACCCACCACCGGGGACGTGCCCACCGACCCCCACGTCGGGGCACCACCCGGCGGGAACGGTCACCCCCCACCCCAGGAACAGCCGCCGGTACGCCTCCCCCAGAGTCGAACCGGCCCCCACCACGAACGCCCGGCGCTCCGCGTCGTAGGACACCTCGTCCATCGCCGACATGTCGATCATGACCCGCACCCGCGGGTCCTCCACGAAGTCCTCGAAGCAGTGCCCCCCGCTGCGCACCGCCAGCCGCCGGCCCGACCGCACGGCGTCCTGCACCGCCCGCACCACGTCCCGGGTCGAGGTGACGACGTGGACCGCCTCCGGGCTGCCCTGGAACCTCAGGTTGTAGTGCCGGTCAACGAGCGACGGGTACCGCGGGTCCCCCGGCCGCACCACGACGGGCCCCGGCCCGGCGGCGCCCGCCCCCTCCGCGGGACCCCCGGCCGCCGTCGCCGCGTCCGCCGTGGACCGCGCACCCCCCACCGCGAGCCCGGCGGCGGTCACCGCCGCGGTGCCGCGCAGCACATGTCGTCGTGTGTGGTCAGCCACCGATCACGTCCTTCCCTCGTCCCACGCCCACACCGGAACGGCGGGGGCGAGGGCGACGCTACGGACGGCTACCGGGGAGCGACATGGTGTTGGGTACCGGGCCCATGGTGGCGCTGGCCCCATGGCACTCCGCCCGTCCCTCGTCCATCATGCGCCCCCCGCGGGCCGGCCCTACGACCGCGGCGCGACCACCGGCACCCAACGCCCGAAACCCCATGTCACGGCCCCCACCAGCGCGGTAGGGTCAGCCGCGAACGGCCCAAGTTGGGGACGGCGGCGACGCACACGGAGGTCGAACCGGTGACGGCGGCAGGACGCTCCTCGGTACCGCGACCCGCACCACCGCGCCCGGCCCAACAGTGGTTCCAGGAACGCCCCTCGCCGTACCCCCACGAGCAGGACGCCCTGGACCACGTCCGCCACCTGATGCCCCCCGCCGAGCCCTACCGCGCCTGGGCCACCTTCTCCTTCACCGCCCAGTCCGGCCGCGTCAACGAGTGCGACCTGCTGGTCGCCGTGCCGGCCGGGCTCTACCTCATCGAGATCAAGGGCCATCCCGGTCGGCTGGAGAACACCGGCTCCACGTGGAAGTTCCGCGGCCCCGACCGGATGCGCACCATCAGCAACCCCCTGCACCTGACCGACCTGAAGTGCAAGGAGCTCAAGAGCCAGCTCCTGTGGGCCGCACGCAAAGCACGCATCCCCGAACGGGCCGTTCCCCGCGTCGAGCCCGCCGTCTTCCTCTCCGCCCCCAGCCTGGTCAGCCACCTCGACGAGATCCAGCGGATCAAGGTCTACGGCCGCGACGACGGCTCCAGCGGCCTCGCCCGCATCTGGCAGGACTTCCTCGGCCGCCCACCGGAGCGGCCCGAGCGGCGCATCACCCCCGAGTTCTCCCGGCACCAGTTACCGCGCCTGCTCACCGCCATCGGCATCCGCCAGTCCACCGCCCACCTGCGGTTCGGCGAGTCCTGGAAGCTGGAGCCGCGCCCCCTCGACGCCGGCACCTCCTGGGAGGACCGCCTCGCCACCCGCGACGACGGCCTGGTCAAGGAGGAGGGCAGGGTCCGCGTCTACCTGGTCAACCGTCTCGCGACCGAGACCGCGAGGAAGACCGCCGACCGGGCGGCCCGCCGCGAGTACCAGGTGCTCCAGGGCATCCACCACCGAGGCATCGCCGAGGCGGTCGACTTCCGCGAACACATGGGCGGCCCGGCGATCCTGTTCCGCCACCGCCACAGCGACCTGCGCCTCGACCAGTACCTCGACGCGTACGGCGACCGCCTCGCCCCCGAGGTGCGCCTCGACATGGTGCGCCAACTCGCCGAGGCCCTGCGCTACGCCCACAACCGCTCCCTGCACCACCGCGCCCTCGCCGCCCGCTCGGTGTACGTCACCTGCCGCACGGACGGCTCCCGCCCCGAACTGCGGATCACCGACTGGCAGACCGCCGCCCGGGACTTCGACACCAACACCACCGTGCTGCGCTCCGTCGGCCGCTCCACCCTGGACGCCGCACTGATCGAGGACGCCTCCCAGGTCTACCTGGCGCCCGAGACCGACCAGCCGTACACCGACCCCGCGGACCTGGACATCTTCGGCCTCGGCGCCATCTCCCACCTGGTGCTCACCGGCCAGGCCCCCGCCCCGCAGCGCAGCGGCCTGCTGGAACGGCTGCGCACCGACGGCGGGCTGCACCTGTACGCGGTCGCCGACGGCTTCACCGACGCCCTGGACGACCTGGTCTTCCAGGCCACCCGCTCCGACGTCAACGAACGCCTCAGCTCCACCGAGGACTTCCTGTCCCTGCTGGACCAGGCCGAACAGGCCGCCCTCGTCCCCGAACCGGCCACCGCACCCGCGGTCGATCCCCTGGAGGCCCTGCCGGGCCAGTCGTTGGACGCCGAGTGGTCCGTGGCCCGGGTGCTGGGCACCGGCGCCACCGCCCGCGCCCTGCTGGTGACCCGGGAGACCGAGGACGACGACGGCGAACCGGTGCGGGAGGAACGCGTCTTCAAGGTCGCCCTCGACGAGTCCAAGGACGAGCGCCTGCGCGCGGAGGCCCACGCGCTCGGACAGGTCGGCGGCGGCAACGTGGTGCGGCTGCGCGGCGACGGCCTGCGGCAGATCGGTCCACGGACCGTCCTGGAGCTGGAGTACGCCGGCCAGGAGTCGCTGGGCGCCCGGCTGCGCGCCGAGGGCAGGCTCAGCCCCCACCTGCTGGAACGCTTCGGCGACGACCTGTTCCGGGCCCTGGACCAGCTCGCGGCCAAGGGGGTGCGGCACCGCGACCTGAAACCGGACAACCTCGGCATCTACCGGCGCAAGGACCGCACCCTGCAACTGATGCTGTTCGACTTCTCCCTGGCCGACGCCTCAGACCGCGACCTGAGAGCCGGCACCCGCGGCTACCTCGACCCGTTCCTCGGCTCGACCCGCCGCGCCCTCTACGACGACCACGCCGAACGCTACGCCGCGGCCGTCACCCTGCACGAGATGGCCTCCGGTGAACGGCCCCTGTGGGGCGACGGGCAGGTGGACCCGCTCACCAACGAACAGGCAGAACTGTCCCTGTCCACCGAACTGTTCGAGCCGGAGCTGCGCGACGGGCTCGCCGGCTTCTTCCGCCGGGCCCTGCACCGCGACATCGAGCACCGCTTCGACACCCTGCGGCAGATGCAGGACGCCTGGCGCGAGGTCTTCCGGGCCGCCGACTCCGCCGACCTCGGCGCGAGGAACGAGGACACCGAGGAGGCCCGCGACCGGGCCGCCGCCACCGCGAGCCCCGGCACACCGCTCGACGAGGCCGGGCTCACCTGGCGCGCCGTCGCGGTGGCCCGCGCCCTCGGCGCCACCACCGTCGGCGAACTGCTGGACGTCCCGCCGTACGCGATCTCCAAGGCGCGCGGCGCCGGAGCCCTGGTCCGCCGCGAGCTCAACCGCCGCCGCAAGCAGTGGACGGCCCTGCGCGCCCCCACCACCCCCGTCCCAGCGCAGCGCACCGGTGTCGCACCGGCCACCGCCGCGGACTCGCCCGTCACCCCGGGGCAGGCGCAGGCACCGGACGCGGACGTGGTCCTGTCCGTGGACGAGATGGCCGAACGGCTGACCCCGGCGCCCAGCCGCAGGGCCCCCGCCCGCGCCGAGGCCGTCCGCCTCACCCTCGGCCTCCCCCCGGACGACGGCGGTCTCCCGCCGCTGGGCCCCTGGCCGGTCCAGGCCCGGGTCGCCGAGCGGGTCGCCGTCCAGCAGCCGCAGGTGTCCCGCTACCACCGGCAGGCCGCCAAGGAATGGGCACGGACCCCGTGGCTGGAACCGGTCAGGGACGAACTCGTCGAGATCGTCGAGACCGCCGGGCGGGTGATGACGGCCCAGGAGGCCGCCGTCGAGCTGAGGGTCCGCCACGGCGCCGTCGGCGACACCGCCGAACGTACCCTCGCCAAGTCCCTCGCGGTCGTCCGGGCCGCCGTCGAGGCCGAGCTGTGGGAGGGCGACGACGGGGACGGGTCCCACGAGCCCCGCCTGGCCGTCCACCGCCGCGGCGACACCGTCCTGCTCGCCGCCGAGTCCCTGCCCGGCACCGACGATCCCAACCCGCGGGAACTCGCCGAGTACGCCGCCGCGCTCGCTGACGTCGCCGAACGCCTCGCCCGCCAGGACCCGCTGCCCGTCCGCGCCGCCGTCCTGGGCGACCTGCGGGCCGTCCCCGCCCCCGACGGCCTCACCCCGCTCCCGGACGACCGGCTGGTCGGGCTCGCCGCCGCCGTCGCCCCCACCGCCGCGGTCACCCCGCGCCTCGAGCTGTACCCGCGCGACCTGAGCCTGGTCCGGGCCCTGCGCGTCAGCCAGGCCGCCGCCGGGGTGCGCCGCGACCACGGCGTCACCACTGCCGAACTCCTCGCCCGGCTGCGCTCCCGGTTCCCCGAGCTGGCCCTGCTCACCGGCCGTGACCTGCCCACCCACGTGGAACTCGAGGACGCCCTCAGGGAAGCGGGGTTCGACCTCGGCCACGACCCGGAACACGACAGGTTCTTCCCGCCCGCCCCCGAGCCCCCCGTCACCGCCTCACTCACCAGCACCGGCACCAGCCTGCTGGCCCCACCCGCCCGCGCCGCCGCCCTCGCCGGCCAGGACCCGCACACCGCCGTCCGCACCGAGCTCACCGCCCGCGTCGCCCGCGGCGGCTTCCTCGCCCTGACGGTGAAGGCCGACCGGCTCCCCGGCACGGCCGAGACGGTCGCGGCGGCGTGGCCGGTGACCGGTATCGACCTGGGCCGTGAGTTCATCGGCGTCTTCCGCGCCCTGGCCGAGGAGAAGGGCCAGGACTGGCAGAAGGTGCTGCGCGCCGACGCGGCCTCCGAGCCGGGCCGGATCAAGCCGGGCCTGGCGGCGTTCGTCCGCGTGGTGTGGCAACGGGTCGAACGCCTCGTGCTGGACCGGGCGGCCACCCCGCGCACCGTCCTGTTCCTGCACGACGCGGGCCTGCTCGCCCGCTACTGGGACGAGGGTGGACACGACCTGCTGGTCCGCCTCCAGGCCGCCGCCCGCCGCCCCGCCGAGCGCCCGCACGGGCTGTGGCTGCTGTGCCCCGTGGAGAGCCGTGCCCACCCGCCCCACCTGGACGGCCGCACCGTGGAGGTCATCGGCGGCGACGGGGAACGGCTGCACCTGGACCGGGCACTGCTGGACGATGTGCGAGCGCCGGCCCCGGCCCACTGACCGGCACCGGGCGGTCCGGGCTGTCCAGCCACGCCGTCTGGGCCTCCGGGGTGACGGTCAGTCCGAACCGCTCGAACCCGGGGCGACCGTTCCGCGCCCACCAGTGGTGGGCCTCCTCCACCTCGTCCCACAGGCGCCGCACGCCGTGCTGGTACACCACCGGCTCACCACCCGGCGGGTGCACGGCAGCCGCCCACGACCGGTCCCCGGCCAGGCTGTACAGCCACACGGTGGTCGCCCCGTCGCCCGGGGCGTGCACGGTGTGCGCGCACTCCCGCACCTGGAGGCCGATCGCGAACGTGACCGGAGCGAAGGTGCCGGCGGCCAACGCGACGGGGGCCAGGGCGGGAACGGACCGGTCGGCCGCAGCGAAGGACCCGCCGGTGACGTACTCGCCGTGCCGGGGCCACGCCAGCCGCTGGGAACGCGCCTTCATGAACTCCACCGGCCCGGTGAACCGCCCGCTCGCCGTCTCACCGTCCTCCGCGACACACAACCGCACCAGGGCGTCCCCGGAGGAGAACGCGGTGCCCCACGGCGCCACGACCAGTCCACCCGGCCTGGTCTGACGCACCCACGCCGCGGGCACGCTCCGCACCCCGCACGTCGCCACCACCCGGTCGTACGGGGACCGGTCGGACCACCCCGCGAGCCCGTCCGCACACACCACCTGCGGTGCCCTCCCGGCGTCGCGCAGCCGGCCCCGGGCCGTGGCCGCCACCCCGGGATCGACCTCCACCGTCACCACCCGCTCCGCACCGAGGCGGTGGGAGAGCAGGGCCGCGTTCCAGCCCGTGCCGGTCCCGACCTCGAGCACGTCCATCCCGTCCCGCACGTCGAGGTTCCGCAGCATGGCGAGCACCACGGACGGCATGGACGCGGAGGAGGTGGGAACCTCCCCTGGGCCGTCGCCGGAGTGCCGGCCGTCGTCCCACTGGGTCACCACCGGAACGTCGGACTCCGCCCACCGCCACCACGCCTCCGGGTCGGAGCCCCGGTCCACCGGGAAGGACCGCCCGGTCGCCGGGTCGTGCGGCCACATCAGCCCGGGCAGGAAGCCGGCCCTGGGCGTCGCGGCGAACGACGCGGCCCAGTCCGCCGTCATGGTCCCCGTGTCGAGGAGGTGACGGCCCAGCTCCTCCCAGCCGGGCCGCACCTGTCCCCGCACGGGCGGGACGCCGTTCACCTACGGTGCCCCCCGTTGCCCGGGGGCGGCCCACTGTCGGGCGACGGGGGCGGCGGCGGGGGAGGGGGCTGGATCGGGGCGGGGTTACCGCCGTGTCCACCTTCCACGGTTCTCAACTCCTCCAGGTCGAACGTCGAACGGTGGGAAACGCGAGCCCGTTCCGGGAATCCGGGCGGACCGCGGGGCAGGGCAGGCCCGGGGGCCGGCAGCGGTACCACCGCCGTGGTACGTCCCCGAGAGAACCACCTCGCCGACCCACCGCGCGTCTACGCTGGTCCCTGCGCAACCCGACCGTACGGGTTGCTCCGGTGGAGTAGGACTGACCGCGGGTACGTGTTGGGCGCGGCGGTCCGCGTTCGGGAGCCAGCCATGACGCTCACCCCACGCGCACGCGCACGCGGACGCGCGGTCACCGGGACCGTCGCCGGCTACGTGCTGCGCCTGGCCAGGGAGAGCGCCGCCCACACCCAGGCCGGCATGGCCGAGGCCCTGGGCGTGGACCTGGCGACGGTGCAGGGCTGGGAGTCCGGCCGTCGTCCGCTGGCCAACACCAAGGCAGGCACCCTCCGCGACCTGCGGCGCCGGTTACCGGCACTCGGAGCCTGCCCCCGCGTCGTTCGCCACCTCGAGGCGGCCATAGACGCGGACCACGTCATCGGCGCCGCGCTGGACCCGCCGACCGACCCCCGAACCCACCCCCTCGCCCTGTGCGTCCACACCCGGGACACCGCCCACATGATCGCCTGGGCGGTCAACGGCACCACCCCGCCCGCCCTCGCGGCGCTGCCCCCACCGGCCCGTCGGGGCCCCGTCCAGACCGCGCCCCTGCTCCCCGAGGCCGAGCGACACGCGTTCTTCACCCACCTGAGGCAGACCGTGCACACTACGGCCGGCACACCCCGCAACGGCACCCTGCTGCACCGCCAGGCCCTGTACCTCACCTCCTACGACCGCAGCCCGGAAGCGGCGGAGTGGACATCACACACCCTGCGCGGCCGGCGTTCCGTCCTCGGAGCCCGCGGGTGGACGCCCCACTGGACCGAGGCCCGCTCGATCGTCACCGCCCTGGCACGCCGCGGCGACCAACAGCCCCTGGCTGACTTCGTCGAGCTGTCCCTCCTCGGCGACGACACCGCCGAGGCGGCGAACCTCAACTACTGGGCGTACTGGCTCGGCGCCATGCCCGAGACCCAGACCGACGACGCCTTCATGCGCGAACGCACCCTGTCGGACCTGGACCCGGTGACCCTGCTGCGCCGTCTGACCCACGGTCTCGGCCAGGCCCCCGGCTACGTTGACCTGTACGTGCACTCCCTGTGGGCGCTGCTGACCGCCCACCGCTGGCTGCCGACGGCCGCCCCGCCCGTCGCGGACACCCTGGCCCGCAGCGTGGGGCTGCTCCTCGACGGCGGCCGGACCTCGTCCCGGGCACGCGGCGAACTCAGCGAGCTGCACTACCTTCTACGCCATAACTGACACCGAGGAAGGGCGTGGCATGGCGGACGGGACGGCGCGGGGCACTGCCGGATTCCTGCTGGAAATGGGGATGCTCAAGCGGGCCAGGCGGTCCGGCTGGTGGATCGTCGGCGTCAAGGACCCCGAGACCATCGCCGAGCACTCGTTCCGCACCGGCGTGATCGGGGCGGTGCTGGCCATGATGGAGGGCGCGGACCCGGCGAAGGTCGCCCTGCTGTGCCTGTTCCACGACACCCAGGAGACCCGCGTCGGCGACATCCCCCACATCGGCCGCCGCTACCTCGACGCCGCCTCCAACGAGAAGGTCACCGCCGACCAGGTGTCCGCCGCGCACCCCGCCGTGCGGGCGGGCGTCCAGCAGGTCGTCGAGGAGTACGAGAACGGCGAGACCCTCGAGGTGGTCGTCGCCCACGACGCCGACAAGCTCGAATGTCTCGTCCAGGCCGTCGAGTACCGGGAGCAGGGCTACCAGAACGTGCAGGGCTGGATCGACTCCAGCCTCGCCAACCTCAGGACGGCGTCGGCGAGGGAACTCGCCACGGCGGCGCTGGACATGAGCTCCGTGGAGTGGCAGCAGACCTACCTGCGGTGAGCGCGCCCGGCGCCGCGTCACGCCCCTTGACGGCATTCCCCTCCAGGCGGGCGACCGGCTCGCCGATCACTGCCCTCCGGACGCCCCGCCAGCGATAACCTGACGTGCCGATCACATCATCGTGCGACCAGGTAAGAGTTCGGCTGGGCCCGTCCGTGGGACGAGGAGCTGCCCCGGGCCGACCCCTGGGAACCGCGCGGGGCGACGAGGGGTACCGGAGCGATGGCGAACTTAACCGAGGGCGTGGGCACGAGCGGCCGGCGACTGGACGCCGCGGCACTGCTGAAGGACCTGAAGAAGCAGGTCAACGCCCTCGAGGACGACCTGCGTGAACGCAGCGACTCCGTCGAGGAGTACCGCGAGGCACTCACCGCCGAGTACGACCGCGCACGCGCCGCCCAACGCACCGCCGCCACCTACGGCGCCTGGCGCGACGAACGCGTGACGCAGGCCGCCGTGGCATGGGTCCTCGGCTGCGTGTTCGTCCGTTTCTGCGAGGACAACGACCTGATCGAGTTCCCGTTCCTGGCCGGCCCCGGGGACCGGCTCGCCCAGGCGGAGGAACGGCACGAGGCGTTCTTCCGCGACAACCCGTCGCTCAACGACCGGGACTGGCTGATCGCCGCGTTCGACCACCTCATGGGCAGCCACGCCACCGCCGCGGGCCTCTTCGATCGCGCCCACAACCCGCTGTGGGAACTCGACCCGAGCTACGAGACCGCCACCGAACTGCTGAGGTTCTGGCGGAGGAGGGACGCCGACGGCGTCCTCGTCCACGACTTCACCGACCCCGACTGGGACACCCGGTTCCTCGGCGACCTGTACCAGGACCTCAGCGACCACGCCCGGAAGACGTACGCGCTGCTCCAGACCCCCGAGTTCGTCGAGGAGTTCATCCTCGACCTGACGCTCGAGCCCGCGATCGAGGAGTTCGGCCTGGACCCGGTCTGGGAAGGCCCGGACGGCACGGAACGACGCGGCCTGCGCACCATCGACCCGGCCTGCGGCTCGGGCCACTTCCTGCTGGGCATCTTCGCCCGCCTGGTGAAGAAGTGGCGCGACGCCGAGCCGGGCACCGACGACTGGACCATCGTCAGCCGGGCGCTGGAGTCCGTCCACGGCTGCGACAAGAACCCCTTCGCGGCAAGCATCGCCCGCTTCCGGCTCCTGGTCGCCGCCATGCGGGAAGCGGGGGAGCGACGTTTGGCCGACGCCCCGGCTTTCCCGGTGTACGTGGCGGTGGGGGACTCGCTGCTGCACGGGCGGGGGGCGGCGGGGATTCAGGGTGACCTTTTCGTCGAGGAAGAAGGGGAGCGCGCATTCACATATGCCACGGAGGATGTGAAGGAGTATTTTAGTCGAATTGACATGCTGGGGCGTGGGTCGTATCACATTACAGTTGGAAATCCGCCATATATCACGGTAAAGGATAAACGCGAGAACGATAATTATCGTGCAGCCTATGACGCCACGTCAGGCACCTACGCATTGTCGGTCCCCTTTGCGCAGCGCCTCTTCCGTCTTGCGGTTCGCGGGATCGGCGGCGAGTCTGGCGGAGGAGGCTTTGTTGGGCAGATAACCGCCAATTCGTTCATGAAACGGGAGTTCGGGAAAAAGTTAATCGAGGATTTCTTTGTCAATGATGTAGAACTTTCGCACCTGGTTGACACTTCCGGCGCTTACATTCCTGGACACGGGACTCCGACGGTGATATTTGTCGGGCGGAACCAGCTTCCAATCCAAGAGCGGAAAGTGCGAGTCGTTCTCGGCGTCCGTGGCGAACCTAGCCAACCTGATAATCCTGCAAATGGACTGGTGTGGTGTGCGATAACTGGCCAGATCCATAAACCCGGCAGTGAGTCGGAGTGGATTTCCGTCCAAGACCTTCCCGCTAAGGTGTTCTCGACGCACCCCTGGTCCCTCAGTGGCGGGGGAGCGAGAAGAGTCGTTGACGCAATTCTTGAAGGCTGTTCAAAGCTCGATGGCCGGATTGTTCCTCCCATCGGTCGGGCTATCCGGGCTGGCGCGGACGAAGCCTTTGTTCGCCCGCTGCGGGCGACGCTCCCCGTGCGGGCAGATAAGAAAGGTATGCGCCCTCTATTATTGGGAGAAGTAATTCGAGATTGGAGTGCGGAGGCGGAGGTCGGCATCTGGTTTCCGTACGATAAAGCGCTTGCTGGCGGTGGCTTGAAAGCGGAACTCTGGCCTTGGCGTACAGTGCTTGCGGCCCGTCGAACTTTTCAGGGGGACATGGAGGATGCAGGTCTTCAGTGGTGGGAGTATATGCAGTTCACGGCTTCGGCATACCGGGTGCCGTTGTCCATTGTTTTTGCTTTTGTGGCCACCCATAATCACTTTGTTTTGGATCGCGGCGGTAAAGTGTTCAATCGTTCTGCTCCTGTGATCAAACTGCCGGATGGTGCAGGGGAGGATGAACATCTTGAGCTACTCGGGGTGCTGAACTCGTCTACGGCTTGTTTCTGGCTGAAGCAGGTGAGTCAAGCAAAGGGGGGAAGCGGCCTGGGGCGTGGGCTTCAGGATGAGGAGTGGGAGGAGCGCTACGAGTTCACCGGCACGAAGCTCCAAGAGTTCCCGCTTCCGTCACGGCTTCCCCTGGAACTTGGCCGAGCGCTCGACGCGTTGGCGCAGGATCTGACAAGAGCGGAGCCCTCCGCGGTGTTGTCTGAAGGCTTGCCTTCTCGCGCTGCACTCGATGGTGCCCATGCCGACTACATCCGCGTCCGCCAGTCCATGATTGCCCTCCAAGAAGAGCTGGACTGGCAGGTATACGGGCTCTACGGCCTTCTCCGTGAGGACGAGGTCGCCCGCGTGACGGCATCCTCCCCCGACCCCACCACCGTCCCCGAAGTGCAGCTCGGCGAGCGTGCCTTCGAGATTGTTCTTGCCCGCAGGGTGGCACGCGGAGAGACCGAAACCGCGTGGTTCACCCGTCACGGCTCCACCCCCATCACCGAGGTTCCCGCTCACTGGCCGGACTGGTACCGCGACATTGTCCAGGCCAGGATCGACGTCATCGAGAGCCGCAAGGACATCGCGCTCATCGAGCGTCCCGAGTGTAAGCGTCGCTGGTCGGCTGAGCCCTGGGAGAAGAAGGAGAAGGCGGCCCTTCGGACCTGGCTGCTGGACCGGTGCGAGGACGCCAGCCTCTGGTTCGCCCTCCGTGAAGGGGTGCGGCAACCACGAACTCTCACGGTCAGCCAGCTCGCTGACGGACTGCGCGACGACGCCGACATCAACTCCGTGGCGCAGCTCTACGCCGCGGACCACATGGGGAAGCCGGACCTGCCGCTGGCCGGGGTGCTCGCCGAGGTCATCGCCGACGAGCATGTGCCCTACCTGGCCGCCATGCGCTACAAGGACACCGGTCTGCGCAACCGTGAGCAGTGGGAGCACGTCTGGGAGCTTCAGCGCGAGGAGGACCGCACAGGGAAACGGCTCGACATCCCCGTGCCGCCCAAGTACAAGTCGTCGGACTTCCGCAAGCCCTCCTACTGGTCGCATCGCGGCAAGCTGGATGTGCCCAAGGAGCGGTTCATCTCCTACCTGGAGTCGGGGCCTGAGGCTGACCCGACCGTGTTGCTCGGCTGGGCCGGCTGGGATCACAAGGACCAGGCGCAGGCGTTGATCAACCTCATCGTGGACCGTGCCGAGCGGGACGGCTGGAGCACGCACCGGATTGCGCCGTTGCTGGCGGGACTCCAGGAGGTCATGCCCTGGGTTCGGCAGTGGCACGGTGAGTTCGATCCCGAGTGGGAGAGTGTCCCAGCCGATGACTGCGAGGCGTTCCTCGAGGAACAGATGGCCAAGCACCAAGTCAGCCAACGGGATCTGAAGGCGTGGCGGCCTGAGAAGACGACGCGCGGCAGGAAGAAGGCCGTTGTGGAGGTCGAGATGGAGTAATCGGTGCGTTACCGGTAAGGCCGGATGCCTGGTTACGGGCCGACGGGGCACGCCCTATGCCGCTCGTTGGCTATCGCTTCCCCCCCAGCGATGCGCGTAGATTTATCAGTAGGGTAGTTGTCCGCAGGGAGAACCCGGTAGCGGCCACCCCGGTGGCCGCTAAATGGAATCTGTCCTCCATCCGCTCTCCCAAGTCTCCCAGCAGGGCAGGGCTTTTTATGAGAAAGAATAAAAGCGCTGCCACTAGAGCCCCAGAGAAGAGCGCGAAGGCGATTTCAATCGTAATGGCATCGCGCTGTCTCTGGCTGTGCGTTCCCGTGCTCCGTTGTCCACGATCTCCGCTGTCCATGACTTCATCATGTCACCTCGGGTCCGCCTTGGGGACTTTGTGTGCGTCGGCACGGGCAGTCAGGGCACTGATCTCCAGTGCCACGGCGAGTTGGACCCCGAGTTGGAGAGTGTCCCGGCCGCGGTGACGTCGACGAGACCAGCTAACGAGAGGGACCAGGACCCGGTGTGGCGGACAACTCTTTGGATGTCGGCCGAAGAACGAGGCAGCGGGCCGTCCGCTGATCCGGCGGGCGGGTCAGCTACTCCGGTGATTCTGGGGTCCGCAGGACGTCGCTGCCCGTTTTGCCGCGGCTCTGAGCCACGGCTTCAGCCAGCCGTCCTTGAGGAGATCGGTGCGGATGGCTCGGGCGGAGAACACATAGCGATGGCGGTAGGCATCGTGGGCCCAGCGGAATCCAGAGTCGAAGGTGCCCGGACGCGGGGTGTTGTCGTCACCGACCTGGGCGGACCAGATCGTCATCCGCCAACGTGCCTCGCCTATCAGGAGCTGGTAGACGCTCTTGGCCGTCGCGTAATCAGGCATCGGGAAGACGGCGACGGAAACCAGGACGGGAGGGTTGGGACCACCCTGCTCAAGGTAGACACCGGTCATGGCCTCGGTGCAGCCGCAGGCGGTGAGCACGGACACCAGATCGTCAGGGCCCGCCTCTTCACACGGCCGGGGTCCCGCGGCCACCCGGACGTACTCGATATCGAGGTCGTTGACGAACTTCGCGGGCAACAGGGCGTCCGCGGTGAACGGGGTCCGGTCGGTTGTCCTGCTGTTCCACGATCTCTTGTTGATTCCGTTGGGCTCCTGCGGATTCCCGGTGGTGGTCCCGCTGCCCATGGGCCGCAGCATCCCGGCGAGTTCGACGCGCTGCTCGCCGGTCAACCGGTGCACTCGATGGGGCCACGGCCTGGCCGAGGCGGAGACGCGACCGATGAGCTCCCGAAGCTGGTTCAGGTCGGGGCGCTGGGCGGGATCCTTGGCCAGGCACGCCGCGGCGATCGCGCCCAGGCGAGGGGGAAGCCCGGACAGGTCGGCCTCGGTGTACACGACGTTGTGGAGTACGCGCTGGACCGAGGGCCCCGCGAATGGGCTCGAGCCGGTGCAGGCCATGACCAGCACGGCACCGAGCGAGAAGATGTCGCTGGCCGGCGTGATCGTGTCCCCCTCGATCTGCTCGGGAGACATGTAGGCAGGAGAGCCGACGAGCCACCCCGTCTGCGTCATCCTGGTGCTGCCCAAAGCATCGTCGGTGGCCAGCGAGATACCGAAGTCGATCACCCGGACGCCCGCGTCGTTGAGGAAGACGCCCCCTTGGTCAGAGAGAAGAATGTCCAGGTCCGTGGGTCCGCGGGTGAGGAGAATGTTCTCCGGCTTGAGGTCCCGGTGCACCAGGCCGACCTGGTGGATCTCAGCGAGCGCTGTGACCAGACCGTCGGCCAGCCGCAGGGCCGCCTCTTCGGGGAGCGGCTCACCGTCGGCCTCGTTCTCGATCACCTGCTGTAGTGACGGGCCGGCAATGAACGCCGACGCCAGCCACGGTGTGGGCGCGTCCAGGTCGGCTGCGATCACAGGCGCGGTGTAGAGGCCGGGCACCCTGCGCGCCGTGGCGACCTCCCGTCTGAATCGCCCCCTGTGCCGTTCGTCGTCGCGAAGGGCCTCGCGGATCAGTTTGACCGCCACCAGCCGACCGTCCGGGGAGACGCCCAGATAGACGCGGCCCATGCCGCCATGGCCCAGCTCGGCCAGCAACGGGTAGGGTCCGACCTGCCGTGGATCGGAATCCGCCAAGGGCTTCACGCAGCCGCCACCTCCTGGTCCAGATAATGGCGTGCAGCAGGGGCGGTTGGAAAGTCGGGCCCGGCAGAGACTGACGACAGCTCGTGCCAGGGCGATCCGGCAGGGCCTGCGTCGCCGGGGATCCAGGCGGTCGTCCCGGAACGGTCAGACCAGCAACCCAACCGGGTCCGCTGCGGCAGGACCGGCGGTCGGCTACCGGGACTCGGATGCGAATCCTGCGAATGAGTCAGCACCGTTGAAGGCCGCTCCAGCCGGTTCAGGCGTTTCCGGGTACTCGCCACTCGCTACCGAATCTTCATGCAATCGGCTAGTAGGCAGAAGGGTGGGGCTGGAAGTGCCGGCCCCA
Source organism: Wenjunlia vitaminophila DSM 41686 (assembly GCF_000380165.1). GTDB lineage: Bacteria > Actinomycetota > Actinomycetes > Streptomycetales > Streptomycetaceae > Wenjunlia > Wenjunlia vitaminophila. The sequence goes on from NZ_KB904666.1 coordinate 56,149, forward strand.
CCCTAGTGCCTCAGCCCAAGCTTGCCGCGAGAACGATGAAATCCTCCCATGCGCTGGGTGAGAACGAGAGGTATGGCCCATTGCTGTTCTTAGAATCTCGCACCTGGACTGCGTCTGAGGCGTACGCCACTTCGATGCACTCGGCGCCCGCTGCCGTGCTGTAGCTGCTCTTTATCCATTCCCTGTCGGTGGTGCCGTTGTCCGAGACCTTGGCCGTCATGTCTCTCCCTGCAACTGCTCGATGTATTCCAGTGACTCCGGTGGCGGCAACGCTTGTGCCCGCAGACTGCCGAGTCTCGAGTGCAGAACCCGCACGTCTTTGCGTTCAGTTACCACGCGACTGAAGTGCTGAACTTCCACGTAGGTGATCATGTCGCCGCATTCGGATTCAAGGAGCAGGATGGAGCCACCTAAGGCTGCGTGGCTGGTCCGCTCCATCGGCATCACCTGGATCTCCACGTGGCGCAACTTCCCGATTTCCAACAGTCGTTCGAGCTGTCCGCGCAGGACCATCTTCCCACCGATGGGTCGCCGTAGCGTCACCTCTTCCAGCACGAAGCTGAGGAACGGGGCGGGGTGCCGGTGCAGGATCTCCTGGCGAGCCATCCGGGCCGCCACGCTCCGCTCGACCGTGTCCTCGCTCAACGTGGGCCGGTGCATCTGGAACAGCGCGCGGGCGTAGTCCTCCGTCTGCAACAACCCGTGGATGACGGTGTCCGCGTACGCCCCCATCTCCACCGCGTCCGCCTCCAGTCGGGCCAGGTCCCGGACCTTCCTCGGGTACCTGGCCCGCGCCACGTCCTCCACGAGGGCCGCCAGGGTGCCGCAGGCGTCCAGGGCCTCGTCGGCGCTGGTGAGGAACTCGGGTTTGGGGATGCGGCGGGCCCGTTCCACGGAGGAGACCTGTTCCGCGCCGTAGCCGATCCTGGCGCCCAGCTCGGCCTGGGTGAGCCCGGCTCGTTCGCGCCAGACGCGCACCAGCTTGCCGACGGTGCGGACGACCTCCGAGATGTCCTCGTCCCATTCCTGCCACTCCTGCCTCTGCTGTGTCTGGGTCTCGTTGTTGGTGGGTTGCCTCTCCTGCTGGTCAGTCATCGCCTGCCACCTCCATGTCCCTCCCGTGTCCAACCCCGCGCCCCCGCCGCACGGCACGGTGCGCAGGCCGGACAACCCGGCCGGTCCGACTGGTCAGGGGTGGGCCGTACCGGTGTCGCCACGGCTCACGGTAGGCACGGTCGGACACGCTGAGTGACATGACGTCCACGATCCCCCCGGACGGGTTGCCGGCCGACGCGCCGTCTCCCGCCCGCTGCGTCCAATCCCTGTTGTCCTCCTGTCCCCGTGGGGCCCGCCGAGCCCGTTGGCTGGCGGTGCGGTGGCTCGAGGAGTGGGGGTGGCCGCCGAGGTGTGTCGCGTCGCAGGACGTGGCGCTGCTGGTGTCGGAGTTGGCGACCAACGCCGTGCTGCACGGTGGGCGCCCCGGTTGGTACTTCGGGCTGCGACTGGCCGTCGCGGACGGCGGGACGACGCTGCTGGTCGAGGTGACCGACGTCGCGCCGGAGCAGGGGCCGACGAACGGGCAGGCGCTCGCCGTGCCCGGTACCGACTCCGAGACCGGGCGCGGAATGTTGCTGGTGGACACGATCGCGGACCGGTGGGGCGTGCGCCACGCGGACCCGTTCACCAAGACCGTCTGGTGCCAACTCGACCTCGGCCGACCCGAACCGTCGGGTCGGTGACCACAGCCCCTAAGCCGCTGCCCGCCGGTCAGGGAGGAGCGCGGCCAGTTCCTCCCGGCCCCGGTTGATCACCTCCCACAGCGCCCGGGGGTCGGCGTCGGGCGGCAGGGGTGCGTCGGCGAGCAGGTCTGCGACGGTGAACGGGCGGAGCAGCCAGCGTTGCAGCGCGCGCCAGTCGGCGGCCCTGGGGTCGGACGGGTCCACGGACCACGGGGCAAGCTCGTACCTGGTGTTGTCGGAGCCGGTGGCGCGGAGCAGGGCGGAGCGGCGGACCAGGCACGGGAAGCACACACCGCAGTTGTCCAGGCGCGGTCCGCCCTTGCGGCGACGGGGTGGTTTGCCGCAGCTCACCGTGGCTTCCAGGTCGGACGGGGACAGGCCGGCGTCGAGCGCGGTCCCGCACACCTCGCCCTTGGTCATGCCGGCCAGCGGGTTGACCACCTGGATCGGGGTGACGTCCGGGCACAGGGTGCGGAGGAGGGCGTTGAGGTGGTGGAGCGTCCACGGGTGTACCGAGCGGGTGGAGCAGGCGCCGCGGCGTGCGGCGGTGAGCGGCGGGTTGACGGAGAGCTGGCCGTTCTCCGGAATGTGGACCTCCGGCGCATCGAGGGCGGCCGCGGCGCGGATCGCGCCGGCGACGTACAGCAGGCCCCGGCTGCGGGAGGAGGGCTCCAGGCGCTGCCCGGAGCCGTCGCCCGTTGGCGTCTGGCTCCACCGCAGCCGGAGCACTTCCCGGCGGCTGCTGAGGTCCTGCACCGAACGGCACACCCGGTCCTGGAGCCGCAGCATGCTGACTTCGCGGAACCGGACCAGGAGCAGGGTGCCGGCGGTGTCCGCGCGGGCACGGGTGGCGGCCCAGGCAAGGGAGTCCAGGCCCCCGGAGAGCAGGATGACCTCCCTGCCCTTCACGGGGAACATGGCGGAAGGGGGCGAGTCCCGTGCGGGGTGGCGACGGAACGAGAGGTCCCACCGGTCCGAGGTGAGGGTGTTCAGCAAGGTGGTGAGGTGGCCGGCGACCTCGGGAGTGTGCCACAGACCCGGTTCGGCGACGGGAACCGACAGGTGGATGTGGCGGGTCCAGCGGTCGAGGCCGGGTTGCCGGCGGACGCGCTTGTCGGCGACGAAGATCGCCCTGGCCACCCGGAACAAGTCCTCCGCCCAGTCGGGGACGCTGTCGGGGAACGTGTACCTGCCGGTGATCCTGTCCTCCTTCTCCTGGAAGGAGTCCGTGCCGACCACGGTCCAGGAGTCGGGGGCCGGCGGCAGGTCCTTCTCGCCGCTCTTCCACCAGACGGCGGCTGTCCGTTCGGTCACGCGACCTCCCCCTCCTCGCCGCCGGGCTCGGTGATCAGGCCGAGCACCCTGTCCACGGCCGTGGGAACCAGCCGGCGGGCGGTCGCCAGCACGCCGGCCCCGGACGCGGCGCCCGCCCCCGGTTCATCGGCCTCCCCGCTCCCGAACGCGCCCCCGACCACGTCCCCGAACGCGTCCCCGACCAAGTCCCCGAATCCGCCCCCGCCCACGGGCCCGACCACCCCCGCAGCCGCCTCGCACGGGTCCGGGACCAGCGGCTCCACCCGCTCGGCGACGAACTCGGCGAACCGGCCGTCGGGGTCGGCGAACCAGCCGACGGCGTCGATGGCCAGCAGTGGGGGCACGGCCAGCGTGATGTGTTCGGCGACCACGGACCGGAGGAACCCGGCCACGGTCTCGGCGAAGAACAGCCGGTAGAGCAGGCACAGGATGTCGGAGGGGAGACCCGGCCCGGCAGGGGCCCGCCCGTCGTTCCGGCCCTCGGCACCATCGGACAGGTCGGCCCGCAACGTGGGGTGGCGTTCGAGTGCCGCACGCCCGGCCGCCAGCGCCGCCGCCCGGGTCACGGCGTCGGCGACCGTTCCCCCGTCGCCTCCGACCTCGGTGGCGAGCCGGGCCAGCAGGGCCTCGGCCGAGGCGGGGCACTGCGTCGCCAGTGAGCCGAGCGTGTCAGTGAGGCGTTCGCCGGCCGCGCGAGCGGCGTCACGCAGGCCGAACGCGGAGGGGTCGTCCCGCAGGGTCTGGTGCAGTGCCCGGAGGTACCTCTCGGCGATCCCGTCGAGCAGCTCCGCGCGGCCCCGGTCACGGTCGGGTCGCCACTGCGTCAGTTGCCGTCGGGCAGTGCTCCACGGGCCGCCGCGAGGCCCTGGCCACGCCGTCGATGTCCCCACCGTGCTTCCCCCTGTCCCCCCGGGCGCACCGTGGGCGCCCTCCCCCCGTCATGGTCATCGCTGGCCCACTGATCCGGGTAGGGCGCGTTTCCGGTCATGATCGCCCAGTGGGGGGCAACCCAGACCCGCCGGAGAAGGCCGGGAACATCCCGGTTCCGCGGGGGTGTCGTCGGGCACGGGGGAGCGCCCCTGTTGACCAAATCCGTTACCACGGACCGGCGATGACGACTGATCAGCCCCTGGCAAGATGGGTTTCGCGTGCCGGCGGCGCGTGCCACGGGCGAACCGGGCCCGCTGCCCCCGCCGGATCGTGCCGACCAGCCACCACGCCGCGGAATCGAGGGAAGTCCGGCCCATGCCCACCAGCGAGCTCTTCCTACGGGATGTCATCGACATCAAGGAGGACGTCCATGCCGGCGACTTCAAGATCGAGCTGTCCGGGGGGTTCTCCGAGTCGGACGCCCGGGTCGCCGAGTACGTGGTCACCGAACAACTCCAGGGGGCGTTCCGGGAAGCGCTCGGTCTGGTGGGCGCCGCGGTGCGCTCGGGGAACTCGCACGCCGCCTACCTCCACGGCTCGTTCGGCGCCGGTAAGAGCCACTTCCTGACCGTGCTGCACGCGGTGCTCAACAACCACCCGGCGGCCCGCGCCAAGCCCAGGCTCCAGGAGGTCATAGCCGCGCACGACGACTGGCTGCGGCACAAGCGGTTCCTCATGGTGCCGTACCACCTCGTCGGCTCCACCGACCTGGACTCGGCGCTGCTCGGCGGCTACGTCCACACCGTGCGGGCCCTGCACCCGGACCGGCCCACGCCGGCCGTCTACCGGGCCGACGCCGCGCTGGACGACGCCAGGCGCCAGCGGGAGTTCCTCGCCGACGACGCCGCGTTCCTGCGCTGGCTAGGGGCGGGGGCGGCGGCCCTGGAGCCGGGGGGCGGGGCGGACGACGAGGACCTCGACGCGAGCCTGGTCCGCGCCGAGACGGCCGTGCCGGACACCGCCGGCTGGACGCCCGCCGACCTGGACCGTGCGTTAGCGGCGCCCGCCGGCGACCCGTACCGCGAGGCGCTGGTGTCGGCGCTGCTGTCCGGGCCCATGTCCGCGTACGCCCGTGGCGCGCGGGGCGACAAGGACGCCTTCGTGCCGCTGGAGAACGGCCTGTCGGTGATCTCCCGGCACGCACGGTCCCTCGGCTACGACGGGATCGTGCTGTTCCTGGACGAGCTGATCCTGTGGCTCCAGGCACACATGGGCGATCAGGACTTCGTCCGCGACCAGGTGCAGCGCCTGGACAAGTTGATCGAGTCCGGGGACGCGGACCGGCCCGTGCCGATCGTCTCGTTCATCTCCAGGCAGCGGGACCTGTCCCAGCTCATCGGCTCGGACGTGGCCGGCGCCGACGTGCAGAACCTCGAACAGCAGGTCGAGTACCTCAGGGGTCGCCTCGACGTGGTGGACCTGGAGGACAGCAACCTCGTCGAGATCATCAAGCACCGGGTGCTGGCGCCCAAACCCGGCATGGAGGCCGTCCGCGACGAGGCGTTCCGGGGGCTGGAGTCGTCCAGGGACGAGGTCCGGCAGGTGCTGTTGGACGCCCACGGCCGCACCGAGGCCACCTGGGACGACTTCCGCACCCTCTACCCGCTCTCCCCGGCCCTGCTGAACGTGCTGGTCGAGCTCTCCGGCGCGCTCCAGCGCGAACGCACCGGCCTGAAGTTGGTGCATGAGCTGCTGCGCCGCCGCCGTGACGACCTGCGCCTCGGCGACCTGATCCCCATCGGCGACCTGTGGGACGTGATCGCGGCCGGCACCGGCGAGGCGTTCACCGCGCGGCTGCGCAAGGAGTCCGAGACCGCGCACCGCTTCCACACCCGGGTGCGGGCCCACCTGCTGGAGAAGTACGGCAGCGAGGACGACCCCCGGTTCCGGGGCGACGACCGGCTGGTCAAGACGCTGCTGCTGGCGGCCCTGGCGCCCAACGTGCCCGCGCTGACCCGGCTCACCGGCGGGCGGCTCGCGGCGCTGAACCACGGCACCATCCGGTCCCGGGTGGGGTCGGCCGGGTCGGTGGCGGTCAAGCGGCTGCGGGAACTCCAGGCCGACTTCGGCGAGCTGCGCAGCGAGGGCGAGAGCGACCCCGTCTTCCACCTGCACCTGTCAGACCTGGACATCGACCCGATCCTGGACGAGGTGCGCAGCGAGGACAACCTCGGGCGCCGACGGCAGTGGATCAAGGACCGGCTGTGGTCGGCTCTGGGCATCGACGGGGCCGAGGCGTTCGTCTGCCAGCGGGAGGTCGTGTGGCGCGGCACCCGGCGCACCGCCGAGTTCGTGTTCGGCAACGTGTGCGACCCGCACCTGCCCGAGGAGCAGTTCCTCCCCGAGACCCCGGGAAACATCCGCTTCGTCATCGACTACCCGTTCGACGAGGAGCGGCGTGGGCCCATGGACGACGTGCGGCGCGTCGAGACCCTCAAACGCGCCGGGACGACCGCCCCCACCGTCGTCTGGCTGCCGCACTTCTTCTCCGAGCAGAAGGCCAACCAGCTCGGCCGCCTGCTGAAGATCAACTACCTGCTGGAGCGGAACCGGCTGGAGGACCACACCGCGACCCGCTCCGCCGACGAACGCGTCCAGATCCGCCACCAACTCAAGGCCCAGAGCGAGAACCTCACCTCACAGCTCACCGCCGTCCTCCAGCAGCTCTACGGGATCAGCAAGCCCGACCCCGGCAGCGTCGGAACGGAAGTCCCCGAGAACCAGCACCTGTGGTCCCTGGAACCCGCCTGCCCCGACCCGCGGCCACAGCCGGGCAAGAGCTTCGAGCAGAACCTGTACGCCCTCGCCGACGCCCTGTTCGGCGCCCTGCACCCCAAGCACCCCGACTTCGACCCGCACCTGAGCCGCAAGGCCGTCACCACCCGCGAGCTGCGCACCGCCCACGAGTGGATCATCCGTGCCCTGGAGGACGGCTCCCGCCGGGCCGTGGTGGACCGCCACCACCTGCCCGTGGTGCGGAAGATCGTGCACGGCCTCGGTCTCGGCGAGGTCCACGACGGGCCGTTGAACGTCGGCACCGAGTGGCGGCTGCGCATCAACCAGAAGGCCGCCGAGGCGAAGGCCGGGCCCGACCTGGCGGTGGAGGACATCCGGCGCTGGATCACCGAACTCGGCTGGACCGGCCTCGACCGCACCGTCGCCAACCTCGTCATCGCCACCTACGCCCTGCTGGACGGCCGCACCTGGGTGTACCAGACGGAGCCCGTCAGCCAACCGCCCGAGCTCGAACGCATCGGCCCCGGCTACGCCCTGCGCGCCGTGGAACTCCCCACCGAGCAGGAGTTCGCCACCGCCCGGGAGCGCGCCGGGAGGATCTTCGGGGTGCCGGTGGCGCCGGCCCTGATCCCCGGGAACGTCAACAGGCTCGCCGACGGCGTGCGGCAGGCCGCCGCCCGCCACCGCGAGGCCGTCGGTGGAGTACGGGCCAGCCTGCGCAAACACACCGACGACCTGGAACTGACCGGCCCGGACACACCCCGGGTGCGCTCCACCCGCGCCGCCGAGGACCTGATCGCCCGGCTGACCCGGACGACCGACGCCACCGCGCTGGTCCGGGAGTTGGCCGCCGTCACCTACGACGTCACCGACCTGGAACTGGCCTCCGCCATCACCCACGCACCCGACCTGCTGCGGGCGCTGGACGACACCAACTGGGCCCTGCTGCGCAGCGTGCGCAGCTTCGCCGGACGGGACGACGGGGTCGGCGACCGCACCGAGCGGCTGCTGACCCTGCTCCGGGAGACCGCCCGCGACCACGAGCAGGCACGCTCCCTGGTCCCCGTCCTGTCGCGCCTCCAGGACGAGACCGTGGCCCTGGTGGCGGAGGTGGCCAGGCTGGCGCAGGTCGCCCAGCCCACCCCACCGCCCTCCACCGCCGTCCCGCCGCCCGCGCCGGCCCCGGACGACGTCCACCTCACCGAGCACGGGCAGCCGGCGGTGTCCTCCGCCGGGACCGTCCCGCCGCGGCCCGCCCCGGAGGACCAGCCGCTCCCCGCCGCGCCGGCCCCCGGCGACCCCGGGCCGGGCGGGTCGCACCTGGTCGGGCCCACCCGGGTCGAGGCCGACTTCGCCACCGTCGTCACCGACCTGCGCAGGGAGATCACCGCCTACCTGGCCGTGCACCCCTCCGCCCGGGTGCAGGTCACCTGGCAGCCGGTCGAGACCGGGACCGACACCGGGGACGCCGCGAGGAGCGAGGAGGAGACGCAGTGACGGCCGCCGCGGCACCACCGGTGGGCCGCCGCACCATCGAGGCGCTGCTCGACACCCACGCCGGCCGGCTCGGCGACCGGCGGCTGATGCTGGTCCACGGGCACTACCCGCCGACGGCGGCGCCGGAGTTCACCGTCCGGGTCGGCGAGGAGACCCGGCGGGTCCACGTGGTGGACCGGTCCTCCATCCTCGGCATCCTCCAGGCGTGGCACGACCACCAGGCCGCCACCGAGGGCAGCCGCGACCTGCTCGTCGTCACCACGGCCGTGGACGACGCCCAACTCGGCTGGGACATCCGCGGCCACGCCGTGCGGCGGCGCACCCTCACCGTGGACAAGGTCGAGATCGTCAAGCAGCGTTTCGGGGCCGCCGAACTCGACCTGCGGATGCACCACGAGACGTGGCTGCTCGACGCGCTGGTGGACGCGGAGCCCAGCGGCGGCTGGCCCCGCGTCGGCGCCGTGCTCACCAGGGACGCCGCCATGCGGTCACTGCTCACCGCCAGGCTCGGCCTCGGGGACCCCGAGGGCACCGACGCCGCCGGGCGGAACGGCGCCCCAGACGCCGGCAGCCTGCTGGCCTGGTCCCGAACCGCCGCCGGGCCGCACACGTACGCGGGACTTCCCGTCAGGGAACGCCACGAACTGAAGAAGTGGCTCAGCCAGACCGCGGGCCCCGCCGCGTCCGTGCTGATGTCCCTGGCCGAAGCCGGACGGGCCGCCGACGCCGTGCCGCTCGGCCTGCTCGGCGGCGTCCTGCGCGACCCCGCGGCCAGCCCCGACACGGCCCTCGCCGTGGGCGGACTGCTCGGGCAGGTCATGCCGAGCCGCGGCGAACTCGCCGCGTTCACCGAGGCCGTCGAGGGCACCCTCACCCGGTGGATCGGCCAGGCCCAGAACCACGACGCCGCGAGGCAGCAGGTGTTCGCGGTGATCGAGCGGGCCGAGCGGCTGGCCGCCGACGCCGGCCTCACCCCCCACCTGCGGGCCAACCGCTTCCTGCGCTCCAGCTTCGCCACCCAGCTCCGGGGGGTGGCCGCCGCCGCCCGGCGCAGCCCCGGCGAGGCCGAGTCCGCCCTCGCCGACCTGGCCGGGCACGCACTGGCCCGGCTGTACCCGCGGCGGGTCGCGGTCGCCGAGATGGCCGTGCGGGTGGCCCGCTGGCTCGCCCAGCCCGAGCCCCGGGTGACGTCGGTGGCGGACGGGGTCCGCGCACACCTCGCCGACTGGGGCTGGGTGGACCGTGCCCTGACCGTGCTGTGGGCCGGCGACCCCGACGGGGACCCGGCCACCACAGGTCGCGACCTGCGCGCCCTGTACGACGCGGCCCGAGCCCGCCGGGAGGCCCTGGACGAGGAGTTCGCACGCCGGCTCGCCGGCTGGACGGCCACCGCCACCGCCCAGCACCCCGGGGGCGCCCTGGTCGTCGAGAACGTCCTCGGCCACGCCGTCCGGCCGCTGCTCGGCGACGACACCCCCGCCCCGCTGCTGGTGGTGCTGGACGGGATGAGCGCCGCGGTCGCCGTCCAACTCGGCGAGGAGATCGAACGGGAGGGCTGGACCGAGGCGGTGCCCACACCCGAACGGGGACGTGCGCCGGCCCGTTCCGCGGCCGTCGCCATGCTGCCCTCCGTCACCGCCGTCAGCCGCGCCTCGTTGCTCACCGGCACCGCCGTCAAGGGCGGCCAGACCGTCGAGACCAACGGCTTCACGACGTTCTTCCGGCGGCTGCGCAGGGAGGCCACGCTCTTCCACAAGGCTTCCATAGCGGGACCGGCCGGGCACTTCCTCGCCGAGGAGGTCATGGTCGCCCTCGCCTCCGACGCGGTCGTCGGTGTGGTGCTCAACACCATCGACGACGCCCTCGACAAGGGCCAGGAGGGTCCCCGCACCCGGTGGACCCTGGACTCGGTCACCTACCTGCGTGAGCTGCTGGCGGCGGCGAAGGCGTACGGGCGGCCCGTCGTGCTCGTCGCCGACCACGGGCACGTGCTGGACCGCGGCAGCGACCGGACCGACGCCACGGGAGTCGACGGAGCCGCCCGCTGGCGCACCGGCGAGCCGGGCGACGGCGAGGTGCTGCTCCGCGGACCGCGCGTCCTGGAAGGTGGCGGCACCATCGTCGCCCCCTGGCGCGAGGACATCCGCTACACCGGACGCAGGGCCGGGTACCACGGGGGCACCACCCCTGCCGAGGTCACGGTTCCCCTGCTGGTCCTGGTCCCCTCCCGGGAGACGGTCCCGAAGAACTGGGTGCCGCTGCCCAGGGAAGCCGTCACCCCCGACTGGTGGAACGCCTCCACCACCCGGCTCGGGGCCGAGCCACCCGCTTCCGAGCCACCCGCTTCCGAGCCCCCGCCGACCGGCGCCCAGGTGACCGAACCGCCCATCGGCGACGGACCCGTTCCCCAGCCCGCGGCGACACGGCCCTCGACCCGGGCCACCACCCCCGAGGAACACGCCGGGACCTCGACGACGCCCAACGCACCCGAGCCGTGCGGAACCACCGCGGCGCACGTCCCGTCTGACGGCGCCTCCGCCGCCCCGGCCGCCGCCGCACCCCCCAGCCTCGGCACGCGCGTGGTCACCAGCGAGATCTACCAGGCGCACCGCAGGCACGTGCGCAAGCCCCCGGAGCCCGAGGTCGTCGCCGCCGTCGTGGACGCCCTCACCGCGGCTGGCGGCACCATGTCCCCCGCCGCGCTCGTCGCCGCGGTCCTCCCCGCGGGACGGGCCCGGCGCAGCATCGACGGGTTCATCGCCACCGTGCAGCGGCTGCTCAACGTCGAGGGGTACCCGGTCCTCGGCCTCGTGGACTCCGGGCACACCGTCAAGCTCGACGTCCGCCTGCTGACCGAGCAGTTCGAGGTGCCGGAGGACCAGCCATGACCCCCCTGTCCGAGGTGAGCGCGGCCCGGCGCCGCGAAGTCATCGACGCGCTGCGACGCGGCACCGTGCCCCGGTCCGGCCTCGACCTGTTCGCCGTCGGACTCGACCGGTTCGCCCCGGCGCTCGACGACGACCTGACCGCGGTCGCCGGCGGCGGCACCGCCTTCCACGCCATCCGGGGCGAGTACGGCTCCGGCAAGACCTTCTTCGCCCGCTGGCTCGCCGAACGCGCCAAGCGGGCCGGCCTCGCCGCCGCCGAGGTGCAGATCTCCGAGACCGAGACGCCGCTGCACCGCCTGGAAACCGTGTACCGCCGCCTCACCGAACGGCTCACCACCGCCACCCACCAGCCCAGCGCCCTGCGCGCCGTCATCGACTCGTGGCTCTACACCCTGGAGGAGGACGTACTCGACGCCGGCGACACCGACGAGAACGACGACGACGCCCTGGCCGCGGCGGTGGACACCCTGATGGAACGCCGGCTCGCCGAGGTCGCGAGGAACACCCCGTCCTTCGCCGCCGCGCTGCGCGGCTACCGGCGGGCCGTCGTCACGGGAGACCCGGCCACCGCGGAGGCACTCGTCGCCTGGCTGGGCGGGCAGCGGTCCGTCGCCTCCTCGGCGCGCCGCGCCGCCGGGGTCCGGGGCGACCTCGACCACTTCGCCGCGCTCGGCTTCCTCCAGGGACTGCTCGCGGTGCTACGCGACTGCGGCCACCCAGGACTGCTCCTGGTCCTCGACGAGACCGAAACGTTGCAACGGGTCCGCACCGACGTCCGCGAGAAGGGACTCAACGCCCTCCGCCAACTCCTCGACGAACTCGACGCGGGACGCTTCCCCGGCCTGTTCCTGGTCATCACCGGCACCCCGGCGTTCTACGACGGGCAGCAGGGCGTCCAGCGGCTCCCGCCGCTCGCCCAACGCCTCGCCACCGACTTCACCACCGACCCGCGCTTCGACTCGCCCCGCGCCGTGCAACTGCGCCTGCCCGGCTTCGACCCCGACGGCCTGGTGGAACTCGGCCGCAGGGTGCGCGAGCTCTACGCGGCGACCGCCCGGGAACCCGGGCGCGTCGCGGAACGCGTCGACGACGCCTACCTCGCCCAGCTCGGCACCGCGGTCACCGGCGGACTGGGCGGGAAGGTGGGCGTCGCCCCACGGCTCTACCTGCGCAAACTCGTCGCCGACATCCTCGACCGGGTCGACGAGTTCGACGACTTCGACCCGCGTGCGCACTACGCCCTGACCGTTTCCCCGGCAGAACTGACCGACGTGGAACGCAACGCCGCGGCCACCGCCGACGACGTTGACCTGGAACTGCCGTGAGCGGCATCGACGACCTCGACCCCGCCCTCGTCCACCACATCGTCAACACCCTCGGCTGGAGCGCCCTGCGCCCACTCCAGCAGGCGGCGATCGAGCCGCTGCTCGCCGGCGAGGACGCGATCCTGCTGGCGCCCACCGCGGCCGGCAAGACGGAGGCCGCCTCGTTCCCGCTGCTGTCGGCGATGGCGGCGCAGCGGTGGACCGGAACGTCCGTGCTGTACGTCTGTCCGCTCAAGGCCCTGCTGAACAACCTGCTGCCCCGCCTCGAGACGTACACCGCGTGGCTGGGTCGCACCGCGGCGCTCTGGCACGGCGACGTCACCACCACCCGCCGCAGACGCATCCTCACCGAGCGCCCCGACGTCCTGCTCACCACACCCGAGTCGCTGGAATCGATGCTGGTGAGCGCGAACGTGGACCACACGGCCTTCTTCTCCGGCCTGCGCGCGGTGGTCATCGACGAAGTCCACGCCTTCGCCGGCGACGACCGGGGCTGGCACCTGCTGGCCGTGTTGGAACGCCTGCAACGCGTCGTGGACCGCCCCGTGCAGCGCGTCGGCCTGTCCGCCACCATCGGTAACCCCGAGGAGCTGCTGCGCTGGCTCCAGGGATCGGGCGCGGGCAGCCGGCCCGCCCGCGTCGTCGCACCCCGGCCCGAACAACCGCCGCCGGCTCCCGCGCCCGGCCCCCCACCCGGCGACATCCAACTCGACTACGTCGGCTCCGCCGACAACGCGGCCACGGTGATCGCCGCGTTGCACCGGGGGGAGAAACGCCTGGTCTTCTGCGAGTCCCGGAAGCTCGTCGAGGAACTGGGTGAGAAGCTCCGCGCCAGGGGCGTCACCACGTTCCTCTCCCACGCCTCCCTCTCCGTTGACCAGCGACGCCGCGCGGAGGAGGCGTTCGCCGAGGCCAGGGACTGCGTCATCGTGTCCACCAGCACCCTGGAACTCGGCATCGACGTCGGCGACCTGGACCGGGTGATCCAGATCGACGCGCCCACCACCGTCGCCTCCTTCCTGCAACGGCTCGGCCGCACCGGCCGCAGACCCGGCACCCTCCGCAACTGCCTCTTCCTCGCCCTCGACGACGGCGGTCTCACGGGCGCGGCGGCCGTGCTGCTCCAGTGGTCACGAGGCTGGGTGGAACCCGTCGTCGCCCCGCCCGAACCACGCCACATCGTCGCCCAGCAACTCCTCGCCCTGTGCCTCCAGGAACACCGTGTGGGCGACCGGCTGTGGCAGGAGTGGTGGAACGGGCTCGGACCGTTCGGCCGCGGCGCGGAGCCCGTCGTCCGGTACCTGGTGCGCGAGGGCTTCCTGGAGCAGGACGGCGGTCAACTGTTCGTCGGCCCCGAGGCGGAACGTCGTTTCGGACACCGCCACTTCATGCGCCTCACCGCCGTGTTCACCGCCCCACCGCAGTTCACGGTCCTGCACGGGCGCAACGAGATCGGCAGGACCGACCCCGACCTGCTCACCGAGGAGATCGAGGGCCCCCGCAGGCTCCTCCTCGCCGGCCGCAGTTGGCAGGTCACGTACATCGACTGGCAGCGCAGACGCTGCTTCGTCGAACCGGTCGACGGCGGAGGCAAGGCCAAGTGGACCGGCGCCGGCCACCTGCGGGGCACCTCGTTCGAACTCACCCGCGCCGTACGTGAGGTGCTGCTCGGCGCCGACCCGCCCGTCACCCTCACCGGACGTGCGTCCACCCGCTTGACCACGGTGCGGGACCACTACCTCCCCCTGGTCCACCCCGGCGGCACCGTCATCACCCGCGGCACCGGTGGGTACCCGCGCTGGTGGACCTGGGCCGGGTACCGTGCCAACGCCACCCTCGCCTCCACCCTCGCCGAGGTCGTCGTCCCCGGTCAGCGGTGCGACGACGTCGGGATCAGGCTGCGTGACGACCTGACACCCGAGACCTGGAAACGGCTCGTGGCCGGCGCGACGGACCGCCTGTGCCTACCGGACGTGGACAAACGCGCCGTCCGGGGTCTGAAGTTCGCCGAGGCCCTGCCCCCCCGCCTGGCCCACGCCACCCTCGCCCACCGTCTCGCCGACCTCCCGGCCGCCCGCACCGTCCTGACCGAGCCGGTCAGGTTCCTGCACGACGTGGGGTGACGCACCGGTTTCAGCAGCCAACAGCCAACAGCCAGCAACTCAGCGTCTCCCTGGCCAGGTTTGGCCCGGCCCGGCCCGTCGGACGCCGGACTCTACCCCACGGCCCACACCCCCGGCACCGGGTCGGGCAGGGGCGCCAGGCAGCGGTAGACGGCGTCTTCACGGAACGGGAAGCGCCTCTCGACCTCGTCGGTCAGCCGCACACCCAGGCCGGGGGCGGTCGGCGGCGCCAGCACGCCGTCCTCGACCCGGAACGGCTCCACCAGCAGCTCCGAGCGCAACGGGTAGGTGGGCAGGGGCCACTCCGCCAGCCGGCCCCCGGCCGCGAACGCCGCGTGGTAGTTGGCCGCCTGGCACACCGCGCTGCCCCAGCAGTGCACGACGCAGTCCACCCCGTGCTCGCGCGCCGAGTCGAACACCTCCAGCGTCTGCCCCACGCCCCCGACCACGGTGGCGTCCGGCTGCACCAGGTCGTACCAGCCCGCCTCGACCCGCCCGACCAGCTCCGCCGCCGTCGTCACGATCTCGCCACCCGCGACCGGGCAGCCCGCGGCCGACCGCAGCGCGGGGTGGCCGGAGACGTTCGCCGGGCCGAGAGCTTCCTCCAGGAAGCGGACTGGCTGGTCGCTCGCCGCCCGAACGCCCTCAAGGAAGGCCAGCGTCTCCTCCACGGTCTGCCCCGGCTCGGCGAGGTTCTGCGCCATGTCCACGGCGATGCCGATGCCAACGCGCGCGGCCTCCCGCAACGTCCAGGCGGCCTTGGCGACCTCGTGTCCCCTCGCCCGGATCTTGAACAGGTCGATCCCCAACTCCGCCACGGCCGCGATCTCGCACCGCATCGCCAGCGGTGCAGCCGAGTCACCCCCGCTGGCGTACAACCGCAACCCCTCGGGTACCTGCCGGCCGGGGCTCCGATCGCCGAACAACGCGTACGCCGGCACCCCGCGACGCTTGGCCGCCGCGTCCACCAGCGCCGTCTCCACCGCCGACACCACGTGCCGGGCCGCGCCCTGGAGACTCCAGTAACCGGTGATCAGCACCAGGTCGCGATACCGCCCGACGAGGTCGTCGGCGTCCTTCCCGACGAGGTACGGGCTCACCAACTCGACGGTCTCGCGGAAGACGTGGGGCGCGAAGACCGCGAGGTAGCCCTCCCCGATCCCCGTCGTGCCGTCGTCGAGCGTCACCTCGACCAGCCCCGTGGTGCGCCAGCCGGACGGCAGCGCGACCCGCACCTCCATGTTCTCCGCGTCGGCGTACGGCGCGCTCAGCAGCACCGGTCGGATCGATGTGATGGCCGGCATCGGCCATGACCTCCCTAGTAGCCCAGCGACCAGTCAACGACGCCGCCCAGCGGCTCTCCGCCCACGTACCGTCGCCAGTTGTCGGTGAAGATGTCCAGGACACGGGCTGCCTCCTGGTCGGAACCGCCAGCCGTGTGCTGGGTGAGGATGGTGTTGGGGCAGTCCCACAGGGGATGGCCGTCCGGCAGCGGCTCCTGCTGAGTGACGTCGAGCACCGCGCCGCCGAGCCGCCCGGAGTCCAAGGCCGCCACCAGTGCCTCCTCATCGACGACCGAGCCACGCCCGGCGTTGACGAACAGCGCCCCGGGCTTCAGCAGACCGAGCCGCCGCGCGTCCAACAGCCCCCGGGTTCCAGGGGTGTCGGGCAGCAACGCCACCACGACGTCCGCGGACGGCAGCCGCGCCTCCAACTCCTGCGTGGTGCGGATCTCCCCGCTGGTCCGGCCGTACCGCTCCACGGTGCAGCCGAACGGCTCGAGCAGGGCGCAGAGCCGCTGGGAGATCGTGCCGGTGCCCAGGACCAGCACCACGGTGCCGGTGAGCAGGCGGAGCCGGGGCCGCAGTCGGAGTTTGTCCCAGGTGTGGGTGGTGCGGCACCTGACCAGCGTGTCGATCCCCCGTAGGTGCGCGAGTACCCCGGCCAGGCAGGTCTCGGCCACCGGATCGGCGAAGACACCACGCAGGTTGGTCACCGTCAGGCGTCGGCCGAGGGTGCCCCAGTCCAGTGGCAGATAGGCATCGACGCCGACCGAGGCCAGTTGCAGCCACCGGAGCCGTTCCGATGAGCGGACCCACTCGGGAGGGCAGTTGCCCACCGCCACCTCGGCGTCGGCGAAGGCCCGCGCGTCATCGTCGGTGAGGGCCCCCGGCTCCGCGAACCACACGGGACCACCACCGGCCAGGGACCGGACGCGCTCCCGCTCGCCGTCAGCGAGCGCCAACTGGACGTACACCCTCATCGCACCCTCCGGAGCCGAGCCACCGGCCCGCGACATTGAGGGCGCCAAGGCTCCGCATTATGTCAGCCCAGAGGAAGGTCGCCCAGGGCCGGCGGCCCGTGACCGGCGGCGAGTACCCCGCCAACACCGGAATCACCGCCAAGGAGCCTGACCGACAATGGCTCCTGCTATCACTCCCGCGCCTGGCACGCTGCCTTGCAGCAGTCGGGATCACTCACGAGCGAACCGGGCCGTATCGGCCCAGAGCAACGGCACGGCCGAATGCTTCCCCCGCACCCTGCCCGGCTCTGTGAGACGCTCGAACTTCGCACTCCAAGGTGGCAGTCGTTTCCATCTCTCCTGCGTAGGACTGGATACTTCCATCCTTTAGTAGGGGTGCTCAAAGGTGCGTGCGTGCCACCCGCGTTTCGCCGCTCGGCGATGCAGGAGGCAGAGACCAGTAAAGGCCTCCAGATTTCGGAGGCGATCTCCGTTGCGGAGTCCAGTGCCTACTCTGTGCCTCTAAGTGGTCCGAATTTCGACGGAGCGTGATGGTTTCCATTATCCTCGTGCCAGGCGCACTTCGCCGAATGAACAAAACCCTGTCCCTCGTTTAGTAGAAAGAGGGAGCCGTGGGTGATTTGATCTGCCTCGTCGTTGAGGAA
The DNA here is from genome assembly GCF_000380165.1 of Wenjunlia vitaminophila DSM 41686. Taxonomy (GTDB): domain Bacteria; phylum Actinomycetota; class Actinomycetes; order Streptomycetales; family Streptomycetaceae; genus Wenjunlia; species Wenjunlia vitaminophila. Next base: position 73,608 of record NZ_KB904666.1, read on the forward strand.
CGCTCGCCGCTCTTGCTCAGTGGCTCTGTGGATGGCTAGCGTTTCATAGGTGGGCTGCAAGCGCATGAGCTCCACGGCTGGGAATACCACATCGATTCTTGTGGCATACTCCGGATCGTAGCTCCGCAGCAGTAGGGTTGAGTGAGATACCGTGTATTGCCAGACCTGGAAGGTGCGTGCCCAACGAACGAGTTCTTGCACGATTATCTCCTGGATTGACTATAGGTCAGGCTCTGGAACTTCGATCACTTTTCCTTAAGGTGCGATCTTCTCCAATAACTCCGTGATTCTGGGCACAGGAAATCCATAGTCTATCAATTTCCGCCTGCCAGTCCTGCATGCACAGAGGTACGGCAGCATCGGGTTCAACGCCATAGCCAATGACCGGGCGCCACGCATCCGCAAGCGGTCTCGAGGCCTGTTGGATCTGCATCTCCACCACCTCAAGTCCTGCGGATTCGAAAATCAACTTGAGTTCGGCCAGAGCGATTCGTTGCATTTTCTAGCGCCCCGTCCCTGATAGTTGTGTAACTTCCCAGTTCATCCGGTTGTTGATCGCGCCTAGAAGGGGTTAGTCGTCCATGGCGGCCATGTCTCGCATCTTCTGAGGTCGCCGTAGTCCGTCACCTCAACACCCTCTGAGTCGCTCAGCTTCATCGGGCTCGCGCGCAGCATGTGATTTCTTAATTTGTCGGCGAGCATCCGAAACAGGCTCTTCTGTTCTGGGCATGGCGCGATTCCATGTGGGCCGGTCCATGTGTGGGGCCTCCTATCCTGGAGCTCCGATAACGTGGACCACACGTTGTCTCAGCCGGTGCCCGCAATCGTGACTGGCCGATTGCGCTGTCTCATAAATGATCTTAGAGTCAGGCTTCGCAAAGCATCTCGTCCTCGTCGAATCCGAGTTCATCCTCGATGCCCAACTCAATAGCCGCGTACCAGCGCAGGGGACTCGGGTAGGATTCATTGACTGCAATCCTTCGCGCAGCCGCAAATGACTCCTCGGTACCAATGGCCCCTAGCGCTTCGATACACTTCCGACTCAGCGAGGGGAAAGGCATCTCCCCGGGCCATGAATGCTCAAAAATTCTGACTAGTACTGATACGGCACAAGAATCCTGGATCTCGCCGAGGATCTCCACCAAATCCTCACGGTTGACCGGGCTCAGGTCGGAGTCGAGTACCTCCCGGATAAGTTCTCCGAGCCCATTTGGGCGAATATATGCCGCCAGGTTGATGAACCGACCAAACCTAATCCAGTCCCCAGTGGAAATAAACTCACGCAGCCAGCTGACCATTACCTCACGGATCTCTGGTTCGCTGGCGGTAACCCGGCTTACTGTCGCTTCATCGACGGGACCTCCCTCTAGAAGCACGTCCACTTTGCCGATCGCAGCTCGGCTCGCGGGGGGCAAATCTGCGCGCCACTCGTCATAGCAAGACACAATCACGCCACTACATGCAAAAGTCTATGACTAATAATGTTTGAATTAAAAACACAAGCAGAACCAGCCCGGAGGCCAGCGGGCACAAGGACCGATGGAATTCCTCTTTGACACTCACTTGCCTCATGCAATCACAAGGCAGTTGCATATCTACCATCTTGCCCTGGTCGCACGACCCAAACGGAGAAGCGCGGCATCCAACAGCGTAGGCCGATACGGGCATAAAAAATACATGCACGCCGCCCGCCCTAGTGATACTTTCCTGGCCAGGACCTGCTGAATGGTCACTCCGGGGGCTCGCCGATGTCAGACATTTATTCGCTGCACTACTCAGGCGCCGGGCGGAAAGCCAGTACGCCTTCGACGAACTCTCCCGGCGGCAGATAGCGATGCTCCGCGACATAGTGATACACCATATTGGGAGCGATAAGCCAGCGACCATCTCCATCGATCACTCGCACCTCAGCGCTACCAAGGCAGCAGACATTCCCGTCATCCTTTCGTAATATCGGGGGTTCTGCTTTCTCTATGCAGTCCTCAAAGTTGCACGCATGCCACCCACGCGTCACTGCTCGCCGATACAGCAGGCAGAGATCACGGAGTGCGTCAAGGAAGTCTTCTGGGGGAGTGCCTTGCCTAAAGCTTTCAAGACTACTCAACCAGCCGACGTTGAGAGCCACGATCCCCAGTGGGACGGTGCCTGGTAGATAGGCGTAACGCGAAAGGTCCTCAAAGTACGCCATATCTTGTTCACCCTCGCACGTGCAGCCGCTACCGTCAAGATGTCTAGATCATTGCAGAATGCGAGGTGTCAAGGGAATCAACCTGGCGCCCGTAACGATCGGTGCCCGGACATTGCCCGGCAGGCAGCATCGCGAGCCGCGCTTCTCTCGTCACCCTTGCGTCGCCACTCGGTGGAGATATGAGCGTGCATGCGCTGGCTCAGGAGCGGCCTCCGCCCAGCTCCTCTTCTGGTTCGAGCCATTGGACAACCCACTGCCCCTCTCTGAAGAACTCTTGGAGGGAGCCATAGTCCTCCACCCAGTAGTCCCCATATCCATGGCGAAATTCCCTATCGTGCGCGATCAGGATCAAGAAGCTGGGTGGGTCATCCGGCAGCTTCTGAATCTTGACAAACTTTCCAGAGTCATCTCCGGATGAAATTCTACCCACTGTGCCGAGTTGAATCACTGAGACTCCATAAAAAGCGGCGGCAGGCTGCTCGGGTCATTCAACGAGTGGAACGTGGTTGTTGACCATGGACTTCTTGGCTCCTGGTTGATCGAAGATCTCGAAGTGGACATGAGGAACATCGGGCCAGTGATTTCCTTGCAGAGAGTCGGGATCCATCCGAAACTGCCGCAGGCCGTCCGCGCTGCGGAAAACACCGCGATTCTTCCCAAGCTCTCGGTAGCCATCACCAAGGAACCGGTATGCGGCCTCGAGAGCTTCATCAGCCGTCATCGGATGTTGGCTGACGATACTCCCCTTTCCTGTGTGGCCTCGTGTCTCCGTAATCGCGGGGTGCTCGTCTGGGCAGTCTGGTGCGAGTCCGAGGTGGTCGGTCCGGGTGTGGGGGTTGTGGGGGTAGGTGGTGGGGTTGGGTGCGGGGGTGAGNCCGAGGGGGTCGGGGGTGAGGTAGTGGGCGGTGGTGGGGTTGTAGTAGCGGTGGTGGTTGTAGTGGAGGCCGGTTTCGGGGTCGTGGTATTGGCCGGGGAAGCGGAGGGGTGTGTGGGCGGTGGCGTTGCGGTTCCAGGTGGTGGTGCCCCACAGGGTGGTGCGGGTGCGCCAGGTGATGGTGCCT
>NZ_KB904667.1 GCF_000380165.1 Wenjunlia vitaminophila DSM 41686
CCCCCCCCGCGCCCGTCGGCGCCGAACCGCCGCGGCTGGAACACCCGCTGGCCTCCTACGTGCTGCGGGTCAACGGAACCGACCGGCCGGTCACCGACGCCTGGCTGGGCGAGAGCCTGCTGTACGTGCTGCGGGAGCGGCTGGGCCTGGCCGGGGCCAAGGACGGCTGTGAGCAGGGCGAGTGTGGTGCCTGCTCGGTGCAGGTGGACGGCCGGCTGGTCGCCTCCTGCCTGGTGCCCGCGGCGACGGCCGCCGGCTCCGAGGTGCGCACCGTGGAGGGTCTGCCGGTGGACGGCGAGCCGTCCGACGTCCAGCGGGCGCTCGCCGAGTGCGGCGCGGTCCAGTGCGGCTACTGCATCCCCGGGTTGGCCATGGCCATCCACGACCTGCTCGCCGGCAACCACCACCCGACGGAGTTGCAGACCCGTCGGGCGCTGAGCGGGAACCTGTGCCGGTGCACCGGGTACCGCGGTGTGCTCGCGGCCGTCGGCGAGGTCGTGTCGTCCCGTCAGGCGGCGGCCGAGGCCGCGCAGGAGGGACCACGACACCCCGGGACGGGCCTCGCCGGTTCCGTACCGCACCAGGCGGGCCCGCCGGACGAGCCCGCCGACCGAGTCGCCCCCGCCGGGAACGACACCGGTGACCAGCGGGGTGACTGGACCGCAGGAGGGGACACCCAGTGACAGGACCCGACGCGGCAACCGCCACCCCCACCGCCCCGGCCGGCGGTTCCACCCGCCCGCCCCAGTCGGCCGACGACCAGGACCCGCGCGGTCTCGGCGCGTCCGTGGCGCCCGCGGACGCGCTCGCCAAGGCCCAGGGCACCTATCCGTACGCCGCGGACCTGTGGGCCGAGGGGCTGCTCTGGGCGGCCCTGCTGCGTTCGCCGCACCCGCACGCCAGGATCACCCGGATCGACACCGCCCCCGCGCTGGCGCTGCCCGGCGTGGCCTGTGTGGTGACGGCCGAGGACGTCCCCGGCGAGGCGTTGCACGGCCGGCGGGTGCACGACCGTCCGGTCTTCGCCTCCGAGCTGGTGCGCCACCACGGTGAGCCGATCGCCGCGGTGGCCGCCGACCATCCGGACACCGCCCGCCTCGCCGCCGCCGCGATCGTGGTCGAGTACGAGGTGCTGGAGCCGGTCACCGACCCCGAGCAGGCGTTCTCCGCCCCCCCGCTGCACCCCGACGGCAACCTCGTCCGGCACATCCCGCTGCACTTCGGCGACCCCGACGTGGTCGGGGACGTCGTCGTCGAGGGCCTGTACCGGGTGGGCCGTCAGGACCCCGCACCGATCGGGGCCGAGGCCGGGCTCGCCGTGCCCCGCCCGGACGGCGGGGTGGAGCTGTACGTGGCGAGCACCGACCCGCACGCCGACCGGGACCTGGTCGCGGCGTGCTTCGGGCTGGCCAAGGAACGGGTGAAGGTCGTGGTCACCGGGGTGCCCGGGGCGATGGGTGACCGCGAGGACGCGGGGATGCAGATCTCCCTGGGGCTGCTGGCGCTGCGCACCGGGCGGCCGGTCAAGCTGGTGGCGACCCGTGAGGAGGCGTTCCTCGGCCACGCCCACCGGCACCCGACGCTGCTGCGGTACCGGCACCACGCCGACACCGAGGGCCGGCTGGTCAAGGTGGAGGCACAGATCCTGTTGGACGCGGGCGCCTACGCGGACACCTCCTCCGACGCGCTGGCCGCCGCGGTGGCGTTCGCGGCGGGGCCCTACGTGGTGCCGCACGCCTTCGTCGAGGGCTGGGCGGTCCGTACCAACAACCCCCCGTCCGGCCATGTCCGGGGGGAGGGCGCCATGCAGGTGTGCGCCGCCTACGAGGGCCAGATGGACAAGCTCGCGGCGAAGCTGGGCATGGACCCGCTCGATCTGCGGATGCGCAACGTGATGGCCACCGGCGACCTGATGCCCACCAGCCAGACGGTGACCTGTCCCGCGCCGGTCGGGGAGCTGCTCCGGGCGGTGCGCGAGGAGCCGCTGCCCCCGCTGCCGGTGGGCGACGACGAACAGGACTGGCTGCTGCCGGGCGGCCCGGACGGAGCGGGTGACCCGGCCGCGGTCCGGCGCGGCGTCGGCTACGCGCTGGGCATGGTGCACATGCTGGGCATCGAGGGCGCCGACGAGGTGTCCACCGCCACCGTGCGGATCAGCGAGGACTCGGCGACGGTGATCTGCGCCGCGGTGGACACCGGGCAGGGTTTCGCGACGCTGGCCCGGCAGATCGTCCAGGAGGTGCTGGGCGTCGCGGAGGTGCACGTCGCCCCGGTGGACACCGACCTGCCGCCGGCCGGCGCCTCGGCGCGGGGGAGGCACACCTGGGTCTCCGGCGGGGCCGTGGAGCGGGCGGCCCGGATGGTCCGCACCCAGCTCCTGCAGCCGCTGGCCGCGAAGTTCGGCATGTCGGTGGAGCTGCTCACCATCGCCGACGGCAAGATCACTTCCTATGACGGGGTGCTGAGCACCACCGTCGCCGAGGCGCTCGGCGGCAAGGAGCTGTGGGCCACGGCCCAGTGCCGGCCACACCCCACCGAGCCCCTGGACGAGTTCGGACAGGGTGACGCGTTCGTCGGACTGGCGTTCGCCGCGATGCGCGCGGTGGTGGACGTGGACGTGGAACTCGGCACGGTCCGGGTGGTGGAGGTCACCGTCGCCCAGGACGTCGGCCGGGTGCTGAACCCGAACCAGCTCGCCGCCAGGATCGAGGCCGGGGTCGCCCAGGGCGTCGGCATGGCGCTGATGGAGGACCTGCGGACCGCCCGGGGGGTGGTGCAGCGACCGGGCTTCACCGGCTATCCGCTGCCGACCGCGCTGGACACCCCCGAGGTGCGGATCGCCAAGCTCATCGAGGACCGGGACGTGGTGGCCACGTTCGGCGCCAAGGCGGCCGGGGCCGTCCCGGTGGTGGTCGCCCCGGCGGCCGTGGCCTCGGCGGTGCGGGCGGCGACCGGTCGGCCGATCAACCGGCTGCCCATCCGTCCGCAGAACGCGATCGTGGCCCAGGGCTGACCTGCGGCGGGTTCCGGCCGCGGAGCCGACGGCGTAGGACCAACGACCTGGCCGGTCAGGGGCCCTCGACTGAGGTCAACCTGGGTAACGCTCCTTACCCTGATGGGGTGACTGCCACCCAGGACGACCGGGACCCCCTGCTGACCGCGGGCGGGCTCCCGGGCACCCCAGAACTCCCCGAGACCGCCACACCGCTACCGAAGACCGACCGCCCCGCGCCGTCCGGCGGGGTGTTCGGCCGCGCCCACCGTGCGCTGACCCTGGGCATCATCTCCGTGGTCAGCATGATCGCCTTCGAGGCCACCGCGGTGAACACGGCGATGCCGGCGGCGGCCGAGCACCTGGACGGCCTCTCGCTCTACGCCTACGCGTTCTCCGGGTACTTCACCACCAGCCTGCTGGCCATGGTGGTGTCCGGGCAGTGGTGTGACCGGCGGGGGCCGCTCGCCCCCCTGTTCACCGGGATAGCCGCGTTCGCCTCCGGCCTGCTCATCTCCGGCCTGGCCCAACAGATGTGGATGTTCGTCGCCGGCCGCGCCGTCCAGGGGATGGGCGGTGGGCTGGTCATCGTCGCCCTGTACGTGGCCATCAGCCGTGGCTATCCCGAGCGGCTGCGGCCGGCGGCCATGGCCTCCCTCTCCTCGGCCTGGGTGGTGCCCGCCATCGTGGGCCCCGCGGTCTCCGGCACCGTCACCGAGCAGCTCGGCTGGCGCTGGGTGTTCCTGGGCATACCGGTGCTGGTGGTGGCGCCGCTGCTGGTGATGCTCCCGGCGCTGCGCCGGCTAGAACCAGCCCGGGAGGACGGCCGACCCGCGGAACCGCGCCGGATCTGGCTGGCGCTCGCGGTGTCCGTGGGCGCCGGACTGCTCCAGTACGCCGGGCAGGACCTGACCTGGTGGGCGCTGCTCCCCGCGGCGGTCGGGCTGGGCCTGCTCGTCCCGTCGGTCCTTCGGCTGCTCCCCGTGGGCACCTTCCGGGCCGCCCGCGGACTGCCGGCGGTGGTCCTGCTGCGCGGCGTCGCGGCCGGGTCCTTCCTCGGCGCGGAGAGCTTCGTCCCGCTGATGCTGGTCACCCACCGGGACCTGTCGGTGACCCTGGCCGGGCTCTCGCTCACCAGCGGCGGGCTGACCTGGGCGTTCGGTTCCTACCTGCAGAGCCGCCCCCGGCTGGAGCCGCACCGCCACGCACTGGTCGGCGTGGGGATGCTGCTGATGGCCGCGGCCATCGGAGTCGCCGGTCTCGCCCTGGTCGAGTCGGTCCCGGTGTACAGCGTCGCGGTGGGCTGGGCGATCGGCGGCCTCGGGATGGGACTGACCATCTCCAGCCTCAGCGTGCTGCTGCTGCGGCTCTCCCCGCCGCGGGACGCCGGGCAGAACTCCGCGTCGTTGCAGGTCTCCGACGCGCTGGGCTGCATCGTGCTGGTGGGCGTCAGCGGGGTGCTGTTCGGGCTGCTCGGCGGCGACTCGGTGGCGGTGCACGAGACCGCCGAGGCAGCCGCGGGGAGCGCCTCCCACCCGGGGGCCTTCGCCGGGGTGATGGTGGCGATGGCGGGCGTGGGCCTGGTGGGGGCGTTCCTGGCGACGCGGCTGCGTCCCCGGGAGTGACGGCTGCCCGGAAAGTGGTACCAGAATGACCCCATCATTCTGGTGCCATTCTGGTATGGCAATGAACCTCCGTCTCCGTGACGACCAGCAGGAAGCCCTCAAACGGCGTGCCGAGGAGGAGGGGCGCAGCATGCACGCCATCGTGCTCCAGGCGGTGGACGACTACCTGGCCCGGACCGCTCACCAGGTCGCGATCCAGCAGACCGCGAGGGAGCAGGCCGCGAAGTGGCGTGAGCTCATGGAGCGGCTCAAGTGACCTGTGTCTACCTGTCGGCGGAGGACGTGCTCGTCATCGCGGGGGCCGCCTGCGACGACATGGAGATCCTGGTTCGGGACCCGGGCCTGCTGGACTCGGCGGTCCACCGTCCCTCCGCGGCGGTGTTCGGCCAGGAGGCGTGTCCCGGCCTCTTCGAGAAGGCTGTCGCCCCGCTCCAGTCCCTGGCGGTCGCCCCCGTTCTTCGACGGCAACAAGCGCAGCACCGCCTGGCTGTCCTGCATGACGTTGCCGGCCATCAACGGCGTGCAGCTCCGACCGGACATCGACGCGGCCGAGCGTCTGGTGATCGGGGTGGCCACGGGACGGGTGGACGACGTCAAACCCATCGCCGACGCGCTGCGGGACCTGCGCGACGCGCAGTGACCCGCGTCGCACTCCCCGACGGGCGGGTGCCCGGCGCGTGGGTGCCGCGCCCCGGTAGGCTGCGACGGCCGTTGTCCCCGTCCGCACCCCGGAGACCGTGAGTACCACCGCCTCTCACTCCCACCACCTGTCCCCCGCCTTCCCCGGACGGGCCCCCTGGGGCACCGCCGGGAGGTTGCGCGCCTGGCAGCAGGGCGCGATCGACGAGTACACCCGCCGCCAGCCGCGGGACTTCCTCGCGGTCGCCACCCCGGGCGCGGGCAAGACCACCTTCGCGCTCACCCTCGCCGCCAGGCTGCTGCACGAGCACACGGTCCAGCAGATCACCGTGGTGGCGCCCACCGAGCACCTGAAGAAGCAGTGGGCCCAGGCGGCGGCCAGGATCGGGATCAAGCTCGACCCGGACTACTCGGCGGGGCCGGTCGGCCGCGAGTACCACGGGGTGGCCGTCACCTACGCCGGGGTGGGCGTCCGGCCGATGCTCCACCGCAACCGCTGTGAGCAGCGCAAGACGCTGGTCATCCTGGACGAGCTGCACCACGCCGGGGACTCCAAGTCCTGGGGCGAGGCGTGCTTCGAGGCGTTCGAGCCGGCCACCCGGCGGTTGGCGCTCACCGGGACCCCGTTCCGCTCGGACACCAACCCCATCCCGTTCGTCGCCTACGCAGAGGGCAGCGACGGGGTGCGACGCAGCGTCGCCGACTACACCTACGGCTACGGCAGCGCGTTGGCGGACCACGTCGTCCGGCCGGTGATCTTCCTCTCCTACAGCGGCAACATGCGGTGGCGGACCAAGGCGGGGGACGAGATCGAGGCGCGCCTCGGCGAGCCGATGACCAAGGACGCGGTGGCCCAGGCCTGGCGCACCGCGCTCGACCCGCACGGTGACTGGATGCCCAACGTGCTGCGGGCCGCCGACACCCGGCTCACCGAGGTGCGCAAGGGCATCCCGGACGCGGGCGGACTGGTCATCGCCACCGACCACGTCGCCGCCCGCGCCTACGCCGCGATGCTCCGGCAGATCACCGGGTCCCCGGCGACGGTGGTGCTGTCGGACGACACCGGCGCGTCGAAGAAGATCGAGGAGTTCTCCGGGTCCGAGGACCGCTGGATGGTCGCGGTGCGGATGGTCTCCGAGGGCGTGGACGTGCCGCGGTTGGCCGTCGGCGTCTACGCCACGTCCATCTCCACCCCGCTGTTCTTCGCCCAGGCGGTGGGTCGGTTCGTCCGCTCCCGTCGCCGGGGGGAGACCGCCTCGGTGTTCCTGCCCTCCATCCCCACGCTGCTGGCCTTCGCCAACGAGCTGGAGATGGAACGTGACCACGTGCTCGACCGCCCCAAGAAGGGCGACGACGATCCGTTCGCGGAGGAGGAGGAGCTGCTGAAGGACGCCAACCGGACCAAGGACGAGGGGGAGCAGGACCTCCTGCCGTTCCAGGCCCTGGAGTCAGAGGCGGTCTTCGACCGGGTGCTGTACGACGGCGCCGAGTTCGGCATGCAGGCGCACCCGGGCAGCCCGGAGGAGCAGGACTACCTGGGCATCCCCGGGTTGCTCGAACCCGACCAGGTGCAGCTCCTGTTGCGCAAGCGGCAGGCCAGGCAGATCGCGCACAGCCGGGCCAGGCCGGACCAGGAGGCCGACCTGCTGGAGCTGCCCGCGGAACGTCGTCCCGTGGTGACCCACCAACAGATGCTCGCGCTGCGCAAGGAGCTCAACACCCTGGTGGCCGCGTGGCACCACCGCACCGGCAAGCCACACGGCGTGATCCACAACGAACTGCGCCGGGTCTGCGGCGGCCCCCCCTCGGCCCAGGCCACCGCCGGTCAGCTCCAGGAGCGCATCAGCAAGCTCCAGGAGTGGGCCACCCGCCCGGGGTGACGGGCCCGAGCCGGGCGGTCCCACCGGGACACCAGTCAAGGTCAAACCAGGACCAACCAGAATGATCCGTTGGCGCGAGCATCCGGATTCTGGACGAGGTCTTCCGCTCAACGGTGCACGTCATTACGGTGCCGTTCACCCACCCGTGGCAGCGCGGCCACGGAGACAGGCCACGCCACCGGCAGCCGTGCCGCGGACCAACCCCACCCGACAGCCCTTCCGCGAGGAACCGCCACGGGTGGGCGGTCCGCCATCGGGGGCCGCCACTCACAGAACAGGGGGCGCCGTCGTGACCGCGGAGACCTCCCAGACCCTCGACCGCGGACTCCGTGTCCTCAAGCTCCTGGCCGACACCGACCACGGCCTCACCGTCACCGAGCTGGCCAACAGGCTCGGGGTGAACCGCACCGTGGTGTACCGGCTGTTGGCCACCCTGGAACAGCACTCCCTCGTCCGCCGGGACATGGGCGGACGGGCCCGGGTGGGGCTCGGGGTGCTGCGCCTGGCCCACCGCGTGCACCCGCTGCTGCGCGAGGCGGCGCTGCCGGCGCTGCGCAGCCTGGCCGAGGACATCGGTGCCACCGCCCACCTCACCCTGGTGGACGGCCACGAGGCGTTGGCGGTGGCGGTGGTGGAGCCGAGCTGGACCGACTACCACGTGGCGTACCGCACCGGTTTCCGGCACCCGTTGGACCGGGGCGCGGCGGGCCGGGCGATCCTCGCCGGGAGGGCGCTGTACTCGGGTGACGAGCAGACGATGGGCGGGTTGGCCGACCGTGCCTCGAGTCCGGGTTACGTGCTCACCCGGGGCGAGCTGGAGGCCGGTGCCTGCGGTGCGGCGGCGCCACTGCTCGGCGTCGGGGGCGTGGAGGGCAGCGTGGGGGTGGTGATGCTCGCCGAAACCGTCCCGGAGCGGGTGGGGCCGCGGGTGGTGGAGGCGGCGTTGGAGGTCGCCGACGCCCTGCGCTGAGGGGCGGGCAGCCGTCGCCCCGCGGGCCCGGGGCGGTCCCGCAGCGGTCCCGCGTTGGCGGTGGCCGGGGGCGCCGGATTTAATGCCTACTGTGTCTTCGCGCCCCCGGATCCTGGTGATCTGCTCCGCCCTGGTCACTGCGCTGCTCGCGGTCGCGCTCCTCGCGCCGCTGCCGTTCTCGATAGTGATGCCGGGAGCGACCGCTGACACCCTGGGTTCCCAGAACGGGCGGCCCGTGATCACCATCGACGGCACCTCGACCCGGCAGACCAGGGGCAAGCTGCTGCTGACGACGATCATGGCGACCGCCCCGGACGCCTCGGTGAAGCTCTCCAACGTGCTCAGCGCCTGGCTCGACGACCAGGAGGCCGCGATGCCGCGCAGCACCGTCTACCCGGAGGGCGACACCGAGAAGGAGATCACCAAGCACAACCGGGAGCAGATGCGCACCTCGCAGCACGAGGCCACCCTCGCCGCCCTCGACCACATGGGCCTGTCCCCGCGCCGGGTGAAGGTCACGCTGGAACTCGCGGACGTGGGCGGACCAAGTGCCGGACTGATGTTCAGCCTGGGCATCATCGACAAGATCCAGGGCGACGGCCGCGGCGGGGACCTGACCGGGGGCAGGACCATCGCCGGCACCGGAACCATCACCGCGTCCGGCGAGGTGGGTCCGGTCGGCGGGGTGCCGCTGAAGGTGGTGGCGGCCCGGCGCGACGGGGCGACCGTGTTCCTCCTGCCCAGGTCGGAGTGCTCGCAGGCGAGTGAGAACCTGCCGGACGGGCTGCGGCTAGTGCCGGTCCGGGACCTCGACGACGCGGTCTCCGCCCTGAAGGCGCTCTCCTCCGGGGGCAAGGTCCCCTCCTGCTGAGCGTGCGTCCCGCGGCGCCGTGGGCGGCTCCTGTGCGACAGCAGCCCCTGGCAGGCCGCCGGGTGCCCCGGGCTCCGACCGGTCCGCCTCCCGCCACGCCGGAACGGCCAGCGGGCTGAGCGTCGTCACCAGGTACAGGCCACCGCACACCAGCAGTGTGACGCCGAGTCCCCAACGGTCCACCAGGGCACCCGCGGCGAGGCCGCCGATCGGCACCGCGACCAGCACCCCCGAGGTGACCGCGCCGAGCACCCTGCTGCGCAGCCGGGCCGGCACCAGTTCGTACTGCAACGCCCCCAGGATCGGGTTGATCGCCCCGCAGACCAGGCCGCCCACGGCCATCGTCACCAGGAGCGGCGGCAGCTCGGGCCACAGCGCGGCCACGAAGTACCGCGGCGGGCCGGCGATCAGGAACGCCCAGAAGAGCAACCACCGGCGGGACACCCGCCGCCCGAACGCCGCGAACAGCACCGTCCCGACCAGCGCGCACCCCCCGAACACCCCGCTCGCGACGCCGAGCTGCACCGAACCGCCCAGGTGCTCCCGGGCGTGCAGGGGCAGCAGCACCGCGCCCCAGGCCTGGTCCAACGCGTTGGTCACCATCACCATCACCACGATGACCAGCAGCAGCGAGGAACGTCTGACGAACTGGAAACCCTCGCGCAACTCCGCCGCGTAGCCGCTCAGGCCCGCCGCCCCAGCGGGCCGCTGCTGCCGTGCCCTCGGCAGCCAGCCAGCGATCAGCACCGCCGACACGGCGAACGTCGCCGCGTCCACCAGCAGGACCACTTCCGCGCCGAACACGGCGATCAGCACCCCGGCCAGTGGCGCGCCCAGCATCCTGGCCCCCCGTGAGGCCCCGTCGTAGGCGCTGGTCGCCCGTTCGAGCGAGGTCCCGCCGCGTTCCGCGAGCTCCGCGAGCAACACCCCGCGTGCCGTCTCGCCGGGGGCGTGGAACAGCCCGGTCACCGCGACCAGCACCAGCAACTGCCAGAACGCCAGGCCCACGGTCAGGTACAGCGCCGGAACCGCGGCCACCGCCACGGCGCAGACCAGGTCGGAGACCACACTGGTGCGCCACAGCCCGAGGCGGTCCACCGCGGGCCCGCCCAGCAGGGCGGCCACCACCACCGGCAGGGTCGAGCAGAACGCGACGAGACCGGCCCGTCCGGCGCTGCCCGTGGTCTCCAGCACGAACCACGGCACAGCGATCACGGTGAGCGCGTTGCCGGTGATCGACACCGCGTTGGCCGAGAGCAGCACCAGCAGCGGCCGGGGGCGGGCGGGTATCGCCCCGGGACGGGCGCCGCTCACGAGTCGGGCTCCGACACCGGGAAGGAGTGCACCTGCACCACCACCGGCTCGGCGTCCTCGGGCACCGCTTCCCCCGGCTGCCGGCGCCAGCGTTCGACCAGCTCCGACATCTCCCGCGCCATCCGCCCCGCCTCCTCGGCGGTGAGGCGCAGCCTGAAGTCGCTGATGTTGGAGGCGGCGAGCCACTCCGGGGACAGCCGGTGCATCTCGCCGATCGCGGTGGCCAACCGCTGGGCGTGGATGGTGGCCAGCTCGTGCAGCAGCAGGTCCACCGCGCCTCGGGTCTCCGGGTTCCTGACCAGTTCCGCCACGGCGTCGAGCTGGGTGCCCTCGTGCGCGGACCGCCACCACCGCTCGCGCCCCCTGCCGCGCTCCCTGTCCTCCTCGACGAACCCGTGCGCGGCGAGCTGTCGCAGGTGGTAGCTGGTGGCACCGCTGCTCTCACCGAGCTGCTGGGCGAGCTTGGAGGCGGTGGCCGGGCCGTTCTCGCGCAGCGCGCCCAGCAGGCGGATGCGCAGCGGGTGTGCGAGCCCGCGGAGGTTCCGGGGATCGAGACGGACTACTCGACGTTCGTCACTCATGCCGGGACCCTAGAGTTGCAAAGGTTCATTTGCAACGTAAATTTTGCACGCTAAGCTTTGCAGAGCTTTCTCTGCACGGGGGAGGGTCGGTTCGAGGTGGGGTCGAGGGTGGCCGACCTGGTCTCCGTGCGGATGGGCCGGGCACTGCTCACCTGCCGATATGGTGGTGCTCACCCGTGGGGACGAGCTCTCCGTGGGCGCGGCCGAGATGACGTTTTCCTCGAGGGTCCGCTGACGCGCCCTCGACGAACCGGGGGGTGGCGCGATGAGCGACGAAAGTCAGGAACAGCCCTCCGTGCCGCCGGCCACGCCGTCGCCTCCGGACCTCGAGAAGCGCGGGCCCCTGGCCGACCAGCGGGCCCCCGGGCAACCGCTCCCCCCAAGGGTCCCCGACCAGCGGACGCCCGACGCGCCCGCGGCCGCCGCGGCGGCGGCGGGCGACCAGCCGGCCGCCCCCGCGGCGCCCGGCGGCCAGGTCCCTCCCGACCAGCCCCAGTTCACCCAGCCCCAGTTCACCCAGCCGCAGTTCACCCAGCCCCAGGGGCAGCCGCAGTTCGGACCACCCCAGTTGGGTCAGCCGCCGTACCCGGGTCAGGCGTATCCCGGGCAGCCGTACCCGGGGCAGCCGTACCCCCAGCGGTTCCCCGGGCAGCAGCCTCACGGGGCGCCGCAGCCGTACTCGTATCCCGGGGCGTACGGCTATCCCGGGGCGTACGGCTACGCGGGCTACCCGCCCCTCGAGCCCCTGCCGCCGGGCGCCATCGACCCGGCGCTGCTGGGCAACCAGGGCATGCGGCTGCTCGCCCGCGTCCTCGACGCGTTCTTCCTGATGTTGTCGATCATGATCGTGGCCATCCCGGTGGCGATCTGGGCCGAATCGACCAACAGCAACGAGGTGGAGACCGCGTCCGCGTGGATCGCCGGCTCCTGGGCCGTGCTGGTGTTCCTGCTCTACGAGCCGCTGACCACGGCGTTGTTGGGCTGGACCCCGGGGAAGCGGGTGTGCAACCTGCGGGTGGCCCAACTGGAGGACGGCGGCAAGCTGGGGATGGGCCGTTCCTGGGGTCGGTTCGGGGTGAGCCTGGGGATGAACCTCGCGGGGTCGCTCTGCATGGTCGGCATGCTGGACTCGCTCTGGTGCTGCTGGGACAAGCCCAACCGGCAGTGCCTGCACGACAAGGCGGTCCGCAGCGTGGTGGTCAAGATCAACGTCTGAGCGACCCGGCGCCGGGCCGTGGCCCCGCCGATCCGTCCGGCGTGGTGCGGACCAGCTCTCAGTCGGCGGCCTGCTGGACCAGGGGCAGTACCCGGTAGGGCACCGGGTTCTCCATGGCGATGGCCGTCGAGGCCCTGACGATCCCGGCGAAGTCCACCACCCGGTCGATCACGCGTTGCAGGTCGGCGTTGGACCGCGCGACCATCCGGCAGAGCATGTCCCCGTGGCCCGTGGTGGTGTGCACCTCGAGGACCTCGGGGACGGCGGCGAGGTGGCGGCGCACGTCGGGGCCCTGTCCCTGGCGGATCTCAAGGGTGGCGAACGCGGTGACCGGGTACCCCAGCGCCGCGGGGTCCACCTGCGGCCCGAACCCGCGGATCACCTCCCGGTCGCGGAGCCGGTCGAGCCGTGCCTGCACGGTGCCCCGGGCCACCCCGAGCCGCCGCGAGCACTCCAGCACCCCGAGCCGCGGCTCCTGGGCCAACAGTGTGATCAGTCGGGCGTCCAGCGCGTCGATCCCCATGTCCGTCCCCCGTCGCAACGCCGTGGTCGCCGTCCACCGCCGCTGGGCCTCGTTGCCTGGTCATCCTGTACAACCAGACCGGCGAGTTCCTGGATTGCCTGGGCAGTATGTCTAGCAGAACTCTCAACTGTTGCGCACCTTGAGCGGCCGGGTGACGCTGCTGTCAACAGATCTTCCGCACCCCAGGGGAGCCCACGATGACCGACACCGTCGCGCCCGCTCCGGCTCACGCCGGCCTCGCCGACCCCTTCCCGGTCC
This sequence comes from Wenjunlia vitaminophila DSM 41686, assembly GCF_000380165.1. GTDB lineage: Bacteria > Actinomycetota > Actinomycetes > Streptomycetales > Streptomycetaceae > Wenjunlia > Wenjunlia vitaminophila. The sequence continues at coordinate 12,870 of NZ_KB904667.1, forward strand.
AGGGCATGGACGCGGTCGTGTTCGCAGTGGGGAACGCCAAGCAGGCCGCCCACTACTACGCGACCGCGTTCGGCATGGAACTCGTCGCCTACTCGGGGCCGGAGACCGGCAACCGGGAGACGGCGTCCTACGTACTGGTCTCCGGAGAGGCCCGGTTCGTGTTCACCTCGGTGGTCAAGGCCAGCACCGAGCGGGGACGCTTCCTGGCCGGACACGTCGCCGAGCACGGCGACGGGGTGACCGACCTGGCCATCGCCGTCCCGGACGTCCACAAGGCCTACGCCTACGCGGTCTCCAACGGTGCCGTGGGACTCGCCGAGCCCCACGAGCTCGAGGACGAGCACGGCACCGTCGTCCTCGCCGAGATCGCCACCTACGGCCAGACCAAGCACACCCTGGTGGACCGTTCGCGCTACGACGGCGCCTACCTGCCCGGCTACGTCCCCTGCGAGCCGCGGGTGGCGACCGGGCCCCGCCGCTTCCTCGCCGTGGACCACTGCGTGGGCAACGTGGAGCTGGGGCGGATGGACGAGTGGGTGGCGTTCTACCACCGGGTCATGGGCTTCACCAACATGAAGGAGTTCGTGGGCGACGACATCGCCACGGAGTACTCCGCGCTGATGTCCAAGGTGGTGGCGGACGGCACCCGCAAGGTGAAGTTCCCGCTCAACGAGCCGGCCATCGCCAAGCGCAAGTCGCAGATCGACGAGTACCTGGAGTTCTACGGCGGCCCCGGCGTGCAGCACATCGCCCTGGCCACCGACGACATCGTGGCCAGCGTGCGGGCCATGCGCGAGGCGGGCGTGGAGTTCCTGGACACGCCCGACTCCTACTACGACACCCTGGGCGAGTGGGTGGGGGAGACCCGGGTGCCGGTCGAGGAGCTGCGCGAGCTGCGCATCCTGGCCGACCGCGACGAGGACGGCTACCTGCTCCAGATCTTCACCAAGCCGGTCCAGGACCGGCCGACGGTCTTCTTCGAGATGATCGAGCGGCACGGCTCCCAGGGCTTCGGCAAGGGCAACTTCAAGGCGCTGTTCGAGGCCATCGAGCGGGAGCAGTCCCGCCGCGGCAACCTCTGACCGGCACCGTGCGGCGGACCCCGGGGCCGCGGGGCCGCCGCACGGCCGGCCCGGCACCCCGTGGCACCCCCTGCCGACGACGTGCCCGCCGCCGGGCCGCTTCCGGACGGGGGCCTTCCTGACGGAACGTCCGGGTGGGACGCTTCACCCCATGGACGCTGCCTACCCGAGTGACGCGACACGTCCGGACACCGCGGCCGGTCCTGAGGGCCGGGCTCGGCTCCTGGCCGGGCTGCGGGAGGGACTCCCCAGCGAGGCCCTGCTGACCGATCCCGACATCACGGCGTCCTACCGCACCGACATGGCGAGCTTCTGTCCCGCGGGCGACCCGGCAGTGGTGGTGGTGCCGCGGACCGTGGAGCAGGTGCAGCACGTGATGCGGACCGCCAGCGCGCTGCGGGTGCCGGTGGTGCCGCAGGGCGCCCGCACCGGTCTGTCCGGAGCGGCCAACGCCACCGACGGCTGCGTCGTGCTGTCCCTGGCGAGGATGGACCGCGTCCTGGAGATCGACCCGGTGAACCGGATCGCCGTGGTGGAGCCCGGCGTGGTCAACGCCACGCTCTCCCGGACGCTGGCCGAGCAGGGCCTGTACTACCCGCCGGACCCGTCGAGCTGGGAGCAGTGCACCATCGGCGGGAACATCGGCACCGGCTCCGGCGGCCTGTGCTGCGTCAAGTACGGCGTCACCGCCGAGTACGTGCTCGGCCTCGAGGTGGTGCTGGCGGACGGGCGGCTGATCTCCACCGGGCGGCGCACCGCCAAGGGCGTCGCCGGCTACGACCTGACCCGGCTGTTCGTGGGCTCCGAGGGGAGCTTGGGGATCGTGGTCAGGGCCGTCCTCGCGCTGCGTCCCAAGCCGAACCCGGCCCTGGTGCTCGCCGCGGAGTTCCCCTCCGGCGCGGCGGCCTGCGACGCGGTCTGCCGGATCATGGAGTCCGGCCTCGTTCCCTCACTGCTCGAACTGATGGACAACACCACCATCGGCGCGGTGAACGCCATGGCCCAGATGGGGCTGCCCGACTCGACGCAGGCGCTGCTGCTCGCCGCGTTCGACACCCCGGACGCGCGGGACCGGCTCGCCGAGGTGGGAAGGCTGTGCCTGGCGGCCGGCGCCACCGAGGTGGTCCCCGCCGACGACGCGGCCGAGTCGGAGATGCTGCTGCAGGCCCGCAGGCTGTCCCTGGTGGCGTTGGAAACCCTGGGCACCACGATGATCGACGACGTGTGCGTGCCCCGGGCCCGGCTCGGCGAGCTGATCGACGGGGTCGCCGGGATCGCCGAGCGGGTCGGGTTGACGATCGGGGTGTGCGCACACGCCGGGGACGGCAACACCCACCCGGTGGTGGTGTTCGACGCGGACGACCCGGACCAGGCCCGTCGCGCCCGGGAGTCCTTCGACGAGATCATGGCCCTCGGCCTCGAGCTGGGCGGGACCATCACCGGCGAACACGGGGTGGGCGTCCTGAAGAAGGAGTGGCTGGCCCGGGAACTGGGACCGGAGGTGCTGGAACTCCAACGGGGGATCAAGCGGGTGTTCGACCCGCTCAACCTCCTCAACCCGGGCAAGGTGTTCTGAGCCCGCCCCGGACGGGGCGCCACCGGGCAGGGCTCGGTGTCCGGGGTTCTTCGTTAGTGTCTACGGTTGTCGGGCGCGGCGGGTGTCCCGTCACGCCGCACAGGGGGGATGGGCCCGGGGCAACCGGAGCGGGATCGAGCGACGCGAGGACGGTCGGAGGCTGGTGTGCAGGATGGGAGTGGGAGGCATTGGTGACCTCCGGTAGCGGCGACGCACCCCGTGCGGGGTACTACACGGATCCCTCCATCCCGGGGTACATCCGGTACTGGGACGGTGCCGCCTGGGTGCCCGGCACCAGCCGTCCGGAGCCGGCGCCGGGCGAGGTGCTGACCCCGCCGCCGGGTCTCGGACCCGTGGCCGAGCCCCCGCAACACCCCACGCCCACACCCCCGCCCACTCCTGCGCCCTCGCAGTCCCCGCAGCACCCCGCGTCCCCGCAGCACCCCACGCCCGGGCCCGAGCCGCGGCTCCAGTCCGAGCCGGGGCCCGAGCCGCGGCCCGGGCAGGGGCAGCCCGAGCCGGGGGAACCGACGGGCTCCCCCGGCACCCCGGGGCGTCCTGCCCCCGCCCCCACCGCCCAGCTCCGGCAGACCCCCGCGGGCCAGCCCGCCGCGGCGCGGCCCAGGCGGGTCGAGGAGTCGGGCCCGGTCTTCCTCGACGAGGAGGACCAGGAGGAGGCCACCTGGTCCTCCGGGGTGCCCCGCCAGGGGGCCGGCACGCAGCAACCACGGGTCTCCTGGGGAGGGCCCCAGCCGTCCCCGCCCGCCGACCCGGTCCCGCCGGCCCAGGCCCAGGCCAGCCGCACGCCGCCCGCGCCCGGCCACCCGGGGCAGGCTCACCCGGGGCACGGGCAACCCTCGTACGGCCAACCGGCTCAGGGCCGGCCCGCGCACGGCCAACCAGGTCCCGGCTCGGCGGCTCCCGGCGGGCAGCCCCGTCCGGCCCAACCCGGTCCCGACCCGTCGCACCCCGGGGAACCACGGCAGGTGCCCTGGGCGCAGCAGGTGCAGCGGCTGGCCCACGCCGACCCCGTCGCGGAGCCCGCGGCGACCCCCGGGCAGCGGTCGGAGCCGTCCCACGTGGTCGGCCAGACCTTCGGCGACAACGCGCTGGCCTGGCGCCCACCGCCGAGCAACCCGTTCCTCAGCGCGGTCTCCGAGGCGCGGCCGTCCTCGGTGGGGCGCAGACTGGTGGCCCGGCTGATCGACTCGGTGCTGCTCTGCGCGCTGCTGGCCGCTGCCGCGGTGCCGTTGGCGCGCCCCACGGTGGACCACGTCCGGGACAAGATCGACGAGGCGGAGCAGACCGGGGAGACGGTCCGGGTCTGGTTGATCGACGGCACCACCGGTGCCTACCTCGGGGCGTTCCTCGGCGCCGCGCTGCTCCTGTGCTTCCTCTACGAGGTGCTGCCCACCGCCAGGTGGGGCCGCACCCTGGGCAAGCGCCTGGTGCGGGTGAAGGTGTTGGACATCGAGGGGCAGGAGCCGCCGACGGTGGGCCGGGCGCTGCGCCGTTGGCTGGTGTACCAGGTGCTGTTCCTGGTCGTGGTGGGCCTGGTGAACGTGTTCTGGTGCGTGGTGGACCGGCCCTGGCGCCAGTGCTGGCACGACAAGGCGGCGAAGACGTTCGTGGCGGCCGACCCCAGGGGCTGACGCGGCCCCGTCCGGGTGCGGTGGGGAACGACCGGGTCATCCCTTCGGGCCGCGCCCGGAGGCGGGGCGGAATGTCCGGTGTTTCACTTTCGCAGTATGAGCACCGATCAGCCCTCACCGGGCCCGGAGGACCCCGAACCGGGAAGCGGCGGGGAGCAGGACCCGTACCGCAAGCCGCCCGAGCAGCCGGACGGGCCCCTGTCCGGGCCGTCGGGACAGCCCGGGGGCCGTCGCCAGGACCAGCCGCCGTCCGGCCCCCCCACCGGGGAACCGGGGCCGTTGGACCCGGAGGGCGTCGGCGGGCAGGGGCCCGGGCAGCCGTCCGGGAACCGGCCGTGGGAGCGGGGTCAGCAGCCGTCCGGGGCGCCCTGGCCCGGTGCGGGGGAGCCGGGCGCGGGCGGCCCCCGGGGTGTCCCGCCGTCCGACCACCCGCCTCCCGGGGGCGGAGGTCCCCCCGGGTTCGGCCCTCCGCCGTACGGGGCGGACCACGGGTACCGCGACCCCGACGCGGCGCTGCGCGGGATGCCCCCGCTGGCCGGCAGGTTCCGCCGGCTGATCGCCCGGATCATCGACTCGTTGGTCGTCGGCATCCCGGTCAACGTGCTGCTCTGGGGGGTCGGGTTCTGGACCTGGAACGAGGACTGGGACAACGGGGACAGCAGTGACGCGGTGTTCGGCGGCAACTACGGCAGCGCCCTGGTCACCGTGCTGGTGTACCTCGTCTACGAGGCCCTCATGTACACCCGCCGGGGTCAGACCGTGGGGAAGATGGCCATGGGCATCCGGGTGGCGATGCTGAGCGACGGGGCGGTTCCCACCCCGCAGGCGGCCTGGACCCGGGCGTCGGTGTACAGCCTGCCCAATCTGGTGCCCTGTTGTGGGGCGGTGTTCTGGCTGGTCAACGTCACCTGGCTGTTGTGGGACCGGCCGTTCCGACAGTGTCTGCACGACAAGGCGGCCAGGACCGTGGTGGTCTCGGCGCGCTGAGGGGTGGTAGGCCGCGGCGGACGGGGCGCCGGGGTGCTTTCCGGGGGCCGGGGAAAGCGACGTCCACCCGGGACGAACGGGCTACCGGTGGAGCGAGTGCTCGGTGACCCGGGGACGGGTGCTGTGGCTCGGCGGGGCTGACGGAGTGACGGGCGACGGGGAGGACCCGGCCCCTTCGGTCCGCCGGGACGGTGAGGCGGCCAGGGCGACCAGGGTCCCTAAGACCAGGGCGGCGACGCTGACCAGCGAGACGGCGAGCGCGGAAGTGGCGTCGGTGAGCAGGAGCATGGCGACAGCGGAAAGAACGACCGTGGCCGTTCCGTAGGAGAGCTGGGCAACGGTCGGACGCGGCATGGCAGGCTCCGTCCTGGGGCGAGGGGGGCGGTCGGGTCCGTGGCGGTGCCGTTTCACACTCTACGGGGGCTGATGCCCCACCGGAACGCCTGGTAAGCATCTCCTGACGCACGGTGCGGGACGGGGGGAGCGCGCAGGGGGCAACGCGAATAACACCGTAAGATGAACGTCTCGTATTTCGAACGAGACTGCCTCGCCCCGGTCCGGCACACAGTGCCCTCGAGGCGGAATTTCCAACTTACTCCTTTTGGCGTGGCCAAATCAAGGACTGTCTTTTCCGCTGCCGCTTCGATCGAATGGCGCCTTGTCATGGTCCGGGCCGGCGATACCGCCCGGTGACCGGCGAAGGAAAGGCGTGGCATGGCTCACACTAGACGAAGAGTCAGACCCGCCGTGGCCGCGGCAGTGCTGGTGGCGGGGTTGACCGCCGCCGTACTGCCGGGCGCGGCATCCGCATCCGACACCCCGACAGGCGCGGAGCGCAGCGAGGCGTCGAGGGCGTCCGCCAAGGACCTGGTGGAGCCCCAGCGCAACTCACACAATCTTCCCGGCCCGCTCACCGAGCGGGAGAACGCCAGGCGCCAGGAGGCCATCCAGCAGGTGGTCTCCGGTGAGGCGGAGATCCAGCAGCGGGGAGCCTCCAAGAGCGTCAAGCTCGGCAAGGGCAAGTACGTCGAGCTCGACCGGGAGAAGACCGACAAGATCTTCACCATCCTGGTGGAGTTCGGCGACCAGGTGGACGACACCACCATGTTCGACCCGGACGGCCCGGAAGGGCCGAAGCCCCCGGTGGTGAAGTACGGCGGTGACCCGGGTCCGGCGCACAACGAGATCGCCGAGCCGGACCGGACCACGAACAACACCACCATCTGGCAGCCGGACTTCAACAGGAAGCACTTCGAGGACCTGTACTTCGCCCAGGAGGGCGAGGAGTCCGTCGCCACGTACTACCAGCGGCAGTCGTCCGGCCGCTACTCGGTGACCGGCGAGGTCTCCGACTGGGTCAAGATCCCGTACAACGAGGCCCGCTACGGCTCCAACTACTGTGGTGCCAGCACGTGCCGCAGCGCCTGGGACCTGGTGCGCGACGGCGTCAACCAGTGGGCCAAGGAGCAGCGCGACGCCGGGAAGACGGACGCCGAGATCGCCGCGGCCCTCGCCGAGTACGACCAGTGGGACCGGTACGACTTCGACGGCGACGGCAACTTCAACGAGTCCGACGGCTACGTCGACCACTTCCAGATCGTGCACGCGGGCGAGGACGAGTCCGCGGGTGGCGGCGTGCAGGGCACCGACGCGCTGTGGGCGCACCGCTGGTACGCCTACGTCGACAGCGCCGGCCACACCGGTCCTGAGAACAACAAGCTGGGTGGCACACAGATCGGCAACACCGGTCTGTGGGTGGGTGACTACACGCTCCAGCCGGAGAACGGCGGCCTCGGGGTGTTCGCCCACGAGTTCGGGCACGACCTCGGTCTGCCGGACCACTACGACACGACCTACATCGGGGAGAACTCCTCGGCGTTCTGGACCCTGATGTCCAGCGGCTCCTGGCTGAGCGACGGCACCACCGACATCGGCTCCCGGCCGGGCGACATGTCCGCCTGGGACAAGCTCCAGCTCGGCTGGCTGGACTTCGACACCGCCAAGGCCGCGACCTCCTCCACCCACACCCTCGGGGTGGCCGAGTACAACACCAAGCACGCCCAGGGCCTGGTCGTCGAGCTGCCGGAGAAGCCGGTCACCACCACGGTGGTGGAGCCGGCCGAGGGCAGCCAGCAGTGGTGGAGCGGTTCGGGTGACGACCTGCGGAACACGCTCACCCGCGACGTGGACCTCACCGGAGCCACCCAGGCCAGCCTGAGCCTCAAGGGCTGGTACGACATCGAGCAGGACTACGACTACCTGTACACCGAGGTGTCCACCGACAACGGCGCCTCCTGGGTCCCGATCGACGGGACCGTCAACGGCGCGCCGCTTCCCCGTGACGGCGGCGACAAGCCCGCGCTCACCGGTGTCAGCGAGACCTACACCGACCTGGTCTACCCGCTGGACGCCTACGCCGGGAAGCAGGTCAAGCTCCGGTTCCGGTACCAGACGGACGGTGCCATGGCCCAGATGGGCTTCGCCGCGGACGCCATCTCGATCACCGCCGACGGCAGGCAGATCCTCTCCGACGGCGCCGAGAACGACCAGGCCGGATGGACCGCGACGGGCTTCTCCCGGATCGGGGCCAGCTTCACCCAGAACTACCCGCAGTACTACATCGCGGAGAACCGGCAGTACGTCAGCTACGACGATGTGCTCCGCACCGGTCCGTACAACACCGGATGGATGCCGAACCGCAAGTTGGTCGAGCGCTTCCCGTACCAGAACGGGCTGCTGATCTCGCTGTGGGACACCTCCATGAACGACAACGACGTCGGCCTGCACCCCGGCAAGGGGCTGATCCTGCCGATCGACGCACACGGCGCCAAGCCGCTCAAGTGGAGCGACGGCACGTACATGCGCACCCGGATCCAGGCCTTCGACGCCACGTTCAGCTGGTACCCGACGGACGGCTTCACCCTCCACAACGAGGGCGTGCCGACCACGGTGCGCCCGCAGGCGGGGGTCCCGGTCTTCGATGACCACCGGGGCACCTACTACTCCGAGGAGACGCCGTACGCCTCGGTCCAGGTCCCGGACACCAACACCCGGATCTCCATCGCCTACGAGTCGCCGGTCGGTACCACGATGAAGGTGAAGGTCGGCGCTTCGCGCTGAACCAGCACGACCACTCGTTGGCCCCGGCCAGGCGAGCAGCAGGGCCGGGCGGCCCCGCGGAGCACCGCTCCGCGGGGCCGCCGCCGTGAGGGGGACCGGTGGCGGGGCCGCGCCAACGGGGCGACCATGGCTCCATGGCCACCGGTGGGTTCGTGCGGCTCCCGGACGGGAGCGTGGTCGTGGCCCTGCTCCTGGCGCACCCGGCCGGGGGCCCGGGGCCGCTGCGGGTGATCGCGCACGCGGCGAGCCGGCAGCGGGCGCTGACCCGGGTGCGCAACCTCGGCTTCCACGGGGTCCAGCTCCGCGGCAACAGCGCACCGCCGAACCCGGACGAGGTCAGCGCGGTGCTCTACCACCCGCAGGGCCTCCTGTGGCGACCCGCGTACGCGGGGCAGGACGAACTGTGGCGCCCGATCGGTGCGCTGTTCCGGCCCGCGGGGCCACAGCACGCCGCCGACCGGGGCCGGCCCACCGGGGGATGAGGCCCGCGGGCGGACGGCGCTACTTATCAGACAGCCCCTAGGCCGACACCACCGGCTCGCCGGAGAGCCGCACCCCCGCGGCCCGCAACTCCTCCAGGGCACGCTCGGTGCTCTCCCGGGCGACGCCGGCGGTCAGGTCGAGCAGCACGTGGGTGGCGAAGCCCTCCCGCACCGCGTCCAGGGCGGTGGCCCGCACGCAGTGGTCGGTGGCGATGCCGACCACGTCCACCTCGCCGATCCGGCGGTCCCGCAGCCACTGGGCCAGGCCCACCCCGTTCTCGTCCCGCCCCTCGAAGCCGCTGTACGCCGCGGCGTGGGCGCCCTTGTCGAAGACGGCCTCCACCGCGCCCGAGGCGACGGCCGGGGCGAAGTTCGGGTGGAAGCCGACCCCCTCGGTCCCCGCCACGCAGTGCGCGGGCCAGCTCTGGGCGAAGTCCGGGTGGTCGGAGAAGTGCGACCCGGGATCTATGTGGCAGTCCCGCGTGGCCACCACGTGGGCGTACCCCGCGGTTGACTCGCCCACCAGGTCGGTGATGGCGGCGGCGACCTCGGCGCCGCCGGGGACGGCGAGGCTGCCGCCCTCGCAGAAGTCGTTCTGGACATCGACGACGATCAGTGCCCGGTGCATGGCGCGTCCTTCAGGTCTCGGGCGGACAGCGGGTCTTCGCAGGGTGGGATCGCGGACCGGCGGGCGGCCACGGGTGCGCGACCGGGGACGCAGCCCACATGACTCAAGAGGTTAGAGAGCGCCGCCGGCCGGCGGGAGTGGGCCCCCGGATACCCCGTGGGTCGCCTTTCACACCAGCCTGGTGGGGATGACCGGTTCACCCCTGGAGAGCATGGTCGCGGAGAGCGGCAGCGTGTCCCGGACCCGTGCGTGCCGCTTCCTCGCGGCCTCCAGCGGCTCCCGGCCGACGGTCTCCCCGTGCCGCACCAGCGGCACCATGAGCTGCTGGTCGGCGAGGTCCCGCGGGACCTCGCCGACGCCCACCACCTCGGCCTCGGCCACCCCCTCGGCGTCCAACCGGCGCACCGCCCACTTGCGTCCGCCGTAGCTGGTCTTGGTGCCCACGGGCTTCTTGGCGACCGGCTCCAGCGGCGCGTCCCGGCCTGGCCGCCTGGCCCGGGCCACCAGCTTGTAGACCATGGACGCCGTGGGGTGGCCGCTGCCCGTCACCAGCCGGGTGCCGACCCCGTAGGCGTCCACCGGCGCGGTGGCGAGGGCGGCGATGGCGTACTCGTCGAGATCGCTGGTCACCACGATCCTGGTGCGGTTCGCGCCGAGGCTGTCGAGCTGGTGGCGCACCCGGTGGGCGAGCAGCAGCAGGTCGCCGGAGTCGATCCGCACCGCGCCGAGCTCGGGGCCGGCGATCTCCACGGCGGCCCGCACCGCCTCGGCCACGTCGAAGGTGTCCACCAGCAGGGTGGTGCCGCGGCCGAGGGACTCGACCTGCGCGGTGAACGCGTCCCGCTCGTCGTCGTGCACCAGGGTGAACGCGTGCGCGCTGGTGCCGATGGTGGGGATGCCGTAGCGGAAGCCCGCGGCCAGGTTGGAGGTGCTGGTGAAGCCGCCCACGTAGGCGGCGCGGGAGGCGGCCACCGCCGCCAGCTCGTGGGTGCGCCGCGCCCCCATCTCCATCAGCGGGCGGTCGCCGGCCGCCACCGACATCCGGGACGCGGCTGCGGCGATGGCCGAGTCGTGGTTGAGGACGGACAGGATGACGGTCTCCAGCAGCACCGCCTCCGCGAACGTCCCCTCCACCTGCATCACCGGGGAGTCGGGGAAGTAGACCTCGCCCTCGGGGTAGCCGTCGATGTTCCCGCGGAACCGGAAGTCGGACAGCCAGGCGACGGTCTCGTCGTCCACCACCCGCTCGGTGGACAGGTAACCGAGGACCGCGTCGTCGAAGCGGAAGTTCTCCACCGCGTCAAGCACCCGGCCGACCCCGCCGACCACGCCGTACCGCCGGCCGTGGGGGAGCCGGCGGGCGAACACCTCGAAGACCGAGCGGCGTTCGGCGGCCCCGCTGCGCAGTGCGGCCTGGAGCATGGTCAGCTCGTACCGGTCGGTGAACAGCGCGGTGGAGGGGACGAGCACGGGAAGCCCCAGCGCGGAGGCGGCCTCGCGTCCTGGCACCCCGGAAAGGTCGAAGCTCTGGGAGTCCATGGCGTTGATAGTACTCCGAATACTCGTCAGAGTGACGATTTCTGGTGTGGTGTGCGTCCCGCACGGGGGTTCACCGCTGGCACCGGCGGGTACCCCGCTTCGCGCCAGGGTGCTCCGGATGGCAGCATGAGCGTGTGAGTGTCGCACCCATGGAGACCGAGCGCACCCAGTCGCAGGAGGCGCCTTCGGCGGCGCCCACGCCGGATGTGCACTGGGTGACGATCGTCCACAACGACCCGGTCAACCTGATGAGCTACGTGACTTACGTCTTCCAGGCCTACTTCGGTTATCCGAGGGACAAGGCCCACAAGCTCATGATGGACGTCCACCACAAGGGCCGTGCCGTCGTCTCCAGCGGTAGCCGCGAGGAGATGGAACGGGACGTGCAGGCCATGCACGGATACGGCCTGTGGGCGACCCTCCAGCAGGACCGTTGACCCCGACCCGGAGATCACCAACGCCCCATGGCCGGACACTTCCAAGCAGCTTCCGACGGCGGAGCAGCCATCGCCCTCGACGAGGTGGAGATCTCCATCCTGCGCAGTCTCGCGGTGCAGTTGCTCGAACTCATCGGCCCGGGCCCGGTGCAGGAGGAGGGCGCCGACCCGCTGGCGGCCATGCTGGCGGACGGCCCCACCAGCCCGCCGAGCGATCCCGCGCTCGCCCGGCTCTTCCCGGACGCGTACGGGGACCCGGCCAGGCCCCGGGACCGTGAGGCGCAGGCAGCCGCGGCGGAGTTCCGTCGCTACACGGAGAACGACCTGCGCACGCGCAAGCGCGAGGACGCCCTCGCGGTGGTGCGGACCCTGGACGACCTGCTGTCCTCCGACCCCGGAGGAGGGGTGCTGGTGCTGGACGCCGAGCGTTCCCGCCAGTGGCTCGGCACCCTCAACGACCTGCGGCTGACCATCGGCACCCGGCTCGAGGTGACCGACGACGAGTCCGACGAGCTGTACCGCCTGCCCGACACCGACCCGCGCAAGCCCATGGTGCTGGCCTACCTGTGGCTCGGCGGGCTCCAGGAGACCCTCATCGGGACGATGACGTGACCCGGGTGCCCGGTCAGGGACGTCACGCCCCGTGACCACGAGGGCCCCTGACGGCCGCCCGGCCGAGGCCCGCACACGCCTCCTTCACAGGGATTTGAGGTTGCTCTGAGTTACTGCTCGAGCAGCGGAGGCAGAAGTTCCGCGTTCGTGCAACGATCAGCGCGCCTGTTTGCTGGGGTTCGTTCACCTTTGCGGCGTCCGTGCGGTGATCCGTATGGGCTAACTCACACCTTGGCCGTCGCTCTGCGTGGTAGGAATCCGGGATCTGTCCGGTGTGACGAAGGGTTCACTCCATGCACAAGCAGACGTCTGGGGAGGGCGCCCCGACCGGGGGCGAGGTCCGGTCCGAGCAGGCCCCGGAGGAGGGCTACGAACGGGGCCTGGGCAGCAGACAGATCCAGATGATCGCCATTGGCGGCGCCATCGGCACCGGTCTGTTCCTCGGCGCCGGTACGGCGTTATCCGAGGCCGGGCCGAGCCTGATAGTGATGTACGCCATCGCCGGCCTGATCATCTTCTTCATCATGCGGGCGCTCGGCGAACTGCTGACCTACCGCCCGGTCTCCGGGTCCTTCGCGGACTACGCCCGGGAGTTCCTCGGCCCGTTCTTCGGGTTCGCCACGGGTTGGACCTACTGGCTGATGTGGGTGGTCACCGGCATGGCCGAGGTGACCGCCGCCGCCACCTACATCCAGTACTGGTGGCCGGGCGTCGATCAGTGGATCTCCGCGTTGGGGTTCCTGCTGCTGCTGTTCGGGGCGAACCTCATCTCGGTGAAGCTCTTCGGCGAGGTGGAGTTCTGGTTCTCGATGATCAAGGTCACGGCGATCATCGGCATGATCCTGATCGGCGTCGGCGTGGTCACCCTGGGCGTGACCGAGGCCGGTGACACCGCGAGCGTCAGCAACCTGTGGAACGAGGGCGGGATCTTCCCCACCGGCCTGGAGAAGTCGCTGCTGACCCTGCAGATCGTGATGTTCGCCTACCTGGCGGTGGAGCTGGTCGGGGTCACCGCGGGCGAGGCCCAGGACCCGAGGAAGACGCTGCCCAAGGCGATCAACACCCTGCCGTGGCGGATCGGCATCTTCTACGTCGGGGCGCTGACCGTCATCCTCTGCGTGGTGAGCTGGACCGAGTTCGAGCCCGGGGTCAGCCCGTTCGTCGCCGCGTTCGCCAAGATCGGGATTCCTGCCGGCGCCGGCATCGTCAACTTCGTGGTGCTCACCGCGGCGCTGTCGTCCTGCAACTCCGGCATGTACTCCACCGGCCGGATGCTGCGCAACCTCGCGGTGAACGGGCAGGGGCCGGCCGTCTTCACCCGGCTCACCTCCCGGCGCACCCCGGCGGTCGGCATCCTGGTCTCGGTGGCGATGATGGGCATCGGGGTGTGGATCAACTACGTCGATCCCGAGGGCGCGTTCACCTACATCACCGCGTTCGCCACCGTCGCCGGGGTGTGGACCTGGGCGATGATCCTCGCCTCCCACCTGCGCTACCGGGCGGCGGTGCGCGCCGGCCGGGCCCCCGAGGCGTGGTTCAGGGCCCCCGGCGCGCCGTGGACGAGCTGGTTCGCACTGGGGTTCCTGGTGCTGGTCCTGGTGCTGATCGGGATCGACGAGGACTCCAGGACGTCGCTGTACGGGGCCCCGGTGTGGTTCGCCGCGCTGGGCCTCGGCTACGCGTACCTCAGGAGGCGGAACCCGCAGGCGTTCGCCCCGCAGACGCCCCCGCCGGCGGACCCGGCCGTGGACATGGAGGCGGTCGGGAACTGAGGCGCCGGGCGCCCTTCCCGCGAGCCAGCGGCCTCGCTCCGTTCCGCGCCACGGGCGGCGGGGCCGCACGGGAACGGGCCCCGGCCCCGGCCCCGGCCAGACGGCACACGGTCCGCGCAGGCCCACCGCACGCGCGGACCGTGTCCCGGACGGGCGGGTCCACGTCAGGCTGCGGGTGACGACGACCCGAGGGCCCCCCGAACCGTGGACCGCGGGCGGCGCGCCTGGCCGGGGCGGGGGGCTGCGGCGAGTGGGGCGTGGTCGGGGGCGCAGCGGGTGAGTTCGACGACGACCTGGTTGGCGAGGAACCAGGCGGCTGCCGGGTGGCCGTAGGGCAGGTGGCCATCCGCGTGTGGGGAGCCGAGGCGACCGGCGGAGTTGGGAAGGTGGAAGCCGCCGAAGACGCCCCAGACACGCGGTTTGCGGGAACGAACGAGAACCGAGTGGGCCAGGTGGGGGCAGTGACGTGCAGCGAGGGTGGCGCAGGGCACACAGATCGGGGGCTTGGTGCACAGTTCGCCCTCCGGCCAGTGGGGCGACTGCACGGTGTCGGGGCGCGGGAGAAGGAACAACCAGCCCCGGGAGGTGCGGCTGGCAGGGCCGCCGCAGACCTGGCAGAGCCGGTGGACCATCGCGCGACATTGTCGGCGGGGGTGCATCGCCGCGAAGTTGGGGCGGCCGGTGCCGGGGGCCTCGGTGACTCGGGCCCACAGCACGCCTTGGCGATCCCGGTCCGCTGGGGTCTCGTCGCGGTAGGCGAGCCCGGTGCCATCGGGGCGGGTGGCAAGAGCGCGGGCCACGGCGACGGTTTCCGTGCTCCAGACAGTGACGTAGGGAACGGGGAGACGACTCGGCCCCCAGAAGGAGAGTGGCCTGGCAGAGGCGAAGGGACGAGAGGTCATCGTTGAGGATCTTTCTCCGACAGTCGCGAACGGTTTGGTGACGGCCGGGCAACGGCCTCCTCGGAGGTGTACGCTGAGTGAAGATCTTATCGCTTTTCGCGAAAAGTAGCAAGCAATAGACTGTGGGCCTCTTGCTGAGCGGCAAGGTGGGACCAGCGATCGGGTGGGAGGGCCTTGTGAACGACAGCAGGTGGGTCAGTACCTCGACGCCGTACCTTGCTCCACCGGGGGAGGGGCAACCGGAGATCTGGGGGGCCGAGGCGGCCGCGCGGGGGCGCCGGGGGAGCCAGCGCGTCGTGGAAGCCGGAGAGGTGGCCGCCCCGGGTGAGGTCGCGGACCTCATGGGCGTCGCGGTAGGTGAGCCCGTCATTGTGCGCCGACGGGTGATGTACCTGGACGGGGACCCGTGTGAGCTGACGGACACCTACTATCCGGTGGGCATCGCCCGCGGCACCCGGCTGGCCGAGGCTGCGAGGATTCCCGGCGGGGCCATCGCCTTGCTGGCCCAACTGGGGTATGCCGGGGCCCGCGTCAAGGAGGAGGTCACCGCGCGGATGCCGGACCCGACGACGAGGGAGGCCCTGGGGACCGGCCCTCGCGAACCCGTGTTGCTGCTCCGGCGGCTGACGCTGGACCGTGCAGGACGGCCCATCCAGGTTGACGTGATGACCATGCCAGCGCACCGGCAACGGCTGCGCTACGAGATCGAGATCGGATGACCGTGTCCACGACCCCGGACGGAGGGTTCGACCGCCGCTCCCTGCACGAGCGGATCGCAGCGGATCTGCGTGACGAGATCATGAGTGGCGACCTGGCACCAGGGGCCAGCCTGCCCTCCACGGCACAGCTCAAGGCGAGGTTCGGCGCCTCCAACGCCACCGTCCAGAAGGCCCTTCAGTTGTTGAAGGACGAGCGGCTGGTCGTTGGTCGCGCCGGGGCGGCCGTGACCGTGCGCGAGCACCGCCAGCGGACCATGCGCCCCGCCGCGTACATGGCCCCTGTCGGCACGGGTGAGCAGTACCGGTGGCTCACCGAAGCAGCGAGGTACGGGGACAGGCCCCACAGCACGCTGCTCGACGTGACGGAAACCACGCCGCCCGCGGACGTCGGGTCGGCGCTCGGCATCCCGGCGAACGGCGCGGTGCTGCTGCGCAGCCAGGTGCTGCTGATCGACGACGAACCCGTGGAGCTGGTCCGGTCCTACTATCCGCTGGACCTCGCTCGTGGTACGGCGCTGATGGAACGCCGCAAGATCAGGGGCGGAACCCCCACGCTCCTCGCCGAGCGGGGCTTTCCCCCACGGCTCAGCGTCGACAGGGTCTCCGCACGTGTGCCCACCCAGGAGCAGTTCGAGGCGCTGCGCCTCCCGAGTGCCCTGCCGGTGCTGCGGACCCTGCGGGTGGTCTACAGCGACCACGACCGGCCGATCGAGGCATCGGTCATGGTGAAGGCGGGGCATCTTTACGAGCTGCGGTACGAGTTCACGCCGGACTGACCCCGCACCCCCTGGGCGGCTGCCGGGCGCCGCCGGGGGGTGGCTCCGGCCGCGGTGGCCGCTCGGGCCGCCGTGGCCTGGCCGGGGCCGGGGCCGTGGCCAGGGGCGGGCCGACGGCCCTCCGCGCCCCCCGGCCTATCCTCGTTCCATGCTGACCATCACCCGGGCGCTGCACGACGCCCTCGTCGCCCATGCCCGCGCCGACCACCCCGACGAGGCGTGCGGAGTGATCGCGGGACCCGCGGGCAGTGACCGGCCGGAGCGGCACATCCCCATGCTGAACGCGGCCCGCTCGCCCACGTTCTACGAGTTCGACTCCGCCGACCTGCTCAGGCTCTACCGGGAGCTGGACGACCGGGACGAGGACCCGGTGGTCATCTACCACTCGCACACCGCCACCGAGGCCTACCCCTCGCGCACCGACATCAGCTACGCCAACGAGCCCGGCGCCCACTACGTCCTGGTCTCCACCGAGCACTGCGGCAACGGCGACGGGCCGTTCGAGTTCCGTTCGTTCCGCATCGTGGACGGTGAGGTCACCGAGGAACCCGTGTCCCTGGTGGATGCCTACCAGGACTGACCACATACTGGGACGCCAGTCCGAATGAGATTCCGGGAATCGTTACGATGACCCCATGTGTTCCCTCGATGTGAGTGACGACAGCCGCGAAGGCGCCCTGCTGGTGGCCCGCCTGCACATCGACCTGTGCCGCCTGGCCAGCGCCATCTGTCGCTGAGCCGTGCGCCAGGCGGCCTCCCGCCCGCCGGGCGGTGCCCGGCGGGCCCCGCACGCGGTGACCCGGCCCCTGGTGTCCCGCGGTGCCCAGGCGCCCCACGGCGCCGAGCGGTGTTCGTGTAGTCCCCCTCCTTCTCACTTCTTGGAGCACACCCATGGCCATCGAGGTACGCATCCCGACGATCCTGCGCAGCTACACGGACGGGGCCAAGGCGGTGCAGGGCACCGGCGGCACCCTCGGGGAGCTCTTCGCGGACCTGGAGACGCGGCACCCCGGTATCCGGGAGCGGCTGGTGGAGGAGGACGGCGACCTGCGCCGCTTCGTCAACGTCTACCTCAACGACGAGGACGTCCGCTTCCTGGACGGGATCTCCACCGGGCTGAGCGAGGGGGACAGCGTCACCATCCTCCCCGCCGTCGCGGGCGGCTGAGCCCACCGATGCGCTACGACTCCGCACTGGCGGCCGTCGGCAACACGCCCCTGGTCCACCTGCCGCGCCTGTCGCCCTCCGCCGAGGTCCGGATCTGGGCCAAGCTGGAGGACCGGAACCCCACCGGGTCGGTCAAGGACCGCCCGGCCCTGTTCATGATCGAACAGGCGGAGGCGGAGGGCAGGCTCACCCCCGGCTGCACCATCCTCGAGCCCACCTCCGGCAACACCGGCATCTCGCTGGCCATGGCGGCCCGGCTCAAGGGCTACCGGATCGTCTGCGTGATGCCGGAGAACACCAGTGAGGAGCGCCGGGAGCTGCTGCGGATGTGGGGCGCCGAGATCGTCTCCTCACCGGCCGCCGGCGGCTCCAACACCGCGGTGAAAGTGGCCAAGGAGCTGAGCCAGCGGCACCCGGACTGGGTGATGCTCTACCAGTACGGCAACCCCGCCAACGCCACCGCCCACTACCGCACCACCGGTCCCGAGATCCTGGCCGACCTCCCGGAGATCACCCACTTCGTGGCGGGCCTCGGCACCACGGGAACGCTCATGGGTGTCGGCCGTTACCTGCGCGAACACCGCCCGGACACGGTGATCGTGGCCGCCGAACCCCGGTACGACGACCTGGTCTACGGGCTGCGCAACCTCGACGAGGGGTTCGTCCCCGAGCTCTACGACTCCTCGGTGCTGACCACCCGCTACTCGGTCGGCTCCGAGGACGCCGTGCGCCGCACCCGCGAACTCCTCCAGCAGGAGGGCATCTTCGCCGGGGTCTCCACCGGTGCCGCCCTGCACGCCGCGCTCGGCGTGGCCGCCAAGGCCCACCGGGCCGGGGAGTCGGCGGACATCGCCTTCGTCGTCGCTGACGGCGGCTGGAAGTACCTCTCCACCGGGATCTACACCGCCGACTCCACCGAGGCCGCGGTCAAGGCCCTGCACGGCCAACTCTGGGCCTGACCCGGCACGCCCCGCCGGGGCCGGTCCGCGTCCTGCGCTGACCGGCCCCGGACCCTCCAGCCGTCCCCCGGCCGGCCACCCCCGGCACCGCCGACCCCCGCCCCCCGACCGCCCAGCGCCCGAGCGCACTTCGCACCGGCGCGGTGACACGCCTGCCCGCTCGTACTGGTGATTCCGCCCACAACCGGCCGCCGGAACGGCGGTGCGGGGGTTCGGCGGCTTACTCTCGTCTGACGTGGCGGCCCGCACCCGCCGCCAGCGGCCGACCGGCACCCGCGATCCCGCAACGGTGTGGACCGGGTGCTGACGTGGCACGCCCCGCGGCGGACGACGCGTCGTTCGGGGTGCGACGTCCGTCACCGCGCGAGGCCCCCGGATCCACCGCTGGAGGTTCCTGCCCATGAAGCTCACCGTTGTCGGCTGCGCCGGGACCTTTCCCTCCGCGGACTCGCCGTGCTCGAGCTACCTCATCCAGGCCGACGGCTTCTGTCTGCTGCTGGACATGGGGAACGGCGCGCTCGGCGGGCTCCAGCGCCACTGCGGCCTGTACGACCTGGACGCGGTGCTGCTCAGCCACCTGCACACCGACCACTTCATCGACATGTGCAACTACTGGGTCGTGCGCTACTACCGCCACGAGGGCCCCGTGATGGACCGGCTGCCGGTGTACGGTCCCCGGGGCACCGAGGAACGGCTGTGCGACGCCTACGGCGGGGACCTGCCCAAGGACTCGGCGATGCGCGAGGTGTTCGACTTCCGGACGCTGGCCCCCGGTCGCTTCTCGGTGGGCCCGTTCACCGTGTACGCGGAGCGGGTGTGCCACCCCGTCGAGGCGTTCGGCTTCCGGATCGAGCACGACGGCAGCGCCCTGGTCTACTCCGGGGACACCGGTCCCTGCGCTGCCCTCGTTGACCTGGCCAGGGACGCCGACCTGCTGCTCTGCGAGGCGTCGTTCACCGACGGCAAGGAGGACGTCCCCGGGCTGCACCTCAACGGCAGGCAGGCGGGGGAGCACGCGGCCAGGGCCGGGGCCGCCAGGCTGGTGCTCACCCACATCCCGCCGTGGACCGACCCGGCGCGGAACCTGACGGACGCCCGGGCGGCGTTCCCCGGGCCGGTGGAGGTCGCCAGGGCCGGCGAGGTCTACGAGCTGTGACCCGGGTGACCGTCGCGCGGTGCCGCCCGGCGGGTCAGACCCTGGTGACGTCCTCGACGTCCTCCGCGGGTTCCCGCCCCGGGGTGTGCAGGTCCAACGTAACGATGGCCAGGCGGAAGACGACGTAGTACAGCGCGGCGAAGCCCAGGCCGATCGGGACGACCACCCACTGGCGTTGACCGAGGTGCCAGTTGACGAGGTAGTCGATCAGGCCGCCGGAGAAGCTGAATCCCACGTGGACGTCGAGGGCCCACGTCACGGCCAGGGACAACCCCGTCAGCAGGGCGTGGATCGCGTAGAGCACCGGTGCGACGAACATGAAGGAGAACTCCAGCGGTTCGGTGACGCCGGTGACGAACGAGGTCAGGGCGAACGACAGCATCATCCCGGTGACCGCCTTGCGTCGCTCCGGCCTGGCACAGTGCGCGATCGCCAGGGCGGCGGCGGGGAGGGCGAACATCATGATCGGGAAGAAGCCGCCCATGAACATCCCCGCGTCCGGGTCCCCGGCGAGGAACCTGGTCAGGTCACCCCTGACCGTCTGTCCCGAGGAGGAGTCGAAGGAACCCGCCTCGAACCAGGCGAAGGTGTTGACGAACTGGTGCATGCCGACGGGGATCAGGGCGCGGTTGATCGCCCCGAAGATGCCCGCGCCCCACGGGCCGAGGCCGATCAGGCCGTCGCTCATCGAGCTGATGCCGTCTCCGACCGGCTCCCAGACCAGACCGAAGACCACGCCGAGCGCGGTGCCGATGAAGGCCATCAGGATCGGCACCAGCCGGCGCCCGTTGAAGAACCCCAGCCAGTCCACCAGTTTGACGCGGTAGGAGCGCTGCCAGACCACCGCGGTGACCAGGCCGAGCAGGATGCCGCCGAGCACGCTGGGGTTCTGTGGTTCGCCGGCGTCGTCGGGGAACGCCTCCAGGACCCCGTGGAAGGCCAGGAACCCGACGACCGCGGCGAGCGCGGTGGTGCCGTCCGCCTTCCTGGCGAAGCCGATGGCGACGCCGACGCAGAACAGCAGGGGCAGGGTGAGCCTGGGGTCGAGGATGGCGTTCCCCGCGTGGGTGAACACCTCCGCCACCTTGTTCCAGCCCAGACCCTCGGCACCCAGCACCCCGGGCTGGCCGAGACCGACGAGCAGGCCGGCCGCGGGGAGCACGGCGATGGGCAGTTGCAGGCTGCGACCGACCTTCTGCAGTCCCCGCACCAGTCCGGAGCGCCAGCCGCGGGCGGGGGACGGACGGGTGGCGGTGGTCCCCGCGTCCGGGCCGGCCGCCGGTGGGCCGGACGCCGCGGTGGACGTGCCGGCGCCGGGCGCCCCGCCCTCCGCGGGCCCGGGCGCCGGGTCGCCGGTGTCCGGCGGGCCCGGATCGGAGGGGACGGGAGATGTGGCGGCGTCATCGGTGTCAACCATCTGGAGTCACCCTTCCGGGGGAGCGCAGGGGCGTGCGGGGACCGTGGCTCGCGCACCCGGGGGCGCCTGAGGCCCCCGGGAGTCGCCGTGGGGACCTCCGACCGGACCCGGGTGCCGCGGCGCAGCGGGCCAGCGCCACCGACCGCCTTCTGGTATAGACCATGAAGGGGGAACGGGACGTACGGGCGGCGCCCGGCCCGGGTCGGACCGCCACCCGGGTCGGGCGGGGCCGGACCGAGGACAGGGAGCAGGTCATGGCCAGCAAGGCTGAGCAGATCGTCGCCGGACTCGGCGGCGTGCGGAACATCGTCGAGGTGGAGGGCTGCATCACCCGGCTGCGCACCGAGGTCCAGGACCCCTCCCTGGTGAACGACGCCGCCCTGAGGGCCGCCGGGGCCCACGGAGTCGTGCGGATGGGCACCGCCGTGCAGGTCGTGGTCGGCACCGAGGCGGACCCACTCGCGATGGAGATCGAGGACATGATGTGATCCGTTTCCCGTCGCGTCCCGACGCGTACCGCTTCCGGCGCGGAACCACCCCTGGTTGAAGAGACCGCCTTCGGACGGTGGTCCTCGACCGCTTCCGGATAGGGTCGTCGGCATGCTTGTCAACTCAGCGGTACGAACCGACGGTCGTTCACCCGACCAGCTCCGTCCCGTCAGCATCGAACGGGGGTGGAACAAGCACGCCGAAGGCTCCGTCCTGGTCTCGTTCGGTGACACCAGGGTCCTGTGCACCGCGACCGTCACCGAAGGGGTGCCCCGCTGGCGCAAGGGCAGCGGCGAGGGCTGGGTCACCGCCGAGTACGCCATGCTGCCCCGGTCCACCAACACCCGCGGTGACCGCGAGTCCGTCCGCGGGAAGATCGGCGGACGCACCCACGAGATCTCCCGCCTGGTGGGACGTTCGCTCCGGGCGGTCGTGGACCACCGGGCGCTCGGCGAGAACACCGTGGTCCTGGACTGCGACGTGCTCCAGGCCGACGGCGGCACCCGCACCGCGGCGATCACCGGCGCCTTCGTCGCGCTGGCCGACGCCGTGCGCTGGATGCAGGCCCACAAGGTGATGAAGAGCAAGGCCAACCCGCTCGTCGGCACGGTCAGCGCGATCAGCGTGGGCATCGTGGGCGGGGTGCCACTGCTCGACCTCGCCTACGAGGAGGACGTGCGGGCCGAGACCGACATGAACGTCATCTGCACCGGTGACGGGCGGTTCGTCGAAGTGCAGGGCACCGCCGAGGGCGCCCCGTTCGACCGGTCGGAACTCGACCTGCTGTTGGACCTGGCGGTCGCTGGCTGCTCCCGCCTCGACGCCCTGCAACAGGCCGCCCTGGCGGGGGAACCGGCATGATCCCCGGCGGCCGGGGACGGCGGTGGGCGGGGAAGCGGACGGACCGGCAGGTGGGACGGGTGGCCGTCGGACTGGTGGCGTCCGCCGCCGCCGTGCTGCTGTTCGCCTCCACGGCGGCCTGCGACGCGGTGAACAAGGCGCTGGACTGCGGGGAGTTCGCGGTGGACATCACCACCGACGCGACGGAGCTCAGCCAGGCGCTCGCCCAGGCGGACCAGGACCCGCAGGGTGCCCTCGACGCCCTGCGGGAGCTGGAGCGGGACACCGACAAGCTGGGCGAGCGGTCGGACAACGCCGACGTCGACCGGGCCGTCGAGGACCTCGCCACCCAGATCACCGAGACCCAGCAGGCGCTGGACGCCGGCCGGGTGCCCAGCGCCCGCCCCGTGATGGACGCCGCCAGCGAAGTGGCCAAGGTCTGCACCCCGGGGTGACCGCTCGCCGGACCCCGTTACCACCGGGCGCACGCGGCCGACCCGCGCGGCCCACGCAAGGAGCTGTTGATGACCACCCGTCTCGTCCTCGCCACCCGGAACCCGCACAAGGTCTCCGAGCTGCGCGCCATCCTGGCGGTGGCCGGCGGTCCCCAGGACCTGCTCAGCGCCACCGACTTCCCCGACGTCCCGGACGTTGCGGAAACCGGCGTCACCTTCGCGGAGAACGCCCTGCTGAAGGCCCACGCCCTGGCCCGGGCGACCGGGCTGCCCGCGGTCGCTGACGACTCCGGGCTCTGTGTGGACGTGCTGGGCGGCGCCCCCGGGGTGTTCTCCGCCCGCTGGTCCGGGCGGCACGGCGACGACGAGGCCAACCTGCGCCTCCTGCTCGACCAGATCTCCGACATCGGTGACGAGCACCGCGGTGCGCACTTCGCGTGTGCCGCGGCCCTGGCCCTGCCGGACGGCACCGAGCGCGTCGCCGAGGGGGTCCTCGAGGGGACCCTGACCCACAAGCCGGTGGGCACCGGGGGCTTCGGGTACGACCCGATCCTGCGGCCGTCGGGGCACGACCGCACCTGCGCCGAGCTGACCCCCGAGGAGAAGAACGCCATCAGCCACCGCGGGCGCGCGTTCCGGGCCCTGGCCCCGGTGATCCGGGAACTGCTCGACGGCTGAGGGCGCGCCGGCCCGGCCCGTGCCCGTCGTGCGGGGGACCGCGGAGGCGCCCGCCGCCCGGAGGACATCCGCGGTGTCCGCGCGGCGGGCGGACCGGTGTCGGTGGGGCCGACGAGATTCGAACTCGCACTGCGCAGGACCTAAACCTGCTGCCTCCTGCCAGTTGGGCTACGGCCCCGGACCTCAGCTTACCGGGAGCCGGCAAGGGCACCGATACCGTGCGGCTCGAGCGGGTGCCGATTCCGGGCGGGGGCCGCCCCGACGGCGCGCTCAGCCGACGGCGCGGTCCGCGTACATCCGGGCGATGACGTCCTCGATCGCCGGCTCCCGGATCGACAGGTCCACCAGCGGGAACCGGGCGGCGATCTCGGCCACCAACGGGGCCGCGCTGGCGGTGGCCGGGAAGGCCAGCCACTGGCGCGGCCCCTCCACCCGCAGCGTGCGGGCGCCCTCCAGGCGGATCGGCGGCAGCTCCCGTTCCAGGTCCACCACCAGGGTGCGTTCGCTGTGCCCGCCCAGGCGCAGGCCCCTCAGGTCCCCGTCGTGCACCAACCGGCCGTGGTCGATGACCATGACCCGGGAGCAGAGCTGTTCGATGTCGGTCATGTCGTGCGTGGTGAGCAGCACTGTGGTTCCCTGCTCGGTGTTGACCGCGCGCAGGAAGGACCGCACCCGGGCCTTGCTGACCACGTCCAGGCCGATGGTGGGCTCGTCGAGGTACAGGACGCGTGGGTCGTGCAGCAGCGCGGCGGCGATGTCCCCGCGCATCCGCTGCCCGAGGGAGAGCTGGCGGACCGGCCGGTCCAGCAGGTCAGCGAGGTCCAGGAGCTCCACACAGCGGTCGAGGTTCTCCCGGTAGCGGTCCCGGGGGACGCGGTACATCCGGCGCATCAGCGCGTAGCTGTCCCGCAGCGGCAGGTCCCACCACAGCGTGGTGCGCTGTCCGAAGACCACGCCGATCCGACGGGCCAGCCGGGTCCGCTCGCGGGCCGGGTCGAGCCCGGCCACCCGCAGCCGGCCGGAGCTGGGCACCAGGATGCCGGTGAGCATCTTGATCGTGGTGGACTTCCCGGCCCCGTTGGGACCGATGTAGCCGACGACCTCGCCGCCGCGCACGGTGAAGTCGATCCCGTCCACCGCCCGCACCTCGGTCTTCTCCCGCCGGAACCGCCCGGCGCGGGTGCGCACGGTGAACGTCTTGACCACGTTCTCCACCCGGATCAGCTCACCGCCCGTCATGCCACCGGACGTGGCCGCCCCCGAGGACGAGGCCCGGGGCGGTGGGACGGGGAACGCGGTGTCCCCCGTGGGGTGGTCCGGCGGCGGGGTGGGGTCCATGGGGTCAGCTCCCTGTGCTTCGGTAGCCGCGCACCGCCGCCCGCCAGGCGAGCGCCGCCACCCCGCAGACCGCGGCGGCGACCACCGGCGAGGCGAAGTCGGCGAACGCCGGCAGTCCCAGCGGGTCGGGTCGGTCCAGGACGTGCAGGGCGGGCATCCAGTTGACGAAGGCGAGCGGGACGACGAAGGTCACTCCGCGGACCAGGTCCCTGGCGAAGACGTGCGGGGGGAACTGCGTGAGGGTGTTGCCGCCGTGGGTGAACGCGTTCTGCACCTCGGCCGCGTCCGCCGCCCAGAACTGGAACGCGGCGCCCAGCACGTAGATCCCCGCGAAGATCGCCGTTCCGCTCAGCAGCATCCAGGGCAGCAGCAGCACCCGGTCCCAGGTCCAGTCGACGTCGAGCAGGACCAGCGACCAGGCCAGTGCCGCCCCGGTCTGGGTGAGCCTGCCGAGCCGCCGCAGCGCGAACCGGTCCGCCGCGACCTGGGCGAACACCGGGACCGGTCGTACCAGCAGCACGTCGAGCGAGCCGTCCCTGATCCGTCGCCCCACCTGCTGGGCGCTGCCGACCAGCAGGTCGGCGAGCCCCAGTGCCACCCCCGAGGTGCCGTAGAGGAACGCCACCTCGCCGAGTTCGAAGCCCCCCAGGGTGTCGGTGTGCGCGAACATCACCGCGATCACTACGAAGTCCAGCCCGCTCGTCACCAACTGCGCCAGGGTGAGCAGCACGAACGAGGTCCGGTAGGTCAGGGTGGAACGCATCCACATCGCGGCGATGAACAGGTAGCCGCGCACTCCGTCAACCACCCTGCACCACGACCCTCCTGGTGGCCATCGCGGTCAGCGCCTGCCCCGTGGCGAGCAGCACCACCGCCCAACCGGCCTGGAAGGCCATCGCGCCCACCAGTTCGCCCCCGGCGTGCCGGCCCAGGTACACGTCCGCCGGCACCTGGAGCAGCGCGGACCACGGCAGTGCCCGGGCCAGCTCGCCCAACCACCCGGGGAACAG
The DNA here is from genome assembly GCF_000380165.1 of Wenjunlia vitaminophila DSM 41686. GTDB lineage: Bacteria > Actinomycetota > Actinomycetes > Streptomycetales > Streptomycetaceae > Wenjunlia > Wenjunlia vitaminophila. The sequence goes on from NZ_KB904667.1 coordinate 38,663, forward strand.
GGTCAGCGGCAGCAGCATCCCGGAGAAGAACACGGCGGTCAGGACGCCGACGGTCCGCACACCGCTGCCGTCGAGCAGCCAGAAGCCGCTGAGCGCCACCAGGTAGCGCAGGGCGAAGCTCACCACGATGCCGAGCAGCACCGACACCAGGAAGGCGAACCACCGCGCCGGGCCGGTGGGCACCCTGAGGTCGAACAGGCACCCCCCGACCAGGACCGGTACGAGGCCCCGCCCCAACAGGTGGTACCCGGCCCGGCCGAGGTCCGCGCAGAGCCACCACAGTTGCAGGTTGACCGGGCGGTACAGGTCCACGGCCACGTCGCCGGTCCTGATGCGTTCGCCCAGCTCCTCCTCGAAGCCGCCGCCGAGCAACGACATGGCCGCCAGCAGCGCCTGCCCGAGCCAGACGAAGGTGACCGCCTGCGCCACGTCGTACCCGCCGAGCGCGGGCCGCTCGTCCCACAGCGCGAGGTAGGTGTGGGCCACGATCAGGCCGAAGACGGTGTTGGTGAAGGCCCCCGCCACGGTGGCGGCACGGTAGGTGGCGTACCTGCGGAAGCTGCGCACGGCGATGGCCGCGTACAGCCCCATGATCAACCTCCCCTGCGCGCCGGCCACAAAGCCCGCCACCCTAGCGACCGAGCACCGTGCCCCACCATGGGTTTTCCGCCCGGGCCCGGCCCGGAGCGCGACGCGCGGGGACGCCCGTCACAGCCCTGTCACAAGTACTCCCGCACCGCCTCTCGTGGCACGAACAGTGACACGACGCATACAGGATGGTCTTGGTAACTTTGTTCGTTTGACGCGCTGAGCCGCCGGGGCACAACCATTGGCCGTGGGCGAGGAGTCTGTACAGGTATGAGTGACGAGCCAAGTGGGACCATCGGCACCGGCCAGGGCGGCGACGGCGGCGGCACCGGCGGCCGGCGCCCCCGCCGGACGGGCTGGCGGCGGCTGCTGCCGACCTGGCGGATGGTGCTGGTCGGCACCCTGTCGTTCCTCGTGCTGTGCGTCGGAGCCTTCGCCGTCGGGTACGTGCTGGTGGACATACCGCCGGCGAACGCCGTGGCCAAGGCGCAGGCGAACGTCTACCTGTACAGCGACGGCACCGAGATAGCCCGCACCGGCGACGTGAACCGGGAGAGCATCCCGCTGAGCAAGGTGCCCAAGCACGTGCAGCGGGCGGTGCTCGCCGCGGAGGACCGCAACTTCTACTCCGAGTCCGCGGTCAACCCGCTGGCCATGGGCCGCGCCGCGTGGAACACCCTGCGGGGCGGGCAGCGGCAGAGCGGTTCCACGATCACTCAGCAGTACGTGAAGAACTACTACCTCAACCAGGACCAGACCCTCAGCCGGAAGGCGAAGGAGTTCTTCATCGCGATCAAGCTGGACCGGGAGACCACCAAGGACGAGATCCTGGAGGGCTACCTGAACACCAGCTACTACGGACGCAACTCCTACGGCATACAGGCGGCCGCCCGCGCCTACTACGGCAAGGACGCCGACGAGCTGACCGTCTCCGAGGGCGCCTACCTGGCCGCGCTGCTGAACGCCCCCAGCCTGTACGACGTGGTGGCCAACCCGGAGAACCGCAAGGCCGCGCTGGCCCGCTGGGAGTACGTGCTGGACGGCATGGAGAAGAAGGACTGGCTCACCCGGGCGGAACGCGACCGGCAGCGGTTCGCCGAGCCCGACCCGGTCCGGCCGCAGAACGGCCTCGGCGGCCAGGACGGCTACCTGGTGGAGGCCGCCAAGAAGTACCTCATGGACAACGACATCGTGGACGAGCAGTCCCTGGCGGCCGGCGGCTACCGGATCACCACCACCATCGACCGCAAGAAGCAGCAGGCGTTCGTGGACGCGGTGGACGACGAGCTGATGGCCGAGCTCAGCAAGGACCGCAAGGTGGACAGCTACGTCCGGGCCGGCGGGGCGTCCGTGGAGGCCAAGACGGGCCGGGTGGTGGCGCTCTACGGCGGCGTGGACTACCTCCAGCAGTGGACCAACAACGCCACCCGCCGGGAGTACCAGGTCGGCTCCGTGTTCAAGCCGATCGTGCTGGCCTCGGCCATCGACAACGAGGCCACCACCACCGGCGGGGTGCCGATCACCGGGTACACGGTCTACGACGGCAGCAACAAGCGCCCGGTGGTGGACCGCGACGGCCAGCCGGTCACCCCGTACTACGCGCCGGAGAACGAGGACCAGGTGGGGTACGGCTCGATCGACGTGAGCCGGGCCATGAACCACTCGGTCAACTCCGTGTTCGCGCAGATGGCCCAGGACGTCGGCACCGACAAGGTGAAGAGGACGGCGATCGACCTCGGGTTCCCGGAGGAGGGCATCGGGCTGCACTCCGGTCCCGCGATGGCGCTGGGCACCGCCACCCCCAGCGTGCTCGACACCGCGGGGGCGTACGCGGCCCTGGCCAACCACGGGGAGTACACCGAGCCCTGGCTGGTGGACATGGTCACCAAGAACGGCAAGAAGGTGGACCTGCCGCGCCACAAGGGCGAGAGGGCGATCGAGCGGGAGGCCGCCGACTCGGTCACCGAGGTGCTCCGCGGCGTCATCGACGAGCCGGGCGGCACCGGTTTCGAGGCCAAGGAGCTGGGCCGGCCGGCCGCGGGCAAGACCGGGACCGCGGAGGAGGACAAGGCGGCCTGGTTCGCGGCGTACACCCCGCAGCTCGCCACCGTGGTCAGCGTGATGGGCAAGAACCCGAACCCGCCGTACGACCAGAAGAAGCTGTACGGCGTGGCGGGGCTGCCCCGGGTCAACGGCGGTGGCTTCCCGGCGCAGATCTGGACGGCCTACATGCGCGACGCCCTGCGCGGCAGCTCCGTCGAGGACTTCGACCTCAAGACGACCGGCGGGGACCAGAAGCCACCGCAGGACTGGGAGCAGCCCGACCCGACGACCGGCGGGACCAGCGACTCCACCGACGACACCAGGGGCTCGCAGTCGCCGGACCCCACCGACGGGGGCACCACGGACGGCGGCACCACGGACGGCGGGACGACGGACGGGGGGACCACCGACGGCGGCACCGGCGACCCGGCGACCGGCGGGACCACCGACGGGGGCACCGTGGACGGCGGCACGACCGACGGCGGCACCACGGACGGCGGGACGGTGGACGGGGGCACCGTGGACGGCGGGACCACCGACGGCGGCACCGGCGACCCCACCACCGGCGGGACCAGCACCGGGAGCACCAACACTGGGACCACCACGGGGACCAGCACCGGGACCACCAGCGGCACGACGACGGGCACCACGACCGGCGCGGAACCGTAGGCCGCGGCGCGTACCGGGGGCCGGCCGCTCACCCGGCAGGTGGACCGGTGGTACCGCGGCACCACCGGGGGGCGCCCCGGGTGGGCCCGTCAGAGGTAGAGCCCGGTGGCGCCTTCCGCGCCCTGGAGGCGTTCGGCCGCCACCGCGTGCAGGTCGCGCTCGCGCATCAGGACGTAGGCCACCCCGCGGACCTCGACCTCGGCCCGGTCCTCGGGGTCGAACAGCACCCGGTCGCCGGGCTCGACGGTCCGCACGTTCTGTCCGACCGCGACGACCTCCGCCCAGGAGAGGCGCTTGCCGACGGCCGCGGTCGCCGGGATCAGGATGCCCCCGGTGGAGCGGCGTTCGCCCTCGGGTATGTCGGTGCGGACCAGCACCCGGTCGTGCAGCATCCGGATGGGCAGTTTGTCGCCGCCGAACCCGGAGTCGGGCCTACTGCGGTTCGCGTCACGGGACTTCTCAGAGCTCACAAGCCGACGTTACCCGCCCGGCGGGGACAGGGGGCGGTCAGGGGCTGTGGAACAGCCCGCGCAGCCGGCCGGACCGGGGTCAGCGCCGGCGCCTGGTGCGGACCAGGGCGACCAGCAGCACGGCGGCGGCGGCCACCGGGACGACGCGTTCCATCCGCGGGGAACCGTCCTCGTCGAGGAACTGCGCCCGCAGGTCGGTGACGGCCCGGTTGACCGCCACGTAGGCGCGCCCCGCGGAGCGGTCCACCGCGGCGGAGATCCTGACCCGGGCGTGGTCCTTGATCGTCTGGGGGTGGGCCCGCACCGCGATCTCCTCCAGTGTCCTGGCGAGTTCTTCGCGCTTGCGTTTGATGTCCGCCTCGATCTGTGCGGGTGTCCTGGTGTCCCCGTCCTCGGTCATGGGGGATAGTCTGTCAGGTCGCCCCGCGCGCCGTCGCCCGGCACCCCGATCCGGGAGCGGGGCATGGCCTACCCTCGGTCGGGTACGGAACCGCCCCCCGACGAGGAGCGCTTGAACAGATGAGCGAACGACTGCAGCCCGGCGACGCCGCACCCGGGTTCACTCTGCCCGACGCTGACGGCAAGCAGGTGTCGCTCGCCGACTTCGCGGGGCGCAAGGTGATCGTTTACTTCTACCCCGCCGCGCTCACCCCCGGCTGCACCAAGCAGGCCTGCGACTTCACCGACAACCTGGAACTGCTCGCCGACGCCGGCTACCAGGTGCTGGGCGTCTCACCGGACAAGCCGGAGAAGCTGGCCAGGTTCCGGGAGAAGGAGAACCTCCGGGTCACCCTGCTCGCCGACCCGGACAAGGAGGTGCTGACCGCGTACGGCGCCTACGGGGAGAAGACCATGTACGGCAGGACGGTGACCGGGGTGATCCGTTCCACCGTCATCGTGGACGGGGACGGCACCGTGGAGCGGGCCCTGTACAACGTCCGGGCCACCGGGCACGTGGCGAAGCTCATCAAGGACCTGGGTCTCTGACCCGACCGGTGCCGAGCCGCCCCGGCTCACAGCAGGGCCGGGGACGTGCTGCGCAGCACGTCGAGGTCCACCGAGCCGGCCATGGCCCGGTACCCGGCGTCGTTCGGGTGGAGGTGGTCGCCGGAGTCGTACCGGGGGGCGAGGCGGGTCGGCGCCGCCGGGTCCCGCAACGCCCGGTCGAAGTCGAGGACCGCGTCGAAGACGGAGCCGCCGCGGATCCGCGCGTTGACCTCCTGCCGCACCCGCTCGGGTTCGGGGCCGAACGACTGGTGCCCCCGGAACGGCGGGAGGGTGGCCCCCACCACCCGCAGCCCGTGCTGCCGGCCCCGGGTGGTGATCTCCCGCAGCCCGCGCACGATCCGCCGGGCGTCGGCCTGCCGGGGCACCTTGAGGATGTCGTTGGTGCCGAGTTCGACGACGAGCACGGCGGCGCCGGTCTGCCCCAGGGCGTCCCGGCGCAGCCGGCGCAGGCCGCTCGGCCCGTTGGACGGCACCCCCGGGTCGGCGTCCCGCAGCACCCGGTTGCCGCTGACGCCCTGGTTGAGCACGCCGAGCCGGGGTGCGTCCGGGCTGGTCAGCAGCCGGACGGCGAGGAAGTCGGTCCACCGGTGGTTGGCGTCCGGAGTGGACGTCAGACCGTCGGTGATCGAGTCACCGAGCACCACCACCGCGCCCTCGACCTCCCGGTTCCACACGTCCACGCCGGAGACGTACCGCCAGCGCGAGGTGCGTGCGGTGAACGCGTGCCGGCCGCTCTCCCCGGAGTGGTCACCCCGGGCCAGGTAGGAGGTCTGGCGGGCGAACGGGTGGTGGGTGACGGTGCCGCCGGCCAGCGGCGCGTGGACGGTCACCAGCAGGTCAGCGGCGGGGGGAACGAGCAGCCGCACCGGGTCGCTGACCGTGGAGGCGCCGGGCGACACGGTGGTCCTGCCGTGCCCCCCGAAGCGCACCACGCGCAGGGTGCCCGCCGCGGCGGCGGGGCCGGACGGCCGGGCGGCCAGGGCCACCGTGCACCGCAGGACCCGCAGCGGCCGGTTCCCGAAGGCGTTGGACAGGTGAATCCGGGCGGCGCTGCCGCCGACGCTGACGTGGACCACGTTGCGGACCGTCAGTCCCGGGTGTCCGCGGCCCGGGGCGGCCTCGGGCCCGCCGCCGACCTGGGCCGCGGACCAGCTCCCCACCCAGCCCCTGGACGGGGCTGACCGCCCGGCCTGCTCCCGCGGGTGGTCCAGGTGCCCGAGGAGGGCGGCGGTGCCGAGGACGACTGAGGCCAGCGCGGTCAGCAGGACGAACCCGGGGCACCTCGCCCTCCTGGTCGTCATCGGGCTCCTTCTCGGGTCGCGGTGCCGGGGCGGCGTTGTCCGTCCCGGAGGAACAGGGACAATACGCGGGTGGAGCCGGTGAACCAGATGGAGACACAGCGCGAGCGGCTGTTCCGTTCGGCCGGGGTCGCGGACCCCGGGCGGCGGCCCGCGGGGGAGCGCCGCGGTGCCCGGCGCCCCCCGGGGCCCGACGGGGCCGCCCCCGGGCCCGGGCGGCCCAACCCGGGCCGGATGTCCGAGGTCAGCGAGTCGGACGAGGTCAAACGGCGCGGGGTGCGCCGGATGAAGGTGTTCGCCACGGGACTGCTGCTGCTGGCGACCGTGGTCTTCGCGCTCGCCCGTTGGCGGGAGGAGTCCGGGGCCGGGGCGTGGGCCGGTTACGTGGCCGCGGCGGCCGAGGCCGGGATGGTGGGCGCGCTGGCCGACTGGTTCGCGGTCACGGCCCTGTTCCGCCGCCCGATGGGCCTGCCGATCCCGCACACGGCGATTATCCCCACCAAGAAGGACGCGTTCGGGCGCACCCTGGGCGAGTTCGTCGGTGAGAACTTCCTGTCCGAGGACGTGGTCAGGGCCCGGCTGCGCGCCGTGGGCATCGGCGGCCGGCTCGGCGTCTGGCTGGCCGAGCCGGCCCACACCGAACGGGTCACCCACGAGCTGGCCACGGCACTGCGCGGGGCCCTGGCGGTGCTGCGGGACTCCGACGTGCAGGCGGTCGTGGGGGAGGCGGTGACCCGGCAGGCCACCGCGCAGTCGGTCGCCCCGTCCCTGGGCCGGATGCTGAACAAGGTCGTCACTGATGGCGGCCACCACCGGGCGGTGGACCTGGTGTGCGTGCGGGCCCACGACTGGCTGGTGGAGCACCGTGCGTCGGTGATGGCCGCCGTCACCGAGGGAGCGCCCGGGTGGACGCCCCGGTTCGTGGACCGCAGGGTGGGCGAACGCGTCTACAAGGAGCTCCTGCGCTTCGTCACCGAGATGCGGGACTGGCCGGCGCACCCGGCACGGGGCGCCCTGGACCGCTTCCTGACGGACTTCGCCGGCGAGCTGCGCTCCGACCCGGACACCATGGCGCGCGTGGAGCAGCTCAAGGCGGACGTGCTGGCCCGGCGCGAGGTGCAGGAGCTGATCGAGTCGGCGTGGTCCGCGGTGCGGGCCATGGTGGTGGCGGCGGCCGAGGACCCCGACAGCCAGCTCCGCCGGCGGGCGCGGTCGGCCCTCGGGTCCCTCGGGGTCCGGATGCGGGACGACGCCCGGCTCCAGGCCAAGGTGGACGGCTGGCTCGAGGACGCGGCCACCTATGTGGTGACGACCTACCGGGACGAGATCACGTCCCTGATCACCGACACCGTGGAGAGCTGGGACGCGGAGCACACCTCACGCAAGATCGAGGCCAACGTGGGCCGGGACCTCCAGTTCATCCGGATCAACGGAACGGTGGTCGGTGCCCTCGCCGGACTGCTGATCTACACCGTGGCGCACGCCCTGGGCGGGTGAGCCGGCCCCCGCCCGCCCGCTGCCCGGGCACACCGGGAACGGTCCGCGACGCGGCCGGGCCCCGACCACGGAGGGTCGGGGCCCGGCCGGTCGGACGTGACCGGGTCAGTGCATGGCCACCGGGGTCGGCGCGTCGTCCAGCGCACCCGTGCCGGAGGCGACCTTCTCGGCGTTGGGCTGGCCGGCCTTGATCATGGTGAACGCGGCCAGGGCGGCGAGCAGCAGGATGCCGAACGCCCACCAGATGGCGTTGGTGTAGCCCTCCACCATGCCCTCGTGGAGCACCAGCTCCGGCGACTTGCGGTCCCCGGCGTGGTCGTTGAGGTAGGTGGTGGTGACGCTGGCCGCGATGGTGTTCAGCAGCGCGGTACCGATGGCGCCGCCCACCTGCTGGGAGGTGTTGACCATCGCGGACGCGACCCCGGCGTCCTGCGGCTGGATGCCGTGGGTGGCCAGGCTCATCGCCGGCATGAACGCGGTGCCGAGCCCCAGGCCGAGCAGGACCTGCGCCGGCATGATCAGGCCCCAGTAGGAGCTGTCCACGCTGAGCTGCGTCAGCATCAGCATGCCGAGCGCCGCCACCACGTAGCCGGGGGCCATCAGCATCCGCGCCGGGACGCGGTTCATCAGCCGGGCCCCGATCTGCGTGGAACCGGCGATCATGCCCACCACCATCGGCAGGAACGCGAACCCGGACTTGACCGGGTCGTAGGACCTGACCTCCTGCAGGTAGTAGGTCAGGAAGAGGAACAGGCCGAACATGCTGATCACGGAGAGGCCCACGGCGAGGTACACGCCGCCGCGGTTGCGGTCGGCGAGGACCCGCAGCGGCAGCAGCGGGGCCCTGACCCGGGACTCGACGACCAGGAAGGCCAGCAGCAGCAGGGCGGAGGCGATGAACATCCCGACGGTGACCCCGGCGCCCCACCCGTCGGACTCGGCCTTGGTGAAGCCGTAGACCAGGGCGACCAGGCCCGAGGAGGCCAACAGCACGCCGGGCACGTCCAGGGGGTTCCGGTTGAGGTCCTCGGCCCGGTCGTGGATCAGCGCGACCGCGCCGGCGGCGGCCACCAGCGAGATCGGGATGTTGACGAAGAACGTCCACCGCCAGTCCATGTACTCGGTCAGCAGACCGCCGAGCAGCAGGCCGATGGCGGCACCACCACCGGCGATGGCACCGAAGATGCCGAACGCCTTGGCGCGCTCCTTGGGCTCGGTGAACGTGACCGAGAGCAGGGACAGGGCGGTGGGGGCGAGCAGCGCGGCGAACACGCCCTGCAGGCCACGGGCGCCGAGCAGCATGGCCTCGTTGACCGCGGCGCCACCGATCGCGGAGGCACCGGCGAAGCCGAGCAGGCCGACGATGAAGACCCGCTTGCGGCCCCAGATGTCGGCGACCCGTCCACCGGCGAGCAGCAGGCCACCGAAGGCCAGTGCATAGGCAGTGATCACCCACTGCTTGTTGCCCTCGGAGATCTCCAGGGCCTTCTGTGCGGAGGGGAGAGCGATGTTCACGATGGTCGCGTCGAGGACGACCATGAGTTGGGCGAGAGCGATGAATATGAGTGCGGTCCAGCGACGTGGGTCAGGGCCCGCGGTGGGGGTGGAACTCATGGAGGAGGTCTGTCTCTCAGTCGTCGGTGGTGCTGCCCACAGGCCCGGCATGGGTCCGCGAGCTGGCTGGTCGTTCTGGGCAGGTGCAGCACCGTTGCGTGCGCAGCCCGTCGATGAGTAGGTCGATCTGCCGGCGCACCGTGTCCACGACGGGACGCGGAGAGCCCGGCAACGGGCGGGTGAGCTTGGCCAATGCGGTCAGGAAGTCACCCAAACACAAGTCATTCCGCATCATCCCTGTGGTTTGGGCGGAAGTCATCAGGTTTTTCACCAGGCCCAACAGCCTCTCGCGTGCCGCGTGGAGCGGCTCGTCGTCGGCGGTCTGCCCGTACACCATGGGCAGCACGGCGGCGAGGGAGCGGTTGCTGGCCCGGTGGGCGAACCGCCGCAGGGCGCTGAGGGCATCGACTTCCTCGGCGCGTGCGCGTTCGGCTTCCTCGGTGAGGACGCCCAGCACCTCGAGGCCGACGTGGTGGAGGAGGTCGTGCCGGCCGCAGAACCTGCGGTAGATGGTGGCGTTGCCGACGCCCGCCCGGCGGGCGATCTCCTCTATGGAAACCTCGGGTCCGTGTTCGACCAGGGCTTCACATGCCGCGGCCAGGATGCGCTCCCGGTTGCGGCAGGCGTCTGCCCTGAGGCGAGGTTCCGTCATGGTCACGGTGGCTAAACGGAGACTACCTCCCCGGTTATTTCTGGCCTTTGGGGTGACCTGTATCACACGGGTGCGCTTCGTTCGAGCAGCGGCGAATCTCCGACTTCAGGCGGCTGAACAGGCGGGGCGGTGCCATGGGAGCCGCCCCGGGTCGGGCCTGCCGAGGGGCTCGGCAGGCCGAATATCGCCTGCGGATGGATTGTTCTCAGCCATCTGATGGGTGGCGGACTTCTCCGGAGTTCAGCCGGTACGTTCCCTGGGGCGATGAGGGTGAGCGCGTGGTGCCGCGCCGTCCGGCGGCCGAGCGCGGCCGAGCGGAGGAGCCCGGGCGGAGGGACGTGGGACGACGGCGCGCCGGTGGTGGGTCCGCACCGGGACGGCTTGTTCCGGCCGTCGGAGCCCCGTGGTCGGGACCACCGGGCGGGCCTGCCGGGCGGGAGGGAGGAGCGGCGGTCCCTCGTCTCCTCCCCCGTCGGAGGCGTGGGACCGCCGCAGGGTTAGAGTGCGTGATGGGCCGTCACCACGTCGTCCTGTTTCGGTGTGGCCCGAAACAGGGACGTCCGGAAGAATCTCCCCCGTGGTCTACCGGATCCACTTCACCGCCCAGGACCTGGCTCGCACTCGGGTCGCTCGCTCCCCCTGGCCGCTGTGGGAGCTGATGATCGCCATCCGGGAGCTGCAGCTCCGGGACAACGCCGCGCGCATGGGCTCGTGGCGGCGCAGGGTGTTGTCGGAGCTGCCGCCGCAGACCCGTCTGGTCTTCGAGCTGGTGCCGCCGCTCGGTGTGACGCCGTCGTTCCTGCGCCCGCCCCGGCCGGGACGGCTCAGCGAACTGGCGCAGTCGGTCCGGGCCACGCCCAAACAGCGCATCCGCCGGGACCTGCGCGCGGTGGCCGCACACCAGCCGCTGCCGAGCTGGGCGTTCCGGCTCGCCGACGACCAGGAGCTGCTCGACCGCTTCACCGAGGCGCTCACCCAGGTGCACGCCACGGCGGTGGCGCCGATCTGCGCCCAGCTCAGGGCCGAGTTGGACTCGGACCACGCGCTGCGCGCCCGGGAGTTGGTGGACGGCGGCGTGGAGCGCCTGCTGGCCGGGCTCTTCCCCCGGCGCATCCGGTGGCGCGCCCCGGTCCTGGAGCTGGCCATGCCCTCGGGGCTCGAGGGCGACCTGCATCTGGAGGGGCGCGGGCTGCTGCTGAAGCCGTCGGCCTTCCTGCACTCCGCCCCGTTCCTCGACGCGGACGTGGAGCCGCAGCCGGTGGTGGGGTACCCCGCCCGGAACACCAACGGGTGGCCGCTGGGCGCCAGGGCGCGGCCCCGCGACGCCGAACGGGCGCCCGGGCCACTGGTCTCCCTGCTCGGCCGGACCAGGGCCGCGGTGCTGCACGCGGTGGCGGAGCGCCCCGGGTGCACCACCACCGAGCTCGCCGCCACCGCAGGCATCGCCCTGGCCAGTGCCAGCGAGCACGCCGCGGTGCTGCGCCAGGCCGGGCTGATCATCACCCAGCGACACCGCAACACCGCGCTGCACTCCCCGACGCTGACCGGAATGGCCCTGCTCAACACCGGCTGAACCCCCGCTGACCAGCGGCGGGCCCGAGCCCCCCCGCGACCGAGGCGCCCACTGGGTGGACCGGACTTGCGCAGGTCAGGGCGGGACTCACAGCATGGGGGACACCACCGGCCCGCTCCAGGTACTCCGGAGCGGGCCGCTCGCTGACGGAGGGATCTGCGTGAAGCTGCTGCGAATCGGACCGGCCGGTGCCGAGCGCCCGGCGCTGCTGGACTCGGACGGGACGCTGCGCGACCTGTCGGGCGTGGTGTCCGACATCGACGCCGCGCTGTTGGCCGACCCCGAGGGCCTGGACCGGATACGGGCCGCCGCGGCGGACCTGCCGGAGCTGGACCGGGCCGGGGCGCGCCTCGGCCCTCCGTTGGCCGCCCCCGGGAAGATCGTCTGCATCGGGCTCAACTACCACGACCACGCCCGGGAGACCGGCGCGGCGATCCCCGGCGAGCCGATCGTCTTCATGAAGGCACCGGACACGGTGGTCGGCCCGGAGGACACCGTGCTGGTGCCGCGGGGCAGCGTGAAGACCGACTGGGAGGTCGAGCTCGCGGTGGTGATCGGCCGCACCGCCCGGTACCTGGACAGCGCTGACCAGGCCCTGGCGCACGTCGCCGGCTACGCGGTCGCCCACGACGTCTCCGAGCGGGAGTTCCAGATCGAGCGCGGCGGCCAGTGGGACAAGGGCAAGAACTGCGAGACGTTCAACCCGCTCGGTCCCTGGCTGGTCACCGCGGACGAGGTGCCGGACCCGCAGGCCCTCCCGCTGCGGCTGTGGGTGAACGGCGAGCTGAAGCAGGACGGCAGCACCGCGGACATGATCTTCCCGGTGGCCGAGCTGATCCGCTACCTGAGCCAGTTCATGACGCTCTACCCCGGCGACGTGATCAACACCGGCACCCCCGCCGGGGTTGCGCTCGGCCACCCGGACCCCAAGCCCTACCTGCGGGCCGGCGACGTGGTCGAGCTGGAGATCGAGGGCCTGGGCCGGCAGCGCCAGGAACTCAAGGACGCCTGAGCCACGGCACCGGGACGGTTCCCGCCGGGGGCGGTGTGTACGGCCGCCGCACCCCCCGCCTTCGGCGGTCGACCCTCGTCGTCGCCCCGGAAAATGGTCTGTTCCTGTTCGTCCCCTTCTGTTTGAGATCGTCAATCAACCTGAGATGATCGGACCGAGACGGCCTGGCGGCCGGCCAGTCAGCGACGGCCGACCAGCACACCGACGGCCTGAGACGGAGCCAGCACGTGGCAGAGCGCAAACCGATCGAGTCCTGGCTCACCGACATGGACGGGGTCCTGATCCACGAGGGCGTGCCCATCCCCGGGGCCGCGGAGTTCGTCAAGCGCCTGCGGGCGTCGGGGAAACCGTTCCTCGTGCTGACCAACAACTCCATGTACACGCCCCGTGACCTGCACGCCCGGCTCAACCGCATGGGGCTCGAGGTGCCGGTGGAGGCGATCTGGACGTCCGCCCTCGCCACCGCGCGGTTCCTGGACGGCCAGCGGCCCGGTGGCACCGCCTACGTCATCGGCGAGGCCGGGCTGACCACCGCCCTGCACGACATCGGCTACGTGCTCACCGACACCGACCCCGACTACGTCGTCCTCGGCGAGACGCGCACCTACAGCTTCGAGGCGCTGACCAAGGCGATCCGACTGATCAGCAGGGGGGCCCGGTTCATCGCGACCAACCCGGACGAGACCGGTCCGTCCGTCGAGGGCGCGCTGCCGGCCACCGGATCGGTCGCCGCGCTGATCACCAAGGCCACCGGCCGGGCACCGTACTTCGTCGGCAAGCCGAACCCGCTGATGATGCGCGAGGGCCTGAACAAGATCCAGGGCCACTCCGAGTCCAGTGCGATGATCGGCGACCGGATGGACACCGACGTGCTGGCCGGGATGGAGGCCGGGATGGAGACGGTGCTGGTCCTGACCGGGGTCACCCAGCCCGAGGACGTGGAGAGCTACCCCTACCGTCCGTCCCGGGTGTGCGCCTCGATCGCCGACCTGCTGGACGCGATCTGACCGGTCGGAGGTCAGCCGAGGCGGAACTCCGAGGCGTCCGGCAGGATCGTGAAGTGCCCGGCGAGGCGGGTGACCCGCAGGGTGCGCAGGGTGAACGGGTCGTCGCACACCAGCCGCACCCGGCCCGACCTGGCCAGGGCCCGGTTGCGTGCCCGGACCAGCGCGGTCAGGCCACTGCAGTCGAGGAACGTCACCCGTCGCAGGTCGAGTACCACGTCGGGCCGGTCCCGGGTGGTCAACGAGTCCAGGTAGGAGATCAGCCGGGGTGCCGCGAGGGCGTCCACCTCGCCGCTCACCTCCACCACCACGGTCTCACCCGCTAACCGTTCCCGTATGCGGGACGTCGGTTGGTCGTCGGACATCACGTACCTCTTGAGTCACCCGCGCGGGCCGGGGCCGACGCGGGGCGGTGGCCGTCCGTGCCGTCCCCCGAACACGGGGTCGGCGCGGTCAACGGCCGCCGCCGGAACCTGGTTGGCGGCGACCGGGACGCATGTGGTCCGTCGCGATGCCGCCCATGACAATGGCGCGGGAGACCTCGGCGACGCGCTCGTTGTGTGCCCTGGCGTAGCCGCGCAGCGTCTCGAACGCCTCGCCCACCGTCACCCCCCAGCGCTCCGCCAGCACGCCCTTGGCCTGCTCGACCACGATCCTGCTGTGCAGCGCCGTCTGTAGCTGTCCCACGAGCAGCTCGCTCTGCCGCAGCGCCCGCTGCCGCAGCAGGGCCGCCGACGCGGTGTCGGCCAGCGCGACGGCCAGCCGGACCCGGTGGTCGGCCAGCGGCCCCGGATGGTCGAGGAACAGCCCCAACACCCCCAACGCCTCCCCGTCCGCCCGCAGGGGCACCGCGTACGAGGCCCGCACCCCCGCCGCCTCGGCCCGCTCGGCGTACCGTGGCCACCGGGCGCGGTGGTCCTCGTGGTCGGGCCAGCACACCACCTCGCCGGCGTGCAGGCACCGCGTGCACGGCCCCTGCTCCGGCCGTTCCCGAAGGAGCCGGGGCAGCCACCCGCCGCCGTTCGAGGCGGCGACGACGGGCGCTCCGCGGCCCCCGTCCCACACCACCACCCCGGCCGCGGTGGCCCCGACCAGCTCCACGCACCCCCGAGTGAGCCGCTCCAGCGTCGGGAGGGGGTTCGACACGTCCAGGGGCGCCCCCGCCAGCTCCACGAACGCCTGCGCCAGCCGCAGCTCCCGCGGTGTGCCGGCTTCACCCTCAGCCACGTCAAGACTCCCCGGCAGAACGTGTCCCACATCACATCCTGCCACCTTCGAACATGTGCGCACCAGAAGTGATCCCGCCATGCTTCACCGGACGTCGAAGGTGGAACGCGCCCCCCTGGCAGGGGGCTCCGCGTCCGAACGCGGGGGGTGGAGCCGTCCGGTCGCGGTGCTCAGGGGACGCCTCCTCGTGATCGCTGAGGGCGATGGCCACACCACCCAACGTAGGGCGCAACATAATGGTGGCGCAACCTATGGGTAAGGGGGAAACGGATGCCTCCACGGAGCGACCCCACGGCGCGCCAGGAGCGGTTGGGCAGGGAACTGCGCAGGCTGCGCGAGGCCGCGGGCCTGACGGGGCGGCGCGCCGCGGCGCTGATCGGGACCACCCCGATGCAGGTGAGCCACATGGAGACAGGGCGGTCGGGGGTCAGCGAGGAGCGGCTGCGGTTGATGGCGTCCCACTACGGGTGCTCCGACGGGGCCCTGCTCGACGCCCTGGTCCGCATGGCCGGCGAGCGCGGCAGGGGGTGGTGGGAGAGCTACCGGGGCCTGCTCGGCCGGGAGGCGATGGACCTCGCCGAGTTGGAGTCCGGCGCCACCCACATGCGCGTGTTGCAGTCCGCCCACGTTCCCGGCCTGTTGCAGACGGAGGCCCACGTCCGCGCGCTGCTGTCCTACGGGAGCCCCGCGTTGTCGCCGCGCCAGTTGGAGGAACGGGTCGAGTTCCGCGTGCGCCGGCAGGAGGTGCTGCGACACGAGAACGCGCCGGATCTCACCGCGATCATCCACGAGGCGCCCCTGCGGATCCGGGTGGCGGACAGGGCGGTCGCGCGTGCGCAGTTGGTTCACCTGCTCGAGGTCTCCGAGCTGCCGAACGTCACCGTGCGCGTGATCCCCTTCGACCTCGACGGGTTCGGCGGGGCCGGTCTCTCCATGCTCTACGCGGGTGGAGAGGTGCCCAGGCTGGACACCGTGCAGTTGGACGCCCCGTACGGGCTCGCCTGGCTGGATGCGGAAGCTCAGCTCAGGAGGTACCGGGAGACCTTGGATAAGGTGGAGGAGGTCGCGCTGGCCGTACCCCAGTCGCGAGATCACATCCGTGAGATCCATCGTGAGCTGTGAAAGGCGTGTCGTGCCCTCCCCCGCAATATGGCAGAAGTCCTCCTTCTCCGGGGTGGACGGAAGCCACAACTGCCTGGAGGTCGCCGCCGACGGCGGGACCGTCCACATCCGGGAGGGCGACCGGCCCCAGGAGATCGTCGCCATCGGCCCCGCGGCCCTGCGGGACTTCGTCCTCGGCGTGAAGGCCGGGGAGTTCGACCAACCGGGGGCTTAGGTGGACCTGCCCGCAGAGCTCGTCCGCGCCCTGGACCGCGGCCTCGCCGGCGCGTCCCCCAAGCCGTTGGCCGGAGCGGTGGAGCGGCTGATGGCGCACTACCGCGGCACGGTGGGGATGGCCACCGACCACCCCCTGCTCAGCCGGCGGGAGGACGTCGTCGCGTACGCCGCGTACCGGATGCCGGCGACCTACGCCGCGGTGCGGTCCGCGTTGGGAGCGTTCGCCGCGTTGGCCCCGACGTGGGCGCCCGGCAGCCACGTGGACGTCGGCGGAGGGACCGGGGCGGCGGCCTGGGCCGTCGCCGACGCCTGGCCGACGGTGGGCCGCACCACGGTGCTCGACTGGGCCGGGCCGGCCCTGGAGCTGGGCCGGGAGCTCGCCGCGGCGTCGCCGGTGCTCGCCCGCACCGCCGAGTGGCGACGGCAGCGGATCGGCGCGGGGCTCGAGGTCCCCGGCGCCGACCTGGTGACCGTCTCCTACGTGCTGGGTGAGCTGACCGGCGAGGACCGCGAACGGGTCGTCGCCGAGGTCCTGGCGCGCGGTCGGGTGGTGGCGGTGGTGGAACCCGGGACCCCGGCCGGATACCGGAGGGTCCTGCGGGCCAGGGAGCAGGCGATCGAGGCCGGTTGGTCCGTGGTGGCGCCCTGCCCGCACGGCGCGGCCTGCCCGGTCGTTCCCGGCGAGGACTGGTGCCACTTCGCCGTGCGGCTCCCCCGTTCCTCGGTGCACCGGCAGGTCAAGGGCGGGTCGCTCGGATACGAGGACGAGAAGTTCAGCTACCTCGTGGCGTCCCGCACCCCCCTGCCCACGGCCCGGCACCGCGTGCTGCGCCACCCCGCCCAGCGCAAGGGCATGGTCACCCTCCAGCTCTGCGCGGACGACCTGACGGTGCGCCGGACGGTCGTCACCAAGAAGCGCGACCCCGATCTCTACCGTGCCGCACGTGACACCTCGTGGGGTGACGCATGGCCTCCGGAGGGCGACACCGTGCGCCCTCGATGAGACGGTCGGGTCCGGGGCATGCTGGACTGCGACGAAGGGAGACCGAGTATGCCAGGAAAGTTATGGGTTGTTGCTAAGAAACTGACTGCACAGAGCTTTTCGGTGTTCGACTGCTTCGAGTCCGAAGGTTAGCGGTGATGTCTGAGTTCATCGATGACGCTCAGTTCATGTCCCTCTTCGAGGAGTTCGAGCACACCGCCTGGCGGTGGGAGACCAGGCAGGGCTACGACAGTGACCGGCAGACGGAGGCCTACCAGCGGTTCCTCCAGGGGGAGGACCCGGACGCCAGCGCCTACCGCCCGTGGTGCATGGACGTCCGCCGACAGACGGCGCAGGGAAAGCGCATCGGCCGGGTCCGGCTGGTCGACGCGCCGCCGACGCCCGAGCAGGGGTACCTGCTGGTGACCGGGTGGACCAACATCGAGGCGGGCGAGGACATACGCAGCCTGCTCCGCTCCGACGCGGCCAAACTCGACCTGCCCATGGCGGACTTCTGGCTGTTCGACGCGCGCACCGTGCTCCAGCTCCACTTCGACGACCAGGACCGCTACCTCGGGTCGGAGGTGGTGCGGACGCCCGGCGAGGTCCTGCGCGCCTGCCAGGTACGGGACACCGCCTGGCACCACGCGGTCCGCTGCCTGGAGTTCGGCCTGCGGGCACCGACCATCGACCGGGTGCCCACCGGGCGCTGACGGCGGGTTCGCCCCGGGCGGCACCCGGCTGACCGGACGGCGCCTCCCCGGCACCCTGGCGCCCGCGGGGCGGGCCGTCGGCCGAACGGCGCAGGTCCGCACCCCCGTGACGGACCTGCGCCTGGCCCGGGGCCGACACGACTGGCTCACCCGGTCCTCGCGGGACCGGGCCACCGGTCATCGTCGGCGGTCATGGGGCGAGTCGCGACCGGGTGGTCCTCCTGGAGTTTCGCAGGGCGTCGCGGGGCGCGTCCTTAGCAGAAAGCGCACTTCTCTTGTCCGTGTGTGCCAGGCGCGGCCCGCAGGGCGATGTCCCGGTAGTCCTTCGGGCTCACTCCGTAGGCGGAGCGGAAGGCCCGGCTGAAGTCCGCGGCCCTGGCGAAGCCCCACCGGGCGGCGATGGTGTGGATGCGGCGGGCGGCCAGCCGGGGATCGGCCAGGTCCTGGCGGCAGTGCTCCAGTCGCTGCTGCCGGACCCAGGCCGCGACGGTGGTCTGCTCCTCGTGGAAGAGCCGGTGGAGGTGGCGCAGCGAGATGTGGTGCGCGGCGGCGATCACGGCGGGGGTCAGCTCGGGGTCGGCCAGGTGCTGGTGGATGAAGGCGTGGATGCGCAGCAGCAGCGCGCGGCGGTAGGCGTCCCGGGTCAGCGCGGCCTCGGCGTCGAGGTGCTGGGCGAGTAACGCGGCGAACAGGTCCACCACCACCGCTCCCAGTCGGCTGGCCTCGGCGGGGCGGCAGCACTGGCTGTCGGTGCCGAGCCGGATCAGCATCCCGGCGAGGAGGGCGCCCATGCCCTGGTCGGTCCGGATGCGGGCGGCGGTCAGGCGGTGGACGTCCGAGGCGCGGAAGGAGAGCAGGCTCCGCGAGAACTGGGCGACCAGGTGGCCGAGCGGACCATCGCCGGGCGGGACCCGGGAGAAGAACGGTTGGGAGGAGTCCTTGATGACCAGGTCCCGGGGGCGCAGCGTCATCTCGTGACCGGCGTGCCCCAGCGTCATGCTGCCCCGCAGCGGGACCAGGAGCTGGCAGAGGCCGGGGTCGGAGCGCCGGATCAGTTGCTCCGTGCGCTGGGCCCTGAGCGACGGGTAGGTCAGGGTGAAGACCTGGACCGAGCCGAGGTTCCGGGTGTTCAGAGTGCCGTGGAAGTCCTCGACGTGGTCGCTGTGCAGCCGCACCGGCACGATGGACGAGGCCAGTAGCTCTGACCACTGGGCGAAGCGATCACGTGACGGTAAGTCGTCGTCGGACGGGTCGGTCGTGTGCATGTGTTCTCCCCCGTGGTGCCGCCTTCCGGGCGCGCGTGGCGTTGTCGTTGACTTCCTCCCCCGCCCGGGGGCGGGGGATTCCACGGGACGCCCCGCGGGTTTCCCGCTCTCCGGGGCTGCCGCGCCGCGGACGTTCCCGTCGGGCGGGCGCCGGCTCCACGGGGCGGCACCGCCGGTTCGGGGGCCGGATGCCCCGCGTCGCGTCGGCGAACGGCTCCGGCGGGGGCCCTCCCGAAGGGGAAGGCCCCCGGTCCCGGACCGGATGGCCGTTACGGGCGCAGGTGCGTGTCGCCGTGCGTCCGGGCGAACTCCTCCACCGCGTTCAACGCGTCCTGCACGGCCTGGGGCGAGCCGTGGCCCTGCTGCTGCGCGTAGTAGGCGGCGCCGAGCTTGCGCAGCAGGTCCTGCCCGGCGCGCTTCTCCTGCACCTCATCGACCTTGTGCCGGCCCTCGTTCAGGGCCCGGGTGGCCGATTCCTTCGCACGGTCCAAGAACCCTGCCATGTCGTACGGCTCCTTGCTGTCGAGGGGTGGGTCAGCCGTTGACGCCGAAGTCCTGCGCGATCCCGGCGAGCCCCGAGGCGTAGCCCTGCCCGACGGCGCGGAACTTCCACTCCGTCCCGTGCCGGTAGAGCTCGCCGAAGACCATGGCCGTCTCCGTCGAGGCGTCCTCGGTGAGGTCGTAGCGGGCCAACTCGGAGCCGCCGGCCTGGTTCACCACGCGGATGAAGGCGTTGCGGACCTGACCGAAGCTCTGCCCGCGACCCTCCGCCTCGTAGATGGAGACCGGGAACACGATCTTGGAGACCTCGGCCGGCACCGTGGCCAGGTTGACCTTGATCTGCTCGTCGTCGCCCTCGCCCTCGCCGGTGAGGTTGTCACCGGTGTGTTCGACCGAGCCGTCGGGGCTCTTGAGGTTGTTGAAGAACACGAAGTGCTGCGGGGTGAGGACCTTGCCGTCCTCCTTGACGAGCAGGGCCGACGCGTCGAGGTCGAAGTCAGAACCGGTGGTCGTGCGCACGTCCCAGCCGAGGCCGACAGTCACCGCGGTGAGGCCCGGGGCTTCCTTGGTCAGCGATACGTTGCCGCCCTTGCTGAGGCTGACACCCATGATTTCTCGCTCATTCCCGGTGCCGGGCGTGCACCGAATCGATGACTTGACTGACTCTTTGCCCTGTCCCGCCAACGACCGCCCCCCTGCCGAGGTTCCCGAGAGCTGGTCCGAGTGGGGTAGGCCACGTTCGAACACGCCGGTGGGTGGTTCAGCCGGCCGTCGCGTCCGCGGTCCGCCGCCAGGGCCGGCACAGGCCGACGAAGGCCGCCGCGGCCACCACGGTGGAGCCCGTCATCACCAGCGCCATCGGGACCGCGGACCCCTCCCCGCCCAGGCCCACCACCGGTGGCGCCACCGCTCCGATCAGGAACTGCACGGTGCCCAGCAGCGCCGACGCGGTGCCCGCGGCGTGCGGGGTGAGCACCAGTGCCTGAGCGGTGGTGTTGGGCAGGGTGATGCCCATGGCCGACGTCAGCACGAACAGGCAGCCGGCCACCGGCGCCAGGCCGACGTTCCCCACCGCCCCGGAGACCAGCACCACCAGGGTGCCGCTGGCCACCCCGCTGGCCGTCAGCCCAACGGCGAGCACCCGGTCCAACCGCACCCGGCCGACCAGGACCTTGCCGTTGACCTGACCCATGGTCACCATGCCCACCGAGTTCAGCCCGAACAGCAGGCTGAACGTCTGCGGCGACGCCCCGTACAGCTCCTGGACCACGAACGACGAGCCGGAGACGTAGGCGAACAACGCCGCGAACCCGAACGCGCCGGTGAGCACGTACCCCAGGAACCGGGTGTGCCCCAGCAGCCCGCGCACGGTGCGCCGGGTCTGCCGGAACCCCCCGGTGTGCCGGCGCTCCGGGGGCAGGGTCTCCCGCAACCACAGGGCGACGACGACGGTGAGCGCCGCCCCGGCCGCCCCCAGCACCACGAAGATGCCGCGCCAGGCGGTGAACCGCAGCACCTGGCCGCCCAGCAGCGGGGCCAGGATCGGCGCCGCACCGGAGACCAGCATCAGGGTGGAGAAGAACCGCGCCACGTCGAGACCCGAGTACAGGTCGCGGACCACGGCCCGGGCGATCACTATCCCCGCGGCCCCGGCGAGCCCCTGGAGCAGGCGACAGGCGATCAGGGCGGGCACGTCGGGTGCCACCGCGCAGGCGAAGGTGGCCAGGGAGAACACCGCGAGGCCGAGCAGCAGCGGCCGGCGCCGGCCCAGCGCGTCGCTGAGCGGCCCCACCACCAACTGGCCCAGTGCCAGCCCCGCCAGACATGCGGTGAGGGTGAGCTGCACCCGGGGGGTGGTGCTGTGCAGCGCGTCGCCGATCTCCGGCAGTGCCGGCAGGTACATGTCCAGGGAGAGGGGGACGAGCGCGGACAGGGTGCCCAGGATCAGGATCATGGCAAGACCGGCCGGCGGGGCACCGGGGGGTCCGGCCCCGGCGCGCTCCGTGGCGCCCGGCGAGGAAGGGACCGGGGTGGCTGCCGACCGCGGTGGTGCGGCGGGCGTCGGTCTGTCGTCCGGCATGGGAAGGTGCCCTCCTCGGGCCGTGCTGCGGGTGCGGCGCTGGGACCGCACGTCGTGCCCGGTGCCTCCCGGGGGCGCGACGCACTCGGGTCGTGGACTCCCCACGTCCCCACGTCCCCGCGTCCCCACGGGCGGGGTCCGCGCGGGGTCCGCGGGGGGAGTGGCGTACCACCGGCGGAACGATACGCCGAGGCCGGTGCGACCCTGCCTCGCCCCCACGTCAGGTCGTCCGTCCGATCGCCCGGCCCACCTGCCGTGTTACCCCAACACCCTTGGAAACAAAGGGGTTTGTTGGTGTGCGCCAGATCGCGGCAGCGCCCTGGGACCCCACCCGGTGCGCCCGCGCGATCCTTGCCGGTGTGTTCGGGCGGCGCGCAGAATAGAGGGCTCGAAGATGCCGGAGAACGGGGGTTTCCGCATGTCCGAGTCACCACACGAAGGTGCCCACGTCCAGATGCTGTTGGGCGCGTACGTGTTAGGCGCGCTGACGCCGGAGGAGGACCGGCAGGTGGCCGCGCACCTCCAACGGTGCTACGCCTGCGGCGCCGACTACCTGGAGGTGGCCGAGGCGCCCTCGTTGCTGGCGATGGTGGGCGAGTCGGACCTGCTGGACGGCTTCGCCGGGCGGCCGGAGCGCGGGGACAGGCGCCGGGACCCGGAGGAGGACTGAACTCCGCGGGGGACGTCGTCGTGCCACCGGCGCCCCAGGGTCCGCCGGCACCCCCCGGCGCTGTTCCGCGCCCCCGCCCCGTTCAGCCGCCGCCGGTCTCCTCCCGGCCCGTGGGGAGCCGGATGCGGAAGCGGGTGAGACCGGGCCGGCTGCTCACGTCCACGGTGCCGTGGTGCGCGTTGACCACCGCTTCGACGATCGCCAGGCCGAGGCCGGTGGAACCCCCACGGCGCGAGCGGGAGACGTCCGCGCGGGAGAACCGCCGGAAGACGTCCGGCAGCAGTGCCGCGGGGATGCCGGGGCCGCTGTCGGTCACGGAGAGCTCCGCCCAGCCGTCCGTGACGGCCAGGGCCAGGACCACCCGGGTGCCCGGAGGCGTGTGCAGGCGGGCGTTGCCCAGGAGGTTGGCGACGACCTGGTGGAGGCGGTGCTCGTCACCGGGGACGGACACCGGTTCCTCGGGCAGGTCGAGTTCCCAGCGGTGGTCGGGGGACAGCGCCCGCGCGTCATCGACGGCGTCCAGGGCGATGCGCGTCAGGTCCACCGGCCGGCGGTCCAGCGGGCGGCCCGCGTCCAGCCGGGCCAGCAGCAGCAGGTCGTCCACGAGCACCGACATCCGGTGCGACTCCGCGGCGATGCGGTGCAGGGCGTGCCGCACCTCCACGGGGACGGGGCCGGCGTGCCGCAGGGCCAGCTCGGCACGCGCCCGGACCGTGGCGACCGGGGTGCGCAGTTCGTGTCCGGCGTCGGCGGCGAAGGCGCGCAGCCGCTCCTCGCTGGCCTGCCGGCTGCGCAGCGCGTCCCCGACGTGGCCCAGCATCCGGTTGAGCGCGGTGGCGACCCGCCCCACCTCGGTACCCGGGTCGGCGTACGGCACGGAGGCGGGCAGGTCCACCTCACCGGTGGCCAGCGGCCGGCGGGTGACGTCGTCGGCGGTGCGCGCCACACGCTCCAGCGGGCGCAGCGAGTACCGCACCCACAGGGCGCCGGCCACGCCCGTCACGACCAGTGCCGCCGCGAAGACCCCCGACTCCACGGCCTCCAACCGGTGCACCGTCTCCTCCACCGGGTGCAGCGGCAGCCCGGTGACCAGGACGTCGCCGTCGTCCCCGCGGACGGCCTGCACCCGGTAGCGGCCCACCGCGGAGAGCCGGACGCTGTGCGCCGACCCGTCGGGCGGCAGCGCCCCCAGGGTGCGTCGGTCCCCGCTGCTCGTCGGGACCCCGTGGCCCTCGCGGTCGTCCACGACCGCCGCCGCGACCACCCGCCCGTCCACCAGCCGCGCCCCGTAGGTGCCCTCGGCCTGCCCCCGGGTGTCGTGGGCGTTGTCGGCGTCCCCGTCGTCCTCGTGCTCCAGGCTCGCCGCGAACCTGCCGCCGCTCGCGGTGAGCTGCTGGTCCAGGCGGCCGATCAGGAAGTGGTTGAGCGCCAGCACCGTGACCACGCCGACCGCGGTGCAGGCCACCGCCAACAGCACCACCAGACCCAGGGTCAGGCGGGCGCGCAGGGAACGCGGTGCGTGGAGCCGGCGCCCGGGGGTCACGAGGGCTCCGGCTTCAGGACGTAGCCCACGCCGCGCACCGTGTGGATCAGGGGCGGGCGCCCCGCGTCGATCTTCTTGCGGAGGTAGCTGATGTACAGCTCCACCACGTGCGCGCGGCCCCCGAAGTCGTAGGACCACACCCGGTCGAGGATCACCTCCTTGGACATCACCCGGCGGGGGTTGCGCATGAGGAAGCGCAGGAGTTCGAACTCGGTGCGGGAGAGCTCGACGGCCTGCCCGCCCCGCGTCACCTCCCTGGCCTCCTCGTCCATCACCAGGTCGCCCACGACCAGCCGGGAGGAGCTTCCCCAGCGGGTCATGCCGGCGCGGCGCAGCAGCCCGCGGAGCCGCGCCAGCACCTCCTCCAGGCTGAACGGCTTGGTGACGTAGTCGTCGCCCCCCGCGGTGAGGCCCGCGACGCGGTCCTCCACCGCGTCCCGGGCGGTGAGGAACAGCACGCACACCCCCGGGTTGCGCTCGCGCAGGCCGCGCAGGACGGCCAACCCGTCCAGGTCCGGCAGCATCCAGTCCAGGACCACCGCGTCCGGCACGAACTCCGCGGCGCGGGCCAGCGCCGACGCGCCGTCGTCCGCGGACCGCACCTGCCAGCCCTCGGAGCGCAGCGCGGCGCCGAGGACCTCCGTGAGGTCCGGTTCGTCATCGACGACGAGCACCCGGACGGGGCTGCCGTCGGGACGCAGGAGGGGAGGGGGCGTCGGGACGTCGGGCTGTTCGTGCATGGTCCGTCCAGCATCGCTCACCCCTCGACGCCCGGCCGCCCGGCCAGCCTCTGAGTTTCCTCTGAATGATCCCTCCGGCGCCTTCTTCAGAGGGTTCTCAGAGCACCGGTGGGCACGCTGGGGCCATCGCCGAGGGCCAGGCGCTCCCGTGGCCCGCCCGACGACCCACGGAGGAGCCATGGCCGGAACCACCGCGGCCGGAACACCGCCGGTCCGGCGCCCCCGCGCGCTGCCACCCCGCCCGCGTCCCTGGCCCCGGTTGGTGCCCGCCGCCGTGCACCTGCTGGGCTGGACCGGGGCGGTGGCCGTCCTCGCCCTGTGGTGGTCCGACACCACCGCCGTGGTCGGAGCCGGGGACTGGATCAGCGGCGCCGGCCGCATCGCCGGGCTGCTGGCCGGCTACACCTGCGCGGTGCTCGTGGTGCTGATGGCGCGGGTGCCCTGGCTGGACCGCACGGTCGGCACCGACCGGCTGGCACGCTGGCACGCGGCGGCCGGCCGGTACACGGTGTCCCTGGTCGTCGCCCACGCCCTGCTGATCGTCTGGGGCTACTCCCTGACCGGACACACCGGCGTGGTCCACCAGACGGTGCTCGTCCTGCACTACCCGGAGATGCTCAAGGCGACCGCCGCGTTCGCGCTGTTCCTGCTGACCGCCGTCGTCTCGGCGAGGGCCGCGCGGCGCAGGCTGGGCTACGAGACCTGGCACTACCTCCACCTGCTCACCTACGCGGCGATCTTCCTTTCCTTCGGACACGTGCTCGCCAACGGTGCGGAGTTCGTCGGCAACCGCGGCGCGCAGGCGCTGTGGTACGCCCTCTACCTGGGGGCGGCCGGCCTCGTGGGCTGGTTCCGCGTCCTGGTGCCCCTGCGGGCGGCCCGCCGCCACCGGCTGCGGGTGGCCGGGGTGCGCCAGGAGGGGCCGGGCGTCGTGTCCGTCCTCGTCACCGGCGAGCGCCTGGACCGTCTCGCCGCGCGGCCCGGCCAGTTCTTCCGCTGGCGCTTCCTCGCCCGGGGCCTGTGGTGGACCGCGAGCCCCTACTCCCTGTCCGCCCCCGCCGGGCCGCACGGCCTGCGGATCACCGTGAAGGCCGTCGGCTCCCACAGCGCCGCCCTCGCCCGGTTGCGCCCGGGCACCCGGGTCTGGGCGGAGGGGCCGTACGGGGCGCTCACCGCGCAGCGGGCCAGAAGCCGAAGGACCCTGCTGCTGGCCGGCGGGGTCGGCATCACGCCCCTGCGGGCGCTCTTCGAGACGCTGCCGGGCGACCCCGTGCTGATCTACTGGGCGCGCACCCCCGACGACCTGGTCCTGCGCCGCGAGCTCGACGAGGTCGCTGCCGCCCGGGGCGCCCGCGTCCACTACTCCGTCGGCCGGCCGGCCGGTCACGCGCTGCCGCTCACCGCCGCGACGCTC
The DNA here is from genome assembly GCF_000380165.1 of Wenjunlia vitaminophila DSM 41686. Lineage (GTDB taxonomy): Bacteria > Actinomycetota > Actinomycetes > Streptomycetales > Streptomycetaceae > Wenjunlia > Wenjunlia vitaminophila. The sequence continues at coordinate 64,564 of NZ_KB904667.1, forward strand.
GCGTCGCTCGTGCCCGACGTGGCCCACCGCGACGTGTACCTGTGCGGGCCCCCGGGGATGACGGAGGCGGCCCACCGGGCCCTGCGGGCCGCGGGGGTCCCCCGGAGCCGGGTCCACCACGAGTCCTTCGCCCTGTGAGCCCGCCCGCCCGCGGGCAGCGCCCACCCCGCAACGTCCCCCTGGGAGCCGTCGTGCGCCGCACCACCGTGTTCGTCGTCGCCACCGTCGTGGGCATCGTCCTGCTGCTGGCGCTCAAGCCCCACCACCTCGCCCAGGTGACCGCGCCCGCCCCGGACCGCGAGCCCACGGGCGGCGGCACGGCACCCGGCCAGGCCTGGGGAGCCCGGTCGGGCACCTACACCGGCGACACCGTCGACACCCGCTACGGGCCGGTGCAGGTGGCGGCGACCCTGACCCACGGGCGGCTCACCGCGGTGCGGGTCCTTCAGGCGCCCTCGGACAACGACCGCGACCGGGAGATCGCCGCCTACGCACTGCCGCGCCTCACCGACGAGGCCCTGGCCGCCCAGAGCGCGCACATCGACGCGGTCTCCGGCGCCAGCTACACCAGCGAGGGCTACGCGCAGTCCCTCCAGAGCGCCCTGGACCAGGTCCGTGGCTGAGACGACGGTCCTCCCCGGCGGCGGCCGCACCACCGTGGAGCCGGACCGGGTGCGGCACACCGAACCGGTGATGGGGACGGTCTTCTCCTTCGACGTCCGGCACGCCCCCACCCCGGCGGTGCTCGGCGGGCTGCGCGGCGCCGTCGCGCTCCTCCACCGCGTGGACCGCGCCTTCTCCCCCTTCCGGCCCGACAGCGCCGTCAGCCGCCTGGCGCGCGGCGAGCTGCACCGGACCGACGCGCCGCCGGAGGTGCGGCTCGTACTGGGCTGGTGCGAGGAGGCGGAGCAGCGCACCGGCGGCTGCTTCTCGGCCCGGGCCGCCGGGGTGCTGGACCCGTGCGGGCTGGTCAAGGGGTGGGCCACCCAGCGGGCGCACGCGCTGCTGCGTGCCGCCGGCGCCCCGCGCAGCAGCGTCAACGGCGGCGGCGACGTGTGTCTCGGGGCGCCCCCGAGGCCGGGCACGCCCTGGCGCACGGGCGTCGCCGATCCCCGGCGCCCCGGGCGGCTCCTCGCCGTCGTCGCGGGCCACGACCACGCCGTGGCGACCTCGGGCGGCGCCGAGCGCGGTGCCCACATCATCGACCCCCGCACAGGCCGCCCGGCCGCTGCCCTGCTCGCGGCGACCGTCACCGGGCCGGACCTCACCTGGGCCGACGCCTACGCGACCGCGGCCGTGGTCATGGGTCCCGAGGCACACGCCTGGATCGGCACCCTGCCGGACTACGCCCTGCTGACCGTGGACGGCGACGGCAGGGTGCGGCGCAGCCCGAACTTCCCCCTGGCCGCACCCTGAGGGCCCGGGTCGGGCAGGACAACGCCCGGAGCGGCCCGGCCGTACCCCTGTGGCCCGGGTCCGGGGGACGGAGCCCGGGAGCGGCCCGCGCACCCGCCGCGCGGGCCCGAACACCTGGTCGGCCGCGGGAGGATGGCGTGCGAACCCCCTCCGGACCCCCGGCCCGGCCGCGGTGCGGAAGGCCCGTGCCGGCCGGTGTCCGCGCCCCGGAGGCGGTGGGTGGGGGCGGTCCGTGCGCGGTTCCGCGTCGGATGGTGTTGTCCAGGCCGTGTCCGTCGCGCGCGCCATTGCCTAGACTCCGCCGCATGCTGCGTGCTCTGGCGGTGGATGACGAGGAACCCGCGCTCGAAGAGCTGCTGTACCTGCTGCGCGCCGACCCGCGGGTGGCCCGGGCGGAGGGAGCGGTCGACGCGACCGCGGCCCTGCGCCGGATCAGCCGGGCGCTCGAAGGGGGCCCGGACGGTGAGGACGCCATCGATGTCGTCTTCCTGGACATCCACATGGCCGGTCTCAACGGCCTGGACATGGCGCGCCTGCTCGCCGGGTTCGCCGAACCCCCACTGATCGTCTTCGTCACCGCCTACGAGGACTTCGCGGTCCGGGCCTTCGACCTGGACGCGGTGGACTACGTGCTCAAACCGGTGCGTCGGGAACGGCTCGCCGAGGCGGTGCGCAGGGTCGCGGAACTGGCCGCGCTGAGCGGTCGACGGGCGGTGGGCCAGGAGCCGGCGGCCCCGGGCGGCCCCGAGGAACGGTCCCCGGACGACCGCGAGGGCGAGCGGGGGCGGCAGCGCGAACGGGCGGCCGAGGTCCGTCCGCCCGACATCACCCCGGACCACATCCCGGTGGAGCTGGCCGGGGTGACCCGCTTCGTCCAGGCGGAGGAGATCACCTACGCCGAGGCCCAGGGGGACTACGCCCGGCTGCACACCGTGGACGGGGCGAGCCACCTGGTGCGCATCCCGCTGTCCGTGCTGGAGGAACGCTGGCGCGCCCAGGGCTTCGTCCGGATCCACCGCCGCCACCTGGTGGCCCTGCGCCGGATCGACGAGCTGCGCCTGGACGCCGGCAGCACCAGTGTCCGGGTGGGGGACGCGGTGCTCGCGGTGAGTCGCCGTCACGCCAGGGAACTGAGGGACCTGCTGGTCCGACAGGCCCGGGACCGCTGAGCCGTTCGTCGCTCGCCGGGCGCCGTACGGCGCGTCGAGGCTGCCGTTCACGGGAATCGTGCCCTGCCCGCCTGCGGCACGGGCCCCGCTCCTCCTACCCTGTCCGACACGGGGTGCCCTCCGGGGCGTGAACCACGACAGAGGGGCCCTTCGTGTCCGAGACGGACGTGTCGATCGACGCCTTGCTGGACGAGCTGCGCGGGCTGACGTCCACCACCCCCGTGGACGCCAAGGAACTGGCCACGCTGCTCGCCCGGGCCAAGAGCGCGGCGGGGCACTGGGCGGACGTGCTGTACGAGCTGCACGAGTCGGCCCAGCGGTTCGCCGGGCCGCGGGCGGCGGCGGCCATGGAGATCGCGTTCCGCCGGGCGGAGGAGTCCTACACCGAGCTGGAGATCGCCTACGGCGACCTGGCCAGCGGCCCGGGGGGCTGATCCGCTCCCCACCCGGGTCCCCCGTCGCCCGTGCCGAACCGGAACGTGATTGATCCGGCCGAGGCCGGGTCAACGGTCGCTCTTCGCGATTACACTCCCGAACCGAACGCCTGACGGTGTGCCGGGTCATCCGGCTGGGGGAAGGGGGTCGTGCCGTGTCCGAACGTCCCGCGCCCCGCCGCGAGGTGGTGGTCGGCGAGCCGCTGCGCCGCCGCCCGGTGCGCCAGCTCGGGGTCCGCTCGGAGATCGACGAGCAGACCGAGGTGGGAGGGGCCTACGTCCGCGGCCTGATGCGCAGCCAGTTGCGTGCCGGTCTGTGCGGGTTCGGTGTGCTGGCCCTGCTGGTCGGCACGCTCCCCCTGGTCTTCGCCGCGGTCCCCGACGGCCTGGGGCCCTGGCTCTCCGGCCCGGCGCTGGTGTGGCTGGTGCTCGGGGGCGCGACCTACCCGGTGCTGCTCTGCCTGGGCCACTGGTACGTGCGGCGGGCCGAGCGCAACGAACAGGACTTCGTGGACCTGGTCGAGGGCCAGTAGCGCGTGGACGGGGCCAGACCGAGCGACGCCCGCACCCCAGGGGACGGGGCCCACCGGTGAACCAGGCGTACGCGGTGACGGCCGTCGCGGTCGTGGTGGTGGCCACCGTCCTGATCGGCGGCCTCGGGCTGCGGATCTCCCGCACGACCTCCGACTTCTACGTCGCCTCCCGCAGCGTCCCGCCGCGGTTGAACGCCGCCGCGATCAGCGGTGAGTACCTGTCGGCGGCCTCGTTCCTCGGGGTGGCCGGCCTGGTGCTGGCCCAGGGCACAGACATGCTCTGGTACCCGGTCGGCTACACCGCCGGCTACCTGGTGCTGCTGCTGTTCGTGGCGGCGCCGCTGCGCAGGTCCGGCGCCTACACCCTGCCGGACTTCGCCGAGGACCGGCTGGAGTCCCGCACCGTGCGCCGGGCGGCCAGCGCGTTCGTGGTCGGGGTGGGCTGGCTCTACCTGTTGCCGCAGCTCCAGGGGGCCGGGCTGACCCTGCGGGTGATCACCGGGGCGCCGCGGTGGACCGGGGGCTTACTGGTGGCGGTCGTGGTGACCGCCGCGGTGGCCGCCGGGGGGATGCGCAGCATCACCTTCGTCCAGGCCTTCCAGTACGTGCTGAAGCTGACCGCGCTGCTGGTGCCCGCGCTGTTCCTGGTGGCGGCCTGGCACGGCGACGGCACCCCCCGCGGGCCGTTCGACGAACCGCCGACGTTCCGCCAGCACACCCAGGTGCAGGTGGAGGACACCCTGCGGCTGCGGATCGAGGAGCCGCTGACGGTCACCGTCACCGGGACCGTGGACGCCACCCGCTACCGTGACGAGGGCGTCCTCCTCGAACCGGGCACGCACACCATCGAGGGCGGCACGGACCTGCGCTTCACCCCCGGCTCAACGGTGCCCAGGCCGGCCGAGCACGCCTCGGCTGGCACCTCGAGTTGGGCGGAGCCGCTCTCCGGCAGCAGGGACGCCCACCCGCTGTACTCCACCTACGGACTGATCGTCGCCACCTTCCTGGGCACCATGGGGCTGCCACACGTCGTGGTGCGCTTCTACACCAGCCCCAACGGGCACGCCGCCCGCCGCACCACCCTGGTCGTCCTCGGGATGATCAGCGCCTTCTACCTCCTGCCCCCGGTCTACGGGGCGCTGGCGCGGCTGTACGAACCGGAGCTCATCATGACCGGGGGCACCGACGCCGCGGTCCTGCTGCTGCCGGGCCGGCTGCTGGGGGGACTCGGCGGGGACCTGCTCGAGGCACTGCTCGTCGGCGGTGCGTTCGCCGCGTTCCTGTCCACCGCCTCGGGACTGACCATGTCCGTGGCCGGAGTGCTGACCCAGGACCTGCTGCCCTCCCTCGGGGTGCGGCACTTCCGGCTGGCCACGGTGCTGGCGATGAGCGTTCCGGTGGCCGCCTACCTGGCGGTCAGCGACCTGCCGGTGGCCGACACGGTGGGCCTGGCGTTCGCCGTCTCGGCGTCGTCGTTCTGCCCGCTGCTGGTGCTGGGGATCTGGTGGCGGCGGCTCACCGCGGCCGGGGCGGTCACCGGTCTGCTGGTCGGCGGCGGGGCGGCGCTGGCCGCGGTTGCCGCCACCATGGCCGGTTTCCCCGAGGGCGGCTGGCCGAGGGCGCTGCTGGCCTGGCCGGCGGTCTGGTCGGTGCCCCTGGGCTTCCTGGCGATGATCGTGGTCTCCCTGGCCACCGCGAGCCGGATACCGCCCGGTACCGGCGCCACCATGGCCCGTCTCCACCTGCCCGAGGGAGCGACACGTTGACCGTGTTGGTGACCCTCGGGCTCGCGGTGGGCTCCGTGCTGCTGTTGGCGGCCGGCGCGGCGCTCGGACACGTCGCGGGCCGCCGCCGGGGGGCAGGCCGGCGGGCCCTGGGCACCCCGGTGGAGCGCGCCACCTTCCAGACCCTGCACAACGCCTCGCTCGCCGCGCCGCCGCTGCGCGCCGGGCTCACCGAGGACACCGCACGCAAGGCGGCGCGGCGGCTGCGCACCCTGCTGGGCACCGACGCCCTCTGCCTGACCGACCGGTCCACCGTGCTCACCTGGGACGGCTCCGGCGAACACCACACCGCGGGACTGATGACGCAGGTCCGGCAGGTCCTGGAGACGGGCCGCAGCGAGGCCTTCCCGCTCACCTGCGCCCAGGAGGGATGCGCCATCCGCTGGGCCGTGGTGGCCCCGCTCACGGGGGACAACGGGGTGGTGGGCACCCTCGCCGCGTTCGGCGCCCGGGAGTCGCCGGTGCTGGTGCGGGCGACCAGCGAGGTGGCCCGCTGGGTCTCCGTCCAGCTCGAGCTCGCCGAGCTCGACCACTCCCGCACCCGGCTCATCGAGGCCGAGATCCGGGCCCTGCGCGCCCAGATCTCCCCGCACTTCCTGTTCAACTCGCTCGCCGCCATCGCGTCGTTCGTGCGGACCGACCCGGAGCGGGCGCGTGACCTGCTGCTGGAGTTCGCGGACTTCACCCGCTACTCGTTCCGCCGGCACGGGGAGTTCACCACCCTCGTGGACGAGCTGCACTCCATCGAGCAGTACCTGAACCTGGTCCGGGCCCGGTTCGGGGAACGGCTGGCGGTGACCCTCCAGATCGCCCCCGAGGTGCTGGCGGTCAGCCTGCCCTTCCTGTGCCTGCAACCGCTGGTGGAGAACGCGGTCAAACACGGCCTCGAGGGCTCCGTGGCGCGCAGTCACATCTCCATCGTGGCCCGGGACGCGGGTGCCGAGGCCGTGGTGGTGATCGAGGACGACGGGGTGGGGATGGACCCCGAGCGGCTGCGGGCGGTCCTGCGCGGCGAGGGCGGTCCCTCCACCGGCATCGGCCTGCGCAACGTGGACGAGCGGCTGCGCCAGGTCTACGGCGACGACTACGGGCTGGTGTTGGAGACCGCGGTGGGCGCCGGGATGAAGATCACCGCACGGTTTCCCAAGTACCGCCCGGGGGTGCACCCGTCGCCGCCGTCGCTGCGCACCCGGCCCCGGCAGCGATGACATGCGCGGCTCCGGAGTGACGGTACGGCGCCTACCAGCGCACGTGCGCGGTGCGCGCCGGCGCGCCGGGCCGACCGCTGGTCGAGCTGAGGCGACCGCCCATCGCGCAGACCCGCCCGCTCGCCGAACAGGCCCCTGCGCGCCCTTTGGGAACACGCTCGGCACACTTATGGTTATCGACGGTTCGACTGGGCCACCCCGGTCGTGCTCTGCTTCGGCCGTTACGGCGACCGCGACAGCATCGGGGGAGTTCGATGGAGACGACGATCGACAGTCGGGCGGTGATGTCCGAGCGCGGTGAGGTACTACGCGCGTTGACCGTGTGGGACGCCACGGACCGTGACGTGGTCAGGCGGTTGCACATCCTGCGCTCCTCTCCGGCCCAGGCCGCGGCGGCCCTGGGCATACCGGTCGAAGAGGTGCACCGGCGCGCTTCTCGGGCAGTGGCCCAGCTCTGCGCCCGGTACCGCGAATACGTGTGAGCCCTCGGTCCCTGCCGGACCCGCCCTCCCCACCCACCGGGGCGGCCGGTCACCCCGCCGGGACGTCCGGCAGCCGCGCCATGACGACGGTCACCCACCTCACCGTCCCCCGGCGCGAACCGAGGCTCACCACCGCGCGCCCACCGGCCCCGGGACCGCCGCAACGATGACCCGGGGCCGGTGGTGCGGCGCCCAACCGGGCCGCTTGGTTGCGGTCCCGGGATTTCGGCCACCCCGCGGCGGGGCAGGTGACCTGTTTCGTAGCGTTTTGGTTGCGCGTTCAAGTGAAGCTCATGCGACTGATGTCACGTTTCACTGGAGCAACGCTGCGGTACGGGGCATGGCGTCGAGGTGGGTGAAACGACATGACCACGCAGGGCATAGTGCCTGGCGAATGGCAGGCCATTCATATCTTCTACGCGGGGGACCCGGGTCCCCTGCTGATGCAGTGCGTCGACCCACTGGTCAACGGGCTGATCGTGGATGGTCTGGTGAGCGAGTACTTCTTCGTCCACAGCTGGCTTGAGGGGCCGCACCTCCGACTACGGCTGAGACCTCGGGCGGGGGCGGACACCCGTCAGATCCTCCGGCGCTCGCGGACCGCGGTCAGCGCCTTCCTGGAGGACCGGCCCGCGCTGTACGAGATCAAGCCGGAACTGGTCGACTTCTACAGCACCATGTTCGAGATCGACTACACCCCGGAGCAGCGCAAGCTGCTGCTGGAGCCCGACGGACGGGCGCGGCTGCGCCCCACCAACACGTTCAGTTTCGAGCCCTACGAGCCGGAGTGGGGCAGGTACGGCGGCGAGGCCGGGGTGGCCCTGGCCGAGTGGCACTTCAAGCACTCCTCCGACCTGGTCATCGAGGCCGCCCGCTCCATGGACCTGCGGCGGCGCCCCGCCCAACTGACCCTCGGCGCACAGCTCATGATGGTGATGGCCACCGCCTTCCTCCGTGACGACCAGCGGATCGAGGAATTCCTCCTGCACTACCAGGAGTTCTGGCTGCGGACCTTCTCCCTGGCGGCGCCCCCCACCCAGGCGGGCTACGACCGGGGCTACAACACCATGGGCCCCGACGTGCGCCGTCGGTTCGCCCGGGTGCGCCGGGCGTTCGGCGAGGACGCGGGAAGGCTGCCCGGCCTGTTCCACACCTGGGCCGAGCACTGCACGGAGCTGCGGGAACGGGTGGTGGACCTGGCCGAGCGGGGGAAGCTGGTCTTCCGGTCGTGGAACCCGGGGGGCCACCTCGCGGACCCGCCCGCCGCGCTTGAGCTGCTGCTCACTCCCTACCTGCGGATGACCAACAACCGGCTGCACCTCGCCATGCGGGACGAGCCGTACCTGGCGTACCTCCTGGCCCGTTCGCTGCGCGAGACGGTGGACCAGGAGGCGCAGGCGGGTGCCGCGGGGGCGTGAACGGCGGGCCCGAGGGGGCGGCGGGCAGGTCTCGGGGGGACCTGCCCTCGCCTCCCGGTCCGCCGCGAGGCCACCGGGCACCGGTCGGGCGGGCGGTCAACGGGCCGGCTGAACCGTGGGGCCCGCCGGTCAGCCCGGCGCGTCGGTGGGCCGTCCCGGCCCCGCGGGGACCCTGTCCAGGACGATGCCGAAGTGCTCGCGGTAGGCGGCGAGCACCGCCTCGTCGTCGGCGAGCGGCTCCCTGCTCACCGTGCTCCCCGCCGTGCGGACCAACGTCCGACCACTGATGCTGATCCGCCCCTCGTCGGTGACCCAAGAACAGATCGGATTGGCGGTGAAGTGGGAGTGCGCCGAGGTGCACTGGTACCAGCAGGTGGGCAGGAAGTCCGACAGGGTCCGCGCCCGCGGCTCGAGGCGGTAGCTCGGCTCGCCGTCCCGGACCACGTCCAGGTCGCCGTCCGGGGCCCGCACGATCCGGAAGACGCTGCCGACGGGATCGGACTGCTCCCCCCGGTCAGCCAGCCGCAGCGGCAGGTGGCAGTGGTTGCCCGCGCCCACGTCAGCCAGCCAGGGCCCGAGGCGGTCACCCGGGACGGTCACCCGCAGCGCCAGGTGGTCGAAGGGCGGCCCGAAGCCGTTCGGGCCGTGCATCCGGGCCGACAGGAGCTCGACGGTGTAGCCCAGGGCGGTCAGCAGCCAGGCGAAAGCCCCGTTGAGCTCGTAACAGAAGCCGCCCCGCCGCCGCACCACCACCTTGTGCAGCAGGGCCGGGTGGTCAAGGACCACCTCTTCGCCGAGGTGGATGCTGAGGTTCTCGAAGGGCACCGTCCGCAGGTGGCGCAGGTGCAGCTCGCGCAGCGCGGCGACGTCCGGCTCGGCCGGCCTGGCCACCCCGAGGCGATCCAGGTAGGCGTCAACCATCCGGTCGTCCCCGGGTGCCTCCGTCGCGGGTGCCGCGCCCCGCGCCGTGCGGGCCCGTGCTTCCTCCCCGGCCGGGCGCGTGTCGTTCATCGTTCAGCCCCGTTCTTCTGCCCTGCGGTCGTCCGGGGAGGAGAACGTCACGTGACCCCTCGTTGTTCCGCGGCGTGGCCGGACCCGGCACCCCCGGTCCGGCCCGCGTCCGTCCCCGGGTGGTCAGGCCACGCCCAGCATCGGGGTCCAGCGGCGGATGCTGGCGATGGTGCACCCCTCGGACCGGAAGTAGGGGTCATCGGCGAGTATGCGGTCGAGCTCATCCCGTTCCACGCTGAAGATCAACAGGGCTCCGGAGCGATCCGCCAGGGGGCCGGCCGCGAAGACCTTGCCCTCGCGGTGGAGCCGGAGGATGTTCTCCCGGTGTCTGGGGAGGGCCGCCATCCGCTCCTCGCTCACGGATGTGAAGGAGAGTTCGACGATCAGCATGACGTGTCCTTTCCGATCTGGTTCCGGCCCGACGCCGGGCCGATGATCCGATCACCAGGAAACCATCCTGGCGACATCCCCCTGGTGCCCCGCTAAAACGTTGTGGACAAGCCACATTGCGCTTCCGGCCGGCCTCTGACCAGCGCGGGAGGTTGCTGGGTGGAGTTCATGTGACCCGGCAGTATGAGATATGAGTGGAAGCGGCAACCGGCGACCCGGGTTTGCCCGACCGGCTGCCTCGTGATGTCATTTTCGCCGGTTGCGGTGCTTGAGCTGTTCACGAGCAGATTTTCCTACGGTCTTTGCCGCAGGAGTTACGGACCGACTGGAGGTCTGGGATGACGATCGTCAGCGAGCCGGTTCTGGGGGCGGACGGCGCCCCGGACGGCTCCGGTGCTGACGCTGCCACGCCACGCGGCCCCAAGGGGCCCTCCGTGACGGGCATGCGTGCGGCTGTCGCGGAGCTGAAGGACAAGCAGGCGCAGGCCCGTCGCGGCCCCAGCGACCGGGCGACTGAGGCACAGCGGGCCAAGGGCAAGCTGACCGCCAGGGAGCGTATCGAGCTCCTGCTCGACGAGGGCTCGTTCCACGAGATCGAGGGGTTGCGGCGGCACCGGGCGACCGGCTTCGGGCTCGAGGACAAGAAGCCCTACACCGACGGGGTGGTCACCGGCTGGGGGACGGTGCACGGCCGTACCGTGTTCGTCTACGCGCACGACTTCCGGATCTTCGGCGGGGCGCTCGGCGAGGCCCACGCAGCGAAGATCCACAAGGTGATGGACCTGGCCCGGCAGGCCGGCGCGCCGCTGGTGAGCCTGAACGACGGGGCCGGGGCGCGCATCCAGGAGGGCGTCACCGCGCTCGCCGGCTACGGCGGGATCTTCCAGCGCAACACCCTGGCCTCCGGGGTCATCCCGCAGATCAGCGTGATGCTGGGCCCCTGCGCCGGTGGTGCCGCCTACTCCCCGGCGCTGACCGACTTCGTGTTCATGGTGCGCGGCACCTCGCAGATGTTCATCACCGGCCCCGACGTGGTGCAGGCGGTGACCGGTGCCCAGGTGAGCCAGGACGAGCTCGGCGGCGCCGACGTGCACGCGACCACCTCCGGCGTGGCCACCTTCGTCTACGACAACGAACTGGAGTGCCTGGAGGAGGTCCGCTTCCTGCTCTCCATGCTCCCGTCCAACAACCGGGAGATGCCCCCGGTGGTTCCGTGCACCGATCCCGTCGACCGGCGCAACGACCGGCTGCTGGACCTGGTGCCCACCGATCCGGTCCGCTCGTACGACATGCGCGACGTGATCGAGGAGATCGTCGACGAGGGCGAGTTCTTCGAGGTCCACCCGCTGTGGGCGACCAACGTCATCTGCGCGCTGAGCCGGCTCGACGGGCACGTGGTGGGGATCATCGCCAACCAGGCCGCGTCGCTCGCCGGGGTGCTGGACATCGAGGCGTCGGAGAAGGCCGCCCGGTTCGTCCAGTTCTGCGACTCGTTCAACATCCCGCTGGTCACGCTGGTGGACGTGCCCGGCTTCCTGCCGGGGGTGGAGCAGGAGCACGGCGGGATCATCCGGCACGGCGCGAAGCTGCTGTAC
>NZ_KB904668.1 GCF_000380165.1 Wenjunlia vitaminophila DSM 41686
GCCTATCTCCGCGGCCGAGGCATCAAAGCAGCGATCCCTGAACGGATCGACCAGATCAACGGCCGCATCCGGCGAGGCGAGAGCAGGTGCCGACTCAACCGCGCGGCCTACCGCCGCCGCAACGTCGTCGAACGCTGCTTCAACCGGCTCAAGCACAACAAAGCCCTGGCCACCCGCTACGACAAACGCGCCCGCCACTACCAAGCCCTGGTCACCCTCGCCTGCCTGCGACTCTGGCTGCCCTGACTTTGCGGACACGACCTAGCGCGGGCGCAGCCCCAGGGGTTCGGCGATCTCCGCCGCCATCACCGCACCGGCCTCCCGCTCGATGTTCTCGTCCGCCGCGGCGCTGTCCGTGTCCATGCCGTCCACCAGAGCGTCCAGCGGGGTGTCCAGACGGACGTGGGCGACCAGCGACTGCAGGGCCCGCAGCACCGCGCTGGCGGTGGCGCCCCAGTTCGACAGGTACGAGAACTGCCACCACCACAGCGCCTCCGCGGTGCGGCCGGCCTTGTAGTGGACCAGGCCGTGGGAGAGGTCGGTGACCACGTCCGCGATGTCGTCCGAGATCCGGCAGGTGACCGGTGTGGAACGGGGGACGTAGGGGTCGAAGACCTCCGAGTAGACGTCCACCGGCGCCAGCAGCTCGGCGAGGCGTTCCCGGAGCTGGTCGGCGTCCGGTTCCGGGCCGGCATCGGGCTCGTACCGGTCGTCCGGCAGCACGTCCTCGACGGCCCCGAGCCGGCCGCCGGCCAGCAGGAGCTGGGAGACCTCAAGGAGCAGCATGGAGATCGCGCTGCCCGGCTCGTCGCCCCTGGCGACCTCGCGCACCGCGACGATGAAACTCTCGATCTGGTCACTGATCTGGACGGCGAAGTCGGTTGGGCCGTCGGACGGCGGAACGGAAGCGGTGATGGTCGTGTCAGACATCGAGTAGTCGTCTCCCTTCGAAGGCCCGTCCCAGGGTGACCTCGTCGGCGTACTCCAGGTCTCCCCCCACAGGCAGACCACTCGCCAGCCTGGTCACCTTCAAACCCATGGGCTTGACCATGCGGGCGAGATAGGTGGCGGTGGCCTCCCCCTCCAGGTTGGGGTCGGTGGCCAGAATTAGCTCGGTGACGGACCCGTCGGCGAGCCTGCCGAGGAGCTCCCGTATCCGCAGGTCGTCCGGTCCGACGCCCTCGATCGGGCTGATGGCCCCGCCCAGGACGTGGTAACGGCCGCGGAACTCCCGGGTGCGTTCGATGGCGACGACGTCCTTGGACTCCTCCACCACGCAGATCACCGCGGGGTCGCGGCGCGGGTCCTGGCAGACCCGGCACCGCTCGTCCTGGGCGACGTTCCCGCACACGACGCAGAACCGCACCTTGGCCTTGACCTCGGTGAGCGCGTGGGCGAGCCGACGCACGTCGGTGGGATCGGCCTGGAGGATGTGGAACGCGATCCGCTGCGCGCTCTTGGGACCGACGCCGGGCAGCCTGCCGAGCTCGTCGATGAGGTCCTGGACCACGCCCTCGTACACGTTCGCCTTCCTTCCGTCGTTCGCCGTGCCGCCGCCCCGGTCCGCCCGTCACCGGCCCCCCCGCGTGCGGAGGTGCCCGTCCGCGGACGCGGCTAGAACGGCAGGCCGGGGATGCCGCCGCCGAGTCCCTGGGCGAGCGGGCCGAGCTTCTGCTGCTGGAGGTTCTGGGCTGCGTTGTTGGCGTCCCGGACGGCTGCCAGGACCAGGTCGGCCAGCGTCTCGGTGTCGTCCGGGTCCACGGCCTCCGGGGAGATGTACAGGCTCTGCAGCTCGCCCGCCCCGCTCACGGTGGCCTTCACCAGACCACCGCCGGCCGATCCCTCGACCATGGTCTCGGCGAGCTCCTGCTGGGCGGCAGCGAGGTCCTGCTGCATCTTCTGGGCCTGCTGGAGGAGCTGCTGCATGTTGGGCTGGCCACCGGGGAACACCACTGATCTTGCTCCTAGCTGACGACGGTGCGCGTAGCGCGGGTGCGAGTAGGGCGAGCCTACGTCGTCGAGCGGTTGATCGCCGTATCACCGTGCTGGAGCAACGAGAAGGACGTGCGCGGGCCGCCCGCCGGGGAGCGGGCGCCCCCGTGGCCGAGCGCGTCGGGGACCTGCGGGGGCGACCGGGGTCAGTCGCGCGGGATCTCCTCGACGACCACTCCGCCGAGCTCGCGCACGATGAGGTCGTGCCCGGTCAGCGCGGCCTCGTCGAGATCCGGGTCGTCCTCCTGGGGGATGTCGTCCTCCGGGGCCACCGGCGGCGGAACCGGCCCGGGCGGTGGCGCGGCGCGACCCGGGGCGTTCCCCGGGGCGTTCCCCGACGTGGGTGGTGCCGGGGCGGGCGCCGGGACCGTGGGCGCGCTCGCCGTACCTGGCGGGCCCGCCAGCCCGGTCGCCGGTCCGGGGGCGGGACTCACCGGTCCGGGGCGGGACGGCGGGGGGGCGGTCGGCGCGGGGGCGCCCGAGCCGGCCCCGCCGGTGGCGGACGGGTCCACGATGGCCTCGACCCGCCACTGGTGGCCGAGGTCGCCCACGGCCTGGCGCAGCACCTCGTCGCTCCCGCCGTTGACGAAGCTGTCCCTGGCCCCGACGTTCCCGAACGAGATCTGGAGGGTGCCGCCGTCGAACCCGGCGACCTGCGCGTTCTGGCTGAGCAGGATCCAGGTGAACCGGCGCCGGTGCTTCACCGCGTCGAGGATCTGCGGCCACATCTGGCGCACCGCCGCCGCGCCGCCGTCCACGGCCTGCGCCGTCGGTGCCGTGGCCGCGAAGGTCGTCGCGGCGGGGGGTGCGGGGGGTGTGCTGGACGCGGGGGGCGCGGTGGACGCGGGGGGTGCCACCGCCTGCCCGGCGGCGGCCCCCGCCGGCTGGGCCGCCTGCCCGGGCTGCGGGATTCCCGGTGCCGGCTGAGGCCCTCCCGGGGCGGGCTTGGGGCCCCGCGGTACCGGCCAGGCGCCCGGCCGACCCGTGGGAGGGGCGCCGGCCACCGAGCCCTCCGCCCCCACCCCCCCGTTCGGGGGCGGGACGACGTGCGCAGGGGACGGCGTCGCCGGGCCGCCCAGCACCAGCCCGCTGGTCGTGCGACCCCCCGCCCCCGCCCCCGTCTCCGGCCCGTCCGCCGCTGTGGTCGGTGCCGCCGGTGCTGTCAGTGCGGTCGGTGCGGTCGGTGCGGCTCCCGCGGGGTGGGCCGGGAACCCGCCCGGAGCCCCGCCGCGCACCGCGACCGACTCCGCGACACCGATCGTCGGCCCGACGGGCAGCACCCCCCCGCCCAGGGCGACGCCCCGCTCCAGCTTCTCCAGCCGGGCCTGGAGCGACCGCTCGTCGTCATACGCCCCGGGCAGCAGCACCCGGGCACAGATCAGCTCGAGCTGCAGCCGGGGCGAGGTCGCCCCGCGCATCTCGGTGAGCCCGGTGTTCACCAGGTCAGCGGCCCGGCTCAGCTCGGCCGACCCGAACACCGAGGCCTGGGCCTGCATCCGCTCCACCACGTCCGCGGGCGCGTCGATCAGCCCCTTCTCGCCTGCGTCGGGCACCGCGGCAAGGATCACCAGGTCACGCAGCCGCTCCAGCAGGTCGGCGACGAACCGGCGCGGATCGTGCCCGCCCTCGATGACCCGGTCCACCACCTCGAACACCGCGGCGCCGTCGTGCGCCGCGAACGCGTCCACCACCTCGTCCAGCAGGGCGGCGTCGGTGTAGCCGAGCAGGGCCGTCGCCATGGCGTACGTCACGCCCTGCTCGCCCGCCCCCGCGAGCAACTGGTCCATCACGGACATGGAGTCCCGCACCGAGCCCGCGCCCGCCCGGACCACCAGCGGCAGCACCCCGTCATCGACCGCGATGCCCTCCCGGGAGCACACCTCCCCCAGGTAGTCACGCAGCGTCCCCGGCGGAACCAACCGGAACGGGTAGTGGTGGGTGCGCGACCGGATGGTGCCGATGACCTTCTCCGGCTCGGTGGTCGCGAAGATGAACTTCAGGTGCTCCGGCGGCTCCTCGACCACCTTCAGCAGGGCGTTGAACCCCGCCGGGGTGACCATGTGCGCCTCGTCGATGATGTAGATCTTGTACCGACTGGACGCGGGCCCGAAGAACGCCTTCTCCCGCAGGTCACGGGCGTCATCCACACCACCGTGGGACGCCGCGTCGATCTCGATCACGTCGATCGACCCCGGCCCGTTCCGCGCCAGGTCCTGGCAGGACCTGCACTCCCCGCACGGGTCGGGGGTGGGCCCCCGCTCGCAGTTCAGGCAGCGGGCCAGGATGCGCGCACTGGTCGTCTTGCCACAGCCCCGCGGGCCGCTGAACAGGTACGCGTGGTTCACCCGGTTGTTCCGCAGCGCCTGCTGGAGCGGACCGGTGACGTGCTCCTGACCGATGACCTCGGCGTAGGTCTCGGGGCGATAGCGGCGGTAGAGAGCGAGCGACACGCTACCGACGATAACGGGACCGAAGGACATCCCGTCCCGCCCGCCGACCCCCGGCGGCCCTCGCGCCCCGGTCGGGACTCCGCCCACGCGAAGATCCCCACGCGAAGATCTCCCACGCGAAGACCCCCCGTGCACCCGCCAGAGCTCACCTACCCTTGCTGCCTTCCGGCCCTGGGGGGGTTCAGCGAGATAGCGCCGCACGAGGGGCTTCCCCCAGCCTAGCGGATCCCCGCCCCACCCCCGACCACGGTCCCGTTCCGGTAAGCGGTTCGCGAACACTCCCGCTCACCCTGTACCCTCTCCCACGGAGGATTCGCCTAGAGGCCTAGGGCGCACGCTTGGAAAGCGTGTTGGGGGCAACCCCTCACGAGTTCGAATCTCGTATCCTCCGCAGCCGCCCACCTGGGCAAACGAAGGGTCCGACCGCTGAGCGGTCGGACCCTTCGTCG
This sequence comes from Wenjunlia vitaminophila DSM 41686, assembly GCF_000380165.1. Classification (GTDB taxonomy): domain Bacteria; phylum Actinomycetota; class Actinomycetes; order Streptomycetales; family Streptomycetaceae; genus Wenjunlia; species Wenjunlia vitaminophila. Next base: position 4,892 of record NZ_KB904668.1, read on the forward strand.
TCGCGTGGTCTCAGTTTTGGTCTCAGTTGCGTGGGGCGGACGGCCGTGGATCTCCACGGACAGGCTTCGGCTGCTCTCTGCCGACGACCAGGTCACCGGGGTCCTGATCGCCGACCGCATCGAGACCAAGATCCTTCTGAATGACCAACGTGAGGCTTCGCGGCAACGTGCGGGCCCCACCAGCCCGAGCCAGCTCCTTGAACCGGCCAGCGGAGAGGTCAACCAAGCGGCCCCGGTGCTACGAACACCGGGGCCGAAGTAGAGGCTCCACCGCACAACCATTTATCCCTGAACGATCGAAACCGGAGGCCGGGGTTGCCGCCCCGTAATGGCCTGCCGGATGAGGAGCTCTATGCCCCAAGGTACGACCCTGTCGCCCCAGATGCCATCCCACTTCGGTGAGGGCCCCACTCCAATGGAGCCGCCCTGCAACGTGGACGCCGAGCGCGCGATCCTCGGCGCCTGCATGCACAAAGCCGACATCATCGATGAGGTCCGGCCCATCCTGGGCGACGACGCCTTCTACCGACCCGCGCACGAGACCATCTGGCGCGCGCTCCTCGCCCAGCACCGCGAGGACAAGCCGACTGACCCGATCGTCCTCACCGAGCCGCTCCAGCAGCAAGGTGACCTGCAGCAGGTCGGTGGTCACCCCTACATCTTCCAGCTCGCGGGCGCGCCCTACGGCACTAGCAGCGCGGAGCACCACGCGGAGATCGTCCGCGAAAAGGCCGACCTGCGGCGCCTGGTGACCTCCGCCGTGCGTACCCTCCAGCGGGCCCAGGAGCCCGGTGCGGATCCGGAGGCGATACGCAGCGAGGTCGAAGCCGAGGTACGCGCCGAACGCGATCGCGCACTCGCGTCGGGGCAGGGACGACTGTCCCGCTTCGCCACCGACGGGTGGTCGTTCGTTAAAGAGAGCGGCGCAGACGCCGAGCCCCTGTGGGGCAGGCGTGAGAAGACCGTCTGGGCCCCCGGCGAGAGCCTGATGATCGTCGGGGCTCCGGGCGTCGGCAAGACCACCTTGGCCCATCAGATGATCTTCGCCCGCCTCGGCTTGCAGGAGACCGTCCTGGAGATGCCAGTCGCGCCCAGCAGGCGGATCCTCTACCTTGCGATGGACCGTCCCAAGCAGATCGCCAAGGCCATGGCCCGCCGCGTCTTCCCCACCGACGAGAAGATCCCGCGCGAGCGGCTCGTCGTCTGGGAGGGTCCGCTGCCTGCCACACCCGACAAGGAGCCCGACCTCCTCGCCGACCTCGCCGCCCACCAGGCAGACACAATCGTGATCGACAGTCTCAAGGATGCGGTCAGCACGATGGTCGACGACAGCCTCGCGGTCGCCTTCCACAACGCCCGCATGCGCGCCCTGCGAGGCGGCGTGGAGATCATGGAGCTGCACCACCAGCGCAAGGCCACCGCCGACGCACCGCGCGGCCAGCGCCCCAGCCTGGACCAGGTCTACGGCTCCACCTGGATCACCGCCGGCGCGGGCAGCGTCCTGTTCGTCACCGGCCGGGCAGGCGACCCAGCCGTCACCCTGCACCACCTCAAGACCCCCACCGGTGAAGTCGGCCCTCTGGACGTCACGCACGACCATGTGCGCGGCACTACCACCGTCGACCCCACCAAGGACCCAGCCGCCCTGCTGCGTAACGCCCCCAATGGGCTGACCGCACGCGACCGGGCGACCATCCTCATCGGCGGGGGCGACCCCGAACGTGCCGACATCGAGAAGGCGCGACGCCACCTCAGCCGCCTCGTCGACAGCGGCCTGGCCACCAAGGCCGACGGCGTCGCCGGCGGAGCCGGAGGCGGCCAGCAGACCCGCTACTACGCCTCCGCACGCCATCTCACCGCCGTCGGCCGGGAGTGGGGCCGGTCGACCTCCGCATTGCGGAGCCCCTGCAACGGCAACAGCGAATCGAACACCATGCCGATCTTCGGGCGGAGCTGCTTATACCGAGGGACACTGACATCGCTCCCGTGACTGCGATCAGTTCAAGCCACTTTCGGGCTTTTCGTCACGTGCCTTGACGATTGCGTGTTCTCCGGCGTGCTCCGTTTGACGAGGTGCGAGCCGAGCCAAGAGCGTGCTCGTCCCGTACCTAATCGGCTGAAAGGCGTGCACTCTGGCGGTCGCTTGCGGTGCCGTGGGTCACCCTGATCAGCCATGGCGCGCGAACAGAAGGATGTGGCGCTGACCAACGTGGTCGGCGCACGAACGGCCACAGTGAAGCTGGTTGGTGACCTGACGACGGCCGGGCTGCGTGCCGCCCAGGCATGGTCGGTTCGCCGGGAGCAGCCCGAGGCATGGCGAGAGGTCTCGCGCATGCACGGGGTGTTCCTCAGCCTGCTGTCTCCCGGCTGCGGGCCGGCGACACCGCGCGACCTGATCAAGTTTCTCCACCGCCCCATGAGGGAGTGGGTGCCGCTCACCTGGGACTCGCTACCCGACGAGCTCGGCTCCTTCAAGATCCTTGGGGCGGACGACTTGCTGACCGGTGATGCCGTCGAGTACGGGTCCGACTACAGCGAGGCCCTCTTCGAGAACCACGAGGCCGGCATCGATTGGGTACCCCGGTGGGCCAGGCAGACGTTCGAAAGAGTCGAGCGCTCCATCTACACGGTGCTGTCGTCAGCTGGGCAGGAGGAGTACGTCGCCACGAGGCAGATGCTGATCGAGGTACCGGCGGGGACAGCGGACCGCGTCAGCGACGAGCTGCACGCGCGCGGCGCGCTGCACACCGAGGCATATGAGCCGCTGCCACCGGACCGGCAGTTCGTGGTGGGGCACGAGTCCTGGTACGTACCGTGTCCGACGTGCAAGTGGCCCATGCACGTCCAAGGCGCGTCGCTGGCGTGTCGGTATCCTCCACACTTCGGCCGGTTCCAGGTAACGGACGAGCGTGACGACAGCGGCGCGCCACGAGTTCGCGGTCCCGTGGCGGCGTGCGCATTCAGCGCCGCCGACGTGGTGTGCGTGCACGAGGCGGTCTGGCGCTACATCACGGTCCCCGGCGTCACCGAGGTCGCCTTGATGACGTGGCTGGCGGATCAGCCTGGAATCGGCGACGACGCGGTGACGAAGTGGCCGCACAAAGACAGGTGGGACATTACCGTGCGGGCCGGCGCCACCGTCTTCGAGGTCGACCTCAAGGACACCAGATCCCCGTCGAAGATCACCGCCAGGCCACCCCGGGCCCGGCACGTCGTGGTGCCCGACTACCGGGCCTGGCAGGTCGCCCAGCTGCGACGCTCACTGCCCGCGGGCTACGAGGTTCGTACGGTGCGCGCGTTCAAGACCGCGATCCGGAACGCCCTGAAGGAGGCGCGGTGACCGGGCGCTCCCTGGCCACTATGAATGTGCAGCGTCTGAGCACACTGGCCGCGCTGGCTCTGGCGGCGCGACTGTTCCCGAACCGCTCGGAGGAGCCCTTCCGTCACGCTTCGGCGATCCGCGACGCGCATCTTCTCCTGTCCGGGCATACCCACCTGTGGAACCGCTACGGGGAGCTGTCGTGCGAGGACACGCGGCGAGTCACCAGACTCCTGTGGCACCGCCCCGCTCGCCTCGCGATCCTCGCGGCCTTCCGCCGGGCGGTCGAAGACCTCTTCGACTCGCCCGATCTGCCCGAGGGATTCGCGGTTCTTGACGACGAGCACTACTTGATGACCGTCCAGCAACGTCTTGCATCGCTGGTGGACCAGGTGTTGGAGGAGCTCGATGGTCGCCGGTCAGCAGCCGACGAGGGACGGAGCCGGGAGCTGGCCCTCCAAGGTCACTTCCGCATTGGCACCCAGATCCCCGACCCGAGCCGCCCCGGCAACGGCGTAATCCAGGCCCACTACGTCCTCGACCTGCCCCAGATCCAAGCGCCGCTGCCGGACTTCGGTAAGCCCAAGGATTGCCTCAGGCGGCAGGTGCCGATCGACGCGCTGCGCGCGATCGCGGACGCGCAGGACCACGCCTTCGGTCAGAGCCACCGGCGCAAGAGCCTGGAACGGATCTTCAAGCACATCCGTCGAGCCGACGGCTCCCTGCTCGCCGACGGCTTCCTCATCCTGGACGCTGGCCTGATCCGCGTGCTGAGCGCCTGCACGGGTTCAGGCAAGAGCGTCCTGGCCAAGCTGCTCGCCGCGTGGGGCGTGAAGAACAATCTGGTGACCGGGATCGTTGTGCCACGCAACGACAGCGTGCTCTCCTTCACCCGCGCGATCTGCAAAGAGCTGCACGCACTCGGTCTCCAGGACGCGGTCGTGGTGCCGCTGATCTCCCCGAACAGCATGCAGGAGGTGGCTGAGAAGGCCGCCCGCAGCCTCATTGAGGAAGGGCGAGCCCAGGAGGGGGATGAGGCGTACGGCGAGTTCGCCTATGGATGCGCCATGCAGGCGAAATCCACCAACACGCAGGACGTCGACCTGTGGCAGCCCGGCCACGAGCGGTGCTCCGACTTCGAGGGCACCGATCCTGAGAGCGGTGAGACCCGGCGCCACCGCTGCCCGTGGTTCGCGCACTGCGGCAAGCATCGTCATCAGCTGAACCTCGACAAGGCCGACGTCATCATCACCAACCACATCAACCTGATGTCCGGACGCCTGCATATCCCCGTCCTGGCCGAAGGCCACGTGCGCAACCACATGACCGTCGAGGAAGCGCTCCTTCGGCTCACCCATGTTCTGCTCATCGATGAGGCGGACGCCTTCCAGGCCACTGGGTTCGCCAAGAGCGCCCACCACGTCACGCTGGCCCGCTACGGCAGCCGACAACCCAGCGCTCTGCAAGAGCTCCACGACCAGTTCAGCGTCCGCGCCGGTGCCCTGATGTACGAGCTGGAGCGGTACATCCACCCCAAGATCACCCAAGTGCGCTTCCTCGCCGAGAGCTACGTCAGCAACGCCGCGCACGGGCGTATCGCCCAGAGGGGACCCAACGAACGCAACCGCCAGCAGCTGGCCCGCCGTCGCCTGATCATCCCGCGCCGCTGGGACGCCTGGTGCACGGCACGCCTGTGGCGGTCACCTGACGGCGAGTCACCCACGCGCGAGCAGATCGATACCTTCCGCAAGCTGTTCAACCCGAAGGAGGAAGCACAGCTCGCGGGCGCGAAGGTCCCGGTCGTACCGGGGGTCGGCGAGAGCACTCGCGAACACCTGACCCAGTTGCGCACCGAGTTGCTCGACGCGACCGCGCTGCGCGAAGGCACTGATCCCGTTTTCGACAACGTGCACGCGCGGATCGCCGCCGCTGCGCGTCCCCTCCTGGACGATCACCTTGCCGATGACGACCGCGAACTTCTCGTCGATCTCCTCGTGCGCAGGGCGTACCTGGAACAGATCCGCGCCCAGATCGAGTACGTGACCAGGTCAGGCACCTCACTGAAAGCCTCCGGTATCACGGCGGCCAACGAGCTGACCGAAATGCTGGAGGACAACAACCAATGGCATGCTGCCCCCTACGGTCCTCTGGGGGCACCGGTATTCGGCTTCACGGCCATCCACGACATCGAGGACAAGCACCGCACCGAACTGGCCCTAACCTCCTTCGCGGGCGACCCGCACGCGTATACCGCACAACTCGGTGACACCACCGCGCTGGCGCTGTGCGGTCAGCGCCGCATCGTGCTCGGGCTGTCCGCAACCGCCTACATGCCCGGCGGGACCATGCACCACCTGATCACACCCCCTACCTGGTACGTCCCCGACGACATCACCGGCTCCCTCGTACTGCGGTCGCTCACATTGCGGGACGAGCGGAACAACCCCATCCGGATCTCGGGAACCTCGGACATCCACCGGGACCAGGCCCATCAACAGATGGGCCGCGCACTGTGGTCCCAGCACATCGTCCAGCACTTGAAGAAGCTCGCCAGCCGACCTGCAACCGCACACCGCGCCCGCATCCTCGTCGCCTGCACCTCCTATGTCGGCGCCGCTCAACTCGCCGAAGGAATGATCTCCGCCGGCGCGGACCCGGAAATGATCGCAGTCGCCACCCGTGCGAGCGATGAGAACACGGTGCCAGCCCACTACCGGCGCCGCCCCGCCTGGTACGAGATCCCCTCGGACGCGCTCGAACGCTTTCCCCACCACCCGACCGCCAAGGTCCTCATCGCGCCGCTCGCCATCGCCGAGCGCGGATTGAACATGGTCGACCACAGCGGCCGGTCCTTGGTGGGTGAGGTCATCCTCGCCGTCCGCCCGATCCCGCTCATGGACGAACCCGCCCAGCTCCTCGCCCTGATCTCGAGCCGCGCCTACAGCAGCGTCACCCACTCGGCCGACCCCGCCGAGACGCTCCGGGACCTGGCCATCACCTCCAGCTCCGTTCACGAGGAGCTGTTCCGCAGCCACCACTTCTTCCAGTCCCTGCCGAACAAGGTGCGGTTGTCGATCGTCGCCGAGATGCTCATCGGCATCATCCAGCTCGGTGGCCGAGTACGACGAGGCGGCGACCGAGGCGTCCTCTACCTGGCTGACTACGCCTTCCACAACCCCTCCAGCGGCAGCGACCTGCCACGCCTGATCCGCGAACTGCGGGAGGGATGGAGCCGGAGTGGCGAGCTGGAGCTCCTCCAGAACATCTACGGCAGCACCCTCCGGGCGATCTTCGACTTCGCCGACGAAAGGACCAGCAACTGATGGCCGCCGCCCCCACGCGCCTCTACACCGCCGACTTCCCGCTCAGCCCGGACCTGATGGGGCAGGTGTGGCTCTACCCGCTCACCCCGGAGTTCGAAGACCTCTGGGAGAACTGCGAACGGCAGTGGGATCCCGAGGAAGGGTTCCGGACCCCACACGGCGCCCTGCGCGTCGCACTCGGCACGGTCACCGGCCGCATGATCGTTTTCACCGTCGCCCGCAGGCGCAACGTCCGGCCCGGCGAGGAACGGAGCCTGATCGTCGCCGACGGCCCTCTGGACACCAGGCTCACCACGAGGTGCTTCGACGTCTGGCAGAAGCTGCACTTCCGCGGCGTCAGGGACGGGCAGCTCCTCAGCCACCACATCGACTTCGAGCGCGCCGTATGCCGCCCCCTATCCGATGTCCTCAAGCGGGACGAAGTCGGATACGTCACCGGGCCCTGGTGGTGGAAAGACGCCGCCGGCTGGGCCGTCATCCAACGCCTCGCCGCACATCCCATGATCGACAAAGCCCATCCCGCCCAGCGCGCCACGACCTTCCGCGTCGGGCTGGCACACGACGCCAAAAGGCTGGTGGCCTGGGACTATCCCTACTACCGCACCATCTACCAGGGAAGGTCGAACGAACGAACGGGATGGGCGATGGCCTATGTCTCCGTCACCGGAGAAACCCAGCGCGGCCTGCCCGACCCGGTTCTCCGCTTCGACTGCCATGTCACGCGGGTTGCCGACCACTGGAGCAACGTCAAGACGGTCACCCTCAACCACCCGCAGTTCGACACCCTCCTTCGCGTCCCGGTACGCCACGTCCCCCAGCGCGGCCCTGACGGCGAGAAGCTCCGAGACAAGAACGGCCGCCTCATCTGGAAGACGGAATTCCGCGGCCACACCGCCGCCATCGTCCAGGCGTGCGGCCTCACCCCAGTAACGTTGCCCGACAAGGCTGACGGGGACCTCGAACGCGTCCGCGCCGTCTTCCGCAACAAGGGCAGTCACCTCGTCGGCAAGGGCGTGGGCGCGTACTTCACCCTGCGCATGGCCACCCACATCGCTGACGTCCTGGGCATCCAGCCGATCACATACGACAAGTCCCGCTACACGATCCCGGGTGCCACCATCACCCACGGCCCCATCCCGGTCAAGAAGCTGCCCCAGGCACTGGAGGCCGCCGGCTGGAAGTCCATGCGCCTGGTCGTCGTCCACGCCGCGGACACCACCCCCCGCCGCGTCATGCGCCAACTCCGCCTCGACTACGGAGTGCCGATCCCCGAAGCTCTCGTCGGACCGGACGCCGGGTTCGACGCGAAGATCGTAGACCTCGCGCCTGCCATCACAGTGGAGTTCCGCAAGATCCCCGAACTGACCATGCACGGCTCCCACGATCGCACGAGCATCGTCCAATCGAGTGGCTTCTTCCACTCTGACGACCCCGACCAACTCGTCGCCGCCATCTGCGAAACCACCTGGGACGGCAAGCCCATCCCCAACGACGGCAAGCCCTCCACCCGCAAGGCACTCGCCGCAGCCGGAGTCGTCAGCCAGTTCCTCACCGTGGCCGACGCCCCGACGAAAGACGAGGAGACGGACTTCCCCACCAGCGCGGCCTTGCGCCACATCTTCCAGAACGCCGGCATCATCGATGACCGGCTCGCGCGCGCGACGTGCGCCGCGCCGGACGTCCGCATGGAAGCGCCCCTCACCGAACCCGTCACCGTGGTCGGTATCCACCTGCGCCGGCACAACTACCGGCGTGTACGCGGCCAGGCACCCCGGCGACCCAAGCTCGTCGCTTGCCTGGTCGCGATGCACTTCACACCCGACACCGAGGCCCCGCCGTACACCGAGATGTACCACAATGGCCGGTGGCTGCGCTACGCCGAGGGACGGGCTGCCTACCACGCCAGCGAGATCGGCAACGAGAACTGGGGCCGGGACGGCAACGGGGCCCGCGCGGTCCGCGACCACATCGAGACCGCCTTGGACAGCCTCATCCTCCCAGAGGGTTACAACCGTGTTGTCCTCGTGCTCGACAAGGAGGGCAGCCGTAGCATCTACCCCGGCATGGGCGACAACCCGTTCGCCGGTGGTCTGCTTCCCGGTCGCGGCCTCGCCCAGGACGGCGTTGACGTGGCCGTTGTCCGGATCGCCTTCGGCCACCACGCGGCACGGCCTGCCACGGTCTACCGCGCCGGCGCCGACGACCTCGCCACTATGAGCCCCAGCTACCGGCGGACCCTGATCTTCGAGAAGAGGCACCCCCACGAGACCGTCTGGATGCTCACGCAGCAGTCGCGTCAGCAGGCCGGCAACTCACCCATGCTGCGCGAGGGCAACCGGCGGACCCGGGAAGACTTCCACACTCTCCCCTTCAATCCCATGAACAAGGACCTCCACGCCACCAGCCGCATCGAGATCGCTATCCCCCGCCCAGGTGGCTGGGAGTCCGGCGACCTCGTGGCTCTCATCGCCCGCCAGTGCGACCAGGCCGTCGCGTGGGACCACCGCACCCTGCGCTCCGCCCCGCTTCACCTCGCCCACCACGCCGATAGGGACCACCCCGACTTCGGCAGCCACGATCCGGGGGACGGCGACGCAGGGGACGACGAGCTGGAAGAAGAGCTGCTGTAACTATGCACGTCGTGCGCCGTGCTCAAGGCCAGTGCCACGGTGCTCGCCGGTTGCTCCGAAGCAGGGTAGAGATTGCCGGTTGTCTCCCTGTCCACGGACATCGCCGCGTGGAGAGCTCGGCGAGGCGGGCACCTTCCCGGCCGCCAGGGGCCAGCGCGATGGCCTCCCCTATGGTGCGTAACAGCTTGGTGCACCGGCCATGGCGGAATGTCAGGTCCGGGATCTGCTCGGCGAACTCTGCTGCGGACAGCCCGAGTTGCCGCAGAAGAACCGGCGACCCGCAGGTGAAGAACCCTGAATCCGGTCCGTACGGCCTGCCATCCGGATCAACGCGACGTGCAGGGGGGACAAGTGCGGGAAGAGGGCACGACCTCGTGGCCGTTGTGGACGACGTGCTCGGGCAGGCCGGCGGCTGGTTGTGGGCTGGCTACAGGCGTGCCGGGGCGCCCTGAGCGTGAGGCGAGGGGGAGCCGCTCGGCGAGGTGGATGGGCGGGGCCACGGGGTGACCGAGGCTGTTCGACGGTGGTCATCGCGCTTGATCGGGCGGACGCGTCAACGAGCTGGTCAGTCTGCGGGTACCAACCCGTGAGTTCTCGGGGCTATCGACCGACTCGGACGTGCCCCATAGCTTCCGTGACCGCCTGCCTCTCGGGAAGCGGCTGGCTCGGCGGAGCGACTGCTGCGGACGGGGAGAAGTGCATGAGATGCCCGGTGTGAGCCGGCTGCTCCAACCGTGTGCCCGGGTGGGAAGCCAGGTACTCGCGGAACGCCTGGGTCTCGCCGGGGAAGACGCCGTAGTTGTCCACGATCACGATGCCGCTCGGGGACACGAGGGGAACGAGTTCGGTGAGGCAGGTGACGGCTGGCTCGTAGAGGTCGGTGTCGATCACGAGTAGCGAGATGGCGAGTTCGGGGTGGTTGGCGACGTACTGCGGAACCGTCTCGCACACGTCGCCGGGGACCAGGACCGTGTTCGCTTCGAGCCCGCGCCTCCGTTGCCCCAGGGTCTCAAGCAGCTGGTCTGCTCCGATGCAGTTGAGGCCGGCGACCTGCTGGATGTGGTCGACGATGCGCTGGTCGGATTCGGCGCTGGTGTGGGGGAATTCCCCGAACGTGTCGAAACCGATGAGGGGTCGGGTGTGCTCGGACTCCAGCAGGTGCCGCAGCATCGCCCACATGGTGAAGGATCCCCCGCGGAAGACACCGCACTCGACGATCGCGCCAGGGACCGTGCGGATCCGCTGGTAAAGGTCATAAAGCGCGATTATCTTGCCGATGCGGCTGGGGCCGCAGGTCAGGAGGAAGTCCTCTTCGTGCTGGAATGCTGTGGCCGGATCGGGAAGGTCGATCATGCTGTTCCATACCTTTCTTCCTGGGTGAGTGGATTAGCGGTGGTAGTGGCTTCGGCCCGGCGAGCTGCGGCCGTGAGCAGGTCGATCTGCTCGTCGTCGAACAGACCGAAGGGCATGCCGTGGGCGCACACGACGTGGTCGACCCCGAGGCTTTCCCATGCGGTGAGCCGGCTGTGCACCTCGTCAGGAGTGCCGATCAGCCCCCGTTTGCGCCACGCTTCGAAGCTGAGCCCGTCGAGGTGACCGCCAGGTACCCAACGGCGCAGCCTGGTCCACCGCTGGTGGAGATCGTCTTCGTCCGTTCCGATGACGGTGGTGAGCCCGACGGAGCGCAGGATGGGGGCTCTTTCCCGTGCCGACGGCTGCGCCGCATTCAGCCGTGCGAGACGCTGCCAGTAACTGGCAGGGGTGGGGTCCCAGGCCAGGTTCCAACCATCGGCGATGCGCGCGGCAACGCTCAGAATGCCGCTGCGTTTGCCCCCGACCCAAACCGGCGGTGCCGTAGGACCCAGCTCGGTGCGGATCAGCGCAGCAGTCCGTTCCACGTCGGCGAGCCGGTCGGCGGCTGCGGAGAACCGGCGGCCTGCCGCTGCGAATTCCGCGGCATTCCAGCCGGCGCCGAGGCCGATGTCTAGGCGTTCTCCGGCGAGATCGGCAACCGTTGCGATCTGGTGGACGAGGAGTTCGGGTTCCCGCAGCGATGCGGGAGTGACTAGAGATCCGAGCCGGATGCGACGGGTGGTCGCGGCGATCGCGGCCAAGAGAGTCCAGCAGTCCGGGGAGCGGCGACGGTCCTGGGGGGCGACGTCCAGCCAGAGATGGTCGGATACCCAGAGCTGGTGCAGTCCGGCCTGCTCCGCTCTTTGGGCGTAGGCGAGTGCCCTGCGCGTCCGGTGTGCTCCGGTGACCTTTGGGTTAGGGAAGAACCCGTCGTAATGGGGCAGTGCCAGGCCGATCGTGATCACCCCAAGCTCCCCTCGGTCTGCTGCGGGTGGGTGAAGGCTTCCAGCAGCGGGTGCGGACGGTCGGAGTACGCGGAGTCGAGGATCCGGGCCGCCTCGCCCAGGAGTGGAGCGAACAGGTGGTGCCTTCCCTCCACGATGACCTTGGGTATTTCCCGGAACAGGAGCATCGCGGTGTGAACAGCGAGCGCACCGAAGTCCTCTTCGAGTTCGGCGGGCCGACTCATCCGCCGGAAGGCGCGCACCGCCGGGGCGGTCCACCTGGAGAGAACGGCCGGGGGTGTGCTGCTGTAACTGAGCGCGAGTGCGGACCGTGTAGGCGTGATCCTGCCGTGCGTGCCGGCCAGGAGGCTCTCGACGTACCACCAGCCGACGAGGTGGCTTGTCATCATGCGCCAGTCCTGATGGTGGCCGGACCACTCCCAGTCCACCAGGTGCCACTGCCCCGCATGGTCGAGCAGGATGTTGCGGGGTTGTGGGTCTCCGTGGCAGGCGACGCGAATAGCGGGTGTTCGCAGGGCTGCCAGCCGATGCAGCATCCGGTCCAGGGATCCGTGGTCCGTGCCGTTGACGATGATGTGGTGCTGGCCGTCGATCGGTATTCGCAAGTGGTGCGCGGCGTGGTGTAAGCCGTGGCGGCCACGTTCCAGTCGCAGCGTGTGTTTTCTGGTGGCCAGCGCAGGCTCGAAGCCGGGCCGTGCGGACTGGAGCCATACCTGGCAGAGTGCCTCGGTCACCTCGGTCCATATTGCGGCTGCCTGGGTGGTGGGCCCGGGACGGAGGGCGGCGTCTGCCAGGGTGGTTACCGAGGGACAGCGAGTGATCAGCGTGTCGCTGCCGTGGTGGTGGCCGGCGAAGAGGACCTCGGGAAGTCTGGCGCCGAAGTAGGGGGCGATGGTGTCCCGGGCGCGGGCCTGCTGGATGGCGGGCACTCGCGGGTTGCGGGCGGTCTTGACGGCCACGAGCGTGCCGTCGGGGCGTTGGACGATGCGGACGAGGGCTCCCGAGGAGCCGGTGCGGACGATACGGACGGTGTGGGCGGTGCGGGAGCTTAAGGACCGCTCCCGCACCGACGTGCCAGAAGGCATGGGTCTCCCGGTGTCCTTCAGGGTGTTGTGTCTTCCCTGCTCTTGCGGGCTCGCTCGGCCTTGCGGCGCAGCTGGTTGTAGGCGGCGGTCAGGCCCATCGCCTTGCGGGCTTCAAAGACCACCTGCTGCACTTCGCGGCGGGTGCGTTCGGTGCCTTCGACGATGATTTCGTCGACGAGGCCGCTCTGCTCCTCGTAGTGTGCGCGGCGCTCCCGCATCGGGTCGAGGAAGCGGTTGATGGCGGCAGCCAGTTTGTCCTTGACCTCGACGTCGCCGACCTTGCCCGCTCGGTAGCGTTCCTTGAGGTCGGCGACCTCCGCGGCGTTGTCGTTGAAGACGTCGTGGTAGATGAAGACGGGGTTGCCTTCGACCGTGCCGGGAATGTCGGCGCGGATCCGCTTGGGGTCGGTGTACATGCCGGCGACTCGCTTGCGGACATCCTCGGCGCTGTCGGAGAGGTAGATGACGTTGCCGATGGACTTGCTCATCTTGCCCTGGCCGTCGGTGCCCACGAGAGTGGGCACCTCGCTCTCGACGAGTTCGGGGACGGGGAAGGTCTCCCCGTAGAGGTAGTTGAACCGGCGGGCGATCTCCCGGGTGACCTCCACGTGAGCGTGGTTGTCCTTACCGACAGGAACGACATGCGCCTTGACGCAGAGGATGTCGGCCGCCTGGAGCACCGGGTAGCCGAGCAGGCCGTACGGCATCTCTTCCTTGCCCGCGTCCCGAGCCATGTCCTTCAGGCTGGGCACGCGCTCCAGACGCGGCACGGTCACCAGGTTCTGGAACAGGGCGTTGAGCTCGGTGACCTCGGGGATGGCCGATTGCAGGTAGTAGGTCGCCCGGGTCGGGTCGATGCCGGCCGCGAGGGAGTCCAGGACCATGTCCCGGGCGTTGGTGGAGACCTTGGCGATGTCCTCCCGAGTGTTCTTGGTGGTGAGCATGTGCAGGTCGGCGATGATCAGGAAAGTCTCGTACTTGTGCTGGAGCTGCACCCGGTTGGCGATGCTGCCCACGTAGTGGCCGAGGTGCAGCTTTCCGGTGGGTCGGTCCCCAGTGAGCATGCGCTGGTCTGTCATGGAACTGATGGCCCTTCAAAGGTCTTGTCATGCAACGACGGTCGATGAGATGAGGTCCCATTCTTGCCGGTCGTGTCCTGCTGAAGTGCCTCGATAAGTGGTTCGACGAAGGGCACGTCGATCAGATGGAGCTGTATCCAGCCGGGCATCGACCACCGCCGGCCGTCTCGGAACGGCGTCCCACTGGATCGCAGGCGCCTGGTGACCGATGCGTGGCGCGTGCCGAGATCCATCAGGAGGAAGTTCCCCTCGGTGTGCACGTAGGCGATGCCGAGGTTCTGGAGGGTTGCCGTGAGCCGTGCCCGGGCTTCGTGGCTGGCCTGTACCGTCCGCTGATGGGACTGGTCGTCCCTCAGCGCGCTGTGCGCCGCGGCGATCGCCAGCGAGTCCATCGTGTAGGGGAGCCGCTGGGCGCGCAGCCGATCGGCCAAGGGGGTGACTCCGAGTGCGTAGCCGACTCGGGCGCCGAGCAGGCAGTGAGCCTTGGACATCGACCCGAACAGCACAGCGCGCGGATACCGGCTGAGCAGCAGCGAGGCTGGCTCGATGGGCGTGCGTATGAAGTCGGCGTAGACGAGGTCGAGCAGTACGACGGCGTCATCAGGCAGGGCCTCGAAGAGGCGGTCGAGCAGCTCGGTGACTTGGCCGACGGCTCCGGAGACGGAGTGCGGGACGTCGATGACGCAGAGTGCCGTGTCCTGGTCAGCCAGACGGGCCAAGGCCGAGCTGTCGTGGGTGAAGGTGCTCGGATCCCACGCGGCAGCCGCGTACCGCAGGCGGTGGCGCTCGGCGAGCTCCTGGTACAGCTCGAACGTCGGCTCTGTTGCGACCACCTTTCCACCGGGACGGGCTTGGATGCGGAAAAGCCAGTCCATGACCTCGGTGGAGCCGTGGCCCACCACAACCTGGTCACGGTGTACTCCGGAGCGTTCCGCGATGGCAGCCTCCAGGTCGGTGGCGTCGCGGGGTGGCGGGCGGTGCAGTGCGCCTGCGGCCTGCCTTACGGCGGGTCCCACCTGCGAGGAGGTGCCTGAGCGCAGGGGCGCCGTGGTGGCGGCGCGGAGCCCGGCGACGACCCCGGTCAGGTGCTCCGCCTTGCAGTCCCCGCAGCTCCGACCTGACAGGCAGCCGTCCAGCGCCCGCTGGGCGGTCTCCGGTGGACACAGCAGCTCGATCATGGCGAACGCCGAGCATCGCGTCGCATCCCCACCCAGGGAACACTGCTCTTCGACGCTCGCCCGACCACCCGTCCGTGAGCGCAGGAACTTACGCTGGACCGTCGCCTCGTCGTCGTCCACGAAGACCACGGAGGACGGCTCGCGGACACTGCCCCGCTCACCTTCCCGCCGCAGACTGGGAAAGAGCCGGCGGTAGAGCAGCTCCGGAACCTTGGCGTCGACAGCCCGTGCAGCTTGGGGAAGCAGGGCCGAGTGCGGTGCTTGCATGGCGTCGACCAGGGCGACACCTCCCTCCTCCATGCCTGCCGGGGTGTAGAGGAAGAAGCTGATCATGGCTTCCAGGTCGGTCAGTGCGCTCGCAGGTGTTCTGCTGTCCCAGCCGTAGAGGCGCCGCATCCTGTCCAGCCGCAGCCCGGACAGCGCCTGGTGCTGCCACCGCCGTAGATCGGGGCCGTACTCGATGAGCTGGTCGGGCACCGAGGCTCCTGCGTAGTGGCAGACCGCGGTGCGGAAGCCATCGACGATGGAGGTGGAATCGTCCGAGGCGTCGAACAGCAGAAGGTGCGCACCGCTGTCGGCCATCTGAGCTGCTGTACGTGCCAGGCCGAGGTGGCCCAGGTGCAGGCGCCGACCAGCGAACCCTACGCGGATCGGAGAGGCGGCCGAGCGGGTGGACGGTTGCGAGGCACCGAGCGTCTGGGTTGCCCAGACTTCGCCGGGGAGCATCGGCTTTCCCGTCTGCTGCGCCCGGTCATCGGAACAGACGACCGGGCGCAGGCCGAACTGCCGTGAGCGGTGCTCTTCGCGCGCGGCGGTCTGCCGGTTGCATGCCGCGTGCCACGTCGCCAGGGCCGTGGTCACGGTGCGCCTCCTCCCTCGGCGATGCCATGGAGGAACTCCAAGGCCGAGTGCTGTTCGTGTGGCGTTGCATGAGCGTCCGTTTTGCCGAAGTACACATCCGGGAAGCCGGGGTCCGCCTCATGGCACACCGCTCCGAAGGCCCAGAACCGGGCCGTGCAGCGGGCACGTTCCCGGTCGGCGTCATCGACCGGTGTCAGCCCGGTGTACACCCAGCCGCCGTGGGTGCCCGCAGGCGCGACGTACCCATCAGCCCGGAGTGCTTCGAGGTACGTGTGGCGCTGGTGCCCCCATACGCGGGTCATCAGCGGGGGGTTTCGCAGGAGCCTGGCCAGGTAGCCCGCAGCGTCCGGGTAGAGGTCGAGGAACGCCAGATGAGCGTGGGCGAGCAGTTGGTCCGCGTTCCAGGCCGTGTCCGGCTGTCCCAGGGCGAGCAATTCAGCAAGGGGCGCCAGGAAGCGGGCGGTGTGCTGCGAAAGCAGCAGCTCATGCTCGGGCCGGTCGGTCACGAAGGGGCCAAAAAGCTTCAGCGTGAAGTATCCGCCGAACTGGCGCCTCAATCCGTCGTCTGCCAGATCTCCGTGCGACAGCACGTAGATCGTCACGGGCGTCGCACCCCACGAGGCACTTCGCCTGTGCGGAGCACTGCTGAGGCTGCCGTCATGGAGGAGGAACGCATCGAGGTCGCTGCCCTCGCGCCCCTGGCCGAGCGGCAGGCTGCCGTAGAAGACCCACTGCCGGCCCTCGCGGGGGATGTCGGCCACGACAGGTTCCAGCAGGGCGATGAGATCGGGGATCCGGTCGACGAAGTCCTGGCTGATCACCTCTTCCACCGGACCGGTCAGCATCCCAGCCACGTGTCCACCTCCTCCGACCATCGTCCGTCGGCATCGGCCAGCAGGCTCGTGACGCCAAGTGACTTTGCGGCAGCGACGTTCGCCGGCTTGTCGTCCACATAGAGGGTTCGGGCCAGGTCAGTGCTGCCGAGCACCCGGTCGTAGACCGCACGATCCGGCTTGACCACTCCCGTGAGGCTGGAGATCCACACGTCCGAGAAATGGCCGGCCAGGGCGAGCGCCTCCAGCCTCGGGATGAGCCACTCGTGCCGGTGGTTCGAGACCAGGATCAGGCGGGCCTGCCGTCCCCAGGACGGCAGCCGGCGGACCACAGGCATGGCCCGCATGGACTGGTCGAGGACCGTACGCCACTCTGCCGGAGCGCGCTCCAACCCGCAGGTCGCGGCCAGGGAGGTCCAGAAAGACGTCTCATCCATGCGGCCGGACCACAGGTCATCGCGGAACCGCTGCCTGAAGAGCTGGGCGACCACAGTGGGGCTCAGACCACTGGAAGACGCGACGGCGCGGAACAACGGCTCCATGGGTTCACCCAGCACGACTCCGCAGGCGTCCAGCAGCAGTGTCCGGTCCGGGGCTTCGCAGTGCAGCCGCGGTCGGCTCCTCACAGCGTCCTCCCGGCCAGCTCGCCACCGCTGCCATCGCCGGGAACGGCCGGCATGGCTGCAACCAATACGTCCCCCATTGAGTGGGTAGCGATCGCGGACGGCCCCGTCAACAAGGGGATGCACGTCTGCAGATAGCGCATGATGAAGCTCCATCAGTAGATCGGTGACCCGTGCGTAACCGGACTCTCCGGCTGAAGTGACCGTGCTGGCGCTACGGCCGTTCTCTGCTGGTTCGGTGACAGACTGGAACTGCGCACCCTCTACACCTCCGTTCCGCGGGCCGTGCCCGCCTCCCGTTTGAGAAGCAGAGCCGAAGGTCAAAACGAGCCGACACAAGGGAGTTGATGACGTTGTCCTGCGGCTTTCTCGGTCTCCTGCGACAGTAGGCGGGGAGTCCCACGGCACCCCGGAAAATCCTTCCGGGGCCCCTTTCGGCCACGAGGTGATGTTCAGGTAATGCGAGGAATCACAGAGCATTTGACCACCGGGGAGCGCGTCGCCTGGTACCGGCGCCGACGCGGCCTTTCTCAAGAGGTCCTGGCCGGCCTTGTCGGACGCACCACGGACTGGCTGAGCAAAGCGGAGAACAACCGGATAGAGCTCGACCGCCTCTCGGTGATCACTTCACTTGCCGAAGCCCTCGACGTCTCCCTCGGAGACTTGCTCGCAGAACCGACCCTCATGGAGTGGTCCAACGACAGCGGCCGGCATACAGTCCCAGCCTTGCGTAACGCCCTCATGGACTACAGGCAGCTCACGCCCTCGTTGGGAGCCTTACCCGACGAGGAACCACCTGCTCTGGAGCGCTTGCGGGCCGACGTGAAGGAAGTTCTCGACGCCTACCAAGTCTCCCGGTACGGCTTCGCCACTCGACGGCTTCCCTTTGTCCTGGCCGATGCCCTTGCCGCCTCCCGCGCGTACTCAGGGCGCGAACGGGAGGAGGCTCATGCCGAGCTCGCCCTGGCCTACCACGGTGCGGCAATGGTGCTGGGTAAGGTCGGCGAATCGGAACTGGCGTGGATCGCCGCCGACCGTGGGTTGGCAGCCGCGCAACAGAGCGGCCAGAACGCGGTGACGGGCTCGCTCTTCCGGGCGGTCACGCACTGTCTGATGGCTACCGGCCGCTTCACCGCGGCGATCCAGCTGGTGAACGATGCGGCAGCCGTCATGCAGCCCGATCTGGGCACCGCGAACAACGAGTACCTTTCTGTCTACGGCACGCTCTTCCTCGCCGGCGCTATGGCGGCCGCCCGAGCGGAAGACCGGGCAACCACACAGACCTTCCTTCGGGAGGCCGACGAAGCCGCGCAGCGGCTGGGCACCGACGCCAACCACCTATGGACGGCCTTCGGACCGACCAATGTGGCCATCCACTGCGTTGCCACCGCCAGAGAGCTCGGTGACATCCAGATAGCCGTGGACCTCGGACAACGCGTCGACACCAGTGGCTTGCCTGTCGAACGGCGCGTGAGGCACAGCCTGGAAGTCGCCCGCGCACTCAGCGCCTGGAACCGGACCGACGAAGCCCTGGCCAGGTTGCTGGACGCCGAACGAGCCGCTCCCGAACAGGTGCGCCACCACTACCTGAGTCGGGAACTGGTCATCGGCTGGATCCGCGGCACCCGTGGCCGCCCGTCCCAACCTGTGGCGGACCTGGCACGCAGGCTCGGCGTCGTGGGTGGCTAGAGTCCATCCCGTGAGCGAAAACGAGCACGAAGCGAAGATGGCCCACCCGCGCATGGCAGCAGGCGCACTCTTCTTCGACGACGCCGACCGAATCCTGCTCATCGAACCCTCGTACAAGGATTATCGCGATATCCCCGGCGGTTACGTCGAGCACGGGGAGTCACCTCTGCAAGCCTGCGTGCGCGAAGTCCACGAGGAGCTGGGCATCAAGCCCCCCATCGGTCGCCTGCTCGTTGTGGACTGGGCACCGAACCCGGGAGAGGGCGACAAGGTCCTCTATCTCTTCGATGGGGGCCGCCTCAGTGCAGGCCAACGCCAGCAGATCGCGCTGCAAGCCGACGAGCTCCGCGGCTTCGGCTTTCACCAAGCCGAAGAGCTGCCCGAGATCACCATCCCCCGCCTCATACGCCGAATCACTGCTGGCATCCAGGCCCGCGCGAGCGGCTTGACCGCCTACCTGGAACACGGGAAGTCCCCAGAACCAAACGGCTGACGAGGGAGCATGTCGGCGATGGAGGGGAAAGTGGCTCTGGCTCCCCTTGCCTGCCTGAGCCACGATTCAGGCATCACCGGAGAAGCTTGATCAGCGGGGCCGGGAGAGGTGGACGACACCCGCGGCGCGTCGCGGACCGCCGTCTACGCCGCCCTGAACGGTACTCGCCTGCCGAGCATCCAGACTTTGGACACCATGGTCGAAGCCTGGACCGATGGTGGTGCGCCGGAGCTGCAGCGGTGGCGCGAACGACGTCGCGTCACCGAGGAGTCTCTGGCTGAGGCCACACGACTAAAAGGCGTTGCCACGGCACGTCGTACCCCCGAAGAGGAGGACTTCCATGAGCAGCTGTGCGCAATGTGGCAGGAGTGCGGCAGCCCCTCGACGGGGAGGGTGGCGCGGCACTGCGGCCTGAGCGCACGGAGTCTCGATTCCTACTTGGGAGGGCGGACGCTACCGACTGCCGCGCGCCTTCGCGAGCTCATCAACGGGCTCTCGGTGGTGCAGAGGGACAGTGAGGTCCCGTTGTCATCCCAACGCAAGGCACTGGTCGGTGAGGCGCTCTTCCGGGCACGTACAGCCCACAAGGAAGAGCGGAGCAGGGTCCGTCAGCTGGCAAAAGCCCTACCCGGAGGACAGCCGACCGACTCAGACACTCCGCATTTCGACGGGTTCGGAGCCGTGCCGGGCGTTCGTCCCGGGCAACGGTTCGCCACCCGACGAGCGCTGGCCCAGACTGGCGTGCACCGGCAGTCCATCGCCGGCATCGCCGGCAGAGGGGATCGTGGAGCGGAATCAGTCGTACTCGCTGGCACACACGCCGATGACGACCACGGCGACGTGATCATCTACACCGGCGAGGGCTCGGTGGACCCGCGCCGGCAGACGCACGATCAGCAACTGACCCGGGGAAATGCGGCTCTCGCAGCGAGTGCCGCCACCGGCCTCCCCGTTCGAGTGACCCGACGGATCGCCACGGGTCCGCACGCTGGGTCGTACCGCTACGACGGACTGTACAGAGTCGAGGACTACTGGTCCGAGCAAGGTCCACACGGTCACAGGGTGTGGCGCTTCCGCCTCGTTCAGCTCCCAGCGGTGGAGCAAGGTGAAGTCGCCCAGCCAACGCCCGCGCTGACGGCGGGTACGCAGATGCGAGAGCGCGGTGATCGCCCCCGTTCGGTGTCCTCGGTACAGCGCGTCGTACGAAGCACCGCAACCGCGAACCTCGTCAAGCGCATGCACGACTACACGTGTCAGGTGTGTGGCATCCGCCTCCAGGGTGCGACAGGCGGATACGCCGAGGCAGCACACATTCGTCCGCTGGAGCCGCCGCACGACGGTCCGGACGCGGTGGAAAACGTGCTCTGTCTATGCCCCAACCATCACGTGCTCCTCGACCAGGGCATGTTGATCATTAACGACGACCTCACCGTTGTGAACCGCGCGGACAGCACTCTGCTCGGCCGCCTCCACGAAACCGCAGAACACCGGGTCGACAGGCGACACCTCGCACACCACCGGGTCCACCACGGGCTGCCTACGGATGTGACATACCAGGCATGACACACGCCCGTGACAGGCCCTATGGCCCGCATCTTCTCAACTAGCTGGCCTCATCGTGGACCGCACCGATGCAACAGCAGCCACGGGCACTCCGATACGGCAATGCGTGCGCGCGAGCGTCGGCCCAGCCACGCCCCTCCCTGGCGCCACGGCCTTCGGATAGGTAGACGCCGAGCCCCTCGGTCTCAGTTTTGGTCTCATTCACCCCTGTCCAGCCACGTACGTCGCCCACCCAACGATCCGCTCCACCACAGGTCAGAACGTACTCGTCTCTCCCCGAACCTCCAGACGAACACTTGGAAAGCGTGTTGGGGGCAACCCCTCACGAGTTCGAATCTCGTATCCTCCGCAGCCGCCTGAACAGGCAAGACGAAGGGCCCCGCCGATCACCGGCGGGGCCCTTCGTGATGTTCCTCAGCCCTCGTTGTCCTGGTCTTTCTCCACAGGCGGCGCCTCGAACGACGTCCTTCCGAGGGCCTGGGGAGTGCGGCGTGGGAGGCGTCTGGGCTCGGTGCCCCGCCGATGTCGAGACACCCACCCGCCGGATCGGTGAGGTGGACGCGGCCTCAGGGTCCCATCTCGCCGCACCTCGGCTCACAGGTCACTTGGACCGTCGGGCATCGCACAGGCCGGGGGCTGGGTAACATCCTCACCCTGGTCCCGGCACTCGGCGAGGTGTTCCATTGCGGCAGCGGATGGCGGTTTCGGTCGTCGGGTTAACAGGTCCCAAACTGCGCTCTGCGATGTGTTCCGACTCCGGGGAGGGGGAGTCGCCGACGCAATCGCGTGTTGATGTGGCCGGGCTCGCCAACCGCATAGCCGCGGGCGGGCGGGTCCAAGGGACGGACGGTCTCTCGTACGCGCGCACCGGGGGACGGGCAACCCGAGGGTGGCACAGGTGAGACGGCGCCTCCTCGCACTGACCGCGCCCCTCCAAGTCCTCGCCCTGGCCCTCGCGGGCTGCTCGGGGCTGTCGTCAGGCGACTCCACGAAGCTGCGGATCACTGTCACCGGCCTTCCGAAAGGCGCCGACGCCAAGGTCACCGTGACCGGCCCCGAGGGCGACACGTTCACCCTCACCGAAAGCGAGACGCGCGATGTCGCGCCCGGCAAGTACGTGGTCGCCGCCAGCAGCGTCGAGCATGACGGCACCACGCACCATGCGGCCTCCGACCGGGCCACCGTCAACGTCAACGACGGCACTGTCGCCAAGCAGACCGTGAACTACGACATCGCCGTGCCTGACAGCACCACCGTGGTGAAGACGCAGGAGCGGTCAGAGATAGTCGACATCACCAAGGACACCATCGTCTTCACGCGCGGCAAGGCCGCCGAACACCTCACGGACGACGGCTTCGTCATTGCCCCCGATGACACGGCGCCAGCCGGCCTGCTCGTGCGCCGGATCACCAGCCTCCGCAACGAGGGTGACACCACCGTGGCCCGCACGGAGAAGGCCACTCTCCCCGAGGCCATCCCGGAGGGAGTCATCGAATTCGGCCTTCCCGATCGCGGCGGTGAGGCTGCCTCCCGTTCCGCCTCCCGCGCCCCGTCCGTCGGCACTGCGAACTACGCTTCCCTGCCGGCGCAGAGGGAATCCGACCCGCTGTTCGAGGTCGGCTTCGGGGGCCTGCAGGCTGGCGTCGAGCGGCAACAGCGGGACCGGCAGAACAAGCCGAACGGCAAGAAGGGCGTCTGCGCCCTCGAGACGCCTCCGGTGAAGATCGCGCTGAACGACGTGAATGTCGGCTACACCGGCAAGTTCAGCTGGAGCTCTCTGACGGAGCGCCCGGAGCTCGATATGTCGCTGACCATGGGTGCCGATATCGAGACGTCCGCCGAGGGTCGCTTCGATGCGAAGTGCAGTGTCGAGGCGTCCACCAAGCACATGCAGGTCGACAAGATCTGCGAGTACGGCGTGGCCAAGCTTGTCAGACTGGGCCTGATCCTCAACCTGAGCTGTGACGCCAAGGTCGTGATGAAGTCGAACATGAACTTCCCGTTCGGTGACGTCAAGTTCTCCTCCACTTACGGGATAGATTTCGGCGTCGGCGTGAAATCCACCCGTGACACCCCGCCGACCGGCCACATCAAGCGTCTGGCCAGCCGCGACTTCAAAAGCGAGACGGAGGGTAAGCACTTCACGCTGGGAATGGAGATCGCTCTGGAAGTCCAGCTCGGCGCCGAGTTGGCAGAGGTGGTGGGTGAACACCTCGTACTCGAACAGTCGATCGCCATGGAAGGCACCAGTGGGGAATTCAAAGTCCCTGCCAAGGGGAAAATCTTCCACCGGCACACCTCCGGGATCGGCCGGTACGAGACCTTCAAGGACACCCAGCTCTTCCACTGGGGCAAGGACGTCCTCGTGCACAGGAACAAAACGAAGGACGTGCCTCCAAAACCGCAGGAGAAACAGCCGTCGAAGGACGACCTGGCTGGCTACCGCGTGCTGACCATGGAGGACTCGGCGAATGAGTCCAAGGTGGACGACCTCGAGAGATATCTGCTGTCCCGCGCTCCGGAATACAACCCGAACGCCGACGGGAAGCCGGTGGCTCTGCACATCGAAGCCCAGGACCACGCCAATGCCCTCGTCGAGGGCAACACGCTGACTCTCAACTCCTCCTGCCCGAGGTCGGACAGCACCTGCCAACGACTGGTTCTGGAACTCGATCACCCGCTGGACACTGCCGGTGTGAGCGACATCCAGATCCACGGAAGGTACAAGGTGACCATGACGTCCGGTCGGCACGGAGTGACCTTCCTCAAG
The DNA here is from genome assembly GCF_000380165.1 of Wenjunlia vitaminophila DSM 41686. Classification (GTDB taxonomy): domain Bacteria; phylum Actinomycetota; class Actinomycetes; order Streptomycetales; family Streptomycetaceae; genus Wenjunlia; species Wenjunlia vitaminophila. The sequence continues at coordinate 28,656 of NZ_KB904668.1, forward strand.
CTGACGAACGCGGAGGCCTGACGACGGAGGAGTCGACCGGCCTACACCGGAAGGCCCCCAACGAACGCCTCAGGCCGTGCTGCACGGCCTTCGCCACCAGGTGCACGAGGTCGTTGGGCGCGCCGCCTATCGGCCGGATCGCCCGAACGGCTGTGTGAACAGTTGGAAAGCGTGCCGGGGCAACCCCTCGCGAGTTCGAATCTCGTATCCTCCGCACCCGCCCAGCAGGGCAGACGAAGGGCCCGACCTCGACGTTGTCGGGCCCCTCGTGATCCCCAGTCTCGGTTTCCGTTCCGGGTGGTTCCCGGGAGCTGCCGTAGCACCCGCCGACCTGCTGCGCGACCCCGCGGAGCACGGCCACGGTCACACGCGCGTTCCGTGCGTGCACCCGAGCCACCTCGTGAGGGTCGCGGGTCCGAACCCCGCCGGGTGCGCACAGGATCACGTGCCCCGGAGTGGTCCGGGACCTCCGGCGTTCACAGGCTTGGGCTAACGGACGGCCGCCGAGCGGGGTAACCGGCCGCGCCGGGCGCCGGACCCCGTGGTGTTCGGCTGCATGCTGTGCTCGAGGGACATTCCGGACTCGTGAAGAGAGCGCGACCGTGCAGCTCCTGCCCCGCATGCCGAACCACCGCCGCCTGTCCGCGTCCGCCGCGGCCCTGCTGCTCGCCGTGCTGTCCGTGCTGTGCGTTCCGCCCGCCCGGGCGGGCGGGGCCTCGCCGGACCCGGTCGTCGCGGCGCTGACCCGCGCCGCGCACCCGTTGCGCACCACCGAGCCGACCGGTGGGACGGCTGATCTCGCGCCGCTGGGGCGTGCGGTCGGCTCCTCCGTGATCGTGTCCGTGGGCGAGGCCACCCACGGCAGCCACCAGTTCTTCACCCTCCAGGACCGCGTCTTCCGGTACCTGGTGCGGCACAAACACTTCACGTCCTTCGCCCGGGAAGCGGGCTGGAACGCCGGACAGCGGATCAACGACTGGGTGCTCACCGGCCGCGGCGACATCCGGCAGATCATGCGGGAGGTGTTCCAGAGCTCGGACCGCCTGTGGAACAACCAGGAGTACCTGGACCTGTTCCGGTGGATGCGGGCCCACAACGTCCTGCACGCCCGGAAGGTGCAGTTCACCGGGAACGACATCGCCCCCGTCGAGCCCCAGCTCTACGACAGGGTGCTGGACTACGTGGCCCGTGAGCTGCCGGAGCTGTACCCGGCCGTGGAGGAGCTGTACAGCGGGCACCCGACCGGGAGCGTGCTGGCCGCGACCCGGGAGTTCACCGCCCGGCCCCAGGACGAGCGCCTGGACCTGGCCCGACGCGCACAGCAGGTGTACGCGTTGTTGAAGGCCCATCGGCCCGCCCGGTACAGCGCGGCCTTCGAATGGGTCCTGCAGGACGCCCGTGTCATCGCCCAGGACACCCGCTTCTACTCGTTCGACTCCTCCGACGACGCCCAGCTCATCCAGCAGGACCTCTACCGCGACTCCCAGATGGCCGCCAACCTCACCTGGTGGTACGAGCACACCCGCAGCAAGACGCTGCTGGCCGCCCACGACGGCCATGTCGCCTACGTCAGCAACAGCCCGTACTACCCGCGGCCTGAGGGCGCGTTCCTGCGCGACCAGTTCGGCAAGCGCTACACCAGCATCCGCACCAGCTTCGGCGGCGGCTCGTTCCTGGCCTACGACGCCGACAGCGTTCAGACCCCGGTGCCCCTGGACGTCTTCACCGTGGGACCCCCCGCGCCGGACTCCAACGAGTACACGCTGAACAAGGTGCCGTACCGCGACTACCTCCTGGACCTGCGGACCGTCCGGCCCCCCGCCCGCAAGTGGCTGACCGTGGCCCGGCCCACCTACGAGATCGGGGTGCTGTGGCCGGTCCCGCTGCCCGACACCGCGCTACGCCCGAGTTCCGACCTGCTGATCCACCTGCGCCACGTCGACGCGGCACACCTCCTGCCGGAGTGACGGCCGCCGCGGCGCCGCCACCCGACGGCGACCACCACAGGTCCGTGAACCGGCGCACCTCGTCACCGGCCGTCGAAGGGATCCCCATGCACCGACCACCGCTGCTGACCGCCGTCCTCAGGGGACTCGCCCTCGTGCTCGGCCTCGGGCTGCTCTGCCCCCCGGCCTCGGCCGCGGGCGGTCAGGGCGGCGTCGCAGGCCGCCCCGGAGGCGGTGGCGGCCTCCTCAGCGTCCTCGAGGAGGCCGTCCAGCAGGGCTCGCCCGGAGCCCTCGCCCAGTCGCGCAGGGGCTCCCACGTCCGGAACCTGGCGGCCGGCGTCGCCGACATCCGGACCGGTGAACGGCCCAGGGCGCCCATGCGGTTCCGCATCGGCAGCGTCACCAAGACGTTCGTGGCGACCGCGGTCCTCCAACTCGTCGCCGACCACCGCCTCCGGCTGGACGAGACCGTTGCGGACGTCCTTCCCGGCGTCGTGGACCGCAACGGCAACGACGGCTCGGCCATCACGATCCGCATGCTGCTCAACGACACCAGTGGGCTGTACGAGTACACGCAGGACCCGCGCGTCGAGCAGATCGTGCTGCGGGACCCGGCGCACTGCTTCACCCCGCGGGAACTGGTGGACATCGCGGTCGACCACCCGCCGGTCTTCGCCCCCGGGACCTCCTGGGAGTACTCCAACACCAACTACTCGCTGCTGGCCATGGTCATCGAGAAGGTCACCGGCCAGTCCTACGGCGACCGGATCACCCGCCGTATCCTGCGCCCCCTCGGCCTGGCCGCCACGTCGTTCCCCGGCTGCTCACCCCGCCTGCCCCGTCCCCGCCTGCACGGCTACACCAAACCCGACACGGCCGGCCCGGAGATCCAGGACGTCACGGACTACAACCCCTCCTTCGCTGCGGGCAACGGCGACATGATCTCCACGGTCGGCGACCTGAACCGCTTCGACTCCGCCCTCCTCGGTGGTCGGCTGCTGCCCGAACGGCTGCTGCGCATGATGCTGACCCCGACCCCGGGCTCGTTCCCCAACACCGACGCGTTCCGCTACGGCTTCGGAGTGGTGATCGCGCGGACGGCCTGCGGTGTCACCGTGTACGGCAACGCGGGCTCGATCCAGGGCTACGAAACGTGGATGAGCGGCACGCGCAGCGGTCGGCACACCATGTCCCTGGCCCTCAACAACGACTGGCTGGACCCGACCGACACCATCCTCCAGGCGATCACGGCGGAGTTCTGCGCCCGTCGAGCAACGGGGCACTGATCGGCGAGGGAGAAGCGTGGTGGGGGGGCGACCCTCACGAGTTCGAGTTCCGTATGTGAGCTGTCGTGCCTCGCGGCGCCATGAAGAAGGACGAGCCACGCCACTCTTTGTATGGTCTCTTGCATGGCGGCGACCAGGAAGATGACGGTCACGATCCGCGCGGATCTCCTCGACGAGATCCGGGCTGAGGCGGCGGAACGGGGCCTGTCGGCATACGTCGCCGAGGCCCTGCGCTTCGAGCGCGACCGGGACCAGCTACGGGAAGTGGCGGACTGGCTCCAGGAGGAGCACGGTGCTCTCACCGAGCAGGAGCGCACGGCGGCCTTCGATGAACTGGGGGAACTTGACGCCGAGCACGAGCGCCGCCGCGCTGCCGGGAAGCTCACCGGAAAGTTCGCCGGAGGCTCCGCCCCTGAGGAGGCGGGCCGCTGAACCCGGGCGGAGGCGACTGCGCGTCTGCGTGCTCGACCGCGAAGGCCTGACCCTGGCCGTACGGGGCTGCCGTTCGCGTCCGGCAGCATGACGGACACCTCCGCGTGACCTTCGCCCGTCGGGCCGGCCCAGCCGCGCGGAGCGGGCCCGTGGGGGCGGTGCCCGCTGCCCAGGTGGCGGTTCGGCGGATATCGTGACCGGCGCGTAGCCGTTGGTCCGGACCAATGCCGAGGAGCGTGAGACGCCATGCTCGACGATCCCGTGCCCATGCACCGGCTGGACGTTCCCGCCCCGCAGTTCCTGCCGTTCGCCATCGGGTCGTTCGACAGGATCGGCCCGCTGTCCCGCGCGGGTTTCCCCCACCGGCACACCTTCCACGAGATCGTGTACGTCCGTCAGGGACGGGGCAGCCACGTCGTGGACACCCGTCGGTGGCCGCTCGACCCGCCCCATCTCGCCTTCGTCGCGCCGGGCCAGGTCCACTTCTGGGAGGGGGTGCGGGACCTCGAGGGGTGGGTGGTGCTCTTCACCGAGGACTTCCTCGTCGTCCATCCCGAGGACCGGGACGTGCTGCACGAGCTGGCCGAGCTCCCCTGGCTGTGTCCCGGGCGGAGCCTGGCCCCGGCCCTGTCAGGACTGGTGGCGGAGATGGAACGGGAGTACCTGGGGCGGGCCCCCGACTTCGTCAGCGTTCTCCAGGCCTACCTGCACGTCCTGCTGGTCCGCGCCCGCCGGTTGTCCCGGTCGGCGGCGCCGTGGACCGCCCCGGCCCGCCCGGAGGAGGAGCGGGCCAGGTCCATCACCCGTCGGTTCAACCGGCTGCTGGGCGAGTCGGGGCCCGCGGTGGCGGAGCTGTCCGTACGGGGCTGCGCGGCCGAGGTGGGCATCTCGACGGGGTACCTCAACGAGGCCGTGAAGCGGGTCACCGGGCGCACCCCCGGCCAGTTGATCCGGCAGGCGCAGGCGCGGGAGGCCAAGCGGCTGCTGGCGACGACTGAGCTGACGGTGGCGCAGGTGGCGCGGCTGGCCGGGTTCACGGACGCCGCGTACTTCTGTCGTTTCTTCAGGCGTGAGACGGGCACCAGCCCGGGCAACTTCCGCCGGATGACCCGTGCCGATCACCATGACCACCGGGTCTGGTCCATCGACTCCCCGACGGCGGCCGAATAGCGTTTCACGCGTCCCCCCGTGATGGCGCCTGCCCCGCCGTTCCGACGTGGGTTCCCACGCCCCCTCCTCAAGGAGCCGTGAAGCCGTGACCACACAGGAGAACTCCCCGGACCAGCAGCAGACCCCCTCGGGCATCAGGCGCAAGGACCTGTTGAAGGCGGCGCTCGTGGCGCCGTTGCCGCTGATCATCGCCGGCGCGGTCCCCGCGCTCGCCCGTGACCGCGCCTCCTCGGGCAAGCCGCTGGTGCCGACGCCGGCCGCCTGCGAACCGGGAGAAGCCCCGACGCACTCGCAGATGGAGGGCCCGTACTTCAAGCCCAACTCCCCGGAGCGCACCTCACTGATCGAACCGGGCACCCAGGGGACCCGGCTCACCGTCAGCGGGTACGTCTTCGGACTGTCCTGCCAGCCGATAGCCAACGCCCTGCTGGACTTCTGGCAGGCCGACGTGTACGGCGCCTACGACAACGCCGGCTACCGGTTCCGCGGGCACCAGTTCACCGATTCCCAGGGCGCGTTCAGGCTCGCCACGATCGTGCCGGGGCTGTACCCGGGCCGCACCCGGCACATCCACGTCAAGGTCCAGGCGCCCAACAAGCCCATCCTCACCACACAGCTCTACTTCCCGGGCGAGCCGCGGAACAACACCGACTCGCTCTTCGACCCCGCGTTGCTGATGAACATCAGGACGGTCGGTTCGGAACAGGAGGGCACCTTCGACTTCGTGCTGAACGTGGACGGGGGCGGGGGGCCCACGGACCCGCCCGGCGGCACCTGGCAGCCGGGGGTGAGCTACTCCGTCGGGTCCACCGTCACGTACGGCAGCGGCACCTACCGGTGCCTCCAGGCGCACACCTCCGTCGTCGGCTGGGAACCGCCGAACGCCCCCGCGCTCTGGCAGCCCGTCTGACGTTTGAACGGCCGTGCCACCGCCGCCGGGAGGGTGGCACGGCCCGGAAGGGGTGCCGGCACCGAACGACCGGGGTGCTCGGGGCCGGCACCCGCCCGCGTCCCGGGTGGTGGGGCTCAGCCGGGGGTTCCGGTGTCCCCCGGGCCCGGGTGTCCGCCGGCGGGGCGGTGCTCCTCATCGGACAGGCGCGGGGACCCGGACGGGCGCCGGGACTCGGACGGGCGCTGGATTCGCATGCCCGGCCGACGGCGGTGCACCGTCAGGTACGCCATGCCGCGCCCGCCCGCCACCATGGCGCGGGTCGAGCCGTGTGGGAGCCAGACCAGCTCACCCGCGCCGAGGGGCCGTGGACCCTCCGTGGTGACGAGGGTGCCGTCACCGGCGATGACCAGGACGAGGACGTCCAGGTCCGGCTCGGTGTGGGTGTCGATCCGCTCCCCGGGGTGAACGCGGATGACGTTGGCGTCGAGTTGCCGTCCCGGCTCGGACAGCCGCCACACCGCGCCCGCCGCCGTGTCGAGGTCGGTGAGTGCCCCCGTGTCGCACAGCACCCGGGGGACCGGGGCGTCGGCCGGTTCCGGGGAGGCGGTGCCTGTCTCAGTCATGCGTTGCCACCGTTCGACGTGTCCTCGTTCTTCTGGTGTGCCCTCAGGTTCCCGGACCCTCGGGACAGGTGCCCGGGGCCGGTGCGCGGCGCCGGCCACCGTGGCGCATCCCACACTGCCATGCGCCCATTCTAAATAGGAATCAGGCATGCGCATTTGATAGCGTCATGGTTGTGCGGCTGACAAAGTTCACCGACCTGGCGCTCCGTGCCGTGATGCGTCTGGCGGTATCCGACGAAGGTGGCGCCTTACCCACCACCCGCAAGGTGGCAGAGGTCGTGGACGTCCCCTACACCCACATGGCGAAGGTGATCTCCCGGCTCCAGCACCTCGGCGTGGTCGAGGCCAGGCGTGGTCGAGGCGGCGGGCTCACGTTGACCGGGCTGGGACGGCGCGCCTCGGTCGGCTGGCTGGTGCGCACGCTGGAGGGGGAGGGGGAGGTCGTCGCCTGCGAGGACGATCCGCCCTGTCCGCTGCGCGGGGCCTGTCGACTCAGACGGGCGCTGCGGGACGCGCAGGAGGCCTTCTACGCCACGCTCGATCCGCTCACCGTGGACGACCTGGTGGCGTCGCCCACCGGCCCGGTCCTGATCGGTCTGGTCGGCCGCGGTCCGAAGTGACCGATATTCCGTGCGCGGGCTTTTATCGCGACGGAAAATACGAAGATCATGTACCAGTTAGGAGTTCGGCATGCTCTCCGAACAGTCCGCTCCGGTCATCCGTGCCACGCTTCCCGCGGTCGGTGCCGCCATCGGTGAGATCGCCGAGCGGTTCTACCACCGGCTCTTCACGAACCACCCGGAACTGCTCCGCGACCTGTTCAACCGCGGCAACCAGGCCAACGGAGAGCAGCAGAAGGCGTTGGCGGGCTCCATCGCGGCGTTCGCCGGCATGCTCCTGGAGCACCCCGACACCCGGCCTGACGCCCTGCTCGACCGGATCGCGCACAAGCACGCCTCGCTCGGCATCACCTCCGACCAGTACAAGATCGTCCACCGTCACCTCTCGGCGGCGATAGCCGAGGTGCTCGGCGACGCCGTCACCCCCGAGGTCGCCGAGGCCTGGGACGAGGTCTACTGGTTGATGGCCAACGCGCTGATCGCCATCGAGGCCCGTCTCTACCGGGAAGCCGGCGTCGCCGAGGGCGAGGTCTGGCAGCGCCTGGAGATCGCCGAGCGGCACGAGGTGACGCCGGACGTGGTGTCCTTCGTCCTGCGGCGTCCCGACGGCCGGCCCCTCGCCTCCTTCCGCCCCGGCCAGTACGTCAGCGTCCAGGTGGAACTCCCCGACGGGGCCCGGCAGATCCGTCAGTACAGCCTCTCCACCGCCCCAGGCCGCCCGCAGTGGCGCATCACCGTCAAGCGCGTGGTGGGCGGGGAGGAGCCGGAGGGCGAGGTCTCGACCTGGCTGCACCGGAACGCCCGGGTGGGGGACGAGCTCACCGTGTCGGTCCCGTTCGGTGACCTGGTCCTGCCCGAGGGGGACGGCCCGCTGCTGCTGGCGTCCGCCGGGATCGGCAGCACGCCGATGCTCTCCATGCTCGACCACCTGGCCACCGCCGGATCGCCCCGTCCGGTGACCGTCGTCCACGCCGACCGCAGCCCTGCCGACCACGCCCATCGGGAGGAGCTGCGCAGCCTCGTCCGGGCGTGCCCGAGGGCGGAGCTGCACCTGTGGTACGAGGAGCCCGGTGACCAGGCGCCCGAGGCGGCGTCCGGCCAGGCGGACATCGGCGCGGTGGAACTCCCGGAGGGCCTGACCGCCTACCTGTGCGGCCCGCTGCCCTTCATGCGCTCGACGCGTGCGGACCTGTTGGCCCGGGGGGTGCCCGCGGAGGCCGTCCACTACGAGGTCTTCGGTCCTGACCTGTGGCTCGGGCAGCAGTGAGGGCACCGGCCCGCCACCCGTACGGTGGTCCACGGCCGGGCGGCGCCCCGGAACCGGTGGAGAAGGAGGGCATCGATTGAACGCCATGTCGGCCGTGGCCGCTGCGGGCACCTTCGTCTGGTTGGGGATGGTGCTGGGCATCTCCTTCCTGGAGGCGCCGTTGAAGTTCCGCGCGCCCGGGGTGACGGTGCAGATCGGGCTGGGCATCGGACGGGTGGTGTTCCGGGCGCTCAACCGGGTCGAGGCGGTGCTGGCCGTGGTCGTGGTCGTGGCCGTCGCCTTCGGGGAGCCCTCGGCCGTCGAGGGGGTGCTCGCCGCCGTCACCGCGGTGCTGCTGGCCACGCAGCTCATCGCGGTCCGGCCCGCGCTCAACCGCAGGTCCGATCGGGTCCTCTCTGGAGAAACGCTTCCGCGGTCCCGGACCCACCTGGTGTACGTGGCCCTCGAGGTGGCCAAGGTCGTCGCCCTGCTCACCCTCGGCGTCGCGGTCCTCGCGGGGTGAGGACGGGGCCGCGGCCCGACCGGGCGGCGTTGGCGATGTTCCTGGCCATCCCGCCGAACACCACGGCGTGCGACGGGGCCAGGGACCACCAGTAGGCGTGCCCGGCGAATCCGCGCGGGTGGAACAGCGCCCGCTGGCGGTAGACGGTCCGGCCCTCGGGGTCCCGGCCCACGTGGAGTTCCAGCCAGGCGAGTCCCGGCAGGCGCATCTCCGCCCGCAACCGCAGGAGCTCCCCGGGGACGATCTCCTCGACCCGCCAGAAGTCGAGGCAGTCCCCGACCCGCAGTCGGGCCGGGTCCCGGCGCCCCCGGAGCAGCCCGACCCCACCCACCAGGGTGTCGAGCCACCCCCTGAGGGACCAGGCGATCGGCGACGAGTACCAGCCGTGCTCGCCGCCGATCCCCTCCACCACCCGCCACAGCGTCTCCGGCGTGGCGTCCACGACGCGCTCGCGGTGGTCGGTGTAGAGGCTCCCGCCGGCCCAGTCGGGGTCCGTGGGCAGGGGGTCGCTCGGGGCCCCGGGGGTGGAGGCGGAGGTCCAACGGGTGGCCACGTCCGCCTCGCGCACCCTCTTGAGGGCCAGTCGGATCGCCTCGTCCAGCCCGACGAGGGGACGCGGTGGGCCCGGGAGGTAGTCGGCGAGGTCCAGCTCGGCGCAGGTCACCTCGTGTTTGAGGGACTCGACCAACGGTCGGGCGATGCCGCTCGGCACCGGGGTGACCAGGCCGATCCAGAGGCTGGACAACCGGAGGGTGAGCACCGGCACCGGAATCACCAGCCGTCGTGGCAGACCTGCCACCGCCGCGTACCGCCGCATCATCTCCCGGTAGGTGACGGTGTCGGGCCCGCAGATGTCGAAGGTGCGGTTGACGTCGGCGGGCAGCCGCGTGCACGCCGCGAGCAGGCGCAGCACGTCGCGGATCGCGATGGGCTGGATGCGGGTCCGCAGCCAGCTCGGGGTCACCATCACCGGCAGGCGCTCGGTCAGGTAACGCAGCATCTCGAACGAGGCGGAACCAGAGCCGATGATCACGGCCGCCCGCAGCGCGGCCGTCGGCACCCCCGAGGCCAGCAGGACCCGGCCCACCTCGGCCCGGGACCGCAGGTGCGGTGACAGCTCCTGCTCGGGGACCCCGGACGGGTTGAGACCACCGAGGTAGACGATGCGGCGGACCCCGGCGAGGCGCGCCTGCTCGCCGAAGGTCCGGGCCGCACGCCGGTCGGTCTCCTCGAAGTCGGGTCCGGTCCCCAACGCGTGCACCAGGTAGTAGGCGACGTCGATCCCGGCCATCGCCGCGGCGACGGACCCGGCGTCCGTCACGTCCCCGCGGACCACCTCCACCCGTTCCCTCCAGGGGTGGTCACGCAGCTTCTCGGGCGAGCGGGCCAGGCAGCGCACCGTGTGTCCCCCGGCCAGCAGCTCGGGCACCAGTCGGCCGCCGACGTAGCCGGTGGCCCCGGTCACCAGGCAGCGCAGCGGTGGCCGCTCACCGTCCACGCCGGTCACCGGCCCCGCCTCCGGCCCCGGCCCCGGCCCCGACCCCGGCTCCGGAGCCGATGCCGGTGACCGTGACGGCTGGCTGCGTGGATCGGTCGGGTGTGTGACGTCGTCCCATGTCGCTCCCCGGGAGGTGGGTCGGTGCGGGCTCCCACCGGCCATGTTTGGCCCCGCGGTGTCCGGCCGCAACCGCGCGGTGGGGAGGGTCCGGCGGTTGATCCCACCGCGGCCGGTCCGCGGGCGCCCGCCCCGGGATCGGCTAATGCTTGTTTTGTGTAAGCTAATAACATTAGCTTCGGCATGCTGGGCGACTACGGAAGGACGGGGCAGCCCGTGAACACGACCACCACGGAGTTCCTGGAGACGGCGGGCGGCCGACTCGCGTACGACGACACCGGAGGCGACGGCCCGCTGGTGATCTGCACTCCCGGGCTCGGTGACCTGCGCGGCGAGTACCGGTTCGTCGTCCCGGCCCTCGCCGCCGCCGGGAGGCGCGTGGCCACCATGGACCTGCGCGGCCACGGCGAGTCCTCCACCGGGTGGAACGACCACTCGCCGCAGGCGGTCGGCGCGGACGTCCTCGCGCTGGTGCGGCACCTCGACGCCGGGCCGGCCGTGCTGATCGGTGAGTCGGTGACCGCGGCCTCCGCGATCTGGGCGGCTGCCGAGGCGCCGGAACTGGTCACGGCCCTGGTGCTCAGCGGCCCGTTCGCCCGGGACCTCCCGCTGAGCCCGGTCCAGCGGGCCGCGGTGCCGCTCCTCGGCCGGTTCGTTCCGCTGTGGACGGCCTACTGGTCGTCGCTGATGCCGAGCGCCAAGCCCTCCGACTTCGCCGCCTACCGGGCCGCGCTCGCGGCCAACCTGCGCGAACCGGGCCGCCGGGCCGCGCTCCGCACCATGCTCGCCGCGTCCAAGGCCGCCTGCTCGGCCCGGGCCGAACAGGTGCGCTGCCCCGCGCTGGTGGTGATGGGCGGCAAGGACCGCGACTTCAAGGACCCGGCCGCCGAGGCCGCCCACGTCGCCGGCATGGTGCGCGGCAGCGTCACCGTGATCGAGGACGCCGGCCACTACCCCCAGGTCGAGTACCCCAGGGCCTTCGTCGCGGCGGTCGAGGAGTTCCTCGCGGGCACCGGGGCCGGGAGCGCGTGATGGCCCGGGCAGGACTCACCCCACGGGTCGTGGTGGACGTGGCCTTGGACCTCGTGGACGAGCGGGGGGCGGACGCACTGACGCTGGCGGCCGTGGCCAAGCGGGCGGGAGTCGCCACACCCTCCCTGTACAAGCACATCGGCGGACTCGCCGACCTGCGGCGCATGGTCGCGACGCGGGTCGTGGAGGGGCTGGCGCAGGAACTGAACGCGGCGGTGCTCGGCCTCTCCGGCCGGGACGCCGTCCGCGCGCTGCTCCGCGCCTACCGGTCCCACGTCAGGAGCCGGCCGCACCGCGTGCGGTTCCTGGAGACCGCCCCCACCCCTGACGACCCCGAGGCGTCGCGGGCGTACCGGGTCGCGGTTGACGTGATGTTCGCCGCCCTGCGCACCTACGACCTGGTCGAGGGCGAGCGGGTGCGCACCACGCGCCTGTTGCGCTCGATGGTCCACGGCTTCGTGGTGCTGGAGGTGGCGGGCGGGTTCGGGCTGCCCGAGGACGTGGACGCCACCTTCGAGGAACTGCTGGACGACGCGGAGGCGCTGCTGGACCGCCGCGCCCCCTCGACCGCCTGACGCCCGGCGGGGTGGTGGACACCGTCGGTCGTCGGTCCCCGGACGTGCCATCCTGGTCAGCACGAGCGGAACGAACTCGGGGGAGACGTGCGGGAGTTGACGTCGGACGATCCGGTGACCATCGGTCCCTACCGGCTGACGGGCCGGCTCGGTGAGGGCGGCATGGGCCGCGTCTACCTGGGAGAGTCGCGAGGCGGGCGGCGGGTGGCGGTGAAGGTGGTGCGGCCCGAGGTCGCCGCCGACCCCGGGTTCCGCTCGCGTTTCCGGCGCGAGGTGGAGGCGGCGAAGACGGTGGGGGGCTTCTGGACGGCGCCGGTGGTGGACGCCGACCCGGACGCCACCGTGCCGTGGGTCGCCAGCGACTACCTGCCGGCGCCCGACCTGGCCACCCTGGTCAGTGAGCGCGGACCGCTGGACGAGTCCGCCGTGCTGGCCCTCGCCAGGGGGCTGGCCGAGGCGTTGGAGGCGATCCACCGCGCCGGTCTGGTCCACCGGGACCTCAAGCCGTCGAACGTCCTGGTCACCGGGGACGGACCACGGGTCATCGACTTCGGGATCTCCAAGGCGCTGGAGGGCGCGACGGCGCTCACCGGGACGGGTTCCGTCATCGGCACCCCCGGGTTCATGTCGCCCGAGCAGGCGTCGGGCGGGACGGTGGGGGCGGCGAGCGACATCTTCTCGCTGGGCGCCGTGCTGGCCTTCGCGGCCACCGGACGGGAGCCGTTCGGTGGGGGCAGCGCGCCGGCACTGCTCTACCGGGTGGTGCACGACTCCCCCCGTCTCGAGGGGGTGCCGCCGCGGCTGGTGCACGCGCTGGCGCGGTGTCTGGACAAGGCCCCCGAACGCCGCCCGACGGCGGGGGAACTGCTTGACCTCCTGGTGGGCGACGGGCAGCGGACGTCAACGGTCCGGATACGGGCCCAGGACTCCGTCCCGCCGACGACCCCCTCCACCCCCGCGTACTCGCCCACCGCCCCGGTGAGCAGCTCCGGGCAGCAGCCGCCCGCGTCCACGACGGACCCGGACCAGGCCCCGGGCGCGTCCGTCGAGGTGGACTGTGGCCGGCACAGAGGGGGCTGGAAGCGCGGCGTTCTCGGGGTGGCGGGCGTCCTCGCCGGCTTCGTGTTCCCCAGCGGCCTGGTCTTCGCCGTGGTCGGCGGCGTGCTCCTGCTCTGGGGCCTTGTCCTGCTGACGAGGCCGTTCCACAGCCGGGTCCTGGCATCCGCACAGGGGCTGGAGTACCGGTTCCGCAAGTCCGTGTGGAGCGGCACCTGGCAGCAACTCGACCAGAAGGTGACCCTGGAACCGATGTACCGGGGGAGCACCCGGGCCTGGCGGCTCACCGCCGTCGTCCCCCGCACCACCAAGGTTCCGTTCCGCTTCAACCACGTGGCCGGGGGGCAGCGGTTCGCGGCGCAGGTCCTGCGGTTCCGGACGGACACGGACGCGCGCCTGGAACTGACGCGACTGGACGCCGCGCTGCGCAGGCACGCCCCGGCGTCGTACCGCAGGGATCCGGCTCTGGAGGACCTGCTGGCCCGCTGAGCCGGGCCGGCCGCCCCCGGACCGCGTTCCGGTCAACGGCACCCGGTCCGGGGGCGGTGCGTCACTCCCCCGCCAGCCGCCCGAGGGCGTGGTCGAGGCGGGCCAGGGTGCGGTCGCGACCCAGCGTGGCCAGGGACTCGAACAGGGGCAGGCCCACGGTGCGGCCCATCACCGCCACCCGGACCGGCGCCTGGGCCTTGCCCAGCTTCAGGCCGTGCCCGGCGGCCACCGCCTCCATCGCGGCCTTGAGCGGCTCGGGCTCCCAGGCGGCGTCGGCCAGGGTCGCGCGGGCGTCGCCCAGCAGCTCGGCGGCGCCCGGCTTCATCGCCTTGTTCCACGACGGCTCGTCGTGCACCGGCTCGTCGAGGAACAGGAAGTCCACATAGCTGGTGATCTCCGAGAGCAGCGCCAGGCGGGTCTGTGCCAGCGGTGCCACCGCCTCGAAGACGCCCTGGTCGAAGGCGTCCGGGCGCCACGGGGCGTAGGGGGCGGCGAGCCACGGGGCGCAGGCGGTGACGAACGCCTCGGGTGACAGCGCCCGGATGTACTCGCCGTTGAACGCGGTGAGCTTCTTGACGTCGAAGAAGGCCGGGGAGGTGTTGACGTCCTCGATCCGGAACATCCGCTCCAGCTCGGGGTAGGGACGGACCTCCACGTCGTCACCCGGGCCCCAGCCGAGCAGCATCAGGTAGTTGGCCATGGCGTCGGGGAGGTAACCCTCGACGAGGTAGTCCTCGAGGGCCACCTTGTCGCGGCGCTTGGACAGCTTCTGCCGCTTCTCGTTGACGATCACCGGGAGGTGCGCCCACAGCGGTGGCCTGGCGCCGAGCGCCTCCCACATGAGCTGCTGCTTCGGTGTGTTCGACAGGTGCTCCTCGCCCCGGATCACATGGGTGATCCGCTGGTCGAGGTCATCGACCACGTTGGCGAGCAGGAACACCGGCGACCCGTCCCCGCGGGCGATCACGAAGTCCTCGATGGCGTTGTTGGGGAACGTGGGCGTGCCGCGGACCAGGTCGGTCACCACGGTCTCGCCCTGGTCCGGGGTGCGGAACCGCAGCGCCCGGCCCGGGGCGTACTCGAGGGCGCGGTCCCGGCAGAACCCGTCGTAGCCCAGGTGCTCCGAGCCGGTTCGTTCCTTGAGCGCCTCGCGGGTGCAGTCGCAGTAGTAGGCGTGCCCCTCGGCGAAAAGCCGTTCGGTGGCCTCGCGTTGCCGCTCGGCGTTCTGCGACTGGAAGTAAGGGCCCTCGAAGGTCGGGTCGGACTCGTTGATCCCGATCGCCGCCAGGGCGCTGATGATCCCGTCCACCCATTCGGGCTTGTTCCGCGCGGCGTCGGTGTCCTCGATCCGCAGGACGAACGTGCCTCCGGACTGTCGCGCCACCGCCCAGTTGTACAGGGCGGACCGGGCGCCACCGACGTGGAACATGCCGGTCGGAGACGGAGCGAAGCGAACGCGAACCGGGGTTGCAGACATGCTGCCAGCCTACCCACCCCCGGTTTCGCCCGCCGCGCTGGCGGGCGGGTGCGCGGGCCTGCTCAGTGGGGTTCAGGGACCCGCCTCGTCGGCCGCGCAGTCGGCCGTGGCGCGGTCGGCGGTGACGCCGCCGTCCCCGTCCCCGTTCCCCTCCCGGGCACCGGTCGGCCGGCTGGCCGGTGCCGGGGGCGGCGCGGTGACGCCACCGGTGCCCCTCCGGGACGCGGTGGCCAGCACCGACCCCACGAGGATCACCAGGAACGCGATCCCGGTGGTGGCGTCGAGCGGCTCGTCGAGGAGTATGACGCCGGCGGTGACCGCGACGACGGGGTTGACGTAGGTGAACACCGTGGCGCGGGACGGTCCGACCTCCCGGATGAGTTCGAAGAACACCAGGAACGCCAGGGCGGTGCAGACCACGCCGAGGGTGACGAGCGCCGCCAGCACCCGTGCGGAGGGCATCTCCTGCGGCCAGGTGGCGCTGGCCGCCGGGGCGTAGACCAGCGCCGCCAGGGTGAGGCAGGAGGCGGTCAGGGTCAGGTTGGGCACGTCGTTGAGCTTCCGCGCGGCGATCAGCGGAGCGGTCGCGTAGCCGAGCGCCACCAGCAGCACCTCGGTGATGGGCCAGCCGCTGCCGCCGCCGAGGTGCGGGCCGGCCAGCAGGGACACGCCCAGCAGGCCCAGGCCCAGACCGCACCAGCGGGCCGGGCCGATCCGCTCCCCGCCGGGGTCGCCGGCCGTGCCCGGCGCTCCGCCGCCGCGCCGGGCGTCGATCCGCGCGGCGACCCGGGACAGCGCCATGGCCAGGATCGGCACCGTCGCGATCAGCAGTCCGGTGAACGAGCTGGACAGTTCGCGTTCCGCGTCCGAGAGCAGCCACCAGGGGCCCAGGATCTCCAGTGCGGCGAAGACGAGCAGGGGCCGCCAGTGCCGGCGCACCGTTCCCATGCCCCCGGCCCTGACGGCGGCGGGCAGCAGCACCGCGGCGCCTATCGCGGTCCGGGTGAACACCAGCACCGGCACCGAGACGCCCTCGACAGCGACTTTGATCAGCAGGTAGGGGATGCCCCACACCAGGGACATCACGGCGAACAGGACCCAGCCTCGTGCACTCACCAACGACTCCATGTGCTACCGGACGGGTGACCGTACCGACTGCCGGACGGGTCACCGGGGGGACCCCCGCGGATCACCCGGGGTCAGCGTGCGCGGTGGCGCCCGAGACGTCTTGAACGCTGTTGCGCCCGCCGTCCACGCGGGTGCGGTACCGGGCGGTGCTCTCCCGGTAGGCGCCCGGCGTCACCCCCACCACCCGCCGGAACCACCGGGTCAGGTGGGCCTGGTCGGCGAAGCCCACCGCCGCCGCCACCTCGGCCGGCCGCGCTCCGGCCTCCAGCAGCCGCCGGGCGCGGGTGACCCGGTGCTGGGCCAGCCACGCGTACGGCGGCATGCCCACCCGTTCCCGGAAGGCGCGCAGCGTCTGGTAGCGGGAGAGCCCGAGGTCCTGGGCGATCTCGGCGAGGGTGGGCGGGTGGGTCATCCGGTCGGCGAGCTGGGCCATGACCCGCTCGGCGATTCGGTCCGTCCCGCGGACGGCGACGGACGGGCGTGCCGGCGCGGCGTGCCGCCTGACCAGGTGGCCCAGTAGCCAGGTCAGTCCGGACTCGGCCGCCAGCGGTTCCAGTCCGCTGGTCATCGCGGAGTGCAACGCGGTCAGGGCGGACGCCAACGCGGGGTCGTGGATCACCGGCTCGGGGAAGTGCGGCGTGCCGCCGGACGCCTCGAGCAGCAGGGCCCCGCGCGGGTACATGGCCCGGTAGGAGAACCCGGTGGCCAGGGCCGGCCCCCCGGTGTGCGCCTCGCCCGGCTCCAGCACGACCAGGGCGCCGGGACCGGTGCGGTACTGGGTGCGGCGGTACCGGATCACCTCCAGGCCGTCCTGGCAGACCCCCACCGCGAACTGCTCGTGGAGGTGCGGGGCGTAGTGCTGGCGCAGGATCCTGGCGTGCAGCAGGTCCAGGGGGTGCCCGTCGCCGTCGGTGAGACGGGTCCAGGCCACCTGGTCGGTGCGTGCGGCGGTGCTGGGCACCCGAATCGTCCCCCTTCCCACTTCTTTCGGGATTCTCCCTCATGGGCTCACCGGTGAGCCCGGGCGGGGCGTGGGATGCTGCTGGTTCGACGGGCCCGGTGCGGCACGAGTGGGCCTTGGTCGGGCGGGGAAGGCGCGCCCGCGGCGGGAGCGGCACCGGGTGCGGGTGGCTGGTGCACCGTTCTGTCTCAGTATGTGATATTTCGGGAGTCGGCGATGGCCGCTCGTTAGACTGAACCGACCGCACAGCCCCCGCGGGGGTCCGGGGGCTCGACGCGGCCCCTGGTAGACCAGCAAGTTTGCGAGGAGCGCACGTGGGCCTTGTCGTGCAGAAGTACGGCGGCTCCTCCGTCGCCGATGCCGATGGCATCAAGCGGGTTGCCAAGCGAATCGTCGATGCCAAGAAGACCGGTAACGAAGTGGTCGTCGTGGTGTCCGCGATGGGTGACACCACGGACGAGCTGATCGATCTCGCCGAACAGGTATCTCCGATGCCCACCGGTCGGGAGTTCGACATGCTGCTGACCGCAGGAGAGCGGATCTCCATGGCGCTGCTGGCCATGGCGATCAAAAACCTGGGCCACGAGGCGCTGTCCTTCACCGGGAGCCAGGCGGGCGTCATCACCGACTCGGTCCACAACAGGGCCCGGATCATCGACGTGACGCCCGGACGCATCCGGGACGCGCTCGACTCCGGGGCCGTGGCCATCGTCGCCGGCTTCCAGGGCGTGTCCCAGGAGAGCAAGGACATCACCACGCTGGGCAGGGGCGGCTCCGACACCACGGCGGTGGCCCTCGCCGCCGCGCTGCGGGCCGAGGTCTGCGAGATCTACACCGACGTGGACGGCGTGTTCACCGCCGACCCCCGGGTGGTGAAGAAGGCCCGGAAGATCGACCAGATCCCCTACGAGGACATGCTCGAGCTGGCGGCCAGCGGCTCCAAGGTGCTGCTGCACCGCTGTGTGGAGTACGCCCGCCGCTACGACATGCCCATCCATGTGAGGTCGTCGTTCTCCGGCCACACGGGCACCTGGGTGCGCAACAACCCCGAAGGAGCGGATTCCATGGAGCAGGCGATCATCTCGGGGGTCGCCCACGACACCTCAGAGGCCAAGATCACGGTGGTCGGGGTACCGGACAAGCCGGGGGAGGCCGCCAGGATCTTCCGGGCCATCGCCGACGCCGAGTTGAACATCGACATGGTGGTGCAGAACGTCTCCGCGGCGTCCACCGGTCTGACCGACATCTCCTTCACGCTCCCGAAGGCCGACGGGCACAAGGCGATCGAGGCGCTGCGCAGGGCGCAGGGCGGGATCGGCTTCGAGACGCTGCGCTTCGACGACCAGATCGGCAAGATCTCCCTGGTGGGCGCCGGGATGCGGAGCAACCCCGGGGTGACGGCGACCTTCTTCGAGGCGCTGTCCGCCGCCGGGGTCAACATCGAGCTGATCTCCACCTCGGAGATCCGCATCTCGGTGGTCACCCGGGAGGACGAGGTGAAGGACGCGGTGCGCGCCGTGCACACCGCCTTCGGGCTGGACAGCGAGTCCGACGAGGCCGTGGTGTACGGAGGGACAGGCCGATGAGCAGCACACGGAACAAGCCCACCCTGGCGGTGGTCGGTGCGACCGGCGCGGTCGGCACCGTCATGCTGGACCTGTTGTCCACCCGTGAGGACGTGTGGGGGGAGATCAGGCTGATCGCCTCGCCCCGGTCGGCCGGGCGCCGGCTGCGGGTGCGCGGTGAGGAGGTCGAGGTCGTCGCACTGGGCGAGGAGTGCTTCGAGGGCGTGGACGTCGCCGTGTTCGACGTGCCCGACGAACTCTCCGCGCAGTGGGCGCCGGTGGCCGCGGCCAAGGGCGCGGTGGCGGTGGACAACTCGGGCGCGTTCCGGCTCGACGACGACGTGCCGCTGGTGGTGCCCGAGGTGAACGCGCACGCGGCCCGGGTGCGTCCGCGCGGGATCATCGCCAACCCCAACTGCACCACCCTCTCCATGATCGTGGCGATGGGCGCGCTGCACGCCGAGTTCGGGCTCAGCGAGCTGATCGTCTCCTCCTACCAGGCGGTCTCCGGCGCCGGCCAGGCGGGCATCGACACCCTGCGGGACCAGATCTCCAAGGTGGCCGGGTCCACCCTGGGCACCCAACCGGGTGACGTGCGCCGGGCGGTGGGCGACTTCGGTCCGTTCCCGGCGCCGATGGCGCTGAACGTGGTCCCGTGGGCCGGCTCGTTGAAGGACGACGGCTGGTCGTCCGAGGAGCTGAAGGTCCGCAACGAGTCCCGCAAGATCCTGGGCCTGCCCAACCTGCGGGTCACCGCCACCTGCGTCCGGGTCCCGGTGATCACCACGCACTCGCTGACCGTGCACGCCCGCTTCGAGCGGGAGGTCACCGTGGCGCACGCGCAGGAGATCCTGCGGGACGCCCCCGGTGTGGTGCTGTACGACAACCCGGCGGCCGGGGAGTTCCCGACGCCGGCCGACGTGGTGGGCACCGACCCGACCTGGGTCGGCCGGGTGCGGCGTTCCATGGACGACCCGACCGCGCTGGAGCTGTTCGTCTGCGGGGACAACCTCCGCAAGGGAGCCGCCCTGAACACCGCGCAGATCGCCGAGCTCGTCGCGGCCGACCTGGGCTGAACCGTCCCGGCCGCGTCACCTCGACGACGTGCCTGAGTGGACCCCTGCCCCGGCGGCCGGCTTGAACCGAACGGCCTTCCGGGCGAAGAATGCGTCCTCGTGCCCTTCCCGCAACCGGGGAGGGCACGAGGACGTCTTTGTCCTTGGTCCGCCCCGGTGCGCGGCGCCGGTCGGCGGCGGGTGGTCGGCGGCACGGCGCGTCACACGGGGTGGCTGTCGCGAGACGGGAGTGGAACGTGCCGCTGAGAACGGGGTCGGGAGAGCACAACCTTCGCGGGGGGCGGCGTGTCCAACGAGTGTGGCAACCGAAGCACTGGCAAGGGAAAAGGCCGGTACCCGCGGCGCCCGACAGACGCCGGGGGCGCTGCGTGCCCCAAGCGGTCTGCCGGTGATCGCCTCCTGGTCCGCCGTGCGGCTCTCGGCTGACCGGGAGGAGCGGGACAGGGCCCCGGTGGTGGGAACCACAGTCGATCACCTGACGGAGACCTACCGTGCCCACTACCGATCGCTGCTGGGGCTCGCCGCCCTGCTGTTGGACGACACGGCATCCTGCGAGGACGTCGTCCAGGAGGCGTTCATCCGGGTGCACTCCGCCCGCAACCGGGTGCGGGACCCGGACAAGACGCTGGCCTACCTGCGCCAGACGGTGGTCAACCTCTCCCGCTCCGCGCTGCGCCGCCGCATCCTCGGGCTGCGGCTGCTGTCCAAGCCGATGCCCGACATGGCCAGCGCCGAGGAGGGCGCGTACGAGCAGTTGGAACGGGACCAGTTGGTCAAGGCGCTGCGTGGCCTGCAGCGCCGGCAGCGTGAGGTGTTGGTGTTGCGCTACTTCGCGGACATGACCGAGGCCCAGACGGCGGAGACACTGGGCATCTCGGTCGGATCGGTCAAGGCGTACGGCTCCCGCGGCATCGCGGCGCTGCGCGTCGCCATGGAGGCGCAGCAGGCATGACGTCAGACAACGAGTTCGGGCAGGGACCCGGGGAGGACTCCCCGGGCGGTCCCGGTCCCGGATCCGAGGCTCCCCGCGTCCCGGACTCCGAGGCCCGTCCCAGTCTGGAGTCCGAGGAGGAGGTCCTGCGGCGTCTGCTACAGGACTCCGTGCAGGACGTCAGGCCGTCGCCCGCCGCCCTGGACCACCTGCGCCGTGCCATCCCGGCCCGGCGGGCGCGGCGCCGGCAGGCCCTGGTGGGCGCGGTGGCGTCGGTGCTGCTCGTGGGGACCGCGGTGCCGGCGCTGGTGCACACCGCCGGCTCCTCCGACACCCCGTCCAACGCCGCCCGGGGCACCCACCCCACCATCGACCAGCAGGGCGACCAGGGCGATCCGGCGCGCAGGCGGACGCCGGCCCCGAAGGACCGTCCGTCCGACCGGGCCACCGGCCGGGGCGAGGGCCACTCGGACCCGGACCCGGGGCAGAGCCGGAAGCCGTCGCGGGAGGTGACGCCGGACCGGCCCCCGCCCCGCAACGACGACGATGGCGAGACCGTGTCGGCAGGGCCAGCGGCGTGCGCCGCCGACCAACTCGGCAACAGCACCGTCGAGGTGGGCGAGCCGGACGGCGAGGGCAAGCGCTACGGCACCTTCTGGGTGATGAACGTGTCGTCCGAGTCGTGCCTGCTCGACGCGCCCGGCACGGTCCAGGCCGTCGCCCAGGGGTCCGCGGACCCGGCCCGCGTGCTGACCAGCCCGCACAGCGAGGGAGGCCCCGCGGCCGGGCTGCCGCTGGTGTCGGACGAACAGATCGTCCTGGCCCCGGGCACCTCCTTCTCGGTGAGGTTCGGTTGGGTTCCGGAGTCGGGAACCACCGGTTGTCCGACGACGTCGGTACCTCCGGACGGTCAGGCGGCGGACGGCTCGGGCGAGGGGGAGGACCCGGGGGGCGACCCGCCGCCGGACCCGCCCGCCGGCAGCGTGGCGATCACCTACACACCCGCCGGCGGTGGGTCGAGCGCGACCGGCACGGTGAACGACGCCTGCGCCGGCACCGTCTACTACACGCCGCCCATCGCGGCGGCGTGACCGCACGGCCCGAGTGACCTCGGAGGGGGAGGAGAGCGGGGGCGGGGCCGACGGCACCCGCCCCCGCGGTACGCCGGCCGGCGCGGAGGCTACCGTGGAGTCGTGTACCGGTTCCTGATGACCCCGCGCTGGCTGGGCGGCACCCTCGTCGCCGTGCTCGCCATCGTGGTGTGCGTGCTCATGGGCACCTGGCAGCTCGGGCGGTTCGGGGACCGGGTGGAGACCCACCGGAGCACCCAGGACAGCGCCGCCAGGGCCGGCGACCGGGCGGTGCCGCTGACCGACCTGGTCGGCGACGGCGGCCCCGACGAGTTCGTGGCCCCGGAGGAGGCGGGTGAGCCGGTCACCGTCTCCGGCCGGTACGACGCCGACCACCAGCTCATCGTTCCTGAGCGCTCGCTGGACGGCGAGGAGGGCTACTACGTGCTCACCCCGCTGCGCACCGGCTCGGGCCCGGCGGTCCCCGTGGTGCGCGGGTGGCACGCCGGCCCGGCGCCGGCGACGGCTCCCGCCCCGCCGTCGGGCACGGTGGCCGTGCGGGGCGCCCTCCAGCAGCCGGAGAGCAACGAGTCCGCGGGCGTGCACACCGGTGGTGGCCTGCCCGCGGGCCAGGTGGGTGTGATCCGTGCCTCCGCGCTGGTGAACCTGTTGCCGTACCCGGTGTACGACGCCTGGATCACCCTCGACCGGGCCAGCGCCGGGCTGACCGCGGTTCCCCCGGCCAAGCCGCGCGGCGGTGGGCTGGACAAGAAGGCGTTCCAGAACCTCGGCTACACCTGGGAGTGGTTCGCCTTCGCCGGCTTCGTGGTGTTCATGTGGTTCCGCTTCGCCCGCCGGGAGGCGGAGGTCCAGCGCGACCTGGAACTGGGCCTGGTGACCTCGGCCGTCCCCGGTCAGGAGCCGCCCCGCGCCGCGGAGCCGGTGGGCTCGCCGACGGGGGACGTCCCGGCGCGCTCGGGCTGAGTCGGGCGGGGCCCGGCCGCCGCGGTCGTGCCGGTCGGCCGCCGGGGCCTTTCGTGCGGGGGACCGGTCTGTCATAGTTCTGGCATCGTCACGGCCCCGCTGTCGTCGCGAACCCCTTGTCCGGACAACGTTGTCAGAGTCGGGGAGGGGCAGGTACTGGCGTGCGCCGCGGAGTCGTCAGTGAATGTCATGCTCATGACGCGCGACCAACCAGTCCGGGAGACTTCCGTGATCTCACGCAGAGTGTTCCTCGCCGGTGCCGCCACCGCCGCGGGTGCCGCCAGCCTGCCGGTGTCGGCGAGCGCCGCCCCCACCAGTGCCGCCGCGCCGGCCACCTGCGAGCTCGCGCTGACCAACACGTCGCTGCCGGGCCAGGTCAACGCCTATGTCACCGGCCGCGAGCAGGGCACCGACCGCTGGGTGCTGCTGCGGGCCGACGGCAGCCTCTACCGGCCCGAGTCCCCGTCGCAGACGCAGACCCCGTTACCCGTGGACTGCGCCATCCCGCTGCGCGCCGCCGGCGCCGGCCCCGTGGTGCTGACCCTGCCCCAGATGTACGGAGCCCGGATCTACTTCGTCCGTGACGACCGGCTGGACTTCTACCTCAACCCCGGGCCGGCACTGGTCGAGCCGGCGTTCGCCAACCCCGCCGACCCGAACTACCACCGCGTCTGGTCGTTCTGCGAGTTCACCTTCAACCCCTTCCAGCTCTACGCCAACATCAGTTACGTGGACCTGGTCACCGCGCTGCCCATCGGCATGCGCCTGGACGGGGACGCCACCCACACCGTCGCCCCCCTGCCGGACGGTGCCACCGGCCGGATCGCCGACGAGCTCACCGCCCAGACCGCCCGGGACGGTCAACCGTGGGAGCGGCTGGTCATCCGCCGACCCAACGGCGAGGTACTGCGCGTGATCTCGCCGCAGAACCTGATGGCGCCCTACTTCGACCGCCCCGACCTGATGCCGTTCCGCGACCTGTGGAACGGCTACGTGGACCGGGCGTGGGAGAAGTACCGCACCACCGACCTGCGGATCGACCTCCAGGGGGGCCGAGGGGTGCGTGTCGGGCGGGTCGTCGGCGACACCCTCGTCTTCCAGGGCGGCCACAGCTTCGGCAAACCCAGCTCCAAGGACGTCTTCACCTGCAACCACGGCCCGTTCGCCAACAACCCGGCCGACCCCGACGACAAGAAGGCACTGCTGGCCCGGCTGGCCGCGGGCTTCAACCGCAGCCTGATGCTCACCCACCCCGACCAGCCGAACGGCGCCACGGCGACCGACTACTACCGCGACCCGGTCACCAACCACTACGCGCGCGCGGTCCACGTCCACTCGCCCATCGGCTACGCCTTCCCCTACGACGACGTGCGCCCGGACGGGCAGCCGGACGTGTCCGGGGCGGCCAACGACCCGAACCCGCGGCGGTACACGGTGAGCGTGGGGTCCTGAGCCCGGCCGGGCCCCAGTGCGGGGCGCCGCCGTCGCCGTTGACCTCACCACCCTCACCGACGGGCGCCTTGCCGCCGGCGAGCTCCTCGGCACCGTCGACGCGGAGACCATGGACAGGATCTCCGCCGCCCTGCGCGTCACCCTGGACCTCACCTGACGACCGGCCACCGCGGGTCAGCGGCGACGGCGCCCGGACCACCACTCAACCACCCGGACTAAGGACGCCGTCCGCCGTCCAGGTGCCGCCGGACGAAGTCCAGCTCCAGCCGCATCTGCTTGATCCGTTCCTCCACCACCAGCGACCCGTGTCCGGCGTCGTAGCGGTAGACCTCGTGCGGCGCCCCCAGCTCGTCGAGCCGCCGCAGGTAGTTCTCGACCTGCCGGATCGGGCAGCGCGGGTCGTTCATCCCG
Source organism: Wenjunlia vitaminophila DSM 41686 (assembly GCF_000380165.1). Lineage (GTDB taxonomy): Bacteria > Actinomycetota > Actinomycetes > Streptomycetales > Streptomycetaceae > Wenjunlia > Wenjunlia vitaminophila. The sequence goes on from NZ_KB904668.1 coordinate 53,216, forward strand.
GCGCTGACGAACACCGGCGCGCGGACCCGGTCCACGTACGTCAACGGGGAGGACGCCGCGTACCGCTCCGGGACCTCGTCGGGGGAACCGCCGAACAGCGTGCGGTCGATCGCCTTCAGCGCCTCCATCTCGTCGTGGTACGCGGTGACGTAGTCGGCCACCGGAACCGCGGCGAGGCCCAGCGTCCAGTCGTCCGGCTGGGTGCCCAGGCCCAGCAGCGTCAGGTACCCGCCCCATGACCCGCCGGACAGCACCAGCCGCCGGGGGTCGGCGAGGCCGGAGGTGACGGCCCACTCGCGGACGGCGGCGACGTCCTCGAGCTCGATCAGCCCCACCCGCTCCCGCAGGGCGTCGGTCCACTCCCGGCCGTAGCCGGTGGAACCGCGGTAGTTGACCCGCACCACCGCGAACCCGTGGTCCAGCCAGGCGGCGGGGCCGGCGGCGAACGCGTCGCTGTCGTGCCACGCCGGACCGCCGTGCAGCTCGAACACGGTGGGGAAGGGCCCGTCCCCCTCCGGCCGCTGCACCAGCGCGTGGATCGGACCACCGGGACCCGTCACCCACACGTCCCGCACGGGCACCGACTCGGGCGCCCGCGGCCCCGGGGGCTCCAGCACCACGTTCCCGCTGGTGGAGCGCACCTGCGGCGGCCGGGCCGCCGACGACCAGAGGAACTCCACCTCCCCGTCCGGCCGTGCCGTCGCGCCCGACACCGAGCCGGGCGGGGTGTCCAGGGCGGTGAGCTTCCCGGTGGCGAGCTCGTACCGGAAGAGTTCGCTGCGCGCCCGGTAGGCGTGGACGACCAGCAGCGACCGGCCGTCGGGGTACCACTCGGCGACCACGTCCCCGGGCAGGTCGAACTCCAGCGGCTGCTCCTCGCCGGTGGCGGTGTCCCAGACCAGCGGCTCCCAACGGCCGTTGCGCTGGTGCCCGACGAGCAGCCGGCCGTCCCCGGCCACCGGCGCGAACCCCAGGCACTCCAGGCCGAGCGGCTCGGCCCCGCACCGGCTGTCGTCCAACTCCGCGACGGTGGCGCCGTCGAGGTCCACCACCCGCAGCGCCGCGTGCATGGCGTCCCCGTGCTCGGTGTGCTCGATCGCCACCAGGCGACCGTCGAGCGACAGGTCCCCGACCCCGGCCGACTCCCGGTGCCGGTAGATCTCCACCGGTTCCGCACCCGGCCGGACCACGTGCACCGTCGTCCCGTCCTCCTCGGTGGACCGCCCCACCACGGCGAGCCCGTCCCGGCCCAGCGCCAGGCCGGCCGGGTAGGACGGTGCGAGGCCGGGAGCCGCGGGCTGGTCCTCACCACCGCCGAAGGACTGCCGGACCCAGGTCCCGAACTCGTCCCCGTCGGTGTCCGAGAACCACCACACCCACGCGCCGTCCGGGGTCAGCGCCCCGTCGGTGGTGCCGTTGGGCCGGTCGGTGACCTGCCGCCGCTCGCCGGTGACCCGGTCCCAGGCGTAGATCTCGTACGTCCCCGTGACGTTCGACACGAACAGCGCCCGGTCCGGCGCGTCCCACGCCCACTCGGGCAGTCCCACTCTGGCCGCTCGGAACCTCTGCTCCCAGGCGGGGACGGCGGACGCGGGCGGCTGGGCAGGGAGGTTCTGCCCCCTGCGGATCTCGTCGTTGCTCACCCGTCCATCAAACCGGACGGGACGCGCGAGTCGTGCCCCGCTTCCACACCGACATGGTGCCGTGGCCCACTGCTGCCGGCCGGAATGTGGGGAGGCGACACATCGGACGGCGAACTGGCGCTGCTTAGCCTGCTGCCATGGATCACACCCGTGCCCGTCCCCTTCCGGACCTCGACCTCGCCGGTCGCACCGCCCTGGTCACCGGCGCCGCCGGTGGCATCGGCCGGGCCTGCGCGCTGCGCCTGGCCGGGGCCGGGGCCCGGGTCCTCGCCGTGGACGTGGACGCGAACGGGCTGGCCGCGCTGCGGGGCGAAGCCGAGGGGGTGGCCGGCGCCCTCGAACCGCGGGTGCTCGACCTCACCGACCTCGACGCCGCCGAGCGGCTCGCCGCCGGCACCGACGTCCTGGTCAACAACGCCGGGCTGCAACTCGTCCGCCCCATCGAGGAGTTCCCGCCCGAGGTCTTCACCGAGGTGCTCACGGTGATGCTCCAGGCACCGTTCCGGCTGCTGCGCGGCGCGCTGCCGCACATGTACCGCCGGGGCTGGGGCCGCGTCGTCAACATCTCCTCGGTGCACGGGCTGCGCGCCTCCGCCTACAAGTCGGCGTACGTCGCCGCCAAGCACGGTCTGGAGGGACTGTCCAAGACAGCGGCCCTCGAGGGCGCCGCGCACGGGGTCACCTCCAACTGCGTGTGTCCCGGGTACGTCAGGACCCCGCTGGTGGAGCGGCAGATCGCGGACCAGGCGCGGGCCCACGGCATCCCCGCGGAACGGGTCGTCTCCGACGTGCTGCTGGCCGACTCCGCGGTCAAGCGGCTGGTCGAGCCGGCCGAGGTCGCCGAGGCGGTGGCCTACCTGTGCAGCCCCCAGGCCTCCTTCGTCACCGGCACCTCACTGGTGATGGACGGCGGGTGGACGGCGCACTGACCGTCCGCGCCCCCACCGGACCGCTCGGCGTGGGGGCGGCGCCGACGGAGACAGGCGGTCCCCGCTCCGGGGCCGGTGACGGGCGGCGCACCGGCGGTACGGTACGGCCGCGCCGGGTAGTGCAGTGACATGTGGGGGCAGCTTCCAGAGGTACCGTTCCTCGAACTCCTCGCCCGTGGCGCCGCCGCGGGCGAGTACGAACAACCCGCGCTGCGGGCCCGCGCCGCCGGCGCCTGGCCGGACGAGCTGGCCGCGTTGGAACGCGCCCGGACGCTGGCGCTGCGCGTCCGGGCCGAACTCGAGGGCAGGCGGCGCCGCGAGGCGGAACTGTCGGCGCTGTTCCAGACCGCCCACGACCTCGCCGGGCTGCGCGACCTGGACGCCGTGCTGCGGGCGATCACGCAGCGGGCGCGGTCACTGCTCGGCACCGAGGTCGCCTACCTCACCCTGAACGACCCGGCGGCCGGCGACACCTACATGCGGGTCACCGTGGGCTCGGTCTCCGCCCGCTTCCAACAGTTGCGGCTGCGGATGGGCGAGGGGCTCGGTGGACTCGTCGCGCAGACCGCCCGGCCCTACGTCACCGACGACTACTTCCAGGACGGCCGCTTCCACCACACGGGCACCATCGACACCGCCGTGCGCGAGGAGGGCCTGGTGGCGATCCTGGGTGTGCCGCTGACCCTCGGCAACCAGGTGATCGGTGTCCTGTTCGCCGCGGACCGGCGGGAACGCGTCTTCGAACGGGAGCAGATCGCGCTCCTCGCCTCGTTCGCCGCGCACGCCGCGGTCGCCATCGACAGCGCGAACCTCCTCGCCGAGACCCGCGCGGCGCTCGCCGAACTGGCGGCTGCCAAGGAGGCCATCGAGCGTGCCTCCGAGGTCCACGACCGGCTCACCGGCCTGGCGCTGCGCGGCGGCGGGGTGCCGGACGTCGCGGACGCGCTGGCCGAGGTGCTCAGGGGCCGGGTGGAGTTCGTCGAGGCGGCCCAGGTGCCGGTGCGCGCCGAGGGTCACGCCGTCCGGCACGGCGAGCGTTGGATCGCGCCGGTGGCCGCGGGCGGGCAGGTGCTGGGCGCCCTGATCCTGCACGGACACCCCCGGCTCGACCCGGTGGACCAGCGCACCCTGGAGCGGGCCGCCACGGTCACCTCGCTGCTTCTGTTGGCGCGCCGCTCCGCGGAGGAGGCCGAACGGCGGGTGCGCGGCGAGCTGATGGACGACCTGCTCGACGCCCCGGACCGGGAGCCACGGCTGTTGCGCGAGCGCGCGGCCCGACTCGGCGCCGACCTCGACGGGGACCACGTGGTGCTGGCCGCCCGGGCCTCCCGGGCGGAGGCGGCCGGGCGCGGGCGGTTGATCGCCGCCGCCAGCCACCTCGCGGCGACCCGGCACGGCCTGGCCGCCTCCCGCGGCGCGGGCACCGTGCTGCTCCTGCCGCTGCCGCCGGGTGAGACCGCCTCGAGCACCGCGGAGCACGTCGCCCGGCACCTGGGCACCGCGGTGCACGCCCCGGTCACGGTGGGCGCGTCCGCCGTCGTGGGGGACCCGGCGGAGCACCCCGGCGCGGTCGCCGCGGCCCACGCGGAGGCGCTGCGCTGTCTCGACGCGCTGCGCGCCCTGGGCCGCGACGGCCAGGGCGCGGCAGCCGAGGACTTCGGCTTCCTCGGGCTGCTGCTCGCCGAGGGTCGGGACGTGGAGGGCTTCGTGGACCGCACCATCGGCGCGGTCGCCGCGTACGACACGCGCCGGGGGACCGAGCTGCTGCGCACCCTCGACGCCTACTTCGCCGCCGGGATGAGCCCGGCGCGGACCAAGGACCTGCTGCACGTCCATGTCAACACCGTCGCCCAGCGCCTGGAGCGGGTCGGGCGGCTGCTGGGCGCCGACTGGCAGGAGCCGTCGCGGGCGCTGGAGATCCAGCTCGCCCTGCGGCTGCGACGGTTGTCCGGGTGACGGCGGGAGCTGCGTCGCGGGCCGGCCCTCACGGACTCCGCGCGGGCACCGGCTCCGGTGTCTCCGGGTCGCCGGCGGCCCCCACCCCGGCCAGGTCGCGGTCCCGGGTCTCCCGCGCGACACCGACCGCGAGCAGGGTGAGGGCCACCGCGGCGAGCAGGTACAGGGAGATCGGCGTGGAACTGTCGTGGTCGGCCAGGAGCGCCGTCGCGATCAGCGGGGCCGGCGCGCCCGCGGCCACCGAGGCGAACTGGGCACCGATGGACGCGCCCGAGTAGCGCATCCGGGTCGCGAACATCTCGGAGAAGAACGCGGCCTGCGGCGCGTACATCGCACCGTGGAAGACGAGACCCACGGTGACCGCGAGGACCAGCGCGCCGAAGTCCCCGGTGTCCACCAGCGCGAAGAACGGGAAGGCCCACGCCCCGATGCCGGCCGCGCCCAGCAGGTAGACGGGGCGCCGTCCGAGCCGGTCGGACAGCGCGCCCCACAGCGGGATCACGGCGAAGTGCACCGCGGAGCCGATGAGGACGGCGTTGAGCGCGGTCTGCTTCGACAGGTCCACGTGGTCCACGGCGTAGACGAGGACGAAGGCGGTGATCACGTAGTACGAGATGTTCTCCGCCATCCGGGCGCCCATCGCGACCAGCACGTCCCGCCAGTGGTGCCTGAGCACCGCGACCAGTGGCATCCGTTCCACCGCGTCCTGCTCCTCGCGCGCCCGGGCCTGTTCCATCGCGGCCTTGAAGACCGGGGACTCGTCCACCGACAGCCGGACCCACAGGCCGACCAGCACCAGCACGCCGGACAGCAGGAACGGCACCCGCCAGCCCCACGACTCGAACGCGTCGTCGCTGAGCAGCGCGGTGAGCGCGGACAGGGCGCCGGTGGCCAGCAACTGCCCCGCGGGGGCGCCGGTCTGCGGCCAGGACGCCCAGAAGCCGCGGTGCCGGGCGTCCCCGTGCTCGGAGACCAGCAGCACCGCCCCGCCCCACTCGCCACCGACGGCGAACCCCTGCACCAGACGGAGCGCGGTGAGCAGCACGGGCGCGGCGGAGCCGACGGTGGCGTGGGTGGGCAGCAGGCCGATGGCGAAGGTGGCGGCGCCCATCAGCAGCAGGCTCAGCACCAACAGCCGTTTGCGGCCGAGCCGGTCACCGTAGTGCCCGAAGACCAGGGCGCCGATCGGCCTCGCGGCGAACCCGACCGAGTAGGTGAGGAACGACAGCAGCGTCCCGACGAGCGGGTCGGAGTCCGGGAAGAACAACTCGTTGAAGACGAGCGCGGCGGCGGCGCCGTAGAGGAAGAAGTCGTACCACTCGATGGTGGTCCCGATCAGGCTCGCGGCGACCACCCGACGGAGCGAGCCCGGGTCGGGCGGTGTCACGGAAGGAGAGGAGGCCGAGGCAGCCATGGGTCACCGCTTCCAGGACGGGGACGGGGAGGGAATGCCGATCTCGCCACACCGTAGGAACGCGACCGGGATTCACCCATGTGGTCGGGCCCCACACTCTGAGCGCGACCTGTGCGCTGACACACCATGTGCCGGGCGCCGCGGCCCGGTGTGCGGAGGGGCTCCGGGACGCCGGCCGCCCGCTCGGCCCCGGCGGGGGCCCCCGCCCCCGGCCGCCCGACCAGGCTCCTTCCGGGCGGACGCCAGTACTTTGGACTCCCCGCGGAAGGAGTTTCGTTGAGCGCTCGCATACTGGTCGCCGAGGATGACGTGAAACAGGCGCGGCTGATACGGATCTACCTCGAGCGTGAGGGCAACGAGGTCCAGGTCGTCGCCGACGGCCGCTCGGCGATCGACCGCGCCAGGTCCTCCCGTCCCGACCTCGTGGTGCTCGACGTGATGATGCCGAACGTCGACGGCCTCGACGTGTGCCGCGTCCTGCGCGCCGAGTCCCAGGTGCCGATCCTGCTGCTCACCGCGCGCACCACCGAGGAGGACATGCTGCTCGGCCTCGACCTCGGGGCCGACGACTACATGACCAAGCCGTACAGCCCCCGGGAGCTCACCGCCCGGGTCAGGGCGCTGCTGCGCCGGGCGCGGGCGCTCGCACGCACGGAACCCACCGTGCTGACGGTCCACGACCTGCGGATCGACACCGCCCGCTACGAGGTGCGGGTGGCCGGGGAGCCGGTCGCGCTGACCGGCAAGGAGTTCGCCATCCTCACCGTGCTCGCGGGGGAGCCGGGGCGGGTGTTCACCAGGGCCCAGATCATCGACCGGGTCTTCGGGTTCGACCAGAACGTCCTGGAGCGCACCGTGGACGCCCATGTGATGAACCTCCGACGGAAGCTGGAACGGGGCCGCCCGCGGTACGTGGAGACCGTCTACGGGCGGGGATACCGGCTCGCGCCCCCGAGCGGCGCGGACCGGTGAGCTTCCGGCTGCGGGCCCTCGGCCTGCTGATGCTCGTCGCGATGGCCGCCACGGCTGCGACCGCCTGGCTGACTCTGCGTCAGGCCAACCGCCAGGTCAGGGACTCGGTCACCGCGGGGCGACAGGACATCGCCAGGATCACCGACGAGCTGTACGCGTACGGGTTCGCGCACGGCACCTGGGACGGGGTCTCGTCCACGGTCGGCCGACTGTCCCGGGACACCGGCCAGCGCGTCCGGGTCACCACCGAGAACGACGTGCTGCTCGCCGACTCCGACGCCCTGGCGGGCCGCGAACCCCGCCCGGTGACCCGCCAGCCCCCGGTCCTGGTCGATCCCCGGCCCAGACTGCGGCTGCCCGAGAACGCGGTGCCGTTGGCGTCCGTGAAGCTGACGGGCACCGCGATCCTCCAGTACCGGGCGGCGACGGCCCAGGCCGCCTGCCTGACCCGGGCGGGGGTCGAGGTGACGGCCACCCCGAACACGTTCGGCGTACCCGACGTCCACGCCGACCGGGTGCCGGCGCGGTGCCGGGAGGAACCCGAGTGGAACCAGCCGGAGGCGAACACGGACGCCGAGGCGGTCTCCCGGTGCATGTCGGCGCCGGAGCTGTTGCCGTGCCTCCGGCGGACCTTCACCGAGCGGATCGGCCCCGCCGCACCACCCCGGCTCCAGGTCCGCATCGGGGTCAGGGACGAGTCCCCACCCACCCTCACCGCGGCACCCACGGTGGCCGTCGCGGTCGGCGTCGCCCTCGCGGCCATCCTCGGCGCGCTGCTGTTGAGCAGGGCGGTGCTGCGGCCGGTCCGGGCGCTGACCGTGGCCTCAAGGGACCTGGCCGAGGGGGACCTGGGCCGGCGGGTCAACGTCTCGGGCCGGGACGAGATCGCCGAACTCGGACGGTCCTTCAACCGGATGGCCGGCGCCCTCCAGGCCGCCGAGGAGAGCCAGCGCCGCCTCACCGGCGACATCGCCCACGAGTTGCGGACCCCCCTGGCCAACCTGCGCGGCTACCTGGAGGCGCTGCGCGACGGCGTGGTCGAACCGACTCCGGAGCTGCTGGACTCCCTCCACGAGGAGGCGGTGCTCCAGCAACGGATCGTGGACGACCTGCAGGACCTGGCGCTCGCCGAGGCCGGCGCGCTCACCTACCACCGTGCCGACGTGGACCTGCGGGACCTGCTGGAGACCTGCCGCACCGCCCACCAGGCCAAGGCGAGGGACGCCGGTGTCACCCTCGCGGTGGAGGCGCCGGCGCCGGTGCACGTGGTCGCCGACGCGGACCGGCTGCGCCAGGTGCTCGGCAACCTGGTCGGGAACGCGCTGCGGGCCACCGCGCCCGGCGACACCGTGACCCTGGCCCTGGAGGGCCACGGCGACCGGGCGACGGTCCGGGTCACGGACACCGGCAGGGGGATCCCCGGGGAGGACCTGCCGCACCTGTTCGACCGGTTCTGGCGGGCGGACCCGGCCCGGGGCCGCGCCACCGGCGGCAGCGGCCTCGGCCTCTCCATCGCCCGGCAGATCGTCACCGACCACCGGGGAACGATCGACGTGGCGAGCACGGTGGGCGCCGGCACCACCTTCACGGTCGCCCTCCCCACCGGACGCGCCGACCGGCCGGCCCCGGACGACGCCCGCTGAGCCGACCGGTTCAGACCCCCGCGAGGGCCTCGGTGGGCGGGAGCCGTCCGGCCCGCAGCGCCGGGTAGAGGCCGGCGACGGCCCCGATCAGCAGCGTCACGGCGATCCCGGCGACCGCGGCCCACATCGGCACCTCGGTCGGCCAGCCCCGCGTGGCGGCGTACCCGGCGGTGACGACCGTGCCGAGCACCGTGCCGCCGAGCCCGCCGAGCGCGGACAACAGCAGTGACTCGGCGACGAACTGCCCCCGAATCTGCCCCCTGGTGGCGCCCAGGGCCCGGCGCAGGCCGATCTCCGGGCGGCGCTCCAGGACCGAGATGACCATGGTGTTGCCCACGCCGACCCCTCCCACGAGCAGCGCCACCCCGCCGAGACCCAGCAGCAGCCCGGTCAGCGCCGACTCGGTGGCCTCCCGTGCGGCCAGCGCGTCGGAGGGCCGGGAGACCGTCACCTCGCTCGGCGCCCGCGGGTTGGCCGTCGCCGCGAGCACACCGCGTACCGCCGTCACCCGGTCGTCGTCGGCCCGGACGTAGACGGTCGAGGGATGGCCGTCGAAGCGCAGGTAGGTCCGTGCCGTCTCCCAGCCGACCAGCGCCGAACCGTCGATCTCCGGCGCGAGCGGCACCGGGTCCAGCACACCGACCAGGGAGAACCATTTCTTCCCGAGCCACAGGCGGGTGCCCGGGGTGTGGACGTCCAGCCGCCGGGCCGCCTCGGAGCCGAGGACCACGGCCGGGTACTCCTCGGTCGCCTCCGCGAGCCACCTGCCGGTCCGCACGTTCGCGCCGACCGCCGGAAGCAACCGCGTCCCGGCCGCGGCCACCTGGACACTGCTGGTCCGCCCGGCCGGCATGTGCTCGTTGCGGTAGACCGCGGCGTCTTCGATCACCCCGATCGCCGCCACCCGCTGCACCGGGCCCACCCGTTGCACCATGGACACCGACTCCTCGGGCAGGCGGCTCGGCGTGCCGTCGGCGGTCTCGGCCGCCGCGATCCGCAGCATGTTGGTGCCCAAGCTGTCCAGCCGGCGGTCCACTTCCGCCCTGCTGGAGCTGGAGATGCCCACCACCGCGACCATCGCGGCCACCCCGATGGCGATGCCCAGCGCCGAGAGGAACACCCGCAGGGGCCGGGTCCGCAGACCCGTTCCCCCCAGCCGGTACAGGTCGGCGGGACGCAGCCGGGCCGGGCGCAGGCCGGTGGCGGCCCGTCGCCGGCTCACCGCTCCACCCCGGCGCGGGACACGGACGCGCTGTCGGCGGTGATCCGACCGTCGCGCACCTCCACCCTGCGGTCGAACGCCCCGGCCATCTCCCGGTCGTGGGTGATGACCACCACCGTGGTGCCGCCCGCGTGCAGCTCGCGCAGCAACTCGAGCACTGCGGCCCCGGACGCCGAGTCCAGGTTGCCGGTGGGCTCGTCGGCGAGCAGCAGCGCCGGCTCGCCGATCACCGCCCGGGCCACCGCGGCCCGTTGCCTCTCACCACCGGAGAGCTGGTGGGGAAGGTGGTCTACGCGGTGACCGAGACCCACCCGGTCCAGCGCCTCGGCCGCCCTGCGCCGGCGTTCCCGGATGGGCACGCCCGCGTACAGCAGGCCGTCGGCGACCGTGTCCAACACGGGGACGCCCACGGCCAGGTGGAACTGCTGGAAGACGAAACCGATGCGCTGGGCCCGCAACGCAGATATCTCACGGTCCGTCAGTTCGTCGATGTGGTGGCCGTCCACGGTGACCCGACCGCGCGACGGCCGGTCGAGGGTGCCCATCAGGTGGAGCATGGTGGACTTCCCCGACCCGGAGTGACCGACGACGGCGACCAACTCGCCGTACTCGATGACCAGGTCCACCTCACTGACCGCGGTGACCTGCCCGGGGTAGGACTTGGAGACGGCCTCGAACTCCACGACCGGGGCGCTGCCGTCCGGCGTCGGTGTCCGCACCGCCCGGCGCCGCCGAACGTCCGGGGAAGCGGCCCACGGGTCCCATGAGGACCCGTCCAGCGGGTTCGCCTGGGTCACTTGGGAATCCTCACCTTCATGCCCTCGCGCACCCCGGGCCCGCTCACCTCGACCTGGCCGTTGGCGAACAGGCCGGTCCTGACCGGCAGGAAACGGCCCGGGCCTTCGGAGTCCCCCTCGACCAGCTCGAGGCCGTGGCCGCCCTCGGCCAGCGCCACCAGCGCCGACACCGGCACGGTGAGCACGTCCTTGCGCTCGCCGACCACGTAGCGGACCGTGACCGGGCCGCTCTCCAACCTTCCCAGGGACTGCTGGTCGGCGAAGGTGATCAATACGGACACCGTGGCCGTCTGGGCCGCACCGCCCTCCCCTCCACCTTCGGCGCCGCCCGGCCCCTCGGGCGCGGACGCCTCCTTGCCCACCCGGGCCACCTCGCCCTGGACCGTGTGCCCTCCCGGCAACTCCACGGTGACCTCGGTGCCGCGCCGCGCCCAGTCGGTGTCGGCGGCCGGCGCCTCCACGGTCACCATGCGCGAGGTGCTGGTGTAGCTCACCGGTTCCCCGGACGCGTCCGCGCCGACCCGGACCCCGGTGGTCGCGATCCGCACCGGACCCGGCGCGTAGACGACGTCGCCGATGCCCACCTCACCCGTCTCCGGCAGGCCGAGGTCCTCCTGCCAGCGCCTGACCGCGTCGGCGGTGAGCGCGGTGTACTCGTCGTCCACGGTGAAGCCGCTGTAGCCGAGGGCGCTGAGGTTGGTCTCGAACTGCCTGACGTCCATGCCGCTCACCGCCGCCTCCCGCTGGCTCCCGGCGCCCGCGGTGTCGGCCGCCGCCTCGGAACCCGTGCCGTCCGAACCCTCGGCGCCGCTGTCACTGCCCTCGCCGTCTTCGCTGCCCTTGCCGTCGTCGGCCCCGTCGTCCGGCCGGCCGTCGCTGCCGTCAGCGGGGTCCGCCGGCCCGGACAGGGTGAGGTCGCGGTACATGGGCAGGCTCCCGTAGAGCAGCACCACCGGCCGGTCGTTGACCCGCAGCACCGCGTCGCCCCGGCGGAGCGTGGCGTCCGACTCGGGCAGCCAGGTCACCGTGCCCTCCGCCCTGATCTGGAACGGCACCTGTGGCCCGTGGCCGAGCTGGCCGTCGATCTCCGTCTGGTCGGTCAGCGTGCCCCGGCTGACCCGCACCACCTGACTGCTGCGCCCCTGGTCCGCCCCGCCGGTGTCCGCGTCTCCGCCACCCAGCCCCAGGGCGCCGACCGCGCTCACCCCGGCGACCAGCAGGACGCCGGCCCACACCAGGGCACGCCCGCGCCCCGGTCGCCCGACTCCCCGTCCGGCCCGCCGGCCGCGGTCCCGCCGCCCCGGCTCCCCGCCGGGGTCGTTCCCGTCCGGCGCGTGCTTCCCGCCGGTGTCCCGCACGTCGTCCACGTTCCCCGCCCCGTCAGCCCTGAGCCGGGCCCGGGTTCTCCGGGAGTCCGAGAATCGGTGCGCACTTGCGCTGGGCCCGTTTGCCGCCCGCCGACGTGGGGTCCCACGAGACCTCCTCGAAGTGGCCGTCCTCGCCGATGTCGGGGAAGTCGGGCGCGCCGTTCTCCTGCATGCAGGTCGAGTACCGCCGGTTCTTCTCGATCTCCTCCTCGGTGAGCTCGGGCTGCATCTCCTCCTCGAGGCTCTCGGGGATGGGCAGGCTGAACTCCGAACACTTCTCCAGGGCCCTGCGGCTCTTGGGGTCGCGCTTCCACTCGCCGGCGTCGCCCATCTCCACCTGACCGTTGGCGTCGGGGTCGGGCACGTCGAACCCCTCACCGCGCAGGCACTCGACGTACTTGCGCTGCCCCTCGACGTACTTGGCCATCTCCCCGGCGTTGTCCTCCGCCGCACGGGTGGCCGCCTTGCCCCGGTCCGCCGACGCGACCTCGTCCTTCCCCGCACCCCCGTCGCCACCACAGCCGGACACCGCCAACACCACCACCGACGCCACCCCGGCCAGCAACGGGCCACTGAACCACCGGCGCGAACTCATCCCCACGGACTCCTCGTTCACTGGTCACCACCGGCCCCGACACGGCCGGACCGCGCCGAATGTAGGTCCGCACTCATGAAGGACCCATGAAGAAGCCGTCAAGAACCCGTCCTCCCACGCGGGGGCCGGGAGTGGGTGCCGACGAGCCGATCGCCGACCCCGTCCCCCGGCGGTCGCTGTGGTAGGCAGGGCCGGTGAACGGCCGACTCCCCCTCGACCAGCAACTCGACTCCCTGCGTGCCGCGCTGTCCCGGAACGACGTTCTGCTCCAGGTGCTGGCGCGGACTGCGACGTTGGGCCTGCCCGGGTGGTACGTGACGGCGGGGTGCCTGTTCCAGACCGTGTGGAACGTGGTCACGGGCAGGCCGCCGACCCATGGCATCAGGGACTACGACGTCTTCTACTTCGACGCCGACGATCTGTCCTGGGAGGCGGAGGACGCGGTGATCAGGGCGGGCCGCCAGGTGTTCGCCGACCTGCCGGTGGAGGTCGAGATGCGCAACGAGGCGCGCGTTCATCTCTGGTACGAGGACAAGTTCGGCGTTCCGTGTCCGCCGTACGAGTCCACGGAGGCCGCGATCGACAGCTTCGCCGCGACGACCTGTTGTCTGGGGGTGCGTCTGGAGGGCGACGGCCGGTGGCGCGTGTACGCCCCGCACGGACTGTCCGACGTCTTCAATCTCGTCGTCCGTCCCAATCCGGCGCTCGCCCCGCGGTCGGTCTACGACGCCAAGACGGCGCGGTGGCGGGAACAGTGGCCCGAGCTGACCGTGCTGGACTGGCCCTCCTCCCACGGCACCACATCCGCGTCGGGTGGTTGACGTCGGCGGCCGGTGGCCCCGGGGCCCGTTGCCCACTCCCTGCGCTGTTCCCCCATCGGACCCGCCATCCGTGGGACATGCATGGACCAATAGAGGGGAGAAGCTGCTGAGTTTTCTTTAATGTCCGATTTCCTGGCGTAGCGTGACCGCTCAGGGCTGAACCGACACCTGCGCATCGTGGGCGAGCAAGGAGACGAGTCATGGCACGTTGGAAGGAACACGGGGCCGGGAAGTTCGTCGTACTCGGCGCCTTGGCCGCCGTGGTGACCTTCGCTTCGCCGGCCGCGGCGGCGGAGTCGTCGACGACCACGGTCCAGGCGTCGCCGTCCTCGGTGACGGCAGGGCAGGCGGTGGAGTTGAGCGCCAAGGTGAGCTGCCCGACCGATCCCAGCGGCGGCCTCGGCGTGACGTTCTTCGACGGGGGGGACATCCTCAGCACCGTGCCGGTCACGTCCAGTGGCGACGCGGCCTACACGGCGCACCTGTCCACCGTTGGTTCCCACACGATCACGGCCGCGTACAACGGCAACACCGCCTGCAACGCCTCCAGCGCCGAGACCACGGTCGTCGTCTCGGCGGCGCCGACTCCGCCCAGGCATCCGAGCGCGCCCTGCCTCCTGCTGTGCGAGATCTTCAGCGACCTCGTCGAGGAGGGCCGCGAGGCCGCCCGTGAGGAGCTCGGGCACCGCTCCGCCCCGACGAAGGGGTGGCCGGCCAACGACTGGATCCGGATGCCGCAGACGCCGCGCACCTGATCCCCGGGTGGGGTCCCCGGCGCCCTCCACCGGTGGGACCCGGCCCGAAGCCCCCGGGCGACGATCCCCCTTCGAACTCCTGCGGCACGCCGGCTGCGGTCCGGCCGGCGTGCCGCCGACCCGTTTCCCGCGAAAGCCCTGATCCGTCACCGCCGTACCGCCAACCGGTCTGGTTTTGCTTGTCCTTGTGGCCCGCCGAGCCTCGCGCGTCCCGTTCTCGGCGGGCTGACCGATGTCCGGGAACAGGCGCAGAAAAACGAGGGAAAGGCGAACTGTCGGCCGCTGGGCCGGTACGGCAGGTCCACTGGCCCCTCGGTTCCGGATGATTTCGGCGACGCCCTCGTCGTCAGTCCCGCGCGCTGACCCGTATTCCCGCGGAGGCGTGGGCCCTGTGCGCACGCCACCTGTGTCACCGCGCCCACCGGCATGTGACGTCCGGGATGGCGCGTGGCTCCGTACTCCCTGAGGAACCGCCTGGTCAGTGGCACCGCGCTGACGGGTGAGCGTGCCCCGGTGGTCTTGTGTGCGGATTCTCGAAATACATACCGCAGATTGACATTTCCCGTGATTTGTCGATCGGTGAATGTCGTATTCTTTGGATTGTGTTATTTCGCTACGGCGGAGCTCCTTCACGCCCTTTGGTTTGCTCGCCGATTTGGGTCTAATCGAGTAGTGGAAAGTCCCCCGGTCGACAGGTGAACGGCGAACAAAGGACACCGCACACGTTTGGCCGGCCGGATCCTCCATTCCCATTCATTCCGGAAGGGGAATGGTACTGCACGAAGGGAAGATCCATGGCCACTATCACCAGTCCGGTACCTCCCCAGGGTCCCGCGTCGGGCGGCCCGCCCGGAGGAGTGACCATCACGGGAACCAATCTCACCGGTGCCGTCGTGAAGTTCGGCACCAGGTTGGGAACGGTCGTCACCAACACCGGGACCGTCATCACCGTGACCCCGCCGCCCGGAAACGGGGCCGTCCCGGTGACCGTCACCACTCCCGGCGGCTCCGTCAGCGCCGGCCAGTACTTCTACATCGGTCAGCCGTTCAAGGCGGCGCTCAGCGCCGACACCGGTCCGGCCGCCGGAGGCAACACCATCACCATCACCGGCACCGGCCTCGCCACCACCTCGGGGGTCAGCTTCGGGACCACGCCGGGCACCGGCATCGTGGCGACGAACGACGGTTCGGTGGACGTCGTGGTGCCCGCCGGCACCGGCACCGTCCCGGTGACCGTCACCACCAAGGGCGGCACCACCAACGGCCTCTTCTACAACTACGCCCCGACCCTGTCGACGGACAGCATCAGTCCCGCCAGCGGTCCCCAGTCCGGCGGCACACCCGTCAGCATCGGTGCCACCACCGGTGGCCTGAGCACCACGGAGAGCGTGTCGTTCGGGGCCAACCCGGCCGCGTTCGGAGTGGTCAGCGACAACCTGATCGTCGCTTACAGCCCGCCCGGGACAGGAGCGGTCACGGTCAACATCGTGACCGCGGGCGGGCCCGACACCACGCCGCAGACCTTCACCTACACGCCTCCCCCGGCGTAGCTCGCCCAGGGGCGGGCGGCGAACGGTCGCCCGCCCCCGAGGCACCCCGCGGGCCCCGGCCACCGGCCGCACGACCGGGCCGGGGCCCGCACCCACCGGAACGACGACGAAAGGCACACGTCGTGCCCGCACCAACTCCGTCACCACACCTGCCAGCCGCCCAACAGGCCGTCCCGTCGGCGGCGGCGCCGACACTGACGGGGCTGAGCCCGTCCAGCGGACCGGCGTCGGGCGGCACGGTCGTCACCCTCACCGGCACGGGCTTCACCGGAGCGACCGCGGTGCGTTTCGGCGGTAACGCCGCAGGGTTCACCGTCGTCTCGTCAACGAGGATCACCGCCACGGCGCCCCCCGGCAGCGGCACCGTGTCGGTGACCGTGAGGACGCCGGCCGGCACCAGCAACGGCCTGCCCTACACCTACACCGCGCCACCCGTGGTCACCTCGGTCGACCCGTCCCAGGGACCGACCTTCGGGGGGAACACCGTCACCATCACCGGGACCGGCCTGTCCGGGGCGACCGGGGTGCTGTTCGGAGGCGTGCCGGCCCTGGACTTCACGGTCCTGTCCCCGACGCGCGTCAGCGCGGTGGTGCCCCCCGGGCCCCCGGGCGCGGTCCAGGTCCGGGTCGTAACCCATGGAGGGACCAGCGCCCCCGGAGTCTTCTACTTCTACGTCGTGGCCCCGTTCCTCACCGGGCTCACCCCGGATCTGGCACCCACCACCGGCGGGAACACGGTGACCATCACGGGGACGGGACTGGCCCTGACCAGCGCGGTGCGTTTCGGAACCACCCCGGTGGCCTTCACGGTGCTCTCCGACAGCCAGGTCAGCGCGGTCGCCCCCGCTGGCTCCGGCACCGTGGAGGTGACCCTCACCACGCCGGGCGGCACCAGCAACAGCGTCTTCTACGCCTACCTCTCCGCCCCGGCCATCGAGGCCCTGGCCCCGGCCGAGGGTC
Source organism: Wenjunlia vitaminophila DSM 41686 (assembly GCF_000380165.1). Lineage (GTDB taxonomy): Bacteria > Actinomycetota > Actinomycetes > Streptomycetales > Streptomycetaceae > Wenjunlia > Wenjunlia vitaminophila. Next base: position 69,840 of record NZ_KB904668.1, read on the forward strand.
CCGAAGTGGGCGGGAACACCGTGCTCATCACCGGCTCGCTCCTCGCCTCCACCACCGACGTGTTCGTGGGCCTCGCCCCCGCCGTGTTCACCGTGCTCTCCGACACCCAGGTGGTGGCCGTCATGCCCGCGGGCACCGGCACCGCACCCGTCACCGTCACGACCGCGGGCGGCACCAGCAACAGCCTCCTCTACACCTACGTGCCCCCGCCTGGATGAGCCGTCGGCCCACTCACCGCGGCGGCATGCGTCATGCCCCCAGCGATTCCCGCGCTGGGGGCATGAGAACGCGCCACGACGCGCCCAGAAAGTGCCCCGGTAGCCCTGCCAGCCCAGTGAGGCTGAGCAGTCCGAGCTCTCGAACGCACGTGGAACGTGCAGGTCAGAGGGGAGGCAAGAGCGCTGCGACGGCCGTGTGGGCAGCCTGGGCGGCGGTGACGACACTGGGGATCGCAGCGCATGTGGTGGTCAGGGTCTCCAGCATGAAGCGCAGCGCGCCCGGGTCGCGGTCAGGACTGTCCAGGCGCGGGCTGATCGCATCCACGGCGCGCAGGGCCTGCTCGGCCTCTGGGTGCTGGCCGCGGATGGCCTCAAGTCGTTGGCGTAGGTCAGCGAGGCTGTCTTGAGCACGTTCGATGGCGCCTGGTGCGATGTGACTGGTCTGAGAGACGTTCGACGAGAACGCGGCGGCCTGTACGGGGCCGTTGATTGTGCCACCACCGTTGACAACGCCGAAGTTCGGTCCGGTGGGGGTGGGTTCCGGGCGGTTGCGGCCCAGGTTCACGGTGACTCCTAGCTCATCTGGACGTCGTTGGAGAAGGGGGCTGCCTGTACGGAGCCGTTCATGGTGCCGCCGTTCATGACACCGAAGTTGTAGATGGCGGTGGCTTGTTGCTTGTAGGCGGCGATGTCGACGTTGTGGTCGCGGAGGAAGATCTCGACGGAGTCGAAGACGCGGCGTTGCATCATCTGGATGTAGTAGCGGGCATCGTCGTTCATGTGCATGTCGCTGATCCAGCGCAGGCTGTAGACCTCACGCAGACTGACCGGGCCTGGCTCGCGGCCGAGCTCGGGGACTTGCCTGTGCGTCTGGCGGAAGAACCTGCTCAGTCCTGCCGCGACGTCTCCCACGGCGTGCAGCGCGGCCAGGACGAACCACCTGGGTGCGCGCGGGTCCTCGGCGCTGAGTCCGCCAACGGCAGGGTTGAGTGGTGTCATGATGTGCGGGCGCACGGTGACGCGCAGAAAGCCCCCTTCGTAGGCGAAGTGGACGAGGATGGACGCCACCAGTTGCCCGTTCCACGCGGTGATTCGTGCCCAGATGTAGCGGCGGGCTGTGTCATTGTCTGGAAAGGCGCTCACTCTGTCGTTGACCGCGAGGGACTTCAGGCCGCGCCATGCGGCGTCGTCCACGTTGTCCCAGCGTTCCGCGGAGATGCCGGCTACTCCGGTGACGTCGATGCGAGGCTGGGGGTGGCTCCGGTCATGGGAAGGCGCGGGATTCGACAACCTCTGTACCACGTAGGCGTGCAGGTCGACGTCCTTGAAGTGCTTCATCGGCTTTCGGGCACCGGTCTGCTTTCCGTGTCGGAACAGCGCGGCCAGTACCGCAGCGGTGACTTCCTCACCCCGTGAGCCGCTTTCAGGACTCGTCATCAAAGGCGAGGTCGGCTCATCGTCCTGGCTCTCGGGCGCGGGTTCGATGTCGATACCGATCACCGCCGGCTGCCACGCCTGCAGGCCAGCGCCCAGGAACCTGTCGCGGGGGATGCCGCCCTTACCGAACTCCTTCACGTACGGGAGAGCGTGGCTCGGCGGGTCCGCTGGCGCGGTCGGCAGGTGTTCGCCCAGGAGAGCGTTCAACCTTTGCTGGCTCGTGTACCTGTCCGCCAGGTAGACCGCCCAGCAGACCACCACCCCGACGATGATGGCGGTTCCTGCGGTCAGCCATCCGAGGACGGTCGTCATGAGGGCGCTGATCGCCACAGTGACCAGGGCTGTCGTCCGCAGGCGCGCCTGGCGGATGGCCGCGTCGCACGCTCGGAGAACCGGCCCTTGCTCGAAGGCGTGCACGGGTACTCGGTGCGACGTGGCGGTGATCCGTTCTCGGACCCACATCGCATAGTCAAGTCCCAGTACGACGGACGGCGCCTGTGGTTCGCCCTCAGGGGCTGGGGCACTGGGCTTGGCCCTGGCTTTGAGACGTAGCCGGCGACGGATGGAGTCAACCGCCCGGTCCCTCTGCTTGGTCATTTCTCGCCGGACGCTCACCAGCCGATTCGGGCGTACAAAGGCCGCAGCGCTCAGTTGTCTGGCGATGCGCCCGGTGTATTCATCAGACTGCCCCTCGACCCTTGGGCTGATGGGTACGGCAGGTACTGAGAAGATCGAAGTTTCGTCGGTCCCGTACAGCGTTGCTCCCCTCAGGTGATCGCCATGGTTCGACGGAAGTGTTGATAGTCCCGAGATCGCAGCGGTTCCGCCACACGACGTAGTAAGAGAGGCCGACTTGGACCCCTCTGGGACGGGAGATGTCTGAAATTCGGCAGCCATGCGAGGAGGTGGAACCGGCAACTCAGGGGCACATCGCTGAAGTAGGCCGCGGAGTGCGTGTTCGGATCTGTCCAAGGGCCCCGCTGAGAGCCTGCATATGGGCGTGCGGATGTTCCCGTGCCGACTTTGGCGCTGTGCGCGCGGTCTTCAGCCTCTGTCTGTGTTCGCTGGTCTCGACCTTTCGTGACGGGCAGCCGACGGAGCCGGGGCCCATTTCGTTGTCGGCGGCCGAGGACGGACGCGTCCGGGGCCCGGGTCCACGGCAAGTGGCGGGCGAGGCGGAGGATGCGGCGTCGGCAGGTGGCGGTGGGAGCGTTCGGCCCCCCCGGGCACGACAGAGGCCCATTCGCGATCATGCGAATGGGCCTCTGACCAGAGTCGGGGTGGCGGGATTTGAACCCACGACCTCTTCGTCCCGAACGCGATGAGCCCCCTTCGGGGCCACGTCGTGTGGTCACTGATCTGCCCGCCTGGTTCCCGGAACCGTCCGTTACCGTCCGGGACGGTCCCGGCGCGATCGCATCGTTTGGCCCCCTGTTTGGCCCCCGGGAGTACCGTCCCGATCATGGCGGAGCAGTCACCGTGGCTTCCGCCGATACTCTGCAAGAGGGCATCGGGGCAGGCACTCAGATCACCATCTGTGGCCTTTGGGTGTGATCGTCAAAGCCGTGCGCTACCCGGTGCGCCGGACGTTGAGCGAGCCATCCCGAGACACGTGGACCACCGTTCACCGCGTCGCCTCCCGTGACGGTGCGGACGTGCTGAAAGCCCTGTTTGAGGTAGTACCCCTGAAGCTTCCGGTTGTTCGTCCAGGCGTCCAGGCGCAGCCAGTGGGCCCCCGCGCAGGCGGCGCGGTCGCCCGCCCAGTCGAGCACCCGGCCGCCGAGGTTTCGGCCGCTGTGCGCTCTGCGGACCGCGAGCTTGTGCACGTACAGGGCTGGTTCCTTCAGCTCCTCGTCAGTCCAAGCGCCCGGCTCCAAGTCCTCCTGGTCAAGGGTGACCGTTCCCGCAACCTGGTCACCGTCGCTGACCAGGAAGACGGTTCCCGCTTCGATACTGGCGAGCAGGAGTTCCCTCGGGTACGGCTTGCGCCACTGGTCGACTCCGAGTGCTCCGAGCCACTCGGCTGCCTCCGTCCGGAAGGAGACGAGTAGATCGAGATCAGCGGGTGTGGCGTTCACGATGATCATTCGGCGCCCCCCAGCGCGGCCAGGTCGCCGATCTCGTAGTTCATCCGGTTCAGGTCCCCACGGAGGGTCGTAACGGTGCACCGAACGGGCTCATCCCTGGAGTGACCCGTCCGTGTCCAGAGCAGCACCGGAACACCGGCGCCGATCTCCAGCAACCGCGCTTCTTCAGGTGTCGGCATCCGAGTGGCGATTTCGTCGAAGTAGCCGACCTGCTCGACTCCGGCCCCTGTCAGATACCGCGTGGTGCCTTCCGCGATGTCGCCCGGCTCGGTCAACCGCGGCGCCCGTTCCATCAGCCACCCGGGGTAGTACGTCGCCTGCGTGGACCAGGGGACATCGTCCACGTACCGATGGCAGAAGCGCAGGACGGTCTTGGACCCCGCCTCGACTTTCAGTCGTTCCGCGATGTCTGGCGGGGCGGGCCTCATCTCGACTCGGAGCGTCTGGTGTGGCCGGCGGCCAGCGTTCGTGACGTCCGTCGTGTACGAGTCGCCGTTCTGCGGGAAGGTGAGGTTCTCGAACCGGGAAGCGTTCAGTTCGAACACCTCATGCGAACGGACGTCGTACCCGAGTCCCTGGCTGGAAGTGACGAGACCCTCGCTGACTAGCAGCTTCAGTCCGTTCCTGACCGTGTTCCGGGATGCGCCGAACCGGGCTGAGAGCTCACTCTCGGACGGCAGGCGTGCCCCTGGCGGGTAGACACCGTTGTCGATCTCTCGGCGCAGCGCAGCGGCCAGCTGCTGGTACTTCGGCTGTTCGCTCATACCTCCCATCATGACGCACTCGGTCAACTTGTTGGTACATGCTGGTTGACACGGGGTCCCCGCAAGGGCCAACATCGTGACATCGAGCTTGTACCAACAAGTCGACCAGGTGGCCCAACCTGCTCAACTGGGCCTACCTGCTGATGCCCGGAGGGCCCCGTGAAACGGGTCCGAAGGAAGCGTTCGGCCTTTGAGATCTCCATAGAGGACGCACCGCAGCCTGCACACGGGAAGAGCGGCCGTCAGAGACAGGCAACGGCGACAAGCCGGCCCTGCCGCACGAACTGCGTAGCACCTTCTGCCATGCCGCCCTTGCGGGGCGGACAAGTCATCCGTGCGTGCGGTGAGACAAGGGCGACGATCGCGGGCCCTGAGTGGCTGACCCGTTGAGGGTCGGGCGGTTCGATCCCGCCCCAGGGTGCGTGCCGGACACCCGTCCGGCCGACAACAGAGCGGCCCCGGTGGGCAAACACCGAGGCCGCGAACAGGCATCCCTCTGGAGGACTACCTGTGATTGCCATCTTGGCACTGACCGACGAGGAGCGCGCGGAGCTCTCCCGGAAGAACGCGGAGCAGAACCGGCGCAGCGAGGACGACGTGTGGGCGCGGGGTGGTCAGCGGTGACCACGATGACCGTGCGCCCGACCGGGATGAGTCGGGCTGAGGCCGGGNGGGGCACGAGCACCCGGATCACGGAGAAGCCCACGCCGGCCTGCGTCGGGAAGTGGGACTTGTACGACAAGGTCGAGCACCCGGACAGCACGGTCAGCGCCGCTGAATGGCGCCGGGCGTATGAGCGGGCCTACTGGACCTGTGTCGGGTGTCCGCTGGCCGCGTCGTGCGGCAGGGCGGTTTGGCACATCGCGGACCCGGAGCCGAACGGGGGCTACCCCCTGACGCTGCCGTGGGCGCGGTACCTGACCCCTGAGGATCTGGGGGGATTCCTGGGGGAGCTGGCTGCGGCCTGCTCCGGTGGGGACAAGGCCGCGCTGGATGCGGTCCGCAAGGTGGTGGTGGAGGCGTGGCCGCCGACGCGGAGGCCGGTCCTGCCGTGGGCGTCCCGCCTCGCCCCCCGCCACATGAAGCAGTTCCTCGGCGAGCTGGCTGAGGCCGCGGCCGTCCCGCCGGACGGGG
>NZ_KB904669.1 GCF_000380165.1 Wenjunlia vitaminophila DSM 41686
CGCCACCTGCCACGACCTGTCCGACCCCGTCGACGTACCCGTCATCGGCACCCCGCTGCCCAACGTCCGCCTCCGCCTCCTCGACGAACAACTACGGCCGGTCCCCATCGGCGTCGCCGGCGAGATCTACCTCGGCGGCCCCGGACTAGCCCGCGGCTACGTCAACCGCCCCGCCCTCACCGCNCAACGCTTCATCGCCGACCCCCACGGCGACACCCCCGGCAGCCGCCTCTACCGCACCGGCGACCGAGCCCGCTGGCGCCCCGACGGAACCCTCGAATACCTCGGACGCACCGACAACCAGATCAAACTCCGCGGCTTCCGCATCGAACCCGGCGAGATCGAAGCCACCCTCACCCACCACCCCACCGTCAAGGAAGCCGCCGTCACCGTGGCCGCCGACGACGGCACCGCCCGGCTGATCGCCCTCGTCGCCCTCGACTCCCCTGGCCCGCACAACGGTTCGGGCGACGACGACCAGGGCGCCCAGGTCAAGGACTGGAACGCCGTCTTCGAGACGACCCACATCGACGCCGTCGACGGCGAACTCACCTTCAACACCAAGGGCTGGAACGACAGCCTCACCGGTGCGCCCATCCCCGCCGAGCACATGCGGGAGTGGGTCGGCAGCACCGTCGTCCGGCTCCTGGCCGAGCCGGCCAAGCGCGTCCTGGAGATCGGCTGCGGCACCGGACTGCTCATGTGGCGGCTGCTCCCGCACGTCGCCGAGTACACCGGCACCGACTTCTCGCTGCCCGCCGTGGAATGGCTCCGGGAAGGGCTACGCCGCCGCCCCGCGCGCCATGCGCGGCTGCACCACCGTGAGGCGACCGACTTCACCGGCGTCGACGCCGCGTCCACCGACCTCGTCGTCATCAACTCGGTCGTCCAGTACTTCCCCGACCGCGACTACCTCAACGCGGTCCTGGACCGCGCCGTCAACGCCACAGCCGACCAGGGGCGCGTCTTCGTCGGAGACGTACGTAACCTCGCCCTCGCCCCGCAGTTCTACGCCCGCCAGGCCCTCGCGCACGCCGATCCCGGGGCCCCGGCGCAGGACGTGGCCCACGCTGCGGGTGAACTCGCTGCCCTTGACAGCGAGTTGCTGGTCTCCCCCGAGTACTTCACCACGTTCGCGGCCCGCTCTCCCCGCGTCACCGGAGTCGAGATCCTGCCCCGCCGGGGACGGCACCGCAACGAGATGAGCCTGTACCGCTACGACGTGGTGCTGCACGTGGGTGGCCGTCCGGCCACCCCGGAAGCGAAGGTCGTCACCTGGGGCGAACAGGTCCACGACCTGGCGTCACTGTCCGCCTTCCTGGACCGCGAGGGCCCGGACGCCCTGCTCGTGCGCGGCGTCGCCAACGACCGCCTGACCCACGACAACGAGCTGCTCGACAGGCCCGTACGCACGACGCCCGTCGACCCCGAGGACCTGTGGACGCTGGAGGACTCCACCCCCTACCGGGTGAGCGTCAGCTGGGCCGCCGCAGATCCGCAGGGCGCGATGGACGTCCTGCTGGTCCGGCGGGGCGCCCGCGGCGGCCGCACGCTGCTCGTCCCCCACCCCACGCCCGAGCCGTCGGCCCGGCTGACGAACGCCCCAACCCGGCATCGGCGCACGACCGAGGAGGACCCAGCCGCCGACGGGCTGCGTTCCTGGCTCGCCGAACGGCTGCCCGACCACCTGCTGCCCGCGCGGATCGTCGAGGTGGACGCGCTGCCCCGCACCGACACCGGCAAGCTCGACCGGGGAGCACTCGGCGGGCTCGTCACCGCGGGCCGCGCCGCCCGGCAGAGCGACAGCGCCGCCACCGCGCCCCGCACCAGCCTCGAACAGACCCTCGCCGACGCGTGGGCGCAGGTGCTCGGCCTCCCCGAGGTCGGCGTGCACGACAACTTCTTCACCCTGGGCGGGGACTCCCTCCTCGCCATCAGGGCCGTCGCCCGGTGCCGTCGGGCCGGCGTCCAGCTGACCGTCCGGCAGTTGCTGAGCGAGCAGACCGTCGCCGCGCTGGCGACAGCTCTCGATGAGGAGAACCATGACTGACCTCCAACTGCGCACCGTCGCGCTCACCCACGAGGAGAGCACCGAGGTCGATGACCTGTTACGCACCCTGGCCGACGTACCGGTCGACTCCACCGTGGCGCTGCTGCACCGCACCCGCCTCGCCGCACAGGAACTGCCACTGCGCATCCGCACCGAGCTGACCGGGATGCGGCTCTACGACAGCCCGCGTGCCCTCGTCGTCACAGGCTTCGGCATCGACGACGACCGGATCGGACCGACTCCCGTGGCCCGCCCCGCCCCGACCCCCGAGCGGACCCGGAACCAGGAACTGCTGCTCCTGCTGCACGCGGCCCTGCTCGGTGAGGCCTTCGGCTGGGCCACCCAGCAGAACGGTCGGCTCGTCCACGACGTGCTGCCCGTCCCCGGCGAGGAGACCGAGCAGATGGGCTCCAGCAGCAAGGCCGAGCTCCTGTGGCACACCGAGGACGCGTTCCACCCGCTGCGCTGCGACTACGTCGGCCTGCTGTGCCTGCGCAACCACCAGCGGGCCGTGACCACCCTGGGCTGGCCCGACCTGTCCCGGCTCACCCCCGAGGACCGGGCCACGCTCCTGGAGCCGCGCTACCTGATCCGTCCTGACACCTCGCACACGCCCGAGCAGAACGCGTCAGACACGCGATCCGCCGAACGGTTCGCGGTGATCGCCGAGATGGACGACACCCCGGAGCACGTCGCCGTCCTGTTCGGCGACCCCGAAGACCCGTACCTGCGGATCGACCCGGCCTACATGAGCCCGGCTCCCGGGGACGCGGCCGCCCGGCGGGCGTACGACACCATCACCACGCTCATCGAGGACGCGCTGCAGTACGTCGCCCTGGACGCGGGCTCGCTGCTGCTCGTCGACAACTACCAGGCCGTACACGGTCGCAAGCCGTTCGCCGCCGCCTACGACGGCCGCGACCGCTGGCTCAAGCGGGTCAACATCACCCGGGATCTGCGCCGCTCCCGGTCCGCGCGGCAGTCGGCCACCTCGCTGCTGGTGTGAGGGACTACCGACATGGACTTTCCGCTCACCCGCATCAACCCCTGGTACAGCGGCGGCTGTGACGGCCCGCCCCGGGTGCGGCTGTGCGCGCTGCCGTACGCGGGCGGCACCGCGGCCGTCTTCAAGGACTGGCCCGCCGCGCTGCCCTCCGGAACGGAGCTGCTCACTGCGCATCTGCCGGGCCGCGGCGACCGGTTCGCCGAACCGTCCCTGGCCACCCTGGAGGAGACCGCCGAACAGCTGTGCGCGGCGCTGCCGCCCAGCGACCTGCCCACGGCCGTCCTCGGCCACAGTATGGGCGCCCTGCTGGGGTACGAACTGGCGGCGCGGCTCGCGGCGCTGGGCCGCGCCCCGAGCCTGCTCATCGCCGCGGCCTGCCGTCCCCCGCACGTCCCGCCGGACGACTCCGGTCCCGCGACCGAGCGCGAGCTGGCCGCCACCCTGCGGGAGGAACGGCCGTGGGACGACGCCCTGCTGGACGAGGAACTCATGGAAGCGGTGCTGCCCGTCCTGGTCGCCGACATCGTCGCCGGTGACCGCTACCATCGCCCTCGGCCCCCCGCGCTCGACCTGCCGCTGAAGGTCTACATCGGCGCCGACGACGACGGGACCGACTGGCGAACCGCCCTGGACTGGCGCGCGTGCACCGCGCGGGACTGCGAGGTCGTGGTCCTGCCAGGCGGCCACTACTTCGTGGAGACCGACCGCGCGGCCGTGCTCGCCCGCGTCGCCGCGGACCTCGCCGAGGTGGTGGCGTGAACACACACGTCGACGCCAGACCCAGCTACCTCGCGGTGCTGGCCGTGCGCGAGGCCCGCTCGCCGTTCCTCGGTAGCTGCCTGGCACGCATGTCCTTCGCCGTGCTGCCGCTGTCGCTGCTGCTGTCGGTCCGCGACGCGACGGGGTCCTTCGCCGTCGCCGGACTCACCTCCGGCGCGTTGTCGGCCACGCTCACCCTGTTCGCGCCCGCCCGGGCCCGGCTGATCGACCGCAAGGGCTCACGGACCGGACTGATCTGGCTGACCGTCCCCTACCTGCTGGGGCTCGCCGCCCTGATCACCCTGGCCGAAGCGGGGGCGCCCACGGAGGCGCTGCTCGGCGCCGCCGCGGTCGCAGGTGTGTTCGCGCCGCCGCTCGGGCCGACGATGCGCGTCCTGTGGGCGAAGATCCTGCACACCCGCCAGCCCCTGCTGCACACCGCCTACGCCCTCGACTCGGTCTCCGAGGAAGTGGTGTTCACCGTGGGCCCGTTGCTGGCGGGCGGTCTGATCGCGCTCGCCGCGCCGCTCGCGTCGATGATCACGGTCATGGTGCTCATCGCGGCCGGCACCGTGTGCTTCGTGCTGTCCGCCGCGACCGCCGCTACCTCCGCCTCGGACGAACCCGCCGAGGACCAGCCACGCGGCCGGCCCATGGCCCTGCCCGGGATGCGCACGATCGTGCTGTCCTTCGGCGGTGTCGGCCTGGTCGTCGGGGTGTTGCAGGTCGTGCTGCCCTTCATCGCCGACCACGCGGGCTCACCCAGCGCGGGCGGCGTCCTGCTGGCCCTGCTGTCGGCGGGCAGCGCGGTGGGCGGCCTCACCTACGGGCGGATCGGCTGGCGCTCGACACCGGTGCAGCGGTTCTCGGTGCTCGTCACCGGGTTCACCCTGACGGTGCTGCCGCTGTGCCTGACCCAGAGCCCCGTGCCTGCCGGGGCGTTCGCCTTCCTCGTAGGACTGTGTCTCGCCCCGCTGTTCACCACGGCCTACCTGCTGGTCAACGATCTGGTGACGGCGTCGAGAACCGCCCCGACCGAGGCCAACACCTGGGTGTCCACCGCCAACAACGGAGGGTTCGCCGCGGGCAGCGCCGCCGCCGGTGTGCTGCTCGACTCCCGGGGCCCCGCCCTCACGGTCGCCCTCGCGTTCGCCGTGGCCGCCGCGATCGCCGTCATGACCGTCCTGCGGCGCCGGACCCTGGAACTCGAAACTTCGAACAGCGTGCCGACCGCCGCCGAACCCTTCGACCGCACCGCACCCGTCAAAGCCGAACCCGAGGAGTGAACCGATCGTGCCCGAGAACGCGGCGAACTGGTCGCGCATCCGCGCAGGGGACGTACCCGGCGTCGTACTCGCCGTCGACTTCTACGGAACGGGCCGCCAGGAGGCCACCTTCCGCCACTTGTGCGACCTCCTACCCGATCCGGTCGAGGTCTGGCACGCGGTCCCGCCCACCCCGGACGGCGACTGGTCCGCCGCGACCGGTGCCGGCCATCTGCACTGGTGGACCAAGGGACTCGGTACGGTCCTCGCGGGACGGCCGGTGCGTGCCCTCATCGGCTACTGCGCGGGCAGCGTCTTCGCCTCGGCCCTCGCCGACGTCCTTGGCGAACGGGAGGGCACCCGGCCGCAGGTCGTGTTGTTCAACCCGGGCGTCCCCCACGTCGCTACGCTCACCCGCGACTTCCGCGGCCTGATCGAAGGCATGGACGTCCTCACGGACGAGGAACGCGCCGGTCTGCTCGCCGAGATGACCGCGATCCAGGAGGCACACGCCCCCGACGCGCTGGTCCCGGTCGCCGAGCAGTACGCCTCCCTGTACCGCAAGGGCTGCGACCTGCTGTGCGAACGGCTCGGCGTGGACGCCCTGCTCGGCGCCGAACTCGTCACCCTTCTCCACTCCTACCTGGCCTATCTGACGGCGGCTCTCGACGTGCCGCCCACCCCGCAGTGGCGCACCGCCGCCTCGCTCACCTCCCGGGAGCACCGGGGTGCCGACTTCACCGACACCGAGCACGGCTTCGACGTCGCCCGCGCCGATCTGCTGAACTCCCCGCAGGTCGCCGCCGCGCTGGCCGCCCTCCTTCGCGAACACGAGGCGAGCCGATGATGCCCCTTGCCCTGCGGGACACCTTCCTCGACCAGGCGAGGCGGACCCCCGACGCCGACGCCGTCGTACACGGCGACCGGGTGTGGACGTACCGCGAACTGGAGGTGCGCGCCGGGCGTATCGCCCGGACACTGGCCGCACGTGGCGCGGGCCCAGGCACGCTGGTGGCCGTGCGACTGGCGCCCGGCCCCGAACTGGTCGCCGCGCTCCTCGCGGTCGTGCTGACGGGGGCGGGCTATGTGCCGCTCGCCGACGACGACCCGCAGGACCGAAGCCGACACATCCTCGATGACTGCGCTGCCACGCTGCTGCTGGCCGAGCGTCCCTCGGACGAGGGGCGCACCCTCACCTTGGACGAGGCATCGGCGCCCGCCCGCCCGTTCGACGCAGCCCCGGTGCGGGCCGGTGATCCGGCCTACGTGATCTACACCTCCGGTTCCAGCGGCCGGCCCAAAGGCGTGCTGGTCGAGCACGGCGCGCTCGGCGCCTACCTGGCGGAGGCCCGCGCCCGCTACGACGGGCTGGCCGGGCGGACGGTGCTGCACTCCTCGGTGTCGTTCGACATGGCGGTGACCAGCCTGTGGGGCCCGCTCGTGAGCGGCGGCGCGATCCACGTCCTCGACCTGAAAGCGATCGCCTCCGGTGAACAACCGCCGCCCGCGGCCACGGCTCGCCCCACCTTCCTCAAGGTCACTCCCTCGCACCTGCCCCTGCTGAGCCTGCTCCCGGACCCCTGCCTGCCCACGGGGCAGCTCGTGATCGGCGGTGAGGCGCTGACCGGCTCCGCGCTCGGGCACTGGCGTACCGCGCACCCCGACGTCACGGTCGTCAACGAGTACGGGCCCACCGAGGCGACCGTCGGCTGCTGCGCGTACGTCGTCCGCCCCGGTGACGCCGTGGACCCGGGTGCCGTGCCCATCGGGCGGGCGTTCACGGGCACGCGCCTGTACGTGCTCGACGTGGAGGGCAAGCCGGTCACCGCGGGCACGGTGGGCGAACTCCACGTAGCGGGCGTGCAGTTGGCGCGCGGCTACCTCGGGCGCGCGGAACTGACCGAGGAACGCTTCGTCCCGGACACGTTCGCCGCCGACGGCTCCCGGATGTACCGCACGGGCGACCTGGTGCGAGAACGCCAGGACGGCGACCTCGAGTACCTCGGGCGCGCGGACGAGCAGCTGAAGGTCTCCGGGTACCGGATCGAACCCGGTGAGATCGAGGCCGTGCTCCGCGGCCATGCGAGCGTGCGGGACTGCGCGGTCCTGGCCGTCGGCGCGGCGGATGCCCGTCGGCTCGTCGCCTACGTGACCCCGGGCCCCGGCGCCGCGCCCGAGCCCGCCGCCCTGGCGCGGCACGCGGCCGGGGCGCTGCCTCCGTACATGGTTCCAGTGGTGTTCGTCGCGATACCCGAACTGCCGCTCACCCCCAATGGAAAGCTCGATCGGGCCGCGCTGCCCGAACCCCCTGCTCAGAGCGACGAGTCGGGCGAGCGCGGCCGGGCCGAGACCCTGCTGTGCGAGCTGGTGGCGCAGGCCCTGGGTGTCCCGGAGATCGGTGCCGACGCCGACTTCCTGGTGGCCGGCGGCAGCAGCATCACCGCACTGAAGCTGGTCGCCGGTGCCCGCAGGGCCGGCATCCGCCTCGAACTCACCACCGTCCTGCGCGAACGCACGGTGCGCCGCATCCTCGCGGCCCAGCCGGACGTCGCCCCGTTCATCGCCGAAGGAGAGCCCAAGTGACCGGGTCCTTAACGCTCACCCCCCTCGGCGGGATCACCCCCCTGCCCCGCGGCGAGGGGCTCACCTCCGGCGCCGAGTACGACCTGGGGGCGCTCGGCGACGCGGGCACCGACTGGGTGCGGTCCCACAGCCCGCGCCTGCGCGAGCGCCTCGCCACCGACGGGCTGATCCTGCTGCACGGTTTGTCCGCCGACGGCGATGGCGTCGGCGGCTTCCACGACGTCGTCCGGTCCGTCGGCGGCGATCTGCTGCGCTACACCGAGCGGTCCACCCCGCGCAGCGTGGTCACCGGGAACATCTACACCTCGACCGAGTATCCCGCCGACCAGCCCATCCCGATGCACAACGAGAACTCGTACGCGCTCAGTTGGCCGTCCGCGGTGTACTTCTTCTGCCACACCGCGCCGGGCACCGGCGGGGCCACGCCCGTCGCCGACAGCCGCGCCGTCCTCGACCTGATCCCGGCCGAGGTCAGGGAGCGGTTCGCCAAGGGAGTCATCTACACCCGTACGTTCCGCGCCGACATGGGGCTGAGCTGGCAAGAGGCGTTCCAGACCGAGGACCGTGCCGACGTCGAACGCCACTGCCGCACGCACGGCCAGGAGTTCTCATGGGACGGTGAAGTCCTGCGCACCCGCCACCACCGCCCGGCCACTGCCGTCGACCCGGGCACGGGGGCCGAGGTGTGGTTCAACCAGGCGCACCTGTTCCACATCTCCAGCCTGGAGCCGGACCTGCGCGAAGTGCTCCTGGAGACGTACGGCGAGGACGGCCTGCCCCGCAACGCCCTGCTCGGCGACGGCAGTCCCATCCCGGACGCCGACCTGGCGGCGATCCGCGCCGCCTACGACCGTGCCTCGCTCGCACTGCCCTGGCGGCAGGGCGACATCATGCTGGTCAGCAATATGCGGATGGCGCACGGCCGCGAGCCCTACACCGGCGAGCGCCGCATCCTCGTGGCGATGACCTGACCCGACCATCCCCGGAGGACCCTATGAGCAACCCCTTCGACGACGAGGACGGCACCTTCCTCGTGCTGCGCAACGACGAGAACCAGTGCTCGCTGTGGCCGGACGGCTTCGCTCTGCCCGCCGGGTGGAGCATCGTGCACGGTCCGGACACTCGCGCCTCCTGCCTGGACCACGTCGAGCAGACCTGGACGGACCTGCGCCCTCGAAGCCTGACAGTGGCCCTGGACGGGGCCGGCCAGGACGCCGTCTGAGCGCTGACACGGCCTTCGACGACGCCCGGGCTCCAGTCGGTGGTGAAGACGAGATCGACTTCCGCTACGTCCCCGGGCCGGCCAGGCCAAGCAACTCATCGCAGCGGTGCGGGACCAAGGACAGCGGGGGCAGCACCTGCACGCGTTCTTCGGCTGCCCGTACTACGCCGCGATGCGACCGGCCGAGGTCACCGCCCTGTCCCGCACCGCCTACACGCTGCCGAGACGGGATGGGGTGAACTGCTGCTTGCCGACACCGCACCACGTGTCGGCTCGGCATGGACGGACACCGGCGCGTCGTTCGACACCCGGGGACTCAAGCGCCGGGCCAGGAAGACCACCCGCCCGGTCCCGATCCCGCCCGTCCTGGTCGCCATGCTCCGCGAGCACCTGACGACCTACGGGACCGCCGAGGACGGGCGCCTCTTCCGGGCCCACCGCGGCGGCCACGTGCTGTCCAGGGAGTACGGCGAGATCTGGAAAGCGGCCCGCCTGGCTGTCCTCGGCCCCAGGAGGCGGCGACACCCCTCGCCTCGGTGCCCTACTCCCTGCGGCACGCCGGTGTCTCCCTCTGGCTGAGCTCAGGCGTCGCCCCGGCCGAGGTGGCGCGTCGGGCCGGGCACAGCATCGCCGTGCTGTTCCGGTTCTACGCCAAGGTCATCCACGGCAGCCAACAGCAGACCAACGAACGCATCGAGCAGGCCCTCAGCGCCGCCGAAACAGACCCTGAGGAAGGGGTGAGCGAGCAGTGATCCTGGTCCGCGCCTGGTCCGTAAACGCTGGTCAACCCCGGGATACCGGCGAGTCAGCCTGAGACAGCCCTTGTGAGCTGTGGTTTTGTTGACCTGGGCGGAGGGTGTGGGATTTGAACCCACGGTGACATCGCTGCCACGACGGTTTTCAAGACCAGGCGATGCAGGACTACACCACCGCCCTGACCTGCTCAAACTCCTACCTCGACGTTCTCAGCCGATCACACGGGCCGCGCATGGTCCACGAGTTCGCTGCGACGTCGCACTGGCCACCTGTCCACGGCGAGCCCGGACTCGCGATCCACCGGACAACGCGGCCTACGAGAAACGGGGCCGACGTCCCGGAAGCAACGCAACCCGAGCACTCAACTGCGCGGACAGGTCCACATCTACACGGATATTGCATCAAATAGCAGAAGGTGTCGAGGCTCTTCGACTTCAGTTTCACTTGACAGGCACTCGTCAACGTGGTTGACTCACTCGCCCCTGCACCATTTCAGGAAAACCGAATCACTTCTCTGGCGCCTCCGCTATCGAAAGTGAGAGAAATGAGCGGGATGCAGAAAGTTCCCCATAAGATCGGTAAGCTCCTCGGCGTGACGATCGCATCTCTCGCGGTCACCGTCGCCATGTCCACCAGTGCGTCCGCGGGATCGGACGGGCCAGTGGTCGTCGACAGCTCCGGGTACAAGGCCCGAGGTGTTTTCCTGAGCTACGGCGACCACATCAGGGTTTCGGACGATTATGCTGACGGAAAGTCGGCTGTCGTGCTGTGGAACGACCCGACCGGCGAAGAACGCCGCTGCTGGGACTCCAATGGCGCTCTGAACGGTATGACGGACTGCAATTACAATCTCCAAGAGGGGGCCTACGTACATTACGAGGTATGCCTCGGAGAATACGGGAGTCGACAGGTCCATTATTCAACCTGCGGCGAATCGGGTTGGGGTTACGCCTGAGCCTGGATCCATCGTTTGGTGATCGGTTCGGGTGGCCCCGGATATAGAAGAGGCGCCTGCCGACCTGGGATGATGAGAGTTCTTTACGCTTCCATCGGCCCCAATCAGCGAGGCACCTCGTAAGTGAAATCCTCCCATACGGCCGCGGCGACGTTCGCCGTCATCGAGCAGGTCTCCGCCGACCTGGAGGACTCCGCCCTCGGCCACCTGCCGTCGGGGAAGTTCACCGCGAACGCCACCTGGCTCACCCTGGCCGCTCTCAGCCACAACCTCACTCGCGCTCTCGGCGCCCGGGCCTCCGCGTTCCACGCGAAGGCCCGCACCGGCGCCGTCCGCCGCCGTCCCTGCCCCCCTCGCCACGGGTGCACGCACCCCGACCTGGCACTTCCCCGACCATTGGCCCTGGTGGCAGGCGCTGGAGAACCCGTGGACGACCGTCGGGCACCGCCTGCGCACCTGACCAGCTGGACCGACTGAGCGTTTTCAGTTGGCCACTGAGCTTCTTCAGAACGGCTACCGATCGGGTGACGGGCGGATCCGCAAAGGCTGAGCACTAATGCAGATCAGAGGCCGGTCAACTTCACAGAACCATTCACGCTCCGGGATGATCGCTGAAAACGCTCACTGAATACAGGTTGCCTCCTCAGATCACCAAAAACTCAACTCAGAGCAGGAGGGTGTTGAGGAAGTCGGCGTTGGCTGCGGTGTCGTGGCCGACGGTGATCGTGTGGTGGGGCAGGTCGGTCAGGCGGGCGGTGACGTGGTGGCGTGCGTCGGTGGTGCCGCCGCCGTCGACCCCGCCGGCGAGGCCGAAGACATCGGGGTAGCGGTCTTCGGTTGGGCCGGTCATGAAGTCGTGATCGGCGAGCTGGCCACCGGGGGTGGCGGTCGGGGGCGCGTCGGGGGTGACGTGTGGGAAGAGGAGTGCAGCGGCGTGGCCGCTGGTGGCCAACGCGATGCCGAACCAGTCGGGGAACTGGTCGGGCCAGATCTGGGCTTTGAGTTCGCGGTCGCCGTTCCAGAGGGGGGTGTGGTGGCCGGAGAGGAGGGCTGCGGTCACCAGGGGGTGTTGGGTGGGGTGGAGTCGGTCTCCGGCTTTGAGGCGTTTGCGGGCGGTGCCGGTCCAGTCGAGGGCGTGCAGGAGGCCGAGGCCGACGGCGGCGGCGGCGGACGGCCAGGGGAGCACGGACACACCGCGGGTGTCGCCTCGGACGAACACGCGGTCGTTGGCAAGCAACGACCAGCCGGGGCGCTGGGCCGGGTGAGGGCGACGGTCGTTTTGCCGGCGCGTTTGTGGCCGAGGGCCAGGGCGACCTGGTCGTGGTAGGCGACGGCTGAGGCGTGGATTGACATCCTCCCGGCCCTAAAGGACCGGGATTCCTACTACCCGCATCTGCGGGTGTCGGTGGGTTCCTGCTTCACCGCGCTGCGCCGGTACGGGTACCGGTCTTACCTGCGCTCCACAGGCCGTAACGGCCAGTCCGGCCGCCTTCGCGACGTTGACCGCCGCGTTGATGTCTCGGTCGAGGACGGCTCCGCACGCCCCGCACGTCCATTCGCGGACGTTGAGGGGCTTGGGGCCGTCCTTGACGCCGAACACGGAGCACACCTGGGAGGTCGGCTCGAAGCGGCCGATCCGTATGAAGGTGCGCCCGTGCCGTGCGGCCTTGTACTCCAGCATGTTCACGAACGCCGACCATCCGGCGTCGTGCACGGACTTGGCCAGGCGCGTGCGCGCGAGTCCCTTCACTGACAGGTCTTCCACGGCGACCGCTTGGTTCTCGCGGATCAGCTTGGTGGAGAGCTGGTGGTGGAACTCGCGGCGCGCGTCGGCAACCCGCGCGTGAGCGCGAGCGACCTTCGCCCTGGCCTTGCCCCGGTTCGCGGAGCCATTCTGCTTGCGGGACAGCTCCCGCTGCGCCTTCTTCAGCCGCTTCTCGGCCCGCCGCAGGAACCGGGGCGAGTCGACCTTGGTGCCGTCGGAGAGGACAACGAAGTGTCCCAACCCGAGGTCTATGCCGACCTCGGCGTCTACCTCGGGCAGTACCTTGGTCGGCTCGGTCTCCACCACGATCGAGGCGAAGTACCGGCCGGCGGCGTCCTTGATGACCGTCACGGTGGACGGGGTCGACGGCAGCGCACGCGACCAGCGCACGGGTACGTCGCCGACCTTCGGCAGGCGCAGCTTTCCGCCAGCCGTGATCCGCCACGACGCGTTCGCGGTGAAGCGGATGGACTGCCGGTTGTCCTTGCGGGACTTGTACCGGGGTGGGCCCATCTTGGGGCGCTTGCCCTTGAGGCCGTCGAAGAAGTTCTTGTACGCGGCGTCCAGGTCCCTCAGAGACTGCTGGAGGATCACGAAGGACACCTCGCCGAGCCAGGCCCGCTCCGGTGTTCTCTTCGACGTGGTGAGCTGCTTCGACAGCTCGCCCGAGGTGACGAACGGCAGCCCCGCCGCGCGGGCCTCCTCGCGGACGCGCAACGCGTCATTGAAGACGACCCGCGCGCACCCCAACGCTTTTGTCAACGCCATGCGCTGACCGGCGCTCGGGTACAGGCGGAAGCTGTACCGAAGCTGCATGAGATCATCTCACCATTGGTCTATGTCACCACGATGGGAACCAAGCCCCGATATCCGCAGGGGGCGAACGGTCGTCTACAACCTGCACGCCCACTTGGTGTTCGTCACGAAGTATCGGCGCGGAGTGATGAACGACGAGATGCTGACGCGCTGCGAAGAGGTCATGCGCAAGGTGTGCGAGGACTTCGAAGTGGAGCTGAAGGAGTTCAACGGCGAGGCCGACCACGTGCACCTCTTGGTGCACTACCCACCGAAGGTCGCCCTGGCCAACCTGGTGAACTCCCTCAAGGGCGTCTCATCCAGGCGCCTGCGAGCGGAGTTCACGGGCCGGGTGAACCGGGCGATCATGCACGGCCGGTTCTGGTCGCCGTCGTACTTCGCGGGCTCGTGCGGCGGCGCGCCGCTCCAGGTGGTCAAGGATTACATCGCTCAGCAGAAGCGGCCGGACTGAGCGCGGGATGGCTTGGGCGCAGGTCGACAGTGCGGATCCGCGCCCACATTCGAGGTCAGAGCGGGCTAGACATGCGATTCACCCCCGCCCTGAAGGACGGGGCACTCTCGCAAGGTCAGAGGTAGGAGGGCTGGAGCCGAATTACCGTTGCCTCACGGCCCGGGGCAGATGCGCCAGGCGGTCCACCGTGGGTCCACTGGCCCTGATCAAAGCTGGGATACCGGCGAGTCAGCCTGAGACAGCCCACACACCAAAGGGGTGCCCCCGGCCCGGGGGCACCCCTTGTGAGCTGTGGTTTTGTTGACCTGGGCGGAGGGTGTGGGATTTGAACCCACGGTGACATCGCTGCCACGACGGTTTTCAAGACCGTTCCCTTAGGCCGCTCGGGCAACCCTCCTCGTCCGCCAACCAGGATGACGGCGCGGAGGCCAGCCTAACGGTACGGATCAGGGGTTGTCGCCCTTGCGTTCGCCGAGCGTCACCGTGGTGGTGTGTTCCTGACCATCACGTTTGTAGGTGACGGTGACCTCGTCGCCGGGGCGGTGGGTCCAGATCTCGCTGACGAGCTGTGGTCCGCCCTCGATGAGCTGGTCGTTGAGCTTGGTGATCACGTCGCCGGGCTTCAGGCCGGCCTTGTCGGCGGGGCCGTTGGGGGTGACGGCGGGGACGTTGCCCATGTCCCGCGGGGCGATCTGGGCGCCCTTCCCCTCGTACTCGTCGTTGCGGAGGACGCCTAGCTGGGCGTAGACGGGCTCGCCGGACTCGATCAGGGTGGCCGCGACCCACTTGGCCTGGTTGATCGGGATGGCGAAGCCGAGGCCGATGCTGCCGCCGGACTGGCCGCCCATGGGGTCGCTGCTGCCGCCGGGCTGGATCGCCGAGTTGATGCCGATGACGCGTCCGGAGGCGTCGAGGAGGGGGCCGCCGGAGTTGCCCGGGTTGATGGAGGCGTCGGTCTGGATGGCGCTCATGTAGGACGGCTGGGAGCCGTTCTCCCCGCCTGCCGCCACCGGTCGGTCCTTGGCACTGACGATTCCGGTGGTGACGGTGCCGGACAGGCCGAACGGGGCGCCGATGGCGATGGTGGCGTCACCGACCACGACCTCTTCGGAGTCCCCGAGGGGCAGCGGTACCAGTTTGGCGTCGCCCGGGTTGTCGATCTTGATGACGGCGACGTCGTAGCCCTCGGCGTGGCCGATCACCGACGCCTCGTACTCCTTGCCGTTGGAGAACGTGACGCTCAGGTCGCCGCCGTTGGCCGCCGGGGAGACCACGTGGTTGTTGGTGAGGATGTGTCCTTCCTTGTCGTAGACGAAACCGGTGCCGGTGCTGCTCCCGCTGGAGCCGTCGGCCTCGATGGTGACGACGCTGGGGAGCGCCTTGTCCGCTATCCCGGCGACGCTGTCCGGCTTGCGGTTGAGGGCGGCCGGGTCGGCGGAGGTGGAGACGGTGCTGCTGCCGCCCTGCGAGGACGAGTCCGACTCGTCCGCCGCGAGGTAGCCGAGGCCGCCGCCCAGCGCCCCGGCGACCAGGGCGACGGCGGCGACCAGCGCGACCAGCCCGCCGCGGGACTTCTTGGGGCCGCCGGGGTTGCCGGGCTGCGGGGGCCAGGCGGGCAGGGTGGACGTGTGCGGCTGCGGCGTCGGGGGAGGCGGGCTGCCGAACACGGCCTGCGGGGCGGGAGGGCCGAAACCGGGGCCCTGGGGCTGGCCGCCGGGGTGGCCCTGGGCCGGGGTGGCGGGGTGCTGCGGGTCAGGGGTGTGGGGTGTGGGGTTGTCGAGCGGGGAGCTGAAGGTCATGTCGGCGGGAGGCGTTCCAGTGGGGGGTGTGGCGGTGGGGGCACCACCGGGGGAGGGCGCGCCCGGGGTCGGGGTGCCGGGGGCGGCGCCGGGCGTGGGGGCACCGGGCCCCGGAGCCGACGGGCCCGGTGCTGCGTGGTCGGCGGGGGGCGTGGCGGGCGGAGGGGTGCTGGAGGACGGGGTGCCCGAGGGGGGCGGGTTCGGAGGAGAAACGGGGGTGGCGGGGAACTGAGCGGTCCGATCCGGTCCGGGCCCGCCGGGGCCCTCCGCGCCCGCTGGCCTGTCTTCGTACTCGGTGCTCACAGCGGTCTCCTTTGTCGCGCACTCGGCCGGTCTGCCGACTGGCAGTCACCCGGCGCGTCCACATCGATCGGCCGGCGACTTCGTCCTGTCTCTGCCAAGCCTGACCCATCGGCCGTCGGACCGCCGTAAACGGCGGCGTTCGTGTGGCGGGTCGGCCCTTATCCCGGGCGAACACACCCACGTGAACGAGACGGTGTCGGCCCGTTCCGCGTGGGCGGGCTGCGCCGTTCCCCCCACAACGCCTACCATGCATCGGTCGAACAAACACGCGGGAGCTCGGGGCACCGGGCTGAGAGGGCACAGACACCGTGCCGACCGCCTGAACCTGTCCGGGTAATGCCGGCGTAGGGAGCAGCCGTCGTGACGGCAACACCACCCGCACCGTCCACCGGTGCGCGCATCCACCGTGACCAGGACCACGGCCAGCGCAAGGCCACCGCCGAGGCCCCACTCGTCCTGGACACCGCACCGCCGCGCCCCCTCGGCTTCCGCGACCAGGCCGCGTTCTGGAGCAACCTCGGGGTGAGCCTGCTCGGCTTCTCCGGGGCCATCTGGGTGCTGGCCCCCAGCGGACACGCGCAGCTCTCCCTGCTGGCCGCGATCACCGCGACCGTGGTCGGCACGCTGTTCGGCACGGCGATGCTCGCCGTCTCCGGCGTCCTGGGCACCCGCACCGGCGCCCCCGCCATGGCGGTGTTGCGCGGACTGTTCGGCACCCGGTTGTCCTACCTTCCCACGGTACTGAACATCGTGCAGTGCATCGGCTGGGGAGTGTTCGAGCTCACGGTCATCACCATGGGTGTGGAGGCGCTCACCGACGGGCGCGGCCCGCACTGGCTGTACATCGTGCTCGCCGGGCTGCTGACGACCGCGCTGACCGTGTGGCCCCTGGGGTCGATGCGACTGCTGAGGCGCTACGTCACGGTCGCGGTGGGCGTGGCCATGCTGTACTTCAGCGTCCAGCTCCTGCGCCAGGACACCCCGCCGCTCACCGAGGGCTCCTGGGGCGGCTTCCTGCCGGCCGTGGACTCGGCGCTGGCGGTGGCGGTCTCGTTCGTCCCGATGGCCGCGGACTACACCCGGCACTCCAGGTCCACCGCCCGCTCGTTCCTCGGGACCCTGGTCGGCTACTCGACCGCGCAGATCTGGTGCTATCTGCTGGGTCTGCTCGCCCTGCTCCGGGTGGACGGCGACAGCGAACGGATCTTCGACACGTTCCTCGGCGTGAGCGCGGGGTGGCTGTTCTTCGCCGTCCTGGTGGTGCGGGAGGTGGACCAGTCGTTCGCCAACGTGTACTCGACCGCCATGTCGGTGCACAACCTGCTGCCGCGGGTTGACCGCCGCGTGCTGACCGTGGGCATCGGCGCGCTGGTGACGCTGCTGGCCACCCAGGTGGACGACTTCTCGACCTACGAGAGCTTCCTCTACCTGCTCGGCTCGGTGTTCGTGCCGATGTTCGCGGTGACCGCCGTGGACTTCTTCTTCGGCAGCGGGCGGCACGGTTGGGACATGTCCCAGCGGGCGCCGGTGCGCTGGCTGATGCTGCTGCCCTGGGCGTTGGGCTTCGCCACGTACCAGTTGCTCAACCCCACCCAGCTCACCGGCTGGGCCGACGCCTGGCCGCGGTTCTGGCTCAGGGCCCAGGACCTGACCGGGGTGCACGCCACGGTGTGGACGTCGGCGTCGCTGTTCTCGTTCCTCGTCGCGGCCCTGGTAACGCTGGCCCTCGCGCCCGTGGCACGGCGGCGGGCGGTGGCACGATGACCGGGTGACTTCCTCGTACTTCGGTCCGGACGCCGCCCCCAAGATCATCCAGGTTGTCGCCCACCGAGGGGCCTCCGACGACGCCCCCGAGCACACCCTCGCCGCGTACCGCAAGGCGATCGAGGACGGTGCCGACGCCCTGGAGTGCGACGTGCGGCTGACCGCCGACGGGCACCTGGTCTGCGTCCACGACCGCAGGGTGAACCGCACCTCCGACGGGCGGGGGGCGGTCTCGGCCCTGGAGCTCGCCGATCTCGCCGCTCTGGACTTCGGCTCCTGGAAGGCCCCGGGCGGCTGGGAGGGCGTGGACTCCACCGAGCCCACCGCGGTCAACGGGACGCCCGCCGGAGCCCGGGCCGCCGACCACGTCGAACGGCGGTCGGTGCTCACCCTGGAGCGCCTGCTTGAGCTCGTGGTGGACGCCGACCGCAGGGTGGAACTGGCCATCGAGACCAAGCACCCCACTCGCCACGCGGGACGGGTCGAGGCGACACTGCTGACCCTGCTGCGGCGGTTCGGCCTGGACACCCCGCGCCCCGGGGAGCCCTCCAGGGCGCGGGTGATGAGCTTCTCCTCGCGCTCCCTGCGGCGGATCAGGGCGGGCGCACCCGGGCTGCCCACGGTGTTCCTGATGAGCTACGCCTCCCCGCGGTTCCGGGACGGCCGACTGCCGGTGGACGTCCGGATCGCCGGGCCCAGCATGCGTGTGGTGCGGGCCCACCCCGAGGTGGTCACCCGGCTGCACCAGGAGGGGCACCGCGTGCACGTGTGGACGGTGGACGACCCACAGGACGTCGCCCTGTGCGCCCGGCTCGGCGTGGAGGCGATCATCACCAACCGCCCCCGGAAGGTACTCGAGCAACTCGGACGCCACTGATCACGTTCACTGGTGGTGCGCGGGCGCGTTCGTACCGTGTTCGATCGCCAGGTCTGATCCAGATCTTCCGATCAGGGCCGTTTCTGTCCGGTGCCGGACGGGCATCCAATCCGTGGCGCGGGCGAAGGAGGGCCTTGGGGGTGGCGTTGGTGGTAGCTCAGGAGGTGCCGACCTCCTCGACCATGACCCTTCCCCACGGTCCCGCGGTCGTGGGGGCGGTGCGGCGCAGGCTCCGCGGGGAGCTCACGGCCCAGGCGGTCCCCGACGTGGTGATCGACGACGCCGTCCTGATCATCTCCGAACTCGTCAGCAACTCCTGCCGGCACGCCCGGCCGCTGGACGTGCCCGCCCCCGACGGCGACGGTGGGGAGCCCGGGCGGCACGTTCCGGGGATCGTCGTGCGCTGGTTCGTCGCCGAGGACGGACTGCTCGCCCTGGAGGTGACCGACGGCGGCGGGCCCACCCGGCCCCGGCCGTCCCGCCCTTCGGTGACGGCGCACGGCGGGCGCGGGCTCAGCATCGTCGATCAGTTGGCGTTGCGCTGGGGGGTCCGTGACCACCCGGGCGAGGTCACGGTGTGGGCGCTGCTCCCGGTGCGGGCCCGGCACGCTCGGCGGCAGGGCCTGTCCGGAGGCTTCGTGGGCGACTTCGGCGTCTCCCCGGTGGCGGCGGCGTGCCGACCGACCACCGACTTCGACGACGCGTTCGACTGAGGACGGGGAAGTCTGGCCTCCCCGTGGGCGCGCTACGGCTAGGCTCCGGGCGGAACCCGTACCCGCACCAGGAGAAATCCAGTCATGGCCAAGAAGCGGCAGAACACCAAGGTCCGCCGGGCGCAGCCGGCCGTCGTGGTCGAGGGCGGCGAGGTCCCCGTCGTCGGCGCCCGGGAGCCCTGCCCCTGCGGGTCGGGACGCCGGTACAAGGCCTGTCACGGGCGCGACGCCGCCCACGCGGTGCAGCAGTTGGTCCAGCGCCCCTTCGAGGGCCTGCCCGGCGAGTGCGACTGGGTGGCCCTGCGGGAGCTGGTGCCCGCCGCGACCGCGGAGCTCACGCTCACCTCCGGGCTGCCCGAGGGCGTCACCTCGCTGACCCTCGCCACGGTGCTGCCGATGGCGTGGCCCGCGCTGCACCGGGACAACGGGGTGGTCCTGCTCGGGCTCCAGAACGACGCCACGTCGGGCGACGTCAGCCGCGACCTGGCCGACACCCTCGGCCGGGCGCTCACCGCCGAGCCCGGCACCCCGGTGGCCAGTGCGCGACCGGCCCCCGACGGGCCGCGGCTTCAGGACCTGGTGGACCTCCAGGCGCCGTTCGTGCCCGTGGTGCACACGGGCTTCGAGTTCTGGCTCGAGGACGCGGAGTCGGCCTCGGGCGAGGTGGCGGCTTCCTTGGAGCGGGCGAACGCGGCGGCGATCCCCACGGTGCGCCTCTCCGCTGTCGAGGCCGCCTACTGGTGCCGCACCCCGGAGAAGAACCACCTGCGTTGGGTGACCCCGCACCCGGAGGAGCAGTTGCTGGACGCGCTGGCCCGGTTGCACGCCGCCGGTGCCAGCGGACTCGGTGAGGGCACCCGGTTGGTCGGCTCGTTCCGGGCGCACGGGCTCGTGGTGCCGGTGTGGGACCTGCCGACCTCGATGGAGGCCGAAGAGGTGGAGAAGCCGGCCGCCGCGTTCGCCGAGCGGCTCGGCGAGGCGCTCGCGGTGGACGCCCCGCTGTCCACGGAGGAGCGTCGGGCGCGCAGCGGCCTGGCGAACCGGCAGATCACCCTGAGCTGATCCGGGCGACCCGGCGACGTCCGCGCCGCCGGGTCGGTCCCCGCGACCGGTTGCGCGCCCAGGTTCGGTGTGCGGCGGGGGGCACTCGGCGGCGCCGAGCGTTGATCGATTCGGCCCCGAGTTGCCGAGGAGCTCTCCCCGAGGGAAAACCAAGGCCACGACTCAACGGTCCGTACCGTCTGCAATTGCAAAAGCCGTTTTACAGCCGGCCCAGACGTGATACCCGTCACAACCACCGCCGCCAGCAGGGAATTCGGTGGAGAAAGCGGGTCCCATGAATTTGCGAACGGGCGATCTCTTGTTACCGTTTATACAGCTCGGTCGCTGGTGCATCCCCCGTCGCCAGCGATCGGGCCTTGTCTTTTTCCGGGGTCTCCTCCGGGCAGCCGCCTGACCGGGCCTTCTTCCCGTCCGAGGGCCGCTCCTTCGCCCGTGGACCCGTGCCCCGGAGCCGTTCCCCCCCCGAGCCGTTCCCCCGGTCGCTGTGGGCACGACCCTCACCGACCGCGACGGCGTGGACGGCGGTCCTCCCGGCTCCCGCGGTCCACGTCCAGGAGTTCCAGGGCTTCTCCGACGGCGACCCGGTGCGGATCACGCTCCCGTTCCCACGCTCACCGCCGTGTCCTCCGTGGGGATGGTCATGGCCCTTCCTCGGGCGGTCATCCACCACTCATGTCTCGGAAGTCACTCGGGCCTCGGAAGTCAACTCAGGCCCCTGAAGTCACTCGGAACTCCGAAGTCACTCGGGCCTCTTGGACACTCAGACCCCTGAACACTCGGGGCCCTGAACACTCGGGGCCCTGGAGTCACTCGGGCTTCCGGAAGGCGCTCGGGGCTCTGGAGTACTCAGCTCACCGGGACCCGCGGCTTCACGTTGTCCGGGGCTCCGGACGGTGCCCCGCCGCGGCCGCGGCCTCCGGCGAGCGTCACCCGCCCGGACGCCGTGCACGCCCGGGAACGACGGCGGACAAGGCGAAACGCCGCGCGAGCACCGATTCGCGGTACTCGGCACGGCGCCGAACCGTTTCCCACCGGCGGGCCACGCGCCGGCCCGTCCGTCACCGCAACCCGCCGCCGCGGACGCACCGGGGCCGGGCGGGAAACGGGGCCGCCAGGACCCCGCCAGATCGCCCGCGCCGCTCAGTACGCCAGGCGGCTGCCGTCGGGCTCCGTGCTGCTCACCATGACCAGTGTGTTGATCACTGACGAGATGGACGGAAGCCAGGGCGCGGTGCTGCGGGCCACCGGGGGGCGTGCCCAGCACAGGCTTCCCCTGCCCGTGGTCGACGGCGGCAACACGACGTACCCCCCGCCGCCGTGGTACCGCAGCGACGTCGGCACCCACTCGTGCTGCTCGAGCAGTTCGCCGAGCTCGTCCAGCGTGTAGGGGCGGACCAACAGGGTGAACCGGGTCGGCGAGGCGACCACCGGGCCGAGCCGCACCCCGACGTGGTCGAACGCGGCCAGGGCCCGGGCCCCGGCCAACGCCGGGAGGCTCACCGCCGCGACACGGCTGCCGGTGGCCAGGACGAGGGGCGCGTTCGGGCGGTTCGTCCACCACCAACGGACCATGCGCGGGTCAGTGGTGGCCGCGAGGAGTCCCGGGTCCTGCGGATGGGCGCCGGGGACCGCGCAGTCGGGTCGGGGACAGGCGCACACCGCCTCCGGCACCGGCGTGGACACCGCGCCCTCCCGGGTCCGCAGGGAGGACAGCCCCAGCAGCGAACGGACACCCCGGGGTGGTCTGCGCCCCTGACGGGGCTGCAGTCCGGCTCCCGGTACCACGGGCCACTTCCAGTGCTCGGCGCATATGAGCGCGGCGCTCAGCAGCGCCGACCTGTTCCTCCGTCGCCTTACGAGGATCTCGCGCATCTGCGCTCGTTCCCTTCCGTTAGCGCTCAAGGATCTGCACGTCAGACCACCGTCACCAGGCGGCGCAGCACGCTCCTGTCAGGCGTGGAACGTGGCGCACGGGCGGCGGGTGGCTGCTGTTGTCCCGCACAGTCTTTCGCAGCACAGTGTTTCGCAGCCGGCCCCCCGGGGGATCACTCGAGGTTGCCTGTCTGTTCGGTGGCGCCTGTAGAGCATGGCGCATCGTGGTGTAGGACGCGTCAGCGCCCCACCCAGTTCCGCTCAACGGATGAGGGGATGTACTGCGGCTTCCCCTTTGCACCCCTCCCCATCGTACGTACCCGCTCCGGAGTGGGTGACGCTTACCCGAAAAGGACTGGTCAACGAAGATTTACTCCAATCGGGGATCATTTTCCGTCAACTGTGGACCCGTTCGACACCAGCCTTGTGACCAGGGCAATCCTGGACATCCCGCAGACCGGGCGTGTAGAAGTGAAGAGATTGATAGCGGAGCACCACGACACGGGGGTTTGCGATGCTATTGCGGCGTGCGGAGCCTTTTGACCGGCGGCACAAACGGCCCAGGCCCCCCCTTGCGCGGTCGCTGCCCGCCACGGGTCCCCGGTCCGGACACCGCCACCGACCATGAGCGCCGCGCGTCTTCCCGATGTGGCCGGATTCGACCCCTCCCCCCGTCGCTCTCGCCAGGACGCCACCTCCCCGGGGCGGCGGCCCGACACCCGGGACGCGAGCACGGAGGACACGTCCCGTCAGCGTGCGGCCGGCCGCGGTCCCGCCGCCGATGTCGTGGCCCTCCAGGAGCGGCTGGCCTCCTGGCTCTGCGACCTCACCGTCCTGCACGGGTTGACCGAACGGGTGGCCAGGAGCGACTCCCTGGACACCACCCTGCACGAGCTGCTGCGCGCCGGGGCCGCGCTGGTCGGGGCGGGGCGCGGGCTCCTGGCCCTGTGCCCGTCCGACGGTCGCGGACCGCGCCGCTCGGTGGGCCTCGGGCTCGCCCACGGCGACATCGGCACCCTGGAGACCGTCCCCGGGGCGGCACCGGGGACGGCGGAGGGCGTCCGCCCGGGATGTCGGTGGGGCGCCGACGGCGTTCCGGGCGCGGAGGTCGGCCCCGGTGCGGAGGTCGGCCCCGGTGCGGCAGCGGGGGACGCGGCCTGCGGAGGGGGCACGGACGGCGGAGGGGGCACGGGCGGCGGGTCGTCCCGCCCGGCTGATGGAGCGTCGGATGAGCGGCCCGCGTGCGGGACGTGCTCGGGTGCCGGAGCGTGCGCGAAGGCCCGTGGTGTCGGCGGCGCGGGCGCTCACGAGGGCGTCGGAGCGGGGGCGGACGGGGGTGGCTTCGGGGACGCGCCGTTGGAGCTGGTCCATCCGGACATCGCCGCCGACGGCAGCCTGCCCCAGCGCCACCGCGAGGTCGCGGCCCAGCTCGGCATCGGCGCCAGTTACGCGCTGCGCCTGGCCACCGCGGCGACGGGGCCGCTGGGCACCGTCGTGTGGATGTACGACCAGCCCGCCGCGCCCAGCGAGCACCAGCGGCAACTGGCCCGGCACTACTGCGCCTTCGCCTCCGAGCTGGTGGCCAGGAGTCTGCGTCAGGCGCGCGTGGAACGGGAGGCGCGGGCGCTGCGCGAGGCGCTGCTGCCCACCCGGTTGCCCCGGGTGCCCGGCGTGCGGCTGGGCGTGCGGCACCGGTGCGGCGCTCGGGGCGGGGGCGACTGGTACGACGCGCTGGTGCTGCCCGAGGGGGCGCTGGGGCTCTCCGTCGGCGGGGTCACCGGCGGCGGCCCGGGGGCTGCCGCCGCCATGGGCCGGCTCCGGGCGTCGCTGCGGGCGTACGCCGTGATCGAGGGGGAGGACCCGGTCGCCGTCCTGTCCGACCTGGAGCTGTTGCTGCACCTGACCGAGCCGGCGCGCTCGGCCACGGCGCTGTTCGTGCACACCGAGCCGGCGCGGCGCCGCCTGGTGCTGGCCGGGGCGGGGCACTGTCCACCGCTGCTGGTGGGCGAGCACCGGGCGGAGCTGGTGGAGACCTCGCTCTCGGCCCCGCTGGGGATGCTGAACTGCTGGGAGGCGCCGAGCGCGGAGCTGTCGGTGCAGTCCGGCGAGACCGTGGTGCTCTACACCGGCGGGTTGTTACACCGCACCGGGGACACAATCGATCGCGCGTTCGACAAGCTTCGTCGTGCAGGTGCGCGTGCCCCGCGCGCCGCCCGGGAGGACCCCGACCTGCTCTGCGAGCACCTGCTGGCATCCTGCGTGCCGGACGGCGCCGAGGACGCCGAGGACGCCGACGACGCGGCGGGGACTGATCCTGGCCACCGCGGCGACATCGTGCTGCTCGCGGTCCGTTTCGACTGAACGCCGCGCGGCCGGCCGCGGCGTCCGCCGTCCGCACGGCCCCGCCGGCGCACCCCGGGGGGACTCCCCGACCCCGCACGGAGCACACCAACAACCCCGGTACCACCGGGCCGACAGCACCAAACCGGCGGGACCCTGTGATGAATGTCCCCATACGTATGGGTGATGTGCGTATACCGTCATGGACAGCCGACGGAAGACACGTGGGGCGGCCCGATCCGCCCGAGGAGGCGACACATGAGTCAGGAAAGTCCTGCTCAGAGGTTCGAGACCCTGCCGGAGACGGAGGCGGACGACTCGGCGGAGGCACCGGTCAAGGGCCGCAAGAACGGCCTGTACCCCGGTGTGTCAGACGAGCTCGCCGAGCTGATGACGACCGGCTGGGCGGACACCGAGATGCACGACCTGGAGCCCGTTGAGCAGGCCCCGCTGGCCGCGGCACGGCGGGAGGCGCTGTCCCACCGGTTCCCCGGCGAGCGCCTCGTGGTCCCGGCCGGCAACCTCAGGACCCGCTCCAACGACACCGAGTACCCGTTCCGCGCCTCCTGCGACTACGTCTACCTGACCGGGGACCAGACGCGGGACGGAGTCCTGGTCCTGGAGCCGTCCGAGTCCGGCGGGCACGACACCGTCGCCTACCTGCTGCCCCGCTCCAACCGGGACAACGGCGAGTTCTGGCTGGACGGCCAGGGCGAGCTGTGGGTGGGTCGCCGGCGCAGCCTCTCCGAGAGTTCACGGCTCCTCGGCCTGCCGTGCCGGGACGTGCGCAGGCTGGCGGAGGAGCTCAGGTCCGCGCCCCCGGTGCCGACCCGGATCGTCCGCGGCCACGACGCCGAGCTGGAGAAGGTCGTCGCCGAGCTGGTCGGGCCCGCGGACGCCGAGGAGCGGGACCAGGAGCTGAAGCAGGTCCTGGACGAGATGCGGCTGGTCAAGGACGAGTGGGAGGTCGCCCAGTTGCAGAAGGCGGTGGACTCCACCGTCCGCGGGTTCCACGACGTGGTGGCGGTGCTCGACCAGGCCAGGGCCACGTCGGAGCGGTACATCGAGGGCACCTTCTTCCTCCGGGCGAGGGTGGAGGGCAACGACGTCGGCTACGGCACCATCGCCGCCTCCGGCGCCCACGCCTGCACCCTGCACTGGACCCGCAACGACGGCCCGGTCAACCCCGGTGACCTGCTGCTGCTCGACGCCGGCGTGGAGACCGACACCCTGTACACCGCCGACGTCACCCGCACCCTGCCGGTCAGCGGCACCTTCACCGACATCCAGCGCAAGGTCTACGACGCGGTCTACGAGGCCCAGGAGGCGGGGATCGCCGCGGTGAAGCCGGGCGCCGCCTACCGCGACTTCCACGACGCCGCCCAGCGGGTGCTGGCGGAGAAGCTGGTGGAGTGGGGGCTGGTCGAGGGACCGGTGGAACGGGTGCTGGAGCTGGGGTTGCAGCGCCGCTACACCCTGCACGGCACCGGGCACATGCTCGGCCTCGACGTGCACGACTGCGCCACCGCACGCCGGGAGAGCTACGCCGACGGCACCCTGGAACCCGGCATGGTGCTCACCGTGGAGCCCGGCCTGTACTTCCAGTCCAACGACCTGACGGTGCCGGCCGAGTACCGGGGCATCGGCGTGCGGATCGAGGACGACATCCTGGTGACCCTGGACGGCAACCGCAACCTCTCCGCGGCCCTGCCCCGCCGCTCGGACGAGGTCGAGGAGTGGCTGGCCGCAACCCGGGGCTGAGCCCCCGGGTTGCGCCCCGGCCCGGGGGCCGCAGGTCGGCCCGCGGGCCCGCGGCCCTGTCCGGCGGGGCGGCTCAGGACGCCTTGAGCTCAGGACGCCTTGAGCAGGGCGTCGTCCCGCCACTTCAGGACCTTGTCGAAGCTGACCACGGCCCCGCGGGAAGGGTTGTTGCGGAACTGGACGTGGTCCGCCAGCGCCTCGATCAGGTACAGGCCCCGCCCACTCTCGGCGCAGACCGGGACGCCGTCCGCCAGGCGCTCAACGACGAACCCGGTACCGAGGGGCTCGGTACCGGGCCGCATGTCGTGGTGTCCGGGGGTCTCGGGGGCGAGTGCCGGGGAGAACGCGGGTGCTGCGGTCTGGCCGGGGGCGCTGGGCCAGCCGACCTCCATGGGTACGGC
This sequence comes from Wenjunlia vitaminophila DSM 41686, assembly GCF_000380165.1. Lineage (GTDB taxonomy): Bacteria > Actinomycetota > Actinomycetes > Streptomycetales > Streptomycetaceae > Wenjunlia > Wenjunlia vitaminophila. The sequence continues at coordinate 26,521 of NZ_KB904669.1, forward strand.
GTCCACGACCTCCGGCGCCTCCTGGCGCCCCTCGCCCTCGGGCGGGCCGACGAGGTCCAGCACCTCCGCGGCGTCCACCGACCCCGCGGCCCGGGGGCCCCGCGCGGGCTGGGCCCGCACGGGGTCCGCGGGCCGTTCGTCTCCGACCGGTGCGAGTGCGGTGCCCCCCGCGGGGAACCCGGGGCCCGAGTCACACACCTCGATGCGGCACGTGTCACCGTCGATCCGGGCCGTGACCTGGTAACCGTCGTCCGCGTCCGTGGGAACGCCGACCGCGTGCTCGACCGCGTTGGCGCACGCCTCGGTCAGCGCCATGCCCAGCTCGAAGGAGATGTCCGGATCCACACCCGCCGTGTCCATCGCTCCGAGCAGGAAGCGCCGGGCGAGGGGAACACTCGCAGCCTCGCGCCGCAAGTGGAGAGTCCACCAGATGCTCATGATCCAGCCTCCTGGTTGCGGCTCGACATACCACTACGTATTGCCGAAAGGAAGAGGCACTAAGCCTGGTATCCGGCATGCACCGCTCGTTCGGCGGATGCCGGGCGGGAGGCCGTTCCCCGGAGCCCTCCGTCCCGCCCACGACCCGGTGGTCCGGCCTCCCCCGTACCGGTGAGATGATGGCGCCGCCATGCCCACCCACACCCACGCCGCAGTGGACCTGCGAGCGGCCAGGGCGGCGCTCTTCGCCCTGGTCTGCGTCGTGCTGTCCGCAGCCGGCCACTCGGCGGCCTCGGGGACGCCGGTGCCGGTGTGGGCGCTGGTCACGGCGTGGCTGGCGGTCTGGCTCCTGGCCATGTGCCTCGCCGGCCGGGAACGGTCCCTGCTGACGATCACGACCTGCATGCTGGGCGGGCAACTCGGCCTGCACACCCTCTTCGGCCTCGCCCAGCAGGACACCGCCGGCCACGGCGGTCACGGGCGCACCTCCGAGCTGGAGCAGATGGCGCTGCGGCTGCTGTGCTCACCGGACCGCGGCGGGTACCTGGCCGCGGGCGACCACCTCGGCGGAGCCCACCCGGGGAGCCCCGGTGGGCTGCCGCGGGGCACGGACGCCGCCGCGGTGATCCGGGAGGCCGGCCTGGACCCGGCGGCCTTCTCGTCCCCGACGCCCGCGCCCGTCGCCAACCTGTGCGGGACCCTGACCTCCGCTCCTCCGATGCTGCTCAGCCACGTGATCGCCGGGCTGGTGGCGGCCTGGCTGCTCCGCCGCGGCGAGGCCACCCTGTGGCGGTTGATCCGGCTGACCTCACGGGTGGCCGAGGTCGCGGCGTTCGGGCTGCGCGGCGCGCTGGCGCTGGTGCGGGCGCTCCTCAACGGGCTGCTCGGCCTCGTCGCCCGGCGTCCGGCCCCGGTCCGCGGGGACGATCCGCCGGACGACACCACCGTTCTCCTCCAACACAGTGTGATCAGGCGCGGCCCCCCGGGATACACCCTCGCGGCCTAGGCCAGCCCCTCGTGGCGGCCCCGGCGCGGCCACCCACCGGCGGCCGGCGCACGGGCCCGGCCGCGGGCCGGACGCCCCGGGAACGGGTCCGTCCGGGGCCCCGCCGCACCCACGCGTCCTTTCCTGACACACACGCGCCGGCACAGCCGGGCGCATGCCCGCGTGCCCGCTCCCTGGATGGAGTCCAGCCAGCATGAAGCGTCACACGTCCGTTTCATCCACCATGTCAGGACACCTGCCGTCGTCGCAGGCGTCCCCCGCCCCGTCGCTGCCGCGCCGGCGGGGGCTCAGGACCGGCGCCGCGTCGCGGGTCGCCGCCGTCGGCGTCCTCGCGGGTTCCGCCGTCGTCCTGCTCTCCGGAACCGCCTCGGCCCACGTCTCGGTCCAGCCGGGCGAGGCCGCGCGGGGCAGCTACAGCAAGCTGGTGTTCAAGGTGCCCAACGAGCGGGACGACGCCGGCACCACCAAGGTGGAGGTCACCCTCCCCGCGGACCACCCCGTCGCCTCGGTGCAGACCCAGCCCGTCCCCGGATGGGACGTGAAGGTCACCAGGACCAAGCTGGACAAGCCGCTCGAGGTCCACGGCGAGCAGGTGAAGGAGACGGTCAGCAAGATCACCTGGACCGGGGGCACCATCGAGCCGGGCACCTTCCAGGAGTTCCCGATCTCCGTCGGCCCCCTGCCGGAGGACACCGACACCATGGTCTTCAAGGCCCTGCAGACCTACGAGGGCGGCGAGGTCGTGCGGTGGATCGAGGAGCCGCGGGAGGGTGCGGAGGAGCCCGAGAACCCGGCGCCGGTACTCAGGTTGACCGAGGCCGAGGACGACCAGCACGGCGCGGCCTCCGACGACCAGGACGCCGACGACGGCGAGGACGAGGCCAACCGGGGCACCAACACCGGTGACGACGGCAAGGACCTGGCCGGCGGCTCGGACACCGACTCCAGCGACACCACCGCGCGGGCCCTGGGCATCACCGGCATCGTCGTCGGCGTCCTCGGCGCCGGCGTGGGCGTCCTCGGGCTGCGCCGCCGGGGCGGCGGCACACCGGCCTCCTGACCCGTCCACCGTGGGCGTCCCGGCTCCGACCCGGGGCGCCCACGGTCCCCCGCCGCACCCCCCGGTACCCGCGCCCCGGCGCCCCGTCGGCGACCCACCAGCCACCGCGCACCTGCCAGCACCGTCAACGACCACGCTCCACGAACGACCCTTGGGGAACACATGCCCAGCACCCTCGCGCGCCTCGCGGCCACCGTCACGGCCGGCGCGCTCGCCCTGACCCTGGCCGCCTGCGGCTCCGACGACGGCACCGCCGACAAACCGGGTGCCGCCGCGGAGGTCAACGCCGGCAAGTCCGCGTCGCCCTACCAGGGCACCCCGCTCGACGAGGGTTTCGACAAGCCCGACGTCACCCTGACCGACACCCGGGGGAAACCGTTCAACCTGCGCACGCGCACCAAGGGCCGCGTCACCCTGCTCTACTTCGGCTACACCCACTGCCCGGACGTGTGCCCGACCACGATGAGCGACATCGCCCTGGCCAAGCAGAAGCTGCCCGAGGCCGACGAAAAGAAGATCGACGTGGTCATGATCACCACCGATCCGGGGCGGGACACCCCCGAGAGCCTGCGCTCCTGGCTCAACGCGATGGACCCCTCGTTCATCGGCCTCACCGGTGAGTACGCGGACATCCGCGACGCCGGGCGCACCGTCGGCGTCCACGTGCCCAAGGCGAGGAAGGGCGAGGACGGCGAGATCATCGTGGACCACGGCGCCCAGGTGCTGGCCTTCAGCGCCAAGGACGACCGGGCCCACGTGCTCTACACCGCGGGGAGCGGCATCGAGGCCTTCGAGCACGACCTCCCGCTGCTGCTCAAGGGGGTCCCGGCGTGAGGCGCGCCGGGGGGCGGACGCGCGGGGGCGGGGCACCCGTCCGCCCCACGGCCCCGTCGGCGCTGTCCGCGCTGTCCGCGCTGTCCGCGCTGTCCGCGCTCGCCGCGCTCGCCGCGCTCGCCGGGTGCTCCTCGGCGTCCGGGGCGACAGAACGGCCGGAGCTGAGGGTGGACCACCCGTACATCCCGCGGCCGGCGTCCGCCGAGATGGCCGCCGGCTACTTCACCGTCTCCAACACCGGCGGGCGGGACGACCGGCTGGTGGAGGTGGTCAGCGACCTCACCGACGACGTCAGCCTGCACGAGACCGCGGGCGGCACCATGCGGGAGGTCGAAGGGTTCGACATCCCGGCGGACGGAACGCTGCGGCTGGGCCGTGGCGGCGGACACGTGATGCTCATGGGCCTCCAGGGCCGACCGAGGATCGGGCAGAAGGTCACCTTCGAGCTCCGCTTCGAGACGTCGGAGCCGATCACCGTCGAGGTGCCGGTCACCGCGATGACCTACCGGCCCCCCTCCGAGGAGAAGACGGAGAAACCGACGGGGTGACAGACAGGGCCACACACCGCGCACCAGGCTGAGCGCGAGGCCCACGACGTTCGAACGAACCCCGAACCCCGAACTCCGAACTCCGAAACCCGAACCCGAACCCGAGAGCACAAGAGCACGAGAGAAGGAGGACCGCATGGCGCCCGGCTCCACCCTGCCGCGCCGCGCCGCAGCCCTGGTGCTGCTGCTCGGCACCACCTGCGCGCTGCTCCTCGGTGGCGCGTCACGCGCCGCCGCGCACGCCGTGCTGACCGGCACCGACCCGGCGAACGGCGCGGTGGTGCAGACCGCCCCGGAGCGGGTGACCCTGCGGTTCAGCGAGTCGGTCACGGTCAGCGCCGACTCGGTGCAGGTCCTCAACCCCGAGGCCGAGGACGTCACCGGCGGCGCGCCCCGGCACGCCCAGGGGAGCAGCACCGCGGTCCAGGTCCCCCTGGGGTCCGGGCTGCCGGACGGCACCTACGTGGTGGCCTGGAAGGTCGTCTCCGCGGACAGCCACCCGATCCGGGGGGCGTTCAGCTTCTCGGTGGGGGCGCCGTCGAAGACCACGGTGGAGGTGGACCAGCTCCCGTCGGGGAACGGCACCGTGGGCGGGCTCTACGACCTGGCCAGGTACTTCGCCTACGGCGGTCTCGCACTGCTGGTGGGCGCTGCGGCGTTCGTGCTGCACTGCTGGCCGCAGGGTGGGGAGCGACGGCCGGTGCAGCGGCTGCTGCTCGCCGGGTGGTCCACGTTGCTGCTGTCCACGCTCGCCCTGCTGGTGCTGCGCGGCCCCTACGAGGACCGGGGCGGTGGTGGCTTCGGGGCCGCGTTCGACCTGTCCGTGCTCCAGGAGACGCTGGACACCAAACCGGGAGCGGCCCTGGCCGTGCGGTTGCTGATGTTGGCCGCGGCGGGGGCGTTCCTCGCGGTGCTGGTCGGGCAGCCGGCCAGGCAACGGCACCCCGAGGTGCGGATCGCCCTGTACGCGGCGGGTCTGCTGCTCGCCGCCGGCCTGGCCAGCACCTGGTCGGTGATGGAGCACCCCTCCGTCGGCATCCAGTCCCGGGTGGCCGTGCCGGTGGACGTGGTCCACCTGGTGGCGGTGGGGACCTGGCTCGGTGGGTTGGCGGCGCTGCTGACCGCGCTGTACCTCCCTGCCGGGAAACCGATCGGGGCGGTGGCAGTGGAACGGTTCTCCACGGTGGCGTTCTGCTCCGTGTTGGCCCTGGTCGGCACCGGCACCTACCAGGCGTGGCGGCAGGTCGGCACCCTGGACGCGCTGGTCTCCACCGACTTCGGCCGACTGCTGCTGGTCAAGCTCGCCGGGGTGCTCCTGCTGCTCGGCACCGCCGGCTTCTCCCGGCGCTGGGTCCGTCGGCTGCGGGCCGCGCCGGCCGGGACGACGCCCGACGGCACCACCGGGGCCGATGCCCAGCCCCCGGTGGGGAGCCCGGCGGAGGCCGTCACCGCCGGGTCCACCCGGGAAGGCGCCCGGACCAGCGGGGACGTCGCACCGTCAGGAGAGGACGTGCCCGCCCCGACCAGCGGCGGACGCAGCGGGAACCCCGCCCGGGCCGCCCAGCTCGCCCGGCAACGCGCCGCCGTGGCCACCGCCAGGGCTCGCCGGGAACGGCACGCCGACCCGCACCGCGGCAACCTCCGCCGTTCGGTGCTGGTCGAGGTGTGCGTGGCGGTGGTGGTGTTGGCCGTCACCACGTTCCTCACCAGCACCGAGCCCGGCCGCGCCGCGGAGACCCCCCGGGCCGGCACCGCTTCCGCGGCCCCCGCGGGCGGCCCGGCCGTCGTGGAGCTGCCGTACGACACGGGCGGCACCGCCGGCAAGGGCACCGCGGAGATCACCGTGGACCCCGCGCGCAGCGGCGACAACGTCCTGCACGTACGGCTCACCAACCCCGTGGGCGCCCCGGTGGAGGCTCCGGAGGTCCGGGTCTCGTTCACCCTGGAGAGCCGGGACGTCGGCCCGCTGGGAACCGACCTCAGCTACATCGCGCCGGGCCACTGGGTGGCCTCCGACGCACAGCTCCCCCTGCCCGGTAGGTGGACGGTGTCGGTCACCGTGCGCACCTCGGACATCGACCAGGTCACCGTGAGCGAACGGATCAGGATCGGTTAGCCGGCGGCGCCGGCCTGGCGCGGAGACGGACGACCCGGACGCGACACGACGAGAAGCACAACGAGAAGCACAACGTGGGAAGAGATGACATCCAGATCTGATGCAGGGCGGCGCACCGGGCGCGGCGAAGCGCGGCAAACCCCGGCCGGGAACGGCGCCCCGGCGCGGACCCCGGCGCCCCGGCACGACGGGACGCCGGCAGGACCCTCCGCCGCCCCTGCCGGAGTCCCTCGGCGCACCCTCCTCGGCGTCGCCGGAGCCGCCGGCCTCACCGTCGGCGCCGCGGCCGGCGCGGGCGGCCACGCGCTCGCCGCGGAGCAGCCCCGTGCGCTGAGCACGGTGGGCTCGGCCTCCGTGCCGTTCCACGGGCGTCACCAGGCGGGGATCAGCAGCCCGTTGCAGGCGCACGGCCACCTGGTCGCGTTCGACCTGGTGCCGGGGGCCGGGCGGGACCGGGCGGCGGCGCTGATGCGACGCTGGACCAGCGCCGCGGCGACGATGGCCGAGGGCCGCCAGCCCGCCGAGGACAACCAGATCGCGCTGGACGCGGGGCCGTCCTCGCTGACCGTCACCTTCGGGTTCGGCGCCTCGTTCTTCGACCGGACGGGGCTGCGGTCCCAGCGGCCCGAGGCACTGGCCCCGCTCCCCCCGTTCTCCGCCGACGCCCTGGACCGCCAGCGCAGCGACGGCGACCTGTTCGTCCAGGTCGGGGCGGACGACGCCCTGGTGGCCTTCCACGCCCTGCGGGTTCTCCAGAAGCTCGCGGCCGGCACCGCCGCGGTCCGCTGGCAGATGTCCGGGTTCAACCGCACCCCCGGGGCCACCGCCGAGCCCAGGACGGCCCGCAACCTGATGGGCCAGGTGGACGGCACCAACAACCCGAGGCCGTCGGACGCCGACTTCGACGCCCGGGTGTTCGTGCCGGCGTCGGCCCGGCCCGCCTGGATGGCCAACGGCTCCTACGTGGTGGTGCGCCGCATCCGGATGCTCCTCGACTCGTGGGACCAGCTCTCCCTCGCCGAGCAGGAGAAGGTGATCGGACGGCGCAAGAGCGACGGGGCCCCGCTGTCCGGCGGCACCGAGACCACCCCGGTCGATCTGGGCGGGCGGCGCGCCGACGGCTCCCTGGCGATCGCGGGCGACGCCCATGTGCGCGTGGCCGCTCCGGAGTCGAACGGGGGGGCGGCGATGCTGCGCCGTCCGTTCTCGTTCCACGACGGTTTCGACGAGCGGGGGGCGCCGGACGCCGGGCTGCTCTTCATGGCGTGGCAGGCCGACCCGCGGCGGGGCTTCGTCCCGGTGCAGCGCAAGCTGGACCGGGGTGACGGTCTGTCCCGCTTCCTCCGGCACGAGGCGAGCGCGCTGTTCGCCGTGCCCGGTGGCTGTGCGCCGGGCGAGTACGTCGGACAGCGGCTGCTCCAGGGGTGACCGGTGGCCCGCCACCCACTGCCGCCGGCCACTGCCGCGGCCGCCGCACGGTCCGGGCAGCCCGAGCAGTCCGGCCAGTCCGGGCAGCCCGGGCAGCCCGGTCGGTCCGCGAGGCTGGCAGTCGCTATCGTGGCCAGGGCACAGCAGCACCGGCAGGGCAGCACAGGGACAGGAGAGCCGCGCGGATGTCGCCCAGCAGCAACTACACCTACCTCGGCCCGGAGGGGACGTTCACCGAGGCCGCGCTGCGGACGTTGCCCGAGGCGGCGGCCCGGGTGCTGGTGCCGATGATCTCCGTGCCGGCGGCGCTCGACGCGGTGCGCCGGGGTGAGGCGGCGGCGGCGATGGTGCCGCTGGAGAACTCGGTCGAGGGCGCCGTGCTGGTCACCCTGGACGAGCTCGCCACCGGCGAACCGCTGACCATCGTGCGCGAGGTGTTCCTGCCGATCGCGTTCGCGCTGCTGGTGCGGCCGGGCACCGGCCTCACCGACATCAAGACGGTGACCGCGCACCCGCACGCCCAGCCGCAGGTGCGCAGGTGGCTGGCGCAGCACCTGCCCGACGCGTCCTGGGAGTCCTCCGCGTCGAACGCGGACGGGGCCCGGCAGGTGCAGGAGGGGCGGTTCGACGCGGCCTTCGCCGGCGAGTTCGCCGCCGCCCGCTACGGTCTCGAGCCCCTGGTCACCGACATCCACGACGCGGAGAGCGCGGTCACCCGGTTCGTGCTGGTGGCCAGGCCGGCCCGGGTGGCGCCCCCGACCGGGGCCGACCGGACGTCGTTGGTCTTCCAGTTGCCCGACGACCACCCCGGGGCGCTGCTCCAGCTCCTCCAGGAGTTCGCGGTGCGGGGGGTCAACCTGACCCGCATCGAGTCCCGCCCCACCGGCGCCGGTCTTGGCAGGTACTTCTTCTCCATCGACTGCGAGGGGCACATCGCCGAGGCACGGGTCGGCGAGGCGTTGAAGGGGCTCTCCAGGATCTGCCCGGACGTGCGTTTCCTCGGCTCCTACCCGCGGGCCGACGGGGTCCCGTCCAGCCCTCGCCCCGGCACCGCTGACGAGGACTTCACCCGCGCCTCCGACTGGCTGGCCCGCTGCCTCGACGGCCGCCTCTGAGGCTCCCCGCCGGGCGGGCGGGGCACCAGCCCGGGCCGGGGGGTCGGTGGCGCTGCACGGCTGCCCGGCGTTATCCACAGGGGTTGGCCACTCCTGGGGATAAGTCGACACGACGCTAAGAGCAAATCAGCATCTTCCCGACAAGTCAGACAGAGCGGATCTCCGTTAGCTCAGCGGATCAGCTCACCTTACGTCACTCCAATACGGTCAATGACGCCTCTGACAGGGTTATATTCCCCCGAAAGAGCCGGGAAGGCGGGTTTCAATCGCACCATTGCCGGCCGACCGCACCACACAGGGCATCCCCCTCCGGTGCGCGCCGGATTCACCCACACCCTGTGGATAACTGACACCTCCCCCTACCCTCCTGTGGATAACTCGGGCGGGGGCACCCGGCCCAGGGCCCAGGGTGCGCACCCTGCCGCCCGCCGGGGCCGTCCTGACCGGCGTTCCCACAGGGCCCACGGCCGGGCCCGCCGGAGGGGAACCTCCCGCGCCGGTTGCCGGAACCTCACCCCGGTAGCCTGGTGGCTGTGATTGACCTTCGCCTGCTCCGTGAGGACCCCGACCGGGTACGCGCCTCCCAGCGCGCCCGTGGAGAGGACCCCGACATCGTCGATGCCCTGCTCACCGCCGACGAGCGACGCAGGTCCAGTGGGGCGCGTTTCGACGAGCTGCGCGCCCAGCAGAAGGCACTCGGCAAGCGGATACCCGCGGCCCGCGGCGACGAGAAGGCCGACCTGCTCCGGCAGGCCGGCGAGCTGTCCGCGGCGGTGAAGGCGGCGGACGCCGAGCGGGACGCCGCGCAGGAGGAGGCACGGTCCCTGCTGCGCGCGCTGTCCAACGTCATCGACCCGCGGGCCCCGATCGGTGGCGAAGAGGACTTCGTGGTCCTGGAGACCCACGGCGCCCCCCGGGACTTCGCCGCCGAGGGGTTCGCTCCCCGGGACCACCTGGACCTGGGACACGCGCTGGGAGCGATCGACACCGAACGGGGAGCGAAGGTCTCCGGCTCCCGCTTCTACTTCCTCACCGGGATCGGCGCCCTGTTGGAGCTGGCCCTGGTGAACATGGCCGTGGCGCAGGCCACGGAGGCCGGCTTCACCCCCATGATCACCCCCGCGCTGGTCAAGCCGGCAGCGATGGAGGGCACCGGCTTCCTCGGCCAGGCCGCCGAGAACGTCTACCACCTGGAGCAGGACGACTACTACCTCGTCGGCACCTCCGAGGTCCCGCTCGCCGGGTACCACATGGACGAGATCCTGGACGCCGACACCCTGCCGCGCCGCTACGCCGGGTTCTCCCCCTGCTTCCGGCGGGAGGCCGGCACCTACGGCAAGGACACCCGGGGCATCTTCCGCGTCCACCAGTTCGACAAGGTGGAGATGTTCTCCTACGTCCGCCCCGAGGACGCCGACGCGGAACACCAGCGGCTGCTGGCCTGGGAGAAGGAGTTCCTGACCAGGCTCGAGCTGCCCTTCCGGGTCATCGACCTGCCCTCGGGCGACCTCGGTTCCTCCGCCGCCCGGAAGTTCGACTGCGAGGCCTGGATACCCACCCAGGGCCGGTACCGGGAGCTCACCTCCACCTCGAACTGCACCGAGTTCCAGGCCCGGCGGCTGTCGGTGCGCATGCGGGACGAGGCCGGGGTGCGGCCGCTTGCCACGCTCAACGGCACCCTGGTCGCCGTCACCCGGACCATCGTCGCCCTGCTGGAGAACCACCAGCGGGCCGACGGCTCGGTGCGGGTGCCGGACGCCCTGCGCCCGTTCCTCGGCGGGCGGGCCACCCTCGATCCGGTCGCGCCGTGAACGCCCTGCCGTTCCGCCTGATCGCCACCGACCTCGACGGCACCCTGCTGCGCGAGGACGGCACCGTCTCCGGCCGCACCCGCGACGCCCTGGACGCGGCGTGCGCCGCCGGGGCCCTCCACGTGGTGGTGACCGGTCGGGCGGTGCCGTGGTCCAGGGGCGTCCTCGACGACCTCGGCTACCGCGGCCTGGCGGTGTGCGGGCAGGGCGCCCAGGTGTACCACGCCGGGGAGCACCGGCTGCTCACCTCCGTCACCCTGGACCGGCGCACCGCAGCCCTGGCCCTGGCGAAGGTCGAGGCGGAGGTGGGCCGGTTGGCACTGGCCGCCAACCGGGACGGGGTGGACGGCGAGGTGCTGATCGACCGCGCCTACCGGCTGCACCCGCCGCTCCCGGCCCGGTACGTCGAGCACCGGGACGAGCTGTGGGAAGCCCCGCTGAACAAGATCTACATCCAGCACCCGACGCTCGACGACGACGAGCTCGCCGACACCGCCCGGGCGGTCGCCGGTGACCTGGTCGGGGTGACGATGGCCGGCAGGGGCATCGTCGAGCTGCTGCCGCTCGGTCTGACCAAGGCCACCGGGCTGTCCCTCGCCGCCCGCCGTCTGGGGCTCGGCCGCGCGGACGCCATCGCCTTCGGCGACATGCCCAACGACCTGCCGATGTTCGCCTGGGCCGGGCACGGCGTGGCCATGGCCAACGCCCACCCCGAGGTGCGGGCCGCGGCGGACGAGGTCACCGCCTCCAACCAGGACGACGGCATCGCGCTGGTGCTGGAGCGGCTCCTGGACGCGGCGGGCGCCCCGCCCGACCGTCCACAACCTGTGTGACGGCGGAACGGGGCGCCACCCGTGGCGGGCTGGGGCGGCCCTAGTTCTCCCCGGCGAGCGTGAACGACCGCAGGCGGTGGCCCGCGAACCAGGTGGCCGCGCAGGTCACCACGACCAGCAGCACACCCGCCACCGGCAGGGCCACCGAGGCGTCCACCACGTCGTCGCCGGCGATCCGTTCGGCCAGGGAGAGCGACCACTGGAGCACGCTCAGCGTCCTCGCGCCCTCGATCAGCCCACAGAACAGCCCCTCCCACACCAGTGCGTAGACCAGCCCGACCACCACCGCGTGCCGGGTCACCACGCCGAGCAGCAGGAAGATCGAGCTGTAGGCGATCGACGCCACCACGGCGGCGAGCCCGTAGGCGACCGCGACCTGGCCGTCCGCCCCGGCCAGCACCAGGCCCGCGATGAAGGTGGGCACCGCCGCGAAGGTCAGGGTCACCGAGGCTGCCACCAGCAGCTTCGTCAAGATGATCTTGAACCTGGACACCGGCTTCGACAGCAGGTACACGATGGAGCCGTCGTCGATCTCCGGGCCGATGGTGCCCGTGCCGGCGATCACCCCGACCAGGGGCACCACGGTGCCCACAGCGAACCCGGCCAGCACGTCCCTGATCGTCCTGTCCTCCACGTCCGTCATCGCCTGCACCGCCGCGGCGATGACGACCAGCAGCACCGGCAGGATCACCAGCAGGGCGGTTCGGCGGCGGCCCAGCACCCCGCGCAGGGTGAGCCGGGCGACAGTTGCGTTGATGTACACGTTCCTCACGCCCTTACGCCGCGACCAGGTAGGAGAAGACGCTTTCGAGCGACTCGTCCGACGGGGACACCTCGAACAGCCTGATGCCCGCGTCCTTCGCCACCCGTGGCAGGAGTTCGGTGAAGCCACGGAAGTCCACCGCCTGGACCCGCAGCGCCCGCTCCCGCACGTCCAGTTCGATGCCGCTGGTCGAGGCGTCGGCGATCAGTGCGGCGGCCAGCGCCCGGTCGTCGGAGGACCGGATCAGGTAACGGTGGGGCCGGTCGGTCATCAACCGCCGGATCTCCCTGAAGTCCCCGGACGCGGCGTGCCGGCCGGCAACCACCACCTCGATGTGGTGGGCGAGCTGCTCCACCTCCTCCAGGATGTGCGAGGAGAACAGCACGGTGCGGCCGTCGGCGCCCATCTGCCGCAGCAGGTCCATCAGGTGCAGCCGCTGCCGGGGGTCCATGCCGTTGAACGGCTCGTCGAGCAGGAGCACCGACGGCTCGTGGACCAGGGCCGAGGCCATCTTCACCCGCTGCCGCATGCCCTTGGAGTAGGTGGATATCTTCCGGTCCTGCGCCGCGGTCATCTCCACCGTGTCCAGCGCCCGGCGGGCGGCGGCCCCCGGGTCGGCGAGGCCGTGCAGCTCGGCGTTGGCGACGACGAACTCCGCACCGGTGAGGAAGTCGTACATGCTCTCCCGTTCCGGGACGAGGCCGATCTCCCGGTACGACTGCTCGTTCCGCCAGATCGTCCTCCCGTCCAGGGTGACCGTGCCGGAGGACGGCGCGAGGAAGCCGCTCATCATGTGGATCAGGGTGGACTTGCCCGCGCCGTTGGGGCCCAGCAGGCCGGTGACCCCCGGGCCGATCTCCATGGTCACGTCGTTGACCGCGACGACGTTGCCGAACCAGCGCGAAACGTGATCGATGGTCAGGGTCGTCATGACAGACCGACCTTCCGGTAGCGCCGCATCAGCAGGCCGAACGAGGCCGCGACGAGGCCGAGGAGGACAAGGAGGAAGACGAACCCGGCGCCGTTGCCCGGGGGGCCCTGCGGGCCGGCGGGGGTGGCTCCCAGGGCCCAGCTCTGTACCCCGTCCAGGATCGTCACCGGGGAGAACAGCCCGAGCCAGCCCGCCACGTCGTGGTTGCCCTCGTTGTCAGCGACTTCCTGGAGGCTGCTGACGGCACCGTAACTGATCGTGAACAGGGCGATGATGGCCGCGACCCCGAAGCCCCGGCGCGGGGTGAGCGCCGCGACCACCAGGCTCAGGCCCGCGTAGAGCAGGGAGAGCAGCAGCGCCGCGACCAGCCCCTGGGCGAAGCCCTCGGTCTGTTCCGCGAACGGGAGCTTCGCCAACAGCGCCCCGACGTAGAGCACCAGCAGCGGCGTCACCAGGAGCACCAGCAGGGCCCCGGTCAGCGCCAGGAACTTCGCCACCACGTAGTCGATGCGTTCGATCGGCCGGGAGAAGTAGAGGGGGATCATCTTGAACCGCAGGTCGCGCGAGACCGCCTGCGGGGCCTGGGCGGCCACGAAGAGAGTGATGACGGCCTGGAGGTAGATGGCGTAACGGGTGTACTCCAGCGGCAGTTCGTCGGCGTCGGTGGCCACCGCCACCGCGACGATGATCAGGGCCGGCAGGGACATCACCGCGTAGAGGATCATCGGCAGCACCTTGGACTTGCCCGACCTGCCGAGTCCGTAGGCACCGCGCAGGCTCTGCAGGAACAGGGACCGGGCTGCGTAGCCGCGCCCGAGCCTGGGGCCGTCGTAGTGGCGGTACCCGATGTCGTGGATGACACCGGTGTGGGTGTCAGGGCGTGCTGGCACTGCCGCGGCTCCCTTCCTTCTCGTGCTGGCCCCGGAACGGAACGGGCTGGGCATCCGGCGTCTGCGGACGGAAGAGCTCGACGATGCCGTGCCGGCGCTGTTCCATGCGGACCAGGCCGAGACCGAGGCCGGCCACCGCGTCGCGCACGGTGTCGTAGGTGGACTCGTCCGAGACGTCCACCAGCAGCAGGCGCCCGTCCGCGGTCACGGCCACACCGCTGCCCACCAGCGCCGCGCACACCGCGGCGGCGCCGTCCGGGTGCCGTTCGCTGTCCGTGACCTCCACCGCCATGGTCTGGGTGGCCTGGGTGAACTCCGCGGTGGACTGGGAGCGCAGCAGCGTTCCGCCGTCGATGACCACCACGTGGTCGCAGGTGCGCTCAAGCTCGCCCAGCAGGTGCGAGGTGACCAGCACGGAGATCCCGAAGTCGGTGTGGACCCGCCGGATCAGGTCCAGCATCTCGTCCCTGCCGACCGGGTCGAGGCCGTTGGTCGGCTCGTCCAGCAGGACGAGTTGCGGGTCGTGGACGAGCGCCTGGGCCAGCTTCACCCGCTGTTTCATGCCGGTGGAGTAACCCCCGATGGGGCGGTAGCGCTCCTCGTAGAGCCCGACGTGGCGCAGGGTGTCCGCGGTGCGCTCGCGGGCCGCGGCGGTGGGCAGGCCCGACATCCGCGCCATGTGGAGGACGAACTCCGTGGCCGAGACGTCGGGGGGCAGGCACTCGTGTTCGGGCATGTACCCCACTCGTTCGCGGATCTTGGAGCCGTCCCTGACGACGTCCAGACCGAGCACGGACGCGCGCCCCTCGGACGCCGCCAACAGCCCGAGCAGGATCTTGATCAGAGTGGACTTCCCGGCCCCGTTCGACCCGACGAGTCCGACGACGCCCGGCTCGATGTCCAGGGTGAGCCGGTCCAGCGCAGTCACCCGTGGGTACCTCTTGGTGAGGCTTTCCGTAGTGATCACAGACACGTTTCGAAGGTAGTGGTGCCGGGAACCGCCGGCGTCAGCCCTGAGGAGCAGATGCTCCGTAGTCCTTTCGGCAGCCGTCCCGTAGGGGATCGCCTCAGGGGACGAGGTTGGGCGACGGTGGGTTGCCGGCCATTGACACTGACACCAACTACTGTCACAGTGAGTGATGGCGATGTTACGGACCAAAGGAGCCGGAGTCAGGCTGCGCCGGAGTCAGGCTGCGCCGGCCAGTGTCTGGGACCTGTGTCTGGGACCTGTGTCTGGGGGCCAGAGTCTGGGGCCCTGAGTCGCAAGGGGCGGCCTGAGCCGGAAGCGGCCTGAGTTTCGAGGGGGGCAGGGTGAGGGTGGAGGAGAGCGGGGACGACCCCGTGGGAGCCGGCGGGGCGAAGCATCGCCGTGCGGGGCCCGATCGGGTGCGGCGGGTCGCGGCGGCCGGAGTGGAGCTTGCCGTCGCCGAGTGGGGCGATGCCGGTCGGCCCACGGTGCTCCTGCTGCACGGCTACCCGGACACCAAGGAGGTCTGGGCGGGTGTCGCCGAGCGGCTGCGCGACCGCTTCCACGTCGTGGCCTACGACGTGCGGGGCCACGGTCAGTCAACTGCTCCCCGCCCGGCCCGCGGCGGCTACCGGCTGCGGCGCCTGGCCGACGACTTCGCCGCCGTGCTCGAGGCGGTGAGCCCCGGGCGGCCGGTGCACCTGGTGGGCCACGACTGGGGTTCCGTCCAGGGCTGGGAGTTCGTCTCCCTGGAGCGGTTCGACGGGCGGCTCGCCTCGTTCACCTCGATCTCCGGTCCCGGCCTCGACCACCTGGGCCTGTGGTTCAGGGAGCGCGGACGCCGGCCGTCCCCTCCGCGGCTCGCCCGGCTCGCCGAGCAGTCGCTGCGCTCCTGGTACGTCTACGCGCTGCACGCACCGGTCGTCCCCGAGCTCGCCTGGCGCGGCCCCCTGGGCGCGGCATGGCCCCGGCTCCTGGCACGCCGGGAGAAGCTACCCGCCGGGGACTACCCCACGGCGACGCTGCCCCGGGACGCGGCGCACGGCGCCCGCCTGTACCGGGACAACGTCCGCGAGCGGATGCTGCGCCCGCGCACCGACGCTCGGGCCCGGGTGCCGGTCCAGCTCGTCACCCCGACCAGGGACCCGTTCCTCTCCCCGCACGTCTACGACGACCTCGACCGGTGGGCGCCCCGGTTGCTGCGCCGCACCCTCGCCGCAGGACACTGGTTGCCCCGGGCCAGGCCCGAGTTGCTGGCCCGGTGGATCGACGGCTTCGTGCGGGACGTGGAGCGGGGTGCGGTCCCCACCGGGACGGTCGGGGCGTTCGACGGCCGGCTGGTGCTGGTCACCGGCGCGGCCAGCGGGATAGGGCGGGCAACAGCGCTGGCGTTCGCCGCCGCCGGTGCGCGCGTGGTCGCCGTGGACCGTGACGGCGAGGGGGCGGCCCGCACCGCCGACGAGGCCGAGCGCGCCGGGGCGGAGGCGGCCTGGGCGGAGGTCGTCGACGTCGGTGACGCGGAGGCGATGACCGCTCTTGCGGACAGGGTGCACGGCACGTACGGCGTCCTGGACGTCCTGGTCAACAACGCTGGAGTGGGCATATCGGGCCCGTTCCTCGCCACCTCCCCGGAGGACTGGCGACGCACCCTGGACGTGAACCTGTGGGGTGTCATCCACGGTTGCCGCCTGTTCGGCGCGCGCATGGCCGAGCGCGGCCAGGGCGGGCACATCGTCAACATCGCGTCCGCGGCGGCCTACCAGCCGTCCCGGCTGCTGCCCGCGTACGGCACCACGAAGGCCGCGGTGCTGATGCTGACCGAGTGCCTGCGCCTGGAGCTCGCCGGGAGGGGGATAGGGGTGAGCGCGGTCTGTCCGGGCTTCGTGAACACCTCGATCACCACGGGCACCAGGTTCGTCGGTGTCTCCGACGCCGAGCAGGAGCGGCTCCGGGACGCGTCGGCCCGGTGGTACGGCCGGCGTGACTACCCACCGGAGAAGGCGGCCACCGCGGTGCTGCGGGCCGTCGAGAAGGACGCCGCGGTCGTGCCGGTCACGCCCGAGGCCCGGGCGTTGCTGCTGCTCTCGCGGCTGTCCCCCACGGGCCGACGCGCCATCGGCCGGGTGTCCCCGTCGCTGTAAGGTGCGTGATCACTCCGCCAGCTCCGTCCACGCCACCGCGACGGTCCATCAGGGGGCCTGCTTGTCCGAGTACCGCATCGAAGACCTGGCGCGCTCCACCGGCACCACCGTGCGCAACATCCGCGCCTACCAGGACCGCGGACTACTGCCCAAACCCAGCAGACGCGGGCGGGTCAACGTCTACGACGACGACCACCTGGCCCGCTTGCGACAGATCGCCGGGCTGCTGGAGCGCGGGTACACCCTCGCCAGCATCAAGGAGCTGCTGGACGCCTGGGACAGCGGCCGGGGGCTCGACGGCGTGCTGGAACTGCTCGCCGAGGTGGACCGGCCCTGGTCCGACGAGACGCCGGCCCGGCTCACCCACCAACAGCTCGCCGAGGCCTTCGGGGCCGGCGACGCCGAGGCCGTCGCCGAAGCCGTCTCCCTGGGGGTGCTTGAGCCCGATGAGGACGGGGGTTATCTGGTGCCGAGCCCCCAGCTCCTGTCCGTCGTCATCGAACTGCACGCCGCGGGGGTTCCGCTGGCTGCCGTCTCCGGACACCTACGGGAGTTGCGGGCCCAGGTCGAGCACATAGCCCGACGGTTCGTGGACTTCGCCCGTGAGCACGTCTTCCAGCGCTGTGAGGTCAGCCCGCCCACGGACTCGGCGGCGGCACGAGCCGCCGAGCTGGTCCGCCGGATGCGCCCACTGGCCCGGCAGAGCGTGGACGTCGAGCTGGCCCGGGCCATGCGTACCCTGGCCACCCGCCACCTCCAGCACGCCCTGGGCTCCTCGGTGGCGTACCCGGGTCCTTACGAGCCCACGGTCACCTTCGCCCAACGACCTCACGGGTCCCCCGCTGACCGGCGCGAGCCCCGGTCCGCCACGCCGCCGTCCCCCGGGCAGGTCCGGCACCTCGTCCTCGACCTCGACCACCGCGACGCCCAGCAGCTCGCCGCGGACGCCCTGCCGCCCGGCGTCGAGCTGAGGGTCACCATCCCCGAGGAGACCGCGTCGCTGCTGCGCGTGTTGCTGGAACGCGCCGCCCCCGGCCCCTCACGCGACAACGCGCCCTGATCGGTGCAGGGGGCGGATTCCGGGGATCGTCGCAACCCGTGATCGCTGGCGTCTCTGCCGAGCAGTGTCAGCAGTGGCTCGGCTGGGAGTCTCCAGACAGAACGAGCCTCATGCATGACGGATCGGACTGGCCGACGGACAGACTGACCGCGCTCCGACTCGGTAGGCGGCTGGTTGCGGAGGTTCCGGCATCGGGGCCAGGTCGCCGCGCATTCGTGGACATCCGCCCCGTGCTGATCGAGCCCGATGTCCAGGCTCGGGACGAAGGATGGGTTCGCAGTGACGGTGAACGCAGCTTTCGGCTGGAGCATTGGGAGTACGACTGCGAGCACATGGATGGCTTCGACTACGACATCGGCTCAGCCCTCATCGGGTCCGCCAACGCCCCGGACGAGTCTGAGCTGAGCACCGTGCTCAACGCCTGGGGCGTCCGGCCCGACCTCTTCGTGTACCCCTGGGAAAGCGACGATCCCAGGTAGACGGAGATCAGCTCAGTGGAGCTGTCAGCGCACGCGGAGGCATGGCTGGGGCTTTCCCAGCCGAGCGTCCTGCGTGGGCGGCTGTTCAATTCGGCGGCGACGGCGGCCAGGTGCTCGGGGCTGAGGGCTGAGGGCTGAGGAATCCCTGACCGGCGCGGCGGCCCCGGCCCCTCCCCGGGCGGGGCCCCCTGACCCGGCGCACACCGCCGGCGCACCCCTCACCGCCCCTCCACCGGCGCCCCCGACCAACACCCCACCGACCCCCACCCGCCAGCGAACCCCTGCCAGCGGGCCGACCCCCGGGCGCGCCTCACACCGCGGCCAACAGCCCCCGGACGTGTTCCACCGCCTCGGCCACCGGAACGGACCGGGTCTCACCGGTGGCCCGGGTGGTGACCTCCACCGTGCCGTTGGCCAGGCCACGGGAGCCGACCGTGACGCGGTAGGGGACGCCCACCAGTTCGACGTCGCGGAACTTCACACCGGGTCGCTCGTCGCGGTCGTCAAGGACGACATCGACCCGCTCATCCAACAGCCCCCGGTACAGGGTCTCGGCGGCCTCGGTGACCTTCGCGTCGCCGGTGCCGAGGCCCACCACGGCCACCTCGAACGGGGCGATGGCGACCGGCCACACGATCCCCTTCTCGTCGTGGTGCGTCTCGACCACGGCGGCCAACGCGCGCTCCACCCCGATCCCGTAGCTGCCCATGACCGGCACCACCCGCTCGCCATCCGGGCCGAGGACGGACACGTCCAGGGCCTCGGTGTACCTGCGGCCCAGCTTGAAGATGTGGCCCACCTCGATGGTGCGCACCACGTCCAGCGCCGTGCCGCACCGCAGGCAGGCCTCCCCCGCGGTCACCTCCCGCAGGTTCGCCCACCGCCGCACCGTGATGTCGCGTGCGACCGACACGCCCCGCAGGTGAACACCGTCGGTATTGGCCCCGGTGGTCATGCCGACACGGTCGCGCAGGGCCTCGTCCGCGAGGACGGGCAGTTCGGTGACGCCCACCGCCCCGAGGCTGCCGGGGGAGGCGCCCAGCGCCGCCTGGATCTCCTCGACGGTTGCCGGGCGCACCACCTTCGCGGCGGCGGCATCGACGAGCTTCTGCTCAACGAGGCTGTGGTCGCCGCGAAGGAGTACCAGGGTCGGCTGGTCATCGACCACGTACACCAGCGTCTTGATCTGCCGCTCGGCCGGCACGTCGTGCTGGCGGGCCAGTTCCTCGATGGTGCGCGCGTCAGGGGTGTCGAACGGCTCGGGGGCCTTCAGCTCCGGGCCGTCCACCACGGAGGGCAGGGCGGAGGCCGCCTTCTCGGCGTTGGCGGCGTAGTCACAGCCGGGACAGCGGACGACCAGGTCCTCGCCGGCGTCCGAGGGACACATGAACTCCACCGACGTGCTCCCGCCCATGCTGCCGCTGGACGCCTGCACGGCGATGGCCGGCAGGTCGAGTCGGGCGAAGACCCGCTCGTAGGCGGCCCGGTGCAGCTCGAAGGCGCGGTCGAGACCACTGGTTCCGGCGTCGAAGCTGTACGAGTCCTTCATGGTGAACTCGCGCACCCGCAGCAGACCGCTCTTCGGACGGGCCTCGTCGCGGAACTTGGTCTGGAACTGGTACCACATCTGCGGCAGGTCACGGTACGACCGCAGTTCCTGCGACAGCACGGTGAAGACCTCCTCGTGCGTCATGCCGAGCGCCAGGTCCGCCCCCTTGCGGTCCCTGAGCCGGAACATCTCCTCGCCCATCACCTCCCAGCGGCCACTGCGCTGCCAAATGTCCGCGGGGTGCAGTGCGGGCAGCACGAACTCCTGGGCCCCGATCGCGGTCATCTCCTCGCGGACGATGTCCATGATCTTGGAGCGGACGCGTACGGCCAGCGGCAGCAGGGAGTAGTGGCCGGCCATGAGCTGCCGGACGAACCCTCCTCGCACCAGCAGGCGGTGGCTCACCGCGTCCGCGTCCGCCGGGTCCTCCCGGAGAGTGGGCACGTACAGCGTGGACCAGCGCATGGGACCGGAGACCGTCCTCTCGGGGAAGCTGCGGGGTGACGTCCTGGCGGACACGCCGACGAACCAGGAACGAGAGGCGCATTCTAGTGGCGGGACCGTGCCCGACTCACTCCGTTTGGACTCCCGGTACCCCGCGGTCAACCCAGGCGGAACACGAGGACGACGGGGCACCGGAGGCTGGTCGTGCGTCCGCGATGCTCCGCAGAACGTCGGCGCTCTCGGCGTCGGCCGGATAGTAGGACTCGATCGAGACCTCGTCGAGCGTGATGTCCTGAGGCGTTCCGAACGTCGTGATGGTTGAGAACAGCCTCAACTCGCGTCCTCGAAAATGAAAAATCATCGGAGTCGCCACCTCCGACTCCGGCCGGGGGACCGATTCGTCGGGCTCGCACTCCGCGAGGAACTCGTCATACAGCGCCGCAATCACGGGATCGCCGGTCCTGGCCACCTGTCGTGACAACCGGGCACGGAAGAGCGCCCGGACTTCGGCCAGGTTGACGATCCGGGAGGCGAGACCCCGCGGATCGAACCCGAGCCGCACCATGTTGACCGGAGCGGCGAGCAGGTCGGGATCGACGTCTGCGAGGAAGTGCTCAACCGGTGCGTTGACCATCACGATGTTCCAACGCCGGTCCACGACCAGAGCCGGATAGGGCTCGTGCGCGCGCAGCACCCTGGCCACGGCACTGCGAACGGCCGACATGTCCGGCTCGTCGAGAGGCCGTTCGCGGTACCGCGGCGCGAATCCGGCCGCCACCAGCAGACGGTTGCGATGCCGTAGTGGCACCTCGAGCTGGGCCGCGAGCCGGAGCACCATGTCGGCGCTCGGCCGGGACCGGCCCGTCTCGATGAGGCTGACGTACCGCGGCGAGACACCCGCCGCCGACGCGAGATCGAGCTGGCTCAGCCGTCGGCTGTTCCGCCACTCGCGCAACAGGCCCCCTACCGACTCCACGGCATCGACCCTAGTCACACGGTCCGCCCACGGTCCATGAACTCCGAGTTCATCGACAGTCCCTGGTCGCGCCGACACACTCATGGACATGAATTCTGACCCGAAGGAAACTGACCCCAGGGAACTGGTCCTCAGATGCGTCGAGTCGTACGGCAAGGGCGACCTCGACGCCGTCGCACTGCTGGTCCACGATGACTACGTGGATCACGGAATCCCGTTCCAGACCTCCACGAAAGCGGACTGGATCACGGTGGCGCGGGAACTGCCCCTGGCACAGTTGCGGATCGACATCCGCCGTCTCGTGGCAGAAGGCGACTACGTGACGATGTTCTCCCGGCGGTGGCTTCCCGGAGGTGAGCTCGACATCGCGGTGGCCGATGTGTTCCGTCTCCGCGACGGCCTGATCGCCGAGCGCTGGGAGATCGTCGAACAGATCCCGACGGATTCCCCGAACCCGGTGGCGACTCTGTGAGCCGACCACTCCGGCCCTTCCGCCGAGAGAGGGACCGGATCTGGCGTTCGCGCGTGGCTTCCGCGTGACGCCTGGCGGCTGCTCGCCATCGGAGCGGTCTTGAGCGTGCCGTTAGGGTCGGACGCATGCGTCTGAGTGCGGTGATCCTGCCCATCTACCGGTGGGCCGAGGGGCAGAAGATCTGGCGACGGGCCGAGGAACTCGGCTTCCACGCCGCGTACACCTACGACCACCTGTCCTGGCGGTCCTTCCGGGACGGGCCGTGGTTCGGGGCGGTCCCCACCCTGACGGCGGCGGCCACGGCCACCGAGCGGTTGCGGCTGGGCACCCTCGTCACGTCGCCGAACTTCCGCCACCCCGTGACACTGGCGAAGGAACTGGTCACGTTGGACGACGTGTCGGACGGGCGGGTGACCGCGGGGATCGGGGCCGGCGGTACGGGGTTCGACGCCACGGTGCTGGGGCAGGAGGCGTGGTCGCCGAAGGAGCGGGCGGACCGGTTCGAGGAGTTCCTGCCGCTGCTGGACGAACTGCTCCGCCAGGACGCGACCACCCGGTCGGGCGGGTACTACACGGCGGTCGAGGCACGGAACGTCCCCGGGTGCGTGCAACGGCCGCGGGTGCCGTTCTACGTGGCGGCGACCGGACCGCGCGGTCTGCGGCTGACGGCGGAGTACGGGCAGGGCTGGGTGACCTACGGCGATCCGCGGGGGCCGGGGGACGTGCCGCTCGAGCAGGCACCCCAGGTGGTCGCGACGCAGTTGGCGAAGCTGACCGCTGCCTGCGAGCAGGTCGGACGGGACGTCGGTGACCTGGAGAAGCTGCTGCTCCAGGGGTCAACGGTGGAGAAGCCGCTGGAGTCGGTGGACGCGTTCGTGGACTGGGCCGGGCGTTACCAGGAGCTGGGCATCACCGAACTGGTGCTCCACTGGCCCGTCCCCGACTCGAAGTTCGACAACGACCCGGCCGTCTTCGAGAGGATCGCCACCGAGGGCCTGTCGCAACTGGGGTGAGTGCCTCCGCCCCACGCGAGTAACCAGTCCGCCGACGACCACCAGTCCGTCGGCGGACTGGCGGCGGCACACAGTTGTCACGGCCCTGGGTGGAAAGTCGACGCGGTCTTCCGGAAGCTACTGCGGGTTCACCTGGAAGGAGCACGGGGAAGAACTGCTGCGCCAGCGAAAGCCCTGAATACTGCGTCTAGAGCCTCGACCGGGCGCGTCCGAGACCGGCGACCGACCGGGCGAGCCCACCGCCGGCAAACCGACAGCAGAAGCTCACCAGAGCGGGCGCGTCTCGGCGGCCTCGTCCAGGTGAAATGCTGGCGAGCCTGATGCCCGTACGGGACCATGAAGTAGCGTCGGGTCGTCGTCCGGAGCCAAGGAGGTGCCGCATGTCGTACGAGCCCAAGCTGGCTGCCGCATTGTCCGGTGCGACTCTGCGGCAGCTGTCGCACTGGCGGCGGGCCACCGGCGAGCGCGGCGCTGTCCTGGTGCCGGAGATCTCGGCGTCTCGTCCGATCCTCTACTCCTTTCGCGACGTCGTTGCTCTCCGAGCCTGTGTCCGTCTTCGCGAAGAGGCATCCCTCCAGAAGATCAGGCGGGCTCTGAGCACGTTGCGCGAGGGCCTCGACGAACGGGAACACCTCTCGGCCTACCGGCTGGTCGCGGGCGGTGACACGATCTATCTGGCGGACCCGGACCACGCAGTGGACCTCGTGCGGGGCAAGGGCAACGTCGTCATCCACGACATGGTGGACGTGCTCGCGCCCTTCTACCGTGGTGGTCGGCGAATCCCGGACCTCCTCGAACCCCGCCCGCACGTGTCTGTCGACCCTGCCGTGCGGGGCGGTGAGCCAGTCGTCGAGGGGACACGCATCCCGGCCACAGAGGTTGCCGCTCTGCTACGGGACGGTGTGCCACCTGAGCAGATCGGCGACTACTACCCGGGCGTCACAGCAGAGGCAGCGCGCGACGCGGCGGACTTCGCCGACTACGTCGACAGTTACGAGGATGCGGAAATCCGGCAGGCAGCGTCTTGAAGCTGCTGCTCGACGAGAATGTGCCGCTTCCCATGGCACGTATTGTGCGACTGCTCCTGAAGCACCACGTCATCGAGCATGTAGCCGAACTCAGCGGCTGGGCGGGCACCAAGGACGTCGAGCTCTACACGCGTGCGGCAGCGGACGGCTTTCAGATCGTTGTCACGAATGACACAAAGCAATTGAGCCGCCCACTGGAGGTGGCGGCCATCGCCGAGTCTGGCCTGCACCGCATCGAGTACCGCCAGAATCACAAGCACGGCGGGTTAGTGGGTCTCGGTGCAGCCATCGCCACTGTGTGCGCCGGCCTGCCCCATACCTTGACTGAGCTCGATCGGGCAGAGAGCCAGCGCCTGGTTTCGCTCAATGCGGTTGACCCGTCCCAGCAGAACCGCTTGCGGATCGTGGACCCTGCCAGCGTCCCGCCCAAGTTCTGGCCCGTCGGCTCACGGAAATAGCCGCACCAGGGTGTGATCGGCGGCCGTCTTCGAGAGGATCGCCACCGAGGGCCTGTCGCAACTGGGGTGAGCGACCCCGGCCCCGACCCCGCCACCGCCCTGTCCGGGCGGGCCCGCCCGGGCGGCCTCCCGTGCCGCACTCGAGGTCCATGGGTGAGGATGGGCCCATGACCTCCACCCACCGTCGGCCCGCGGCGCGGCGGACACCGGAGCCGTTGCCCCGGCTGATCGCGACCGACCTCGACGGGACCCTGTTGCGCAGCGACCAGACGGTGTCACCGCGGACGGTGGCCGCGCTCGCCGCCGCGGAGGCCGCCGGGGTGCGGGTCTACTTCGTCACCGGACGTCCGGCCCGCTGGATGAACGTGGTCAGCGACCACACCGCCCGTCACGGGATCGCCATCTGCGCCAACGGCGCCGCCATCTACGACCTGCACGGGGACCGCCTGGTCGGGGTCCGCGCGCTGGATCCCGGCGACGCCCTGGCCGTGGTCCGGGCGCTGCGCGCGGAACTGCCCGAGGTGACCTTCGCCGTGGAGCACACCAGGGGCTACTGCTACGAGCCGGACTACCCGCTGCTGCCCGACTGGACCAGGCCGGGGGCGGTGTCCGCGCCCGCCGAGACACTGCTCGCCAGCGACATCGGCCCGGTGTTGAAGCTGCTGGTCAGACATCCTTCCCTGGACCCGGACGGCTTCTTGGCGATGGCCCGGCAGGCCGCCGGGGCCCACGCCGAGTTCACCCGTTCCTCCTCGGTGGCGCTGCTCGAGGTGAGCGCGACCGGGGTGAGCAAGGCCACCACGCTGGCCCACTGCTGCTCCGAACTGGGCATCGACGCCTCCGAGGTGGTCGCCTTCGGTGACATGCCCAACGACCTGGAGATGCTGGCCTGGGCCGGCACCTCCTACGCCGTGGCCAACGCCCACCCCGAGGTGCTCGCGGCCACCACCCACCACACCGCGTCCAACGACGAGGACGGCGTGGCGAGGGTCATCGAGTCGCTGCTGGAACGCCGACCCGCCCCCTGATCACCGGGCCACCAGCACCCGGCCGCCCACCGCCCGGTCCCCCGGCACCTGGCTCTCCGGCGCCCGCGCCTGGGCCAGCCGGTCGGCAGCCTCCTCCCGCTGCCGCAGCCCGCGCAGCGGCCCGTCGGCCTCGGCCAGTTCCGCCCAGGTTCCGCGCTGCACCACGTGCCCGGCGTCCAGCACCACGATCTCGTCCACGGCGTCGAGCCCGGCCAGCCGATGGGTGATCAGCACGGTGGTGCGGCCCTCGGTCGCCGCGAGCAGGTCGGCGGTGAGGGCGTCCGCGGTGGGCAGGTCGAGGTGCTCGGCGGGTTCGTCGAGGACCAGCACGGGGAAGTCGGCGAGCAGCGCCCTGGCCAGGGCGAGGCGCTGGCGTTGCCCTCCGGACAGCCGCGCCCCGTGCTCACCGACCATGGTGTCCAGACCGTCCGGCAGCCCGGCCACCCAGTCCCGGAGCCGTGCCCGGGCCAACGCGTCCCACAGTTCGGCCTCGGTGCAGTCCGGCCGGGCCAGACGCAGGTTCTCCCGCAGCGAGCTGTCGAAGACGTGCGCGTCCTGGGCGCACAGGCCGACCACCCGCCGCACCTCGTCACCGTCGCAGTCGCGCACGGACCGGCCGGCGAGGGTGACCGTGCCGGACTCGGGGTCGAGGAAGCGCAGCAGCACCTGGGCGAGGGTGGTCTTGCCCGAGCCGCTCGGGCCGACCACGGCGACCCTGCGGCCCGGGGTGAGGTCGAGGTCCACCCCGGCCAGGGCGGGACGGCGCTGCCCGGGGTAGCGGGCGGTGAGTCCCCGCACCCGCAGCGGGTACGGGTCGCTGGGCACGGGCGCGGGGTGGTCGGGTTCCACGACGGGCTCGGGGGCGGCCAGCAGCTCGTTGATCCGTTCCTGGGCGCGGCGGGTGCGCTGCCGGTACTGGGCGGCGAGCGGCATCGGGGTGACGGCCTCGAACGCGGCCAGCGGCGCCAGCACCACCACAGCCAGGAGCACCCCGTCCAACCTGCCGTCGTGCACCGCCCACACGCCGGTCAGGGCGCACCCGGCCACGGTGAGTCCGGTGGTCAGGGCGGTGAGTCCGGCACCGAGGGCGGCGGTGGCGGAGGAACGGGAGGCCAGCCTGGTCAGCACGGCGTCGGCCCGCCGGGTGGCAGCCAGGGCACGGGGGAGGGCTCCGGCGACGGTGAGTTCCGCGGTGCCGGTGAGCAGGTCCACAACGGAGGTGGACAGTTCGCCGCGGGCGGGGGCGAGGCGCCGTTCGACCCGGCGGGCGAGCACCGCGGAGAGCGCGGGCACCAGCGCGCCGGCGACCAGCAGGCCGACCGCGAGCAGCACACCGGCTTCGGGCAGCAGCCACCCGGTGAGCCCGACGGAGGCGACGCCGACGGTGACCGCGGCGGCGGCCGGCAGCAGCCAGCGCAGGAAGTGGTCCTGCAGGGCGTCCACGTCGGCGACCAGCCGGGAGAGCAGGTCACCGCGGTGGGCGCGACCGAGCCCGGCGGGCGCGATCCTGGTCAACCGGCGGTACACGGCGACCCGCAGGTCGGCCAGGACGCGGAACGTGGCGTCATGGGCGACCAGGCGCTCGGCGTAGCGGAACACCGCGCGTCCGATGCCGAACGCCCGGGTCGCGGTGACCGCGACCATCAGGTACAGCACCGGGGGTTGCTGGGACGCCCGGGAGATCAGGTAGCCGGAGGTGGCCATCAGCCCGACGGCGCAGGCCAGGGCGAGGCTGCCGAGCACCGCGGCGAGCAGGAACCGGCCCCGGGGCAGCCGTGGGAGCCGCACCGGGCCGGGGTTCCCCGCGCGCCCGCCGCCTCCGGCAGCCTCCCCGTCGGCGTGCGGGGCCCTGCCGGCGTCCGGGGCCACGGCGACGGCACGGGGGGTCCCGGGGCGCTGGGGGGCGTCCCCCGGGGTCCGCGCACCGGCCGCGCGGGGGTCCGCGGTGTGCGCCCCGGAGACGACCGGCCGCGGCGGGTCGGACGCCGCCGGGCCCAGGGTGACCGTGCGGTCGGCCACGGCCAGCAGGGCGGGGCGGTGCACCACCAGCAGGACGGTGCGGCCGGCGGCCAGCCGACGGACCGCGTCCACGACCTCGGCCTCGGTCTCACCGTCGAGGTTCGCGGTGGGTTCGTCCAGCAGCAGCAGCGGACGGTCGGCGAGGAACGCCCGGGCGAGCGCGATCCGCTGCCGCTGCCCCGCCGAAAGGCCGGCGCCGTCCTCGCCCAGGCGGGTGTCGGTGCCGTCCGGCAGCGTCTCCACGTGGCGGAGCAGACCGGCGTCCCGCAGGGCGGCGCGGAGCTGCGCGTCGGTGGCTTCGGGGCGGGCGAGGCGGACGTTGTCGGCGATGGTGCCCGCGAAGAGCCGCGGGCGCTGCGGCACCCAGGCGATCTGCGCGCGCCAGGTGTCGAGGTCGAGCTGGTGCAGCGGGGTGCCGCCCACGGTGATCCGGCCGGAGGTGGGCGGGGTGAAGCCGAGCAGCGCGTGCAGCAGCGTGCTCTTGCCGGAGCCGCTGGGGCCGGTGAGGGCCAGGGTCTCGCCGGGTTCGAGGGTGAGGGAGGTCTCGGACAGGGACGGCGTCGTCCGCCCGGGGTGGCTGACCGTCAGCCGGTCCAGGCGGATGGCGCTGCCGGCCAGGTCGGGCGCCGGGGTGGTGCCCGACTCGGGCAGCGGCTCGGCGAGGACCGCGAACACCTCCTCCGCGGCGGCGAGCCCCTCGGCCGCGGCGTGGTACTGGGCGCCGACCTGCCGCAGCGGGAGGTAGGCCTCGGGGGCCAGGACCAGCACGACCAGGCCGGTGTACAGGTCGAGGTCGCCGTGGACCAGGCGCATGCCGACGCCGACGGCGACCAGGGCCACCGAGATGGTGGCGAGGAGTTCCAGGGCGAACGAGGACAGGAACGCGATGCGCAGGGTGCGCAGCGTCGCCCTGCGGTAGTCCCCGGTGATCCGGGCGATGGCCCCGGCCTGCGCCCGGGCCCGGCCGAAGACCTTGAGCGTGGGCAGGCCCGCGACCACGTCGAGGAAGTGGCCGGACAGCCGGGACAGGGCACGCCACTGGCGGTCCATCCGGGCCTGGGTGGCCCACCCGATCAGCACCATGAACACGGGGATCAGCGGGAGGGTCAGGGCGATGGTGAGCGCCGCGGTCCAGTCCTCGGTGACGATGCGGACGAGCACGGCGGCCGGGACCACCACGGCCAGCCCGAGCTGCGGCAGGTAACGGGCGAAGTAGTCGTCGAGGGCGTCGAGGCCCCGGGTGGCGAGGGTGACCAGTTCACCGGTGCGCCGCCGCCCCGCGGGTGCGTTGCGGGCGGCGCGGTCGAGCAGCCGGGCCCGTAGCTGCGCCTTCACCGCGGCGCTCGCGCGGTGCGCGGCGAGTTCGGTGAGCCAGGACACCAGGGCCCGGCCGACCGCCACGCCCGCCAGCGCCAGGAGGGGGGTGCGCAGTTCCCCGGCCGCCGCGCCGTCCTCGAAGGCGGAGACGACGACCTCGGCGATCAGCATCGCCTGGGCGATGACCAGTCCGGCCCCGCACAGGCCGAGCAGCACCACGGCGGCCAGGAAGGGGCGGCTGGCCCTCGCGTGCCGGAGCAGGCGCGGATCGACCGGTTTCATCGACTGTCCTTCGCCGGCACGGGGGCGGGGTGCGCGCCGGTGGACGCGCCGGGCCGGGACGGCGGCACGGTGGCGGCACCGGCGCCGTGCCCGGGGTCGGGGATGTGCTGGGTGCCGATCCGCTTGCGGAACACCCAGTAGGTCCAGCCCTGGTAGGCGAGGACCATCGGGGTGGCGAGGACGGCGAGCCAGGTCATGATCTTGAGCGTGTAGGGCGAGGAGGAGGCGTTCTCGACGGTCAGGCTGAAGGCCGCGTTGGTGGTGGACGGCATGACCGCGGGGTAGAGGGTGAGGAAGAGCATGGTCACAGCGGCGGCGATGGTGACCCCGGAGCCGAGGAACGCCCAGCCCTCCCGGCCGGCCCGGTTGGCGCCGAGCGCGGCGACCAGGGCGACGACGGCCACCGCCGTCGCGGCCAGGCTCCTGCCGTTGCCGTGCTCCGCCTGGGTCCACACCAGGAACACCAGCGCGACCACGGCGGTGGCCAGGCCCACCCGGGTGGCCAGGGCGCGGGCGCGCTCCCGTATCCCGCCCAGGGTCTTCAACGCGGTGAAGACCGCGCCGTGCAGGGTGAACAGGCCCAGGGTGACCAGGCCACCGAGCAGGGCGTAGGGGCTGAGCAGGTCCAGCAGCCCGCCGGTGTACTCCTTGTCGGGCCCGATCGGCACCCCGCGCACGATGTTGGCGAACGCCACGCCCCACAGGAAGGCGGGCAGCAGGGAGCAGACGAAGATGGCGTGTTCCCAGTTGCGCTTCCAGCGTGCCTCGGGTCGCTTGGCCCGGTACTCGAAGGCCACCCCACGGATGATCAGGCAGACGAGGATGAGCAGCAGCGGGAGGTAGAAGCCGGAGAACAGCGTGGCGTACCAGTCGGGGAACGCGGCGAAGGTGGCGCCGCCCGCGGTGAGCAGCCACACCTCGTTGCCGTCCCAGACCGGCCCGATGGTGTTGATCAGGACGCGGCGTTCCCGCTCGTCCCGGGCGAGCACCTTGGTCAGCACCCCCACGCCGAAGTCGAACCCCTCGAGGAAGAAGTAGCCGATCCACAGGAACGCGATGATGACGAACCAGACGGTGTGGAGTTCCATCTCGCTCTTCCTTCCTGTCCCAGTCGGACGTCGGTCTCGGTGTTGCCTGATCCGGGGTCGGTCCCGGTTGGGGCAGGTGTCAGTAGGCGAAGGCCAGGGGGCGGTCGGCGTCGGCGTCCGCGCCGGGGTCGTCGTCGCCGGGGTCCCTGAGCTCGTTGGGGGTCAGTTCGGCCGGGCCGGCCTTGGCGTAGGTGAGCAGCAGGCGCACCTCGATCACCGCCAGCACGCCGTACAGCGCGGTGAAGACGGCCAGTGAGGTGAGCACCTCGGCGGTGGACACGCCCGGGGACACCGCCGCGGAGGTCTTCAGCAGCCCGTAGACGGCCCAGGGCTGGCGGCCGGTCTCGGTGAAGATCCAGCCCCAGGAGTTGGCGATCAGCGGGAAGACCATGGTGATCAGCCCGATCCGCCAGAACCAGCGGCTGGGCCGGACGGCCAGGCTGCGACCGCGGGTGAGCATCAGCTTGGGGGGCTCGTCGGACGCCGTGCGGTGCTCCGGGGCCAGCCAGAACCTGCGCCGGGTCAGCCACAGCCCGACGACTCCGAAGGCGAACGAGGTCATGCCGAACCCGATCATCCAGCGGAAGCCCCAGTAGGCCACCGGGATGTTGGGCCGGTAGTCGCCGGGCCCGTACTTGAGCTGTTCGGCCTCGTTGATGTCGTTGATGCCGGGGACCTCGGCGGAGAAGTCGCCCTTCCCGAGGTAGGACAGGACTCCGGGGATCTCCACGGCGACCTTGTTGTGGCCCTCGTCCACGTCGCCGTAGGCGAAGAGGGTGAACGGCGCCGGCTTCTCGGTCTCCCACAGCGCCTCGGCCGCTGCCATCTTCATCGGCTGCTGCTCGTACATGACCTTGCCCAGGGCGTCTCCGCTGAGCGCCGTCCCGATGCCGAAGACCACCATGACGGTCAGTGCCAGGCGGAGCGAGGTCCGCATGACCTTCACGTGCCGGCGGCGGGCGAGGTGGTAGCAGGCGATGCCGGCCATGAAGGCCGCCGCGGTGAGGAAGGCCGCGGTGAGGGTGTGGGCGACGACCACCACGGCGGTCTTCTGGGTGAGGACGGCGACGATGTCCGTCATCTCGGCGCGGCCGGTCTCGGCGTCGATCCGGTAGCCCACCGGGTGCTGCATCCAGGAGTTGGCGGCCAGGATGAACGACGCGGACAGGACGGTGCCGAGGGACACCATCCAGATGCAGGCGAGGTGGACCTTCTTGGGCAGCCGGTCCCAGCCGAAGATCCACAGTCCGATGAACGTGGACTCGAAGAAGAAGGCGAGCAGGGCCTCGAAGGCCAGGGGGGCACCGAAGACGTCACCGACGAAGCGGGAGTACTCCGACCAGTTCATCCCGAACTGGAACTCCTGGACGATGCCGGTGACCACCCCCATGGCGATGTTGATCAGGAAGAGCTTGCCCCAGAACTTGGTGGCCTTGAGGTAGTGCTCCTTGCCGGTGCGCACCCAGGCCGTCTCCAGGACGGCCGTCAGGGCCGCGAGACCGATGGTCAGCGGGACGAACAGGTAGTGGTAGACGGTGGTGATGCCGAACTGCCACCGCGCGATGTCAACGTTCTCCAGGGCCAGGTGCACGCCGCGCCTCCTTCACCTACGCACCGAATGCGGTGATCGCCACATCCGCGCTGAACATCCCGAGTGACCCGAAAGCGGCAGCGCTTGTGAATGTGAACGCTTTCACAAGCTCCATTATGAGACAGTCCTTTCCATCCCTGCATGGGGGGGTTGTCCTGCGCCCCAGGGCTCCCAGCACCCCGCCAGCCCCCGGCCGAAACCGGCCATACCCCCGCTGACCTGGGCTGTCATGCCGAAAACCGGTGCACTGGGCCGCACCGAACGACGTGCCCCGCCGGGAACGCGGTGGCGTTCCCGGCGGGGCACAGTGACCGATCTCTCATCCCGTGGTTCCGGCAGGTCAGCGGCACGCCGGACTGGGGCGGCACGCCGTCGGCGGCGCGGCGGCGACCGCCCGTGACCACGGTTCCCGGGCGCTACAACTGCTCGCGGAACTTCTCGGCCACCCGCAGCACGAGGTCGTTGGCCTCCGGTTCCCCGATGGTGACCCGCACGCCTTCCCCGGCGAACGGGCGGACCACCACGCCCGCCTCCTCACAGGCCGCGGCGAAGTCGGCCGTCCGGTCACCCAGCCGCAACCAGAAGAAGTTCGCCTGGGAGGGCACCACCGTCCACCCCTGGGCGAGCAGCGCCTCCCGCACCCGGGCCCGCTCCTCCACCAGGGCCCCGACCCGCTCCAACAGCGCCGCCTCGGCCCGCAGCGAGGCCACCGCGGCGTCCTGCGCCACCTGGCTCACCCCGAACGGCACCGCGGTCTTGCGCAGCGCGGCGGCCACCGGCGGGTGCGCCACCGCGAAGCCCACCCGCAGCCCGGCCAGGCCGTACGCCTTGGAGAAGGTGCGCAGCACGCAGACGTTCGGCCGGTCCCGGTACAGCTCGAGCCCGTCGGGCACCTCGGGGTCGCGGACGAACTCGCGGTACGCCTCGTCCAGCACCACCAGCACCTCGCCCGGCACCCGGTCCAGGAACCGTTCGAGCTCGGCGCGGCGCAGGGCGGCGCCGGTCGGGTTGTTGGGGTTGCAGACGAAGACCAGCCGGGTCCGCCCGGTGACCGCCTCCGCCATGGCCTCGAGGTCGTGCCCCTCGTCCTTGGTCAGCGGCACCTGGACGGAGTCCGCCCCCGAGATCTGGGTGATGATCGGGTAGGCCTCGAAGGAACGCCAGGCGTAGACCACCTCGTCCCCGGGCCCGGCGGTGGACTGCACCAGTTGCTGGGCGATGCCGACCGAGCCCGTCCCGGTCGCCAGGTGCTCCATGGGGACGTCGAACCGTGCGGCCAGCTCCTCCAGCATGGCCGTGCACCCCATGTCCGGGTAGCGGTTGAGGGCCCCCGTCGCGGTGAGCGCCTGCTCGAGCACTCCCGGCAGGGGTGGGTAGGGGTTCTCGTTCGAGGACAGCTTGTAGGCGGGCGTGCCGTCCGCCGTCGCGGCGGCTGGCCGCCCCGGCCGGTAGGTGGGGATGCCGTCCAGCGCCTTCCGCAGTCTGGGCTGTTGCTCGCTCACGTTCCAGCGCCTCCACTCGCACGTGCCCGCCTCTCCTGTTGGAGTCGACGGGCGACCATATGGGTCGGTGAGCTCACCATATGAGGGGCGCGCGATCAGGGGGAGACGCCGCACTCCCCAGGCGCGCACGGCCGGCGTGAGCTGTGGTTCGGGTCACTCGTGCAGGTGAGTTGATACCTATCCGAGACCTAGTGTTCTCACCCGGCAATCCGACTCTTCGAGCGTAAAGCATCGGCAGAACCCGCGATCTACCCACAAGATCCAAGGCGGTGATCATTTTTCACCATGCAGAAACGTATCGCCTGACCTGCTCAGGTGCTTTCCCGCACAAAGAGCCTCCGAGCCCTACTATCGGCTCGCCATGACAGCAGCAGGACATCACCAGGCGAGCCGGCCCAGCGGTCGGCGGCTGGAGCGGGCGGGAATCCGGGACGTGGCCGCGGCGGCCGGTGTTTCGATCACGACTGTCTCCGACGCGCTCAATGGCAAGGGCCGCCTCCCCGAAGCCACCCGCCGTCATGTCCGCGAGGTCGCCGACAGGCTCGGCTACCGTCCCTCCGCCGCCGCCCGGACGCTACGCACCGGCAGGTCGGGACTGATCGGTCTCACGGTCACCACCTACGGAGAAGAACCGTTCACCTTCACCGAGTTCGCCTACTTCGCGGAGATGGCCAGGGCCGCCACCTCAGCCGCCCTGGCCCGGGGCTACGCCCTGGTCATCCTCCCCGCGACCTCCCGCCACGACGTGTGGAGCAACGTGGCGCTCGACGGCACCGTGGTGATCGATCCGGCCGAGCACGACCCGGTGGTAGCCGAGCTCGCCCGGCAGGGGGTCCCCGTGGTCAGTGACGGCCGTCCCGGGAACTGCCCGGTGCACGCCTGGGTGGACAACGACCACGAGGCCGCGGTCCTCGGCATCCTGGAGCACCTCGCCGCGGCCGGTGCCCGACGGATCGGCCTGCTCACCGGGACCAGCACCGACACCTACACCCGGCTGTCCACCACCGCCTACCTGTCCTGGTGCGAACGCGTCGGCCAGGAGCCGGTCTACGAGTGCTACCCCGCCCACGACGCGTGCGCCGGCGCCATCGCCGCCGACCGCTTACTCGCCCGCCCCGACCGGCCGGACGCCGTCTACGGGCTCTTCGACCCCAACGGCACCGACCTCCTCGCCGCCGCCCGCCGTTACGGCCTGCGCGTCCCCGAGGACCTGCTGCTGGTGTGCTGTAGCGAGAGCGACGTCTACGCCACCACCGAACCCCCGATCACCACCCTGTCCCTGAAGCCGGGACGCATCGGCACCACCGTCGTCCAGTTGCTGATCGACGTGATCGAGGGGGTCGGCGGAACCCAGCCGATCCAGCAGGTGATGCCGACCGACCTGATCGTCCGGACCTCCTCCCAGCGCCGCCCGCCCCGGGTCAAGGTCAGTCCGCCCCGCTCACCCGGCGCCGGTTGACCCGACGGCGCACCTCCCCGGCACCCACCAGTCCAGACGATTCTCCGCACTTTTTGTGGCATCGCTCCGAATCACAGCCCCCAGGTGCGTCACAACCGAACAGCGTCGTTCCTATGATGGGCGGATGACACCGGAAGAACCCCTCTGGCTCGTCGCAGGCGGACCTGGATCTCCCGGTGGGCACCGCGGCGCAAGGGTGGAGGGGTCGATGACGCAGGGGGCCGGTCCAGGACCCGTTGTCCAGGCATCAGTGAGCTGGCGTCCCGGGATGGCCGACTCCCCCACCCCGGCGCCGCCGTCCGTGCCTCCGAGCCCCCCCGCGCCTCCGGGCCCTGCCGCGCCTCCGGGCCCTGCCGTTCCGCCGAGCCCCGCGGTGCCGCCGAGCCCCACCGTTCCGCCGGGTTACACCCCCACCCAGCCGAACCTCCCCCTGGACCCGGCCCTGCTCGCCGCCACCCAACCGGAGCAGCCCACCGTCCAACTCACCACGGTGCCGGCCGGCGCCCACGCCACCGAGGCCGGCCCCGGGCCGCTGTTCGTCGTCGGCGACGTGCACGGGTACCTCGACGAGCTGCGCGAGGCCCTGTACGGCAACGGCCTGACCGACCACGACGGGCACTGGACCGGCGGTAACGCCCGGCTGTGGTTCCTCGGTGACTTCACCGACCGCGGGCCGGACGGCGTCGGGGTCATCGACCTGGTGATGCAGCTCTCCGCTGAGGCGGCGTCGGTCGGCGGCTACGCCAAGGCCCTGATGGGCAACCACGAGCTGCTGCTGCTCGGCGCCAAGCGGTTCGGGGACCAGCCGGTCAACTCGGGTGCCGGCACCGCCTCGTTCCTCGCTGCCTGGCGGCTCAACGGCGGTCAGCCGAGCGACATGGAACGGCTCCAGGACCACCACGTCTCCTGGATGGCCCGCCTCGACGCCGCCCACCTGGAGGACGACCACCTCCTGCTGCACTCGGACACCACCGCCTACCTGGAGTACGGGGACTCCATCGAGGCGGTCAACGACACCGTCCACGAGGTGCTGCAGCGCAGCGACGCCGACGAGTGCTGGGACCTGTTCCGGAAGTTCACCAAGCGCTTCGCGTTCCGCGGGGACGCCGGTCCGACGGCGGTGCGCGAACTCCTCGACGCCTACGGGGGGAGCCGGATCGTCCACGGCCACAGCCCCATCCCCTACCTGCTCGGCGAGGTCGGCTCGGAGAACGGTGACGGCGAGGGCTCCACCCGTGTGGACGGCCCCCACGTGTACGCCGAGGACCTGGCGGTGGCCATGGACGGTGGCGTGACCATGGACGGGAGCCTCCTGGTCGCCAGGTTGCCCCTGCGCTGACCACCCCGGGTGGGCTGCCTGCCGCCCCGGGCGCGGGGGGGTGTCGGTGCGGCCCGCTACGGTCAGTGGGATCCCGAACCGGGCCCCTGAGCCAGATGGGTGTCAACCGCCATGGCCCCGACCGACAGCACTCCCCCGACCGACGTCCCGCTGGGGACGGTCGTCCGCCGCCTCTTCGTGGAGCACAGCTACCACGTGCTGCCCCACGGCCCCGAGCTGGACATCGAAGCGCTGATCGACACCTACCCCGACGGGAACCGCCTGGTGGCGGCCGCCCCCGACGGCACCTCCCTCACCGTGGCTCCCGGCACCGAGTGGGGCGAGATCGAGGTCACCGTCAGCGTCCACGAGCGGGAGCCGGCCCCGGACCTCGGCCCCTGGGAAGAAGTGGAGGAGGTCAGCCTCCTGATACCCCCGCCCGCCGGCGCCCTGGAACTGCTGCCCATCGGGCAGATGGACTCCGACAGCGTGATCAGTCCCGAGCTGCCGGCGGCCACCGCGCCGACGTGGTGGCGGCTGCGCGTGCACGCCGCGGGTCGCGACGCCGCCCACGGCATGTGGTGCGTCTTCTTCCCGCACTCCCGCGAACCGGTCGTGGAACGCCACCTGCACACGGCGTGGCCAGCTCCCCGCTCCGCCGCGGAGGTCCTGAAGGAGTCCCACCTGACCACCCTCCTGCACCACGGGCGCACGACCGGCGCCACCGACGAGGAGCTGCACGACCGGTGGTGGGACGGCACCGCTCGCGCCGCCCTGGTCGCACTCGCCGGGCGGCCCCCGATCGAGGAGCTGATGCCGGCCGAGGGGTCACGGCCCGAAGACGTCCGCGTGTTCTGCGTCGAGCACGACGACCTGCGGCGACTCCGGGGCGGCGGCACGGTGCGGGTCCCCGTGCCCGCCGACGCCTGGCGGAGCCACCTCCAGGTCGGCGACCGCTACGACCTGGTGTGCGGCTCCGGGGACCCGTGCCAACGGGAGGTCGCGGCGACCGTGACGGGGACGGTCACCTACCCCACGGCCGAGCGGTTGCTCTCCGCCGAGGACGAGGAGTCACTGGTCCACCGCCTCCCCGATCCGGGGCTGCGCTCCCTGCTGTGGGAGGCGTACGAACGCGGTCACCACGGCATCACCGTGGTGTCCTTCTCCGCCGGGCGGCGCTGACGCAGGGAGTTCGACACCGTTCGTCCCATCACTGAGGGGCACCGCACACCCTAATTTCCCCAACACTCTGTCAGCGCGTCACCTCTCGGCTTTACCATCGAGGCACTGTTACGGCTACCCATGTCCAATCCGCCCGCCGAGCCGTCCCAACCGGGCTCGCAGAGCCGCCCCGCACCGGAGCGAAGGCCCGGAGAACGGAGCATCGGGGGAGGCATATGAACAGCGCTCCGCACCTGCTGAGTGAAGACCGACCGGAGTTCGAACGGGTTCTTGACGAGGCCCTGCGCGACGAGGACATCAGGGTCGCGCTGGCCGAGGCCGCCCCGGGGCTGGGCTCCGACCACCTGCGCGGCCTGGCCGTCAACGCCACCGCCACCATCACCGCGTGCGCGGTGACCGAGTACGAGCACTACCTGAAGATCCGCACCCAGGCCCGGGAGCTCGCCTCCGGCCGGCGACGGGGCCGCCCCGCGACGTCCACCGGGGGCGCGGAGGACCAACGGGCCACGGACGGATCGTCCGTCCGACGGCTGAGCGGCGCCGTGGACGGGACCGCCGGGGCCGGCGTGGTCGCCGCGGTGGCTGTTCTGACCCCGATCCTCGCGGGCACCTCCGCCCTGATCCTCCTGGCCAGCGGCTACCTGCTGAAGCTGGCCGATCCCGACCCGGCGGTGGCCGCGCCGCTGCGCTTCGCCGGGTGGCTGTTCGCGGCGATCGCCGCCACCGGGACGCTGATCGGCATGATCGGGGTGATGTTCACCGCGCTGCGCAACCCCGCGGCGGACACCGCCACCCTCCACGCGGACCGTTCCCCCGAGGTGGTCGCGGCCCGCGAGTCCTGGCGCCGCGCCCTGCTCGAGCGGGGGGTACGACCGTTCCTGCTCCAGGCGCTGACCACCGGGGATATAGGGCACCCGGCAGCGGCCGAGCCCACACCGGCGCGCCAGGCCTCCGGCGGGGAGGTCCGCCGCACGCCGTCCCTGGGCTACTCGGCACCGGGATTCACCAGCCCGAACCCGGACGAACCAGGCGCCCACCGGAGCCCACCGGACTACGCCAGCCCGAGGTACACCAGTCCCAGGTACTCGGGGCCCTCGTACTCCGGCCCCGACTTCGACACGGGTGCGGGCGACGGCCCCGACCCGGGCCACGGCTGAGCCTCCGCGTCCTGGCCGCGCCACCGAGCGAACCGTACCGGGCGGGGCTAGGGTGTGCCCGGGGGACGTGTGCGCCGTCCGCCCCCGCCGCGCCAACGGCCTCTCGCGGCCGGGAGCGGACGGCTCCCGGCCCGGCCCGGGCCACACAGCGGGCCCCCGCCGCCGGGCGGAACGCTCCCGTGGCGCTGGGCGGCCGCACCTCAGCGCACCCGGCGGTCCGCGCGGTCCGGGACGGCCACGTTCAGCCCCCAGGACACCACGCTGATGATCAGCGCCCCCAGGAGCGCGGCCCAGAAGCCGTCCACCTCGAACCCCAGGTCGAGCGCGCTGGAGACCCACGAGGTGAGCCAGAGCATCAACGCGTTCACCACGAAGGTGATCAGTCCCAGGGTGAGCACGAACAGCGGCAGCGCCATCAGCTTGACCACCGGTTTGACCAGCACGTTGATGACGCCGAAGACCAGCGCCACCACCAGCAGCGTGCCCGCGTCCTCCCACCAGTGTTCCTCGGTCAGGGTGATGCCGGTGACGACCCAGGTCGCCACTCCGATCGCGACGGCATTGACCAACGTCTTGACGATGATGTTCCTCATGCCCGAAATGCTGACAGGGCAGGCGGTGGCCCGTCGATCGGCCGGGCAGGGTTGAATGGCGCCTGGCACCCACGGTGGTCCCGTCCGGACCGCCGGGCGGGCCCGGCCGGGGCGAGGGAACGGCCGGCGAGGACAACGGGGAGGCGGCAGGCGATGAAGGTGTTCCGGTTGGACGACCTGGAGGCGGAGCGGTCCGCCAACCAGGGGGCGTACCTGCGTTTCCTCACCGAGCGGAACATGTCCGCCGGGCTCTACGCCCTGTCCCCCGGCGATCAGGACACCCAGCAGCCCCACGCCCAGGACGAGGTGTACCTGGTGATGAGCGGACGCGCCTCGATCACCGTGGGCACCGAGACCACGCATGTCGCCCGCG
The DNA here is from genome assembly GCF_000380165.1 of Wenjunlia vitaminophila DSM 41686. GTDB lineage: Bacteria > Actinomycetota > Actinomycetes > Streptomycetales > Streptomycetaceae > Wenjunlia > Wenjunlia vitaminophila. The sequence continues at coordinate 65,790 of NZ_KB904669.1, forward strand.
GCACCGTGGTCTACGTGCCGGCCGGTGTGCCGCACCGCTTCCACCACATCACCGAGGAGCTGCGGGTCATGGTCGTCTTCTCCCCGCCCGAGGCCTAGGCGGACTCCGCTGACCCGGCGCCCCGCGCACCACCCGTCACCCTTCGACGCCCATGCACCACCGACACCACCTCCCAGGGGAGCACCCGTGGCACCAACGAGTGAGCAGCCGCTGACCGAGCAGTTGTGGCGGAGCGCCGCACCCGTCTACGACTCGATCCTGGCCCACCCGTTCCTCGGGAAGCTGACCGACGGCACCCTCCCCCGGGAGTCCTTCCGGCACTTCGTCGTCCAGGACTCCCACTACCTGCGGGACTACTCCAGGGCCCTGGCCCTGTGCGCGGCCAAGGCGCCGACCGACGACGAGGTGAGGACGTTCGCCGAGGACGCGGTGGGGGCCATCGCCGCCGAGCAGGAGATGCACCGGGGGTTCATGGACGACCTGGGTCCGGTCCGCCCGGACGACGCCGAGGTGCTGCCGACCACGCAGGCGTACACCAGCTACCTGCTGGCCACCGCCTACTCGGGCTCCTACGCCGAGGCGGTCGCCGCGGTGCTGCCCTGCTACTGGATCTACGCCAGGGTCGGCGCCGAACTGCTGACCAGGTCCTCCCCCGACCCGCTGTACACCCGGTGGATCGCGGCCTACGGCGACGAGGCGTTCCAGTCGGTGGTGCGCAGGGTGCTGACGCTGACCGACCGTCTCGGCACGGGTCTCTCCACCGCTGAGCGGGACCGGGCGGTGCGGTGCTTCACCACCACCGCTCGTTACGAGTGGATGTTCTGGGACGCCGCCTGGCGCCAGGAACGCTGGCCCGTCTGAGCTGGAACGTTCCTCCGGTCACCCCGGACGCCCCCGCGCCGAGCACCCGCGGCGCCCGGCCCCCACCGGCCCCCGCGGAGTCCGTCTTCCCGTAGGGGGCGAATCCGGGGTGCATGGGGTCCGCCAGCCCTTCGCTGCCAGCGGCGACGGTCGTAAGCTCGTCAGCAGGAGACGAGGAAGGCCGACGAGATGAAGAAACTGTTCGCGCGACTCCCCGCGTGGGTACGCTGGGCGCTGATCCCGGCGCTGGCCCTCCTGCTGTTCGGGTCGGTGCTGATGAGTGTGATCAGCTTGATCGTCGGCCTGCTGTTCAAGCTGTTGCTGCTGGTGGCGCTGGTCGCCGCGGTGCTGTTCGCCGTGAAGAAGTTCACCTCCAGGACATAGGCGGTCCCGACACAGTGCGGAGATGGAGCGCGGAGGCACTGGACTACCTGGACCTCGAAGCGCGGGCGGTCCCGCGGGTGCCCCTGCACCGGGTGCCGCTGCCGCCGCAGTGGGACATCGCCCTGCACGTCCACGACGAGTCGGCCCAACCCACCGGCAGCGTCAACCACCGGCTGATCCGCGGCCATTTCCGGGAGGCCGTGGAGAGCGGCCGGATCAACGAGGACACCACCGTCGTCACCGCCACGGGCAGCACGGCCGCCGTGGCCGCCGCCTACTTCGCCCGGCTGCTGGACCTGCCGTTCATCGCCGTGGTGCCGGAGAGGACCTCCGCCGAACGGATAGCCGAAATCGAGACGCACGGCGGCAAGTGCGTCCGGTGGGGCCCGGCGGTCACGCTCCAGGACGAGGGCCGCAGGATCGCCGCCGAGAACGACGGCCACTTCCTCGACCACTTCGTCGGTACCGACCTGGCGCTCGCCCACGAGGCGGACACCCTCGCCTCCGACCTGTTCGCCAACCTCGCCGAGACCGACCACCCCGTCCCCGACTGGATCGTGGTCGGGGCCAGCACCGGGGCGACCTCCTCGGTGCTCGGCCGCCACCTGCGGCACCAGGGCTACCCCACCAAGCTCGCCGTGGTCGATTCGGAGAACTCCGCCTACTTCCCCGGCTGGATCAGCGGCGCCGCCGACTACACCACCGGAACGGCCACGCGCATCGACGGAGTGGGCCGCCCCCGGGTGGAGCCTGGTTTCCACTTCCGTCTCGTTGACCTGCTGATACCCGTTCCGGACGCGGCGAGCATCGCCGCCATGCGGCACCTGCGGGCCTGCACGGGACTGGAGTCCGGCCCGTCCACGGGCACCCACCTGTGGGGCGTGTGGGAGCTGGTCTCCGTCATGCGTCGGGACGGCCTCACCGGCAGCGTCGCCACCGTCCTCGCGGACGGCGCCGAGCACCACCGGCACACCTACTGGAACGACGCCTGGGTCACCCGGCAGGGCTGGCACCCGGACCCGTACCTCGCCACCATCGAGGGGTTCCTCGCCAGCGGCGAGTGGGTGCCCCCCGACGGCCGCTGAGCCGGCACCCGTCCGGCGACCGAGCCCCGGACCGGCCCCGCTCACAAGGCGTTCACCGCCGCCGTCGCCGTCCCCCGCCCCGCCTCCGCGCGCCCCGACCGGCGCCCACCCCGGCCACCCCGGCCAGCTCGGCCCGCTCGGCCCGCTCGCCCCCGGCCGGAGGGTCAGCCGACGCGATCAGCGCGGCCAACGCCGTGGTCACCGGCACGGAGGCGACCAGGCCGATGCTGCCCACCAGGGTGCGGACGATCTCCTCCGCCACCAGTTCGCTGGTCGCCACCGTGGCCACGTCGCTGCGCGCGACCGAGAAGAGCAACAGCATCGGCAGGGCCGCCCCCGCGTAGGCGAGCACCAGCGTGTTCACGGTGGACGCGATGTGGTCCCGGCCGATCCGCAGCCCCGCCCGGTACAGCGCGGAGGCGGTCAACGCCGGGTTGGCCGCCTTCAGTTCCCACACCGCGGAGGTCTGGGTGACGGTGACGTCGTCCAGCACCCCGAGCGAACCGATGATGACGCTGGCCAGCAGGAGCCCCTGGATCTCGATGCCCGGGTAGAGGGCGTGTACCAGACCGGTCTCGTCGGAGGTGTTGCCGGTCAGCGCCGCCCATTCGACGAACAGCGACCCCAGCAGCCCGATCAGGAGCAGCGAGACCAGCGTTCCCAGCACCGCGACGGACGTCCGCGCGGACAGGCCGTGGCACAGGTACAACGCGGCCAGCATGATGGCGCCACCACCGACCACGGCCACCAGCAGCGGATTGGAACCCTGGAGGATGGCCGGCAGGATGAACTGGGAGAGCACCCCGAAACTGATCACCAGGGCGATCAGCGCGGTCAGCCCCCTCAGCCGCCCCACCGCGACCACCACCAGCGCGAACACCACGGCGAGCACCAGGACCGGAACCCCCCGCTGCACGTCGATGACGGAGTACCGCAACTCCGGTGGCGCCTGCGGGGCGTAGGCCACCACCACCCCCTGCCCGTCGTGGTACTGGCGCGACTGGTCGGGCCTGACCACCTCGGTGAAGGTGGTCCCGCCGTCCTTGCCGCTGGTGACCTCGAACGTCACCAGCCGGCACCGGTCCGCGGCCTGCTCCCCACTGCCCGCGCCACCAGTTCCGGGAGCCGGCTGCTCCCTCGGTTCCCCCTGGCCCGGCGCGGCGTCCACGGCCGCGCAGGACCGGCCCTCGATCGAGACCACCTTCGCCCGCTCGGTGTGCTGGTCGAATCCCAGCCCCGTGTGCTCGTGCGGCGGCACCCCACCGGGCCACAGCACCACCAGGCCGGCCAGCACCGCCACCCCGAACGGGATCAGCACGGCCGCGATCACCTTCCGCAGACGCCCGGACACGGGCTCCGCCGGCCCGTGGGCGTGGGCGTGACCGTGCTGCGCGTGCTGCCCGTGGCCAGGCACGGGCTCGTGGCCGGGCCGCCCGTGACCGTGATCCGGTTGCCGGTGACCGTCGTGATCAGCAGGCCCGGGGCCCGGTGGTCGGCCCGGGTGCCCGGCCCCGTGGCCCTGCGCGGGGACACCCGGCTCCCACCCTCCCCCCGGCATCGTTCCGCCGCGCCGTTCCTCGTCACCCGGCTGCCGCACGTGGTGGCTCCTCTCCGCGTCCGGCTCCGATCATCTCCGCTACCGCGCGCTGGCGCGGACACCGACCGACCCGTTAGCGTGAACGCGTCTTCGCACGACGCGGGAGCTCGGAGCACCGGGCTGAGAGGGCGCTGACGCCGCGGACAGATCCGCGGTATCCACGCTGCGCCGACCGCCGAACCTGTTACCGGGTAATGCCGGCGTAGGGAGATGGGTCTGATGACCTCGCAGGATGCACACACGCGTGCCACCACCCCCGACCGCGGGACGACGGGCTGGCACAAGGACCACCTCACCGGATCACGGCCGGACCTGCGGGTGCCGGTCCGCAGGGTCCACCTGACCAACGGACAGGACGTCACGCTCTACGACACCTCCGGCCCGTACACCGACCCCTCGGTCACCACCGACGTCCGCCGCGGCCTTCCACCGCTGCGCGCACCCTGGATCGCCGAACGCGGCGACACCGAGGAGTACCCCGGCCGCCCGGTGCGCCCCGAGGACGACGGTCCGCGGCACACCGTCCCGCGCGCCGGTTCCCCCGGCGGGCCCGACCAGGACACGGCCTTCCCCGGCCCGCCCCGGCGCCCGCGGCGGGGCCGTGACGGAGCCGTCAGCCAACTCGCCTACGCCAGACGCGGCCTGATCACCGCGGAGATGGAGTTCGCCGCGCTGCGGGAGGGCGTGGCGCCACAGGTGGTCCGCGAGGAGATCGCCGCTGGCCGCGCGGTGCTGCCGGCCAACGTCAACCACCCGGAGATCGAGCCGATGGTCATCGGCAAGCGGTTCCTGGTGAAGGTCAACGCCAACATCGGCAACTCCGCCGTCACGTCCTCCGTCGAGGAGGAGGTGGAGAAGCTGACCTGGGCCACCCGCTGGGGCGCCGACACCGTGATGGACCTCTCCACCGGCCGTGACATCCACACCACCCGCGAGTGGGTGCTGCGGAACTCACCGGTGCCCATCGGCACCGTCCCGCTGTACCAGGCCCTGGAGAAGGTCGGCGGCAGAGCCGAGGAGCTGACCTGGGACGTCTACCGGGACACCGTCATCGAGCAGTGCGAACAAGGCGTGGACTACATGACCGTGCACGCCGGGGTGCTGCTGCGGTACGTCCCGCTGACCGCCCGCCGCAAGACCGGCATCGTCTCGCGCGGCGGCTCCATCATGGCGGCCTGGTGCCTCGCCCACCACCAGGAGAACTTCCTCTACAGCAACTTCGCGGAACTCTGCGAGATCCTGCGCGTCTACGACGTGACGTTCTCCCTCGGCGACGGCCTGCGGCCGGGCTCCGTCGCGGACGCCAACGACGAGGCGCAGTTCGCCGAGCTGCGCACCCTGGGCGAACTCAACCGGGTCGCCCGCGCCCACGACGTCCAGACCATGATCGAAGGTCCGGGGCACGTTCCCATGCACAAGATCAAGGAGAACGTCGAGCTCCAGCAGGAGATCTGCGACGAGGCCCCGTTCTACACCCTCGGCCCGCTGACCACCGACATCGCGCCGGCGTACGACCACATCACCTCGGGCATCGGCGCCGCCATGATCGCCTGGTGGGGAACGGCGATGCTCTGCTACGTCACCCCCAAGGAACACCTGGGCCTGCCGGACCGCGACGACGTGAAGACCGGCGTGATCACCTACAAGATCGCCGCCCATGCCGCCGACCTCGCCAAGGGCCACCCCACCGCCCAGCAGTGGGACGACGCGCTGTCCGACGCGCGTTTCGAGTTCCGCTGGGAGGACCAGTTCAACCTGGCCCTCGACCCCGACACGGCCCGCGCCTTCCACGACGAGACCCTTCCGGCCGAGGCGGCCAAGACGGCGCACTTCTGCTCGATGTGCGGTCCGAAGTTCTGCTCGATGAAGATCAGCAAATCCATCAATGAGAGGTTCGGCGACGGGCCGTCCGCGTCGGACCAGGAGATCGCCGCGGGCATGCTCGCCAAGTCCAGGGAGTTCGCCGAGGCGGGGAACCGGGTCTACCTGCCCGTGGCGGACTGACCTGCCTCCCCGCGGGAACGGTGGAGTCCGAGCGGGGCTCCACCGTTCCCGCGGGGACACCGGCGCGCCTCACCCCGGCAGCAGCCGGCCGATCTCGGTGAGCACCGCGTCCACGTGGGGACGGACCCGCGCCTTCAGCTCCCGGCTCCAGTTCTCCTGGGAGTAGGGCGTGGTGAGGTAGAGCTCCCTGGCGTGTTCCAGGACGGGGCGCTGTTCCGGGGGGAGCCGGGCGAGTGCCCAGTCAGCGGCGGCGTCCTTCGGCCTGATCTCGCCGGTGGCGAGCGTGGTCCAGACGCGCGCCAGGGTCAGCACGACGTTGCGGGTGTCGCACTCCAGGTCGTCGAGCAGGCCCGGAACGCCCGACACACTGGCCCGGACCAGGTCGGCGTGGGGAACGCGGTCCAGGACCCGCGCCGGTGGCGGGCCGCTGAGGGCGTGGTCACCGGACAGCACCATCGTGACCAGCAGGGCGAGGTCCGGCGTGGGCTCCGGCTGAGGGGGGCCACCCACCAGGAACTCGTGACGGAGCCACTCGCCGTAGAGGAAGTCGGCGGTCGGTGGGAACCGCCACGGCCGGACCTCGGACTGGACGACCACGGTGAGCTCCACCGGGCGGAGCCCGTCCGGCGAACCGGACCCCGAGACCTCCAACAGCCCATCGAGGAGCGCCCGCCGTTCCCGGTCGTTCATGCTCCGCCGCGAGACGACGAGGACATCCACGTCACTGGCGGGTTTCAGGCCGCCGAGCACGCCGGACCCGTGGAGGTACGTCCCGATGGCCTCCGGCCCCAGGACACGGCCGACCAGGCCCGCGACCTCCTCGACCTGGTGCATCGCGCCAGTATGGCGGTCGGCACAGGCCACCGCACGTGCGTTTGCGGGACGGCGGGTGTTCCGGAGAAGGGCGCCGCCCCTCCACCGCGTGCCCTCCGCGGGCAACAGCAGGTCGAACGCCCCGGCTGAGCTGCGCTCTTGACCTCAACCTTGGTTGAGGTACAACACTTGGCGCATGAAGATCACAAACAGCAGCACCATTCTCTTCCGCAACACCATGCGCATCACCGACGGCCACCTCGACGGCTTCCGGCACGCCATCGCACAGGCGGTGGCATTCGCTCAAGAGCACGGCCCACAGCTCATGGTGGAGGTCTTCATCGACGAGGAGCGGATGCTGGCACACAGCTTCCAGCTTTACCGCGACTCCGATGCCATCCGCACCCACTGGCGGCTGTCGGACCCGTACATCCGCGAGGTGATGGAGCACTGCACCGTGCAGCACTTCGAGATATTCGGTGAACCGGACCACGACATCGTGGCGGCCCTCAAGACCCCGGACGGCGAATCCTTCTCTTTCACCATCTCGCCCCGCCTCGCCGGCTTCAACCGTCTTGAGACATCCGAATGGGACGAATCGCCCTCTTAAGAGGACCCGACCCTGGTGGTGCTGGACACGCAGAGCATAGGTGCCCTGGGTCGGGGCCTCGCCGTACGGCCTGCGGGGTTGGTCGGACACCGGGGCGTTCTCGAAAATGCGTGCGAACGCGGGTGAGCCGTGGTACTCCTGGATCCTGGATCTTGCCTGTTCTCATCCGGAGCCGTCGATGGCCGTTCGCCGTGTCATGCCCATCATCCAGTCAGAAGCCACGCGGGAGAGCCGGGAGTTCTACGGCCTGCTGGGCTTCGAGGAAGCCATGGATCTCGGCTGGATCGTGACGCTCGTCTCGCCGTCCAATCCAGCAGCGCAGGTCAGCGTGGTGACCAGCGACAAGACCGCCCCCGTCACCCCCGACGTGAGCATCGAAGTGGATGACGTGGAGGCGGTTTACGCGGCCGTGCGGGACAGCGGCGCGGAGACCGTTCATCCCCTGCAGGACGAGGAATGGGGAGTACGGCGGTTCTTCGTCCGTGACCCCAACGGCCGCGTCGTCAACGTTCTGAGCCACCGCTGAGACGCTTCTCGCGCCGGGGGGGCCGGCGCAGCCGGGTCAGAGCGGGTTGAGGCGGGCCTTGAGCAGGCAGAACTCATTGCCCTCGGGGTCGGCGAGAACGTGCCAGGGCTCGTCGCCGGTCTGGCCGATGTCGGCCGGGCGCGCCCCGATCGCCAGGAGGCGTTCGAGCTCGGCGTCCTGATCGCGGTCGGTTGCGTTGACGTCGATGTGCAGCCGGGGCTTCCCCTGCTCCGGCTCGTCCCTGCGGCTGAGGATGATCGTCGGTTGCGGGCCGCCGAACCCTTCGCGCGGACCGATCTCGAGGGTGCCGTCCTCCTCGCGGTCGAGCACGACGAAGTCCAGGACCTCGCACCAGAACCGCGCCAGCACCTCGGGGTCGCGGCAACCGAGCACGAGCTCACTGATACGACATGCCATGGACGAGACCTACTCTCAGCGTGCGAACTACCGGGGCGGCCACGCGTGGCCCTGCGCCTCCCCCCAAGGGGGAAACACGCCCGAAACCGTACCGGTCGAGGCGAGCGGGTGCGAAGGGTTTTTGTGGGGCCCTCGCCCGGCCGGACCATCCGGCGAGGACCGCGGGCCCGTCCACCGCGGCTCGCCGGAGGTCACGCCCTCCTGGCCGCCGTGCCCGTCCCGTCGGACGTGGCGGCCAGTGCCCCGGCCAGGTCGGACGACGACGCCCAGCGGGCGGCGGCCGGCACGGAAAGACCCGTGACCAGGAACAACCCGGCCAGCACGAACCACCCGCCGACTCCGCCCTCGATCAACAGGGCGGTCATCAGCGCGGGCGCGAAGACGATGGCCAACGCCGCGCCCGTGTTGAACACCCCCTGGTACTCGCCGTGGGCCTCCTGCCGGGTCAGGCTCACCGCCAGCCCCCAGCTCCCAGCGACGAAGAGCACCTCACCGATGACATGGGCGAGGGTGCCCCCGACCAGCAGCGCGACGGCGAGCGCACCGGAGCGGTGGTAGGTGGCGGCGTACAGCGCGCAGGCGACGGCGAAGGGGATCGCGGACCAGGCGCAGGCCCTCGCGGCACCCCTCACCGTGTCGCTGCCCCGGCTCGCGCGGTGTTGGAACACCACGATGGTGACGGTGTTCAGGACCATCAGCACACCGATGATCCACAGAGGAGCGCCGGTGTGGGCGGCGATCCACAGCGGCACCCCACTGGAGAACATCCCCCAGTTCAACGCCAGGACGGTGCACAACACGGTCACCACGAGGAACGGCCGGTCCCTGGTCACCAACGCACGACGTTCGACGCCCCGCTCGGCCAGCGAGGGGACCCGGGGCACGGTCCGCAGGACGAACGCGGAGACCAGCGCCGCCGCCGCGTAGAGGAACAGCAGGCCCAGGTAGGCGGGGCGGCTGTCGAGGTACAGCGCCAACCCGCCGACGCCCACCCCGAGCGCCATCCCCGCACTCTGGGCGACGCGTAACGAGGACAGGTGGCGCACTCGCTCCTCGCCGCTGGACAGGCCCGCCACCAGGGCGATCCGAAGGGCCGGCACACTCCGTTCCGCGGTCAGCACCACGCTGCTGACCAGCACGAACGCCCAGGGCTCGGAGGCCCACCCGTAACCGACACACACGAACCCCTGCGCCAGGACGAGGAAGACCAGCATCCGCCGCAGCCCGACCCGGTCCGCCAGGTAGCCGATCAGCCCTCCGGTGACCAGCGCGGTCAGGCCGCCGGCCGTCAGACTGACGCCGAAAACCGTCGGGCTCAGGCCCAGGGACCGGGTGGCGAAGACCGCGAGGCAGGCGTACCAGCCGCCGCGGCCCGCGGCGAGCACCAGCGTGCCCACGTGGAGGGACCGCAGGGACACGTGAGGAGGGGACTCCGTGGTCACCACCGCGTGGTCCTGTCCGTGACCGTCGGGGTGACACGGGTCTGGTGGACTCTGCCCGTCACCGGTCGTCATGGCGCGCCATGGCGTGACTCCCTGCCGCTGTGTCGTGGAACGCGCCGCACCGCCGGGGTGGAGCGGGGCGGGCACGTCGGGGAATGCTGACAGGCAACAGTCGAATATGCCTCGCAGAAGCGACACAGCACACATATTCGGACACCGGCATGCTGCCACCCTGTGGGCCGGCATGTAGTGGCGCCGGCCCACAGGGTGGTGTGGCTGGTCCCGGTGTCGGTCTTGCCCTCGGTACGGCGCCGTTCGGCGGTTTCAGCCGGGGAGCTCGCCGCTCTTGACCGCTGACACGAACGACGACCAACCCGCGGCCGAGAAGACCAACGCGGGACCGTGCGGGTCCTTGCTGTCCCGGACAGGGACACCCCAGGGGTGGCCGTCTAGGACTTCGAGGCAGCTTCCCTCATCGGGGCCGCTATAGGACGACTTGCGCCAGCCGCTGAATATGGAGGCGTCCGTAATGGTGTGCTCATTCATGCTGCTCGTAGTCCTTCGCTGTCGCTCTCAACAGGGCCAGTGACTCCTTGGACGGCAGAGCATCCCCCAGCGCTTGATGGTATGCGCCATGAAAACGTTCGACAATTGCCGGCGCGTCATGTACCTGACTCGTGAGCAGAGCCTCAACGTAGGTCACCGGCGGTTGGTCCTCGAACGACATCAAAGAGACCATGCCCTGAAGCAGCGGATGGGCGCCCACGCCGAACGGGATCACGTGTACACGAATACGTTCGCTGACCATCAAGCCGATGATATGCGCGATCTGCTCGGCCATGACGTGTGGACTGCCGATGGGGCGGCGTAACACTCCTTCGTCCAGCACGGCCCACACTACTGGGCTCACCGGGTCGCTAAGGATCTTTGCGCGCTCAAGTCGTGTGACGACAGCCTTGTCACGTTCCTCATCACCCAGCGGGGGGAAGCTGGCGCCCAGCATGGCACGCGCATACCTCTCCGTCTGGAGGATGCCCGGCACGCACGACAGCGCGAACTCGCGGATCATCGTCGCCTGTTGTTCGAACTGCAGTGCCGCCTCAAAATGGCTCCCCACCGGCCTGCTGTTCTCCCCCGGCCGGAAGCGGCTGAGCACGTCGCCCGTGTTCAGGGCCTTGTCCAGCCGCCGCGCGTCCTCCTTGGACGGGACCCGGCGGCCCGCCTCGATGTGCGCGATGTGCGAGCGGGTCATCACCGCTTCGTCGGCCAACTCCTGCTGTGTCATTCCGGCGGCCTCGCGCTGTTCCCTGAGCCAGTCGCCATAGGTGCTTCCCATTCCTTGTCAACCTCCAAGTGACTATGAATTCGTCACCGTTCAGGTACTGGCGAGCGTACTCAGTCGCCCCAAAACTGGTGCTGCGGAAAGGGATTCGCACATCGGAATGCCAACAAGTGCCATGCGTGCGTGAACCCCCGCGACGCGCCGACGTCCGGGGGAATGGCCACCGACCCCCTGAAAGGTTGATGACGTGATCGACGTTATCGGGAAACTCGTCGTGCCGCTGCTGCGGCTGCTCATTCCGGCCACCGGGCGTCACCGGGCACCCGCCCGGCGGCGGCCCCTGCACGCCAGGCCGGTGACCTCGTGACCGAGATCCCCGCCGTCGGCGAGACCGTCCACGACACCGAACACGACCGGATCGGCGTGGTCATGGGCCATGTCGGACCCCATGTCCAGCTCCGTCCCATCGGCGGTGGGTGCGAGTGGGACGCCGACCCCGCACGTCTGACACGCATCCCGGTGTCCACCGCCCTGCGCGACCGCGTCGCCGAGGCGAACTCCTGGAGCCGGGGGGACTGGCGGTGAGACGTCGCATGACCTGGGGCGAGACCCGTGCGGTCGCCGACGTCACATCACGCCATCACGGCCCCAGCCCCGGCCCCGGGCTCACCGTCGGTATGGTGGTCTACGACCGGCGCTGGGAGATGCCCGCCACCATCGTCGGCTTTGACGGTCCCTTTGTCTGCCTGACCCGTCCCACCGGGCTCACGTGGCGCGCACGCCGTGCCTCCCTGCGCCCCGCGACCACGCGTGAGCGTCGCCAACTGCGCGCCATCGCCGTACTCCACGCCAGGAGCCGTGGGGATGGCGCCGTCCCGCCGGGCTCTGGTGCCCACTGACGTACATCCCTGGAAGAACCGCCAATTGGTGCCATCCGATGGCTGAAAACGTGTCGTCATAACATCGTTATGCGGAACGAGTTGCGACAGATGACAATCCTTGGGACGGATGGTAACAATTGGGCCTTGACTGGTCCTATAAGACGATAGGACGCTGTGCAATCTCCCAGCCCATCATCCATCAAGGTTGGTTCTATGCGCACCCTACCCGCAGCCTGTGCGGTCACGGCCGCGGCGGCGGCCACGCTGCTGCTGCCCACGGCCGCGTTCGCTTCCCCTCCCGGTGACAACGGCACCGTCAAGATCCACGATGCCGAGACCGGCGAGGATCTCAAGGAGAACGACCCGCACGTCTGCGAGTTCTACCTCGACGCGTTCGGATTCGACGACCAACAGGACGTCGACTGGAAAATAGTTCAGTGGCCGCCCACGGCCGAGGTCAAGGGCAAGCTCGCCAAGTCCGGCTCCATCGTCCTGGACGACGAGGGGCACGGTCGGACCGAGGACATGACCCTGCCGGACGGCCACTACAAGCTGATCTGGAACTTCGAGGGCGAGAACGGCCGCGCCAAGCACAAGGTCTTCTGGACCGACTGCGAGGACGACACGCCGTCGTCTCCCTCCCCCTCCACGTCCACCTCCGCCTCGCCGACGCCGTCGGAGTCCGCTTCGACCCCGGCCTCGCCGACGCCCAGCAACTCCTCGGCCACTCCGACCGAGTCCTCGGGCACGACCCCCAACGGTTCGGCGACGCCGACGACCCCCGCGCCCGGCCCCAAGGACGACAAGGGCGACAAGGACGGCAGCCTCGCCGAGACCGGTGCCTCGGTGGTCGGCATCTCCCTGGCGGCCCTGGCGCTGCTGGCCGGTGGCGCCGCGCTGATCTGGCGTCGCAAGTCACACCAGCACTGAGCACTGCGCACTGCGCGCTGAGCACTGCGCGCTGAGCACTGCGCGCTGAGCACTGCGCGCTGAGCACTGCGCGCTGAGCGCTGGGCACTGACGACTGACCGCTGACGGCGGCAGCCAGAACCCGGCCCGGAACAGATCCGGGCCGGGTGGGCTGCCGCCGTTTGCATGTTCTCCGCCACCCCCGCCGCCACCGACACCCGGCCGGAGCGAGGCTCTATTCCCGCTCATGGTCGCGGTTCCACCATGACGCGCCGCGACGCCCCCCGCGCCACGGGGGGAACGCCGACTGTCTGCTCCACGCACACAGCACGTCAGTACGTAACGGGGGAAAACTGAATGAACACGATGGTGGGTACCCACGACTCGACGCTGCCCACTTCCGAGCGGATCACCCGATTACGGGAGCTCTGCCTCGGCCTGCCGGTGGCCGTGCGGGTCGAGCCCGACCCCTCGCTGCCCTTCCGGGGCGACACCTCCTTCATCGATCTCGGCGCCGTGTCGCTCCTGTCCGTGCACGCGTCACCGAGCGAGCTGCGCAGGACCCGGAAGATGATCGGGTGCTCCGATCCCGGGATGCTCAGACTCGACCTGTTGCACCACGGCAGGAAGGTCTTCCGTCTGGACCGGCAGGAGACCGAGCTGCGCCCCGGCGAGCTGCTGCTCTCCGACAGTTCCCAGGAGTTCCACGTCTCCACCGTGGCGGCGGACGGCGACACGTGGGGGACGGTCATGATGTTCCCGCGCACCCTGCTGCCGCTGAGTCCGCACCTCCTGAAGCACTCGCTCGGCACCCCCCTCCCGGGCCGTGACGGCGTGGGAGCGCTGCTCTCCGGCCTGCTGACCACCCTGACCTCGGACAACGGTCAGTTCGAGCGCTGTGACACGGACAGCCTGGGCCGGGTGGTGCTGGACCTGCTGGCAGCGATGTGCGTCACCCGGCTCGACGCCTGTGACGCGCCGGCCCCCGAGTCCGGACGACGCGCCCTACGGGTGCGGATACGCAGCTTCATCCTGCACCACCTCCACGACCCGTGGCTCGATCCGCGCACGATCGCAGCGGCGCACAACATCTCCGTGCGTTACCTGCACAAACTGTTCCAGGACGAGGGCTGCACCGTCGCCGAGTGGATACGCCAGCGCCGGCTGGAGCGCTGCCAGCGCGACCTGGCCAACCCCGCGCTGTGCCACCGCCCGATCCGCACCATCGCCACATGCTGGGGTTTTCCCAACGCCGCGCACTTCAGCCGGGCGTTCAGGGCCGCCTACGGCCTGCCACCCCGGGAGTACCGGGAGCGTTCCCTCCACGGCGCAGCGGTGCGTCACCCGGCAAGTGTTGGGCGCTCGGTGGCAACGACTTCCTGAGCGCCGCCGACCACCCTGTTAGGGCACGGACCCGAAGGCGGCGAACGCGGGCGCTCGACGCGGCTGTCGCCCGGCGGTTCCCGGCACCACCACCGACCGACTCCGAGTGGGGCGAGCCGCGCCCGGGGGCCGCACGGCCTCGCCCACCGTCCCCGTCCCTGGTGTTCGCGTCGCCCGCCGGTGCGCCGACGCGCTCCGGCGGGCACCGGGGACGACGCGGTCGGGCCGGCGACCGAGCCCGGTCCCCACACCAACGAGGGAGGACGAGGATGCGCTACACCGAGGGACCGCGCCAGCCGGGCGGCTCGCCCACGGAGGCAGCGGAGTGGTGGTGGACACCCCCCGAGGCCCACGACGTGGCCCTGGCCGCTCCCGGCGGTGCCGCTCCCGGCCGTGCCGGTTCCGTGTTGGGCACGGTCCGCGCCTGGGTGGACCTGATGGTCCTGCTGACCCCGACCGTGCTCGTCCGGGTGCGGGCGTGGGCCGCCCACAGGGCTCCGAGGGGCGTGCGCCCGCTGCTCCTCCGGGCCCCCGTGCCCACGGCGAAGAAGCACGTCAAGGACACGAAGACCTCCTAGGAGAAGAAACGTCCATGCATACTGACGCGGACACCTACGACGTGGCGGTCCTCGGCTCCGGGATGACCGGCGCGCTGATCGGGGCCTGCCTCGCCCGCAACAGCGCCAAGGTCGTGATCATCGACTCGGGCACCCATCCACGACTCACCCTTGGCGAGGGGGAGTCCACCCCGCTGTACACCGGCATGCTCCTGCGCCTGATCGCGGAGCGCTACGGAGTCCCGGAGATCAAGTACCTGGCGTCCTTCGAGGCGGCGCAGTCGAAGATCTCGCGCAACGGGGGCGTGGCCCGGAACTTCGGCTACGTCTACCACCGTGAGGGCCGGCGGCAGGACCCGCGTGAGGCCCACATGCTCCAGCCCCCCACGATGGGCTTCACCCCGCACCACCTGTTCCGGCAGGACACCGACGCCTGGTTGCTGACCGTCGCGGCGAAGTACGGCGCGGACGTTCGGCAGCAGCAGCGCGTCACCGACGTCGACGTGACGGAGGACGCGGTCACCATCGGACTGGACGGCAAGCCGCCGATCCGCGCCAGGTACGTGGTGGACGCCGGCGGCGAGCGCTCCGTGCTCGCCGAGCGGTTCGCGCTGCGCGAGGGACCGAGCCGGTTCCGCCACCACGCCCGGACGCTCGCCAACCACATGCTCGGGGTGCGACCGTACGACGAGATCGCACCGACGCGCCGCTACGGCAACCCCGGCCCCTGGCACGAGGGCAGCCTGCACCACGTCTTCCACGGCGGCTGGATGTGGGTGTACCCGTACGGCAACCACCCGCGCTCGACCAACCCGCTGTGCGGTGTGGGCCTGCAACTCGACCCCCGGGTCCACCCGGCGCCGGACTGCTCCCCGGAGGAGGAGTTCCGCCGCTTCGTCGCCCGGTTCCCGGACATCGCCGCACAGTTCGACGGTGCCGTGCCGGTGCAGGAGTGGGTGCGCACCGAACGCCGCCAGTACTCCTCCAAGCAGGTGATGGGCCACCGGTGGTTCCTGGCCGCCAACAGCGCCGGGTTCGTCGATCCGCTCTTCTCCGGCGACCTGACCGTCGGTCTGGAGACGGTGCACGCGCTGACGCACCGGCTGCTCGACGCCGTCCGGGAGGACGACTTCGCCACGGAGCGCTTCGAGGACGTGCGGGACCTGGTGGAGGACCTGCTCGACAACAACGACGACGTGTGCGCCAACGCCTTCGTCTCGTTCCGTGACTTCTCCCTGTGGGACGTCTGGTACCGGGTCTGGTACACCCGCCAGATCCTGAGGACGTACGAGATCAACCGCCGGTATGCCAACTTCCTGCGGAACCGGGACACCGCCGAGCTCGCGGTCCTGGAACGTCCCTGGTGGCGGGGGCGGAAACCGCCGCAGGACGTGCCGTACGCACCGGCGGTGCGCTTCCTGCAGGAGGCCAACGAGCGGTTCCAGGCGATAGGACGCGGTGAGGCGGGGGCCGAGACCGCCGCCACCGACCTGATGCGGCAGTTGAGCGAGGGCACCTTCACCCCGCCCGTCTTCGGTCTCGGCGATCCCCGGCTCCAGTGGACGTCCCTGCCCACCCGCAAGATGGCGGAGACCCTGAACTGGACGAGGAGAACGGCCCCGCGGGACATCGCGGAACTCACCCTGGACGGCCTGTTCCTCTTCATGCGGGTGCGTCTGGCCAGGGGTGAGTCCCATGTGGGGGAGGAGCTCAGGCAGCTCGTGGCCGGCCGGCCCAGGCTCGGCAGGCGGCTGCGGGTTCCCACGCCGAAGTAGCCGGCCGCAACGCTCCCCTTTCCCCAAGCCCCGGGGGCCCGTGTCCCCCGCCGTACCAACGGAGGAGTTCCGTGCGCGCAACACAGAACGGGTCCGCGCAGTTGTACGACGTCGCCATCATCGGCACCGGCCTTGGCGGCTCCATGCTCGGGGCCATCCTGGCCCGCAACGGGGCCCGGGTCCTGCTCCTGGACCAGACCGAACACCCCAAGTTCGCCATCGGCGAGTCCACGATCCCCAACATGCTGGTGAGCCTGCGCACCATGGCGGCACGGTACGACGTGCCCGAGTTGGTGACCCTGTCCTCCTTCGCGGGATGCCAACGGATCATCGGCCCCTCGAACGGGGTGAAGAACCACTTCGGCTTCCTCGTTCACCAGGAGGGCAGGCAACAGGACCCCGCGCAGGTCACGATGTACAACTTCACCAAACTGATCTACCCGACGGCGCACTTCTACCGGCAGGACACCGACGCCTACCTGCTCCGGGTGGCCGTCGGGTACGGCTGCGCGCTGCGGCAGCGGTTCCGCACGGCGTCGGTCGAGTTCGACGACTCCGGCGTCACCATCACCGGGGACTCCGGCGAGGAGTTCCGGTCCCGGTACGTCGTGGACGCCAGTGGCTACCGGTCGGTGATCGCTGAGAAGTTCGGCCTGCGCGAGGACCCGTGCCGCTACAAGCACCACTCACGGTCGATCTGGAACCACATGATCGACGTGCCCGACACCGACCAGGTCTTCGCCCGCCCGACGGCGGACGCACCCCCGGTGCCCTGGTACGAAGGAACGATTCACCACCTGTTCGAGCGCGGCTGGTTCTGGGTCATCCCGTTCAACAACGACCCGAGTTCCCGCAACCCGCTGTGCAGCGTGGGACTCACCCTGGACCCGCGGCGGTACCCCGTGGACCACTCGCTCACCCCGGAACAGGAGTTCTGGGCGCACGCACGGCGCTTCCCCGACATCGCCCGGCAGTTCGCCGGGGCCCGGCCGGTGCGGGAGTGGGTGCGCACCGACAGGCTCCAGTACTCCTCCAGCCGCACGGTCGGCGACCGGTGGGCCCTGCTGTCGCACGCCGCGGGCTTCATCGACCCGCTGTTCTCCCGCGGCATGTCCAACACGTGCGAGGTCGTCAACGTGCTGGCGTGGCGGCTGTTGCGCGCGACCCGCGACGGGGACTTCTCGGCGGAACGCTTCCGCGCGGTGGACCGATTCCAGCAGGCCCTGCTCACCGGCAACGACGAACTGGTCAACGCGGCGTTCATCTCCTTCGAGGACTACCGCCTGTGGTCGGCGGTGTTCCGGATCTGGGCCTGGGGTTCGAACGCGGGGTCGTTCCGGGCCCACGAGGCGTTCCGGCGGTGGCGGGCGGACGGTGACGAACGGCACCTGCTCGAGCTGGAGGACGCGGAGAACCCCGAGCTGCACTGGTCCGACCACGAGGGCTACCGGCAGATGTTCAGCACCATGGTGGAGCGGTGCGGGGCGTACGAGGCCGGGCGGGTCACCGCCCGCGAGGCCGCCGACGCGCTGCACGAGCAACTGGCGTCGGCCTCGTACGTCCCCCGCTACTACGGCTGGGACGACCCGACGCTGCGGTTCATCAACCCCACGTCGAAGGTCATGGCCAAGACCATGTGGTGGGCTCTGCGGGAGGCCCCACCGGATGTCCGGCGGATCATGCTCGGCTTCGGCCGCGAGGCCACGAAGGAGGTCCTGAGAGGCCGCCGGATCTTCTGACCCGGGCCGGCACGGGGGGGATGACGGCCGGCGCCGGCGGCGGGGTACCGCCACCGGCGCCGGCCGGCTCAGATCACCTGTTGTCGCCGCCCCAGCCACGTCTGGGCGATGACGACCAGGACCAGGAAGCCGCCGCTGACCACCTGTTGGTAGGCCGAGTCCAGGGAACCGACCTGGTTGATGATGTTCTGGATCACCTTGAGCAGCAGAACCCCCACCAGGGAGCCGCTGATGAAGCCGAGGCCGCCGGTGAGCAGGGTGCCGCCGATGACGACCGCGGCGATGGCGTCGAGCTCCATCCCGAAACCGAGGATGGTCACCCCGGAGGCGAGCCACGCCGCGTTGAGCGCACCGGCCAGGCCGGCGAGCAGCCCCGACAGGGTGTAAACGATGATCTTGGTGCGGGCGACCGGGGCACCCATCAGCGCGGCGGCGTCCTCGTTGCCCCCGACGGCGTAGACGTGCTGGCCGAACCTGGTGCGGCGCAGCACCACCGCCCCGGCGACGAAGAGCACGACGGTGATCCACACGGGGATGCCGATGCCGAGGAGCTCGTCCTGTCCGAGCCTGATGAACAGGGAGTTCTTGTCCACCAGGTAGGTGGTGGCCCCCTCGTCGGTGATGTTCAGCATGACGCCCCGGGCGGCGAGCATGGACGCCAGCGTGACGATGAACGGCGCCATCCGGGTCCTGGCGATGAGCACCCCGTTGACCAGGCCGATCAGCCCGCACCCGGCGAGGGGGAGCAGCAGTGCCACCAGCGTGCCGTGCCGGGAGCCCCACGCGGCGAGCACCCCGCCGAGGACGAACACCGAGCCCACGGACAGGTCGATGCCGCCGGTGATGATGACGAAGGTCATCCCGAGGGCGACGATGGCGAGGAACGCCGAGGACAGCGCCATGTTCTCGATGTTGTCGCCGGTGGCGAACGAGTCGAAGCTCAACGACGCCACGGCGGCGAGCAGGACCAGCGCGACCAGGGCGCCGTGCTGCTGGGCCAGCGCACTGAGCCGCTCGCCGCGGTTGGTGCCGGCCTCCGTTCGCGCGGCCGGTGTCACGGCCGGGGGCCGGACCTTCAGGACGGTCACCTTCTGCCCCTTTCCCGAGCGGCGTAGACCGCGACCACGATCACCGCGGCCTGGGCGATCTGGGTCCACGACGGCGACAGGTTGTGTTTGATCAGGGTGGCGTTGAGGAGCTGGATCAGCGCGGCGCCGGCGACGGTGCCGCCGATCCGCACCCGCCCGCCGCTCAGTGAGGTGCCGCCGACCACCACGGCGGTGATCGCGGAGAGCTCCATCAGGTTGCCCAGCGAGGTCGGGTCGCTGGCCGAGAGCCTGGCGGTGGCCAGGAAGCCCGCGACGGCGGCGAGCACCCCGGAGCAGACGTAGACGACGATCAGCACCCGACGCACCGGCAGCCCGGCGAGTTGGGCGGCGGGTCGGCTGTCCCCGACGGCCAGGAGTTGCCGGCCGAAGGTGGTGCGGCGGACGGCGAAGGCGACCAGCAGCGCCAGGGCGACGGCGATCAGCACCACGTAGGGGATGCCCACCAGGTCGCCGGAGCCGAGCGTGGCCATGGTCGGGTCGTGCACGTCCTCGAGTTGCGGGAGCAGCACCAGCGCCAACCCGCGGACCCCCACCATGAGCGCCAGCGTGGCGACGATGGGCTGCACCCCGACGAACGCGACCAGCGCGCCGTTGGCCAGTCCGACCGCGGCACCGCCGACCAGGGCCACCAGCAGGGCGGCCAGCGGTCCGTAGCCGAGGTAGAGGGAGAGCAACGAGGTGGACAGGGCCATCACCGAGCCGACCGACAGGTCGACCCCCTCGGTGCCGATGACCAGGGCCATCCCCAGGGCGACGATGAGCACGGGGGCGACCTGCACGGCCTGGGTGCGGAAGTTCTCCGTGGACAGGAAGTGGTCGGTGAACGCGACGTTGAACAGGAGCAGGACGGTGACGCCGAGGTAGACGCCGTACTCCTGCATCCACTGCACGAGCTGGGCGCGGTCGGCGGGTACCCCCCTGCGTGGCACGACGTCAGTGGCCATGGACGGCGGCCTCCTCGGCGGACGTGGGGGAGGTGGGGATGGTGGGGGAGGTGTCGTCCGGCGCGGTCGTCGGGGCGGCGATGGCCCGCATCAGCCGGTCCTCGGTGACGTCGTCCCCGGACAGCTCGGCGACGACGGCGCCGTCCTTGAGCACCACCACCCGGTCGGAACCACTGATCAGTTCCTCCACGTCGGAGGAGATGAGCAGCACGCCGAGTCCCTGTTCTGCGAGTTCGTCGATGAGTTTCTGCACCTCGGCCTTGGCTCCGACGTCGATGCCCCGGGTCGGATCGTCCAGCAGCAGCACCTTGGGGTGCATGGCCAGCCAACGGGCGAGGAGCACCTTCTGCTGGTTGCCGCCGGAGAGCTCGCCGACCTTCTGGTGGGGGCTCGACGCCTTGATCCGCAGACGTTTCATGAAGGTCTCGACCACCGCGTCCACCCGGGCCTCGTGGACCAGGCCGAAGCGGGACAGTCGGGGCAGCGCGGCCAGCGCGATGTTCTCCCGGACGGACAGGCCGGGCACGATGCCCTCCGCCTTGCGGTCCTCCGGCAGGAGGCTGATCCCGGCCCGGATGGCGGCCGGGGTGGAGCCGGTGCGCACCGAGATCCCGGCGACGGTGACGCTGCCCCCGGTCACCGGCAGCGCACCGGCGATGGCCTTGGCCGTCTCGCTGCGGCCGGAGCCGAGCAGCCCGCCGAGCCCCAGCACCTCGCCGGGGTGGATGCGCAGCGAGACGTCACGCAGTTGGTGCGGGCGGGTGAGGCCCTCGGCGTGCAGCACGGGTTCCCCGTCGTGGTCGCCGGCGGGTGTCGCCGTCGTCTGCCGTCCGACCTCGCCGAGGGGACGGCCCAGCATCAGCGAGACCAGGGTCAGCCGGTCGGTCTCGGCGAGCGGCCCGGTGTGCACGTGGCGGCCGTCGCGCAACACGGTGACCGTGTCGCACACCGCGTACAGCTCCTCCATCCGGTGGCTGACGTAGACCACGGCGATGTCCTGCTCACGCAGCCGCCGGATGACGCCGAACAGAGTCTCCACCTCGCGCGGCTCGAGCGACGAGGTGGGCTCGTCCATGATGACGACGCGGGCGTTGACCGACACGGCCCTGGCCAGCGCCACCATCTGCTGGGCTCCGACACCGAGGTGGCGCAGCGGCTGGCGGACGTCGACCCGGACGCCGTAGTCGCCCAGGACCCGTTCGGCCTCCCGGTGCATCCGGCCGAAGTCGATCAGGCCGAGGCGGGTGCGTGGTTCCCGGCCGAGGTAGAGGTTGCGGGCCACGCTCATCAGCGGGACGAGGTTGACCTCCTGGTAGATGGTGGAGATGCCTGCCTGCTGCGCCCGGAGGGGCGTGCCGAACACGGCCGGCTCCCCCCGGTAGCGCAGTTCGCCCTGGTCCGGCTGGTAGACACCGGTCAGGACCTTGATCAGTGTGGACTTGCCGGCTCCGTTCTCGCCGACGAGCGCGTGCACCTCGCCTGGGCGGACGGTGAACGTCACGTCGTCGAGAGCCAGAACGCCGGGGAAGCGCTTGGTCAGCCCCCGCACGGCGAGGACTTCAGCGGGTGCGCTCACCGCTGCCCTCCTGGGATTGGGTGGTGGGACGCGGGGGGCGGCCGGTGCGGGGCCGCCCCCCGCCGCGGGACGGGTACACGGGGTGGTGCCGACGGGGAGGTGGTCGGTCAGTACGCCTTGCCGAGGTCGGCCTCGGCGTTGTCCGCGGTGTACTCGCTGTCCTGGATGATGATGTTCTGGTGGACTTCCTCGCCCTTGGTGAACGAGTCCAGGGTCTGGAAGGCCAGCGGCCCGAACCGCGGGTTGGACTCCACCACGCCTTCGATCCAGCCGTCCACGATCCCCTGGACGGCGTTCCGGGTGCCGTCGATGGTCACGATCTTGACGTCACCGGCCTTCTTGCCCGCGCCCTTGAGGGCGTTGACGGCGCCGAGGCCCATCTCGTCGTTCTCCGCGTAGATCCCGGTGATGTCGGGCTTGGACTGGATGAGCTGTTCGGTGACCGACTGGCCCTTCTCCCGGGTGAACTCGCCGGTCTGCTCGAAGACCACCTCCAGGTCGGGGGCCTTGGCCTTGAGCTGGTCCTTGAAGCCCTTGGTGCGCTGGGTGGTGACGTTGTTCCCGGGGCTGCCCAGCAGGATGGCCACCTTGCCCTTGCCGCCGGTGGCCTCGATCATCTGGTCGGCAGCGCGCCTGCCCTGCTCGGTGAAGTCGGAACCGATGAAGCTGACGTAGTCCTTGCACGCCGTCGCGTTGATCTGGCGGTCGATGGTGACGATGGGGATCTTCTTGGCGCTCGCCTGGCGGAGCACCGGGTCCCAGCCGTCGGAGTTGAGCGGGGCGATGACCAGCACGTCGGCGCCCTTGGAGATGAGGTCCTGCACGTCGCTGATCTGCTTGGAGAACTGCGACTGGGCGTTGGCGGTGAGGAGCTTGACGCCGCGGCTCTTCGCCTCGGCCTTGATCGACGCGGTCTCGGCGATCCGGAAGGGGTTGGCTTCCTTCTCGGACTGGGAGAAACCCACGGTGGCGTTGGCGAGGTCGATCTTCTTGCCGCCGTACGCGTCGATGGTGCAGGTCTCGCCGCTGCCCACGCTGGGGGTGGAGACGACCTGGCTCGCCTCGGCCTGGGGTGTCGTGGGGGTGTCGGTGTCGTCGTCCTCCGACTTGGCGCATCCGGTGGCCAGCGTCAGGCTCGCCACCAGGCCGGCGACGATCACGGCCCGGGTCGAGGTACGGCGGATTGGTGCGATCGGCTTCATGACGTCCCCAAAACGGCACGGCACGGCGCGCTGGGGGCGCCGGCGGAGAGGATGTGGACACGCAGTCAGCTCTGCGCTACCGGGTTTTATAACGTTGGAAGACCGTACGTGTAAACCCTCGCGGACGATGTCCGGGTATGGACCGTCGAGCCAACCGGTGGGGGCCAGGGGGAACTTCGGGCCCCGGACGGCCCGTCAGCGAACCGTGGTGCACGACCCGCCGAAGGGGGCGGTACCGACGCGTCCGAAGCCACCGCCGGCACCGCGCGCCCCACGCGGCGGATCACCGCCTGCCGAGCGTGCTTTCCCGTTCCACCAGGCGAAACTCCGCCGCGATCTCATGCCCGCCCGGCGACTCCGTGCCCTCGAGACTGCGCAGCAGCGACTCCACCGCGAGCCGCGCGATGGACTGTTTGTCCGGTGAGATCGTGGTGAGGGTGACCGCGCCGAACCGCCCCTCGGCGATGTCGTCGAAGCCGATCACGGCCACGTCCCACGGCACCCGCAGCCCGCACTCGTGCAGGACCCGCATGGCGCCGATGGCGACCAGGTCGTTGTAGGCGAACACCGCGTCCGGTCGCACCCCGGAGTCCAGCATCCTGGCCATGGCCTCGGCGCCGTCCTGCCGGTCCCAGCCGCCGACCCGGCCCACCAGGCTGTCCGGGGCCGGGATGCCGGCCTCGGTGAGTTCCTCGCGCCAGCCCTTCATCCGCAGGTGAGCGGGGCGGTTGGCGGAGTCCGTACGGCCTCCGAGATAGGCGATGGTGGACCTGCCGCGGCCGATCAGGTGACGCACCGCGACCCGCGCCGCCGCAACGTTGTCGATGGCGATGTGGTCGTACGGCAGGTCGTACTGGCGCTCACCGAGCAGGACCAGGGGGACGTCGTCGCCGTCCCTGCCGCGCAGGTCCTCGACCTCGAGCTCCAGTGGGCTGAGGATCAGACCGTCGATCACCCGGGCCCGGAAACCCTGGCTGACCAGCACTTCCCGCTCGCGTTCCCCCCGCGTGTGGTCCAGCAGCACGGTGAGGTCGTGGTCCGCCGCCGCGTCGATGACCGCGCCGGCGAGCTCGGCGAAGTACGGGTTGCCGAGCTCGGGGACGGCCAGGGCGATGATCCCCGTACGGCCCTTGCGCAGGTGACGCGCAGTCACGTTCGGTTGGTAGCCGAGCTCGTCGATGGCCCGCTGCACGCGCTCCCGCATCGCAGGGGTGACGTGCGGATACTTGTTGACCACGTTCGAGACGGTCTTGATGGAGACGCCGGCACGCTCCGCGACGTCTTTGAGACTAACCCGCACTGGGAACTCCCTGCGTTCACTGCGTCCCACCCTCGGGGACGTCTGTCAGGACACTGGACAGCGGGCCTGAGCCGTGTTGTCATGCCAACTGCCGTCCTTCCAACGTTGTACAGATATTCGTTGTACAGACTCACGCGACGAGCCGCCACCCTTCCCAGTGATGGAGGATTCCGTGCGCACGACCCGACACCGACGACACGGGGCACGCCCGGCCGCAATGCTGCTCGCAGCAGGCCTCGGCATCACCGGCCTCACCTGGTCCCCAGCCGCGACGGCCGCGGAGGACCCCGCCCCGGTCCACGGACTCAAGGGCGAGTACTACACCCACTCCACCCCCGGGGCTTTCGACTTCCACGAGCTCAAGGCCACCGGATTCGACCCGAACCTCGACTTCGACAACCTCGAACCGCGACTGAGCTTCGCCACCGGTCAGGCCGACGACGTCAGCGTCCGGTGGACGGGGAAGATCGTGCCCGAGGAGTCCGGTCCGACGACGTTCTCGGTCACCGCCGACAACGGCTTCCGGCTCTGGATCGACCAGCAACTCGTCATCGACCACTGGGTCGATGACTGGGACCGGGAACAGGTCTCGCAACCCGTCGAGTTGACGGCGGGCAGAGCCTACGACATCAAGGTCGAGTACTTCGAACACTACGGCGGCTCCAACTTCCACCTGCGGTGGACCAAGCCCGGAGGGGACAAGGAGCCCGTCCCCCGGACGGCCTTCCTGCTCCCCGACGGCTTCGAGTACAACGGGGCGACCGACGTCTCCGTCCTGAGCGACGGCCGCACGCTGAAGCTCGACTTCGCCCAGAAGCTGGCCGCGCCCCCGTCCGACCTCACCGGTCACCTCGACGCCGTCATCGGCGGCGCCACCTGGCCGCTGGACTCCGCCCAGCTCGATCCCACCGACCCCACGGCCCTCCTCGTCGGCCTCAAGGAACCCGTCGTGGGCAACAAGGACGGCAACGCCAGGGGCACGGCCGACCTGCGCTACGACGGCGAGGGCGGTCTGACCGACCAGAACGGCGCGGTCGTGGACGCGTTCTGGTCCACCGGGGCCAACCGCTCCACCCACGAGCTGCGCACCCGGTGGGCGGACGAGGTCGGCCCCGACAACGCCCTGCCCGAGTACCCCCGCCCGCAGCTCACCCGGAACAAGTGGAAGAACCTCAACGGCACCTGGGAGTTCGCCGGCGCGGAGTCCGGCGAGGCGCCCCCGTTCGGCGAGCGCCTCGGCGAGAAGATCCTCGTGCCCTACCCCGTCGAGTCCCAGCTCTCCGGCATCCAGCGGCACGAGGACCGGATGTGGTACCGCCGCACCTTCACCGTTCCCCCTGGCTGGAAGATCGGCGACGAGCAGCGCCTGCGGCTCAACTTCGGCGCGGTGGACTGGCAGTCCGA
Organism: Wenjunlia vitaminophila DSM 41686; assembly: GCF_000380165.1. Taxonomy (GTDB): domain Bacteria; phylum Actinomycetota; class Actinomycetes; order Streptomycetales; family Streptomycetaceae; genus Wenjunlia; species Wenjunlia vitaminophila. The sequence continues at coordinate 91,590 of NZ_KB904669.1, forward strand.
GGTGTACGTCAACGGGACCAGGGTCGCCGAGCACAAGGGTGGCTACGACAAGTTCAGTGCCGACATCACCGACGCGCTGAAGCCCGGCAGCACCCAGGAGCTGATCGTCGGCGTCTACGACCCGACGGACTCGGGTGCCGGGGAGAACCCCCCGGTCGGCAAGCAGCGCCTCGACCCCAGCGGCATCTGGTACACGGCCTCCTCCGGCATCTGGCAGACGGTGTGGATGGAGCCGGTCGCGGCCGACCACATCGACTCGCTCAAGCTCACCCCGGACGTCGCCCGTGAGCAACTGACCGTGGAACCGAAGGGCGTCCGCGACGGGCTGCCGGTGCGGGCCACCGCCTACCGCGAGGGCACCAAGGTCGCCGAGGTGACCGGCCGCACCGGTGAGCCGCTCACCCTGCCGATCGCCGACCCCCGGCTGTGGTCGCCGGACGACCCGTTCCTGTACGACCTGAAGGTCACCGTCGGCGGCAAGCACGGGGACACCGTGGGCAGCTACTTCGGGATGCGTTCGATAGCCGTGGAGAAGGTGGACGGCACCCCGCGCACCATGCTCAACGGTTCGCCCGTCTTCATGATGGCCACCCTGGACCAGGGCTTCTGGCCGGACGGGCTGCACACCGCGCCGACCGACGAGGCCCTGGCGTACGACCTGAAGATGCACAAGGAGATGGGCTACAACTCGGTCCGCAAGCACATCAAGGTCGAACCGGACCGCTGGTTCTACTGGGCGGACAAGCTGGGCCTGCTCGTCTGGCAGGACATGCCGGCCATGACCGCGGGCCGCACCCCGGACACCGCCGCCCGCGCCCAGTACGAGCTGGAGATGAAGGAGATGATCGACGAGCACGCCAGCAGCCCGTCGATCGTGATGTGGGTGACCTTCAACGAGGGCTGGGGCCAGTACGACCAGGCCAGGGTCGCCGACCAGGCCAAGTCCTGGGACCCCACCCGCCTGGTCAACAACATGAGCGGCCTGAACTGCTGCGGAGCCGTGGACGGTGGCAACGGTGACATCGCCGACGCCCACAACTACCCCAGGCCCCAGCTCCCCGCACCCGACGGCGTGCGCGCCCTGGTCGCCGGCGAGTACGGCGGTCTCGGCCTCGCGGTCCCCGGGCACGCCTGGCCGGTGCAGATGTCGTACATCAACGTGGACCCGGCCACCTACACCAACGACTACCTGGCGCGGCTCGACGACGTGCGGGCACTCGCCTGCCGCGGCGGCAACGGGGCCGTCTACACCCAGATATCCGACGTCGAAGGGGAACTCAACGGTCTGATGACCTACGACCGGTCAGTGGTCAAGCCTGACGTGCAGCGGATCAACGCCGCCCACAGGGCGCTGATCAGCGACGCCCAGAACGGCACCCTGGGCTGCGGGGCCTGATCCCACCAAGTCCCGCGTCGGCACGGCCCGCCCCTGCCCGGGCGGGCCGTGCCTCGCTGCCGCGGCCCTCGGCAGCGGCCCCACTGCCCACGGGGCGGGTGGTCCTCCCCGGCCACGCGGCCCGCGGGGCCGTGCCGGGTCGCGGGAACGGTCAGCCGACCGGCTGCGGCCGGCAGCGGCCCGCGGCCCGGCGGCCGGCGAGGAGTTGGGCGGTGACCTCGGCCACCCGGGCACCCAGGTGCCGGCAGGTGAGCGCGTCGGAGTGGTGGACCCGGTCGGCGGCGACGTCGGTGTCGGTCTGGGCGCCCGCGCCGAGGAAGAAGCCGAGGCGGTTCAGGTCGTGCTCGCTGCCGGTGGTGGAGTTCCAGCCGGCAGCGAGGCCCAGGTTCACCCAGTGCATGTGGTGCTGGGCGGCGAGGACCGCCATGGCCATCAGGGTCTGGAGCTTGTCCCCGCTCTTGGAGCCGGAGTTGGTGAACCCCGCGGCGACCTTGTCCCGCCAGGTGCCCTCGACGCAGCGCCGGGAGGTGCGTTCGGCGAACGTCTGGAACCCGGCGGAGACGTTGCCCATGTAGGTGGGGCTGCCGAACACGATGGCGTCCGCCCCGTCCAGGACGGGCCACTGGTCGTCGGTGAAGTCGTCCACCGCGAGCACGGTGGGGGTGGCGCCGGCCTGGCGGACGCCCTCGGCGACGGCCAGGGCCAGGACAGCGGTGTGTCCCCGTCCCGAGTGGTAGGCGACGACGACACTGGGACGGATGGTGGTGGTTCCGTCGTTCATGGGGGTTACTCCCGTGGGTCGTTGCGGCGGGGCCCGGGTCAGGGGCGCGCCGGGTAGTCGGCGGCGACCTCCCGGTAGCGGGCACTCCAGCCGGGCAGCTCCGTCCCGGCGAGGTGGCACTCGAGTCGGTCGAGGAAGGCGTGCGTGCCCGGCGTGAACTGCCGGCCCCGGCGGACGCTCAGTCCGCGGTGGCTGAAGGTGAGCAGCGTGCCCTCGCCGGCGGCCTCCAGCACGTACCGGACGACGCCGTCCTCGGTGATGGCCTGCTTCCACTCGTGTTCCAGGACGTGCGGCGGGTCCCAGACCAGGATCCGACCGGTCATCCACTTCTGCCGGTCAGGGACCGGCGGTCCGGTGGGCAGCATGTCGATGGCGCCGCCGGGGCGGGCGTCGATGACGGTCTCGCCGAACCAGTGGGCCCGCTGCTCGGGGTCGGTCAGGGCCGACCACACCGCGTCCCTGGAGTAGGGCAGGTACCGGACGAAGGTGATGACGGCGGTGTCCCCGTCGATCTCCAGCTCGCCGTGTCCGTCACTCACGAGTCTCCCTCCGGTGTGGAACGTGGGGGCTGGTGGGTGCGCGCCAGGTGGGCTTCCAGGGCGTCGAGGTGCCCGGACCAGTAGCGGCGGTAGCGCCCGAGCCACGCGTCGATCTCGGCCAGCGCATCCGCGCGCAACGCGTAGATCCTGCGCTGCGCGTCGGGGCGGACCTCGACGAGACCCGCCTCCCGCAGCACCCTCAGGTGCCGGGAGACGGCGGGCTGGCTCAGGCCCGGCAGGGTCGCGACGAGTTCCCCGGCGGACCGCTCGCCCTGGGCCAGCTCGTCGAGCAGCGCCCTGCGGCTGGGCTCGGCCACGGCTTCGAACACGTCCATGAGACGAGTATTACCATTTGATTATATAAACGCAAGCCGATAGAAGATGTCCGCGGCCCATTTGTCACTGTTCGCTTACTGCCGGCCATCTCCTGGGCAACAACCCGCCGCCGGGGGCGGTCATCGCGGATGATGGTAGGCATGACAGCACCCTCGGTCCGTCCGGCTGCGCCCGCGCCCGTGATGCGGGCCGGGAGCGTCTGGTACCGGGTGTGCTTCGTGTGCACGGCCAACATCTGCCGGTCCCCCATGGCCGCCTCGGTGTTCCGGACGATGGTGGACAACGCCGGGCTCTCCGACCTGGTCAAGGTGAGCAGCGCCGGGACCGGGGGCTGGTTCGAGGGCGAGGGCGCCGACCTGCGGACCGTCGCGGTGCTGGCCGCCAACGGCTACCCGGACGAGCACGCGGCGCGGCAGTTCAAGCCGGCCTGGTTCGTCGGCCTCGACCTGGTGGTGGCGCTCGACGAGAGCCATGCCCGGTTCCTGCGGTACCTGGCGCCCACCGCGCGGGACGTCGACAAGGTGCGCCTGCTGCGGTCGTTCGACCCGGCGGCCAGGAAGGGCGAGTTGGACGTCCCCGACCCGTACTACGGCGGCATCGAACACTTCCGACGGTGCCTGGAACTGATCGAGGCGGCGTCCGTGGGGCTGCTCGAGGCAGTGGCCGAGCAGGTCGTGCCGCCCGGCAGACGCGGCAAGCACGCCAAGCCCCAGGACTGAACAGCCCCGGGGCCGTGTGCCGGCCCGCACCAACGACGAAGCCGGGCCGGCCGCCGTGGGAGGCGGCCGGCCCGGCCTGGTTCTGTTCGCGGTCCTCGGCGAGGGGTCCCCGGGCCGCCCCGGGGACCCGGTCGTCAGTGCCGGCCCGCGGGCTCCGGCTGCCGTTCCGGCTCACCGGCCGGGGGGAGCTGCCCACCCTTGCGGGGGGCGTCGGCGTGGCCGGGCCACCAGGCCCGGTGACCGATCAGCGCGGTGATGCTGGGCACCAGGAACATCGACATCACGAACGCCGAGATGCAGATGCCCACCGAGACCGAGAAGCCCATCTCCGTCATCATGCTCACCCCGGCGAGCATCAGCGAGGCGAACGTGCCGGCAAGGATGATGCCGGCGGACGCGATGGACGGACCGGCGTGCTCGACGGCCAGCGCCGCCGCCTTCCGCGGTTCGTGCCCGGCCCGGGCCTCCTCCCGGAGCCTGGCCACCATCAGGATGTTGTAGTCGGTGCCGATCGCCACCACGAACATGTAGATCAGGATCGGCAACATGAACATCACGCCGGGGTGGCCCACCGGACCCTGGAACACCATCACCGTGGACCCGAGGGTGCCGGTGAAGGTCACCACCACGGCGAGCATCAGGTACCAGGGTGCGACCACGCTGCGCAGCAGCAACCCGAGGATCAGGGCGATCAGCAACCCGGCGACCGGGAAGATCACCTTCATGTCGCGGTTGGTGGCGTCGCGGACGTCGGTGTAGGCCGCGGTGCCACCGCCCACCACCGCGTCGGTGCCCTCGGGGGTCGTGGCGTGCACGGTGCCCCGGAGCGGATCGATGGTGTCCAGCGCCTCGATGCTGAACGGGTTGATGTCGAGCACCGCCTGGATCAGCGCGGTCTTGCCGTCCTCGCTGTACCTGGCCAGGGTCGGCTCGGTGCCCGCGGGGGACCCCTCGGGCGGGTCCACCTCGAGGATGCTGCCGATCTTGTGCTTCCCCTCGAGGCTGGCGGCGAACTTCTCCACCGTCGCCTTGTCCAGCGCCTTGCCGCTCTTGCTGGTGAGGTACACCTCGGTCGGGGTGTCCATACCGGCCGGGAACGCGGACTTCATGTCGTCCATCGCCTGCGCCGACTCGGTGTCGCTGGGGAGCTGGCTGAGCTGGTCGTAGTCGGCCTTGAAGCCCACCACGCCCACGGCCAGGGTGAGCATGACCAGGCCGGAGACGATCGCGGTCACCGCGGGACGACGCCCGACAACGCCGCCGACCTTGTGCGCGAGGGTGCCCTTGGACTGCTTCTGCCAGCCCTTGGACGGCCAGAACACCTTGGTGCCGAGCAGCGAGATGACGGCCGGGACCAGGGTCAGCGCGGATATCGCCATCACCAGCACCGCGACCGCGAGACCGGGACCGAGGGAGCGGAAGCTGCCCAGGGAGGCCAGCAGCATCGCACCGAACGCGATGATGACCGCTCCCGCCGCCGAGGCGATCGCCTCACCGACCCGCTCCACGGAGACCACCATGGCCTCCTTGCGGTCGTCGCCCGCGCGCAGCCGTTCCCGGTACCGGAACAGCAGGAAGAGGATGTAGTCGGTGCCGATGCCGAAGAGCACCACGGTCAGGATGACGGGCAGCGACTGGTCGACGTCCAGGCCCAACCCCTTGGCCACCAGGGCGATCGCCGGCTGGGAGACCATCGAGACCAGGGCCACGCAGACGATCGGCATCAGGGCGGCGATCGGACTGCGGTAGATGATCAGCAGCAGAACGATGATCAGGCCGATCGTCACGATGCCCACGATCTGCTCGGCCCGCTTGAACGCGTCCTCGTTGTCCAGGAGCATCGCCGCCTCGCCGGTGTAACCGACCTCCAGGCCGGTCCCCTTCATCAGCGGCTCTGTCTCGTCCCTGAGCTTCTCCACCACCTTCGGGACGTCCTGGTCGGAGGTGGTGCCCTTGATCTCCGCCGAAGACAGCATGATCTTGCCGTTGTCGGAGACCTGCATGGGCGTGACGCCGAGCACCCGCTCGATCTTCGCGCCAGCGAGCTTGTCCGAGATCTCGGCGACCTTGTCCTCGTCCGCCTTGGTGATGTCCCCGCCGTCAGCGCGCTTGAAGACCAGCAACGCGGAGGCGTCGCTGTTGTCGGGGAAAGCTTCGTCGGACAGGTCCGAGGCCTGGACCGATTCGTACTTGCTGGGCAGGAAGCTCGTCTGGTCGCTGTTGGTGACATCGGCGAGCTTGGGGCCGAAGGCCACAAGCGCCACAGCCGCCAACAACCAGACAGCTATCACCTTCCAGGGGTTGTAGACGACGACCCGGCCGAGTCGTCCGAACATGCTTACTCCTCAATACGGCAGGGGGGATGCAGGGTAAGACTCTAGGCATATGTTCGCCCCCCACGGTGACATTTATGGGCGCCCCGGGGGCAGATCGGCCCAGGGCACGAGCGGCCACCGCGTCTCGTACACCGTAAGGCGGGTGCGGTCTCCTCCCTGAGAAGTAGGGCGGGGCCCCAGGAGGAGTCTCTCCGGGCAGTACGACACCGCTCCACCGGGCAACGAGGGACAATTCACCGATGACCGCACCACGCCCCCCGGCGGACGGCACCCTCGCGGCGCACGCCGGTCTTCCGCCCGCCCGCCCCAACGAACCCCCCCTGCCCGGGCCGGTGTTCGCCGCGCACTACCACCTGCCCGGCGAACCGGCCGGCGACTACCGTTACGGCAGGGACGCCAACCCCACCTGGACCGGCCTGGAGTCCGCACTCGCCACCCTCGAGGCGGGACACCCGGAGGACCGCCCCGCGCCGGACACCGGCGGGGCGACGCCCGCCGCGGGCACCGTGGAGTGTGTGACGTTCGCCTCAGGGATGGCCGCCGTCTCCGCCGTGCTGCTGTCCCAGGTCCGGGCCGGGGACACCGTGGTGCTCCCCACGGACTGCTACTACACGGTACGGCAGCTCGTCCCACGGCTCGAGGGCCACGGCGCACGGGTGCGCCTGGCGCCCACCGCGGGCGAAGGCGCACTCCGGGAGCTGCGCGGCGCACGGCTGGTGTGGCTGGAAACCCCGTCCAACCCGGGGCTCGACGTCTGCGACATCCGCCGGATCGCCGACGCCGCGCACGCCGAGGGCGCACTCGTCGCCGTGGACAACACCCTGGCCACCCCGCTCGGGCAGCGCCCCCTCCACCTCGGCGCCGACTTCTCCGTGGCCAGCGGCACCAAGGCCCTGACCGGCCACGGTGACCTGCTCCTCGGCTACGCCGCCGTGCGCGACCCCGCGTTGGCCCAGGAGCTGCGGCACTGGCGCAGGACGGTCGGCGCCGTCCCCGGCCCCATGGAGAGCTGGCTGGCCCACCGCTCCCTGGCGACCCTGGAGCTGCGCGTCGGGCGGCAGGCGGAGAACGCCCTCGCGGTGGCCACCGAACTGACCCGGCACCCCGAGGTGACCGGGGTGCGGCACCCCGGTCACCCGGACGACCCCGGCCACCCGGTGGCGGCATGGCAGATGCGCCGCTTCGGCTGCGTGGTCTCGTTCACCCTGCCGGACCGGGCACACGCCGAGGCGTTCCTGGACTCCCTGCGACTGGTCCACCAGGCGACCAGCTTCGGCGGGGTGCGCAGTACCGCGGAGCGTCGGGCGCGCTGGGGCGGCGACGCGGTGGCCGCGGGGTTCGTCCGCCTCTCGGTCGGGGTGGAGGACCCGCGCGACCTCGTCGCGGACGTGCGCCAGGCCCTCGACCGGGCACGGCACCTGACCGGGGACGAGGGACGATGACGGGCACCGGACCCGGGGAGCACGACGCAGGTCCCACGGGCGGCACTGGGACGGGGCAGGGGCGTCCCGTGGTCAAGCGCACGGCCCGCGCCATCCTGCTGGACGGCGACGACCTGGTGCTGATCAAGCGCACCAAGCCCCACCGGGCGCCGTACTGGATCACCCCGGGCGGCGGCGTGGAACCGGGCGACGACACCGTGGTGGACGCCCTGCGCCGGGAGGTGGACGAGGAGTTGGGCGCCACCGTGACCCACGTGGTGCCGGCGTTCGTGGACACCGTCCCGCACACCACCGAGGACGGACGGCACGGCGTGAAGGTCCAGCACTTCTTCGTCTGCCGGCTGCGGGCGATGGACCCCGCCCGCCGGCACGGCCCCGAGGTGGAGGAGCCCAACGGCGAGTACGACATCGTCCGCGTCCCGTTCAGCCCGGAGGGAATCGCCTCGGTGGAGGTGGTGCCGCCGTCGCTGCGCGACTACCTGAGCGCGAACGTGGAGGGGGTGAGGGCCCTGCTCGCCGCCGACCTGGCCTGAGGGCGCCCCCCTCCCCCGGGGCTCCGGTTCCGCCCGCGGCGCTGCGCCGTCAGGGAGCGGTGCTCCCCGAGACGTCGGCGTGGGGGTGCTGCTCGGGCAGCCGCCAACCGTCGAACGGCTCGGGTTCGGGCTGTGGCTCGGTGCGCAGTCCGCGTTCCTGCCTGCTCCGGGCCGCCCCGAAGTAGTCGCCGCCCTTGCGCTGGGTGTCGTCGGTGCCCCAGGCCCGGCCCGCCGAGGTGGGCAGCTTCACCATCCGGGGGATGTGCTTGGAGCAGTGGACGTACGCCTCGATGACCTCGACCTCCACCCACACCTGCGGGCGCCGACCGGGGACGGGGTCCACCGGCAGCAGCGGGTACGCCATGCGCATCTCCTGGTCGGTGCGGAACCTGGCGCGGCCGTTGACGTGCAGCCCGATCCGGTCCCGGGTGAAGTCGATCAGCAGGATGCCGACGTACGGGTTCTCGCTGATGTTGGCGAGGCTGGCCATCACCCCGTTCCCCCGGTACTCCGGGTAGGCCAGGCTGCGGGCGCCGAGCACCTGGAGGAAACCGGGCGGGCCGGCGCGGAACGTGCTGTCGCACTCCCCCCTGGCGTCCGCGGTGGACAGGAAGAACATCTCCTGCCGGGCGACGAACTCCTGCATCCGCGGGTTCAGGTGGTCCAGCACCTGGTCGTTGTAGAACCGGTCTGCGCGGGCCGTGGTGCCCATCTTCTCCTGCAACCGGTGTTCCCCCGGCGACCCGGGGCGGTCCCCGGTCGGGTGCGCCCGGCCGGCGGGCAGGTCCGTGCCGTTGGCCGGCCGGCCGGGGCGCCCGGTGCGCTCATCTGCGTACAACGTCTCCCCTGTTCCGCGTCCCATCGCTGGTCGCTGGCGTCACTCGTCCGCCTCCACCGGGTCGCCCACGAAGTCGTGGCGTATCCGGTGCGACGGGATGCCGATTCCGGTCAGCGCGTCCACCCCGCTGCGGATCAGTCCGGGCGGCCCGCTGAGGTAGGCGTCGAACGCCTGCCAGGGGCCGTGTTGGCGCACCAGGTCGGTGAGCGGCTCCGTCCCCTGGCCTTCACCGGGGGTGTCCACCACCGAGTGCAGCGAGAGCCAGGGATGCTGCCGTTCCAGGCGGACCATGGTCTCCAGGTCGTACAGGTCCTCGCGGCAGCGAGCCCCGTAGTACACCTCCACCCTGCGCCTGATGCCGTACGCCGCGACGTCCTCGACGATCGCCTCGATGGGGGCTATCCCCGTGCCGCCGGCCAGACACAGCAGTCCGTGGGCCGAGGAGTGGTCCACCACCATGGAGCCGGCCGGAGGGCCGAGGCGCAGGACGTCCCCGGGCTGGGAGCGGTGCACCAGGGCGGTGCTGACCCAGCCGGCGGGGATCGCCTTGACGTGGAAGGTCAGCAGTCCGTCGGGGCGGGGCGCGGTGGCGAACGAGTAGTTCCGCCAGACCCGCGGCCACCACGGGGTCTCCAGGGTGGTGTACTGGCCCGCCTGGAACGGGTACGGCTGGTCGGGCCGCACCGTGAGCACGACGATGTCCCGGGTGCGCCGCTCCAGGGAGACGACCTCCGCCTCCCACCAGGCAGGAGCCACCCGCTCGTCGGCCGCGGCTGCGTCGATCATGGTCTGCGAGATGGTGGTGTAGGCGCGGACCCAGGCCGCCTCGGTCTCGTCGTCCCACACACCGTCCCCGTAGCGGGACAGCGCGGCGATCAGCGCCTCGCCCACCGCCGGGTAGTGCTCCGACCTGGTGCCGTACTTGCGGTGGCCGCGACCGAGGTTGGACAGGTACTGGGTGAGGAACTCCTGGTCGTCCACGTGCTTGGCCGCGATCAGCAGCGCACGGAACAGCCGGTCGCGCTGGTGGTCCATGGCGGCCGGGAACAGCTCACGCAGGTGGGGGTTGTGCAGGAACAACGTGGCGTAGAAGTACGAGACCACCTTGTCGGCGAACGGGGCGACGGCCTCCATGGACCGCACGATAAGGGCCGCGTCCTCGGAGGTGGGCCGGGCGTTGAGGGGGCGCGAGGGGGCCGGGACCGGCGGGGGGACCGGGGCCTGCGCCACCGAGGTCAGGTCCGCGGAACGCGCGGGTGGCGGGGCGGGTGCCGGTGCCGGCGGCGCGGCCGGGGCGGCGTCGGCCCGTGGTTCCCCCCGGAACAGCGGGTCCACCGAGGAGCCCTGCGACACCGGGGGCACCCAGGGCACGGGGGGCGCCGGCGGCGGGGCGGAGTCCGCGGCCGTCGGCGGGGCGTCGTGACGGGCCGGTGCGGGTGCTAACGGGGCGCCGTGCGCCGACACCTCGGGCGGTGGCCCCGCCCTGCGGGCGGCGGCGCGCAGGGCTGACGCCGACCGCAGCCCGGCGAGCGGGTTGGAACGCGGGCGCGCGGGGGCACCGGTCGGTGTCCGGTGGGCCGGCGACGGGGGGGCGGCGGAACCGGGCGTTGCGGCGGGGGCCGGCGCGGTCGGCCGCGTCGTGTGGACCGGCTGCCCGGGGAGCCCGGGCCTGGACGGAGCGAACCAGCTCCAGCTCCCGTCCTGTTCCACCGGGTCCTGCGGAGGGGGCTGTGCGGGTCCGCCCGGGCGCTCCCGGTTCGCCGCAGAATTACCCGTCCGCGCCGACATGGCTCTCACCGCATCCATCGCCTACCCAAGCCTCGAACTGCTCTCTTCCGCGTACTCGATCCCGAATGGACAAGAGCCTCTTCCGCATTGCCCCACCGCGTCACCGTATTCGCCACGTCTCAGTTCACGTGCCGAAATCCCTGCCCATACCGGACATCCTTTGTGGAGATTCAGTGAAGGGCACGGTTTGACCCATGATCTCCGCCTCGGTGGCCGAAATCCCTACACAGGGGACGGGTGCGGACCGCAGGTCAGGAAGCGTTGGGAGGTGGGCGCCACGCCCAGAGGATCGTTAACTGGTGGGTCGCGCGCCTCCGTGGTCGTTTTCCGTCGCTGATTGCAACCGACCATACCGGGCCGAGTCAAATAAACAACCCCCGGCCCCGCGCCGCTGTTACACGGGCATGCGCCAGACACACGTCGAAACACCGGCAAAGTCGATAGTCACCGAAGAAATCCAGCCATCTACACCCCGTTCACCGCACCAGGGCATACGCCTCGCGCAGATCGTTCCCGCTGTAGGAATGGCTCGCCAGGTCGTTGACGTGGTGGTCCGCATTGATCGCCACCGCGGTGGGCACCGTGGCGAACAGCGGAGCGTCCGAAAGCGAGTCCCCGTAGGCCACGCAGCGCTGCGGCGGCACCCCGAACCGGGCGCACAGCTCCTCGGCGACCCGCACCTTGGTCTCCGGCCGAAGGATTCCGGACGGGTCGAGTTCCGCCCCGGCGAACGGCATCCGTGGAAAGACCGACGCCCGGGCCTCGTGCGCACCCCACTCCCGCAGCCGCTCCACGAAGAAGTTGGGCGACAGGGAGATCACCGCGCAGAACTCGCCCCGTTCCCGGATGTCCGCCCACACCTCGCGGATGCCGCGCAGCCAGGGCGCCCCGGCGAACGCCGCCGCGACCTGGGCCTCGCTGAGCGACTCGAACTTCTGGTAGGCGGCCACCGCGTACCCCGGCGCGTCGATCAGCCCGGCCGAGAGGTCCCGCTCCAGCGCCTGGAAGTGGGCGACGAGCCCCAACTCCCGGGCGATCTCCAGGCAGGCGGACGATCCGCGGATCAGGGTCCCGTCCATGTCGAACAGATGCAGTCGGCTCATGCGGACAGGGTAGGTGGCGTCCTGGAGGCCCCCTCGGGCCCGACGCGGGCGCGGGGCCTCCACCGGTCAACGACGCGCCGCCCCTCGGCCGTTGCCCCGTACCGGTGTGCCGGCCCGCCCGTCAGAGCCTGGACAGCACCCGGCCGGAGAGCACCTGGTACTCCCTCCAACGGTGCACCGGGCGGGTGGTCTGCCGGCGGGCCACCCGACCCGCGCCGATCGTCTGGCCGTCGCGGAACTGGTCCCTCGCGAGGTCGATCTCGATCCCCGTGGGCAGTCGGTTCCACCAGTGGTAGCCCAGCCGTTCGCCACGGTGGTGGACGTCGGCGACCATCAGGTCCCCGCCGAACACGTCGTTGAGCAGGAGCGCGGTGATGTCGCCGTGCCCCCAGCCCGGGTTCTCCCCGGTCCAGCCGGCCCTCGCCGCGTCGTCCGGTGAACAGGTGTCGGCGGCCCAGCTCGCACGCAGGGCATCCTCGATGCCGGTCAGGGTCCAAGGCGTCATGCCCAGCAGCATGCCCCAGGGCACCGACAGCACCTCCGGCCGCAGCCGCGCACCGGGTCGGGCCCCATGGGCAGTGAAATGTTTCAGAACTGCCCTATGTCAAAGCGGCCAGCGCCACCCGTCCAGACGCCGCGCCACCGGCGAACCAAGGCTCGCCGAGCCTCAATCCCCTTCTCCACCAAGGGTTCTCGGTGCCGCACACCCAATCGCTGCACGGGCGTTGACAGCGCGATTGAGCCAGCGTCACACTTCCAGCCGTATGAAAGGTTTCAATTCCTAGGGGGGCAGCCCTCGGCACCGGCTGTCCCGGCGCCCGAGGACGGACCGGCGGGGCAGCGGCGGATCGCAGGGAACACTCGCTCGGACACACCAGGAGAAACGATGGTCCAAGCACGACGAAGACTTCGGCCGGCCGCCGGGCTCCTCGCCCTCGCACTGGCCCTCCCGGTCGCGTGGACGGCCGCCCCCGCCCGGGCGGACACCGCGCCGGGCATCACCTCGGTGGCCGCGGACCAGGACACCGTCACCATCACCGGCCGGTCATCCGCTGACGAAGTCGCGCTCTACGCCCTCGAGTCCTGGCAGGACGCCGCCGACCGCGCCACCGGGGAGCCGGTCGCCACCGTCTCCCCGGGCGACGACGGCGGTTTCACCGCCCGGATCGCCCGCCGGGAGGGCCAGGACGACCACTTCGACGACAAGTTCCTCGCGGTCGCCGACGACACGGTCCTGGGCACGCCGCACTACGTGGACGACGTGCGCTTCCCCGGCATCACCGACACCCCGTACCCGCACGTCGCGGGCAAGAAGGGGTTGCAGGTCGAGATGACCGACGACGCGGAGGAGACCGGCACCGGCCACGCCGCGGTCAACGTCGCCCTCGACCAGGTGATGCGGGCCGGGCCGAACGCCGCCCAGAACGCCGTCCCCTTCACCTCCCGCGGCCGGACCTACTACTTCGACAAGGCCGCGGTCGGCTCCCTGGACTCCCAGATCAAGCCGCTGTCGGACAACGGCATCCTGGTCAACCTCATCCTCATCCTGTACCAGAACAACCGCCCGACCTCCGCCTGGCCCGAGCTGGTGCACCCCGACGCCGAGATCGGAAAGGGCACGGTCTACGCCTTCGACACCAAGACCGCGGAGGGCACCGGCTACCTCACCGCCGCCATGGAGTTCCTCGCCGACCGGTACACCCGCGCCGACGGCGCCCACGGCCGGGCCAGCGGCTGGATCGTCGGCAACGAGATCGACGCCCAGCGGTACTGGTACAACATGGGTGCCCAGTCCCTCGACGACTTCCTCGAGTACTACGCCCGCGCCCTGCGGATCACCTGGCAGTCCGTCCGCAAGGCCGACACCAACGGCCGCGTCTACACCTCGCTGACCCACTACTGGACGGCGGCGGTCGGCGACGACCACCTGCGCGAGTACCGGGGCCGGGACGTCATCGACGGGCTCAACCGGCTCACCAAGGCCCAGGGCGACTTCCCGTGGAACCTCGCCCACCACCCGTACCCGGAGAACCTGTTCAACCCGGCGTTCTGGAACGACAGGACCGCCACCGACAGCTTCGACAGCCAGCGCATCACCTTCAAGAACATCCAGGTGCTGCCCCGCTACATGGCGCGAAGCGAGCAGCTCTACCAGGGACAGCCCCGCCGGATCATCCTGTCCGAACAGGGCCTCAACGCCCAGGACTACTCCGAGGAGGCGCTGGACCTACAGGCCGCGGCGTACGCCTACGCCTACTACAAGATCGCGTTCCTGGACGGCATCGACAGCTTCATCCTCCACCGCCACGTGGACCACCAGCACGAGGGCGGGCTCCACCTCGGCCTGTGGACCTGGGACGACGAGCACGGCGCCGCCGCCATGCCCGGCGAGCACAAGCCGATCTACGACGTCTACCGGGACATCGACACCGTGCGGTCGCTGGAGGCCACCGAGTTCGCCAAGGAGATCATCGGGATCTCCGACTGGGCGGACGTCATCCCCGGTTTCGACCCGGCGGAGCTGGCGGTGCGCTCCGCGCCCGACCCCGTGGGGGTGCGGCACCAGGCCACCCCGGTCGTCGAGCGCGTGGTCTCCGACTTCACCGACGGCACCGACGGCTGGCGGGCGTCCGACAACTCCTCGGGCGTCAGCCAGGTGGACGGCGCGCTGCGGGTCGGCTTCAACGGCTCCGTCCCCGGCTGGTCCCGGTACGCGAAGACCTGGAAGGGCGCCGACCTGGTTCTCGACCAGCCGTTGGACGCCAGCACCCACCCGCAGCTCTCGGTGTCCGTGCGCGTCCCGGCCGACGCCGACGACCGTTTCCGGCCGGGCAACACCTTCCACGCCAAGGTGCGTGTCTACGGGAAGGACGGGCGGGTCGCCGCGGGCACCGCACCCCTGTCCGCCCAGGGCGACTTCGAGCGGCTGACCGTGGACCTGTCCGCGTGGGAGTCCCGCTCGGCCGTCTCCCGGATCAAGGTCTGGGTGCGCGGCTCGGTCGGTGACGACTGGAACGGCTACTTCGACCTGGACCAGGTGAGCCTGGCCGCGGCGGCGGTCCCCTCGCCGACCGACCACAACGTGGACGTCACCGCGCGGACCGAGGGACGCGGAGAGATCGGTTCGCCCGTGACCCTCACCGTCACCAACCACGACGTGGCGCCCCTGGCGGGCCGGCTCGAGCTGCGCGCCTGCGCCGGGGTGGCGGTCGATACGCAGGACGTCACCCTGGGGCGGCTCGCCACCGGGCAGAGCCAGACGATCACCACCCGGGTGACGGCCTTCACCCCGCAGAACCCCGAGTACCCCGTGGTCTGCGCCGCCTACCCGGGCGGTGAGCGCAGGGTGACCTTCCGCCTCCCGCCCGCCTCCCAGCAGGTGCCCCCGGCCCCGGACGCCTTCGCCAACCGGGAGTTCAACGACGCCTTCGACACCGACAGCACCGGGAGCTACCGGGCGAACCGGGTGCTCCCCGAGGACAGGGCCCTACCGACGCTGACCGTCCAGGGCGGCACCCTCAACGCCTCCCACCCGACGCAGAGCTGGTTCGGGACCTACGCCGGTGACACCTCGCCGCGCAGCCCCGCCTTCGCAACCAGCGTCACGGTGCGCCGGTTCCAGGGCACCTCGTCCGACATGGACACCGTCTACACCGGACTGGTGCGGGACGGGACGACCGACGTGCTGGCCTACTACGTCAACACCCGCAAGGCCGTGGGATTCGAGGTGCGCGGCCCCCAGGTGCCGGGCGGCATCGCGGTGTTCGGCGCCAAGCAGGACGTCACCGTCCCCGACGGCGGCAGGTTCGCGCTGAGCGTGGTGGGCGAGCGCGCCGCGATCTACGTGGACTCTGGTGACGGGTGGAAGCTGGTCACCGCCACCACCCTGGACCACCTGCCGGACCTGTCCGACGCCACCGTGCGGGCCCAGTACCGTTACGGCTTCGGTGTGCGCGGCGACGCCGGACCCGCCGCGATCGCCGTGGACGCGGTCGAGGGACGCAGCATCGCCTGACCCGCGCGACCGGACCGCGACCGCGGCACCTGTCCTCCCGCCCCGCTGTTCCCCGACCGCCACCGAGGTCGGGGAACAGCGGGGCGCCCCCTTGGGGACACGACGTCCGACCGCCCCCGGGCCGCGAACGTTCGCCACAAATCCGTTTTGTGTGCGTGCTCGGTGGCCCTACAGTGGCGCGATGTCGCAAGTCATCGTGCTCAACGGGGGGTCGAGCTCGGGGAAGTCGGGCATCGCCCGGTGCCTCCAGGCGGTCCTGCCCGACCCGTGGCTGACGTTCGGCATCGACAGCCTCATCGAGGCGATGCCGGCCTCCATCCAGGCGTCCACCGAGGGCATCACGTTCGCCGAGGACGGCGGGGTGTCGGTCGGGTCGGAGTTCACGGCCCTGGAGGCGGCCTGGATGGACGGGATCGCCGCGATGGCCCGGGCGGGGGCCCACATCATCATCGACGACGTCTTCCTCGGCGGGGCCGCGTCCCAGCAGCGGTGGCGGAAGGCACTGGACGGGCTCGACGTGCTGTGGGTGGCCGTCAGGTGTGACGGCGCCGTCGCCGCGGGCCGCGAGGTGGCGCGTGGCGACCGGGTCACCGGGATGGCGGCGTCACAGGCGCAGGTGGTCCACGAGGGCGTCGTCTACGACCTCGAGGTGGATACCACGCGCACGGAGTCGATGGAGTGTGCCCGAGCCGTGGCCGCCCGCGTGGGCTGAACGCCCCCGCGTCCCCGTTCCCCGCGCCCCCGTTCCCCGCGTCACCGTTCCCCGTCCAACGGTCAGCAGTTGACGGCCGCGGTGGGTTCCGCGGCGGCGGGCCCGCGGGCGACCACCGAGGTGCCGCCACGACCGGGGCGCAGGCCGAGGAGGCCGACGAGGGTGGCGGCGACGGCGGCGACGAACGGCACCAGCAGCGCGGCCCGGTAACCGTGCAGGAGGTCCGCGGCCGTCGAACCGTCGGTGGCGGCGACGTTGACAGCGCTGGCCGCGGAGAGCCCGAGGGCCGCACCGATCTGGAACGACGTGTAGAGCAGGCCGCCGGCCAACCCCTGCTCCTCCTCCGCGACGCCCTCCGTCCCCGCGATGGTGAGCGGCCCGTACGCCAGGGAGAAGGCGAGTCCGACGCCGAGCAGACCGGGGAACATCACGGCGTACGACCAGTCGGCGCCGAGCGGCAGGAACAGGCCGTAGGCGAGCGCCGCGATCAGCAGTCCGCCCAGGATGACCGGGGGCTTGCCGAACCGGTTGACCAGCCGCGGGGTCAGCGTCGGGGACAGGACGGCGTCGGCCCCGAGGACGAGCATCGCGAAGCTGGTCTGCAGGGTGGACCAGCCGCGCAGCTCCTGGAGGTACAGCACGAGGAGGAACTGGAAGCCGAAGAACCCCGCGGCGAAGAGCATCGCCGCGAGGTTGGCCCGCACCAGGCGGCCGTTGCGGAAGAAGTCCAGTCGGACCAGCGGCGCGGACGAGCGGCGTTCGATGGCTAGGAAGGCCGCGAGGAGGGCCGCGCCGGCCAGCAGCGTGCCGACGCTGACGGCGACCCCGGCGTGGCCGGCGCGCTCGACCGCCAGGACGATCAGCACCAGGGCCGCGGTGACGGTGAACGCCCCGGCCAGGTCGATGCCCTGCCCCCGCCGCTGCGGTCGGGGGGACGCCGGGACGAACACCAGGGCCGCGACCAGGATGACCAGGGAGAGCGCCACGGGGGCGAAGAAGACCCACCGCCAGTTGACGGCGGTGAGCAACCCCCCGGCGACCAGCCCGACGGAGAACCCCCCGGCGCCGGTCCCCGTGTAGATGAGCAGCGCCCGGTCGCGCTCCGGGCCCTCGGCGAAGCTGGTGGTGATGATGGAAAGGCCGGCCGGGGTCATGAACGCCGCGGCGACCCCCGTGACGAACCTGGCGGCGATCAGCATCCACCCCTCGGTGGCGAGGCCACCGAGTCCGGAGAACAGCAGGAAGACCGTGAGCCACAGGACGAACATCTGACGACGTCCGAACAGGTCGGCCACTCGCCCACCCAGGAGCATGAAGCCCCCGTAGCCAAGGACGTAGGCGCTCATCACCCACTGGAGTTCGCCGGTGGGCAACCCCAGGTCGGCACGGATCGACGGCAGGGCCAGGTTGAGCATGGCCACGTCGATGCCTTCCAGGAATATCGCGCCACACAGCACGAGCAGGATGCCCCGGTTGCGCACGCGCACCGCGTCCGGGCTCTTCACGGCACTCATCAGGTCCCCTTCTAGGGAGATGCAGTCGGTACCTCCAGCCTCGGCCGCCACCCGGGGTGGAACAACATCGATGATCACAACGTTCGTTCAATCTGTCTTACCGATAATCCTCGACGTGGTTGGAGGCACACGTGGACCGGTACGAACTCGAGTGCTTCCTCGTTCTCGCCGAAGAACTGCACTTCGGACGGACCGCGACCCGGTTGCACCTGTCCAGGGCCCGGGTGAGCCAGCTCGTGCAGAAGCTGGAACGCCGCGTCGGCGCGCCCCTGTTCGCGCGGACCAGCCGGCAGGTCACGCTCACCCGCCTCGGGGAACGGCTGCGCGACGACCTCGGTCCGCACCACCGCGCCATCCGGGAGGCCCTGGAGCGGGCCACCGCCACGGCCCGGGGCATGGCCGGCGCGCTGCACGTCGGCTTCTCCACCCCCCTGGCGGGCGAGATGACGATGCGGGCGGCCGAGGCCCTGCGCACCGCGCACCCCGACCTGGTGGTGGAGATCTGCGAGGTGCCCATGTCCGACCCGTTCGGGCTGCTGCGCAGGGGCCAGTTCGACGTCCAGCTCGTGGACTTCCCGGTGCGGGAGAGCGACCTGACGGCGGGGCCCGCGCTGCTGACCGAGGAGCGGGTGCTCGCGGTCGCCGCCGGGCACCCGTTGAGCGCCCGGCACGCGGTGTCGCTCGAGGACCTCGGCGACGTTCCGCTGCTGACGGTGGACGGCGACGTCCCGGACTACTGGCTGGAGCACCGGTTCCCCAGCCGCACCCCCAACGGCCGGCCGATCGACCACCGACCGGCCGTGACCAACATGCAGGAGGCGCTGGTGCTCGTCTCCGCCGGCAAGGGGGCCATGCTGACCGCCGCGCACACCGCCGCCTACCACCGCTGGCCGGGGGTCGCCTACGTTCCGCTGGTGGGCGGCGTCCCCGTCCGGTACGGCCTGGTGTGGCGGACCGGCAACGGCTCACCGGCCGTCGAGCTCTTCGGCCACCTGGCCGGGAAGGCCGCACGCGCAGTGGTCGGGGAGGACCCGCAACGGGCGCTGCCCCGCTGACCCGCGGACGTCAGCGCCAACCGGCAGGGCACCAGGGGCACATCAGTCAGAATTCCGCTAACCGGGTGAAAAGTGCACGTCAGACAATGAGGTCACGGTCCGGCTACTCCAGGATGACCGACATGCCCCTCTCATCCCCGGCCGCCGAGCGGCGGCGCCGCGTGGCCCGGTTCACACCGCTCCTGAGCATCGCCCTGACCCTTGCCCTGGCCCCCGCCCAGCCCGTGCAGGCCGCGGGGAGCGGCGCGAACGGGCCCACCGCCACCGAGGCCCGCGTCTCGGCCTACCTGCGGGACGCACGCGACCGACCCGCGGAGCTCGCCGCGTTCTTCAGGGCCCTGCCCAAGGGTGCGGACCTGCACAACCACCTGTCGGGCGCGGCCACCACCGAACTGCTGCTGAGGCTCGCCGTGGAGGACGGCTACTGCATCGACCGGACGACCCTCACCGCGAGCCCACCGCCCTGCACGGGGAACACCCACCCGGCGGCCGACACGGTCACCGACCGCGCGTTCCGGGAACAGGTCATCCGCGCCTGGTCGATGAAGGACTTCACCCCCAGCCAGGGCGAGACCAGCCACGACCACTTCTTCGCCACCTTCGGCAAGTTCGGCGCGGTCAGCGGGCGCCACCCGGGACGGCTGTTGGCCCAGGTCGCCACCTCCGCCGCCAAGCAGCACCAGTTCTACCTCGAGACCATGCTGACCCCGGCCTCGTCCGCGGCTGCCGCCCTCGCCGCCAAGGTCGGGTACGACAGCGACCTGTCCCGGTTCCGCGACAAACTGCTCGCCGACGGCGGCATGGACGGCGTCGTCCGGCAGGCGATGGCCGAGACGGACGCGATGATGAAGGAGTTCCGCGCCGCCGCGCACTGCGACACCGACCACCCCGCCGCCGGGTGCGCCCTGCCGGTGCGGTTCATCTCCCAGGTGGCGCGGGGAGGTCCGCCCGAGCGGGTCTTCACACAGATGGTCCTCGGCATGGAACTGGCCGAGCGCGACCCCCGTTTCGTCTCGCTGAACCTCGTGCAGCCGGAGGACAATCCGGTGGCGCTCGCCGACTACCGCCTCCACATGCGGATGCTGAAGTACCTGCGCGGCGTGTACCCCGACGTCCCCCTCACCCTGCACGCGGGAGAGCTCGTTCCCGGGCTGGTCAAGCCCGAGGACCTGCGCTTCCACATCCGCGAGGCCGTGCTCACCGCCCGAGCCGACCGGATCGGCCACGGCGTGGACATCCGCCACGAGGACGACCACCGGGACCTGCTGCGCCTGATGGCCCGACGGCACGTGCTGGTGGAGGTGCCGCTCACCAGCAACGCGCAGGTCCTGGGCGTCACGGGCTGGCGGCACCCCTTCCCGCTCTACCGGCGGTACGGCGTGCCGGTCGCCCTGGCCACCGACGACCCCGGCGTGGAGCGGACCGACATCAGCCGCGAGTACCAGCGGGCCGCGCTCACCTACGACCTGGACTACCGGACGCTGAAGGACCTGGCCCGCACCTCCCTGGAGTACGGCTTCCTGAAGGGCCGCAGCCTGTGGCGCAGCCGCGACGCCTTCCGGGTCGTCCCGCAGTGCGCCGGGGACCACCGCGGTGATCCCACCCCGAGCACCCGCTGCGCCCGGTTCCTCGCGTCCAGCCCCAAGGCCGCGGTGGAGTGGAAGCAGGAGGGCGCCTTCCGGGCCTTCGAACGCAACATCGGTGACCAGTGGTCCAGGAGCACGTCCGCGGCCACGCCCAGGACCGCCGACGAGCTCGTCGCGGCCGGGCACTGACCGGGCCGCACCCCGAACCCACGTCCCCGCTGCCGGGGCTGGTCAGAACCAGCCCCGGCAGCGGCACGGGTGGGAACCCAGCGCTGTCGGCACGCGGACTACGCCGTCCCCGCGAGGCGCTGCCGGGTGCGGGACGGTGCCGACGGGGGGAGGGCGGCCAGGACGTCGGCGAGCGTGCTCCCGGCGAGACTGCTCCGCCACGCCTCGTGCGCGTCGGCCATCTTCTCGGCGAGGACGCAGGTACGACGGCAGTCCTCGGGGGGCAGCGCCCCCCGTCCCTGTTGACGGATCTCACGGCACTCGTACGGCGAGGCGGCGCCGTCCACGGCCTCGACGATCTGCAGGAGCGTGATCTCCGAGGCGGGCCGCGCGAGCCGGAACCCTCCCCGCGGGCCCGTGGTCGCGGCGAGCAGCCCCGCCCTGACGAGCGCCTTGAGCTGCTTGGCGAGGTAGGCCGCCGGCAGGTCGTAGTACTGCGCGAGCTGCGTGGTGGACGCGCTGGACCCCGGGTCGAGCTGCGCCAGCGTCGTGGCGCAGTGCAGGACCCACTCCGTACTCACAGGCAGCTTCACGCCCCTCATTCTATCCCAGACATTGTGGACCCATTTAGTCCGTGATAGCGTCGGCGACACCACAAGAAGGAGAGACCACCATGCGCATCGCCGTCGCCGGCGCCACCGGGAACATCGGGGCCCTCACCGTCGCCGCACTCGGGAGGGACGGGCAGGACGTGGTGCGGATCAGCCGCTCCCTCGGCGTGGACCTGACGACCGGTGACGGTCTCGACGAGGCCCTGGCCGACGTCGACGCGGTCATCGACGTGACCAACGGACCGGCGGCCGACCGGGCCGAGACCGTGGCCTACTTCGGCGCGGCCACGCGGAACATGCTCGCCGCCGAGGAGCGGGCCGGCGTCCGTCACCACGTGCTGCTGTCGATCGCCGGGATCGACCGCATCGAGGGCAACGCGCACTACGCCGGCAAGCGCGAGCAGGAGCGCCTCGTGGCGACCGGACCCGTGCCGTGGACCATCGTCCCGGCCACGCAGTTCCACGACTTCGCCGCGACGGTGACGAGCTGGACCGAGCGCGACGGCGTCGCCACCATCGCACCGCTGCTGGTGCAGCCGGTCGCGCCCGCGGACGTGGCGGACGTCCTCGCCGAGATCGCTGCCGGAGAGCCGCGGGGGCGCCACGTCGATGTCGCCGGGCCAGAACCGCAGGACCTGGTGGACATGGCCCGCCGCACCAACGAGGCGCGCGGCCGGGCGGTGAAGCTGGTGCCGACCTGGTCCACCGTCTTCGGTCCCGCGATGGCCGGGGACGTGCTGCTGCCCGGCGACGACGCCCGCATCGCGCCGACCACCTTCGACGAGTGGCTCGCGGAACAGCGGTAGGCCGGCCGCGGCAACCCTCCACCGCCGCACACACGACCGTCATCCGAACAATGCCCATGGCATGTTCTTCAACAACCGTTGGAGTGGTTCGATTTCGCCCTGTCGACGTTGACTCGTCATAACCGTGCGTGCCAATCTGGCTGTCCCTGTTGTCACCGAACGCCTGGAGTTGAGGCGATGGACGGCAGCGTATGGCTGGCTGATCACCCGGTACTCGAGGTTCTGCGACGTAGGCGCGAGAAAGGCCACACCCGGGAGAACCCCGCCGACGACCTGAAGATCGGGCTTGCTGTCGAAGGTGGGGGAATCCGCGGCGTGGTGTCCGCGGCCATGCTCTGCGCACTCGAGGACCTGGGATTCCTGAACGCGTTCGACTCGGTGTACTCCGCCTCTTCCGGGGCGATCAACAGTGGGTACTTCCTCCTGGGCAACACCTGGTACCCGTTGTCCATTTACTACGACGATCTCGCCACTCGCCGATTCGTGGACTTCCGCAGGTTCCTCCGGGGCGAGATCATGGATCTCGACTACGCCTTCGAGATCGTCGACAGGGTCAAGCCGCTCGACTACGAGGCCGTCATCGCCTCGCCCACGAAACTGCACATCGCCGTGACCCTGGTCGACGAACTGCGGACCGAGGCCGCGTGCGACTTCACCGACCGGGCGGACCTGCGCGAGGCCCTCGTGGCGAGTGCCTGGTTACCCGTCGCACTGCACGGCACCACCAAGTTCCGGGGCAGGAGGGCCCTGGACGGGGGCGTGCTGACGCCGCACCCGTACCGCCTCGCGCTCGACGACGGCTGCACCCACGTGCTGTCACTGAGCACCAGGCCGGTCTCACCCCCGCCCGAACAGCTCACCCTCTCGCAGCGATACGGAATTCGCCATCTCAACAAGATCCACGAAGGCCTCGGATGGGGATACCGGGACGCCATCGTCCGGTACCGGGAGGAACGGCGCACCCTGCAACGCCGCATGACGGAGCCCGGCGACCCCCCGTACGTCCTCGATCTGGCCCCGCTGCCATGGATGGCACAGGTGAAGCGGCACGAACTGGACCCGGGACGAATTCTCGCCGGGGCACGCGGCGGATACGAGACGATGTACTGCGCGACCGAACGACAGGACCCACGGCTGGTTCAACAAGGCCGGATTCGAGCGGTGCCGCGTCTGAGCATCGTGAATGGAAACGACGGCTAGAACCATCGAAATGAGTGGCTTACGGGTCGTCGTCCGCCTGGTGTCCGGTGTTCACACGGTCACCGCGGCCACCATGTGCGAGGAGGAGCTGCGTTCCTGGCCCGCTGAGGAATGGCACCGTCTCTTCCTGGAGTTGCCCTGGGACGCCTACACCTTCCTCGGCGAGTTCGAACTGCCCTGGGGCACGGTCATTGACGACCTGCGCCACTGGTGCGGCCAGTTCCCGGACCGGCCCGATTCGGCAAGGCGGAGATACAGATCCGTCTTCGGGAACCTCGGCCTGCTGCTGCTGACCCTCGTCTCCCTGCGCCACTCCTACGAGCGCCGCTATGGTCTCGCCGGGGCCGCCGACGCACGGCCCCCGCACGACTGCGCCGTCGTGTGCCAGCCCCTGATGTGCGAACCGGCAGTGCGGGAAGCGCTCGTCGCCCTCTACGCGCCAGGCACGCCGCTGGACGCGGTCGGCGTGGCCGGGCACGCTGCCGACCCGCTCACCCAGGCGGAGTGGAACCGCATGGATGTGGACAGTCTCCGGTTCCACCGCCACGGAACGACCTCCTTCATCCTGTCCGGCCGGTCGGCGACAACGGTGCACGGGCGCCGACGCTCCCTGGCGCTGAAGTGCATCACCTATCCGTACCTCAGGGTTCCGGCGATCGTGCGGAACACCCGCCGCTACCGGGAGACGTACTCCGTGCCCGACACCGAGGCACGGCACCTGGCCCGGGTGTGGGCGAGCGAAGCCCGGTGGATCATGATGGATCTGGTGCCCGGGGAGACACTGGCCGAGTACCTGCAACGCCAGGTCCGTCCGCACGCGCCGCCCGGAGACATCAGGGTGGACCTGCTCGCGCTGCTGGGGCGGGAGCTCTTCGACGCGCTCGCCGACCTCGAGGACGCCGGACTGCGCCACTGCGACCTGTCGCCGAGCAACATCATCGTCAGGAGCGGGCCGTCGGGGGAGCTGTCCTTCGTCTTGGTCGACCTCGGCGTCAACTACCTCTACGCACACGAGGTGCCGGGGTCGGACGGCCCCGACGCCGCCTACGTCGCCCCCGAGGTCCGTACCGACGCCACGCAGAACGACAGGGCCGACCTGTACTCCGCGGGCAGGCTGCTGATCGCCATCGCCGGTGTGCCCGACGAGCCCGACAGCACCGTCCCGGATGCGTTCTACGCGGAGACCCCCATGTTGGCGCGGTTCCTCGAGGACCTCACCGGCCGGGACCCCGACAACCGACTCGTCATCTTCCGGCCCGAAGGACCACGGGGGCGCTACCGACAACTGCTCCACTTCCTCGAGGAGGAACTCCAGGCGGTCGAGGCCGCCAGGGCCCAGCGGCCGGCCACGGACAAGCGGTGGCTGGCGACCCTGCTCGACCTGCGCACCCCACTGGCCGACGCGCCGGGGCGGCAGCGTCGCCTGTGGGAGGTCCGGCGCGCACAGTCCCTGTACGCCGACCCGGAACGGGGAATGCACGTGCGCTGGCTGCTCGCCTGGTCCAGGGTGTCGGCCTACGCGTGGTACGTCGCCGCCTTCCTCGCCATGACCTGGTGGCTGCGCGACCTCGACTGGAACTGGGGCAACCACCTGACCACCGCGCTGCAACGCGCCGCGGGGAGTTCCGACGACGAACTGCCCGTCCTCGACGGCGTTCGAGCCGACGACTACCCGATCCCGGACCTGCGCGGGAACCTGCCGATCCGGATGGTGGGACTCAGCTTCCTCCTGGCAGGTGTCCGCTTCTACCAGAACACCATTGCCGGCATCACCACCAGGACGACCGGCCGTGGTCTGGGACGGCTGAGCCTCCTGGCCTCGCTGGCGGAGTTCTCCATGCGGGGCTTCTCCCTGGTGCCGGCCGTGCTGGTGCTGCCACCGACCCTGGTCCAACGTGACTGGTGGCCGATCTGCACCGCGATCGGCATCCTCTGCATCTTCCTGTGCAACTTCACCTGCCTGCGCTTCGCCCGCGAGGCCGTTCGCCAGGCCCGCCGAAGGGGTCTGTCCACCGTCCCCAGCGGCCGGATCGCCGGGCTCGAGGTGTTCAGCAACTGGGCACCGACATCGGGTTTCTACTGCATCTCGGCATCCACCATCGGAACGCTGATCTACGTCGGGCTGGTCCAGGACGTCTACGTGTACGCGGCGGCCGTCACCGCGATCAACATCGTGCTGTTCTACGTCATCAAGTGCAGTGGCAGCAGCGCCGCGGACGTCCGGGTCGCCCTCAGCCGCGCCTGCCTGGCCGCGGAGCGCGTCCGACGGGTACCCACGACGGGGCCCTGAACCCCTCGCCCGGCGGCGGCAAGCCCGGCGCGGGACGCCCGACGGCTGAAGGACGGGGCGGGCGTACTCCCTTGGTCGCGGCCCGGCCACCAGGTGTCATCCCTTGGTCGACCACGGGCAGACCGCTGACGGGTGCCCCGCAGTCGGCGGCCTCCCTAGCGTCGAGGGGTGACGGTGGAGACCCCAGACGTACGGCCGTGGCGGGGAGCCGTGCGGCCCGTGGAACGGGCACTGGCGCCCGACCTCGCGCGCGGCGCGATGCTGCTGCTCATCGTGGTCTCGAACACGGCGTTCCACCTGTGGGCGGCGCCCCGCGGACCCTCCGGATGGCACCCCGCGGACGGCTCGTTCGCCGACCGCGCCGTCCAGTTCACGATGATCACCACGCTGGACCTGCGCGTGTACCCGCTGTTCGCGTTCCTCTTCGGGTACGGCATGACGCAGCTCCACCTCCGCCAGACCGCCGCCGGAACCTCCCAGCGCGACGCGGTCGCCCTCCTGCGCCGACGCAGCCTGTGGCTGGTCGCCATCGGGCTGGCCCACGCCACGCTCCTGATGGCCGGTGACATCCTCGGCTACTACGGGCTGCTGAGCCTGGTGCTCGGCTGGCTCTTCCTGCGGCGCGGCGACCGTGCCCTCAAGTGGTGGATCGGCGCCGCCACCGCCCAGCTCGTGCTGCTGGCCGGCGCCCCCGTCCTCACGGCCCTGCTCCAGGGAGAGCCGGGGACGATGGGGGACGCCGGAGCGGAGGCGGGGTACGAGGCGTACGGGGCGGCGGAGGAGAGCTGGCTCGCCGCGGCCGGCACCCGGCTCACGACCGGGCTGTACGTCACCTTCGTCGGCGCGTCCGGGGCCCTGCTCGGCGGTTCCTACGTGATCTTCCTGCTCGGCTTCTGGGCAGCCCGGCGCCGCGTCCTGGAGGACCCGGGCCGCCACCTGCCCCTGCTGCGCCGCACTGCCGTCATCGGCATCACCGTGGGCTGGCTCGGTGGCCTGCCCGCCGCCCTGGCCCACGTGGGCGCACTCGACGTGCCGGACGACGCGCAGAGCGAGGCGGGGGCGCTCACGGTGCTCCGGGACATGACCGGGAACGCCGCCGGGCTCGGCTACGTCGCCGTCGTCGCGCTGTTCGCCCACTGGTGGGCGGGCCGGCCCGGCCGGTGCGGCTCGAGAGGTGTGGCGGCGCTCCGCGCGGTCGGCAAGCGGTCCCTGTCCTGCTACCTCGCCCATTCCCTGATCTTCGCGCCACTGCTGGCGGCCTGGGGGCTGGGACTCGGGGCACACCTGTCCAGCGCGACCATGGCGCTCTTCGCCGCCGCGGTCTGGCTGGTCACGCTGGCCGCGGCGTACGCGTTGGAGCTCGTCGGCCACCGTGGCCCAGCCGAGACGGCACTGCGACGGCTGGTGTACCGGCCGGGAAGGCGGCACCGGGACCGGTAGGCACCCGACGCACGCGGGTCTTCGGCGAGTATGGACCTCACATGGTGGTCACACGGTGCGGGGACGGCGACGAGACCTGACGTCCCGCGCGAGCCGTTGGGAAGGGCGGGCGCAGTGGGAGAACGAGTGCCACGGGCGGCGCTGGTCGGGGCTCTGGTGGAGCTCTTGGTGGCGAGGAGCCCGGAGCGGGTGCTCCGCGTCGCGGTGGACGGTCCGGACGCGGCAGGCAAGACGACCCTCGCCGACGAGCTGGCCCGGAACCTGTCCGGGCGGCGCGAGGCGATCCGCGTCGGCATCGACGGGTTCCACCGGCCCCGAAGCGTCCGGCTCCGGCGCGGGAGCCTGTCGCCGGAGGGCTTCTACCACGACTCCTTCGACCACGACGCCGTCCGCAGGACGGTCCTGGACCCACTGGGCCCCGGTGGGGACCGCCGGTACCGCACTGCCGTGTTCGACCACCGGGTCGACGCGGCGACGGACGAGCCGGCCCGGGTGGCACCGGAGGGTGCGGTCCTGCTGTTCGACGGAGTGTTCGTGCTCCGGCCCGAACTGCGCGAGCACTGGGACGTGAGCATCTTCGTCGACGTGAGCGAGGAGGAGGCACTGCGACGGGCGCTGGTGCGTGACGCGGTGGTGATGGGCGGACCGGACGTCGTACGCGAACGTTACGAACGGCGCTACCTACCCGGGCAGCGGCTCTACCGCGGGACGGCCGCACCCGAACTCGCCGCCGACGTGGTGATCGACAACAACGACCCGGCGCGGCCCCGCGTGGTGAAGTGGACGGCCTGAACCCGCCTCCCGACGCCCCTGGGGCCCGCACGCCCGGTCCCCGCCGACGCGAGCGTGCAGCACGCCCACGACGAACGGCGAGATCGCCAACCG
Source organism: Wenjunlia vitaminophila DSM 41686 (assembly GCF_000380165.1). GTDB lineage: Bacteria > Actinomycetota > Actinomycetes > Streptomycetales > Streptomycetaceae > Wenjunlia > Wenjunlia vitaminophila. Next base: position 119,683 of record NZ_KB904669.1, read on the forward strand.
CGCCGCCGTTCCCGGTGCTACACGCCGGCCGTGCCGTCGATGCGCTCGCGGAGCAGGTCCGCGTGCCCGTTGTGGCGGGCGTATTCCTCGATCATGTGGACGTAGATCCAGCGGAGGTTCACCTCCTGCTCCATGAAACGACCCGTGTCGGCCAGAGCACGACCCGCGCAGTGCTCACGGGCGCGGGCGACCTCCGCGTGCCACGTGGCGAGGGCATCACGCAGGGTGGCCCCCGCGGCCAGGTCGAAGCCGCCATCGGGGCCGCGCGGGTCCGCCTGCGGGTCGTAGATGGGCGGGGCCTGCTCCCCGGCGAACACCCGACGGAACCAGTTCCGCTCCACCTCCGCCATGTGCTGGACGAGGCCCGTCAGGGTGAGGCCGGACGGTGGCACGGACGCGACGGCGGCCTGCTCGTCGTCCAGGCCCTCGCACTTCATGGCGAGTGTGGCCCGGTGGAAGTCGAGCCAGCTTTCGAGCGTGGTGCGCTCATCGGCGTTCAGGGGCGGCAGAGGGCGTTCGATGGTACTCATCGGTCAATTATCGCGACCGCTCGAAGCCGTCGACGGGCAGCGCCGAACAGCTCCTCATCGTCGATCACTCTCCGATGTTCACATGGCCCTGGCTGCCCGGACCCCCGATGACGCACTACTGCTGGGGCCGGAAGACATCTCCGGAACCGAGATCGGCCGCATGGTGCGCATTGGGGGCTGGGATCAAGCGACCGGGACGGCCTTGGTGGTTGACCCCAGGCGAGGGGCCTTGCGCCTGGTCACGGACTACGAGGACTGGCGGTTGTCCGGCGGCGCCGGGCAGCCTGGTGGGCGCATGCCCTGGAGCGGGCGGCGGGAGGCGAGCCGGCACGGCGCACGTCTGTTCTGTTGCTCACCTGGAAACTGCCACCTGCCGCATGTCGAGCATGAGTTCTCGTCCGGTTTCGTCGGCACGCGGCGCCCCGGCAGCCCGCCGGAGCGAGGACGGGTCAACCCGCCGGTTCCAGAGCCGGCCGGGGCTTGTCGGTCGGCGCTGCGGCCGGGGCGCGCCACCAGCGGCGGGACGCCAGTGCGGCCAGGGCGGCGCCGGTGGCGTTGACCAGTACGTCGTCCACGGAGGACACCCGGTCCAGTTGCAGGACGTACTGGAGCGTCTCGACCAGGACCGAGCAGCCCGCCCCGAGCGCCAGGATCCGCGGCACCGACGCCAGCGCGGTGAACCGCATCGGGGCGAAGAAGCCGAGCGCCGCGAACACCAGCAGGTTGCCGAGGATCCCGAGCAGCCCCATCGTGAGCAGGTCCACCACCGGGACCAGGCTCACCCGGCCGGGGACCTCGCCGGCCCGCGCGCCCGGCATCAGGATCAGCCACACCCACGGCACCGTCCCGTGGACCAAGCCGACCTCGGCCAGCGACCTGCGCCGCGCCCAGGCCGACTCGGTGCCGACGGCCCTCCGGCGGCGCGCCAGGAGCCACACCACCAGCGCGGACAACGGCAGCGCGGCCACCACGCTGAGCACCACACCGTTGAAGGTGAAGAGCCAGGCGTGCCACCCGCCGCGCATGACCAGCGGCACGGACCGCACGAGCAACCGCAGCACGAACACGGCGACCGCCGCACCGGGGATCCCCAGACCGACGAGCACGATCCAGAAGACGATCCTCCGCGCGCGACGGGCCGGGGCTGACGGTGGTGTGTTCTGGTCCATGCCTCAACTGAATACGGAGGGATGTTGCGGTGGCGTATGCGCTTTTCGATACGCTCGCGATACACGGAATCCCCCACTTCAAGGAACCGGCGGGCGCGAGCCGGCTGTGGCATCCAGGACGATCTCGCCGCGGCGTTGTGTCAATCGTGAGGGGATGTCCTGCGTCGCTCAGGTCTGGGCGCCGGCCACGGTCGTTGCGGCGCACCACTGCCATGGTGCGGGGACGCTGTGGGCAGTTCCACAGTGATGCGGAGCCCGCCGGCGGAGCGCGGGGTGATGGTGAGCGTTCCGTCGTGTGCGTGGGTGATGGTCTTGACGATGGCCAGCCCGAGGCCGACGCCCGCCTGGTCGGTGTGTACGCGCTCGGTGCCGCGCTGGAACGGCTCGGTGAGCGTCGAGACCAGCTCCGGGGTGACCTGCTCGCCGGTGTTTTCGACGGTGAGCACCACCGTCCGGGGGCGGACGCTGGTATTCACCCACACGGTGCCCTGTTCAGGCAGGTTGTGGACGATCGCGTTCTGCACGAGGTTCATGGTCAGCTGCAGCAGGAGCGCCGGCGATCCGCTCGTGAGGGCGATGTCGCCGAAGGTCTCGATGGTGACGCCACGCTTTTCCGCGAGGGGGAGGAGCGTTTCGGTGGCTTCTTCCGCCACGAGGGACAGGTCGACGTGTTCGCGGGTGAAGGACCACTGGTCGGCGCGGCTGAGCAGGAGCAGTGCTTCAGTGAGGTCGATGGCTCGGGTGTTGACGGCGTGGAGGCGGTCGATGAGTGGGTCGGTGGCGCGGTTCGGATCGGCGCGGGCCACGTCGAGCAGTGACTTCGAGACCGACAGCGGGGTGCGCAGCTCGTGAGAGGCGTTGGCTGCGAATCTCTGCTGTTCGGCGACGTGTGCTTCGAGCTGCGCGAGCATCGTGTCGAAGGCGTCGGCGAGTTCGCGGAACTCGTCCTTGTGGCCCTGCAGTTGGATCCGGTGGGACAGCGATCCGGCTGCGGCCGTACGGGTGGCGTGGGTGATGCGGTCCAGGGGGGCGAGCATGCGTCCGGCAAGAATCCATCCTCCCAGCAGGCCGAACACCAGGAGGAACGCCATTACTGCGGCTGCCATCGGGGCGAAACCGCGCACGAAGTCGACGCCCGGAGTTTGTCTCCATGCCCCCTCTGGGGTGGTTCGCAGCCACCCCTGTTGCAGGAGAAATACTCCAATGGCGGTGAGCAGCAAGGCACCCGCGAGCATGAGGAATCCGGCGTAGCTGAGGGTGAGCTTGAGGCGGACGCTCAAGCCGGGCTGCCTATCCACGGTCACCACCCCCATGCCCGGCGACGGGTGCTGTGTCGATCCGGTAGCCGACGCCCGGCACGGTGGCGATGACCCAGGGTTCGCCGAGACGCTTGCGCAGCGCCGAGACCGTGATGCGTACGGCGTTGGTGAACGGGTCGGCGTTCTCGTCCCATGCCCGCTCCAGCAGCTCTTCGGCGCTGACGACACCGCCCTCCGCGGCAACGAGGACTTCGAGCACGGCGAACTGTTTCCGCGTGAGCGCGACGTAGCGGCCGTCGCGGTAGACCTCGCGGCGGAACGGATCCAGCCGCAGGCCTTCGATCTCTCGCACGGGAGGCCTGGCGTGCGCACGCCTGCGGTCGAGCGCCCTGAGCCGCATGACGAGCTCTTGCATCTCGAACGGCTTCGTGAGGTAGTCGTCGGCGCCGAGTCCGAACCCGGATGCCTTGTCGTCAAGCCGGTCGGCGGCGGTGAGCATGAGGATCGGCATGCCGCTGCCGGAGGCAACGATGCACTTGGCGATCTCGTCGCCGGAGGGTCCGGGGATGTCGCGGTCGAGGACGGCGATGTCGTAGGTGTTGATGCTCAGCATTTCCAGAGCGGTGTCGCCGTCACCGGCGATGTCGGCCGCGATCGCTTCCAGGCGTAGGCCGTCGCGGATGGCCTCTGCCAGATACGGCTCGTCCTCGACAATCAACACACGCATGTCATCAAGGCTACGAGCCGGCTCATATCGTCGGCGTATCGAAAACCGCATACATGCCGGCAACACCGCGCCGCCTTGACTGGCGGGCATGTTCTCCAGCGAACCAGCACGAACCGGCTTGAGTCTGACCGTCGCGCCGATCAGCGCCGCCGAGCACTTGGCGTTCGTGCGGGCACAGCGGTCGGTCAGCTTCCTGCAGACCCCGACATGGGGCCGCGTCAAAGCCGAGTGGCGCAGCGAGTCCCTCGGCTGGTTCGACGGCGGGCAGCTGGTCGGTGCCGGACTCGTTCTGCACCGCCCGGTGCCGCGGCTCGACCGCTTCACGCTGGCCTATCTGCCCGAGGGCCCGGTCATCGGCTGGACCGGCGAGATCGACGCGTGGCTCGACCCGCTGGCGGCCCATCTCAAGGAGCACGGCGCGTTCGCGATCCGGCTCGGCCCGCCGGTGTGCACGGACACCTGGAGCGCCGCCCAGGTCAAGGAGGGCATCGCCGACCCGGGCATCAAGCGGCTCACCGATCTGCCGAGCGAGTGGGCCGACCCGGTCGGCGCCCGCGTGGCCGGCCGGCTCAAAGACGCCGGCTGGCTGCCGCAGAGCCCCAAGGACGGCTTCGGGGTCGGGCATCCGCAGTTCAAGTACGAGATTCCGCTGGCCGGCAAAACCGAGGACGACCTGCTCAGGGGCATGAACCAGCAATGGCGCCGCAACATCAAGAAAGCGGCCAAGGAGGGCGTCGAGGTCACGGTCGGTGAGGACCTGAAGGCGTTCCACGACCTGTACGTCCACACCGCCGAGCGCGACCGCTTCACACCCCGGCCACTGCGCTACTTCGAGACGATGTTCGCGGCACTGAATGCCGAGGACCCTGAGCGGATCAGGCTCTACCTGGCCCGCCACCAGGGCGACCTGGTCGCCGCCACCATCCTGGTCCGCGTCGGCGCCCACGCGGTGTACGCCTACGGTGCCTCCTCCACCGAGAAGCGCGAGGTGCGCGGCTCCAACGCCTGCCAGTGGGCGATGATCCGGGACTCGCTGGCGGCCCGCTGCGACGTCTATGACCTGCGTGGCATCACCCCCACCCTCGACTCCGACGACCCGCACGTCGGGCTGATCCAGTTCAAGGCCGGCACCGGCGGTCAGGCGGTGCGGTACGTCGGCGAATGGGACCTGCCGCTGCGGCCGATGGTCTACCGGGCCTTCGACCTCTACATGAAGCGGCGCGGGCGATGAACCCGACCTACGCGAGCGCGGCGGCCACTTCGTCGAGGCGCGCCCCGCGGGAGGCCTTGACGAGCACCACATCGCCGGCGGCCAGGTGATTGCGCAGCCAGTCGACGGCCGCGTCGTTGTCGGCCGCCACCACCGCCTGCTCCCCCGCACCGTCGGCGACCGACAGGGCGGCCTCGCCGACCGCGACCACCACGTCGGCCCGGGAGGCGGCGTACTCCCCGACTGCGCGGTGCTCGGCCTCGCTGTCGTCGCCGAGCTCGAGCATCTCGCCGAGGACGGCGATGCGGCGCCCGCCCTCGATCGCGGCCAGCGCGTCCAGGGCGGCGCGGGTTGAGTCGGGGTTGGCGTTGTAGGAGTCGTTGAGCAGCGTCGCGCCGCCGGCGAGGTGGCGCAGCTCCATGCGCCACTTCGACAGCGAGGCGGTGGCCGGCATCGCCGCGGCCATGTCGAGGGGTACGCCGGCCGCCAGCCCCGCGGCCGCGGCAGCCGACGCGTTGAGCGCCTGGTGGGCGCCCACGTGCGGCAGCGCGACGGGAGCCGAGGCGTCGGCGGTCCGCAGTGTGAAGGACGGCCGGCCGAGCCGGTCCAGAGCCAGGCCGTGCACCCGCACGTCGGCGTGGAACGCCCGGCCGAAGGTCAGCACCGGACCGTCGGTGAGCGAGCGCATCGCGGCCACCCGGGGATCGTCGGCGTTGAGTACGGCGGTGCCGCCGGGCGCCAGCCCCTGCACCAGTTCGCCCTTGGTCTTGGCGATGGCCGCTCGCGATCCGAACTCGCCGAGGTGGGCCTGGCCGACGTTGAGGACGACGGCGATGTCGGGCGCGACCAGGCCGGTGAGTTCGGCGATGTCGCCGACGTGGCGGGCTCCCATCTCGAGTACGAGGAACCGGGTGGCCGCGTCGGCGCGCAGCATGGTGAGCGGCACACCGAGCTCGTTGTTGAACGAGCCGGCCGTGGCGATCGTCGGCCCTGTGCTCGACAACACGGCCGCCAGCAGGTCCTTGGTACTGGTCTTGCCCTGCGAACCGGTCAGCCCGACAACGGTCAGCCCGTCGCGCAGCCGGCCCACGACGTGGGCGGCGAGCGCCTGCAGCGCGGCCTGGGCGTCCTCGACGACGACGGTGGGCAGCGGCGTGGGCCGGGAGCCGAGCACGGCCACGGCGCCGGCCCGGCCTGCCTGCTCGGCGTAGTCGTGGCCGTCGACGTGCTCGCCGGTGAAGGCGACGAAGAGGCTGCCCTGTTCGGCCTGCCGGCCGTCGAGCACGGCCGGCGCGGTCACCGTCACGGAGCCGTCGCCCGAGATCGTCCCGTCGACGACCGCGGCGATCTCACCGAGGCTGAGCGGGATCACGCCGAGGCCTCGCGGGTCTCGGAGAACGGGTGCGGGAAACGCGGGATCTGATGGGCCGATCAACATAGTCATGTGCTCGACGCTACCGGCCTGTTGCATATCGTCGGCGTATCGAAAACCGCATACGCTCCTGCAACATCCCGTCACCTTGACTGTCGGCATGGCCTACAGCGAACCAGCCCGAAAAGCGGCCGACCGCCCCCGATCGCCGGCGAACTCGTCCTCCTCGGCCGCCCCGGCAACGGGTATCACTGTCTACGGATGCGGGCAGGACGAGGCCGCTCTGTTCCGGGAGATGGCACCCCGCTTCGGCGTCACAGTCACCATCACGGATGCGGCGGTATCCGAAGCCAATACCGGACTGGCCTCCGGAAATCGGTGCATCAGCGTAGGTCATAAGACCCGGATCACCAATCCCGCACTTCTCGCCCTCAGCCGAGCCGGCGTCACGTACATCTCCACACGGAGCATCGGCTGCAACCACATCGATGTGGAATACGCGGCTAGCGTCGGAATCTCCGTCGAAAATATCGCCTACTCACCCGACAGTGTGGCCGACTACACACTGATGCTGATGCTGATGGCGGTACGGAACGCGAAAGCCACTGTGCGCCGCTCGGACCGCCACGACTACCGGCTGAACGAGGTGCGCGGAAAAGAACTGCGCGATCTGACCATCGGGGTCGTCGGAACAGGACGCATCGGCACGGCGGTCGTGGAAAGGCTGCGGGGTTTCGGCGGTCGAATACTTGCCTGTGACCGTCGCCCCAAGACGGCTGCCGACTACGTTTCCCTCGATGAGTTGCTGCGGCTGAGCGACATCGTGACGCTCCACGCGCCGCTCACCACGGATACGCATCATCTCCTTGGCCGTCAACGGATCGAGCAGATGAAACACGGCGCTTTCATCATCAATACCGGACGCGGTTCCCTGATCGACACCGAGGCCCTCGTTTCGGCGCTGGAAAACGGCCGATTGGGCGGTGCGGCGCTGGATGTGATCGAAGGAGAAGAAGGCATCTTCTACGCCGACTGCCGCAACAAGCGCATCGAAAGCAAAGCGTTGCTGCGGCTGCAGGAGATGCCGAACGTGCTCATAACTCCGCACACCGCGTATTACACGGACCACGCCCTGAGCGACACGGTCGAAAACTCCATGGCCAACTGCCTGAAATTCGAAAGAAGGAATCAGCATGGCTAGACTGAAGGTCGGAATCATATTCGGCGGCTGCTCCGAGGAGCACCCTGTCTCCGTCAAGTCCGCGCGCGAGGTCGCGCGGAATCTCGACGTCGAGAAGTACGAGCCGTTCTACATCGGGATCACGCAGGGCGGTGACTGGAGGCTCTGCGACGGGCCTGACACGGACTGGGAGAAGGGCAACTACCGCCCGGCCGTGCTGTCACCGGACCGGAGCGTCCGCGGACTGCTCGTCCTGGACCAGGGGCGGTACGAGACGATCGCCCTGGATGTTGTGCTGCCGGTGCTGCACGGCAAGCTCGGCGAGGACGGCGCGATACAGGGTCTCCTCGAGCTCTCCGGCATCCCCTACATCGGCTGCGACATCCAGAGTTCCGCGCTGTGCATGGACAAGTCCCTCGCCTACCTCGTCGCCGGAAGCGCGGGAATCGCCACGCCGAATTTCTGGACCGTCACGGCGGACAAGAACATCGATCCCGACCGGATCACCTTTCCCGTCTTCGTGAAGCCGGCCCGTTCGGGGTCGTCCTTCGGCGTCAGCAAGGTTTCCCGGAAGGAAGAACTGCTCAGTGCGGTGGAAACCGCCCGGCAGTACGACTCGAAGGTGCTGATCGAAGAGGCCGTCGCCGGCAGCGAGATCGGATGCGCCATCCTCGGGAACGAGCTGGACCTGATCGCGGGACAGGTGGACCGCATCGCACTCTCCCACGGCTTCTTCAGGATCCATCAGGAGGACCGGCCCGAGACCGGATCCGACAACTCCGTAGCCATCGTTCCCGCCGACATTCCGGAAGAGTCGCGATCGCTCGTCCAGGAGAAGGCGAAGGCCGTCTACCGCGTCCTGGGATGCCGGGGACTGGCGCGAGTGGACATGTTCCTCAAGGAGGATGGCGAAGTGGTCCTCAACGAAGTCAATACTTTTCCCGGTATGACCTCGTACAGCCGTTATCCGAGGATGATGGCGGCCGCGGATCTGCCGCTCGCCGAAGTGATCGCCCGGCTGGTGTCGCTGGCACTGACGGGGAAGCTCCGATGAACAAGGACTTCGCCTTCGTGGACGAGCTCGTCCCCGGAATACGCTGGGACGCCAAGTACGCCACCTGGGACAATTTCACCGGCAAGCCGGTGGACGGCTACCTGGCGAATCGCATCGTCGGCACGAAAGCCTTGTGCGCGGCTCTGGAGAAGGTGCAGAAAAAGGCCCGGTCCATCGGCTTCGGCCTGCTGCTCTGGGACGGCTACCGCCCGCAACGCGCCGTGGACTGCTTCGTGCGCTGGTCGCAACAGCCGGAGGACGGCCTGACGAAGCCACGGCACTATCCGAACATCGACAGATCCGACATGTTCGAGATGGGATACGTGGCCACCAAGTCGGGCCACAGTCGGGGCAGCACCGTGGACATGACGCTGTATCACCTGGATACCCGCGAACTTGCCTCCATGGGTGGTGGTCACGACCTGATGGATTCCCTCTCCCATCATGGGGCAACGGGGATCGGGCAGGTCGAAGCGCGAAACCGGGAACACCTGCGTTCCATCATGGAAGGCTGCGGTTTCAGCTCGTACGAGTGCGAGTGGTGGCACTACACACTGAACGACGAACCTTATCCGGACACCTACTTCGATTTTCCCATCACGTAGTTGGGGTCCCGGTAGTACTCGCTGAAAAAACAACGGAGTAGCCCCTGACCTGGCCCGTTGCTGTGGAGCCGGTGGCTCGTTGGGGATTTCCATCCCCGTGTCCTATTGGCCACGCAGTGGCCATCGCTGATGGAAAGTGGCCACGGAATCTGGAAACCTACAACACGGCCGCTCACGTCTGCGCCATGTCCACGAAGCGGGAGTAGTGCCCCTGGAACGCCACGGTGATGGTGGCGGTGGGGCCGTTGCGGTGCTTGGCGACGATCAGGTCGGCCTCGCCGGCGCGGGGTGACTCCTTCTCGTAGGCGTCCTCGCGGTGCAGCAGGATGACCACGTCGGCGTCCTGCTCGATGGAGCCGGACTCGCGCAGGTCGGAGACCATCGGCTTCTTGTCGGTGCGCTGCTCGGGACCACGGTTGAGCTGGGACAGGGCGATGACCGGCACCTCGAGCTCCTTGGCGAGCAGCTTCAGGCTCCGGGACATCTCCGACACCTCCTGCTGGCGGCTCTCCGCCCGCCGGGAGCCGCCGCTCTGCATGAGCTGGAGGTAGTCGATGACGACCATCCGCAGGTCGTTGCGCTGTTTGAGCCGCCGGCACTTGGCCCGGATCTCCATCATGGTCAGGTTCGGCGAGTCGTCGATGTACAGCGGTGCCTGGGTCACCTCGGGCATCCGCCGGGCCAGCCGGGTCCAGTCGTCATCGGTCATGCTCCCGGACCGCATGTGGTGCAGGGCCACCCGGGCCTCCGCGGAGAGCAGCCGCATCGCGATCTCGTTGCGCCCCATCTCCAGCGAGAAGATGACGCTGGGCATGGAGTGCCGGATCGAGCAGGCCCGGGCGAAGTCGAGCGCCAGGGTGGACTTGCCCATCGCCGGCCGGGCGGCGACCACGATCATCTGCCCCGGGTGCAGGCCGTTGGTGAGCGAGTCCAGGTCGGTGAAGCCCGTGGGCACCCCGGACATCTGGCCGCTGCGGGAGCCGATGGCCTCGATCTCGTCGAGCGCGCCCTCCATGATGTCGGCCAGCGGGGCGTAGTCCTCCGAGGTGCGTTGCTCGGTGACGGCGTAGATCTCGGCCTGGGCGGAGTTGACGATCTCGTCGACGTCCCCGTCCGCCGCGTACCCCATCTGGGTGATGCGGGTGCCGGCCTCGACCAGGCGCCGCAGGACGGCCCGTTCGTGGACGATCTCGGCGTAGTACTGGGCGTTGGCGGCGGTGGGGACCGAGGAGACCAGGGTGTGCAGGTAGGAGGGACCGCCGACGCGGGTGATCTCGCCGCGTTTGACCAGCTCTGCGGCGACGGTGATCGGGTCGGCGGGCTCTCCCCGGCCGTAGAGGTCGAGGATCGCGGAGTAGATCGTCTCGTGGGCGGGACGGTAGAAGTCGCTGCCCTTGATGACCTCGACCACGTCGGCGATGGCGTCCTTGGACAGCAGCATGCCGCCGAGGACGGACTGTTCGGCGTCGATGTCCTGCGGGGGGACGCGTTCGAAGGCCCCGGGACCCGGGGCGGGCCGGCTCTCGGAGCGGAAGCGCGGGGAGGGCAGGGAGCCGAGCTCCTCCTCCGGGGGCGGCTCGTCCGGCCAGTGGTCGTCCGGTGGGGGGGTGCCACCGCCCGCTCCACCGTGCCCGGCACGAGTCACCCGGCCATCTCCTCCCCGTCCGCGCGGCGAACCACGTACCGGACTGCGCCCCTCTTTCTTACGGCACGGCTCGGACACCACGGGCGCCGTCCGCCTTCGGCGCGTCGGTTCCAGGACAGCGCGCAGCGGCCCACGCTAAGGCCCTCAGCACCGTCAGCCAAGATGGTTATCCACAGGCCATGTGGATGACAGCGGCAACTCTGTGGAGAACTCGCCCCAACCTGTGCACAAGGCGGGGGAAGACTCTGTGGACAACCCTTCGAAGATGACTTGATCAAGCGACTGACCTGCTGGTTTTCCATCCACCGGCTGTGTACGAGAAAAACTTCTCCCTGGGGAGCAAGATCGCGACAAACGGTGCGCGCGCCGTCACCAGAACGACACCAAAGTAATAGTCACCAATGAATTCTGTCTCTTACCTGTGGACGACCGCCCCGAGCCGACTACCGTGGGTGGATGTCCCCTGCCGCAACGACCCCAGGCCCCCCAGGTCCGCGCGAACGTCGGCACGACCACCCCTCCTCCGACAGCGCCCGTCCCCCGGACGGAGGCGGCCCCACCGGCCCCGCTCCGACGGGTCCCGCCCGGGCCCGTGGCCATGACCGGGAGATCATCGCCCTGGCCGTCCCCGCCTTCGGAGCGCTGGTCGCCGAGCCGCTGTTCGTGATGGTCGACTCGGCCATCGTCGGTCATCTGGGCACTCCACAGCTTGCCGGATTCGGTGTCGCCGCAGCGCTGTTGACCACCGCCGTCGGCCTCTTCATCTTCCTCGCCTACGCCACCACCGCCGCGGTGGCCCGCCGGATGGGCGCCGGAGACCTGCGGTCCGCCATCCGGCAGGGCATCGACGGCCTGTGGCTGGCCGCGCTGCTCGGCGCACTGGTGATCGCGGTGACCCTGCCCACCGCGCCGGCGCTGGTTGACGCCTTCGGCGCCTCCTCCACCGCGGCCCCGCACGCCGTGACCTACCTGCGGATCAGCTCCCTGGGCATCCCGGCGATGCTGCTCGTCCTGGCCGCCACAGGAGTGCTGCGGGGGCTACAGGACACCCGCACCCCGCTGTACGTCGCCGTGGGCGGCTTCACCGCCAACGCCGGGCTCAACGCGGCACTGGTGTACGGAGCCGACCTGGGCATCGCCGGGTCGGCCTGGGGCACCGTCGCCGCCCAGTGGGGCATGGCCACCGCGTACGTGGTGGTCGTGGTCCGCGGGGCCCGGCGGCACGGCGCGCCGCTGCGACCCGAGCTCGCCGGCATCCGGGCCAGCGCCACCGCCGGTGTGCCGCTGCTGGTGCGCACCCTCAGCCTGCGCGCGGTGCTGCTGATCGCCACCGCCGTCGCCGCACACCTGGGCGACACCGAGGTGGCCGCGCACCAGATCGTCCTGACCCTGTGGAGCCTCCTGGCGTTCGCCCTGGACGCCATAGCCATCGCCGGGCAGGCCATCATCGGCCGCCACCTCGGCGCGGGCGACGCGGAGGGGGCGCGGGCGGTGTGCCGGCGCATGGTGCGCTGGGGCATCGTGTCGGGTGTCGTCCTCGGCGGACTGCTCCTGGCGGCGAGGCCGTTGCTCACCCCCCTGTACACGTCGGACGCCGAGGTCCGCGCGGAGCTCATGGCGGCGCTGCTGGTGGTGGCGCTGGCGGAACCGGTCTGCGGGATCGTCTTCGTCCTGGACGGGGTGCTGCTCGGCGCCGGGGACGGCCGCTACCTGGCCTGGGCGTCGCTGGGCACCCTGGCGGTGTTCCTGCCCGCGGCGCTGGCGGTGCCGGCGGTGGGCGGCGGACTCACCGCCCTGTGGTGGACGATGAACCTGTTCATGCTGGCCAGGCTCGCGTTCCTGTGGACCAGGGCCCGCTCGGGCCGTTGGGTGGTGACCGGGGCGGTCCGCGCCTGAGCGGAGGGCACCGCGGGGGAGGCCCAGGACGGGGAAAGGTGGGGACACGACGCCGGGCCCGCGCTCCCGGTGAGGGGAACGCGGGCCCGGCGTGCGGTTCGGGAACAGTCCCGGTGAGACGCGGAGCGGGAGGGCCCGCCCCTGGGTCCGTCAGGCCGCGGTGACCTCGATGTCGAGGGTGGCCGCGACCTCCGGGTGCAGCCGCACGGTGAAGCTGTGCGAGCCGACCGACTTGATCGGCGCGCTCAGCTCGATGCGGCGCTTGTCCACCGCGGGGCCGTCGGCCTCCTTGATCGCCGCGGCGATGTCCGCCGGGGTGACCGAACCGAACAGCCGGCCGCTGTCGCCGGCCCGGGTGCGCAGCCGCACCTTGACCGCCTCCAGACGGGCCTTGACCGCGTTGGCGTCCTCGAGCGTCTGGATCTCCCGGACCCGACGGGCCCGGCGGATCTGCTCGACGTCCTTCTCGCCGCCCTTGGTCCAGCGGATCGCGAACCGGCGCGGGATCAGGTAGTTGCGCGCGTAACCGTCCTTGACCTCGACGATGTCGCCCGCGGCACCGAGGCCGCTGACCTCGTTGGTGAGGATGATCTTCATGCCTTGGTCCCCCTCTCTCAGCGAGCAGTCGAGGTGTAGGGCAGCAGCGCCATCTCCCGGCTGTTCTTCACGGCCGTTGCGACATCGCGCTGGTGCTGGGTGCAGTTGCCGGTGACCCGGCGGGCACGGATCTTGCCGCGGTCGGAGATGTACTTCCGCAGCAGGTTCGTGTCCTTGTAGTCGACGTAGGAGATCTTCTCCTTGCAGAACACGCAAACCTTCTTCTTCGGCTTGCGCACAGGCGGCTTCGCCATGGTGCCTCTCCCAAGAGGTTCAAGAAGTGGGGGTGGGGACCGGGACGCCGCGGGGCGCACCGGTCATCAGCCCCGAGGGGGCTAGAAGGGCGGTTCGTCCGAGTACCCACCACCGCCACCGCCGGACGGAGCCCCGCCCCAACCGCCGCCCTGGCCGCCGGAGGCCGGAGCCCCCGTCGCCCACGGGTCGTCGCTTGGGGCACCGCCCGACGGGCCGCCCTGCGGGCCACCGGCCGGGGCGTCGCCCCAGCCACCGCCCGAGGGGCCGCCGCCGTAACCGCCCTGGCCGCCCCGTCCCCCGGTCTTGGTGACCTTGGCGGTGGCGTACCGCAGCGAGGGGCCGATCTCGTCGACCTCCATCTCCACGACCGTCCGCTTCTCACCGTTGACCTCGTAGGAGCGCTGCCGCAGCCGCCCCTGGGCGACCACGCGCATCCCACGCTGCAACGACTCCGCTGCGTTCTCCGCTGCCTGCCGCCACAGCGAGCAGCGCATGAACAGCGCCTCGCCGTCCTTCCACTCGTTCGACTGACGGTCGAAGGTGCGCGGGGTGGACGCGATGGTGAAGCTGGCGACGGCCGCACCGCTTTGCGTGAAGCGCAGCGCGGGGTCGTCGGTCAGGTTGCCAACGATGGTGATGACGGTCTCGCCTGCCATGACGGGTGACCTCTCGGCGGTGTGCTGGCGTTTCGGTGGTGTACCCGGTGCCGGACTGAGCCCGGGGGCTCAGTGCGTCGCCGGGCGGAGGACCTTGGTCCGAAGCACCGACTCGCTCAGGTTGAGCTGGCGGTCGAGCTCCTTGACGACCTCGGGCTGTGCGTTGAGGTCGATGACCGAGTAGATGCCCTCGGACTTCTTCTTGATCTCGTAAGCGAGGCGCCGACGGCCCCACGTGTCGACCTTCTCCACCTTGCCGCCGCCATTGCGGACGACGGCCATGAAGTTCTCGATGAGCGGGGAAACCGCCCGCTCCTCGAGATCCGGGTCGAGGATCAGCATCAGCTCGTAGTGACGCATGCGTGAACCCACCTCCTCTGGACTCAGCGGCCACGGTCTCTCCGTGGCAGGAGGGTTGTGTTGCGTCGGCAACGGTACTGCGGGCAACGATAGTGGGGGCCACTGACAGACCCCCGAGGACCGGTGACAGGCTCCCGCCTGTCCGGGCGGCCCGAAACAGACACCGATGCGGAAGGTACAGCCTACCGGTACCCGGCCCGGGCCCTGGCACCCGCCCGCACCAGCGCGCTCGCCGGCCGCTCCGGGGCCGACCCCGACCCCGGCCCCGTCCGCGGAAGATCCACGAGCGCGGGACCCGCGGAACGGGAATCATGGGTCTCCGGAGCCGTCCCCCCGGGCGCCGGGGCCGGGGCCGCACCCACGCGGTGGGCAGGAGTTCCGGTGGGCAGGGGCTCCAGTGGGTAGGGGAACGGTGACGGCGACGTACGCCGGGGGGGCCAGACCGGAAACCACCAAGTGGAGGTGCCCATGGCACACACGATCCGGCATCTGTCCGAGCGAACGCTGAACACCGACGGCAGGACGCATCCCAAGGAGAACGCCCTGACCATGGCCACCGCTGTGTTCGGGGTCGTCGCGCTGGTCACCGCGTTCTGGCCGGGCCTGCACCTGCTCAGCTCCTGGACGGGCCTGGCGGGGCTGCTCACCGGCGGGGTGTCGCAGATGGTCTCGGCTACCACGGGTGAGCGATTCGTCACGGTGGTGGGCATGGGCGCGGCCGGGGTGGGCTTCTTCCTCGGCATGGCCCACGGGGGCCTGTTCGGCGGCGTGGTGGGCTGACCGCGGGTCGGTCCGGCACCCTCCGGGCGTGGCGGAAGCTCGCCCAGAGGCCCTCCTACCCGGCCGCGGGCGCCACGGGGTCACAGTAGGCTGCGCCTCGACAGCCTTGCACCCCCGAGGAGCGCCGCGCATGACCCTGAGCCTGAGGACGATCAGCCGCGAGGAGCACCTGGCTTTCATCCAGAGCCTGCCCTCAGCCAGTCACATGCAGGTTCCCTCCTGGGCGGACGTCAAGTCGGAGTGGCGCTCCGAGCGTCTGGGCTGGTTCGACACCACCGGACAGCTCGTGGGCACCGCCCTGGTCCTCTACCGGCAGCTCCCCAAGCTGAAGCGGTACCTGGCGTACATGCCCGAGGGGCCCGTGATCAACTGGTTCGACCCCGATCTTGACCGGTGGATGAAGCCCATGCTGGCGCATCTGAAGTCGGCGGGGGCGTTCTCCGTCAAGATGGGCCCGCCCGTGGTGATACGCCGCTGGGAGGCCGCGGCGATCAAGGAGGCCATCGCCGGCAAGCAGGCCAAGCGCCTGCGGGACGTGCAGGCCACCTTCATCGAGCCGCGGGCCTTCGAGGTCTCCGACCGGCTGCGCCGGATGGGCTGGCAACAGGGCGAGGACGGCGGCGCCGGCTTCGGGGACGTCCAGCCGCGCTACGTGTTCCAGGTCCCGTTGGCCGGACGCTCCCTGGAGGACGTGCACCGCGGGTTCAACCAGCTCTGGCGGCGCAACATCAAGAAGGCCGAGAAGGCCGGCGTCCAGGTGTACCAGGGCGGTTACGACGAGCTGAAGATCTTCCACGAGCTGTACGTGGTGACCGCCCAGCGGGACGGCTTCCGCCCGCGCCCGCTCAGCTACTTCCAGCAGATGTGGAAGGCGCTGAGCGCGGAGGACCCCAACCGGATGCGGCTGTACCTCGCGGTGCACGAGGGCGAGGTGCTGGCGGCGACGACCATGCTCGTGGTCGGCGAGCACGTCTGGTACTCCTACGGCGCGTCCGCCAACCACAAGCGCGAGGTGCGGCCGAGCAACGCCATCCAGTGGCGCATGCTCTGCGACGCCTACCACCTCGGGGCCTCCGTCTACGACCTGCGGGGGATCGGTGACAGCCTGGACGAGAACGACCACCTCTTCGGTCTCATCCAGTTCAAGCTGGGGACCGGGGGGTACGCCGCCGAGTACATCGGCGAGTGGGACTACCCGCTGAACAAGCTGCTGCACAAGGCGTTGGACATGTATATGTCCCGCCGCTGACGCCGAGCGCCGCCTCGCCCCGGGTCCTCCCCGGGGCGGGCGTGTTCTCGAAGCGGTCCCGCGCGGTCCCGCCCCCAGTCACCCCGGTCATCGACCCCCGTCATCGAGCCAGCGAGTCATCGAGCCAGCGAGAGAGGCAAGCACCCATGGCGCTCACGCTCTATGTGGACACGGAACGGTGGCGTGCCCACATCAAGTCCGTGCTCGGAGCCTTCCCCGGACTCGTCCCCGTCGCCAAGGGGAACGGCTACGGCTTCGACAACGTCCGGCTCGCCGAGGAGGTCACCCGCTTCGGGGCCAACCTGCTCGCCGTGGGCACCACCTACGAGGCCGCCAGGGTCAAGGACTACTTCGACGGCGACCTGCTGGTCCTCACCCCCTACCGGCTGGGTGAGGACCCGGTGCCGCTGCCGGACCGGGTGATCCGCTCGGTGTCGTCGGTGGAGGGGGTGCGCGGCCTGGTCGGCGCCCGGGTCGTCATCGAGGTGATGAGCTCGATGCGCCGCCACGGCGTGACCGAGGACGACCTCGGCAAGCTGCACAGCGCGATCGAGGGGGTGCGGCTCGAGGGCTTCGCCATCCACCTGCCGCTGGACCGCACCGACGGCAGCGACGCGGTGGACGAGGTGACCCGGTGGATGGACCTGCTGCGCGGGGCGCGGCTTCCGCTGCACACCATGTTCGTCAGCCACCTGAAGGAGGAGGAGCTCGGCCGGCTGCAACAGGAGTACCCGCAGACCACCTTCCGGGTCAGGATCGGCACCCGGCTGTGGCTCGGTGACCACGACGCCACCGAGTACCGGGGGGCGGTCCTGGACGTGACCCGGGTCGCCAAGGGCGACCGCTTCGGTTACCGGCAGCAGCGGACCTCCTCGGACGGCCACCTGGTGGTCGTCGCCGGGGGGACGTCGCACGGGGTGGGGCTCGAGGCGCCCAAGGCGATGCACGGGGTGATGCCGCGGGCCAAGGGCGTGGCCCGGGCCGGCCTGGCGTCCGTGAACCGCAACCTCTCGCCGTTCGTGTGGGCGGGCAAGCAGCGCTGGTTCGCCGAACCCCCGCACATGCAGGTGAGCATCCTGTACCTGCCCGCGGACGTGGCGCCCCCCGCGGTGGGCGACGAACTGGTGGCGCAACTGCGGCACACCACCACGCACTTCGACCGGCTGGTGGACCGGCGCTGACCCCCGCGCCGGCCCCACCCGGAAGAACCCCACAACGCTGACGTCACCGCGCGGCGCCCCGCCGAAGCGTCCGGTCCCGGGGCGTTCAGTCCCGGGGCGTTCAG
Organism: Wenjunlia vitaminophila DSM 41686; assembly: GCF_000380165.1. GTDB lineage: Bacteria > Actinomycetota > Actinomycetes > Streptomycetales > Streptomycetaceae > Wenjunlia > Wenjunlia vitaminophila. The sequence continues at coordinate 137,512 of NZ_KB904669.1, forward strand.
TCCCGGGGCGTTCAGTCCCGGGGCGTTCAGTCCCGGGGCGTCCGGTCCCGGGGCGTTCAGTCCCGGGGCGGAGCGGACGGGGGAGGCGGCGGGGATGAGGGCGGGGCGGTCGTCCCCCAGTGGACCTGGGGGACGGGGGGGCCGGCCAGCGGCGGCAGGGCGCCCCCGCCCGGGGAGCGGTCGACGGACCGCAGGGCGAAGGCGTCCGGGGCACCGTCCAGGACCCCACCGGACGGGTCGTCCGAACCGTCGGCCCGGACCGGGTCGCACTCCGGCACCAGGACGTCCCGGACCACCAGCGCGCAGAACCACAGGGTGCCCAGCAGGTGGACCGCGATGGCCAGGTGGTAGCCGCCCTCGGTGAGCCCGCGGCCCTTCTCGGAGACCGTGTCCGCCAGGTACATCCACACCCCGAGGAAGTAGGCCGCCTCGGCGACCTGCCAGATCAGGAAGTCACGCCAGCGGGGGCGGGCGAGAGCGGCCAGCGGGATCAACCACAGCACGTACTGCGGCGAGTACACCTTGTTGGTCAGCGCGAACGCCGCCACCACCAGGAACGCCAGTTGGGCGAACCGTGGGCGGCGCGGCGCGTACAGGGCGAGCACCGCGATGCCCGCGCAGGCCAACAGCATCGCGGCGGAGGCGTAGGCGTTGAGGTGGTCCAGGGCCTCGTGCCGCTGCTGCATCAGGATCAGCCAGAACGTGCCGTAGTCCTCGCCGCGTTCCTGGCTGAAGGTGTAGAACTTCGACCAGCCGTCGGTGGCCGGGATCATCACCGGCAGGTTCACCAGGAGCCACGCCGCCACCGCCCCGCCGAACGCGGTCCCGAACGCCCGCAGCCGGTTCGCCCGCAGGCACAGCAGCAGCAGCGGCCCGAACAGCAGCACCGGGTACAGCTTGGCGGCGGTGGCCAGGCCGAGCAGGACGCCCGCCCAGCCCGGCCGGCTGCGGGACCACAGGCACATGGCGAGCGCGGTCAGCGCGACCGCGAGCATGTCCCAGTTGATGGTGCCGGTGAGGGCCATCCCGGGAGCCAGGGCCACGAGCAACGCGTCCCAGGGCCTGCGACGGTGGGTGCGGGCCACCGCGACCACGGCGACCACGGCCAACACCATCAGCAGCGAGGCGTTGACGAACCAGAACATCCGCGCCTCGTCCTGGAGGTCGCCGTCGTCCGGGGTGAGCCAGGCGGCGAGCTGCATCAGCCCCCCGGTGAGCACCGGGTACTCCAGGTGGTCCATCCCGTTGGACAGCTCGGGGGGGATCTTGTCGAAGTAGGGGTGGAGCCCGTCGGCGAAACCGCGCCCCTGGTACAGGTGGGGGATGTCGGAATAACAGGCGTGCGTGTACTGCGCGTTGGCCCCGAAGAACCAGTCACCGTCGTAGCAGGGGTACTTCTGGACCATGCCCAGCGCGAACATCACCACCATGACGACCGCGAGCACCCGCACCGGCGTCCACCAGCTCACGCCGAGCGCGGCCCGCCGTCCCGGCGGGCCGCCGATGAGCTCGCTGCCACTGGCCGCGACGGCGTCCTCGGTGGTCGGCGACACCAGGAGGTCACCGCTTCGGTCATCGCGCTGGCTCGTCATGCGGCAATCCTGCCCTACCGGCCCGGGCCGCCGCGCCGACGTCCGTGCACCCGTGCACGCGGGCCCACGGGCCAGGGCCGGGGGCAGACGCCCGAATGCGCGGCACGACAGCGAACGGCCACGGCGAGCCGAGGCTCGCCGTGGCCGCCGGGTGCCCCGAGCCGGGGCCAAGGCCGTTCGAGGACGGCTAGGGGCTGGTGTCCCCCTGGCCGCGGATCCAGCCGATGGTCTCGGAGTCGCTGGGTGACGGGTCGGTGGAGCCTCCGGGACCACCGTTGCCGTTGCCGTTGGTATTGCCGTTGGTGCTGCCGCTGGTGTCCCCGTCCGGCGGGCAGTTCCAGTCCGTCGGCGAACAGCTCGAGGACGGCGGCGGCGGGGTGCTCGGCTTGTTCGGCTTGGAGGGCTTGGTGCTCGGCGTGTCCTCGGGGGTGGACTGGCTCTCCTCGGGCTCCGGGTCCTCGGTCTCCTTCACCGGCGGGGCGGAGGAGGTGACGCCGGCACCGTTGGCCACCTTCTCGTTGAGCGGCCCCGGCTTGTCGAAGTCCTTCTTCGGCTTGCCCTTCAGGGCCGCCTTCATGTACTCGGTCCACACCTCGGTGGGGAAGTCACCACCGTGGATGGAGTCGAAACCACCGGTGCCGTTCATCGACAGCAGCTTGGGCTCGCCGGGCTTCTCGCGGTACATCGCCACCGCGGTGGACAGCTCGGGGGTGTAGCCGACGAACCACGCCGACTTGTTCTTGTCGGTGGTTCCGGTCTTGCCCGCCGCCGGGCGGCCCAGCTTCTTGGCCTTGGTGCCGGTGCCGTTCTCCACCACGTTCTGGAGCACGTCGGTGACGGTGTCCGCCACGTCGCTGTCCATCGCCTGGCGGGTCTTCGGCTTCTCGAAACCGGCCAGTTCCTCGCCGCCCTTGACGACCTTGATCACCGAGTACGGCTCCACCTGCCGGCCGTGGTCGGCGAAGGTGGCGTAGGCGTCGGCCATGCGGATGGCGCTCGGCGTGGAGGTGCCCAGCGCGAACGAGGCGTTGATCTCGCTCATGCTCTCCTCGGAGATCCCCGAGTCCTCCGCGAGCTTCTTCACCTTCTCCATGCCGACGTCCATGCCGAGCTGGACGAACGGCGTGTTGATCGAGTGCTGCATGGCTTCGTAGAGGGTGATCGGACCCCAGGGGTAGTCACTCTCGTTCTGTTGGTAGAACGGCGTGCCGTCCTTCTTCAGCACCGGCTTGCCGCTCTGGTCGTAGATCTTGATGTTGTCGTTGCCGAGGTACTTGCTCTGCGGCGACAGCGGCTGGCCGCCGGTCTTGTAGGTGCCCTCTTCCATCGCGGCGGCGAGGACGAACGGCTTCCAGGTGGAGCCGACGGGCACGCCCCGGGTGTCCGCGTTGTTGGTGAAGTGCTCCTTGTCGTAGCCGGGACCGCCGTAGAGAGCGATGATCCTGCCGTCTCCCGGCACCACGGAGGCGGCGCCGACCTGGACGTACTTGTCCTTCTCCCGCTTCTTCGGGTCGAGGTACGTCTTGCTGACCTTGTCCACGGCCTTCTGGAGCTTCGCGACCTTGTCCTTCTCGAACGTGGTGTAGATGCGGTAACCACCCCGCTCCAGGTCCTTCTTGGTGAGGCCGCTCTTCGCCATCTTCAGCACGTAGTTCTCGGCGGTCTCCATCAGGTAGCCGACCTGGCCCGCCTGGCCCTCCGTGGCCTGCTGCTTCTTGGGCTCGGGGAACTTGTAGGAGTCGGCCTCGGCCTGTTCCAGCTTGCCGTTCTTCACCATGAGGTTGAGGACGTCACGCCACCGACCCGTCACGCGCTTGCGGTTCTGCTCGGGGGTGGCGCTGGCGCCCACGCCGCCGTCCGGGTTGTACAGGTTGGCGTTCTTCAGCAGAGAGGTGAGGAACGCGCTCTCGTTGGCGTTGAGGTCCTTGGCGTCCTTCTGGTAGTAGGCCTGCGAGGCGGCCTGGATGCCGTAGGCCCCGCGCCCGTACCAGGCGGTGTTCAGGTACCCCTGGAGGATCTCCTCCTTCTGCTGGGTGGTGCCCACCTTGATGGAGATGAACATCTCCTTGAGCTTGCGGTTGAGGGTCTGGCTCTGGTCCAGGTACGTGTTCTTCACGTACTGCTGGGTGATGGTCGAGCCACCCTGGGTGTCACCACCGGTGGCCATGTTGAACATGGCACGGGCGATGCCCTTGGGATCGACACCGGGATCGTCGTAGAACGAGGCGTTCTCCGCGGAGATCACCGCGTCCTGCATGTGGATGGAGATCTCCTTGAGATCGACGATCTGCCGGTTGGTCTCCCCCTTGGTGCCCATCACCGTGCCGTCGGCCCAGTAGAAGACGTTGCTCTGCTGGGTGGCCGCGGCCTTGGCCTCGTTCGGCACGGTCACCAGTGACAGCGCGATCAGGAAGGCACCGACCAGGGAGCCGACGAACGCCAGGGACAACCCGGAGACGAGCTTCCAGGACGGCATCCAGCGGCGCAGTCCGGTGCGCCCGGTGCGCGGGTAGTCGATAAAGCGGTGGTAACCGGTCTTCCTCGGCGGCGGGCCGCTCCGACCGGTCCGGCCGGGACCGTGGCCCGGCTGTCCCGGCGCTGCGGCCCTGCGGCGTCCGCCCCGCGACGAGGCGGCCCGCGCAGCCCGACGTGCCTCGGCCCGCCCGCCAGGGGGGCGCCCACCCGGTGGGGACTGCGACTGGTGGGAGCCGGCTCCCTGGCCGGCCGGACCGTGGTGGCTGCCGGCCCCATGATCGGGAGCCGCACGCCGACCGGACGGCGGTTGCCCCCCGTGTCGCGCGGCTCGACCGCCGCTGTTCGAGGCAGGCGGCTTCCGACGGTGCTCGCTCATGCTCCAGGTACTCCTCGGCCGGGCATCAACGCCCGATGGCGGCGGTGGTCTTCCGGGCCCCCCGATGCCCGTTCCCGAGACACGCGAGCCGGCTCACCCGGCAGGGGGCGGTGACGCCACGAAGGGTCCCACGGTTCCCAGAGTTCGCGTGTTGCATGGAGCACAGCGTACGCATCTCCAAAACCTGCCAGACCACGGTTTTCCGACCATAGTGGGCAGTTGCCCCCTGGAGAACTTCCATGTGACGCGGTTCACCGGACTTCCTCTTGCCCCATCCAGATCACCGTTCTATCGTCCTGATGTATCGAGTCGATACATCGCAGTGGAATACCGCCGACAGAACGGGGAACCCGATCACCAACCGGGAAGCCCCAGGAAGTCGAAAGTAAGCACAGAACGGACATCGATCGGGCGGAGCCTGGGACACCGGACACCGCCCCGGAGCACCGACCCAGGACAACGGGCCCGGAGCACCGGACCGCGGCGCGCGAACGCCGCGGGAGCAAGGACCAGACGGAGGTCCACGAAGAAGCAGCCGGCCAGACGGACAGTCAGGAGACTTGATGACCAAGGCGACTGACGCCCCGCCAGCCACTCCGACAGGCGTCACGACCGCGGACACCCCTACAGTGGGCGTCCCAACAGCAGACAAGGGGGATGCGGGCCATGAGCAGACGATCGAACATGCTCGAGTTCGCGGTCCTCGGTCTGCTGCGGGAGTCACCGATGCACGGCTACGAGTTGCGCAAGCGGCTCAACACCCTGCTCGGAACGTTCCGCGCGTTCAGCTACGGCACGCTCTACCCGTGCCTGAAGGCGCTGGTCGCCAAGGGATGGTTGGTCGAAGAGGACAGTCCCCACCCGGATCCTCTCGCGGCACCGCTGTCCGGCCGGCGGGCGAAGATCGTCTACCGGCTCACCGCCGAAGGGAAGGAGCACTTCGAGGAGTTGCTCACCAATTCCGGGCCGGACGCCTGGGAGGACGAGCACTTCGGGGTGCGCTTCGCGTTCTTCGGCCAGACGGACAGGTCCGTCCGTATGCGGGTGCTCGAGGGACGGCGCAGCCGCCTCGAAGAGCGCCTGGACAAGATGCGGGCGTCACTCGCCCGCACCCGGGAACGGCTCGATGACTACACGCTGGAGCTGCAACGCCACGGCATGGAGTCGGTCGAGCGCGAGGTGCGGTGGCTCAACGAGCTCATCGAGACCGAGCGGGCGGGACGCGAGGCACGTCCGTCCACCGGTCCCGAGCCGTCCGCGCCCCGGGGCACGTCGGGTGCCGTGTCGGGAAGCGGCCCACGGGGCCGGGGCCCGACGCGTCCCGCCGGCCCGGAAGCCGGCGACACCGCCAACGGCTTGATCAAAACTGACCTCACCGACACGGGCGGCACAGCCCGGGACCGGGCATCCGGCCCCGACCCGTCCGACACCACCACATGAGGTTCGCCGCCGCGGACCTCGACAGACCACAGGGAGCATCCGGAATGGGTTCGGTTCGCGTAGCCATCGTGGGCGTGGGCAACTGCGCCGCGTCGCTGGTGCAGGGCGTCGAGTACTACAAGGACGCCGACCCGGACAGCCGCGTGCCCGGCCTGATGCACGTGCGGTTCGGCGACTACCACGTGCGGGACATCGAGTTCGTGGCCGCGTTCGACGTGGACGCGAAGAAGGTCGGCCAGGACCTCGCAGACGCCATCGGGGCCAGCGAGAACAACACCATCAAGATCTGCGACGTCCCGCCGACCGGTGTCACCGTCCAGCGCGGACACACCTACGACGGCCTGGGCAAGTACTACCGCCAGACCATCGAGGAGTCGGCCGACGAGCCGGTCGACGTGGTCCAGGTGCTCAGGGACCGCGAGGTCGACGTGCTGGTGTGCTACCTGCCGGTCGGTTCCGAGGACGCCGCCAAGTTCTACGCCCAGTGCGCGATCGACGCCAAGGTGGCGTTCGTCAACGCCCTGCCGGTGTTCATCGCGGGCACCAAGGAGTGGGCGGACAAGTTCACCGCGGCTGGCGTGCCGATCGTCGGCGACGACATCAAGTCCCAGGTGGGCGCCACCATCACCCACCGGGTGCTGGCCAAGCTGTTCGAGGACCGCGGGGTCGTCCTGGACCGCACCATGCAGCTCAACGTGGGCGGCAACATGGACTTCATGAACATGCTGGAGCGGGAGCGCCTGGAGTCCAAGAAGATCTCCAAGACCCAGGCGGTCACCTCCCAGATCCCCGACCGGGACCTCGGCGCGAAGAACGTGCACATCGGCCCGTCCGACTACGTGGCGTGGCTGGACGACCGCAAGTGGGCGTACGTGCGGCTCGAGGGCCGGGCCTTCGGTGACGTGCCGCTGAACCTCGAGTACAAGCTCGAGGTCTGGGACTCCCCCAACTCCGCCGGCGTGATCATCGACGCGCTGCGCGCTGCGAAGATCGCCAAGGACCGCGGCGTCGGCGGCCCCATCCTGTCGGCGTCCTCCTACTTCATGAAGTCGCCCCCGGTGCAGTACTTCGACGACGAGGCGCGGGAGAACGTGGAGAAGTTCATCCGCAACGAGGTCGAGCGCTAACACCCCAGGGACCCGAGACACCCAGGGACGAGACACCCCAGGCACCCGCACGCCCCGGCGCCCACGGCGCCGGGGCGGCGTGCGTACCCGCCCCGGCACGGTGCGCCCGGCCCGGTGACCGGCGCCCCCTCGCCGCCGGGCGGGACCGGGAGCCATCGGGGGACGTCGTCCTTTCCGTGCGACCCTGGCCCCGTGTCCTTTCTGCGCGATCTCGGCGAGCTGCTCCGGCTGCGGGACTTCCGGCAGCTCTTCGCGGTGCGGCTGCTCGCGCAGCTCTCCGACGGGGTGTACCAGGTGGCGCTCGCCGCGCACGTGGTGTTCTCCCCCGAGAAGCAGACCTCCCCCGCCGCCATCGCCTCCACCATGGCGGTGCTCCTGCTGCCCTACTCGCTGCTCGGCCCGTTCACCGGGGTGCTGCTCGACCGCTGGCGGCGACGTCAGGCGCTGCTGTTCGGCAACCTGCTGCGGGCCGGCCTCGCCGCGGTGACCGCGGTCCTCATCCTCGCCCGGGTACCCGACTGGCTCTTCTACACCTCGGCCCTGTCGGTCACCGCGGTCAACCGGTTCGTGCTGGCCGGTCTCTCCGCAGCACTGCCGCGGGTGGTCCCGGCCCGCGACCTGCTCATGGCCAACGCGGTGTCACCGACCGCCGGCACGGTCGCCGCGGCGGCCGGGGGAGGGGTGGCCTTCGGAGTCAGCCTGTTCATAGCACGGGGCGCGGGGGCCGACGCGGTGGTGGTGGTGCTCGCCGCCGGGCTGTACCTGTGCGCGGCACTGGCCGCGCGGCGCATCCCGATCGACCTGCTCGGTCCGGACCGGACGCAGGTCCCGCCCCGACTCACCGCGGCGTTCGCCGACGCCCTGCGCGGTCTCGCCGCGGGGCTGCGCCACCTGGCGTCGCGCCGTCAGGCCGCCCGCACCCTCGCGGCGATGGGTGCCATGCGGTTCGGGTACGGCGCGTTGACCGTGATGGTGCTGATGCTCTGCCGCTACGCGTTCACCCCGGGGGGCGGTTCGTCGGGTGAGGACGACTCCTCGGGCGGCCTGGCGCTGCTGGGGCTCGCCGTGGGGCTCTCCGGAGCGGGGTTCTTCACCGCCGCGCTGGTCACCCCCTGGGCGACCCGCAAGGTCGGGGTCACCGGCTGGATCACCCTGTGCGCGGCGCTCTCCGCGGTCTTCGTGCCGTCCCTGGGGCTGCCCTTCGCGGTGGCCCCGACGCTGGGGGCGGCCTTCGTCCTCGGCGTGGTCACCCAGGGCGCCAAGATCGCCACCGACACGGTGGTGCAGAACACCGTGGACGACTCCTACCGAGGGCGGGTCTTCGCCCTGTACGACGTCCTGTTCAACGTCTCCTTCGTCGCCGCGGCGGCCTTCGCCGCGGCGATGCTCCCCCCGGACGGGAAGTCGTCGGCGCTGCTGCTGGTGGTGTCGGGCCTCTACGCGGCGACCGCCGTGCTGTACGCGCATGCCATGCGCAACAGGCCGTTTGTCCGCGTTCCACGGGGTTAGTGCGGCACTGCGACAGGGCTGTGACGAAAGGGGGTGTGGTGATGTCGGCCCAGCCCTATAACCTGCGCTGTCTGAAAGTCATACCATCGCAGAGGACCACAGCATGACCACCCCCCAGCAGCCCCAGGGCGGCAACCCGTTCGCGCAGCCCCAGGGCGGCGGCTACGGCTACCCACAGGGCGGCAACCCCTACGGCCAGACCCAGCCCCAACCCCAGGGCGGCGGCTACGGCTACCCGCAGACGGGGAACCCCTACGGTCAGCCCCAACCCCAGGGCGGCTTCCCCGGCGGCGCTCCCCAGCCCTCCCCGTACCTGAACCAGGGCGGCGGCTTCCCACCCGGCGGCCCGGCGCCGGCCCCGACCCGTCAGCGTCCGCCGGTGCGCAAGATCCTGGGGTTCATCGTGCCGATCGCGGGGCTGCTGATCGCCATCGGCGGCTACTTCATCGGCAACGACACCGAGGCCAAGTCGGCGGACGTGGGCGACTGCGTCAAGGTGACGGGCAACGAGATCGACGCGAAGCTGAAGATCGTGGACTGCACCTCACCGGACGCCAACTTCAAGGTCATGGACAAGAAGAAGCCCAACGGCTGCGACCAGAACAAGTACGCCGAGTACCAGGAGACCGGACGGGGCGAGGACATCGCGCTCTGCCTCACCCCTGTGGGCTAGTGCCACTAGGGAACCAGCCAACCCAGGTGGTGTGTTTCATGTGAAACACACCACCCATGGGCTTTACCGGGCCCCACCGCCCAGAGCAGTACCGTGGCTGACGCCTGACACCTCAGTCCTTTCCACGTCACCTTCCCCGTTCCCACCAGGTCGGCTCTCCGGGCAGGTCGCAACGGAGTAGGCGGCCCGGTGAGGCCCCGCACGTGTCGTGGTGGCTGGTTTCACGTGAAACCAGCCACCACGGTGTCTGCCATCGCGCCCTCAGGCCCCGCCTTCCCGCTCACCCCACCACTTGCGCAGCTCCTCCACCGCCGCGTCGTGACCCAGCGGCCCCTTCTCCAGGCGGAGTTCCATCAGGTGCTGGTAGGCGCGGCCGACCTCGGGGCCGGGCGGGATCCCCAGGACGGACATGATCTCGTTCCCGTTGAGGTCGGGGCGGATCGCGTCCAGCTCCTCCTGTTCCTTCAGCCGGGCGATCCGCTCCTCCAGGCCGTCGTAGGCACGGGACAGGGCCGCCGCCTTGCGCTTGTTGCGGGTGGTGCAGTCGGAGCGGGTGAGCTTGTGCAGCCGGTCCAGCAGCGGTCCCGCGTCGCGCACGTAACGACGGACCGCGGAGTCGGTCCACTCCCCGGTGCCGTAGCCGTGGAAGCGCAGGTGCAGTTCGACCAGCCGGGAGACGTCCTTGACCAGCTCGTTGGGGTACTTCAGCTTGGTCATCCGGGAACGCGTCATCTTCGCCCCGACCACCTCGTGGTGGTGGAACGAGACCCGGCCGTCCGACTCGAAGCGGCGGGTCCTCGGCTTGCCGATGTCGTGGAGCAACGCCGCGAGCCGCAGCGTCAGGTCGGGGCCGCCGCCGGGCTGGTCGGCCGGTCCCTCCAGGTCCATGGCCTGCTCCAGCACGGTCAGCGAGTGCTGGTAGACGTCCTTGTGCCGGTGGTGCTCGTCCCGCTCCAGGCGCAGCGCCGGCAGCTCGGGCAGCACCCGTTCGGCGAGCCCGGTCTCCACCATCAGGTGCAGCCCCTTGGTCGGGTGGTCGGACAGGACCAGCTTGGACAGCTCGTCCCGCACCCGCTCGGCGGAGACGATCTCGATCCGGTCGGCCATGTCCCGCATCGCGGCCACCACCTCGGGGGCCACCGCGAAGTCGAGCTGGGCGGCGAACCGCGCCGCCCGCATCATCCGCAGCGGGTCGTCGGAGAACGACTGCTGCGGGGTGCTCGGGGTGCGCAGCTCCCGCCGGGCCAGGTCGGCGAGACCCCCGTGCGGGTCGATGAACGTCTTGTCCGGAAGTGCGACCGCCATCGCGTTGACCGTGAAGTCCCGGCGGACCAGGTCCTCCTCGATCGAGTCCCCGTAGGTGACCTCCGGCTTGCGGGAGGTGCGGTCGTACTCCTCGGCCCGGTAGGTGGTGATCTCCAGGTGGAAGCTCTGGGCCCCCGGGCCCGTGCCGGTCAGCGTCTTGCGGCAGCCCACGGTGCCGAACGCGATGCCCACCTCCCAGACCGCGTCCGCCCAGCGGCGCACGATCTTCAGGACCTGCTCGGGGTGGGCGTCCGTGGTGAAGTCCAGGTCGTTGCCGAGGCGACCCAGGAGCGCGTCCCGCACCGAGCCCCCGACCAGGGCCAGGCTGTGGCCGGCCTCCTGGAATCTGCGGGCCAGGTCGTCGGCGACGGGGGAGACGCGCAGCAACTCGCTCACCGCCCGGCGTTGCGCCTGGCTCAGCGCGGAAGGGGACTGCGGCAGGGTACGGCTGTCATGATTGGCGTTCGGCACAACAGAAAAGGGTACGGGCCCACGGCGACCCGAGCTCACCCGTTATCGGTGCTGTCGGCAACGAGGTGCGCGTCCGGGGGAAACACCCGCGCCACCAACCCGGCCATGATCTTGCCGACGACCACGCGCCCCGTCGTACCTCGTTACCATTCCAGGAGCGATTACTAGGGGATCTCCGACGAACACCGAGGGCGGCGAACGCGTGGGCAAGGCGGCACGTCATCGTGGTACGACCCCTGCCTGGGCCCGAGCGCGCCGAGCCGGTGCGCTGCTGGCCGGCGGGCTGCTGTTGGCCGGCGCGCTGACGCCGGCCGCGGTGGCCACCACCCCGGCGAGCCGGACCGCCCCGGCAGGCCAGCACCAGCAGCCGCAGAAGAGACAGAAGCAGAACTCCGACGACCGCACCGTGCGGGTCGCCCTCAACGAGATGTCCCCGGCGGTGCCGACCGAGAACGGCACCGTGACGCTCACCGGCACGGTCACCAACACGGGCAGGTCCACCGTCACCGACGCGCACGTCGGGGTCCGGGTGGGCCTCAACGGGCAGCCGATGGCCAGCCGCAGCCACCTGGCCGAGATCGCCCAGCGCACCGACTTCACCTACGACGACGGCGACGAGATCCCGGACCGGGTCGCCGACCTGCCGTCGCTGTCCCCCGGCGTCAGCCACCCGTTCACCCTCCAGGTGCCGGTCAAGGAGCTGAACCTGCGGGGCAACGGCGTCTACCAGCTCGGTGTCTCCCTCACCGGGGAGACGAAGAAGACCTCGGGCCCCCAGGTGCTGGGCATCGTCCGCACCTTCGTGCCGTGGTACCCCGACCCGAACCAGACCAAGCACACACAGGTCACCATGGTCTGGCCAGTGATCGACCGCCCGCACATGGACGCCCGCACCGACGCGGACACCCGGCGGACCCCCGTGCTCAGGGACGACCGCCTCGCCGCCGACCTGGCCCCGGGAGGGCGCCTGGGACAGTTGGTGAGCGTCGGCAAGGACCTGCCGGTCACCTGGGTCGTCGATCCGGACCTGCTGGCCACCGTGGACACGATGGCCGACGGGTACAAGGTCGCGGCCGACGACGTCTCCATCCAGGACGCCGAGCCGGGCACCGGCTCGGAGGTCGCCGCCCGGTGGCTGAACGAGTTCCGGGCCGCCGTCCGGGGCAAGCAGGTGATCGCCCTGCCGTTCGCCGACCCCGACCTGGCGTCGATCGCCCACCGCGGCAAGAACGTCCCCGAGACGCTGGTGCACCTGGACTCGGCCCAGCAACTGGCCGTGGAGACCACCAGGACCGTCCTCGGGGTGGAACCCCGCACCGACGTGGCCTGGCCGATGGACGGCGCCGCCGACCGCTCCGTGGTGAACGTCGCCCGGGCGACCAAGGCCGACACGGTGATCGTCAACAGCTCCGCCCTGGGCTCCGGCTCCATGGACCGCACCCCCGACTCCCCCCGCCCGCTCGGCGGCGGCGCCACCGCCCTGGTGGCGGACTCCGCGCTGTCCACGGCCTTCGACGGGGACAACGCGGTGGCCGGCGAGTCCACGCTCGCCGTGCAGCAGTTCCTCGCCCAGTCCCTGATGATCACCATGGAGGCGCCGAGCAGCAAGCGCAGCATCCTGGTCGCCCCCCAGCGGTGGCCCACCGCCAGCGCGGCCCAGACGATGGCCAAGGCCCTGGTCGAGGGGCGGGACGGCGGATGGATCACCCCGGTGGACCTGCGCACCCTCGAGCGGGCGGCCCCCGACAAGGGCGCTGACCGCACCCTGCCGCCGGCCTCCGAGTATCCGGGCCGACTGCGCAAACAGGAGCTGAGCACGGCCACGTTCGGCCAGATCCGGGACACCCAGGACTCGCTCCGCGGGTTCCTGCAGATCCTGTCCCGCAAGGACCGGGCGGACACCCCGTTCAGCAACGCCGTGCTGCGGTCCATGTCGAACTCCTGGCGGACCGATGCCGCGGCCGGCAGGGCCTACCGCGCCTCCCTCCAGGAACACCTGTCGGGGCTCAGGAACGCGGTCCGCATCCGGGACAAGTCCGATGTGACCCTCTCCGGAAGCAGCGGCACCCTCCAGGTCACCGTGGAGAACAACCTCAACCAGAAGGTCGAGAACCTGGTCCTGGAACTGCGCTCCACCCAGAAGCAGCGCTTCACGGTGGGCCAGGCCCAGAAGGTGACGATCGACGGGCGGCACCGCAAGTCGTTCGAGTTCCCCACCTCCGCGCACGCCAACGGGCGCGCGACCGTGGTGGCCCAGCTCCTCACCGAGGACGGGGTGCCCTACGGCGAGCCGGTGACGTTCCAGGTCAACGTCACCTCGGTGACCGGAACCGTACTCATCGTCATCGCCTGCGGTGTGCTGCTGCTCATACTCGCCGGGGCGCGGATGTACCGGCAGCGCAAAAGGGCGGCGCTCCAGGACGGCACGGGGGCCGACCACGACGGTGCCGCCGAGGACGCCGAGGACGCCGTCCCCCACGAGGAGGCCGAGGACGACGCCGTCCGCGGCGCCGTGGACGGGGGCGACCGCGGGCCGTTCGACGACGGTGGGGAGTCGACGGGCGACGTCCCGCACGGCGCCGGCTGGCCGGAACCTGCCGGCACCCCCGGCTGGGAGCCGGGGGCGGCGCGGGAGCGACGGTCGGGTGACCCCGGCCCGGACACTGCGGACGGTGACCCGGTACCGGACGCCGCGGATGAGAAAGTAGAGCGGTAGGTGGGGTCGTGCCTCGTGCCCGGCCGGACAAGAGGGGTGCCGCATGAACGCGCCGTACGACGGTGAGCGCGACCGGGAGGCCGAGGAGGGCCAGGTCCCGCCCCCGTCGTCCCACCGGGGCGCACCCCGGGACCCCCGGCAGGGGTACGCCGACCCGGGCTACGGCTACCCGCAGGACCCCTACCAGCAGCAGGGCCACTACCCCCACGCCGGCCAGGACGACCAGGGCTACCCGTCGCCCGGCTACCAGGCCGACGGCTACGCCGGGTCGGGCTACGGCGACCAGCAGTACCCGAACCAGGGCCACCCCGACGGCGGCTACCAGGGGGACCCGTACCAGGGCGGTGGGTACCAGGACGGTGGCTATCAGGACGGTGGGTACCAGGGCCAGGCCGACCCCGGCTACCAGGCCCAGGGCTACCCATCGTCGGGCTACGGCGACCAGCAGTACCCGAACCAGGGCCACCCCGACGGCGGCTACCCGGCCCAGGGCGCCGGGCAGGCCCAGCACGGCGCGGACCCGTACGCACAGGACCCGTACGCGGCCGGCTCCGCACACGGCGGATACGACCCGTACGCCCAGGACCCCCACCAGGGCTACCCGCAGGGGGGCGACCCCCGGCTCGGCTACGCCCAGTCGTCCGGCGGCTGGCAGGACCCGTACCAGGGCTACTACCAGCAGGGGTACGCCCAGGACCCGCACCTGACCGACACCTACATCGGTGACACCCTGTACGGTCAGATCCCGCCCGTACCGGACCCGCTGTCCAGCGCCCTGTACGACCGTTCGGCGCAGTCGCAGTCCCGCCGGTCCGGCTCCCGGCGGCGCGACCCGCAGGCCGACCCCAGGTACGCGGACGGCTGGGCGGGAGCACCCGGGTACGGCCAGCCGCAACAGGGCGGCTACCCGGACCAGGCGCCGTACCAGCAGCCAGGCCAGGTCGGTCACCCCCAGCAGTACCAGGGGCACCCACAGCCCGACCCGCGCCTGTACGCCCCGACCCCGGAGCCCGAGCCCTCCGGCGCGGTGGACCGGCGGCTGCCCCACGGCGACCAGGACGCCGCCGGCTACGTCGGCGTCGACGAGTTCCTCAGCGGCCCCGACGACCGGGAACGGGACGCCTACGCGCACCTCTTCCGCGACGAGCGGGTGCCGCCGGGCCGGCCGCCCGGCGGCACCCGGGCCGCGCCCCGCCGGCAGGCACCGCCACCACCGCCGCCGGCCGCCGGCGGCAAGTCCGGCGGGGTACTGAAGTCCAGTGCCCTGATGGCCGCGGGCACGATGGTGTCCCGGGTCACCGGCTTCCTACGGACCCTGGTGATCGCCGCCGCGATCGGCCTGGCCTCCCTCGGTGACATCTACCAGGTGGCCAACGTGCTGCCGACCATGGTGTACATCCTCACCATCGGCGGCGGCCTGAACTCCGTGTTCGTGCCCCAGCTCGTCCGCGCCATGCGCAACGACGAGGACGGCGGCCTCGCCTACGCCAACCGACTACTCACCCTGGTGATGGTCATCCTGGGCGCCATCGTGGCCGTCACCGTGCTCGCCGCCCCCCTGCTGATCAAGGCCATGTCGGCGGAGATCGCCAACGACGAGGTGAAGCTCGACGTCGCGGTCACCTTCGCCAGGTACTGCCTGCCCACGATCTTCTTCATGGGCGTGCACGTGGTCATGGGCCAGATCCTCAACGCCCGCGGGCGCTTCGGCGCGATGATGTGGACGCCCGTCCTCAACAACATCGTGATGATCTTCACCTTCGGGATGTTCATCTGGGTCTTCGGGTCGTTCTCCAGCACCGAGATGGGCGCCGAGACGATCTCCCCGGAGGGGGTGCGGCTGCTCGGCATCGGCACCCTGCTGGGCCTGGCCGTGCAGGCCCTGGCGATGCTGCCCTACCTGCGGGACGCCGGGTTCACCTTCCGGCCGCGGTTCGACTGGCGCGGACACGGCCTGGGCCACGCCGCGAAGCTGGCCAAGTGGACGTTCCTGTTCGTGCTGGCCAACCAGGTCGGACTGATCGTGGTCACCCAGCTCGCCACCGTCGCCGGCTCCACCGCGGAACGCGAGGGCAACCCCGGAACCGGCATCACCGCGTACCAGAACGCCCAGCTC
The DNA here is from genome assembly GCF_000380165.1 of Wenjunlia vitaminophila DSM 41686. Taxonomy (GTDB): domain Bacteria; phylum Actinomycetota; class Actinomycetes; order Streptomycetales; family Streptomycetaceae; genus Wenjunlia; species Wenjunlia vitaminophila. The sequence continues at coordinate 153,312 of NZ_KB904669.1, forward strand.
ATCTGGCAGATGCCCCAGGCGATCATCACCGTGTCGGTGATGGCCGCGGTGTTGCCCAGGATCTCCCGGGCCGCCGCCGACGGCGACCGGCAGGCCGTCCGCGACGACATCTCCTACGGGCTGCGCACCTCCGCGGTGGCGATCGTCCCGGCGGCGTTCTCCTTCCTCGCCCTCGGCGTGCCGATGTCCACGCTGATGTACTCCAGCGCCGGGGACGCCGGAGCCCGGTCGATCGGCTACATCCTGATGGCGTTCGGCCTCGGCCTGATCCCGTTCTCCGTCCAGTACGTGGTGCTCCGCGGTTTCTACGCCTACGAGGACACCAGGACCCCGTTCTTCAACACGGTGATCGTCGCCGCGTCCATGGCGGCCCTGTCCGGGCTGTGCTACCTCGTGCTGCCCTCGCGCTGGGTGGTGACCGGCATGGCCGCCTCCTACGGCATCGCCTACGTCATCGGCGTGCGGGTGGCCGTCGTCCGGCTGCGCGACCGGCTCGGCGGCGACATGGACGGGCCACACATCGTCCGCACCTACGCCCGGCTGATCGGCGCCTGCCTGCCCTCGGCGGCCTGCGCCGGCGGCGTGGCGTACCTCGTGCTCGGAGCGCTCGGCAACGGGGTCCTGGGATCGACGGCGGCGCTGCTGGCTGGAGGGACGGTCCTGCTCGTCCTCTTCTTCATGATCGGAAAGCGGATGCGCATCGAGGAGATGACCGCGTTGGTGGGCATGGTCCGAAGCAAACTCGGACGCTAGATCCGCACCGCGGCCCCCTGGGTGACCAGCGGATTTACCAAAAGTTCCAGCCAATTTGCGAGCTGGGGGCAACCCTGGGGGCCGCTCGCGAGTCGTGCACACTGGCCGGCAGTGGGCACAATTGCCCTCGGACGCCTTTTGTTATCGGTGGACGCGCCAACGATTGGGGAGGCAGGAGCGACGGTGGCGGATCGGAGCACGGCTGCCGTCGACATGGCCGACGGCAGTGGAGCAACGCTCAACGGGGCAGCGGACACGGACCACACCCCCGAGGCCAACGTCGACGGGTCGGAGCAGAGCGGAAGAGAACCCCACACGGACCCCGAAGCGGCACCCCGCGCGGACGGTGACGGCAGCCCCCCGCAGGAGCCGCCGGAACCGCCGGGCGACGACGGGGAGCCAGAACAGGACCCCACCACCCGTCCGGCACCCGAACTGCACAGCGGGCACAAGCTGGCCGACCGCTACCGCCTCGAGGAGTGCCTGACCCGCTCCGAGGACTTCAGTAGCTGGCGGGCCGTGGACGAGATGCTGCGCCGCGCCGTCGGGGTGCACGTCCTGCCGTCCTGGCACGACCGGGCCAAGCGGGTGCTCGCCGCGGCCCGCTCCGCGGCCCTCGTCGCCGACCCCCGGTTCGTCCAGGTCCTCGACGCGGTCGAGGACGACGAGCTGTGCTACGTGGTCCACGAGTGGCTGCCCGACGCCGTGGAACTCACCACCCTGCTCGCCGAGGGGCCGCTCCCGCCCCACCAGGCCGACCGGATGGTGCGGCAGCTCTCCGACGCGATGGCCACCGCGCACCGCGAGGGCCTCGCCCACCTGATGCTCACCCCGCACACGGTGCTGTGCACCGAGGACGGACAGTTCCACGTCCGTGGCCTGGCGGTCGCGGCGGCCCTGCACGGACGCGAGTCCGACCAGCCCGCCGCGGAGGACACCCGCGCCATCGGCGCCCTGCTGTACGCCGCCCTCACCCACCGCTGGCCCTCCCCGCAGGACGCCTACGGGCTCTCCGGCCTCCCCGACGACCTCGGCCTGGTCCCGCCCGACCAGGTCCGCGCCGGCGTGCACCGCGGCCTCGCCGAGCTCGCCATGCGGGCCCTGGTCAACGACGGAGCCACCGCCGCCAGCCAGGAGCCGCCCTACGTCACCCCCGCCGAACTGGCCAGGGCAGCGGCGGCCACGCCCAAGATCCGGCCCCCGGAGCCGGAGTTCCCGGACTACGAGCAGGGCGGCTACCGTGCCACGGCCTACCGCAAGGGCGGCTACCGCCAGCCCCCGTCCCGCACGCCCGTCGCCGCGCCACCGCAGCCCGTTCCGCCGCCACCGCCACCGCCCGCCCTGCCCGGCCGGGCCGGCAAGGCCCTGAAGTGGATCGTCGCCCTGTTGCTGACCGTCGCGCTGGGCCTGGGGAGCTGGCAGATCACCGAGGCCCTGTTCAACGGCGGCGGAGGCGACCGGGGCGACGACGCCGCCCCGTCCCCGTCCACCAGCGGCCAGTCGGTCACCGCCAAACCCGTGCCCCTGGACGTCGAGGGCGCCGAGGCGTACAGCGCCGAGGACGGCCCGGACAACGCCGAGGACGTCCACCTCACCCACGACGGGGACCCCGGGAGCTACTGGCGCACCAAGTACTACCTGGACGGACCCGAAGTCAAGCTCGTCAAGGGCCTGGGCGTCGTCTACGACCTCGGCGAGGAGCGGAAACTGAGCACCGCCTCGGTGCGGCTCCTCTACGGGGGCGACCACACCACCGTGCACCTGTACGCGGCCGACTCGCCCAGCCAGCTCCTGTCCGGGATGAAGAAGATCGGCACCAAGACGACCGACGGGAGTTCGGTAGAGTTCAGCGCGGCCAAGCCGGTCAGCACCCGCTACGTGCTGGTGTGGATGACGGCCCTGCCGTACCGGGCGCCGGACAACAACTACCGGCAGGGGATAACCGAGGTGTCGTTCACCGGGCTCAAGCAGTGAGGCCGCGGGTGGGTCACCACGGCTCGGGTCCGGGACCAACGGGGAGGGCGTGTCGTGGAAGGACCGGCGAGGTCGCCGAGCGACCATGACCTCCTGGCCCGGCACGTGGCGGGCGACCCGGACGCCTTCGGGGAGATCGTCCGCCGGCACCGCGACCGGCTGTGGGCGGTGGCCCTGCGCACCCTGGGCGACCGGGAGGAGGCCGCGGACGCCGTGCAGGACGCCTTCGTCTCCGCGTTCCGCGCCGCGCACACCTTCCGCGGCCAGTCCGCGGTGACCACCTGGCTGCACCGCATCACCGTCAACGCCTGCCTGGACCGGCTGCGCCGGGCCGAGAACCGCAGGACCGCGGCGCTTCCGGACACCCTGTCCCTGGAAGACCTGTTGGAGCCGCACGAGTCCGCGGAGGCACCGGCAGAGCGCGGCGAGCTCCACGCCGAGCTGGTCAGGGCGATGTTCACCCTTCCGGTGGAGCAGCGGGCCGCCCTGGTCCTGGTGGACATGCAGGGGCACTCGGTGGCGGAGGCCGCGGACATCCTGGGCATCCCCACCGGCACGGTCAAGAGCCGCTGCGCCAGGGGGCGCGCCCGGCTGCTGCCGCTCATCTCCCACCTGCGGGCGGGACCCGGGGGTAGCGGGGGCGACCATGGGGGAAGGAACCGGACGAGCAAGGCATCCGTCACACAGACGGCAGCATCAGAGCCGGACCAGGGCGGAGGTCGGACACAGTGAACATCGATCCGCACTCCGTCGTCGATCACGGGGAGCACCCCGAGGTCGAGGAGATCTCGGCACTCACCGAGGGCGTCCTCCCGGACCACGCGGCCCAGCGGCTCCGTGACCACCTGGCGGACTGCCCGCTCTGTGCCGACGTGCACGACTCCCTGGACGAGATCCGCAGCCTGCTGGGCCGTCTCCCGGGGCCGCCCCGGATGCCCGCGGACGTGGCGGGGCGGATCGACGCCGCCCTGGCCGCCGAGGCACTGCTGGCGGCGACCGGGTCACCCGCAGCGCCGGAAGCCGCCCAGGGGCCGGGTGAACGGGGCGACGCGGGGCCCCCGCGCGACGCCACCCGGGCTGCCAGCCCCCGGGGCGCCGAGGGGACACCAGGCCACCGAACCGTACCCGAGCAGGCCGGAGCACCGACGACCACCACCGGCACGCCAGGCAGCACTGTGCCCGGCCCGCGGCCGGCCCCCCGGCACCCGGGCGGACCCACCGGGCCGGGCGGGCCCCCCCGGCGGGGTGGCACGGGGCCCGGGCGTTCCCGCCGGGGCCGGTGGCGCGCCGGGCTGCTCGCCGCCGCCTGCACCGTCGCCCTGGTCGGGTTCGGGGTGTTCTTCCTCGACCTGTCGAACGACGCGTCCGACGACATGGACAAGGGGGCCGCCCAGAAGGCGTTCGACGCCACCGCCACCACCTGGGTGTACACGGAAGGCAACATCGACTCCAGGGTGCGGGACCTGCTCGACCCCGACCGAGGGGCCCGGAGCGAGGACCAGAAGGAGGTCCAGGCCCCGGCCGAGAGCGCCCTGCCAGCCAGCCCGCAGAGCGAGAACGGCGCCGACCACGACCTCATCGGCCCGGACCTGCCCGGATGCGTGCTGAGCGCCACCGACCGTCCCGGCGAACGACCGGTCGCCACCGACGAGGGCGAGTACCAGGGCCGTCCGGTGGGTGTCGTGGTGCTGCCCGACCCGGCCTCCGAGGACCGGGTCAACGTGTACGTCGTGGACTCCTCCTGCGCCGGCACGGCGTCCGACGAGCCGGGCGCCGTCCTGCTGCGGCGCGACGTCCCCCGCCCCTGAACCCCTCGGCGGCGCGCTCCGCGCGCCGTGGCCGTCCGCGTGCACACCGCACCGGCCTCCGCGTCCGAGCCCCAGCTCGGGAATGTCCGGCCCTTAGTATCCGTTACGGGGTACAGCTCCCCACGGGAATCCACCGCGAGACCCAGGACCAGCACACCCAGCCGGCAGACAGGGAAGACATCGTGAGCGAAGTCCGTAACGTGATCATCATCGGTTCGGGCCCTGCGGGCTACACGGCGGCGCTCTACACCGCCCGGGCCTCCCTGAAACCGTTGGTCTTCGAGGGCTCGGTCACCTGGGGTGGTGCGTTGATGAACACCACCGAGGTGGAGAACTACCCCGGCTACAGCGACGGCATCATGGGCCCCGAGCTGATGGACCAGATGCGGGCCCAGGCGGAGCGTTTCGGTGCCGAGCTGGTCACCGACGACGTCGAGGCCGTCGAGCTGGAGGGGCCGATCAAGACGGTCACCGACTCCACCGGCCAGGTCCACCGGGCCAAGGCCGTCATCGTGGCCACCGGCTCCCAGCACCGCAAGCTGGGGCTGCCCCGCGAGGACGCGCTGTCCGGGCGAGGCGTCTCCTGGTGCGCCACCTGCGACGGGGCCTTCTTCCGCGAGCACGACATCGCGGTGATCGGCGGCGGCGACACCGCCATGGAGGAAGCGACCTTCCTCTCCCGCTTCGCCAGGTCGGTGACCATCGTCCACCGCCGCGACACCCTGCGCGCGTCGAAGACCATGCAGGACCGTGCCTTCGCCGACGAGAAGATCCGGTTCGTCTGGGACAGCGAGGTGGCCGAACTGCACGGCGAGAACAAGCTCACCGGGCTGACCCTGCGCAACGTCCACACCGGTGAGACCTCAGAACTGGCCGTCACCGGTCTGTTCATCGCCATCGGCCACGACCCGCGCACCGAGCTGGTCAAGGGCCAACTCGACCTGGACGACCAGGGCTACCTGAAGGTGGACTCCCCCTCCACCCGCACCAACGTCCCGGGTGTCTTCGCCGCCGGAGACGTGGTGGACCACACCTACCGCCAGGCCATCACCGCGGCCGGCACCGGTTGTGCCGCGGCCCTGGACGCCGAGCACTTCCTCGCCGCCCTCGCCGACGGTGAGCACAGCAACCACGCCCGCGAGCCCGAGCTGACCACCGCGGAAGCCGGAGCCATCTCCATCTGACCTGGCGGTTCCTTCGCCGTCGGCTCGCCCACCGCAGTCCCGCACGAGCCAACCGCTCACAACAACGAGGAGAATTCCGTGGCCGGAAGCACCAAGGTCGTGACCGACGCCTCTTTCGAGGACGAGGTCCTCAAGAGCGACAAGCCCGTACTCGTCGACTTCTGGGCCGAGTGGTGCGGCCCGTGCAAGCTGGTCTCCCCCGTCCTGGAGGCCATCGCCGCCGAGCACTCGGACGCGATCAGCGTGGTCAAGCTGAACATCGACGAGAACCCGGAGACAGCGAGCAAGTACGGCATCATGTCCATCCCCACGATGAGCGTTTACCGCAACGGCGAGGTCGTGAAGACCATCGTCGGAGCCAAGCCCAAGAACGCGCTCGAGCGTGACCTGGCCGAGTTCATCTGAGTCGCGGCCCCACAGCCCCGGCACACCCCCCACAGAGGCGGTTCGTCCCCCACGGGACGAACCGCCTCTGTGGCGTTTCACGTGAAACAGCGGATCGTCTGCTTACCATCAGGCACGTGACCCAGCAGCCGCCCTCCACAGCGAACTTCCTGTTCAAGCGCGAAGACACCGGCCCCGCCGTGGCCGACATCCGCTCCCGGCTCGTCGCCCTGCGCCTGCTCCCGGACGATCCCCGCGCACAGACCCCCGATGACGCGGTCTTCGACACCGCGATGGAAGACGCGGTCCGCCACTTCCAGCAGGACCGTGCGCTGACCGCGGACGGCGTCGTCGGCCCCGAGACGTTCCGTCATCTGGAGGAGGCACGCTGGCGGTTGGGTGACCGCCTTCTGGCCCACAGCGTCAGCCACCCCATGGTGGGGGACGACATCGCCCGACTCCAGCAGCGCCTCCTGGACATGGGCTTCGTCCCAGGACGGGTGGACGGCATCTACGGGCCGGACACCGCCCAGGCGGTACGCGAGTTCCAACGCAACACCGGCCTGCGGCCCGACGGCACCTGCGGCCCCGCCACGTTCACCGTGCTGGCCCGCCTCACCAGGACCGTGGTCGGCGGACACCCGCACGTGATGCGGGAGAGTGAGGAGCTGCGCCGTTCGGGGCCGTCACTCGCCGGCAAGGTCCTCGTGCTGGACCCCGGCCACGGCGGTGACGACCCGGGTGCCACCTGCCACGGGCTCCGCGAGGCCGACGTGATGTGGGACTTGGTCAACCGCCTCGAGGGACGGCTGACCGCCCTGGGGGTACGCACGTACCTGACGCGGAGCCAGCACACCGGCGGCACCGAAGCCGACCGGGCCCGCTTCGCCAACGCCACCGAGGCCGACCTGGCCGTCTCCCTGCACACCGACAGCCACCCCAACCCGCGGGCACACGGCGTCTCCGCCTACTACTACGGCTACGACCGGCACGGCCGCTGGTCCCACACCGGCCGCAGCTTCGCCGGTTTCGCCCGGCGGGAGATCGTCGCCCGCTGCGGATTCGGCGACAACCGCAGCCATGGGAAGACCTGGACGCTCCTGCGCACCACCCGCATGCCCACGGTCCGACTCGACCTGGGCTACCTCAGCAACCCGGACGACGCCGCCCGGTTGGCCAGCGCCGAGGCCCAGACCCTGATCGTGGAATCCATCGCGGTGGCCCTGCAACGGCTCTACCTCCCCCCGGAGGACGACGCCCCCACCGGGGTGCTCAACCTGCCGCTGCGCCTGACCGCACCGCCCACCATGGACGAGGCAACCTCATGACCCGGCCGGCACGGTGCCCGACCACCGGTGTTCCACGTGAAACATGCGGCAGCACCTCACACCGGGCGGAACACCGGCTCCTTCTGCACGGCACCGAGCAGGCGCTCCAGCGCCACCTCGACGTCCTCCTTCCAGGAGATCGTCGTCCGCAGCTCCAGCCGTAGCCGCGGGAACCGCGGATGCGGACGCACGGTCTTGAACCCCACGGCCAACAGGTGGTCCGCGGGCAACACACAGGCGGGCTCGTCCCAACGGGTGTCACCGAACGCCTCGATCGCCCGGAACCCCCGGCGCACCAGGTCCTTGGCGACCGTCTGCACCATCACCCGGCCGAGCCCCTGCCCGAGAAAACCGGGGAGGACCCGCGCGGTCATCAACTGCACCGCGTCCGGGGACACAGGACTGGTCGGAAACGCCGTGGAACGCGGCACATAGGCCGGGGGAGCGTAGAGCACGAAACCCGCGGGCACCTCGTCCACATAGACCACACGGCCGCAGGAACCCCACTCCAACAGCACCGCGGAGATCCACGCCTCCTTCTCCAACTCCGGAGCCCCCGCCTGGACCGCGGCCTCGCCACTGACCGGGTCCAACTCCCAGAAGACGCACCGACGGCAACGCTTGGGCAGGTCGGTGAGGTTGTCCAACGTCAGCGGCACCAAACGACGCCCCATGGACTACGCCCCCGGCTCACTGCTGCCAACGACAGGCAGTCCAGGAGCCCCGTGCCCGGCGGCACCCCGGCCCCCGTCGCGGGCCCGCGTCCCCTGGTCGGGCGACGCCCCGCGGTCCCTCCAGGAGGCGCCGTGGTTCCAGGAGTCAGCCGCATCCGCCGCGGCGAGCGCTTCACGTCGTTGGTGGACCAGGCTTCCCAGGAACCCGCCGACCGCCCCCAGACCCAATCCCGTGGCCACAAGGGCACCTCGCGGCCAGTGCCCGGCTCGCTGGCTGAGTGATCGCATGGCCTTCCTCCAGGTGGACCCGCCATCCTGAGCGCATCGTATCCACGGCTCCGCCAGACGGCACTTTCGTTCCCCGGCACCCCAGCCGGCACCGAACCGGCCACCAAGCGGGAAAGGCGGGCGCTGTTTCACGTGAAACAACGCCGCCCCCGCACCCGTTTCGCCGGGCCCGGCGTCCCTCAGACGGACCCGTCGGCCGTCCCGCCCGCACCCTCCCCGGACAGGTTCCCCTTCAGCACGTCGGACTCACCCGGCGCCATGGTCCCGAGGATTCGCTCAAGGTCCTCCACCGAGGCGAACTCAACCACGATCTTGCCCTTCCGCTGCCCCAGGTCCACCTTCACCCGGGTCTCGAAGCGATCCGACAGCCGTGCCCCCAGGTCGGCCAGTGCGGGGGACAGCCGCTTACCGGCCCGGGGCCCCCGGGGGCGGCGACGTCGTTGCTCGCTGCCCTCCATCAGGTCCACGATCTCCTCCGCGGAACGGACCGAGAGCCCCTCCGCGACGATCCGGCGGGCCAGCTCGTCCTGCTCCCTGGGGTCACTGATCTTCAGCAGCACCCGGGCGTGACCCGCCGACAGCACCCCGCTGGCCACCCGCCGCTGCACCTGCGGAGAGAGCCGCAACAGCCGCAGCGTGTTGGTGACATGCGGACGCGACCGCCCGATCCGATCGGCCAACTCGTCGTGCGTGCAGGAGAAGTCCTTCAGCAACTGGTCGTAGGCGGCGGCCTCCTCCAACGGATTGAGCTGCACCCGGTGCAGGTTCTCCAGGAGGGCGTCCAGCAGGAGCTTCTCGTCGTCGGTGGCCCGGACGATCGCGGGAATCCGGTCCAACCCCGCTTCCCGACTCGCTCGCCACCGGCGCTCGCCCATGACCAGTTCATAGCTCTCCGGCCCGGTGCGCCGCACCACCACCGGCTGGAGCAACCCCACTTCCCGGATGGAGTGAACCAGCTCCAGCAGGGCGTCCTCGTCGAACACCTCACGCGGCTGACGGGGATTGCGGGAGATCGCGTCGAGGGGGATCTCGGCGAAGTGCGCGCCCGCCACCGACTGGACCCCTGTTTCACGTGAAACATCCCGCACCGCCGGAGAATCCGGAAGCGCCGCGACGCCCGCCACCGCGGCGCCCCGCTCGGGAGCGAGCACACCGCCCGGTGCCGCGCCCCCCTGGCCGGCCACCGTGGCGGCGCCATCCGTCGCCGCGGGGATCAGCGCTCCCAGACCGCGCCCCAGGCCCCTGCGTCGTTCGCTCACTGCATCCCCTTCGAAGTGGTGCCGCCGTACTGGTAGGTGCTCCCCTGCCGCCCGCCGTGGGAGACGTGCGGGCCCCCGCGCTGTGCGATCTCCCGCGCCGCCTCGAAGTAGGAGAGGGCGCCGGTGGAACCGGGATCGTAGGTGAGCACCGTCTGCCCGTAGCTGGGAGCCTCCGACACCCGCACCGAACGCGGGATGGCGGTCCGCAGCACCTCCTCACCGAAGTGGCTGCGCACCTCCTGCGCCACCTGGGCGGCGAGCCTGGTCCTGGCGTCGTACATGGTGAGCAGGATGGTGGAGACGTGGAGCTGCGGGTTCAGGTGCCCCCGCACCAACTCCACGTTCCGCAGGAGCTGCCCCAGCCCCTCAAGCGCGTAGTACTCGCACTGGATCGGGATCAACACCTCCACCCCGGCCACCAGGGCATTGACGGTCAGCAACCCCAGCGACGGCGGACAGTCGATCAGGATGTAGTCCAGCGGCTGGTCATAGGACTGGATGGCCCTCTGCAACCGGCTCTCCCTGGCCACCAGAGAGACCAACTCGATCTCCGCACCAGCGAGGTCGATGGTGGCCGGGGCGCAGAACAGCCCCTCCACATCGCGCACGGGCTGCACCACGTCGGCCAGTGGTTTGCTCTCCACCAGCACGTCATAGATGGACGGCACCTCGGCATGGTGGTCGATGCCCAGCGCCGTGGAGGCGTTGCCCTGGGGGTCGAGGTCAATCACCAACACCCGGGCGCCGTGCATCGCCAGGGACGCGGCGAGGTTCACGGTGGTCGTGGTCTTGCCGACCCCACCCTTCTGGTTGGCCACCACGATGACACGGGTCTGCTCGGGCCGGGGCAGTCCCTCACCGGCACGCCCCAGTGCCTCCACGGCGAGCTGTGCCGCCCTGGCGATGGGGGTGTCATCCATCAGTGAGGTGCTCTCCCCCGGCTCACTCCGGGGAGCGGGGACCGGCTCGGCCACCGGACCCGCCAGATTAGCTTCGGACCGCAAGGGTTCACTCTCCGGTGCGCTCTCGAGGACTTCGGGCTCACGACACACAGAGCCTGCCATGCCCGTGGCACCAGAAACCACAGCGGTTCGTGGTTCGGGGGAGGAAACCTCTCCTTCGACGCTGGAATGTGCTTTTTTCTCGGAGTTGACGGCACGTGCGGTCGCGGCGCGACCACGGCTGAGGATTCCCGGCAGCAGCGAGCGACGTTTCACGTGAAACACGATGCCCACAGCGTGGTCCGTTTTGCCAAGCGACACTCCGTTTTGCCTGCTTGGCCCCCGGGGCTCAGCGGCGTCGGCGCCCACCACCACCACGCGCCGCACGACTGGCCCGTACCGCCTTGGCCCTGCGGGCACCGGCGCGCACACCTCCCGGGCTCTCCCCCACCAACACCCGGATCACCGTCGCCGGGGTCTCGGAGACCTCGGCACCGACCCGCACCACGGACCACTCCACCGCGCCCAGCTTGTGCAGCACGTCCCGGGCCGACGTCAGCTCCTCCTGCGCCGTCTCCCCCTTCAACGCCAGCATCTCCCCACGGGGACGCAGCAGGGGAAGCCCCCACCCGGCGAGCCTCTCCAACGGCGCCACCGCCCGTGCGGTCACCACGTCCACCGGAGGCAGCTTGCCGGCCACCTCCTCGGCCCGTCCCCGCACCACGGTCACGTTGTCCAGGCCCAGCTCCTCCACGGTCTCCTGGAGGAAGATCGTCCGACGCAGCAGCGGTTCGAGGAGGGTGATCCGCAGGTCCGGCCGGGTCAGTGCCAAGGGGATACCGGGAAGCCCGGCACCCGAACCGACGTCGCACACGGACACGCCCTCGGGCACCACCTCGCCGAGCACCGCGCAGTTGATCAGGTGGCGCTCCCACAACCGGGGAACCTCCCGCGGACCGATCAGCCCACGCCCCACCCCGATGTCCGCGAGGAGCTCCGCGTACCGCACGGCCTGGCTGAAGTGTTCGCCGAACACCGTGTGCGCCTCGTCCGGCGCCGCCGGTACCCTCGCTGCCTCGACCACGGAACCGCCCTTCCCTTCGGCCCTCCCGACCCCCGCCAGGGGACGGGAGAGGTTCCTGTTTCCCGGTGAACACCAGGCTGGCACACGACAAGGCCCCGCCTGTCCCATCAACAGGCGGGGCCGACTCGTCACTTCCGCACCCGGCCGCGTCAGACCGGGAGGACGACCACCCGGCGCTGCGGCTCCTCGCCCTCGGACTCACTGCGCAGCCCGGCGGCGGCAACCGCGTCGTGCACGACCTTACGTTCGAACGGCGTCATCGGGCGGAGCTTCACCGGCTCCCCGCTGCCCTTGACCTCCTCGGCCGCCTTGGCGCCGATCTCGGCCAGCTCCTCGCGCTTGCGCGCCCGGAACCCGGCGACGTCCAGCATCAGCCGGCTGCGGTCGCCGGTCTCCCGGTGCACCGCCAGTCGGGTGAGCTCCTGGAGGGCCTCCAGGACCTCCCCGTCCCGGCCGACGAGCTTGCGCAGGTCACGGCCCGAGGTGGCGTCGTCAGGAACGACGATCGACACCGAGGCACGGTCGCCCTCGACGTCCATGTCGATGTCGCCGTCGAGGTCAGCGATGTCCAGCAGGCCCTCGAGATAGTCGGCCGCGATCTCCCCTTCCTGCTCGAGCTTGGTCAGGCCGTCGCCGTCGGCGGGGTCGGAGACCTTGCCCTCGGTAGCGGGGGTGGTGTCCGTCACGGATGGACTCCTTCTGGATCTTGCGGTGCGGGGTGGTGGGGGTCGGCCTTGGACGTCACAGCGGAGACGTCGGTCGGCGGCCGACGGGGGCGGGTCCGCCCCCGTCGGCCGCCCGAGGACTACTTCTTGCCCGGACGGGAGCCGGTCGGCTGACGGGGCTTGCCGCCCTTGCCCTGCCGTCCGCCCTTGCCGCCCTTGCGCTGCTGGCCTCCCTGCGACCGGTTGGACTGGGCCGACGACGAGGACGAACCCTGGCGGGGCCGGTCCTGCGGCGACTTGTCCTTGGTCCGGCCGGCGTCCTGGCTGTCCCCGGTGGCCGACGACCGACCGGAGGACGTCTTCTCGGTGTCCGGCGCCCCACCGGACTCTCCCTTGCCCGGTGCGGCCTTCCCGGAGCCCCCGGCGTCGGACGGCCCCTCGGCGTCCTGCGGCGACTCCGACCCGCCCGGCTGCTGCCGTGTCGCGGTGCCTCCGGTCTGGCGCTTGGCCTTGGTCTGTCGCTTCGGCTGCTGGCGCCGGACCGTGGCGGTCTCCGCGGCCGCGGCCGGGGCGGTGGCCTTCTCCAGCGGGACGACCTTGCCGGTCTTCGGGTCCAGGCCCTTGCCCTTGGCCTTCAGCCGCTCCTGGCGGGCCTCGAACGCCTTGCTGCCCGGGGTCGGGTTCCGCCGGATGACGATGAGCTGCTGGCACATGGTCCAGAAGTTGGTGGTCAGCCAGTAGACGAGCACACCCACCGGGAAGTTGATGCCGAAGACCGCGAACACGATCGGGAAGACGTACATCAGCATCTTCTGCTGCTGCATGAACGGCGTCTTCACCGTCAGGTTGACGTTCTTGGTCATGAGCTGCCGCTGCGTGGTGAACTGCGACAGCGACATCAGCACGATCATGATGACCGTGACCACGCGCACGTCGGTGAGCGTGGCGGTGAACTGGTCGAGCTTCTCCTGGCTGTCCATGAACTTCGCCGCGATCGGGGCCCCGAAGATCTTGGCCTCACGGGCGCTGTCCACCAGGTGTGCCTTGTCCCCGCGGATCACACCGACCTCGTGGCCGTTGGCGATGCGGGTCAGCACGTGGTACAGGGCGAAGAAGAACGGGGACTGCACCAGGATCGGCAGGCACGAGGAGAACGGGTTGGTGCCCGTCTCCTTGTACAGCTTCATCATCTCTTCGGACTGGCGCTGCCGGTCGTTCTTGTAGCGCTCCTGGATCGCCTTCATCCTCGGCTGGAGCGCCTGCATGTTCCGGGTCGCCTTGATCTGCTTCACGAAGAGCGGGATCAGGCAGATCCGGATCACGATCACCAGCGAAACGATGGACAGGCCCCACGCCCACCCGCTGTCCTTGTCGAAGACGTGGCTGTACAGCGAATGGAACTGGACGATGATCCATGACACTGCGTCATAGAGCGGGTTCAACAGACCCACGGTCAGGCTCCTTGGGCATCGGGCGCGGGCGTGGGCGCCGGGCTGTTGTCGGCTCCACCGGTGGTGGCGCGCCGGAAGATCGGTGGCCGCTTGCGCGGCGGCACGTGGTCGACTCCTCCGGCCGACCAGGGGTTACAACGCAGGATCCGCCAGACGGTCAGCGCCGTCCCCTTCACCGCGCCATGCAGGTCGATCGCCTGGTACCCGTAGTGGGAGCACGAGGGGTAGTACTTGCACACGGGCCCGAGCAGCGGGCTGATGGTCCACTGGTACAACTTGATCAGCCCGAGCAGCGGGTACTTCATCTCGCCCCTCCTGCCTTGGCCGGCAAGAGCCGTCGAAGCGCGGCGTCCAGGTCCCGGGCGAGTTCCCCGTGGTCCGCGGTGCCCGCGCCGGGGAGCGCCCGTACGACTATCAGGCTACCGGGCGGCAGCAGAGCGAGCCGTTCCCGCACCAGGTGCCGCAGCCTCCGCTTCACCAGGTTGCGCTGCACGGCGGGGCCCACCGCCTTACCGACGACGAAACCCGCACGCGCACTCGGGGGCGTTCCCCCTGTGGCGTGCGGGTCCCTGGTGTCCCTGACGGGTGGGTGGCCGCCGCTCAGATGCACGACCAGGTGCGGACGGCCAGCCCGACGCCCGCGGCGCACCGCGGTGGCGAAGTCCTGGCGCCGCCGCAGCCGGTTCTCAGTGGGCAGCACGGCATAACCTGGCCTGATGCGATCAGGCGGACAGGCGCCCGCGGCCCTTGCTGCGGCGGGACGCGATGATCGCGCGGCCGGCACGGGTGCGCATGCGCAGCCGGAAGCCGTGGGTCTTCGCGCGGCGGCGGTTGTTCGGCTGGAAGGTGCGCTTGCTCACTCGAGGGCTCCAGGAAGAATCGTGACTGCGGGGCGTCGCCTGGCTGTCACCGTGCGCCCACGAGATGGCTCGCGATACGCCTCAGTGGTGCACCGCTTCCCGATCACCGAAGCGCTTGTGATCTTGGCCCCTCGGAGGCATGCGGCAGCAGCCATCGACAACTCGACCTGGTCACGGTACGCGCGACTACGCCATCCGGTCAAACCGCGGAGCCCGGCACCAGGGCCCCGCACCGCCCGTTCTGGGCGCGTGGCACATTTATGCACAGCCTGTGGACAACAACTTGAAGCACACAGGCCCGCTGATTACCGTTGCTGGACTTCACCGGCTCCGGCCCGCTGGGTCAACGCCGGGGTGCCCACCCGACGGGGGCCGGTGCGAATCCCACCCCCAAAGCGAGAGAGCGTGCACTGTGGCTGACGTAACCGCGGATCTTGCCGCAGGGTGGGCCAGGGTCGTGGACCGACTGAGCGCCGACGACGGGGTGGGGGCCAAGGACCGGCACTGGCTCAGGACCAGCCAGGCACTCGCCCTGGTCTCCGACACCGCGCTGCTCGCGGTGCCCAACGAGTTCGCCAAGACCGTTCTCGAGGGCCGCCTGCTCAAGCAGATCACCGAGGGGCTGAGCGACGAGTTCGGCCGGCCGATCCGGATCGCGGTCACCGTCGACCCGGCCGCGGGCGCCACCGCCCAGCAGAACACCGCGCCCGTGCCCGCCCCGCCGCCGTCACCGTCGGGGCGCCGGCCGGGCCCGCTCGACGGACCGGCTCCGACAGGTGCCCGTTTCCCCGGCAGGCCCCGCCCCACGGAGTCCGACGAGTACGCCCAGCGGGGCCACCGTTCCGACTACGACCGGTCCGACGCCCAGGACGGACCGGTGTTGCGCCGGCGCGCCGGATACCCACAGTCCCCCAGCCACACGACGGATTCCAGCCATTCCGAACGGGACAGTTGGCAGCAGCCACGGCTCGGCTACCCCGACGACTCCTACCCGGGGGGCGACTACCCGGGGGGCGACTACGACCCGGGGGACCGCTGGTCCGGGTCCCCCGGCCGCCGCACACAGCAGTCGCTCGAGCCCTCGGGGCCGCCGGTCCAGCGCGGTGAGCACCACCGGCTGCCCGAGGGCAGGGGGGAGGCCCGGGGCGAGGACCCCGGCGGGAGCCCCCCACAGCACCGGTCCCGGAGCGGATCGAGCCACGGCCCGGTGGAACCGGCCGCGCGGCTCAATCCCAAATACCTGTTCGACACCTTTGTGATCGGCGCCAGTAATCGCTTCGCCCACGCCGCGGCGGTTGCCGTCGCCGAGGCACCAGCAAAGGCGTACAACCCGCTGTTCATCTATGGCGAATCCGGATTGGGGAAAACCCATCTGCTCCACGCCATCGGGCACTACGCGCGCAGCCTCTACGAGGGCACCAGGGTGCGCTACGTCAGCTCGGAGGAGTTCACCAACGAGTTCATCAACTCCATCCGCGACGGCAAGGCGGACGGCTTCCGCAAGCGCTACCGCGACATGGACATCCTGCTGGTGGACGACATCCAGTTCCTGGAGACGAAGGAGCAGACCCAGGAGGAGTTCTTCCACACCTTCAACACCCTGCACAACGCCAACAAGCAGATCGTCATCTCCTCCGACCGCCCGCCCAAGCAGTTGGTCACCCTGGAGGACCGGCTCCGCAACCGGTTCGAGTGGGGTCTGATCACCGACGTCCAGCCGCCCGAGCTGGAGACCCGGATCGCCATCCTGCGCAAGAAGGCGATCCAGGAGCAGCTCAACGCGCCCCCCGAGGTGCTGGAGTTCATCGCCAGCCGGATCTCCCGCAACATCCGGGAACTCGAGGGCGCCCTGATCCGGGTCACCGCCTTCGCCAGCCTCAACCGCCAGCCGGTGGACCTCCAGCTCACCGAAACGGTGCTGAAGGACCTGATGCCGGGTGGCGACGACACCGGCCCGGAGATCACCGCGGCGACCATCATGGCGTCCACCGCCTCCTACTTCGGGCTGACCGTGGACGACCTGTGCGGCCCCTCCAGGAGCCGGGTCATCGTTACCGCCCGGCAGATCGCGATGTACCTGTGCCGCGAACTCACCGACCTGTCGCTGCCCAAGATCGGGGCACAGTTCGGCAGCCGTGACCACACCACCGTGATGCACGCCGACCGCAAGATCCGCACCCTGATGGCCGAACGGCGCTCGATCTACAACCAGGTCACCGAGCTCACCAACCGGATCAAGAGCTAACGCCCCGCGGCACCTCCCACGGCCCCGGCCCGCGCCCAGCCCGCCGCCCGCCGCCCCCTGGTGTGGTCACGCCCGGCCCTTGGCCCGGCCACTCCTGCTCCTTGCCCCGGCCGCCCGCGTCCCCACGCCCGTCCGGGGGCCGCGGCGGGCGGGGGAGCTGGCCTGCCCGGGACGGCCTGTCCCGTCGCCCGGGGGCAGGCCGTCCGGCCCGCGGGCTCCGGCAGGTCCCCGTGCGCTGTCAGAGGGGCGGTCCATGATGTCTCCCACCGACGGGTGTTCCTCCGCGTCCGTGCCGGCCGTGCCGGCCGTGGGGAGCCGCGTTCGGGGCTGATCCGGCGTCGGGGCCCGTTCGAACACCCGGTGGCGAGCGGCAGACTGTCCACAGAATCAGCCATGGTTCCCCGTCCACAGCCTGGGGATGCTGTGGTTATCCCCGTCTCCCTCCACAGGAGCTTGTCCGGTGGCCCGTCGTCGCAGCTCGCGGGGATGGGGATATGTGGTCAACCTCTATCCACAGCCTGTGGATAACTTGGGTGCCCTCAGCGGCGTCTCCGGTTGTCCACTGGTTACCCACAGCGAACCCCCAGTTGTGCACAGCTTGGGGGCACTTTTCCACACCTCTGTCCACTGTTCGACAACATCAGATGCCTTTTCCCCGCCTGGAGTGAAAGACGTCACACCAGTGTGACGATTGCCCTGGGGACAACGTGGGTAAAACTTGTGGATCACTCTGGGGACAATCGCAGGGTTCCTGTGGATGACTGTGGATAACTACTTCTGCATCCACAGCAGAGGCAGGTTATCCACTGCTCCCATGCACAGGCTCGGTGGACAAAAAACTGCGCCTGACCTGCGCCGGACAGGGTTATCCACCGTATCCACAACCCCTACTACTACGACGACACTGAGATACCGGGAGCTTCGGTTCGAAGTGGGCGCTGTGGACGATTGCAGACCGGCCGGTTGGTTAGTCGACACCTCGGTGTGCCCTTGTGGCTCCCCGGTGTCCGTCGGGTGCGTCAGACTGTCTCCGGCAACAGCTCGAGAGATTGGCCAGCAACAGCAGGAGGCGGTTCCGGTGAAGTTCCGGGTGGAGCGAGACGTCCTCGCGGAGGCAGTGGCCTGGGCGGCGCGCAGTCTCCCGGCCCGGCCACCAGCGCCGGTCCTGGCCGGCCTGCTGCTCAAGGCCAGCGCGGGCACCCTGAGCCTGTCCGGGTTCGACTACGAGGTCTCCGCGCGGGTCGAGGTGGAGGCCGACGTGGAGGACGAGGGCACGGTGCTGGTCTCCGGCCGGTTGCTCGCCGACATCTCCAGGTCCCTGCCCAACCGCCCCGTGGAGCTCTCCACCGACGGCGTGCGGGTCAACGTCGTCTGCGGCAGCTCCCGGTTCACCCTCCACACCCTGCCGGTGGACGAGTACCCGGCGCTGCCGGCGATGCCCGAGGCGTCCGGCTCCGTGCCCGGGGACGTGTTCGCCGCCGCGGTCGCCCAGGTCGCCATCGCCGCCGGCCGCGACGACACCCTGCCGGTGCTCACCGGCGTGCGGATCGAGATCGAGGGCGACACCGTCACCCTGGCCGCCACCGACCGGTACCGCTTCGCGGTCCGGGAGTTCCTGTGGAAGCCCGAGGTCTCGGACATGTCCGCGGTGGCGCTGGTCCCCGCCAAGACCCTGCTCGACACGGCGAAGTCGCTGACCAGCGGGGACACCGTGAGCCTGGCCCTGGCCGGCAGCGGCGGGGGCGAGGGTCTGATCGGCTTCGAGGGCGCGGGACGCCGCACCACCACCCGGCTGCTCGAGGGCGACCTGCCCAAGTACCGCACCCTGTTCCCCACCGAGTTCTCCGCGGTGGCGGTCATCGAGACCGCGCCGTTCGTGGAGGCGGTCAAGCGCGTCGCCCTGGTCGCCGAGCGCAACACCCCGGTCCGGCTCACCTTCGAACAGGACGTGCTCACCCTGGAGGCCGGCTCCAGCGACGACGCCCAGGCCACCGAGCGCCTCGACGCCCGCCTGGAGGGCGACGACATCTCCATCGCCTTCAACCCCACGTTCCTCCTCGACGGCCTGTCCGCGATCGACTCACCCGTCGCCCAGCTCTCCTTCACCACCCACACCAAGCCCGCACTGCTCTCCGGCCGGCCCGCCATCGACGCCGAGGCCAACGAGGCCTACCGCTACCTGATCATGCCGGTGCGACTCTCCGG
Organism: Wenjunlia vitaminophila DSM 41686; assembly: GCF_000380165.1. Classification (GTDB taxonomy): domain Bacteria; phylum Actinomycetota; class Actinomycetes; order Streptomycetales; family Streptomycetaceae; genus Wenjunlia; species Wenjunlia vitaminophila. Next base: position 172,415 of record NZ_KB904669.1, read on the forward strand.
CTGACCGGCCGAGGCGGTCGGCCAGGGCGCCGCGTAGGCTCGTCCGCGGAGGCTCGAGCGCGCCTGCGGACCGAGGTCCAGCCGTTCTCGAGGCACCGCACGCACCGCAACGAGTGAAGGGTCTGTGATGGAGCTCGGTCTCATCGGTCTCGGCAAGATGGGCGGGAACATGCGGGAGCGGCTCCGCCGCGCCGGCCACACCGTCATCGGGTACGACCGGAACCCGGACCTCGCCGACGTCCACAGCCTCAAGGAGCTTGTGGACGCGCTGTCCGGGCCCCGTGTGGTGTGGGTCATGGTGCCCGCGGGCAACGCCACCAAGGCGACCATCGAGGCTCTCGCCGACCTGCTGGACCCGGGCGACGTGGTGGTGGACGGCGGGAACTCCCGCTGGACCGACGACGAGCAGCACGCCGACCTGCTGGGGGCCAGGGAGATCGGCTTCGTGGACTGCGGGGTCTCCGGGGGCGTCTGGGGCCTGGAGAACGGCTACGCCCTGATGTACGGGGGCAGGCCCGAGGACGTGGCCAAGGTGCAGCCGGTCTTCGACGCCCTCAAGCCCGAGGGCGACCTCGGTGCGGTGCACGCGGGCAGGGTCGGTGCGGGGCACTTCGCCAAGATGGTCCACAACGGCATCGAGTACGCCATGATGCAGGCGTTCGCCGAGGGCTGGGAGCTGCTCGAGGCGGCCGACTCGGTCACCGACGTGCGTGAGGTCTTCCGCAACTGGCAGCAGGGGACGGTGATCCGTTCCTGGCTGCTGGACCTGGCGGTGCGCGCGCTGGACGAGGACGAGCACCTGACCTCGCTGCGGGGGTACGCCCAGGACTCGGGCGAGGGCCGTTGGACGGTGGAGGCCGCCATCGACAACGCGGTGCCGCTGCCGGCGATCACCGCCGCGCTGTTCGCCAGGTTCTCCTCCCGGCAGGACGACTCCCCCCAGATGAAGATGATCGCGGCACTGCGCAACCAGTTCGGCGGTCACGCGGTGACCCAGGCCGAGTAACCTCGGCTGGCACTACCGCCGGCGGGCCCCCGGGGCGGTCGGTTCCGCACGCTGGCGCACCACCAGGGATGACCTCCGGATGTACATCTCCCACCTGTCGCTCGCCGACTTCCGTTCGTACCCCCGGGTCGAGGTGGCCCTCGACCCGGGGGTGACCGCGCTGATCGGTCCCAACGGCCAGGGCAAGACCAACCTGGTGGAGGCGGTCGGCTACCTCGCCACCCTGGGCAGCCACCGGGTGTCCGGGGACGGTCCGCTGGTCCGGCACGGCGCGGAACGAGCGGTGCTGCGGGGCGCGGTGGTGGCCGGGGACCGCAGCCGGCTGCTGGAGCTGGAGATCAACCCGGGGCGGGCCAACCGGGCCCGGATCAACCGGTCGGCGCAGGTCAGGCCGCGGGACCTGCTGGGAATCCTGCGGACGGTGCTGTTCGCGCCGGAGGACCTCGCCCTGGTGAAGGGCGATCCGGCGGAGCGCCGCAGGTTCCTCGACGAGCTGGTCGTTGCGCGTTCCCCGCGGATGGCCGGGGTCCGGGGGGACTACGAGCGGGTGCTGAAACAGCGCAACGCCCTGTTGAAGTCCGCGGTGTGGGCGCGCAGGGCCAGGGGCGGCCGGGTGGACCTGTCCACCCTGGACGTGTGGGACCAGCACCTGGCCCGGGCCGGCGGGGAGCTGCTCGCCGCCCGGTGGGACCTGGTGGCGACGTTGCAGCCACTGGTGGGCAAGGCCTACGAGCAGCTCGCGCCGGGAGGCGGGCCGGCGACGCTCGAGTACCGCGGGACCGCGGGTGAGCCGGCGCCGGCCGGGGCCCCGGGGAGCGGGCGGGAGCGGTTCGAGTCGGCCCTCCTCGCCGCGCTCGGTGAGGCGCGCGGACAGGAGCTGGAGCGCGGGGTGACGTTGGTCGGTCCGCACCGGGACGACCTGCTGCTGGGCATCGGTGACCTGCCGGCGAAGGGGTACGCCAGCCATGGCGAGTCGTGGTCGTTGGCGTTGGCGCTGCGGCTCGCCTCGTACGACCTGCTGCGCGCGGAGAGTCCGGACCCGCCCGGGCTGCCCCCGGCCCAGGAGGGCGAGGGCCGACGGGCGGGGGAGCCGGTGCTGGTCCTGGACGACGTGTTCGCGGAGCTGGACGTGGCGCGCCGGCAACGGCTGGCCGAGCTGGTGGCACCGGGCGAGCAGGTCCTGGTGACCGCGGCGGTCCCCGAGGACGTGCCCGAGGTGCTGGTCGGGGCGCGCTTCTCGGTCCACGGCGGCGTGGTGGAGAGGGTGTCGTGAACGTTCCCGAGCAACCCGCGGGGCCGCCGGTGGGGCCCTCCGCCGCCGGCCCGGCCGGCTCCTCCGTTCCGTCGCCCGCGGCCCCCTCGGGGGTGGACCTGGCCCGGGTGGCGCTGCGGGCCGCCCGGGAGCAGGCGCGGGCCAGGGGCGAGGAGGTGGTGCGGCGGCGGCAGGCGCGGCGCGGCGGGCTGCGGTCCGGGGCGCGGGCCGACGGCCGGGACCCGTTGCCCCTGGGGGTCGCGGTGAACCGGCTGATCACCGAGCGCGGCTGGGAGACACCGGCGGCGGTGGGCGGGGTGATGGGCCGCTGGCCGCAGCTCGTGGGGCCCGGGGTGGCCCAGCACTGCCGTCCGCTCGGCTACGACCAGCAGGAGCGGGCGCTGACCGTGGCGTGCGACTCCACGGCGTGGGCGACCCAGTTGCGGTTGCTCGCCCCGCAGCTCGTGGCCCGGCTCAACCAGGACCTGGGGCAGGGCACGGTGCGGCTGATCAAGGTGCGGGGGCCGGCTGCCCCGCCGGGACCGCGGGGGCGGTTGCGGGCACCGGGGAGCCGGGGGCCCGGGGACACCTACGGGTAAGCGGACGGCAACTGCGGAGGGTGCTCATCCGAAAGCCTTCAGCGCCCATTACAGCCTCTTGGCGCCCTGCCCCGCGTGTGGGGAGTTGATAGGAGGCGGTTCAGCGCGGCACATGGGAACCCAGGCACCGCCAAAGCCTCATCTATGTCGGCGCTACCGGTAGACTGGGAGATACTCCGCCGCTTGCGGATCATGTGCCGAACGACGCAGCCGCCCCCTCACCGAGGAGTCGGCTCGTGCTGTGCCAGAAAGGGCGCTTCGTGGCCGATTCCGGCAATCCTCATGACAACATCCCATCCACGTCGTCCGCCGCCGAGCCTGGCGGCACGGCGTATGACGCCAGTGCGATCACCGTTCTCGAGGGGCTCGAGGCGGTCCGTAAGCGACCGGGCATGTACATCGGCACCACGGGTGAGCGTGGGTTGCACCACCTCGTCTACGAGGTCGTTGACAACTCGGTGGACGAGGCCCTCGCCGGCCACGCGGACACCATCGACGTGACGATCCTGCCTGACGGTGCCGTCCGGGTCGTGGACAACGGCCGGGGCATCCCCGTGGACGTCGTGCCCAGCGAGGGCAAACCGGCGGTCGAGGTGGTGCTCACCGTGCTGCACGCCGGAGGCAAGTTCGGCGGCGGCGGGTACGCCGTGTCCGGTGGTCTGCACGGCGTGGGCGTCTCCGTGGTCAACGCGCTGTCCACCCGCCTGTCGGTGGAGGTCAAGCGGGACGGCTACCGGTGGACCCAGGACTTCAAGCTGGGTGCCCCGACGGCTCCGCTGGCCAGGAACGAGGCGGTGCAGGACACCGGCACCACGGTCACCTTCTGGGCGGACCCGGACATCTTCGAGACCACGGAGTACTCGTTCGAGACGCTGTCCCGCCGGTTCCAGGAGATGGCGTTCCTCAACCGGGGCCTGACCATCTCGCTGACCGACGAGCGGGCCGTGCACGCCAACGAGGACGGCAGCCCGCTGTCGGTGCGGTACCACTACGAGGGCGGCATCGCCGACTTCGTGCGCTACCTGAACTCCCGCAAGGGCGAGGTGGTGCACCCCTCGGTCATCGACTTCGGTGACGAGGACAAGGCGCGGATGATCTCGGTCGAGGTCGCCATGCAGTGGAACACGCAGTTCACCGAGGGCGTGTACTCGTTCGCCAACACCATCCACACCCATGAGGGCGGTACCCACGAGGAGGGCTTCCGGGCGGCGTTGACCAGCTTGGTCAACCGGTACGCACGGGAGAAGAAGCTCCTGCGGGAGAAGGACGACAACCTCACCGGCGAGGACATCCGCGAGGGTCTGACGGCGATCATCTCGGTGAAGCTCGGCGAGCCGCAGTTCGAGGGCCAGACCAAGACCAAGCTGGGCAACACCGAGGCCAAGACCTTCGTGCAGAAGGTCGTCCACGAGCACATCAACGACTGGCTGGACCGCAACCCCAACGAAGCCGCGGACATCGTCCGCAAGGCGATCCAGGCGGCGACGGCCCGGGTGGCGGCCCGCAAGGCGCGGGACCTCACCCGCCGCAAGGGCCTGTTGGAGACCGCGTCGCTGCCGGGCAAGCTCAGCGACTGTCAGAGCAACGACCCGGCGAAGTGCGAGATCTTCATCGTCGAGGGCGACTCCGCGGGCGGCTCCGCCAAGTCGGGCCGGGACCCGCAGTACCAGGCGATCCTTCCGATCCGCGGCAAGATCCTGAACGTGGAGAAGGCCCGGATCGACCGCATCCTGCAGAACACCGAGATCCAGGCGTTGATCTCGGCGTTCGGCACCGGGGTGCACGAGGACTTCGACATCGCCAAGCTCCGCTACCACAAGATCATTCTGATGGCGGACGCCGATGTGGACGGCCAGCACATCAGCACCCTGCTGCTCACCTTCCTGTTCCGGTTCATGCGTCCGCTGGTCGAGGCGGGGCACGTCTTCCTGTCGCGGCCCCCGCTCTACAAGATCAAGTGGTCCCGGGACGACTTCGAGTACGCCTACTCGGACCGTGAGCGGGACGCCCTGATCGAGCTCGGCCGGCAGAACGGCAAGCGGATCAAGGACGACTCGGTGCAGCGGTTCAAGGGCCTCGGCGAGATGAACGCCGAGGAACTGCGGGTGACCACCATGGACGTCGAGCACCGGGTGCTCGGCCAGGTGACCCTGGACGACGCGGCCCAGGCCGACGACCTGTTCTCCGTGCTGATGGGGGAGGACGTGGACGCGCGGCGCTCGTTCATCCAGCGCAACGCCAAGGACGTCCGTTTCCTCGACATCTGAAAGCGGCAGCACCCGAGAGGCCACACCTGAAAGGCACCACCGTTCCCGGCCCGTCTCCCCTCCCTCCCCGCCCGTCCCGGCCCCCGGGGCCGCGCCTCCGCCGGTTCGTCCGGCCGGCCGGTCACGGGGGAGCCCCCGCCGGGCCCTTACGATCCGCGGCGCCTGAGTCCCGTCCAGGACGGGCCGGTGGCCGGGACCCACGAGGAGCCGGCCCGTATGCCGCAGCCCCGAGGGGCTGTTCCTGAAAGGACCTGGACCAGCGATGGTCGACGAGATGCCACCCACCGAAGGCCCCGCCGAGGGCACGCTGCGCATCGAGCCCGTGGGCCTCGAAACGGAGATGCAGCGCTCCTACCTCGACTACGCGATGAGCGTGATCGTCTCCCGGGCGCTGCCCGACGTGCGGGACGGCCTGAAACCGGTCCACCGCCGGGTGCTGTACGCGATGTACGACGGCGGTTACCGCCCGGACCGGGGCTACTACAAGTGCGCCCGGGTGGTCGGCGACGTCATGGGCAACTACCACCCGCACGGCGACGCGTCGATCTACGACGCGTTGGTGCGGCTGGCCCAGCCGTGGTCGATGCGGATGCCGCTGGTGGACAGCAACGGCAACTTCGGCTCGCCGGGGAACGACCCGGCGGCGGCCATGCGGTACACCGAGTGCCGGATGGCGCCGCTGGCCATGGAGATGCTCCGCGACATCGACGAGGAGACCGTCGACTTCACGGACAACTACGACGGCCGTTCCCAGGAGCCGGCGGTGCTGCCGGCCCGGTTCCCCAACCTGCTGATCAACGGCTCTGCCGGCATCGCGGTGGGCATGGCCACCAACATCCCGCCGCACAACCTGCGGGAGGTCGCCGCGGGTGTCCAGTGGGCGCTGTCCCACCCGGAGGCCTCACACGAGGAGCTGCTCGAGGCCCTGATCGAGCGGATCAAGGGCCCGGACTTCCCCACCGGGGCGCTGGTGGTGGGCCGCCGCGGGATCGAGGACGCCTACCGGACCGGGCGCGGCTCGATCACCATGCGGGCGGTGGTCGAGGTCGAGGAGATCCAGGGCCGGCAGTGCCTGGTGGTCACCGAGCTGCCCTACCAGGTCAACCCGGACAACCTGGCGCAGAAGATCGCCGACCTGGTGAAGGACGGCCGGGTCGGCGGGATCGCCGACGTCCGCGACGAGACCTCGTCGCGCACCGGCCAGCGACTGGTCATCGTGCTGAAGCGGGAGGCGGTCGCCAAGGTCGTCCTGAACAACCTCTACAAGCACACCGACCTGCAGACCAACTTCGGCGCCAACATGCTGGCGCTGGTGGACGGGGTGCCGCGGACCCTGTCCCTGGACGCGTTCGTCCGCAACTGGGTCACCCACCAGGTGGAAGTGGTGGTCCGGCGGACCACGTTCCGGCTGCGCCGGGCCGAGGAGCGGGCCCACATCCTGCGCGGTCTGCTGAAGGCGCTGGACGCCATCGACGAGGTGATCGCGCTGATCCGGGCCTCGGCCACGGTGGAGGTCGCCAGGACCGGGCTGATGGACCTGCTGGAGATCGACCAGATCCAGGCGAACGCCATCCTGGAGATGCAGCTCCGCCGCCTGGCCGCCCTGGAGCGGCAGAAGATCACCGCTGAGCACGACGAACTCCAGGCGAAGATCAACGAGTACACCGAGATCCTGGCGTCCCCGCTACGGCAGCGCGGCATCATCAGCGAGGAACTCGCGGCGATCGTGGAGAAGTTCGGCGACGACCGGCGCAGCAAGCTGGTGCCCTTCGACGGTGACATGTCCATCGAGGACCTCATCGCCCAGGAGGACATCGTCGTCACGATCACCCGTGGCGGCTACGTGAAGCGGACCAAGACCGAGGACTACCGGTCGCAGAAGCGCGGCGGCAAGGGGGTGCGGGGCGCCAAGCTGAAGCAGGACGACATCGTCGACCACTTCTTCGTGTCCACCACCCACCACTGGCTGCTGTTCTTCACCAACAAGGGCCGGGTGTACCGGGCCAAGGCGTACGAGCTGCCGGACGCCGGGCGGGACGCCCGTGGGCAGCACGTGGCGAACCTGCTGGCGTTCCAGCCGGACGAGGCCATCGCCCAGGTCCTGGCGGTGCGGGACTACCAGGCGGCGCCCTACCTGGTGCTCGCCACCAAGTCGGGGCTGGTGAAGAAGACCCCGCTGAAGGACTACGACTCCCCCCGGTCGGGTGGCGTGATCGCCATCAACCTCCGCGAGGACGACGAGCTGATCGGCGCAGAACTGGTTTCGGCCGAAGATGATCTGCTTCTGGTCAGCAAGAAGGCGCAATCGATTAGGTTCACCGCATCGGACGAGGCCCTGCGGCCGATGGGCCGTGCCACCACGGGCGTGAAGGGCATGAGTTTCCGGGAAGGCGACGAACTGCTGTCGATGAACGTGGTCCGCCCCGGTACCTTCGTGTTCACCGCCACCGACGGCGGGTACGCGAAGCGTACGAAGGTGGACGAGTACCGGGTCCAGGGGCGAGGCGGACTGGGCATCAAGGCCGCTAAGCTCGTCGAGGACCGCGGCTCACTCGTCGGTGCGCTCGTGGTGGAGGAGGGTGACGAGATCCTGGCCATCACCCTCAGTGGCGGAGTGATCCGCACGAGGGTCAACGAGGTCAGGGAGACCAGCCGTGACACCATGGGCGTCCAACTGATCAACCTGGGCAAGCGCGATGCCGTGGTGGGCATCGCCCGCAACGCCGAGGCCGGCGCCGAGGCCGAAGAGGTCGAGGTGGCCTCTCTTGAGGGCGCTGCGGAGGGCGCCGGGCAGCAGCCCGGGGAGCAGGAGGACTGATGAGTGGAGCCCCGGGCGGCGCCGCAGGTGGCACAGGGCGGGCGGCCTACGCCCCCTCCCACGGCGGGGCTGGAGAGCACCCCCAGGGGCCTCGGCCGCACCAGCCGCCGCAGGCGTATCCGCCTCCGGCCACAGCACCGGCGAGCCCCCAGGGCTACCCGGGGGCCGCTGCTGGGCCGTCCGGCGCCGGTGGGGCCACGTCGGGTGCGCGCCGTCGCCCGCGCCCGGCGGCCCGGACGGTGCCGCGCACCCGGAAGGCACGGCTGAGGGTCGCCAAGGCCGACCCGTGGTCGGTGATGAAGGTCAGCTTCCTGCTCTCCATCGCGCTGGGCATCTGCACCGTGGTGGCGGTGGCGGTGCTGTGGATGGTGCTGGACGCGATCGGTGTGTTCAGCACCGTCGGCGACACGATCATGGGGGCGACGGGCTCCGGGACCGACGGTGGCTTCGACCTGGAGTCGTTCCTGTCGCTGCCCCGGGTGCTGACGTTCACCTCGCTGATCGCGGTCATCGACGTGGTGCTGGCGACGGCCCTGGCGACCCTGGCTGCCTTCCTGTACAACCTCTCCGCCGGATTCGTGGGTGGCGTCGAGCTGACCCTGGCCGAGGACGAGTAACCGATTTGGGCAGTCGCCCCGAGGTGCGCTAGCCTTTCGGTGCGGCTCGGGGCTATAGCTCAGACGGTTAGAGCGCTTCCCTGATAAGGAAGAGGCCACAGGTTCAAGTCCTGTTAGCCCCACCAGTAGAGAAACCGCAGGTCATTGGCCCGGTTCCCGCCGTGGAAGATTTTTCCCGTGGCGGAGCCGGGCTTGTCCGTTGCGACGGACCGTCGATGGCGTGGCTGTCCGTGTTGGGGCCGCCGGGTTCGGACGGGGGGCCGGGAGCCGTCGGGCGCCGGGTTCGGGCCGGGAGGCGGTCGCGCACCAGACTGACACCGCGGGTCAGTTTGACTTGGGGAGCGCTTGGGTATCGGGCCAGGTCACCGATTGATCTCGGCCGGTGTGTATCATCGGGCGCACGGTGCATTCGCTCCAGCGGGTGCCAAGTGCTCAACTCTCCAATGTCGCAAGGAAGAGGTCGCGCGGTGAAGAAGTTTCTCCTGATCGCACTGGCGGCTGTCGGCGGTCTCTTCGTGTACCGCCAGATCCAGGCTGGTCGTGCCGAGGAGGACCTGTGGACGGAGGCCACCGACTCCGTTCCCGCCGGGTCCGGCGCACGCTGACTCAGATGTGAAAGCCTCCCTCCGGCTCCGGTCGCCATGGCGGCCGGAGCCGTGACGTTTCCCGGTTCCGCTCCGTGTCCTCCCCGCTCCGTACGCTGTGCTGCCCGGTGGGCCCGCCGGAACCGGTGACCGGCCACCGGGCGTGCCAGAACGGCGAAGGACGGCGAAGGACGAGCGAGGGTGAAGCGGATGGGGAAGGGTGCCCGGGGCTGGGTCGCGGCGGTGTGCGCGCTGGCGGCGGTCGGAGCGGCCCAGTTCCCCGCCGTCGCCGCCGAGGACGGCCCCGATCCTGACCGGTTGCCGCCCTACGAGTTGGCGGACACCGTCGTCAGGGGCACCAGGGCCAGCACCGACGCCCCCGCCCTGGAGCCCGGGAGCTACCGGGACACCATCGCCCCGGGGCAGAAGAAGTACTACGCGGTGGACCTGGACTCCACCTCCGACGCCTACGTGGCGGCGTTCGCGTTCCCCGAGCCCCGCAGCACGGTCGCCCACTCCGACGGGATCATGGTGGAGTTGGAGAGCGCCGACGACACCACCTGCTTCGACGAGCAGCCCACCTTCGACAGCGACGGTGCCGCCCGGCCGGTGGGTGACTACGTCGTGCGCAGGATCGGCCCCGACCTGGACTGCCAACGGGCGGACCGCTACCTGTTCTCGGTGGAGCGGATCAGCGACGAGGAGTCCGACCAGGCCGTGTGGCCGCTGGAGCTGTCCTTCATGGTCGAACCGGGGCTGGAGAAGGGCGAACCGGTGCCGGACGCGCCCGGGAAGTGGGCGGCGACACCGCCGGCCGGGCTCACCCAGGACCGGCGCCCGGTCCGCGGCGGCACCGGATTCGAGGACGCGCCGGCCATCGGCCAGGGCGTCTGGGGGGACCGCATCCTGCCCGGGCAGACCCTCTTCTACCGGGTGCCCGTGGAGTGGGGGGAGCAGCTCTTCGCCGAGGCGCGGTTCGCCAACGCGGACCAGGTCACCGATGACCGGGGCTACGCCTCCGAGGGCATCCGGATGGAGCTGTTCAACCCCGCCCGGGGGCTGGTCTCCTGGGAGGAGGGCCCGTACGCGGGTGAGAAGGAGGTCGCCGCGCTCGGCACCGCCCCCGTGTCGTACGCCCACCGCGACGACGCGGACGCGGACTACGAGGTCCAGAGCATGCGCATGTCCGGGTGGTACTACCTGGCGGTCAGCCTCCATCCGGAGACGGCGGACTTCGTCAGCGGTGGCGTGTCGCTCAACGTGCTGGTCCGGTTGGAGGAGTCGGCCGAGGCGGAGGAGCCGCCCTACGACGGGGACGCGACGGCGGCCGGGTTCGGTGTCACCGACGCCGACCGGGCGGCTGCCCGCCGCGGTGTCGTGCCGGGAGGCGCCGGGGCCGACGACGTCAGGCCCGTGTTGGCGGTGGCCGGGTTGGGCACCGGCAGCGCGCTGGTGCTCGGGCTGGCCGGCTGGACCCTGATCGCCCGCCGCCGCGCCGCGGGCCGGCCCGGTCCCGCCTGACCTATCCGGTGAGCAGTGCCCAGAACCCCACCGCGAAGCACGCCGCGGCCAGCAGCAGGACCGGGACGACCACCGTCCGCGGTGGACCGGGGCGCCGGACCAGGACCCGTTCCCGGTCGTCGTCGCGGTCGGTCGGCGGCACGTCCGAGCCGGGGTCGCCCTCCGGCAGCGAAGAGACAGCCGTCGGCCGGGTCGGGCCCGGGCGGGTCACGGTGGGCACGCCGGCCAGCGCCCGGGGCGGTACGACCTCCGGCAGCGGCTCCGGCGGAGTCCGCGGCGCGGCCAGCGGGAAGTCGTCCCCGGACGTCGAGGCGACCGTCGGGGTCGGAGTGGACGGTTCCGCCGGCTGTGGCGTCGGGGGCTGACCGACGGCCGGCCCGGGTATCGGCCCCCGCCCCGCCGCGCGGGGATCGGTCGGTGCGGTGGCCCCGGCGGGGGGACGGGCCGGCCCCCGGGGACCGAACCCCGGTGGCGGCGGCCCGAGCTGGTCGGGGATGTCGACGCCGTCCGCCGCGTCGGTGGGCGGGTCGGGGAGGAGTTCCCAGGCCGCGGTGAGCGCCTTGCGCGCCCCGATGGCGGTGCGGAACCTGGCGTCCGGGTTCGGGTTGAGCAGGGAGGCCACGAGCTGCCACAGGGCGTGCGGCACCCCCTCGGGGGCGGCCGGGAAACCCCCGGAGACGTAGGACGCGGACAGCGTCTCGGCGTCCGGCCTGGTCCCGGTCAGCATGAACATCGCCACCAGACCGACCGCGTACAGGTCCTGGGGGAAGTCCGGGTCGGCGCCGAGGAGCTGCTCGGGCGCGAAGTAGCCGGGGGTGCCCACCACCAGGTGGGTCTCGGTGAGCCGGGCGTCGCCGAGCCGCACCGAGATGCCGAAGTCGGACAGCCGCAGGTGGGGCCGTGCCGTGCCGGTGGCCTCGAGCAGCAGGTTGGCCGGCTTGATGTCCCGGTGCACCACCTGCTCGCCGTGCACCGCGGTCAGCCCGGCGAGGAGCTGGTCGAGCAGGGTGCACACCAGTCGGGGCGGCAGCGCGCCGTAGTGGCTGATCAGGTGCGCCAGCGAGCCGCCGCGCACCAGGTCCATGGTGAACAGCACCTTGTCGTCGTCGGCGGCCCAGCCGGTCGGCGCCAGCACGTGCGGGTGGTCGATCCGCAGCGCCTGCTCCCGGACGAACCGCAGCAGGGCGTGGGCGTCGCTCTGCTGGAGCACCTTGGCCGCGACGTAACGCCCTCGCCGGTGGTCCCAGGCCCGCCAGACCTCACCGACCCCACCACGACCGATCGGGTCGGCCAGTTCGTACCGACCCGCGAAGAGCTCGCCCATGGCCCGTTCCACCCCACCTCGTCGTCGTCCCGTTCCGCCGCGCCGTGGCGCCGTCCGTGGTGCCGCCCGTAGTGCCGGTGCGGCGCCGTCCGTGGTGCCGGTCGGCTCGGTGTCCCCCTGGGAAACCTCGCCCCTCCCGCCTGTCCGGGTGCGGGCGTGGCGGACGCTCGTGGTCGTCCTCGGCCGGACGGCGGTGCCGTCCGCCGCTGGACGAAGGGTACGCGGCGGGCGTGGCGCCCCCGGTGCCGGCTTTCTCGTTCGGCTCCGGCGCGGACACCCGGTACCCTGGTCACCGGCGGCCGTCCGCCGACCGCCGAGGGGCCTTAGCTCAGTTGGCAGAGCGCTGTCTTTGCATGGCAGATGTCAGGGGTTCGACTCCCCTAGGCTCCACACCTGAAGCCCCCTCTGACCTGCGGATACGCGGTCAGGGGGGTGTTCTTGTCCCGTATCCCCGCATCGACGTGTCAGCACGGTGGTGTTGGGCGTGAGCCTCTGGTGGCCCGTGTTCTCCGGGGCACGGGACGGCCTTCTCTCCCCTGGCGGATCGCCTGGCTCAGCGGAGCGTCGGGGAGCTGCCCGCCGCTGGCTCCCCCCCGTGGATCTCCTGGATGGGGACTGGGTTGCGCAGGGCTTCCTGATTTCCTACTCCTTTGACACAATCGCTTCCATGTCTGAGATGACGTACGGCATCGGAGAGGGACCAGCGACCCGGGTCAGCCTGTCGCTACCTGAGGGGACCGCGGAGGCGATCCGAGCCCGGGTCGGTAAACGGGAGTTTTCCGCGTTCATCGCTGCGGCCGTCGAGCGGGAGCTGAGGGGGCAGGTGCTGGATGAGTACCTGGCGGACTACGAGAGCCGCAAGGGGCCGGTGACCGAGCAGGCGCAGCAGCGAGCGAGGCAGGTGTTCGACGAGGTGTTCGCCGAGGAAGACCAGTGGCCCGCCGCAAGCTGAGTCATGAGGGGACGCTGGTCCTTGACAGCGAGGGACTCTCCAAGCTGCTCGCTGATGACGAGACCGTAGTGGCCCTGGTCGCGGAGGCGCGCTCGCGTGGCATGGAAGTGGTGATCTGCGCGCTCACCATCATCGAGGCCGTGCACGCCCGCACCAACAAGGCACGGCTGAGCTGGCTGCTGTCCGGCCTCCGTGTGATCCCGGTGGGAGATGAGGAGGCGAAGGCGGCCTCGGCGCTGCTGACAGGAGCCGGCCTGCACGGTCACAAGTACGCCATCGATGCGGCCGTCGCCGAGGGGGCGCTCCGGCAGCAGCGGCCGGTCGTCATGCTGACCTCGGATGTCGACGACATGACCAAGCTGTGCGGCCACGGGGTCCGGCTGGTCCCCGTGTGACGTCTCAGCCCTTCGCGCGTGCCGGGCTCCCGGTGGCGGACCGGCTACCGGCGACCCGGTGCGGGGCGGGACGGCGACGGGGGCGTCCCTCAGGGCCAGTGCTGGCCCGGTTCCCGCCGCGTACGGGTTCACCGGCTTCGAGCTGTGACGGCTGTGACACCGTGACGGCTGCGACGACGTGACGCCCCCGGGGTCCCGCCCCTCCCGACCGTGGCGGAGCCGTGCCGGTTCACCCCGGCGGGTGGTGCACCTCGACGTTCCGGGTCGCGGCGTCGGCGGCGAGGAACTCCAGCAGTCGGCCGCCCTCCTCCTCCACCGCGGCGGTGTCCCGCGTGGCGAGCGGTCGGTGGGGCCGCACGGCCAGCGTCGCCGCGTCGCCTTTCCTCTCGACCTGCCAGGCGCCGGCGGTGAAGCCGTCCACCAGCACGAGCTGCGGCGTGCCCCCGGCTCCCGGGTGCCGCTGCCTGGGCTGGTCGTCGCTGATCACCCGGGTGCGGTCGGCGTGGGACAGCAGCAGGTTGTCGAAGTCGTACAGGAACCGTGGTGGGGCCGGCACGTCCTCGTCGGGGCGGGGGGCGTCCGGCAGGTCGAACAGCTCCCTGCCGCTCCCGTCGCGTAGGACCACCAGGTCGGGCCGGAGCCGGTCGAACACCTCGGCGAGGCGGGTCAGGCCGCACCAGGTCTGCGCGTCCCGCACCGAGGCGGGGCCGAACGCGGCGAGGAAGCGCAGGAGCATGCGGTCGAGCGAGGGCCGGGGAGCCAGGTCACGGCCGAGCCAGGTCTCCACGGTGGTGTGCGCTATCGGGCCGCTGCGGCCCCAGAGACCTCGGGGCGGGACCTGCACCAGGGGGAGTTGGCTGCGGATCGCGTGGACGAGTGAGGCGGGGGGCACGTCGGGCCAGCGTTCGCCCAGATCCGCGCCGAGCTGTTTGTTGGTGAGGGGCCCCCGGGCGAGCAGTTCCCGGCCGGCGGCGGTCAGCGCGGCCGTGTCCACACCCCTCAGCGGTGCGGTGTGGGTGGAGCTCCGGGTCAGGTCCCGGTCCGACACGGGCTGCGTCAGGGGGCGCAGTTCGATCGCGTCGGCGGCGCTGACGAGGTGGATCGTGGAGCGCATCAGGGCGATGCGGACCAGGGCCCGGTCGGCGAGCGGACGGGCGGCCTGCTCGGGGCAGAACCCGGCGACCCGGCTCCACAGGCCGACGTACCAGCTCTGCGGGGTCTGTGCCTGGAGGCCGACCAGGTGCTCGACGGCGTCGATGACGGGGAGCGGGGAGCGGCGCAGCAGCAGTTGCCGGTCCAGGGTGGCGCGGTTGAGTCCGCGACGGCTGAGCGGCTGGCCCACCATGGCTCCCCCTGTGTCGGCGTGCGCCACGAGGGCGCGGTCGCCCCACGGTAGACGGTGCGGGTGGGGGCCGTGGGCGCGCGCACCAGGGGGAGGGGCGCCGGGTGACGGCCCCGTCGCGCGGCCGTCAGCGGGCAGCCGCGGGTCGCTCGGGCATGCCCGGTCCCGGGGTCGTGTGGACGGCGGCGGCGGGAACGGGGCCGCAGGTGTGACAGGTGAGGTCCTGCGTGATCGGGGCGCCGCAGTCGGCGTGCCGGAAGACCACCGGGGGCCCGTCCGGGGCCGCCCAGCGGTCTCCCCAGGCAGCGAGAGCGACGATCACCGGCAGCAGGTCGATGCCCTTCTCGGTCGGCAGGTACTCGTGGTGGTCGGGCTTGGCGGAGTAGCGGCGGCGTTCCAGCAGGCCCTCGGTGACCAACCGGTCCAGCCGGGTGGAGAGCACGTTCTTGGCCACCCCGAGGCTCGTGTGGAACTCGCCGAACCGGGTCATGCCGCGTAGCAGCGCGTCCCGCAGGATCAGCAGGGTCCAACGTTCGCCAACGACCTCCAGGGCGCGGGCGGCCGAGCAGTTCTGTCCCTCGTAGCTGCGACCAAGCATGGCTCCAGCGTAGTGGTGGCCTGATGGAGTGCGTAGGGGCTGGTTCTGAGCAGTTCCATCAGGAAACTGCGCAGGCCATGCACCGGGAGGAGTCAGGGGGAGATGACGGTCAGCGGAGGGCGGTGCCGCGGTGGACCCGGTCGCCGCCGCGGTCACCTCCTTTCGCGAGTGACCCCGGCCATCGGTGACCCCGGCTCACGGTGGTCCCGGCCCACGGCGTGGTGCGTCCGTGGCGGTGGCGCCGCCGGGACGGGTGGTGCCGCCGCCGGGACGCGCGGGGCCGCCCTCACTCGTGGGACCGGTGCCGCGCGGAGCGCTCCACCTCCTCCACGACCGCCTGTTCCGCCTGCTCGGCCTGGGCCTCCGGGACCGTCAGCCCCCCGGTGCCGGTGCCGGTGCCGGTGGCGGAGTCGTAGGCGGTGGCGGTGGCGCCGGCGGTGTCGAGGTCCACGCCCTCGGTCGCCTCGGCGGCCTCCACCAGCCAGTCCTGGTCGCTGCGGCGGCTCCACCAGGTCCAGGCGGCGCACGCGCCGCCGAAGGCGACGCCGGCGACGGCGAGCCGTTTGACCGTCTGTCCGCGGCGGGCACGGGCGCGGCGGGCCCGGGCCACGTCGGTCGGGGTGACCTGACCGCGAAGCGCGGCGACGGCGGCCGATCCCCGCGCCACGGCCTCCTGCCGGGCCGGCGCGGTGGTGGCGCGCGCGTTCTCCACCGCCTGACCCACCTTGGGCACCACGTCCGTGGCGACGCGGACGGAGCTCCGGGTGCGCTGGGCCACGCTGTCCACGGCGTGCTCGACCCGGGGCGGCAGCGCCTCGCGGGCCTGGCACACCACGAGCGTCACGCGGGGGCCGAGGCGTTGCCGGGCCAGGCCGGCGCCGCGCACCGCGGTGCTCGCGACCCTGCCCGCGTACGGCGTGGCCACGGTGGCGGCGCGCAGGACCCCCTTCTTGGCCCGGGGGGCCAGTTGCCGGTACTTGTCCTGGGCCGCGGCGACGCGGACGTTGTCCGTGTAGTCAGCCAAGCGGGTCACGGGAACCTCCTTCTCGGTGGCGTTCGGCATGGTCGCCTTTCCATCCAGTGAAAGATCATGCCTTTCCCGTGCTTTCCCGGCATGTGGAACTGGTCCGTCCGCGCTGGGCGTGACCACGTGTGGGATGCCGGTCGAGCGGGGGGACCGGGAGTCCACCGCGGTACGGGTGACCCGCCGGGCGTGCGAGGATCTGACGTTGTTCGAGAAACCTCAGGGAAGGTGCACCGTGGCCGAGCAGCTCTACGCCACCATCAAGACCAACCAGGGCGACATCGACGTCCGGCTCCTGCCGAACCATGCGCCGAAAACCGTGAAGAACTTCGTGGAGCTGGCCGAGGGCACCCGCGAGTGGATCGACCCGAAGACCGGCCAGCCGACCAAGGCCCCGCTCTACGACGGGACGATCTTCCACCGGGTCATCTCCGGCTTTATGATCCAGGGCGGGGACCCGCTGGGGAACGGGACCGGTGGCCCCGGCTACCAGTTCGGTGACGAGTTCCACCCGGACCTGGCGTTCGACCGTCCCTACCTGCTCGCCATGGCCAACGCGGGTCCCGGCACCAACGGCTCGCAGTTCTTCGTCACCGTGGGCGCCACCGCGTGGCTCACCGGCAAGCACACCATCTTCGGCGAGGTCGCCGACCCGGCGAGCCAGAAGGTGGTGGACAAGATCGCCAACACCCAGACCAACCCGCGCACCGACCGCCCCACCAGCGACGTGGTCATCGAGACGATCAAGGTCCGCCGGGAGGGCTGACCCGGGAGCGAAGCGGCCCTCGGGAACAACCCGGCCGTCCCGTCCGTCCTGCCTGATAGGGCGGACGGGAGCGGCCGCCAGGAAGGGACTCGCAGATGGACGGCGCACCCGCCACCCAGCAGATGTGCTACCGGCACCCGGACCGGGAGGCCAATGTGCGCTGCACCCGGTGCGACCGTCCGGTCTGCCCGGAGTGCATGGTCAGCGCCTCCGTCGGGTTCCAGTGCCCGCAGTGCGTTCAGCAGGGCCACCAGGGCTCCAGGGCTCCGCGCACCGCGTTCGGCGGGCGGGTGGTCTCCCACGACGCCGTCGTCACCAAGAGCCTGATCGCCGTCAACGTGGTGGTGTGGCTGCTGGCGCTCTCGCTCGGGGACCACTTCGTGATGGACCTGGAGCTGGTCGGCCGGGGCGTGGACTACAGCGGTCAGCTCGTGGGTGTCGCGGAGGGGCCCGACCAGTGGTACCGCCTGCTCACCGCGATGTTCCTGCACCAGGCCGTCGCGCACATCGCCCTGAACATGCTGTCCCTGTGGTGGCTCGGTCCTGCCCTGGAGACGGCGCTCGGCCGCGTCCGTTTCCTGACCCTCTACCTGTTGGCGGGGCTCGGCGGCTCAGCGGCGTCGTTCATGCTCGCCGACGCCAACCAGGCGTCGCTCGGCGCGTCCGGCGCGATCTTCGGTCTGCTGGGCGGGCTGGGGGTGGTGGTCCACAAGCTCGGCGGTGACACCCGCCCGATCATCATCGTGCTGGTGCTGAACCTCGCGATCACCTTCGCGTTCTCCGGCATCGACTGGCGCGCGCACATCGGCGGGCTGGTGATGGGAGGCCTGGTGGCGGCGGGGATGGTGTACGCCCCGCGGCAGCGCCGCACGCAGGTGCAGGTCCTCACGTGTGTGGGTGCGGTGCTGCTGATCGTGGTGATGGTGTGGGTGGGCACGGTGCGCATCACCGGATGACCGAAGAGTTATCCACACCAGGTCGAAGGGGTGTGCACAGTGCCACCACACCGTGTGCAGCACCGCCACTCTGTGCGTTTCCCCAGCAAGATCGGGGTTTTACGGCTGGCCAGGGGCAGCGACGCAGTCATACCGACGGGAAAGCCCTATGAGTTATCCACAGATCTTCCGACCTTTTCAACACTGTGGATAACCCTGTGGACAAACGAGCGAGACCGCCGGGCCTGGGTACCTGGCCAGCGGGGCTGCCTGGCCAGCGAGCCCCGGCGCGACACGGCCAACGCCCCGGCGCGAACGCGGGCACCACGAAGAAACGGCGCGCGCCCCGGTGGGTCGGAGAGCTCGAGCCAGGGACCCCGGTGCGGTCACGCGTCCGGTGCGGCACCCAGTGGCGGTGCGGACCCTACTTCCACTGGGTGGAGACGACGAAGCCGACGGCGATGAAGCCGAAACCGGCGATGATGTTCCAGTCGCCCCACGACTCGACCGGCAGGTCGGTGTTGGTGACGTAGTACACCACGATCCAGGCCAGACCGATCAGGAACAGCGCCAGCATCACCGGCGCCACCCACTGGCGGTTGCCTCCGGACAACTTGACGGCGCCCTGCTTCTCCGGCGGGGGCGTGAACTCTGCCTTCTTGCGGATCCGTGACTTCGGCACGAGTGGGTCTCCTGTCGATGCGCTGCGTAACCGCGCGGGCTCTTCGTACGGTCTGCTCCCCGGGCGCGCAACCACAGTCGTCCGGGCGTCCGTTAGCGTAGTGCCTCCCAGGGTGCTAAGGAGATAAGGATACGGTGCGCATTCGCCAGATGAGTCCGTCTCTCCGCTCCCTCGCGGGACAGGTTCCGCGACTGCTCTCCGCCGGGGTCTTCGCCCTGGCCGGCCTGTTGTTCTGGGTGAGCTTCGACACGGCCCAGGGGACCAACCTGCGCACCGACGACTCCCTGCTGCGGCTGTCCGACCTGATCGGCCAGCGCAGCGACCGCAACGCCGAGCTCGACGAGGACCTCTCCGCCCTGCACAAGCAGGTGGACCGGCGCAACCGCGAGGAGAACGGCCACCCGGCGGCCACCCGGCAACTCGACCGGCTGCGGGACGCCGCGGGAACCAAGCCGGTCCGCGGCCCCGCCGTCACCGTCACCCTCACCGACGCGCCCCCCGACGCCAGGCCCCGCATCCCGGAGGTGCCGGAGCCCTCCCCCAACGACCTGGTCATCCACCAGCAGGACCTCCAGGCCGTGGTCAACGCCCTGTGGCGGGGCGGTGCCACCGGGATACGGGTGATGGACCAGCGGCTGATCTCCACCAGCGCGGTGCGCTGCGTCGGCAACACCCTCATCCTCCAGGGACGGGTCTACTCCCCGCCGTACACCGTCACGGCCGTCGGCGACCGCGACCGGCTGCGCGCCGCCCTTGACGACGACCCGGCGATCGAGAACTACCTCCAGTACGTCGAGGCCTACGGGTTGGGCTGGAAGGTGGAGGAGCACGGCATGGTGACGCTGCGCGGCTACTCGGGCACAGTGGACCTTCGACATGCCGAGCCCCTCGCGGAGTAGCGGGGCGCCCACCGTCGCCGGGAGGATCCGTGCCGATCAGGCTGGTCGTCCGCACGCTCAGCGAAGTCTTCCTCACCCTCGGCACGGTCCTGCTGCTCTTCACCTTCTACACGCTGTACTGGACCGGGGTCACCTACGACCAGGGGGCGGACCGGGAACTCAGCAGCCTCAGGGAACGCTGGTCACAGGACTCGACGGGCACCCGGCTCAACGGTGGCGCGGGGCAGGGCGCCCCGCCGGCCGGCGCCCCCTACCGCGAGGGCACCGCGTTCGCCGTGATGTACGCCCCCAGGCTCGGCGACGACTGGCGACAGCCGGTGCTCGAGGGGACGTCCGCGGGGGTGCTCCAGCGCGGGCTCGGCCACTACCGCGGCACCGGGCGGCTCGGCGAGGTCGGCAACTTCGCGGTCGCCGGGCACCGCAGGACCCACGGGGACCCGTTCCGCGACCTGCCCAGGCTCCGGCCCGGAGACGCGGTGGTGCTCACCGACGGCGAGTCCTGGTTCACCTACCAGGTGGACGCCCAGCCCTACCGCACGCTTCCCGGGGACGGCGGGGTGGTCGCACCGACCCCCGCGCCGGCCGTGGCCGCGGCAGCCCCCTATCCCGGGCCGGGCCGCTACCTCACCCTGACCACCGGCGACCCCGAGTGGGGGCGCAGCCACCGGTTGGTCGTCTGGGCGCACCTGGTTGACGTGCTCCCCGCGGGCCAGGGAAAACCCGCCGCGTTGGCCGGTTGAGCGGCGATCCCCCGTACCCTGGTGCGGATGGACGGAAGGCCGAGGAAGGGAGCGGGATGTACGGCTGGATCTGGCGGCATCTCCCCGGCAACGCATGGGTGCGGGCGCTGATCTGCCTCCTGCTGGTGCTGGCCGTCGTCTACGTGCTCTTCCAGTACGTCTTCCCGTGGGCTGAGCCGCTGCTCCCGTTCGGTGACGTGACCGTCGACAGCGGAACCGGCACCGGTGGGGGCGACCGATGAACAGAACCAGAATCCTCGTCGTCGACAACTACGACAGCTTCGTGTTCAACCTGGTCCAGTACCTGTACCAGTTGGGCGCCGAGTGCGAGGTGGCGCGGAACGACGAGGTGAGCACCGCCGACGCCGGCGACGGCTTCTCCGGGGTGCTGCTCTCGCCGGGCCCCGGCACGCCGGAGGAGGCCGGGGTCTGCGTGGACATGGTGCGGTACTGCGCCGATCGGCGCCTGCCGGTCTTCGGGGTCTGCCTGGGCCTCCAGTCGATCGCCGTGGCCTACGGCGGGGTGGTCGGCCGGGCCCCGGAACTGCTCCACGGCAAGACGTCGGCGGTCGCGCACCGGGGCGTGGGCGTCTTCGCCGGGCTCCCGTCGCCGTTCACCGCCACCCGCTACCACTCGCTCGCCGTGGACCCCGGTTCGATCCCGGAGGAGCTCGAGGTCACGGCGTGGACCGGGGAGGGTGGGAACCGGGTGGTGCAGGGGCTGCGCCACCCGCGCCTGGCGGTGGAGGGGGTGCAATTCCACCCGGAGTCGGTGCTCACCGAGTGGGGCCACCGGATGCTGGCCAACTGGCTGGCGGTGTGCGGGGACTCCGAGGCGGTGGGGCGGTCCACCGGACTCGCACCGGTGATCGGCAAGTGACGGTGCTCCCTCCGGAGCGCGATGGCCAGTCGTCCGACCCCGCACGCTTCGTCGATGCGGTCGGGGGGCTCGCCGACCCGCTGAACGACCCGCTGCCGGGCCGGCAGCACAGCCCGTCGTTCGGTCCCCAGCCCCACCCGTCCAGTCCGTACCAGCCCGAGCTGCCCCCGCCGTCCGACGCCCACGCCCTCCAGCCGTACCCGTCCGACCAGTACCTCCCCGACGCGTACCTCCCCGACCCGTACCTCCCTGACCCGTACCTTCCCGACGCGTACGGGCCGGAGCCGTTCGTCCAGGACCCGCAGCCGGTGGCCGGGGGGCCGGGCCCCGACTGGGTCCCGGTGCCGGCGCAGCGGTCGCTGGCCGCACCTGACCAGACCGTTCCGCTGCCCCAGGTGGACCCGCTCGGGCTGCCGGGAGGGGCGGTGCCCGGGTCCCAGGACCCCCTCCCCGGCCCGAGCCCGCACCTGCCGTCTGGGGACCTGCCGTCTGCGGACCCGCCGTCCGGGGGCCGCGCCGCGCGGCGAAGGACGGCCCAGGCAGCCCAGGCGAGCCGGGCGGGCCGGGCGGCCCGGGACGAGGGGGCCCCGGCTGCTGCCGGCACGGGGTCCGCGTCAGAAGTGGGCGCCGAGCCGGCCCCCGGGGGCCGCGCCGCACGGCGCAGGGCCGCCCAGGAGGAGGCGCGACGACCGGTACGGGGCAAACGTCCCCCGGCTCACGGAAAGCGCGCCAGGAGGGCGTCCACGGCCTCGCTGCCCGCCGCGTCGGCTTCGGCCGGGGCCGAGGGGGAGTCCGCCGACGGCCAGCCGCTGAGCCGGCTCGAGGCGCGCAGGGCCGCACGGGCCGCCAAGGACGGGCCGGCTGTGGTGATCAGCCGGGTGGCCGGCGAGCTGTTCATCACGCTGGGCGTGTTGATGCTGCTGTTCGTCGGTTACCAGCTCTGGTGGACCAACGTGATCGCGCACCGGGCGGCCAACGCCGCGGCCCGGGACCTGGAGGAGAAGTGGAGGGAGTCCGACGGTGAGCGCGAGCCCGGGGCCTTCGACGCGGGCGAGGGCTTCGCGATCATCTACATCCCCAAGCTGGACGTCAAGACGCCGATCGCCGAGGGCATCGACAAGCACAAGGTCCTGGACAAGGGCATGGTCGGTCACTACTCGGGCAACCTCAAGTCCGCGATGCCGTGGGACAAGAAGGGGAACTTCGCGCTCGCCGGCCACCGCAACACCCACGGCGAGCCGTTCCGGTACGTCAACAAACTGGAACCGGGTGACCCGATCGTGGTGGAGACCCAGGACCACTACTACGTCTACGAGATGACCAGCATCCTGCCGCAGACCTCACCGTCCAACATCGGGGTGATAGGCCCGGTGCCACCGGAGTCCGGCTTCACCGAGCCGGGGCGCTACATCACGCTGACCACCTGCACTCCGGAGTTCACCTCCAAGTACCGAATGATCGTGTGGGGCAAGATGGTGGAGGAACGTCCGCGCAGCGAGGGGAAGCCCGACGCGCTGGTTGGGTAGTCGGGCCGCCCCGCCCGGCCACACGAGGGGGAGAACGCGGTGACCACCGAGAACGACGACGTCCTGGAGACCGGCGGCGCCGGACAGGACTCCCCCCGGGCCCCCGGAGCCGAGACGAGCCCCGAAGACACCCCCGCCGGCCCCGACGCGGACACCGGTGCCGGGCCCCGGCGCCGTCGCGGCGGTGTGGCAGCGGTCGTCGGCGTCCTCGGTGAACTGCTGATAACCGTGGGGCTCGTCCTGGCCCTCTTCGTCGTCTACTCCCTGTGGTGGACCAACGTCGTCGCCAACCGGGAGGCCGCCCGGAAGAGTGAGAAGGTGCGGGAGCACTGGGCGCAGGAGGCGGAGGAGGCGCCGGGGCGGTCCTGGGACCCGCGGGACGGCGTCGGCTTCCTGCACCTGCCCGCCCTGGGCAAGGGCTACGAGGTGCTGATCGTCAAGGGCACCGGCACCGAGGAGCTGAACAAGGGCGTCGCCGGTTACTACACCGAGCCGGTGCGGGCCGCGATGCCCTGGGCGAAGCGGGGCAACTTCTCGCTCGCCGCGCACCGGGATGGCCACGGGGCGAAGTTCCACAAGCTCGACAAGCTGGACAAGGGCGACGTGGTGGTCGTGGAGACCAAGGACACCTGGTACGTGTACCGGGTCTTCAACACCCTGCCCGAGACCTCCAAGTACAACGTCGGGGCCCTCGAGCCGATACCCAAGGGCTCGGGGAAGAAGCGCGCGGGCCGCTACATCACGCTGACCACCTGCACCCCGGTGTACACCTCCCGGCACCGCCTGATCGTCTGGGGCGAGATGGTGCGCACGCAGAAGGTGGACGACAAGCGCACGTTGCCGGCGGAACTGCGCTGAGCCGCGCCCCGGCTCCGGAACGGCCGGTCAACCGCCGGCGGCCACGCCGACGGCCGGCTCCACCGGCCGCGCCCTCCCCGTCCTGCGGGTGCGGAGCCGCGAGGTGAGTCCCGTGCAGTGGCCGCCGAGCGCGACCAGGAACGCCGTGGGCAGGAAGACCGCGTCACAGGCGATCATGACCAGCGAGAAGAAGGGGATGCCGAGCAGCACCGCGATCCCCAGGTGCTCCATGACCATCACCACGAGCAGCACGTTCTTGACCCTGCGCGCGCCCAGCGTGAACGGGAACGCCACCTGCACCATGACCGTGAGGTAGCCCAGCACGAGGAGCAACAGGCTGTGGCCCACCAGGGCTCCGGACAGCCAGGGCCACGGGGTGAAGTGGTCGAGGTGCATCACGTAGTGCAGGGCGCTGCCGTCCTGCCAGCGCAGACCCTGGATCTTGTACCAGCCGGCCGAGGCGTAGACCAGGCAGACCTGCGCGGCGATCACCAGCATCGCGCAGTTGTGCAGCATGGACGCGCAGTCGTCGAGCACCGCGCGGGCCTCGTGCCGCGGGAACCACCGGTTCGCCGCGTACCAGAGCGCGTGCCCGGCCCACAACGTCCAGAGCACCAGCGACCACCCCCCGGTCGGGGCGCCGAACCCCCAGGCCAGCAGCGGTCCGGTCACCGACCACAGGATCACGCCCGTGCGGTCCTGCTGGTCGGCGGGCCCGCGGGCGGCGCGGCGTGCGTCCAGCGACCACACCTCGGCGCACCGGGTGAAGACCAGGTAGATCACCATGATCCGGATGAGGTTGTCCCCGCCGTCGCCCAGCAGGGTGTTCCGGTTCTCCAGGGACAACATCCCGAGCATGAAGACCACGGACGCGGTCCGGGTGCGCCAGCCGACCAGCACGGCGACGGCCGCCGCGATCGCCAGGGTGTACACGACCTCGAACCACAGCCGCCCGCCGTACCAGTTCAGCACCGTGAAGGTGCCCTCGAGCCGGGTCAGGGTGTGGGCCAGGTCCCAGGACAGGGGGCTGCGGTCGCCGTACAGCGTCCTGCGGTGCGGCCACTCCCGCAGCAGGAAGAGGAGCACAGAGCCGGCGAGCCCGATGCGGAAGACCGCGGCCTGGTACGGCGCCTGTGTGCCGCGGGCGAGCCGGCCGATCCGGACGAGGAGGTCCCCCAGCCACCGTCCCGTGGACGCCAGGAACCGGAGACGCGTGGACGTCGA
The DNA here is from genome assembly GCF_000380165.1 of Wenjunlia vitaminophila DSM 41686. Taxonomy (GTDB): domain Bacteria; phylum Actinomycetota; class Actinomycetes; order Streptomycetales; family Streptomycetaceae; genus Wenjunlia; species Wenjunlia vitaminophila. Next base: position 197,224 of record NZ_KB904669.1, read on the forward strand.
TGGCACGGTACTCAACTCACAATCCCTCGTGGTCCCGCTCCGTCACCCGGGACCACGGCAGAATCCGGTAGGTGGTGGAGTCGGGATCGTCCTCTTCGGTCCATGCGGGCGGGGGCACCAGGGTGATGCGGCCCGCGATCTGCAGCCCGACGATGGGTTCCCCGTGCCGCTCGGTCCCCAGCCGCTGGAGCACCACCCGTTTGAGGTAGGCGGCGGCCACCCGGCCCAGCGGCCCGTTGGTCTGTTCCTTGTAGTTGTGGGAGTCGGTGTAGGCCTCCCAGGCCCGGCGGAGCATGTTCTGGTGCGCGTGGCTGGGCGCCGGGTTGCCCTTGATCGCCTCGATGTCCTTGGCCGTGATGTTGATCCAGTCCGAGGTGTGCACGGTCCCGTCGGCCCCCTGGGTGCGCACCCGGGCGCCGACGGCCTGGTTGAGCTGCGCGGGGTTGGGCGCGAACAGTTGCCAGTTCTGGCTGAACTCGGGTTGGACGTAGGTGTTGATCCGGTCCCGGTACTGCTTGCTGAGGGCGTTGGGCGGGGCGACGCTCAGGAAGAGCATGGCCAGGTGCACCAGCATGGCGCCGACCAGGACGATCGCCGTGAACGTGAGCACTCCGACCGCCCACGGCGAGCGCTGCCCGGCGGTTCCCCGCGGGCACCGCGGACCGTCGTCGTGCCCGGGCCCCGGTGCGCCGGCGTCCCCCTCCCGGGGAGGCGGGAAGACCAGGCTCACCTCCGGTCCTTCCTGGTCCTTCGCGGCCAGCCCGGTCGGGAGGGCTGGGTCAGTCGGCCGGCTGGTGGTGGGCTCGCCGGATCGTTCCATCGGGTTCCTTCTGTTCCACGGCTCGCCGGGCAGGCGACGAACGCCTGCCCGGCGGGCCTTGCTCCGGGGCGGCCACCGGGGGTCTGCTCACCCGGAAGGGCGCCTCGGAGCCACATGGCGTCCTCGGCGCCCGACCGGTCCCGGTGGAGCGCGACGGGGTTACAGCGGGCAGTTGTCTACGCGGACACCCTCGTAGTTGATGTCGGGGTGGTTGGCGCTGAGCAGGTCGGCGACGTTGTTGGCCGCGTCACCGCCGTACCACTGCGGGTTGTCCACGACGGTGAACAGGGTCGGGTCGGTCGGGGCGCCCTGGGAGATGCCCAGCGGCGTCCGCTCCGGCGCGGAGCCGAAGAAGGCGCTGTACAGGTCGTCCGGGCTGATGCCGGTCGGGCCCCAGTCCGCCAGGTGGTTCTTCCAGAAGCCGGGCGAGCACCACTGAGCCGTACCAGGCGTGGTGGTGCCGGTCGTCACACCGGTCGTCACGCCGTTGGTGCCGGTGGTCGCGCCGGTGGTGGTGGTGCTGCCGGTGAGGGTGAACCGGCCGATCAGCACCGGCTTGAACACCACCTTCTTGGTGCAGTAGTCGAACGTGCTGTTCACGCAGGACTTGTTGAGCCGGTAGTACTTGTGGTCCTTCTTGGAGATGTGGATCTTGGTGCTCTTGTGGTAGTGGACCTTCTTGGACTTGTGGTGGTCGCGGTCGTGCCGGTCAGTCCGGATCTTCACGTACTTGACGTGCTTCCCGTGCTTCCCGTGCTTGTCGTGCTTGTCGTGCTTCCCGGCGTGGTTCGACGGCTGCCCCATACCGGGGCTGTTAAGACCCATCGCCTCGGCGGCGGTGAATCCGCCGAGCGACATGGCACCTGCGCAGACGCCGACGAGCAGAAGGCGAACGGCTCTCACAGTTCCTCGCTTTCTCCAGCGGAACAGGTAGCTGCTGTGAGAACCGAACGAGGAAATGGGGCACGCGTAACGAAATAACGTCCTGTATGTACTCCGTACGTGTTTGGACCCTTGTCTCACCGGGATTCCGGTCATCTCGGGGTGGTCCGCGGGGGCCCGGGCCCATGACGAGGGCCGCGGACCAGTCGGTCCGCGGCCCCGAGCCGTGCGGTCGTGGGTCAGCCGGCGCTACCCATTTGGCCGAATATGGCCCCGTCGTCCGGCTTTCCCCCGTTTCCCCCGTCCCCGCCGCCGTCCCCGCCCTGGCTCATGTCGCCGGGAGCGACGGTGGTTACGTTCACCGTGGTGTTGGGATCGACCGGGGTCCCGCCCTGCGGGTCCTGGCCGGTGATGATGGCGGTCGGGTCGCCGGGGCCGTTGGCGACGCTCAATGTCAGCCCCATGCCCTGGAGCTCCGCCGTCGCGTCCTGGACGGTCTTGCCGAACAGCGTCGGGACGGGCACCTTGGTGACGACCTTGGGCACGGTGAGCGTGATCGTCTCGCTGGGGTTCACCTGGCTGCCCGGGGAGTGGCTCTGCTTGAAGACCACGTCCTGCGGCTTGTCCGGCGCGTCCTCCTCCACCTTCGCCACGTTCAGGCCCAGGTTCTTCAGCATCTGCTCGGCCGTGGCGTACGACTGGCCGACCACGTTGGGCACCTCGGTGAGCTGGGCCTCCGGCTTCACCGCCACGGTGATGGTCACGGTGGTGTTCGGCGGTTGCCGGCTGCCGCCCTCGGGGTCCTGGCTCAGCACGGTGCCCTCCGGCTGCTCGGACTCCTCGGTCTTCGTCTCCACCTTGAAGCCGGCGTCCTCGAGGTCGTTCCGGGCGGTGTCCTCGTCGTCGTTGACGACGTCCGGTACCTCCACCGTCTCCGGGCCCTGGGACAGGCTGACGGTGACCGTGTCCCCCTTGTCGACCGACTCACCGGCCTTCGGACTGGTGTCGCAGACGGTGCCCTTCGCCTCCTCGCAGTTCTTCGACTCGCCCTCCGCGTAGACCAGGCCCTTGTTCTCCAGCGCCTGCTGGGCGGACTTGGCGGTCTCCCCGGTGAGGTTGGGCACGGTGGTGCTGGTGTTGGGGTCACTGCCGAAGAGTGACTTCCCGATGAAGAACGTGCCCGCCAGCACCAGCACGGCCGCGAGGACCAGCAGGACCATCGAGGTGCTGCTCTTCTTCGTCTGGCGGCGGCTGGCCCGGCCACCGTACTCGTCGTCGTCCCCGTCACCCGCGACCGGCGGCATCATCGAGGTGCGCGGGCCGTCCTGCGGGGGCAGGGCCGTGGTGGGCGCCCCGTCCCCGTAGCCGTAGTCGCCGTAGCCACCGGCGCCGTGCACCGAGGGCGCGACCACCGGCACGCCGTCCAGGGCCCGTTCGATGTCCGCGCGCATCTCGTCCGCGGACTGGTAACGGTCGTCGGGGAGCTTGGCCAGCGCCTTGAGGACGATGGCGTCCTGCGCCGGGGTGACCTCCGGGTCGAAGGTGGACGGCGGCTGTGGTTCCTCCCGCACGTGCTGGTACGCCACCGCCACCGGGGAGTCCCCGACGAACGGCGGGCGCACGGTCAGCAGTTCGTACAGCAGGCAGCCGGTGGAGTACAGGTCGGAACGGGCGTCCACCTGCTCGCCCTTGGCCTGCTCCGGCGAGAGGTACTGGGCGGTGCCGATCACCGCGGCGGTCTGGGTCATGGTCATGCCCGAGTCCGCCATGGCCCTGGCGATGCCGAAGTCCATCACCTTGACCTGGCCGGTACGGGTCAGCATGACGTTCGCCGGCTTGATGTCGCGGTGCACGATGCCGTTGCGGTGGCTGTACTCCAGCGCCTGCAGGATGCCGGCGGTCATCTCCAGGGCCCGCTCGGGCAGCAGCTTGCGACCGGAGTGCAGCAGCTCGCGCAGCGTGGACCCGTCCACGTACTCCATCACGATGTACGGGATGGAGACGCCGTCGACGTAGTCCTCGCCGGTGTCGTAGACCGCGACGATCGCCGGGTGGTTCAGCGACGCGGCCGACTGCGCCTCGCGACGGAACCGGGCCTGGAACGACGGGTCGCGTGCGAGGTCGGCACGGAGGGTCTTGACGGCGACGGTACGGCCGAGCCGGGTGTCATGGGCGAGATAGACCTCGGCCATGCCGCCGCGGCCGAGCACCGCACCCAGTTCGTACCGGCCGCCGAGGCGACGCGGCTCTTCCATAGCTCCAGCCCTCTCCCTCGCCGAATCATCGGCCTCGTGCTGCTCGCGCATACGGTACCCGCCCAGCCGGACGGAGCCCGGGTCGGACCGCGACCCGATACCCGACCGGTATGCGGCCCCGGCCGGTGCCGGTGACCCCGGCACCGGCCGGGCGGCGGTCCTCGGTCACCGCGCTCACTTCTTCAGCACGGCCTGCATGACGTCCTTGGCGATGGGCGCGGCGAGGCGGCCACCTGCGATGTCGTCACGGGCGGTGCCGCTGGCGTCCTCCACCACGACGGCGACGGCGACCGGGGAGCCGTCGTCGGTCTTGGCGTAGGAGATGAACCAGGCGTAGGGATTTCCGCTGTTGTCAACACCGTGCTGTGCGGTACCGGTCTTGCCACCCACCGTGACGCCGGAGATCTTCGCGTTGGTTCCGGTGCCGCGCTCGACCACGTTCTCCATCATCTGCTGGAGCTTCTGGGCGGTCTCCGGGGAGACGGCGTCGGACATCTTCGACGGGTCGGTCTGCTCGATGACGTTGAGGTTGGGGGCGACGAGCTGCTGCACCAGGTACGGCTTCATCAGCTTGCCGTCGTTGGCGATGGCCGCGGCCACCATGGCCATCTGCAGCGGGGTGGCCCGGTTGCTGGCCTGGCCGATCCCGGCCATGGCGTTCTGCGGGCGGTTGTCCTCCGGGTAGACCGACTCGGCGGCCCGGGTCGGGGTGTCCACCTTGGGGTTGTTGAACCCGAACTTCTCCGCGTACTCCTGCATCTTCTCGTTGCCGACCTTGTCCGCGGCGGCGGCGAACACGGTGTTGCAGGACACCTCCAGCGCCTTCATCAGGGAGGCGTCCTCGCAGGGGAGGTTGCCCTCGTTCTTCAGCGGGGTGGTGGTCTGCGGCAGGATGTACGGCAGCGGGGAGTCGGTCTTGCCGTTGACGTCGTCGTAGATGCCCTCCTCCAGCGCCGCCGCCGCCGTGACCACCTTGAAGGTGGAACCGGGCGGGTAGGTCTGCCGCAGCGCTCGGTTGAGCATGGGGTCGTCCGAGTTGTTCTTCTTCTGCAGGGCGTTCCAGGCCTTGCCGTCCTCGTCGCTGCTCCCGGCGAAGGCGGAGGGGTCGTAGGACGGGGTGCTGACCAGGGCGAGGATGGCGCCGGTCTCCGGGTCGATGGCGGCGACCGCGCCCTTCTTGTCGCCCAGGCCCTCCCAGGCGGCCTTCTGCGCGTCGGGGTTGATCGTGGTCACCACGTCGCCGCCCTTCTTGGGCTTGCCGGTGAGCACGTCCAGGGTGCGGTTGAAGAACAGCCGGTCGTCGTCGCCGGTGAGGATCGAGTCCTGGAGGTTCTCGATCTGGGTGGTGCCGAAGACCTGCGAGGCGTACCCGGTGACCGGGGCGTACATCGGACCGTTCTTGTAGGTCCGCTTGTACTTGAAGTCACCGGTGTCCACCTTGACCGACCCGGTGATCGGCTCCCCGTCCACGATGATGTCGCCGCGCGGCTGGGCGTACCGCTCGATCGGCACCCGGCGGTTGTTCTTGTGGTTCTTCAGGTCGTCCGCGGCCACGAACTGGATCCAGTTGTCGCGGACCAGCAGGGAGAGGATGAGCAGCCCGCAGAAGACCGCCACCCGACGCAGCGGCTTGTTCATGTCAGGGCTCCTTCCTCGGTGTCGAGGTGAGTGGTGGTGGGCACCGCACCGGGGAACACGACCTGGTGGGGATCGGCTATGCGTCTGTCGGGCACGCCGATCACAGTCGCACCACCTGTGTCGGTTCCGCGTCAGTGGTGGGCGCGGGGGCGGGCGCGGGTCTGCGCGCGGTGTCGCTGATCTTGAGCAGGATGGCCACGAGCGACCAGTTGGTGATGACGGAGGAGCCGCCCTGGGCCAGGAACGGCATCGTCATGCCGGTCAGCGGGATGAGGTTCATCACCCCGCCGGCCACGATGAAGACCTGGAGCGCGAACGCCGAGGACAGGCCCACGGCGAGCAGCTTGCCGAACGGGTCACGGGCGGCCAGGGCGGTGCGCATGCCGCGCTGCACCAGCAGGGCGTAGAGCAGCAGCACCGCCATCATCCCGGCGAGACCCAGCTCCTCGCCGACCGTGGCGAGGATGAAGTCGCTCTTGGCGGCGAACCCGATGAGCTCGGAGTGGCCCTGGCCGAGCCCGGAGCCCAGCACCCCGCCGGAGCCGAAGGAGAACAGCGACTGGGCGGACTGGTCGGAGATCAGGCCCGCCGGCCGCTGGTCCTCCGGCAGGAAGATGTCCATCGGGTGCAGCCAGGCGGTGATCCGCTGCTGGACGTGCGGTTCGAAGGAGGCGACGAAGGCGGCGCCGGCCGCGGACATCAGCAGGCCGAAGACGATCCAACTGGTGCGCTCGGTGGCGACGTAGAGCATCACCACGAACAGGCCGAAGAACAGCAGCGAGGTGCCCAGGTCGGTCTCGAAGACCAGGATCAGGATGCTCAGCGCCCAGACCGCCAGGATCGGGCCGAGGTCGCGGCCGCGGGGCAGGTACAGGCCCATGAAGCGCCGGCTGGCCAGGGCCAGGGCGTCCCGCTTGACCATGAGGTAGCCGGCGAAGAAGATCGCGATGATGATCTTGGCGAACTCGCCCGGCTGGATGGAGAACGGGCCGATGTAGATCCAGATCTTGGCGCCGAAGGACTGCGCCCGGGCGGGGAAGAACGCCGGCGCGGCCAGCAGGATCAGCGCAACCACCATGGAGATGTAGGTGTAGCGCTGGAGGATGCGGTGGTCCTTCAACAGCACCAGGACGCCGACGAAGAAGGCGATGCCCAGGCAGGACCACATCAACTGGTTGGAGGTGCCCTCCCCCTGGCCCAGCCTGGCCAGGTACTTCGACTGGTCCAGCCGCCAGATCAGCACCAGCCCGAGGCCGTTGAGCAGGGTGGCGATGGGCAGCAGGATCGGGTCCGCGTAGGGGGCGAACTTCCGCACCACCAGGTGCGCGACCAGGGCCATCGCACCGAGTCCGAGGCCGTAGCCGAGCATGCCCGCGGGCAGCGAACCGTCGATCGCCAGACCCACGTTGGCGTAGGCGAAGACCGGGACCAGCACCGCGAAGGCGAGCAGGACCAACTCGGTGTTCCGCCGGTTGGGGGCTCCCTGTGGGGTGATGGTCGTGGTGTTGGAGCTACTCACAACGATCCGGCCTCACCGCTGCCCGCACTGTTGGGCGAGCTTGCGCTCCTCGGGCGAGAACGAGCTCGTGGGGGAGGGGTCCTCGGCTGAGGAGTCCTTCGGGTTGGCCACGGTCGTGACCACGGAAAGGTCGGCCCCGGGGAAGAGGATGCGCTGGACGCCCCCGGTGTCCGCGCCACCCTGGTCGGCGCCGTCGGGGTTGGTGCCGGACGGCAGGCCGGTTTCGCCCCCGGGGGTCTGCGTCCCGGGCCGCTGCTCCCCGGTGTCGCCCTTGTCCTTGTCGGGCTTCTTCGCCTCGGCCTCGCGCTCGGCCTTGGCCTCGGCCTCGGCCACGATCTTGCAGACCTTGGCCTGCTGGCGCAGCGTGCCGATCCGGTCCTCGGCCTGGCCGAGGCTGCTGACCTGGATGTGGTCCCGCACCTGTTCGCGCTGGTAGCCCGGTAGGTACTTCAGTTCGATGTCGGGGTGCTCCCGGTAGACATCGGACATCTTCACCCCGGCGAGTTCCTCGTCGATCCCCTGGTAGACCGCGACGTGGCCGTCCATCGCGCCCACGTAGTACTGGGTCTGGGTCCACCGGTACCCGCCGTACAACCCGCCGCCGACCAGTGCCAGCGCGGCGACGATGATGACCGAGCGCTTGATCCACGGGTTGCGGCGGCGCTTCGGCTTGTCCGTGCCGTAGGGGCCGAAGTCCCCCTCCGGGTCCCCGGAGAGCGGCTGCGCCGGGCCGAACGCGCCGTCCGGCGCAGGGGACACCTGGGGGGCCGGGCGTCCGAGGCCCGAGGCCCGTCCCGCGGGGGTGTTCAGCGTCTTGTGGTCGGTGGCCGGGGGCGGGCTGTCCGCGACCGCGCCGACCACCACCGGGGTGTCGTTGAGCTGGCCGGCCAGGGTGTCGCTGTCGTCCACGTCGAGGACGTCGGCGACGATGCAGGTGATGTTGTCGGGGCCGCCGCCGCGCAGCGCGAACTGGATCAGCTCCTGCACGGTCTCGTGCGGCGAGTGGTAGCCGGCGAGGGTCTCCTCGAGGGTCTGGTGGCTCACCGGCCCGGACAGGCCGTCGGAGCACAGCAGGTAGCGGTCGCCCGCCCGCACCTCGCGGATCGACAGGTCCGGCTCGACCTGGCCGCGTCCGTCCAGGGCGCGCATCAGCAGCGAACGCTGCGGGTGGGTCTCCTTCTCCTCCTCGGTGATCCGGCCCTCGTCCACCAGCCGCTGCACCCAGGTGTGGTCCTGGGTGATCTGGGTGAGCACCCCGTCCCGCAGCAGGTAGGCCCGGGAGTCGCCGACGTGCACCATCCCCAGCCGCTGGCCGGTCCACAGCAGCGCGGTGAGGGTGGTCCCCATCCCTTCCAACTGCGGGTCGTCCTCGACCATCTGCCGGAGTTGGTCGTTGGCCTGTTGCACCGCGCTGCCGAGCGCGGTGAGCAGGTCGGAACCCGGGATGTCGTCGTCGAGTTGGACCAGGGTGGAGATCACCTCGGAACTCGCCACCTCGCCGGCGGCCTGGCCGCCCATGCCGTCGGCGATCGCGAGCAGCCGCGGGCCGGCGTAGCCGGAGTCCTCGTTGCCCTCCCGGATCATGCCCTTGTGAGAACCGGCGGCGAAACGCAGAGACAGGCTCATGCGCACCTCCCCCGTTGGCTCCGGGTACATCCGCACGGTGCCCACCCTCCGTGTTTGAGCTCGCCTCGTTCGCTCATTGTGCGACTACTTCCGCAGCTCGATGACCGTCTTGCCAATGCGGATCGGCACACCGAGCGGAATCGGTGTCGGAGTGGTGAGCCGAGACCGGTCCATGAAGGTGCCGTTGGTGGAGCCTAGGTCCTCGACGATCCACCGACCGTCACGGTCCGGGTAGATCCTGGCATGCCGACTGGACGCGTAGTCGTCGTCGAGCACGATGGTGGAGTCGTGGGCCCGGCCCAAAGTGATCGTTTGGCCCTGGAGCGTGACCACGGTACCGGTCAGCGAACCCTCGGTGACCACCAGTTTGGTGGGGGCACCCCGGCGCTGGCGGCCAGCGGAGCGGTTCTGCTGCCGGGGCGGCTGCTGCGCCGGTTGCCGGGCGGGCGGGCGGTCCTGGGTGGCGGCGCGCCGGGTGCTGCGCTGGGTCACCCGCGTGCCGAACAGGTCACTGCGGATGACTTGTACCGCGACGATGACGAACAACCACAGCACGGCGAGGAAACCCAACCGCATGACCGTGAGGGTCAGCTCTGACATTGCCCCCGCTTCACCCTTCGGCTTGCCGGTACACGATGGTGGTACTGCCCACGACGATGCGAGAGCCGTCGCGGAGCGTAGCGCGCTGAGTGTGCTGTCCGTCCACCACGATGCCGTTGGTCGAACCCAGGTCCTGGATGACCGACGGTGTTCCGGCGCGGATCTCCGCGTGCTTGCGCGAAACGCCCGGATCGTCGATCCGTACGTCCGCCTCCGTGCTGCGGCCCAGGACCAGCACGGAACGGGAGAGCTGGTGACGCACGCCGTTGATCTCCACCCAACGCCGGATGGTGGCCGGGCCACCTCCGGTGCCGGGGAAGCGGCTCACCGATCCGTGTCCGGGCGGCTGCCCCCGCGGCGGGCCGGGCGGCATGGGCGGCGGTGACGGTGGGGGGGACGGGTAGCCACCGCGCTGCGGACCAGGCCCGCCGTGCGTTGCCGGGGGACCCCCCTGCGCCCCTCCGTAGCCACCGTGCTGACCCCCGTGGGTCCCCGGGGCGCCGTGTGCGCCGCCGCCGGTCGCGGGCGGGGGCTGGGACTCGCTGGAGGCCAGGTTCCTGCTGCGCACCCGGTACAGACCGGTGTCGAGGTCGTCGGCCCGTTGCAGGTGCACCCGGACCGGCCCCATGAAGGTGTACCGCTGTTGCGCGGCGTAGTCCCGCACCATTCCGGAGAGCTCTTCGCCGAGCTGCGTCGCGTAGGGGCTGAGCCGCTCGTAGTCGGTGGCGCTCAGCTCGACGACGAAGTCGTTGGGCACGACGGTGCGGTCGCGGTTCCAGATCGTGGCGTTGTTGTCGCACTCGCGTTGGAGCGCACCCGCGATCTCGACCGGCTGCACCTCCGACTTGAACACCTTGGCGAAGGTGCCGTTGACGATGCCCTCCAACCGCTGCTCAAAACGCTTGAGGACGCCCACCTGGCACCTCCCTCCTCAACGTCCGACGCATGTGCTCTGCCTGGTGCCGCGTACTGCCTACCTGGACTGCCTACCTGGTACTGCTTACTGATCGTATCCACGCTCCGGGAAATCCCGTGGTTCCCCGTTTCCGCCCACACGGTGAGTGTCGCCACTCACACGTCTCGTGAGCGTCCGGGCCGGTGCCCGTCGCCCGTCAGGTGTCCGACGCCCGCGGCCTGCCGCTGCTCTCCCGTTGGCTGTGCGTGCCGCCCCGGTCGCCGGTGTCCGGCCGGCCTCCCCCGGGTCTCCGTTAGGGGGATGGTAGAGGGGGCCTGCTCCAGTGTCCCGCAAGCCTTGGTGAATCCGTGCACCCGGGGGAACGGGTACGGCCACGAGGGCCCGCACCGGGCGGACCTTATCGAGATGATTCACACCGGCGCCGCGTGCTAGTGTCAGTGGTGTCGCGAGGCGCTCTCCCAGCGAGACCCGACACCTCGGCTCACCAGTGACCTGAGAGGCCAGTGTTCTCGGTCACCAGTGATCCTGGTCAACCAGTGGTACTGGTCGGTGATCGGTGAACCGGGGATTGTGATCATGGATTCGTTCCATGGTCGTAGGCTGTGAGAGAATCTCATGACAACACCCATGCGCGGGTGGCGGAATAGGCAGACGCGCTGGATTCAGGTTCCAGTGCCCGAAAGGGCGTGGGGGTTCAACTCCCCCCTCGCGCACCAGGGAGCACCTGTGAAGGTGCCACCCCAGAACACTGAGCGGGCCCCGTCGTGACGACGACGGGGCCCGCTCTGTTGTGTCCGCGCCCCGCTCTGTCGTGTCGCGGTCCTGCCCCGTCGTACGGGAAGTGCCCGCGGCCGTCCGCTCGTTGACGGCCGCGGGCGGAGGTCCGGTGCTGCCGGGGCGGCGGCGGGTCTGCTCAGGAACTCGCGGACCACGAGGGGTGGTTCCGGCGGTGTCGGCCGCGGTGTGAGGCAGACGCCGTGTCCCGCGTCCGGTGGGGAGGGTCGGTGCTCGGTCCCGGTGGGCCCCCGAACGCCGGACCGCAGGGGGACCTCCCGCCCTGCCCGGCGAGCAGCGTTCGATACCTGTCCGGATCTGTTCGGTCGTGGCGAGTGACGGCCCCGGTCGACCCCAGGACCGGCCAGTGATTTTGCCTGACTTTTGCTTATCCTTGAGGTGAGTGCGCACTTGTGAGTGCGCCCGGGTAAGTGTTCGAATGGTGCGGCACTGGACGAACCGGCGATCCGAGCGCCGGATGTCAGCGAAGGGGGCACGTCATGGGCGAGGACGTCCGCGTCACGTGCCCACCCGTCGTTGACGGTGCCCGCACCTGTCCGGCCTCGCGTTCCCCCCGCGCCGTGCGCGTCCACAACGCCGCCCGGGACAGCGTTCCCGAAGCCGCCCCGACAGCCGGCGCCATCGAGCGCCCAGCCCGCGGCTGACCGCCCCCGACCGACGCGGACCGGCCGGGCCGCGGTGACCCACCCCGTGCGCCCGGCAGGGTCCGCAGCCCGCGCACGCTCGTGGTCGCCGCCCGTCCCCATCCGCGCCCCCTGGAGCACAGAACCATGGAACACCCAGCCCACACCAGCAGGACCCCGCTGCCCGGCGTCGGCACCCGCTACGACCTCGCCACCGCGGCGGGCAAGCACCTGTCCCTCGTCGTCCACCAGGACGGTCGGCGCATCCTCGCCTTCCACGACCCCGAGGACGACGACAACTGCAAGGACGCGGCGACACTCACCACCGCCGAGGCCACCGCCCTGGCCGAGCTGCTCACCCCCGACCCGGTCTCCCACCTGCACCAGCACCTGGAGATCGACCTGGTCACCGAGCACATCGAGGTCACCAAACGCTCCCCGTACGCCGGCCGCCCCCTGGGGGCCACCCAGGCACGGACCCGCACCGGCGCCTCCATCGTCGCCGTGCTGCGCCGGACCGCCGCGGTTCCCTCACCCACCCCCGACTTCCGCCTCGCCATCGGTGACACCCTCGTCGTCGTCGGCACCAGGGAGGGCGTGGACGCCGTCGCCGAGCTCATCACCGGGGGGTAACGCCGATGCACGACCCCACCGCCATGCTCATCGAGCTCGGGGCCATCCTGCTCGCCCTCGGCCTGCTCGGACGCCTCGCCGGACGTGTCGGGTTCTCCCCCATACCCCTGTACCTGCTCGCCGGACTCGCCTTCGGCCAGGGCGGCATCCTGCCGTTGACGGCCAGCGAGGAGTTCGTCGCCACCGGCGCGGAGATCGGCGTCATCCTGCTGCTGCTCCTGCTGGGCCTGGAGTACAGCGCGTCGGACCTCGTCACCAACCTCAAGACCCAGTACCCCTCCGGCGCCGTGGACTTCCTGCTCAACGCCGTGCCCGGGGCCGTGGCCGCGCTGCTCCTCGGCTGGGGGCCGGTCGCCGCGGTGGCCCTTGCCGGCGTCACCTGGATCTCTTCCTCCGGCGTCATCGCCAAGGTGCTCGGCGACCTCGGCCGCCTCGGCAACCGCGAAACCCCGGTCATCCTGGGCGTCCTGGTCATCGAGGACCTGGCGATGGCCGTCTACCTGCCCATCCTCACCGCCCTGCTGGCCGGGGTGAGCCTGGCCGGTGGCAGCCTGACCCTGCTGATCTCCCTCGGCACCGTCGGGGCCGTCCTCTACGTGGCCCTGCGCCACGGCCGGGTGATCAGCCGCGCCGTCTCCTCGGACAACGCGGAGATGCTGCTGCTCGTCGTCCTCGGCCTCACCCTCCTGGTGGCCGGGGTCGCCCAGGAGCTCCAGGTGTCCGCCGCGGTCGGCGCCTTCCTCGTCGGGATCGCACTGTCCGGTGAGGTCGCCGAGGGGGCGAGCAACCTGCTCACCCCGCTGCGGGACCTGTTCGCCGCCGTCTTCTTCGTCTTCTTCGGCCTGTCCACCGACCCCACGGACATCCCACCGGTGCTGCTGCCCGCCCTGGCGCTGGCCCTGGTCACCTCGCTGACCAAGGTCGCCACCGGCTGGTACGCCGCCCGCCGGGCCGGGATCAAGCCGGCCGGCCGCTGGCGGGCCGGGGGCACCCTGGTGGCCCGGGGCGAGTTCTCCATCGTCATCGCCGGTCTCGCGGTGGGCACCGAGCCCCGCATCGGCCCGCTGGCCACCGCGTACGTGCTGATCCTGGTGATCCTCGGCCCGCTCGCCGCACGCTGGACCGAACCCCTGGGCAAACGCCTGACTCGCGGACGCACCCCACCGGCCACCCGTGCGGTGGGCCGCCCCGCCGGGGAGCCGGGGGCGCCGGCGGCGGAGCCCGAGGTGACCGCGGTGTCCGACTGAGCTGCCCGGGAGGGACCTCGCCCGCCCCGCCCGGCCAGCCGGGGACACCTTCGGGCCGGGCGTCGTCAGCACCGAGGAGGGCTCCGTCCGCGGTGCGATGATCTCTCGTGTCGACCGACGACCGGCGGTCGAACCCCGTGAAAGGACCTTGAGGTGTCCGACCTGACCATTGAGTGGGGCAGCGACAGCCTGTGCGCCACCTTCCTGTGCGGTGACCATCCGGTGCTGCTCGCCCACCTGTCGGCGGGCAACGGCGGCCCGGGCATGGTCCACGCGCAGCCGCTGGTTGAGGTGTTCACCGCGGCGGAACAGCGTGGCCGGACCAGCCAGGGCTACGTGCGTTCCGCGGTGGGTGAACGACTGCGCTACCGCGATCACACCGCGGACGAGAGAACCCTGAGCATCCGACAGTTCGACGTGGTCAGCGGCTTGCTGGTGACGTCGGAGTTCGAGATCGCGCCGGGGACGAGCGGGCTGCGGGCCATGGTCACCGTCATCAACGAGTCGGAGCACGACGTGGTGCTGACCGCGATGACAACGTTGACATTGGGTCTTGGTGACCCCGCCGACCTCCGGCTGCTGTGGGGCGAGAGCGAGTGGCTCGCGGAGGGCCGCTGGCACGAGCAACCGTTGCGCCAGGCACTGCCCGACCTCAACCTCGCGCTGCACGGCCAGGACGGCCGGGGCAGGTTCACCCGGACCAGTCACGGCTCCTGGTCAACCGGGGAGTTCCTGCCGACAGGCGTCCTCTTCGGGCGGTCGGGGCTCGCCTGGCAGGTGGAGAGCAGCGCGGGCTGGCACTGGGAGCTGGGCCAGACCGCGCGCGGCTGCTACCTGAGCCTGCTGGGGCCCACCGACGCCGAGCACCAGTTCGCCCAGCGCCTCGCGCCCGGGCAGTCGTTCACCACGGTGCCCGTGGGCGTCGCGGTGGCCGACGGCGGACGGGACGCGGCGCTCGCGGCGCTCACCGACTACCGCAGGACGCTGCGCCCGCCACAGGGGCAGCTCCCGGTCATCTACAACGACTTCATGAACACCCTGATGGCCGACCCGAGCACCGAGAAGCTGCTGCCGCTGATCGGCGCGGCTGCCGAGGCCGGGGCCGAGTACTTCTGCGTGGACGCGGGCTGGTTCGACGACAGCAAGGACTGGTGGAGTTCGATCGGCGCCTGGCAGGAGGCGCCCACCCGCTTCACCGGCGGGCTGTCCTCGGTCTTCGGGGCGATCCACGCCGCCGGCATGAGGTCGGGGATCTGGCTGGAACCGGAGATCGTCGGAATCGACTCGCCCGTCGCCGGTGAACTGCCCGACGAGGCGTTCTTCCGCCGGTTCGGCACCCGGGTGGTGGAGGACCGCCGCTACCACCTGGACCTGCGGCACCCCGCGGCGGTCGAACACCTGGACCGCACCGTGGACCGACTCGTCGCCGACCTCGGCATCTCGTTCCTCAAGCTGGACTACAACATCAACCCCGGCGTGGGCACCGGCGAGCACGCCGGCGCCGGACTGCTCGGCCACACCCGCGCGTTGCGGAGCTGGCTGCGGTCCATACAGCACCGCCACCCGGGCCTGCTCGTCGAGAACTGCGCGTCCGGCGCCATGCGGATGGACTACTCGCTGCTGTCCGTCACCCACCTGCAGTCCACCAGTGACCAGCAGGACCACCTGCGCTACCCACCGATCGCGGTGTCGGCGCCCGCCAGCGTGCTGCCGGAACAGTGCGGCAACTGGGCCTACCCCTCGGCGGCGATGACCGACCAGGAGACCGTCTTCGCGATGGTGTCCGGAATCATGGGCCGGCTCTACCTGTCGGGGTTCCTCCCCGAACTCCGGCCGTCCCAGCGCCACCTGGTGCACCAGGCCGTCGAGGTGCACAAGCGGTGGCGGTCCCGCATCGCCCTGGCCCACCCCCGCTGGCCGCTCGGCCTGCCAGGCTGGGACGACGACGTCCTGGCACTGGCCCTGCAGGCACCGGGCGAGGACGCCCTGCTCGCCGTCTGGTCCCGCGGCGCGGGCCGTCAGGTCCGGCTCGACGGACTCGATGCCCGGGAGGTCTCGGTGGTCTACCCCGCCGACGCCGACCCGTGGCACGCGCACGCGGACGGGTCGGTCACCCTTGACGTGCCCGACGGCCCCGCGGCCCGGGTGTTCTCGGTGCGTTCGACGCGGAAGGCCACCTGGTAGGCAGCCGCTCCCGGGCACGGACGAGTGGGTTGTCCACAGGTGGTGGCCGCGACTCCGTGCGTCTCCTACGGTGTGTCGTAGGAGACGCACGGAGGGGGCACTGCGGTGGAGGCGGAGTTGGCGGCGCTGGCCGTTTCCGGGGCGACGACCCTGGTCGGGTCGATGGTCACGGACTCCTGGGCCCACGTGAGGGACCGGGTGGCGGCCTTCCTGGGCAGGGACAGGGACGGGCAGACGGAGCAGCTCGCGGCCGAGTTGGAGGCGGCTCGGGGCGAGGTGACGGCGGCGCAGGAGTCCGAGTCCGCCTCGGTCACGGAGGAGATCCAGGCGGAGTGGCGGTCCCGGCTGCGCAGGGTGCTGCGTCAGGACCCGGCGCTCGCCCAGGAGTTGCGGGCCCTGCTCGAGGAGTTCGAGCCGCCGGCCGAGGGCGCCCGCTGTGCCGGGTCGATAAGCAACTCGGTCAGCGGAGGGGTACAGAACGCACCGGTGGTCCAGGGACAGGACTTCTACGGACTGTCCATCAACTTCGGCGGCGCCATACCCCCGGGCTCCGCGCAGGGGTGACGCCGGCTGCGGCCGGTCCAGGCCGTGGTCGGTCTCGGTGACGGGTGTCCCTGCCGTCCTCCCGGGCCCGTGCCGGTTCCTCGGGCCCGGGGCGCGGTCCAGGTCGGGCGGCCCGGGGCGCCCGACCGGGGAGTCAGTCCTGTGCCGTTCCGTGCGGCAGCGGCAGTTCGAACCACACCACCTTGCCCACGGCCTGCCTGCTCGTCCCCCACCGGGCGGACAGGTTGCTGACCAGGGCCAGGCCCCGACCGGCCTCGTCGTGCCCTTCGGCACGGCGCAGCAACGGCAGGTTGTGGTCGTCGTCGGTGACCTCGACCAGCAGTTTGCCCACCCGCATCAGGCGTAGCTCAAGTGAGCGGCTCGCCGCCCGCAGGGCGTTGGTGACCAGTTCGCTGACCAGGAGCTCGGCCAGGTCACCGAGGGCACCGAGCCCCCATTCGGTGAGCTGCTTGCGGGTGAGTGCCCTCGCCGTGCGCACCTCGGTCGGGTTGAGGGCCAGCTTCCACTCGGCGACGTCCTGCGAGGGGATTCCCTCGAACCTGGCGACCAGCAGCGCCACGTCGTCGCTGCGGTCCTCGCTGTGCAGCCGCCCCAGGATGGTGCCGCAGACCTCCTCCGGGGTCTGGTCGGGTTCGATGACGTTCTCGCACAGGGCGGCGAGTCCCGCGCCTATTCCACCCTCGTCACGCACTTCCACCAGCCCGTCCGTGCACAGCACCAGCCAGCTCCCGTCCGGTACCCGGATCTCCGCGGTCTCGAAGGGGACGCCGCCGACCCCGATGGGTGCGCCGGCCGGCACCTGGAGGAGCTGGCTGGGGCCGTCGGCGGAGGACAGCACCGGCGGCACGTGGCCGGCGTTGGCCAGGGTGAGGGTTCGCCTGACCGGGTCGTAGATGGTGTAGATGCAGGTGGCCAGGTGGTCGGGCCCCAGCTTGTGGGCCAGGTTGTCCAGGTGCCGCAGGAGCTGCGCCGGCGGCAGGTCGAGGGCGGCCATGGTCTGCACGGCGGTGCGGAACTGCCCCATGACCGCGGCCGAGTGCAGGCCGTGGCCCATCACGTCCCCGACGACCAGGGCCACCCGTCCGCCGGGTAGCTGCACCGCGTCGAACCAGTCGCCGCCGACCTGGGCCTGCCGGTCACCCGGCCGGTAGTGGTGGGCGATCCGCACCCCGGGCAGCCGGGGCGGGCTGGTGGGCAGCATGCTGCGTTGCAGGGTGGCGGCTGCCTTGGACTCCAGCAGGTGCATCCGGGCGCTGTGCAGCCGGAGGGCTCCCTGGGTGGCGAGTCGGGCGGCGGTGGTGAGGTCCTCGTGGTCGAACGGGCGGCGACCGGCTCCACGCAGCAGCAGCATCCGGCCGAGCACGGTGCCCCGTGCCGGCAGCGGAACACTGAGCAGGGAGTGCCCGACCAGCAGGGGCGCGCAGTCCGGTGCTCCGAGGTCCCGGGACAGTTCCTCGGCGAGCGCCGCGGTCACCACGGTGGTGAGCATCGGCTCGGCGAACCGGCCCCACGGGGTGCCGGGCACCGGGTCGAGCAGCTCGCCCTCGGGGGCCAGCTCGGTCGTGGCGGCCGGCAGCCCGGAGTGTTCGACCGCCAGCCGGCGCAGCACCACCATCTCGTCGGGGCGCTGGTCGCGCGGTGGTTCGGCGTGTTCGATGAGCTGGTCCACCACCTCGACTGCGGCGAGGTCGGCGAACCGCGGCACCACCAGGGAGCACAGCGCCCGGGCGGTGGCGTCCAGGTCAAGCGCGGTGTCGAGGGACCCCATCGCGTCCGCCTGGAGCAGCGCCGACCGCTCCCGTTGGGCCTCCTGGCGGCGGCCCGGGGCACGGGGGTCCTCCGGCGGCGCTGCCCCGGTCCCGGTGACGCCGTTCTCCGCCGCGGACCGGCCGGGCTCCGCGGACGGCCGGTCCGCGCCGCGCCGGCCGTTCGGCCTGTTGCGGTGGTCGGCGGAGACCTCCTGGGGGAGCACCGCGAACGGCCCCGCGTCGTCCACCGTGAGGACGGGGTAGCCGAGGGACACCAGTTCCCGGGCCATCCGGTCCAGCCGGGCCGGGTTGGCCCGGGGCAGGGTGGTGCTCAGCCGGCTGCCCAGCCGCTCGGCGAGCACCTCGTCCGCGACCTTGGCGAACCCGACGGTCAGCCGCAGCTCACCGGCGCGGGACGGCCCCGTGCTGGCGTAGTCGAGCAGCCGGTCGCCCACCGCCAGCCGGGGTCCCGTGGTCCGCAGCGGCTCGGCGTTGGCGGCGAGCACCAGCAGGTCGGGGCCCGGGGACTCGGTCAGCCGGTAGGACCACCACAGCACGTCCTTGGCCCGCCCGTCGCGGTCCATCGCGGCCATGGGCCCGGCCCACACCGGGGCGGTGGACTGGTGCAGCCGGTCCAGGGCGTCCAGGTGCGGCCGGGGTGCGGTGCCGCCGCCGGCCGGCTCCGGGGGGCCACCGGTGGGGCGCCGTGCGGAGGGCACGGTCACCTGCTGCTCCACCGTCGGCAGCAACCCCAGGGCGCGACGGCCGAAGACGTCGTCCCACCGGTGGCCGAAGAGCTCCTCGGCTCCCCGGTTCCAGTAGACGATCGACCCGTCCGCGTCCACGGACAGGATGGCGAGGCGCAGGCAGGCGACCACGCCTGCGGTGGTGAGAGGCCCGGTGTGCAGGATCATCTCAGGTGTGTCTCCGCTGGTGGATTCCGTCGCTGGGGTGGCGCGGACAGTGCGGTGGTGTGCGTTCCCGTCGTGGTGTGTGACGTGCGAGCGGGGGTGCACGTACCTACTGGAGGGTGGGAACGGTGCGGTGATCGCCCCTATGACACCGGTGGCGCGCCGCAAGCACAGCGAAACATGAAACGTCTGGTGAAGACGGCGGATTGGCGAGAATGCCCCCCAAGTGTGACCTGAGTGCTATAGGCAATACGGGAGTGACCGCTTTACAGGAACGTTTTGTCAGAGGGGCTCCCCGAGCGGCCAGACAGGGATGAGACTGCCGGTGACACGGAGGCGGCGGGCCGGGGACCGGCCGTCGAGCGGGAGGAGGGTGCGGTGATGCCGGACGCCGCGCGGATGGCGCCAGCGCCGGGTGAAGGCGGAGGCGCGCAGTTGACGGAGGCGGTCGGCAGGACCGGACCGCGTCCGGCTCGGGCAGGGACGCGCGAACCCGAACCGGGCGGTGGCCCGCGGGTGCCCGCGGTGCCCGGATTCGCCTCCTGGCCCTCCCCGGTGTCACCCCGGCGGGTGGGCAAGGACCTGCGGTCCCGGGTCCCCCGGGCGGAGCACGCCGGGTACGCGCCCGTACCGGGACGGATCTCCCCGGTCGAGGCGGTGATCCGGTCGAACGAGGACCGGTTGCCCGAACTGGTGCCCATCCGGGTCGGACGCATGTGCGCAAGCCCGTTCGCGTTCCTGCGGGGCAGCGCCGGGCTGATGGCCGCCGACCTGGTGCACACCCCGACCACCGGGGTGGTGGCGCACCTGTGCGGCGACGCCCACGCGGCGAACTTCGGACTGTACGGGGACGCCACCGGTCGGCTGGTCATCGACATCAACGACTTCGACGAGACGGCCCCCGGCCCCTGGGAGTGGGACCTGAAGCGGCTGGCCACCTCGCTGGTCCTGGCGGGACGGGAGTCAGGGGCCGGCGCCGACGCCTGCCGGACCGCCGCGCTCGACGCCGTGGCCGCGTACCGGCACACGGTGCGGCTGCTCGCCGGGCTGCCCGCCCTCGACGCGTGGAACGCCATCGCCGACGAGGACCTGGTCCGGCACGCCGACGCCAGGGACCTGCTGGGCACCCTCGAACAGGTGGCGGGCAAGGCGCGCCGGAACACCAGCGCCAGGTTCGCCGCCCGCAGCACCGTGCGGGTGCCCGGCGGTGGCCTCCGCTTCACCGACGCCCCGCCGGTACTGCGCCGGGTACCGGACAAGGAGGCCGCCGCGGTCGCCGGCGCACTCCCCTCCTACCTAGACACCCTCCCCGCCGACCGGTTGCCCCTGCTGGCCCGGTACACCGTGCAGGACGTGGCCTTCCGGGTGGTCGGGACCGGCAGCGTGGGCACCCGCTCCTACGTGGTGCTGCTGACCGACCACCGGGGGCAGGCCCTGGTCCTCCAGGTGAAGGAGGCCCGCCCCTCGGCGCTCCTGCCCCACCTGGCCAGGGCCGGCCTGCCCGTCCCCGACACCGGGCACCAGGGCCGCCGGGTGGTGCTGGGGCAGCGGCGGATGCAGGTGGTCAGCGACCACCTCCTCGGCTGGACCTCGATCGAGGGCCGGGACTACCAGGTGCGGCAGTTCCGCAACCGCAAGGGCAGCGTGGACCCCGCCGCGCTGGCCCCCGGGCAGTTGGACGACTACGGCAGGCTCACCGGGGCGCTGCTGGCCCGGGCACACACGCACAGCGTGGACCCGCGGCTGCTCGCCGGGTACTGCGGGAAGAACGGCGAACTGGACGAGGCGGTGGCCGCGTTCGCGGTGGCCTACGCCGACCAGACCGAGGCCGACCACGCCCAACTCGTGGCCGCTGTCCGCGCCGGGCGCCTGGCCGCGCGGACCGACGTGTGACGAAGGACCGGCCTGCGCCTGGTAGCGGGGTCGTTACGCTGTCCCGGTGGGTGAGGACAACGCCAGGACAGACAGCGCTGCGCGGGACGACGAGGAACGGCTGAGCCAGGCCGTGTCCACGGCGGAACAGGCACTGATCGAGTTCGAGATCGCCGTGGAGACGTTCCGGGTCGAGGTGGACAACTTCGCCCGGCTGCACCACCAGCGGCTGGGACCGATGTACGCCCGCCTCGACGAGCTGGACGCGCTGATAGCGGAGGCGGTCGCGGCGAGAACCGGGGACCCGGAGGACATCCTCCGCGCCCAGCAGGCGCGGGCCTTCGTCCAGCCGATGCCGGACGTGGACGAACTGTTCGGCCGGGCGGGCGGGGGACCGTGGGCCGGCCGGGACCCGGCGGACCCCGGGCTGCCCGACGACGCCCCCCTGTCCAGCCGGGTCCGGCCCAGCAGGGAGGCGCAGCGGCTCTACCGCGAACTGGCCCGCCGGGCCCACCCCGACCTCGCCCAGGAGGACGGCGAGCAGCGGCGGCGCAGCGCCTTCATCGCCCGGGTCAACGAGGCGTACGCCCGGGGCGACGAGGCCGCCCTGCGGCAGCTCGCCGAGGAGTGGGACTCGGGCCCGGAACAACCCGCCGCGGCACCGGCCACCGAGAACCGGCTACAGACCCTCTACGCCAGGCTGGAGTGGCTCGCGGCCCGCAGGGACGCTCTGGCGGCCCGCTCTTCCGAGCTCGAGCAGAGCGCCATGGGCGCCATGCTGCGGCTCGCCCCCCAGGACCCGGACGGGCTGCTCAACGAGATCGCCGAGCAGCTCCTCGCCCAGGTCGCGGAGCGCGAGGCCCGGCTCGGCGAGCTCCTCCACCCGGCGAGGGACTGACCCGGGTCCCCACCGCGCTGCCCGGTCGCTCCTGGCCGCCGCCGCAGCCCCCACCGACTCCCCTCAGGAAAGGCCAACCCGTGTACGACGCCCAGATCCCCGCCGTGCCCGCCGCCGACGTGCCCCAGGACGCCTATGTGCTGGACGTGCGGGAGCCCGACGAGTGGGCGGCCGGCCACGCCGAGGGCGCCACCCACATCCCCATGTCCGAGGTGGTGGGCCGGATCGAGGAACTGCCCCGGGACACCCGGGTGCACGTGATGTGCCGGGTCGGCGGCCGGTCGGCCCGGGTGGCCCAGTACCTGCTGGGCCAGGGCCGGGACGTGGTCAACGTGGACGGCGGCATGACGGCCTGGGCCGCGGCCGGGCGCCCGGTGGTCACCGACGACGGCACCGCGGGGACGGTACTGTAGCGGCTTCCGCCGGGGCGGCCCCGGCGCCGTTCCGCGGGCGCGGGCGGCGCCGGGGGCTCAGCGGTCGAAGTCCAGCTCCACCACGGGGGAGGTCGGGTGGGACTGGCAGGCCAGCACGTGGCCGGCGTCCAGCTCGTCCGGCTCCAGGGCGTAGTTGCGGTCCATGCGGACCGTGCCGGACACCAGCAGCGCCCTGCAGGTGCCGCACACCCCGCCCCGGCAGGCGTACGGGGCGTCGGGGCGGTGCCTGAGCACCGTCTCCAGCGCCGTCTCCCCCGGCTGGCCCACCCAGCTCCCGGACCGCCCGCCGAGCACCGCGGTGACGGTGTGCCCTCCGGCTCCGGCGTCGTCGTCAGCCCCGAAGGCACCCGCGGTGCCGCGATCGGCCAGGGTCCCGTCCCCGGGGGGCGGCTCGCTGTCCACGTGGAAGATCTCCTGGTGGACGCGGGAGCGGTCCACCCCCAGGCGCCGCAGCGCCCCGGCGGACTGCTCGATCAGCCGGTGCGGTCCGCACAGGAACCAGCCGGCCACCTCGCCCACCGGGAGCAGGGCGGGGAGCAGGGCGGTGAGCCTGTCCTCGTCCAGCCGCCCCGCCTCCAGGCCGGCCTGGCGCTCCTCACGGGTGAGGACCTGCACCAGGTGCAGGCGTCGCGGGTGGCGGTCCTTCAGCTCGGCGACCTCGTCGAGGAACATCGCCGAGGCCACCGTGCGGTCGCTGCGCACCAGGCAGAACTCGGCGTCGGGCTCCTCGGCGAGCAGCGTGGAGACCAGGGAGAGGACCGGGGTGATGCCGCTGCCGCCGACCACGGCGGCGTACCGGCCCGGCCGCGGCACGAGGGTGAACCGGCCGGTCGGCGTCATCACGTCCAGCAGGTCCCCGGGGGCGAGCTCCTTGTGGGCGAAGGTCGAGAACTCGCCGCCCTGCACCCTGCGGATGCCCACCCGCAGGGTGGCCGGCCCGTCCGGCCCCGGAGCGGGGGCACAGATCGAGTAGGTGCGCCTGATCTCCTGAGGGGTGCCGTCCTGGTCGGACGTCACCCTGCGCAGGATCAGGTGCTGACCCGCCGTGTAGCGGTAGGCCGGACGCAACTCGGGCGGGACGGCGAAGGTCACCGCGACCGCATCCTCGGTCAACGGCTGGACCTCGGTCACCCGCAGCGGGTGGAAGCCACCGGCCACCGGCTACACCTCCTTGAAGTGCTCGAACGGCTCGTCGCAGGCACGGCACCGGCGCAGCGCCTTGCACGCGGTCGAGGAGAAGCGGCTGAGCAGGGCCGTGTCGGGGGAGCCGCAGCGCGGACAGCGCACCGACAGCTCCACCGGGACGGGGCCGGACCGCGGCCGGGCCGGCCCGGGCGGCGCGATGCCGTACTCCCGGAGCTTGCGCCGTCCCTCCGCGGAGATCCAGTCCGTGGACCAGGCCGGACTGAGCACCGTGCGCACCTCCGCCTGCCAACCGTGCGCGGCCAGCACCCCGGTGACGTCGGCGGCCATCGACTCCACCGCGGGGCAGCCGGTGTAGGTGGGGGTGAGGTCCACCTCGGCCCGTCCGGGGCCGAGCACCCGCACGGCGCGCAGCACCCCGAGGTCCTCCAGGGTCAGCACCGGCAGTTCCGGGTCGGGCACCGCGCCGGCGAGCCGCCGCAGTTCCGCCTCGGTGGTCGTCCCGCCCGGCGCGGTTCCCCCCGCGCCGGTGCGTCCCGGTGCCGTGCTCACCAGCGCGCTCCGGGGTGGCTGCGGGGCAGGTGCTGCATCTCGGCGAGCAACCGCCCGAACGCCTCGGTGTGCACCCCGTCCCGGCCACCGCCGGCCGCCCAGGCCGCCCGGTCGGGCCCGGAGGGCAGGCGCAGGGTGGCGCGTTCCACGACCTCGGTGACGTCCCGCAGCCACGGTGCGCGCAGCGCCGGCAGGTCCACCGGCAGCCCGGGCACGGGGTCGAACAGCTCACCGGTGTACCGCCACAGCGCGTCCAGGGCCCGCTGCATCCGGGTCCGGCTCTCCTCGGTGCCGTCCCCCAGCCGCAGCGTCCACTGCACGGCGTGGTCGCGGTGGTAGGCCACCTCGTGGACCGTCTTCCCGGCGAGCCCGGCCAGCGGGGAGTCGCTGGCGGCGAGCTCCCGGTGGACCAGCGACTGGGCGCAGGAGAAGTAGAGCTGACGGGCGATGGTGTGGGCGAAGTCCCCGTTGGGCTGCTCCACCAACTGCAGGTTCCGGAACTCCCGCTCGTCCCGGTGGAACGCCAGCTCGTCCTCGTCGCCCACCAGGCCCAGCAGGTGCCTGGCCTGGCCGAGCAGGTCGAGGCCGATGTTGGTGAGCGCCACGTCCTCCTCGAGGGTGGGGGCGTTGCCGGTCCACTCCCCGAGCCGCTGGGCCAGGACGAGCGCGTCGTCACCGAGCGCCAGGGCGGCGTGGAGGTGCTCGGCCGGGCCGGCGTCCGCCGCGGGGGTCTCGGGTCGGGCGGTGGTCACAGGTTCCGCACCCCTTCGGGCACCTCGTAGAAGGTCGGGTGCCGGTAGGGCTTGTCCCCGGCCGGGGCGAAGAACGGGTCCTTCTCGTCCGGCGAGGACGCGGTGACGGCGGTGGACGGCACCACCCAGATGCTCACGCCCTCCTGCCGACGGGTGTAGAGGTCCCGGGCGTTGCGCAGCGCCATCTCGGCGTCGGGCGCGTGCAGGCTGCCGACGTGGGTGTGGGACAGGCCGCGGCGGCTGCGCACGAAGACCTCCCAGAGCTGGCCCTGACTCATCGCTCCTCCGGTCCGTGTTTGGCCGCGTACGCGGACGCCGCCTCGCGTACCCAGGCGCCGTTGTCGTGCGCCCGGCGCCGACGGGTGAGCCGCTGCTCGTTGCACGGCCCGTTGCCCCGCAGCACCTGCTGGAACTCGTCCCAGTCGATGGCGCCGTAGTCGTAGTGCCCGCGCTCGTCGTTCCACCGCAGCTCGGGGTCGGGCAGGGTGAGGCCGAGGGCCTCGGCCTGCGGGACGCAGATGTCCACGAAGCGCTGGCGCAGCTCGTCGTTGGAGTGCCGCTTGATCTTCCAGGCCATGGACTGGGCGGAGTGGGTGGAGTCGGCGTCCGGCGGCCCGAACATCATCAGCGACGGCCACCACCAGCGGTCCACCGCGTCCTGCGCCATCGCGTGCTGTTCCGGGGTGCCCTGACTGAGCGCCAGCAGGGACTCGAACCCCTGCCGCTGGTGGAAGCTCTCCTCCTTGCAGATCCGCACCATGGCGCGGGCGTAGGGGCCGTACGAGCAGCGGCACAGCGGAACCTGGTTGATGATCGCCGCGCCGTCCACCAGCCAGCCGATGGCGCCGACGTCAGCCCAGGTCAGCGTCGGGTAGTTGAAGATCGAGCTGTACCGTTGGCGCCCCGAGTGGAGCTTGTCGAGCAGCTCGTCGCGGCTGGCGCCCAGCGTCTCGGCGGCGCTGTACAGGTACAGCCCGTGCCCGGCCTCGTCCTGGACCTTGGCCATCAGGATCGCCTTGCGGCGCAGCGAGGGCGCGCGGGTGATCCAGTTGGCCTCCGGCTGCATGCCGATGATCTCGGAGTGCGCGTGCTGCGCGATCTGACGGATCAGGGTGGCCCGGTACCCGTCGGGCATCCAGTCCCGTGGTTCCACGCGCTCGTCGGCCGCCAGGGTGGCTTCGAACACCGCCTCGAGCCCGGCGTCCGCGGCTTCGTGTCCTGCGTCGGGGGCGGACCGCGACGCTGGGGGAGTCTCTCGTACGGCGGTCATCGCCAGACCTCTCCACTGACCCCTGCCGGCCCCTGCCGGGTGCCGGATCTGTTCGAGTGCTACCAACCGACCGTTCGGTTCGATGATGCGGGCCTGCTGGGAACTCTGTCAAGGTCGTATCTTGGCGGCGTCACCACAGCAGGCAGGCGGGCGGGGAATCATGACGGAACCAACGCTGGACGGCGAGCGGCGCGCCGAGGAGGTGCTCCCCGACCCGCCGGGCGGTGGCGAGTGGTCGATACCCGCGCGGATAGCCATCGCGGGCGCGGTCGCCGCGGTCTGTGTCGCCGTCGTGGTCCACGCGCTCGCCGTCTTCCTCTACCTCGCGCCCTCCAACACGGTGTCCCGGCAGAACAACGACGAGATCAACGAGTACGTCCTCCCGGAGTTCGAGCAGAACTGGAAGCTGTTCGCCCCCAACCCGGTCCAGCAGAACGTCGCGGTGCACGCGCGGGCCGAGGTCCGACGGAACGACGGGAAGCTCACCGTCACCGGCTGGGTGGACCTCACCGCCCTGGACACCTCGCAGATCAAGCACCACCCCGCGCCGAGCCACGCCGACCAGAACCTGCTGCGCCGGGCGTTCGACTTCTACGGCAACTCCCACGACCAGAACGGCGCCCCCCGCGGTGAACGCGGCGAGATCTCCGAGGAGTACCTGCGCCGGATCGCCGCCCACCGCCTCGGCCCGGAGCTCAACGGCGGCCGGGTGAACCGCATCCAGCTCCGCTCGGTGTCCACCCCGGTGGCCGCGCCGGACTGGAGCAACGAGAACCTGAACACCAACCCGACCACCCGGGAACTGCCCTGGTGGACCGTCTTCGACGAGGACTTCTCATGAGCGCGCCCGCCTCACCGCTCGCCGGCGCAGGCGCCCGGCTCGACGCGACCCTGGCCAGGGGACTGCGGCGGATCACCGGCAGCGCGCTGGCCCCGTACCAGGCGGCGATCGTCCGGATCGGCTTCGCGCTCACCTTCACCGTCTTCCTGCTCCGCGAGTGGCCCAACCGCAGTGAGCTCTACGGCGACACCAGCCCCTGGAGCATCGACCTGGCCCGTCGGCTGATCGCCACCAACGACGCGTTCACCGTGCTGATCTGGTCGGACAGCCGGCTGTGGTTCGAGGTGGTCTACCACGGGGCGATCCTCGCCGGGGTGCTGCTGCTGCTGGGCTGGCGGACCCGGACGGCGTCGGTGCTGTTCATGATCGGCGTGCTGTCGGTGCAGAACCGCAGCGTCTTCATGGGGGACGGCGGCGACAACGTCGTCCACCTGATGGCGATCTACCTGGTGTTCGTCCGGTGCGGGCAGGTCTGGTCACTGGACGCCCGCCGGGCGCGGCGTGCCGCCGGGCAGGACCCCGCCGACCCGGTCGCCGGAGCCGTGAACGACAAGGTGGGTATGGCACTGTGGTCGCTGTGCGGCGCGCTGCTGCTCGTCGCCCACGCCAGTGGCTTCGCCGACCTGCCGTTCTTCGACCAGGAGGGGCTGCTGCCCCTGATGGGCTGGGGCCTGCTGCTGTGGGGACTGTGGGCGCTGCACGGGGTGCGGTGGTGCCTCGACCGCTACTACCCCAGGTCCCAGGCGCGCGGTGTCTTCCAGATCATGGGCAACCTGATCCACAACGGCGCCATGGTGGTCATCGTGATCGAGGTCTGCCTCATCTACTCCACCGCGGGCTGGTACAAGATCCAGGGATCGCGGTGGCAGGACGGAACGGCCTCCTACTACCCGTTCAACCTGGACTACTTCAACCCCTGGCCCGAGGTCACCGACGTCCTTTCCGCCAGCGGGCTGCTGATCATGCTGTTCACCTACGGCACCGTGATGGTGCAGGTGGCCTTCCCGTTCACCCTGTTCAACCGGAAGGTCAAGAATGTCCTGCTGGTCCTGATGATGGCCGAGCACGCCGGCATAGCGGTGCTGATGGGCCTGCCGTTCTTCTCCCTCGCCATGATCTCCGCGGACGCGGTGTTCCTGCCCACCGCCTTCCTGGTGTGGTCCGGCGCCAGGACCACCACCGCGGTGCGCCGGTTGACGGGCACCGGGTCACGGCCCAGCACCCCGACACCCCCGCCGGCCGACGCCTCCAAGACGGTGGCCCTGGGCTGACCGGGCGCCGGTGCGGGGTGGACCGGCGGCTCACAGGGGGAGGTCGTCGGGTAGGACCCGGAAGGCCTTGTGGCGGCCGAGTGGGCGCAGGGCCCTGAAGTCGCGGCGGTCGAGGGTCAGGATCGCGTCCGTGTCATAGTCGGCGGCGAAAGCGACGTTCACCGCGTCGGCGAGGTCGAGTCCGAGCGCTTGGTGGCGGGCTCGGACGGACTGGGCGGCCTCCAGGTGATCCGCCGTGATCTGGGGCACCACGACGCGGCCCCTGCGCATCCAGTGCCGGATATCGCTGACCGCGCTGAGAGCTGCCTGACGGCCCAGTTCACGCGTAGCGACGTGGTCCAGTTCGGCGAGCAGGAGCGGGGAGATGACCAGGAGCCCCGCGGAAAGGATGGTCTCGCTCGCCGCCGCGTGCTCTGGATGCCCGGAGTCGAGGGCGGCAAGCAGGCCGGAGGCGTCGGCGATGACGATGATCACGCGGCGGTTCCGGGCTCCGTCTCGTGGGTGACGGCGTCGGCCACCGCGTCACGGACCTCGGCCCGCGACATCGTGCGGCCCGGTCCCTGGAAGGTGCGAGAGAACAGGGGCTCGTCCCAGACGCGGTTGGCCATGGCCGCGAGGTGGATTCCCTGGCGGATGATCTCGGCCTCGCTGACCCCCCGACGCTTGGCGGCCTCCTTGATGACCGCCAGGTCCTCGGGATCGGCGTAGACGTTCGTGCGCTTCATGGCCATGTACCAAGATTAGCGTATGTACCAGATTGGTGTATGCCTTCGCCGCCCTGGCCACGCTGCTCGAGCCCGCGGTACGGACCGGCGCCGGGACCGGGCGAGCCCGGTGCGGGCGCCGGTCGGCCGCGGTCCACGTACCCTTCCCGTGTGAGTGATGAGGCGGGTGAGCCCCTGCAGTACGACGACGGTCTCGCCGGTGCGGTGGGCGTGGGGCCGTGGCCCGGCCCCTGGCCCCGGGACGAGCGGTACGACCCGGAGCTGCTGGCCCACGGGGACCGGCGCAACGTGGTGGACCGCTACCGCTACTGGCGGCGGGAGGCCATCGTCGCGGACCTCGACACCCGCCGGCACACCTTCCACGTCGCGGTGGAGAACCTCCAGCACGACTTCAACATCGGCTCCGTGGTCCGCACCGCCAACGCCTTCCTCGCCGCCGAGGTGCACATCGTGGGGCGCCGTCGGTGGAACCGCCGCGGGGCCATGGTCACCGACCGCTACCAGCACCTGCGGCACCACCCCGACGTGGACGCGCTCGCCGCCTACGCCGACGCGAACGACCTGCCGCTGATCGGCATCGACAACCTCCCCGGCGCCGTGCCCCTGGAGACCACCGAGCTGCCCCGGCGGTGCGTGCTGCTGTTCGGGCAGGAGGGGCCCGGCCTCAGCGCCCAGGCGTGGAAGCACGCCGAGAGGGTGTGTTCCATCGCCCAGTTCGGCTCGACCCGGTCGATCAACGCCGGGGCCGCCGCCGCCATCGCCATGCACGCGTGGATAAGCCGCTGGGCCGTGCCGGCGGCAGAACCGGCGCCGCCCGCCCGGTGACCCACGTCACGGGAACCAGCCGTGGGCGCCCGGACAGGGCAGTGGTGTGGAGACGAACATGCGGACACGTGTCCGCGAGGGGGACCGCGACGCGTTCGCCGAGCTCTTCGACGCCTACGCGCGTTCGGTGTACAACCACGCCTTCCGCCTGACGTGGGACTGGTCGGTCGCCGAGGACGTGGTCTCGTTGACCTTCCTCGAGGCGTGGCGGTTACGCGGGCGGGTGGACGCCGAGGGCGGGTCGCTGCGCCCGTGGCTGCTCGGGATCGCCACCAACGTCGTGCGCAACACCCGGCGCGCCGCCCGCCGGCACGCGGCGGCGCTGTCCCGGTTGACCGCGGAGGAGGCGCTGCCTGACATCGCGGACGAGGTCGCCGGGCGCCTCGACGACGCCGCCTCGCTGGCCGCCGTCCAGCAGGCCCTACAGACCCTGCGCCGCCCCGAACGCGAGGTGCTCGCGCTGTGCGTGTGGTCCGGCTTGGACTACGCCTCGGCGGCGCGGGCGCTTCGGGTGCCGGTCGGCACGGTCAGGTCCCGGTTGTCCAGGGCGCGCAGGAAACTCGCGGCAGCCGCGGAGAGACGGGAACCCCGACCGGACCGGGGACAGGTGAGAGATGGCCGCGTCGTTGCGGCCAGGCCCATACAGGAGGGAAACCGATGAACGACACCCCGTCGCTTCCCGAGCGCGACCTCCCGCCGGGCCGTCACCGACAGCTCAAGGAGCACCTGATGCGCGAGATACGACGCGACGACACCGCTGACAAGGCCCCGTCCCGGCCCCGGTGGCTGCGTCCGGCCGTCGCCGCACCCGCCGCCGCGGGCGTGCTGACCCTGGCGTTGGTCGCGGGCGTCACGGTGCTCGGCGGTTCGCACGGCGACGGCACGCCGACGGCGAAGGACCGCGGGAACGCCTCCCAGGTCACCCCGCACACCCCCGATGACCCGAGCGACCCCGTGCCGCTCCTCGACCGCATCGCCACGGTCGCGGCCGAGTCCACGGTGCCGGCGCACATCCGGGACGACCAGTTCGTCTACGTCCGCAGCATGGACACCTCCGTGGTCCAGACCCTGGACGTGGACAAGGACGGGAAGGCGAAGCCGACGAGGACGAAGGTCATCCCCCTCCACAAACGGGAGGTGTGGCACTCGGTGGACGGCACCCGCGGGATCCTGATCCGCGACCGGGTGGCCCTCGGGCGCGACATCGACGTCACCGAGCCCGATCCGGCCCCCGGCGAGACCGGGTACGAGTACAGCAACAACTACCGTCACCTGGAGACCCTGCCCACCGACCCCGACGAGATGCTCCAGTGGCTGCTGTCGAACGGCGTCAAGGGAGAGGACCGCGACGCGAACCAGGAGGCGTTCAACCTCGTCCGGGACCTCATGGGCGAGGCACTGGTGCCGCCGGACGTCAGCGCGGCCATGTACCGGGCGGCGGGCAGGATTCCCGGAGTGATCGTCGTTCCCGACGTCAAGGACGCGGCGGGGCGTCCCGCCGTCGCCATCGCCCGGGTGGACTCGTACAACGGCGGCTGGTGCGACCAGGCCCTCTTCGACGAGAAGACCCTGGAGTTCCTGGGCAACCGCTCCGTCTGGATCAAGCCGGGCAAGGGGACCGCCGGTAAGAAGATGACCACCCTGGAGCGGATCAGGGCAGGGAAGGTCACGAGCTCCAGCGCCGTGCTGGAGGTCACCGTCGTGGACAAGAAGGGCCAACTGCCCAAGGGCTGACCCGAACCCTGGGTCTCGGGTCCGGCGTGCGACGCGGACTCCAGCACGCCGGACCCGGGGGTTCTGCCACAGGAACGCCGCCGACCGCCGTTGGGTGAGGGTGACCGCGACATGGGTTCGGGGGCGTCCACGACAACCGTTTGTCCGGACACTCTCCGACGCGGCCCCCGCTCACCGCGCCGGGGGGTCCGTGGCCCGCGGGTGGCCGGTCCCCGCGAAGGTGATCCAACACGTGGCGTTCGGGGTGTCCAGCAGGTACCAGATCCGGCCGCCCGAGGTCACCTCTATCTGCCACTGCTCGCAGGTCCGACCACGGTAAGTGCCGTGCGCGAGCTTGCCCTTCAGACGGTGGTGGCGCGAGGTCTCCGTCATCGGTGCCGGGTCGGTGCGCAGGGTGAGCCAGGCGCGGTAGGTGTTCTCCGCGGCCTGTTGGGAAAGGCACAACCAGCCCTTGGCGGAGGCCGCGTCGGCGAACCGCACCTCCCACTGCCCCTCCGGTGCGGGCGGTGCCGCCCGGTCCCCGCGCCCAGGGGTCACGCGTCTTCCCTGGGGTCGGGAACGGGGCCGTGGTCGGTGTCGTGGCTCCTGGTCAGGGCGGCCAGTAGCTCGGGATCGGAGTGGATCTCGGCGGTGTGCTGCCAGGCGGTGAGCAACTGTGCCACGGACGCGCTGTTGGCGACGGAGTCCGCGGCGCGCATGGTGTCCACCAGTTCGACGGCGAACGTGTGGAGGTCCGGCTCCGGCAGGAAACGCACCCAGGGAAACGCGTCCGGCAGGATGTCGAGGAGCAGCTCCATGCTGCCGGGCTCCCGCCGGGCCATGGCGGAGAGCATGCGCGTGGCGGCGGAGACCACCGTCCGGTCCTGCTCGTCCCTGGCGGCCGTGGTGAGGACCAGGTCCTCCCCGTCCCGCCGGTGCAACACGAGCCGTGGCGACTCCTTGAGTCTGGCGAGCGTCTGCTTGTTTCGGTTCACCAGATCCGAGAAGTTCACCGCGGTGTTGTCGGAACCCATGAGTTTCAAACTACTTCGAAACCTGGGCGGGAGACTATCGCCCGGGAGGCTGAACCCCTCCCTGGGTCTCGGGTCCGGCGTGCGACGCGGACTTCAGCACGCCGGACCCGAGGGCTCTTCGGGGGGGTCAGCGGTGCCGCCGCACCTCCACCGTCCGGAAACGGTTGGCGACGAACGCGCCGTCGCTCAGCGCGATGTTGGCCGCCGGGTTGCCGCCGGTGCCGTGGAAGTCGGAGAACGCAGCGGTCTGGTTGACGTACACCCCGCCGGTGAGGTTGAGCGACAGCGACGCGCAGGTGTCCAGGCACACCCGCTCCACGTCCGCCTCCACCTGCGGCGAGGTCGTGTAGGCGCCGACCGTCATGGCGCCCTTCTCCTTCACCGTCCGGCGGAGCAGCTCGAGCGCGTGGGCGGTGGAGTCCACGGCCACCGCGAACGCCACCGGTCCGAAGCACTCCGCCAGGAACGCGGCGTGGTCGTCGGGCTTGCCGGCGTCCAGCTTGACCAGGGCCGGGGTGCGGACGGTGGCGTCGGGGAACTCCGGGTGCGCCACGGTGCGCGACGCCAGGGCCACCTCGCCGAGCTCGTCCGCCCGCTCGAGCCGGGCCAGCACGTCGGGGTTGACGATGGCGCCGAGCAGGGCGTTGGCGCGGGCGTCGTCGCCGAGCAGCTTGCCCACGGCGGTGGTCAGGTCGGCCACCACCTCGTCGAAGGTGCGGTGCCCGGCGTCGGTGTCGATGCCGCCGCGGGGGACCAGCAGGTTCTGCGGGGTGGTGCACATCTGGCCGCTGTACAGGGACAGGGAGAACGCCAGGTTGTTCAGCATGCCGCGGTAGTCGTCGGTGGAGTCCACCACGACGGTGTTGACCCCGGACTTCTCCGTGTAGACCTGCGCCTGGCGGGCGTTGTCCTCGAGCCAGTCGCCGAACGCCGAGGAGCCGGTGTAGTCGATGATCCGGATCTCGGGCCGGGTGGCCAGGGACATGGCCAGGCCCTCGCCCGCGTCCTCGGCGGCGAGGCAGACCAGGTTGGGGTCGAGGCCGGCCTCGCCGAGCACCTCGCGGGCCACCGCCACGGTGAGCGCCAGCGGGAGCACCGCCCGGGGGTGCGGCTTGACCAGCACGGGGTTGCCGGTGGCGAGCGAGGCGAAGAGGCCCGGGAACCCGTTCCAGGTGGGGAACGTGTTGCAGCCGATGACCAGGGCGATGCCGCGCGGCACGGCGGTGAAGGTCTTGGTCATCGCCAGCGGGTCCCGCTTGCCCTGGGGCTTGGTCCAGTCGGCCTGGGCGGGGGTGCGGGTCTGCTCGGCGTAGGCGTAGGCCACGGCTTCGAGGCCGCGGTCCTGGGCGTGCGGGCCACCCGCCTGGAACGCCATGGTGAACGCCTGGCCGGTGGTGTGCATCACCGCGTGCGCGAACTCCATCGACCTGGCGTTGATCCGGGCCAGGACCTCCAGGCACACCGCGGCGCGCGCCTCGGGCCCGGCGTCGCGCCATGCCGGCAGCGCCGCCTCCATGGCGGCCAGCAGGGCGTCCGGGTCCGGGCGCGGGTAGGTGATGCCCAGGTCGATGCCGTACGGGGACACCTCTGCGCCCACCGGGCCGCCGTCGCCCGGCTGACCGAGCTCGAAGTGGCGGTTGAGCAACGCGTCGAACGCGGCCCTGCCGGCGGCGGGCGCCTGCTCGCCGTACGCCTTGGGGTGCTCCGGGTAGGGCGTCCAGTAGTCGCGGGTGCGGATCGCTTCCAGGGCCTTGCCGAGGGTCTCCCGGTGGCGTTCGATCAGCTCCGTGGTGACGTTGCCGGGTGCCATGAGCATGCTCTCCCTTGCCGGCCGGGGCCGGGGTCGTGGTCTGGGCAGAGACGAGCGGTGAGGGCTAGGTTAACCGAATGGTCGGTCGGTTCAAGGGCGCGGCCACTGATTCCGTACGTTCGAGGGAGCGCGAGCAATGGACGGGCTTACTCCTGAGCACCCCGTTGGTGTCGTCGGCACCGGGACCATGGGGCGCGGCATCGCCCAGGTCGCCCTGGTCGCGGGCCACCGGGTGCTCCTCCACGACGCCGAACCCGGCAGGGCGGCGGAGGCGGTCACCGCGATCGTCGAGCGGCTCGACCGCCAGGTGGCCAAGGGCCGGATGAGCGAGGCCCAGCGGGCCGGGGCCACCGCCCGGCTGGCGGTCGCCGACGACCTGTCCCACCTGGCCGACGCGGCCCTGGTGGTGGAGGCCGTGGTGGAGGACATCGCGGTCAAACGCCGGCTCTTCGCCGACCTCGAGGCGGTGGTCGGTGACGACTGCCTGCTGGCCACCAACACCTCCTCCCTCCCGGTCACCGCGGTGGGCGCCGCCCTGAAGCTCCCCGGTCGCCTGCTCGGCCTGCACTTCTTCAACCCGGCGCCGGTGCTGCCGCTGGTCGAGGTGGTCAGCGGGGCCGCCACCGACCCCGCGGTGGCCGAACGCGCCAGGGCCACGGTCCTGGCCTGGGGCAAGACCCCGGTGGCCTGCGCCGACACCCCGGGTTTCCTGGTCAACCGGCTGGCCCGCCCCTACTACGCCGAGGCGTTCGCGCTGTTCGAGGAGCGCGCCGCCGACCCGGCGACCATCGACGCGGTGCTCCGCGAGAGCGGCGGTTTCCGGATGGGCCCGTTCGAGCTCACCGACCTGATCGGTCACGACGTGAACGAGGCGGTGACCCGTTCGGTGTGGACGGCGTTCCACCACGACCCCAGGTTCGTCCCCTCGCTGGCGCAGCGGCAGCTCGTCGAGGCGGGACGGCTGGGGCGCAAGAGCGGGCAGGGCTGGTACGGGTACCGGGACGGTGAGCCGCGCCCCGAGCCGCGCACCGCGCCACCCGCGGCGGCCCCGTCGGAGGTGGCGGCGTACGGCGACCTCGGCCCCGCCGGGGAACTGCTGGGGCTGGTCGAGGAGGCGGGGATCGAGGTTCGCCGGGAGTCCGTCGCGTCGGGGGTCCTCGACCCCGGGGCCCTGGTCCTGCCGGACGGCACCGAGCTCGCCCTGGTCGGGACCAGGGAGCACGCCGGGTTCGAGCCGGTGATCCACTTCGACCTGGCGCTGGACTACCGTGCCGCCACCCGGATCGCGTTGGCCGCCTCCCCCACGGCGCGGCCGGAGGCCCTGGACGCCGCCGTGGGGCTGTTCCAGGCGCTGGGCAAGCAGGTCAGCGTCGTGGAGGAGGTCGCCGGACTGGTCGTCGCCCGGACCGTCGCCATGGTGGTGAACCTGGCGGTGGACGCCGTGGACCGGGGGGTTGCCACCCCCGGGGACGTGGACACGGCCATGCGACTGGGGGTCAACTACCCGCTAGGTCCCCTGGAGTGGGCCGGGAAGCTGGGGTGGACCTGGGTGTCGCAGGTGTTGGCGTCGTTGCACACCACCTACCCCACCGGCCGCTACGCCCCGGCGCCGGGGCTGCGCCGCCGCTGGGTCGCCGAGCGGTACCAGGGCCCGGCCGCGGCCGGCTCCACGGGCCCGGGCACCGAGGGAGGGACGTCACGGTGACGGATGGTTTCACGCGAAACATACGCGGGGCGAGGACGCCGGCCCGTCGGGGAGGACGGGCATGACGCCCCGGGTGCCCCGGCCGGGTGGACCGGGCCCCGGCGAGGGCCGGGTGGGCCTGGACGCGGTGGAGACGGCGTCCCGGGACGAGCTCGGCGCCCTGCAACTGGAGCGGCTGCGGGCCACCCTACGGCGGGTCT
The DNA here is from genome assembly GCF_000380165.1 of Wenjunlia vitaminophila DSM 41686. Classification (GTDB taxonomy): domain Bacteria; phylum Actinomycetota; class Actinomycetes; order Streptomycetales; family Streptomycetaceae; genus Wenjunlia; species Wenjunlia vitaminophila. The sequence continues at coordinate 233,230 of NZ_KB904669.1, forward strand.
ACGACCGGGTCCCGCACTACCGGGCCGCGTTCGACGCCCACGGGGTGCACCCCGACGACTGCCGGGACCTGGCGGACCTGGCCAGGTTCCCGTTCACCAGCAAGGACGACCTGCGCGGCAGGTACCCGTTCGGGATGTTCGCGGTGGACCGGGAACAGGTGGTGCGGGTGCACGCCTCGTCCGGGACCACCGGCCAGCCCACCGTCGTCGGGTACACCGCGGGGGACGTGGACACCTGGGCCCACCTGGTCGCGAGGTCGCTGTACGCCTCCGGGGTGCGGCCCGGGATGATCGTCCACGTCGCGTACGGGTACGGCCTGTTCACCGGGGGACTCGGGGCGCACTACGGGGCGGAGCGGCTGGGCTGCACCGTCGTCCCGGTCTCCGGCGGGCAGACCGAGCGGCAGGTCAGGCTGATCCGGGACCTCCGCCCTGACGCGATCATGGTGACCCCGTCCTACCTGCTGGTCATCGCCGACGCCCTCCGGGCGGCCGGCACGGACCCGGCCGCGACCTCGCTGCGCTACGGGGTGCTCGGCGCGGAGCCGTGGACCGAGACCATGCGGGCCGAGATCGAGACCACGCTGGGCATCGACGCGGTGGACATCTACGGCCTGTCCGAGGTCCTGGGGCCCGGGGTGGCCAACGAGTGCGTGGAGACCAAGGACGGCCCCACCATCTGGGAGGACCACTTCTACCCGGAGGTGGTGGACCCGATCGACGGCACCCCGGTGCCCGACGGGGCGTTCGGCGAGCTGGTCCTCACCTCGTTGACCAGGCAGGCCATGCCCGTGGTGCGGTACCGCACCCGCGACCTGACCCGGCTGCTCCCCGGGACCGCGCGCACCATGCGCCGGATGGAGCGGGTCACCGGACGTGGTGACGACATGATGATCGTACGAGGGGTGAACGTCTTCCCCACCCAGATCGAGGAGCACGTCCTGCGCACCGCGGGTCTCGGGCCGCACTTCGAGTGCGTACTGACCCGACCGGGACGGCTCGACGAGCTCACCGTGCGGGCGGAACGCCGCGAGCCGGACCCGGCCGCGGGACCGGTGGACCCCGGCTCCGACACCGACGTCGCCCAGGAACTACGGCGCCGGATCAAGGAGGGGACGGGGGTGTCGGCCCAGGTGGAGGTGGTGTCCCCGGGCACGTTGACCCGCTCGCTCGGCAAGGCCAAACGCATCGTCGATCTGCGTGTCCGCGCCCTGGACACGACATCGACCGAACGTCCGGCCGGGACATAATCACGCCATGGCACCCACCCCTGGCGTTCCCGGCACGTCGGCGCACCGGCGCGAGTCCTACACCACGGAGTCGTTGCTCGCCGTCGCCGTCGAGGTCTTCAACGAGCGCGGCTACGACGGTACCTCCATGGAGCACCTGTCCAAGGCGGCCGGCATCTCCAAGTCGTCCATCTACCACCACGTGCGCGGCAAGGAGGAACTGCTGGAACGCGCCGTGGGCCGGGCGTTGGACGGCCTGTTCGGCATCCTCGACGAGTCCGGTGCCCGCCACGGCCGCGCCCTGGCCAGGCTGGAGCACGTGGTGCGCCGCACGGTCGAGGTCCTGGTCGCCGAACTCCCCTACGTGACGCTGCTGCTGCGGGTGCGCGGCAACACCAGCACCGAACGCTGGGCGCTGGAGCGGCGCCGGGAGTTCGACCACCGGGTCGCCGAACTGCTGCGGGAGGCGGTGGCCGACGGCGACCTCCGCGCCGACGTGGACGTCCGCCTGGCCACCCGGCTCCTCTTCGGGATGGTCAACTCCATCGTCGAGTGGTACCGGCCCGCGGGCAGCGGCGCGGCCAGCGGCGACCAGATCGCGGACGCGGTGACCCGCCTGGCCTTCGCCGGCCTGCGGCGGCCCTGAGCGGCGGGCCCGAACCGACAGGGCCTGACCGGCGGGCCCGGCCGATGGTCACGAAGCCCTGGTGGTCGAGGCCCTCTACGACGACCGCTGACCGGTCCGGGGCGGCCCGACCGTCGTCGGTGGGACCGGCCGCAGCCGCCGGACCCCGGGCGCGGGCCCCGGCGCCGCGACGAACGCACGGGTCACCTCGATGGTCCTGGAGACGCCGAGGACGTACGCGTTCCCGTCGTCGAACCCGAGCCACCTGCGCCCCGGGTACACCTCGCGCATGTCCCGCACCCGGTGCGGGATGCCCCCGACGGTGACCACGTCACCGACGCGCACCCCGGCGCCGGTCACGGTCAACTGCCTGATCACCACCTGCGGCCTGGCCCCCGCGGGACGCTGGACCCGTTGGCCCGGTACCCGCGTCATCGCGCCCCCCGTCCCAGGTGCCGGTGGATCTCCCGGAGCAGGGCGTCGGCCCGCTGCCGCAGTTCCTCCGTCGTCGGTTGTTCCTCGCGGTCACCGTCGCCGGGCTCTCCGCCCGGCGGCGGTGGCGACGGCGGTGACGGGGGTGACGGAGGCGTCGTCGGAACGGTGCTCACAGCGCCGCCTCCCGCACCAGCCGGTGTGCGCCCCGGGGCCGGACCGGCAACCGGTGGCGTCCGGTGGCTGGAAGCAGCACTCCGAGCAGCGCGCGGAGCAACGCCCGGCTATTTTTGAACACGTCGTCAACCTCCTAGAGCGTTGCGGCCACACCCCCGGACGTGCGCCCGTCGCGGGGGTACTTGCATGGCCTTCGCGGTCACCCGTATGGATACGAGCCATAGCAATTCAGTCAGCGGGACCGGCGACGTCCAATAGCGTCAGGGCACTTGAAAGGCAGGGTTCAGGTCTGCTGCCGGCAGCGGCGCGGAGCGAGAGCACATGTCGAGAGGTCACGACGTTGGACGAGACGACCCCACCCCAGCACTTGAATCCGCTTCAGCGGTTCGGTCGTGACGTCAAACAGGTCCGGCTGGCGCGCAAACTCACGCAGAAGCACCTGGGCAGAGCGGCGGGCTACTCGGAGGCGTACGTCAGCAAGGTCGAGGCGGGGAAGCTGCTGCCCCGGCCGAGCCACAGGTTCGCCGAGGGCTGTGACACGGCTTTCGGAACAGGTGGGTTGTTCGCCGGTCTGTTGCGGAGGATCGACGAGGGCGATCATCCGTCGTGGTTCGTGCCGTACCTCAACCTGGAGCGGAAGGCGTCGCGCATCCTCGACTACTCAGCGAACCTCGTGATGGGCCTCGTTCAGACCGAGGAGTACGCGCGAGCCATCTTCCGGGCCTACTACCCGTTGGAACAGGCGGAGGAGATCGAGGGAAAGGTAGCTGCCCGATTGCGACGGCGCGAGGTGTTCGCGCAGGAGTCCCCACCCTTCCTATGGGTCATCCTCCACGAAGCTTGTCTGCGGACGGTGGTCGGTGGGACCGAGATCATGGCCGGGCAACTGGAACACCTTTTGATGACGTCCGGAACCCCCAACATCAAACTGCAGGTTCTGCCATTCTCCGCGGGTGCACCGGCGGCACATGCGAAACCGTTCACAGTGCTCCGCTTTGCCGACTCACCCGCGGTGTTGTACACGGAGAGCCGGGTAGGGGGCAGGATGCATGACTCCGAGCAGGCGGTTGTTGCGGCTCTGGATGACTACGATCTGCTCAGGGCGCACGCGCTATCCCCAGACCAGTCCCTAGCCCTGATCAACGCCCTGCTGAAGGAGTGTTTCGCATGAGCGCTGAACCGGCTTTCGCTGCTGTCAAGTGGGTCAAGTCGTCCTACAGCGATGCGAGTGGCGGGCAGTGTGTTGAGTGCTCCCGTGATCTCCTGCCGTCCGGTGTCGTCCACGTGCGGGACAGCAAAGATCCCCATGGCAGTGTCCTGGCGTTCTCCGCCGACGGCTGGTCGTCGTTCGTCTCGGCGGTGAAGCGCGGGGAGTTCCCCGCCTGAGCCGTGGCGGCGGATGCGGGCCCGCCCGTGGCGTCGCCCTGGCTGCGGGCCGTTGTCGCCCATTCCTCGGCCCAGGCGAGGCGTTGTTCGCCGACCCCTTCCGCGGTCGCGCCGCGCAGCCGGGTGAGGGTGGACATCGCCTCGTCCGGCTCCAGGCCACAGGTGCGCAGCAGCGCGTAGGTGAACATCCCGGTGCGGTGGATGCCGGCGGAGCAGTGTATGACCACCGTGGCGCCGGTGCGGATGATCTTGGCCAACCTGGTCAGGGCCGCGACGATCTCGCGCTGGCGCCGCGGAGGGGGTTGCCGGGCGTCGGCGAGCTCGACCCAGATCCACTCCAGCCCGGCCGCCGTGGCCGCGGAGCGCATGACGAGGGCCCCCTCACGTCTGGACAGCAGGGTGACCAGGTGGGTCACGCCGGCGGTCCTGAACGTCGGCAGCAGCTTGAGCCTGGGGCGGTGCGTCACGGCGAGGGCACCTGAGCCGACGGGGACGAGGTTGAGGCTCGGCGTCTGGGCCATGGGGGCACATGCTAGGAGCGTGGGCCGGTCCCGGTCACCGCGTTTCTGCCAGGGCGTTCCGCCGCCGGGCCGTCGGCCCAGGTCCGCGCCGGGTGGGTGCGGCCGTTGGCCGGCAGCCCCGACGGCAGTGGCGCACGAGCTCGGCAGTTCCCGGATCAATGTCCGAAAGCGTTCCGTTCCGCCGTTCGCACCGGTCTGCCGCGTCACATCCTCCGCTCGCCAGGTGTCATGGGAGTGGACCCACGAGTTCCGGCCGAGGCGACCGGGGCTCGATCGAACGACCCTGGAGAGAGACCATGACGTCACCCATCCTGCTCACTGGTGGCACGGGCACGCTCGGGCGCCACGTGGTGCCGCTGCTGCGGGACGCGGGCTGTGAGGTCCGGGTGCTCAGCCGGCGCGCCCACCAGCCCGTGGAGGGCGTCCAGTACGCCACCGGTGACCTGCTCAAGGGCGAGGGGATCGAGTCCGCGGTGGACGGGGCAGAGGTCGTGCTGCACCTCGCGGGCGATGCCAAGAACGACGAGGTGACGACCCGGAACCTGGTGCGGGTCGCGTCGCAGGCCGGGGTGCGGCACGTGGTGTACATCTCGGTCATCGCGGCGGACCGGGTGCCGCTGGGGTACTTCCGGGCCAAGCTGGGCGCGGAGCGGGCCGTGTCCGAGTCCGGCGTGCCGTGGACGACGCTGCGGGCCGCGCAGTTCCACGACCTGGTGCTCACCGTGCTGGGGAAGATGACGAAGCTCCCAGTGGTGCCGGCCCCTGGTGCGGTGCGGCTCCAGCCGGTGGACTCGCGGGAGGTGGCGGCCCGGCTCGTGGAGCTGACCTTGGACAAGCCGGCCGGCCTGGTCCCGGACCTGGCGGGGCCGAAGGTGTACTCGATGCCGGACCTGGTCCGCTCCTACCTGCGGGTGCGTGGCCAGCGCAAGCCGCTGGTGCCGGTTCCGATGCCGGGGAAGGTGGGCAGGGTGTACCGGGCCGGGGGGAACCTGACCCTGGAGGGCGCCGACCTGGGCGAGCGGACCTGGGAGGACTTCCTCGCGGAGCGGGTGCGTTAGGGGCTTCCGCGGCGGTTCCCCGCGCGGAACGACCTCCCCAGCTCGGGACTCCGCGGGTGTCCTGCCGACGGGGCTCACCCGCGGCTGCCGGGCTGCTCCGCGGACTCGTTGCCCGTGGGCAGGAGGACGCGGGCCGTGGCGGCCAGCGCCGCCTGCTCGTCGCCGGTCAGCCGTCCCCGCCGCAGGGCCGCGTACAGCGCGTGGAGTGCCCGCGGGGCGTGCAGGTCGTCGCTGATGGCCCGGTCGAGGAGGTCGAGGCGGCGCCTGCCCTCGCCGGAGCCGAGGGCTCGGACGGTCTCGGCGTGGGAGCGCAGGTCGGGCAGCGGTTCGGCCCGTCGGACCAGGCGCTCGAACCGGCGCCTGGTGGTGCGCGCGTCGTCGAAGCACCAGCCGCTGTGGACGTCGTTGCACCAGAAGTGGCGTGGGTGGCGGTAGTGCCCGGCCGCGAGCATGGCGAAGCGGAGGTCCGGCACCAGGTGGTTCTTCGCGAGTGCGGCCAACGTGGCGCGCCCGTGCTCGCGGTGTGCTCCGAACATGCACCGGACGCCCTCCAGGGCCGGGCCCACCAGCACGTGGCACAGCGGTTCGGTCTCGCCGGACACCGGGGACTCCCCACCGGGGGCCCACACGTCGACGCAGTACCAGTTGCCCCGCGACGCCCTGGGGCAGGTGCCGTGGCCGGGGCCACCCGGGACGGACTCGTCCTGGACCCGGACGCGATGCCCTTTCCAGGCCAGCACGCGGCACAGGAACTCGGCGAGCACCACCCCGCGCTCCCGGTCCACCGAGTGCGTGCCGTCGGCCTCGCGGGCGGCGAAGCGTACGGTGACCGGCCCTTCGGCGGGCTCTGGCAGCGGCACGTACCGTCTGCGCCGCGCGTCGAACAGACGGACCGTGGCTCCCGAGTTCATGCCGGGCATCACACCACGCGGGGTCCCGGACGACGTCGGGTTCCTGGACCCGCGCGGTCCGGTGGGGCTTCCGCCGGGCCGATCCCCCCGGCCACCGGTCCCCGGTGGCGGCACGGGAGCGCGTCTCAGTCGGTGACCACCAGGTCGGTCTCCTCGAAGACCAGCAGGGTGCGGGTGCTGAGGACCTCGGGGATGTTCTGGATGCGGGTGAGCACCAGCTCGCGCAGCGCCCGGTTGTCCTGGGTGTGGACCAGGAGCAGGACGTCGAAGTCCCCGCTGACCAGGGCGATGTGCGCGGTGCCCGGTAGGGCGAGGAGTTGTTGGCGTACCGTGCGCCAGGAGTTCTGGACGATCTTGAGCGTGATGTAGGCGGAGGCGCCCTGGCCCGCCCGTTCGTGGTCCACCCGGGCGGTGAAGCCGCGGATCACCCCGTCCTCGATGAGACGGTTGATCCGGGCGTAGGCGTTGGCCCGGGAGACGTGCACCCGGTCCGCGACCGAGCGTATGGACGCCCGCCCGTCCGTCTGGAGGAGCCGCAGGATCGCCCGGTCGATGGCGTCCAGGGGACGCGGAGGAGTCGGGCGTTGCTCGTTTCCGGCCATCTGTTCAGCCGTCATGCCCGCAAGTCTCCTCCGTTTGGACGTCCGGAGTCCATGAGACGGGCTGGTGAACCGTTTGTCCACCGCCTGCTCCCGAGTGTGGCCAAAGTGACCCTCTCGACCGAACAATCGGTAGGTGAGCGCACCGCGGTGCGCCCGTCCCGCGTCCACCGACCCCGTCCTTGCCGTCCGCCGACCGACCCCCAGTGGCCGGATCATGTCGAACGGTACCCCCACACCCGCGTTCGAACAGATAACCAAGGTCACACCGCGACGTTCGAGTCCGAGCCGCTCAGGTCGCAGCCGCGCGTCCCGTGCCCCCGCGCCCGGAGCTCGGCGTTCGAGTCAGCGCATTCGCATAGGAGGCGCGCCCATGACCGTTCTCCACCAGCCCGGCACCGGAGCCGACACCGGTGGCGTTCCCGAGTGGCGGCCCCGGGTGGCACCCGAACCGCTGCTCCCGGACGCGCGTCCGGTGCGCGTACTCGGCACCCCCGCCCTCAAGGAGCGGGACCCGGAGCTGCTGCGCGACCTGTACCGGCACCTCGTCGTCGGTCGCCGGTACAACGAGCAGGCCACCGCGCTGACCCGGCAGGGCCGCCTCGCCGTGTACCCGTCGAGCACCGGGCAGGAGGCCTGCCAGGTCGCCGCGGCGCTGGCGCTCAGCCCGCAGGACTGGCTGTTCCCCAGCTACCGGGACACCCTGGCGGTCACCGCGCGCGGGGTGGACCCGGTGGAGACGCTCACCCTGCTCCGCGGTGACTGGCACAGCGGCTACGACCCGCACCGGTGGCGGGTGGCCCCGCTGAGCACCCCGTTGGCCACGCAGTTGCCGCACGCGGTCGGACTGGCCCACGCGGCCCGGCTGCGCGGTGACGACACCGTGGCCCTGGCGCTGGTCGGCGACGGGGGCACCAGCGAGGGGGACTTCCACGAGGCGCTGAACTTCGCCGCGGTCTGGCGCGCCCCGGTGGTCTTCCTGGTGCAGAACAACGGCTTCGCCATCTCCGTGCCGCTGGCCAAGCAGAGCGCCGCGCCGTCGCTCGCGCACAAGGCCGTCGGCTACGGCATGCCGGGACGGCTGGTGGACGGCAACGACGCCCCCGCCGTGCACGCCGTGCTCACCGAGGCCGTCGAGCGGGCCCGCCACGGCGGTGGCCCCACCCTCGTCGAGGCCCTCACCTACCGGGTCGAGGCGCACACCAACGCGGACGACGCCACCCGCTACCGCGACGCGGACGAGGTGGAGGTCTGGCGCCGCCACGACCCGGTCCGGCTGTTGGAACAGGGCCTGCGCGAACTGGGGCTGCTGACGGACGCCGACGCCGAGCAGGCCGCCGCGGCAGCCGAGACGATGGCCGCGGACCTGCGCGAACGCATGCACAGCGACCCGAGCCTCGACCCGATGGAGCTGTTCGCCCACGTCTACGCCGAACCCACCCCCCAACTGCGGGAGCAGGAGGCGCTGCTCCGGGCCGAGCTGGACGCCGAATCGGCCGCCGGCACCGGGACGGGAACCGAAGGAGCGGGTCGATGACCACCACCGCCACCCGGCACCAACCCACCGCCACGGAGACACCCGCGACCAGCATGGCGCAGGCCCTCAACGCCGCCCTGCGGGACGCCCTGCGTGACGACCCCACCGTCCACGTCCTCGGCGAGGACGTGGGCACCCTGGGCGGGGTCTTCCGGATCACCGACGGGCTGGCCGCGGAGTTCGGTGACGACCGCTGCACCGACACCCCGCTGGCCGAGGCCGGCATCCTGGGCACCGCGGTGGGCATGGCCATGTACGGACTGCGCCCCGTGGTGGAGATGCAGTTCGACGCGTTCGCCTACCCTGCCTTCGAGCAACTGGTCAGCCACGTCGCCCGGATGCGCAACCGCACCCGGGGCGCCATGCCGCTGCCCATCACCATCCGCATCCCCTACGGCGGGGGGATCGGCGGCGTCGAGCACCACAGCGACGCCTCCGAGGCCTACTACCTGCACACCCCCGGGCTCCACGTGGTCACCCCGGCCACCGTCGCCGATGCCTACGGCCTGCTGCGCGCGGCCATCGCCTCCGACGACCCGGTGGTCTTCCTCGAACCCAAGCGCCTCTACTGGTCCAAGGCCCCGTGGTCCGCGCAGGACCCGACGGCGGTGGCCCCGCTGGGCCGCGCCGAGGTCCGCCGCACCGGGCACTCGGCCACCCTGGTCACCTACGGCCCCTGTGTACCGGTGTGCCTGGAGGCCGCGGAAGCGGCCCGGGAGGAGGGCTGGGACCTGGAGGTGGTGGACCTGAGGACCCTGGTGCCGTTCGACGACGAGACGGTCAGCGCCTCCGTCCGCCGCACCGGACGCGCGGTGGTGGTCCACGAGTCAGCCGGCTTCGCCGGCGCGGGTGCGGAGATCGCCGCGCGCATCACCGAGCGCTGTTTCCACTACCTCGACGCCCCGGTGCTCCGGGTGGCCGGTTTCGACATCCCCTACCCCCCGCCGATGCTCGAACGGCACCACCTCCCGAGCACGGACCGAATCCTGGACGCGGTGGCCCGTCTCCAGTGGGAGTCGGAGTACACCGCACCGGGTGCCGGCGGCGGGCGGACCGCGGGTGAGGAGGGCCGAGATGGCCGAGGTGCGTGAGTTCCTCCTTCCCGACCTCGGCGAAGGACTGACCGAGGCGCTGATCGTCCGCTGGCTCGTCGAGGTCGGTGAGGTGGTCGCGGTGGACCAGCCCGTGGTGGAGGTGGAGACCGCCAAGGCCATGGTCGAGGTGCCGTGCCCCTACGGCGGTGTCGTCACCGCGCGCTACGGCGAGGAGGGCACCGAGATCCCGGTCGGGGCCACCCTGGTGGCGGTCGCCGTGGGCACCGCGCCGACGCCCCCCGGCGCGGGCGGTCCGAACGGTGCCCCGAGTACCGCCACGGCCACCGACGGCGCCGCGACCGCCCCCGGCGGGCGGCCAGGTCCCGGCGCGGGCTTCACCGACGGCTCCGGTGACGCGGCGCCGCGGAACGGCTCCGGCAACGTGCTCGTCGGCTACGGCACCGGCGGCGCGGCCCCACGCCGTCGCCGGGTCAGGACACCGAGCCCCGCGCCCGCACACGCCCCCGCACATGCCGCCGCCGCACCGCCCGCACCGGTCCCGGCAGTGGCCCGCCCGCGTTCCGCCGCCGTGGCCGAGGCCGGCCGTCCGGTCAGCTCCGGCGCCACCTCGGCTCCCGCACCGGCCCCGGTTCGGGTGATCTCCCCACTGGTCCGCAGGCTCGCCCGGCAGCACAGCCTCGACCTGCGCACGGTGACCGGCACCGGCCCCGACGGGCTGATCCTGCGCCGGGACATCGAGCGGGCCGTCGAGCAGGCCACCGCGCCGCCCGCCACCGCGCCCGGGCGCGCGCCGCGCCTCCCCGACGAGGCGACCAGGGTTCCGCTCAAGGGCCTGCGCCGGACCGTGGCCGACAAGCTCTCCCGCAGCCGCCGGGAGATCCCCGACGCCACCTGCTGGGTGGACGTTGACGCCACCGAGCTGCTCGCCGCCAGGACCGCCATGAACGCCGGGGCGGACCGGCGGATCAGCCTGCTGGCCGTGCTCGCCCGGATCACCACGGCCGCCCTGGCCCGCTTCCCCGCGCTCAACTCCACCGTTGACCTCGACCGTCAGGACATCGTCCACCTCCCGTCCGTGCACCTCGGCTTCGCCGCGCAGACCGAGCGTGGCCTCGTCGTGCCCGTCGTCCGCGACGCACACCGGCTGACCACCGCGGAGCTGTCCGCGGAGATCACCAGACTCACCGACGCCGCCCGCGCGGGAACCCTCACCCCCGCGGAACTCACCGGAGGCACCTTCACGCTCAACAACTACGGCGTGTTCGGCGTGGACGGCTCCACGCCGATCATCAACCACCCCGAGGCCGGCATGCTCGGCATCGGCCGCATCGCTCCCAAACCCTGGGTGCACCAGGGCGAACTGGCGGTCCGCCAGGTCACCCAGCTCTCGTTCACCTTCGACCACCGGGTCTGTGACGGCGGCACGGCCGGCGGCTTCCTGCGGTTCGTCGCCGACTGCGTGGAACAGCCAGCCGTTCTGCTCCGACACCTGTGACCCCGGGGCGCCCGTGACCCAGGACGTCACGGGCGCCACCCGAGCGGGCATCGACCCACCACGGCATCGGCCGTCCCGCGGGCCGGGCCCCGCGGCGATACTCGGACCATGCTCACCGGTGTCACGGACTATGACGCGATCATCCTCGCGGGGGGACAGGCACGCCGTCTGGGGGGTGTGGACAAACCCGGACTGCGGGTGGGCGGCAGCAGCCTGCTGGAACGGGTCCTCGGCGCCTGCGCCGGGGCGGCGCGGCTGATCGTGGTCGGCCCGCCCCGCCCGGTGGCCGAGCCGCACACCGCGGCGTCGGTGCGCTGGACCCGCGAGAACCCGCCCGGCGGCGGCCCCCTCCCCGCGCTCGCCGCCGGGCTGGAACTGGTGACCGCGGACCTGGTGCTGCTGCTCGCCGCCGACCTGCCGTTCATGAACGCGGGAACGGTACGGAGACTGCTCGCCGAGGCCGTGTCCACCGACACGTTCACGCCTGGCGACACGTCCGCGCCCGCCGGTGCGCCCGCCGGTGCGCCCGCCGATGTGCCTGGCGGCGCCTCGGGCGGTGCCGACACGCCCGACGGCGCCGTGCTCGTCGATGCCGACGGCCATGACCAGCCACTGGCCGCCGCCTACCGGACCGAGTCGCTCCGGGCCGGCCTCGACCGGCTCACCGCCGAGCACGGCACCCTGGCCGGCGTCGCCCTGCGCCGCCTGGTCTCCCCACTGACGCTGCGCCGGGTCGCGGACCGGGAGGGCACCTCGTTCGACTGTGACACCTGGGACGACGTCACCGCGGTGCGGGCCCGCATGGGGGAGGTCTGAGGCCGCCGGCGCCCGGCACCCGCGCCTTCACCGTCAGTTCACCCCGGCACTACCCGGGCTCTGTCGCACCGTCGGTACCGTGGCCGACGCTTACGCCGACCGTTCACCCCGCTGACCTTTCACCCCGGAGACCCGGTGCCCTCCCGCCGCCGGGCGCTCGTCCCACCACACGAAGGCTGACCATGAACCGCTGGCGCACGCTCGTCCCCGCAGCACTGCTCGCCGGCACCGCGGTCCTCACCGCCGTGCCGGCAACCGCCTCCGCAGACCCCGCCCGGCCCACCGGTGACGGCCCCGTGGCCGGACAGCACCGGGGCGGCTTCGACCTCCAGGCGCACCGCGGCGGCCTCGGGCTGCGTCCGGAGTCCACCCTGGCCTCGTTCGCCAACGGCCTGGAGGTGGGCGTCTCCACGCTCGAACTCGACGTGCAGATCACCGAGGACGGCCAGGCCGTGGTCACCCACGACCGGAAGGTCAACGGTGCCAAGTGCCGCGACACCGCGCCGGTGGTCCCCGGTGACCCGGAGTTCCCCTACGCCGGCAAGTACGTCAACACCCTGACGCTGGCCCAGGTGCGGACGCTGGACTGCGGCTCGCAGACGCTGCCGCAGTTCCCCGAGCAGGTGCCCGCCCCGGGCGCCAGGATGCCCCTGCTGAGTGAGGTGTTCGACCTCGTCAAGCAGTACCGCGCCTACGACGTGAAGCTCAACGTGGAGACGAAGGTGGAGGCCGGGGCGCCGTCCGAGACGGCGCCGCGCGAGCAGTTCGTGCAGGTCACCGCGCGGGAGATCCGCCGGGCCGGCATGCTCCGCCAGGTCACCGTGCAGAGCTTCGACTGGGGCGCGCTGATGCGGATGCGCGAGGTGGAGCCCCGTCTGCCGCTGGTCGCCCTGGACAACGGCAGCTTCCTCCAGGTGGGTCGGCCGGGCGCCTCCCCGTGGCTCGGCGGCATCGACATCGACGACTTCGGCGGCGACCCGCTGAAGGCCGTGAAGTCGTTCGGGGCGAGCGCCTACTCGCCGGTGCACGGCAACCCGCAGAACGGCACCGTGCAGGACCCGGACTACGTGCCCTACGTCACCGCGGACACGGTGCGGCGGGCCCACCGGCTCGGCCTGAAGGTCGTTCCGTGGACCGTCGATGACGCCCCCACCATGCACAAGCTGATCGACGACGGCGTGGACGGCATCATCACGGACTACCCGGACCGGCTCCGCGAGGTGCTCGCCGACCGCGGCTACCCGCTCCCCAGGCAGCACCGCGCCCACAACTGAGCCCACAACTGAGCCCGCACCCGGGCGCCGCGCGGTCCGTGCGGCGCCCGGGTCCGTGTGGCGCCCGGGTCCGTGTGGCGCCCCGGGGTCGCGGTCCGTGTGACGTCCGGCGCCGGCCGGGGAGGCGCCGCGCGGCTGGCGGGCCACGGCGGCTTCGTGGGGCGTTCACCCGCTGGTCGCCCGCGGGCCCTACGGTTCCGGCCATGCGCGATCACCGTCCTTCCCGACGCTCCCTGCTGGCCGGCTCCCTGGGTGGGGCCGCCGCCCTGGCCCTCGGCCCCGGGCCCGCCGCCGCCGCCGACGACGTCCAGCACCGTCCCCGACGGCGGCTGAGCGTGCTCGTCGCCTCCAACGAACCGTGGGGCACCTACCACACCAGACCGCTGCTCGCCGAGGCCGCCCGCCAGGGCCACCGGCTGACGCACCTGGTCCCCGACCTCTCCCGGGTCGCCGCGGGCGACCCGGTGCCGGTGGCCGTCCCCGGCGCGGAGCCGCCCGCGGACCTGCTGGTCGTCACCGGCGCCGGGGACTGGCCCGTGGACTGCGCGGCCCGCCTGCTGACACGTCCCGGGCTGCCCCTGGTGGCCTCCTCCCTCGCCTACCTCAAGCCCGAGCGGGCCCCGCGCGCGGGCGAGCTGCGCCGGCGGCTGCGCGCGGTCACCTCCTCCTCCCCGGCCGAGGCGCGGGCCTTCTCCGCGTACCTCGGCACCGACCGGCCGGTCCGCGTGGTCGGCTCGCCACAGACCGACGACCTGCCGCCCCGCCGGCCGGAGAAGGACCTGGTGCTGGTCCTCACCAGCGTCACCCACCCCGACGCCACCGGAGCCGCCGCTCCCGGCACCGAACTGCTGCTCGCCTCCGCCGGGGAACTCGCCGCCGCCGGGAAGAGAGTGCTGGTCGGACTGCACCCCCGCGAGGACCGCTCGCTGTGGGACCGGTACGAGATCAGCGACGTCCCCTCGGTGACCGCCGCCGCCCGTGCCGAGGCGGCGATCGGCATCCCCGGCACCGTCTTCCCCCTGGTCGCCGCGGTCGGCACCCCGGTGGTGGGCTGCACCGACCCCCGGCTCGCCGTCCCCGACTACCTGCTGGACGTCTGCTCCAGCACCGTCGCCGACGCCGGCCAGGCGGTTCCCGCCGTGGCGGGCGCCCGCCTCCCGGCCGCCGACGTGCTGGCCGACGCCGTGGGGCCGGTCGGCGGCTCGGCGCGCCGCCTGTTGGGGGTCTGGGCCGACGCCGTCCACGGTGGTGGCCCCGCCCGGTGACGCGGGGCGGCCCCGGTGGTGACGGTCTCCCGGTCGGCCCCTGGTCCCCCGCCCGGCGGGGCGGGGGACCGACCTGGCACCTCGTTCGACTACGACACCTGGGACGACGTCACCGCGGTGCGAGCCGGCATCGGTAAGGATTGACTCGTGCTGGAGACATGGATCGCTCAGGTCAAGTCCGAACTCGGCATCGAGCTGGAGGTGGACACCGCCGTACTGCTCGACCTCGCCCGGGACGCCGCGCACGGGGTGGCCAGGCCGGCCGCGCCGCTCACCACCTTCCTGGTCGGCTACGCCGCGGGACGGGCCGGCGGTGATCCGCAGGCGGTGGCGGAGGCCGCGCGGAAGGCCCAGTCGCTCGCGCTGGCCTGGGCCGAACAGCAGGAACGCGCAGCCGAAGAGCCCACGCCATGACGTCCAGGACCGAGTCCGACCAGGCCCGTCCTCCCGGCGACCCGGCCCCCGCGCAGCCGTCGTCCGCCCCGCCGCCGGACCCCGCAGCGACGGACGAGGGCCCCCGGGGCACCCCCCGCCACCCCGCCCACCGCAACTCCGTCGACTGGCCCGAGGCGCGGCGGATCGCCGCGGACGCCCCCACGGGGCCGCTCCCGACGGTCGTGCTGCCCCTGGCCGAGGCCAGAGGCAGGGTCCTCGCGCAGCCACTGACCGCGCTCACCGACCTGCCGGCGTTCGACACCTCCGCCATGGACGGTTGGGCCGTCGCAGGACCGGGCCCCTGGCGGCTCAGCGGCAGGGTGCTCGCCGGTGAACAGGGCCCGGTGTCGCTCCCGGACGGCACCGCCGTCGGCATCGCCACCGGCGCCCGACTCCCCCGGGGCGCCACCGCGGTGCTGCGCAGCGAACACGGCACCGTGCGCCGGGGCACCCTGCACGCCACCGAGCCGGGCGGCCCGCAGCCCGGACAGGACGTGCGGCCCCGCGGCCAGGAGTGCCACTCCGGGGACGAGTTGCTCCCGGCCGGCGCCGTCGTCACGCCGGTGGTCCTGGGGCTCGCCGCCGCCGCCGGGTACGACGAGCTGGCGCTGTTCCCCCGGCCCACGGTCGAGGTGCTGGTGCTCGGCGACGAACTGCTCACCGCGGGGCTCCCCGAGGACGGCCGCATCCGCGACGCCCTCGGGCCCTTCCTCCACCCCTGGTTGTGCGCGCTCGGTGCCGAGGTGCTGGCCACCCGGCGGATCACCGACGAGGCCGAGGCCCTGCTGGACGCCGTGGCGAACAGCGCCGCCGACGTGGTCGTCACCACCGGCGGCACCGCGTCCGGCCCCGTCGACTTCGTCAAGCCGGTCCTGCGCAGGCTCGGCGCCGGCCTCCTGGTGGACGGGGTGCGGGTGCGGCCGGGGCATCCCATGCTGCTCGCCGAACTGCCCGGCGGACGCCACTTGGTCGGACTGCCCGGGAACCCCCTGGCCGCGGTCTCCGGCGTGGTCACCCTGGTGCAGCCCCTGCTGCGTGCCCTCGCCGGACACCCGGCGCCCCCCACCGGCACCGCACGTGCCGCCGCCGCCGTTCCGGGCCACCCGGTGGACACCCGTCTGGTCCCGGTCGCCCTCGGCTCCGGGGCGGAGGTTCCGCCGTTGGCCCGTCCGCTGCGCTTCAACGGTCCGGCGATGCTGCGCGGGTTGGCCACCGCGGACGCCCTCGCCGTCGTCCCACCCGGCGGTTCCGCGGCCGGCGACGACGTCGAGCTGCTGGCCCTGCCCTGGGCCCGTACCGCCCTTCCCGCGGGAGCCTCCGAGTCGCCTTCGCCCACCTGACCCGCGTCGCCTCCCCCCGAACCGCTGGGCCGCACACCCGGAGGACGGCGGGCGCAGGGAGGCTCGGGGGCGGAAAAACGTTGGCCCGTCCGCGCCGGGCTGCCGCATCCTCGTTTCCATGCCCGTTCCCCAACGACCGACGACGGACCAGCCTCCCGGCAGCACCCCACCCCGATGCGCCGTCCGGGCCGTGCACACCGCCTCCACGGTCACCGTCTACCTCTGATCTTGCGTAGTGCTCCGTGCTTTAGGGCGGAGGTGAAGCGCGTCCTTGGCCCGGAGGTGCGAAGCGCTGGAGTTCTCTGCGCTTGCGGGGTGACGGTCAGACAGGCCGTTTCTGGTTCTCGATGTACTGCTTTACGACGGTCAGTGGTGTGCCGCCGCAGCTTCCGGCGAAGTAGGAGCCGGACCAGAAGTGTCCCCCCCACAGGTACCGGCGGACGTGGCTGTCGTACTCCTTGCGCAGCAGACGGGCCGAGACGCCCTTGAGGGAGTTGACCAGCTTGGAGAGCTGGACCTTGGGCGGGTAGTGCACCAGGAGGTGCACGTGGTCGTCCTCGCCGTTGAACTGCTTGAGTTCGGCCTCGAAGTCCTCGCAGACCTCCCGCATGATCTCCTCACAGCGCGTGAGCATGGCGTCCGTCATGGCCTTGCGCCGGTACTTCGTGACGAAAACCAAGTGGACATGCAGGTGGTAGACGACGTGACGTCCAGTACGTACGTCGGGATTGGGGTTCCATCTCGGTGACATGAACCAAACGATAGAGTGATCGCATGAACTCGGAACTTGACCTGGTCAAGCGGCAGTTCGGGCATCGAGCCCGTCTGGCGCTGTCGCCTGCCCAGATCCGGGCCATGGACGATCAGGCGCACGCGGCCCGCACCATGTGGAACTGCCTGCACGCGTGGTGGCAGATGATGCCGAAGGAGAAGCGGTCTGTGGCCGCTGCGGACGCGGCGATCCGGCAGGCCCGCAAGGACATCGACTTCCTCGCCGTACTTCCGGCGCAGGGCGCTCAGGCGGTCCTCAAGACGTACTTCCAATCCTGGAAGAACTGTTGGGACGGCCGCGCCGAGGAGCCGAACTTCAAGGGCCGGTCCCGGTCGGTGATGTCCGTGGACATCCCCCAGGGCCGCGACCTCCAGATCAAGCGGGTCCACCGCCGATGGGGCATGGTCAACATTCCCAAGATCGGACGTGTTCGCTTCCGCTGGACCAAAGACCTGCCCTTGGGCAAGCAGGCGGACAGCGACAACCGGATCACCGGAGCCCGTCTGGTCAAGGACGGCCTGGGCTGGCACATCGCCTTCCGGATCACCACCCTGGACCACGCCCCCGAACCCCACTCGGGGCCGGAGGTCGGCATCGACATGGGAGTCAACATCCCCATGGCGCTCTCCGACGGCAACCACCACGACCACGGACGCCTGCCCCGCCTCCCCGACGGCACCTGCGACCGGGACAAGTGGCTGAACCCCGACGAGAAGGCCAAGCTGCTCCGCCTGGAACAGCGCGCCGCGCACCGCAAGACCTTCCGCAAGCCGAAGGAGAAGACCTCTCGACGCCTGCACCGCACCTACGACCAGATCCGAGCACTGCGCGCAAAAGCCACGCGCCGCAGCATCGACTGGCAGCACAAGACCACCACGACCCTCGCCGAGCAGTACAGCGTGATCGTGGTGGAAGACCTGCACATCACGAACATGACCAAGTCCGCGAAGGGCACCGTCGAGAATCCCGGCAAGAACGTCAAGCAGAAGTCCGGTCTCAACCGCTCCAGCCTCCAAGAGGCATGGGGCCGCACCCTGACCATGCTGACGTACAAGACCGCCCGCCAGGGCGGAGCGCTGGTCAAGGTTCCCGCGCCCCACACCTCCCAGCGCTGCTCCGCGTGTGGCTTCCTCGCGCCCGGCAGCCGGGAAACGCAGGCCCTGTTCGTGTGCAAGAACCCCGACTGCGGATGGACCGGCAACGCCGACCACAACGGAGCCCGGAACGTCTTGCACCTGTACCGGATCGGCCACGTGGCGATCCCGGCTGCCGGGAGGGCAGTCGTCAGGCGCACTCGCGGCGTCAACCCCGCCACCGCAAGGTAGACGGGAATCTCCTTCCTGAGCCTGCGAAGGGAGGAGAGCACTTCAACAGGCCTACCGCCCGCAGATCGGCGTCCCCACCACGCGGGCCGGGCGCTTTCCCGCCGGCTGGAAACGGGACCGGATGACGTGGATCAAACCGTCGTTCCTGTGGATGATGTACCGCTGCGGCTGGGCCACCAAGGAGGACCAGCAGACCGTCCTGGCGCTCGAGATCACCCGGGAGGGCTTCGAGTGGGCCCTGCGCCACGCCTGCCTGTCGCACTACAACGCCCGGGTCCACCCCGACAGGGAGACCTGGAAGCGCCAGCTCGGCCGCGCCGTCGCCCGGGTCCAGTGGGACCCCGAACGCGACCTGCACCTGGCCCCGCTGCCCCACCGTTCCCTGCAACTCGGCCTCCGGGGTGAGGCGGCGCGCCGGTACGCCGACGAGTGGCTGGTGGGTGTCACCGACGTCACCCAGCTCGCCCACGACGTCCACCGACTGGTCCGCGCCCGGGACCTGGACGCCGCCTCCCGCCTCCTGCCCGACGAACGCCCCTACCCGACGGACGGCGGACTGTTGGCCCACCTGGTGGCCTGACCGCTCGGCGCCCGCCGACCAGGCGCGTCCGGCCGGCGCGTCCGACCGCCGCGTCCGGCCGGCCGGCGCGGAACCGGGCGCCACCCGGGCCGGCCCACGGTTCCACGGGGACTGTCCGAGGGGCCGGATACAGTGGCCGGATGGAACAGCGCATCAGCTTGGTCACCCTCGGCGTCGCGGACCTGGAGCGGTCCCGGGCCTTCTACGAGAGCCTGGGCTGGCGGGGGCAGGTGGTGGAGGGCACGGCGTTCTTCCAGGCCGGTGGCCTCGGGCTGGTGCTGTGGGGCAGGGAGAAGCTCGCCGCGGACTGCGGCCTGGACAGCGGCGGGCCGGACGGCTTCGGCGGCATCGTCCTCGCCCACAACGTGCGCTCGCGGCAGGAGGTGGACGAGGTCATAGCGGCAGCCGAACGCGCCGGCGCCACGGTGACGCGTCCCGCGGCGACGACGTTCTACGGCGGCTACGCCGGTGTCTTCGTGGACCCCGACGGCCACCCCTGGGAGATCGCCCACAACCCCGGCTTCCCGCTCGCCGACGACGGCTCCCTCACCATTCCCGACCTCGGCGGGTCCTAGGGCCTGTCTGATAAATCCCGCCTGGGTCGTGACGCCTGGCACGCTCGCTGCGTTGTCGGGATCGTCCATGTACGCCCAGTACGAGGACGACCCTCCGCCTTGCGATCGCACGCACCAGACGCCGCGACCCCCGCCCTCCGAGCGGACGGCGCTACTTATCAGACAGTCCCTAGCGCGGCTGCGGGCGGGCCCGGCCGGGGGCGCTGCGGGGCGGCTCCCGGGGGCCGGCGCCCGGGCCGGTCAGGTGCCGTCAGGTGCCGGTCGTGGGCCCCGGCCAGGCCCCCTGCTGGAGCAGACGGACCACCAGCGCGGCGATGTTCC
>NZ_KB904670.1 GCF_000380165.1 Wenjunlia vitaminophila DSM 41686
CCAAGAACACCTGGCGCCAGACCTGCCACGACCTGGGCATCAGCCCCCGCTGGACCAAACCCTGGCGACCCCAGACCAACGGAAAGGTCGAACGCTTCCACCGCACCCTGCTCGACGAATGGGCCTACCACCGGCCCTACACCTCAGACCGCGAACGCCAGGCAGCGTTCCCCGACTGGCTGGACTGGTACAACTACCACCGACCCCACACCGGCATCGGCGGCCNCCCACCAGCCACCCGCGTCACCAACCTGCCCGAACAACACACCTAGCGGTCGCGGAGCGCCTCGACGGCGCGGTCGAGCAGACGGTGGACCGAGACGTCCGTCACGTCAGGCACCCGCGCGTATGCGAACCACCGCAGCTCCAGCGACTCCTCGCTGATCGCCTCGACCGCCCCGGGCGGAGCCACCGCTGCGTACTGCACGTCGAGGTGCCAGGCGCAGGGGGTGGTGTGCCGGTCCAAGGACACCGGACCACCGGGCAGCAGGGTGAGACCGCTGATCCCGGACTCCTCGGTCGCCTCCCGCAGCGCGGCGGCGCCCAGCGAGGTGTCGGCGGGCTCGCAGTGCCCGCCGGTCTGCAACCACATCCCGAGCTTGCGGTGGAGCGTCAGCAGCACCTGTCCCCGCGACGGGTCGACCACCAGGGCACTGGCGGTCAGGTGCCCCGCCGAGCACGCCTTCCACATGCCGTCCGGGTGCTCGGCGAGGTGGGCCAGGTAGTCCAGCCGGAGCCGGTCCTGCTGGCCGTCCGGCGCTGACCACTCCTTGAGCACCCGTTCGGCGTCCGCGTGCAGCGCCGGCCGGTTCACCCGTTGCCGCCGTCGCCCGGCCGTCCTCCGTCGCCCGGGGTGTCGCCGCGGTCGTCGTCCGTGCCCGGGCGTCCTCCGTCGGACCCGTCCCCGGGGTGCCGTTCCTTCCCGCTGCCCGCCGCCTCGCCGAGTATGCGGTCCAGTTCGGAGAAGTCCACCTGCTCCCGGTGGACGAAGCCGTCGGGGTCGTCGAGGTCCTCCGCGGTGGGCAGCATGTCCGGGTGGCCCCACAGCGCGTCCCGGCCGTCCGAGCCCCTGGCGTCGGTGAGCGAGGCCCAGAGCCTGGCCGCGTCCCGCAGCCGCCGCGGGCGGAGCTGCAACCCGATGAGCGTGGCGAAGGTCTGCTCCGCCGGACCTCCGGCCGCCCGCCGCCTGCGCAGGGTCTCCCGCAGGGCCGAGGCACCCGGGAGGTGCGGCTGCGCCGCCGCGTGCACCACGGCGTCCACCCAGCCCTCCACCAGGGCGAGCGCCGTCTCCAACCGGGCCAGCGCGGCCTTCTGCTCCGCCGTGTCCTCCGGCTGGAACATGCCCTTCTGCAGGGCGTCCTGCAACGCCTCCGGGTGGGCGGGGTCGAGCTGCCCCACCACGTCCTCGAGGCGGGCGGTGTCCACCTTGATGCCCCGGGCGTACCCCTCGACGGCGCCGAACAGGTGTGCCCTCAACCACGGCACGTGGGCGAACAGCCGGTGGTGGGCCGCCTCGCGCAGCGCCAGGTACAGCCGGACCTGGTCCTCGGGGACACCGAGCCCCTTGCCGAAGGCCGCCACGTTCACCGGGAGCAGCGCCGCCTTCCCCGCCGGCCCCAGCGGCAGGCCCACGTCGGTGGAGCCCACCACCTCGCCGGCGAGGGTGCCCAGCGCCTGACCGATCTGCGAGCCGAACATGGCCCCGCCCATGCTGCGCATCATGCCGAGCAGCGGGCCGGCCATGGCCTGCATCTCCTCGGGCAGCACGCCGCCCATGGCGGAGCTGACCCGCTCGGCGACCGGGTCCACCAGCTCCCGCCACGCCGGCAGGGTGGCCTCCACCCACTCGGCGCGGCTCCACGCGACCACGGTGCCGACTCCGGACGGCATCGAGGTGACGCCGTCGAGCCACAGGTCGGCGAGGCGCATCGCCTCGTCCACCACGGCGCGCTCCGCGGCGCCCACCGAGGCGTCCCGGACGCCGTCAGCGGTGCCCGCGGCCACGGTCTGCCGGGCGATGTCCTTGGCCATGTCCCAGTTCACCGGGCCGCCCTCGTAGGAGAGCATCTGGCCGAGCTGCTGGAACGCCGCCCCGAGGTCGCTCGGGTTCAGCGAGCCGAACATCGCGGCCAGGGGGTTGTCGCCGCCGAACGGGTTGCCCCCGAAGGGCGAACTGCCGAAGCCGAAGGGGTTCTGCGGCTGGCCGCCCTGCCCGGAACCACCCTGCTGCTTGCCCTCGTCCCCTTCCTCGGGCTCCTCCGGTGGGACTCCGAATCCGAATGGGATGTCACTCACGGGCTTCCTCGGCTCTGTCGGTCTGTGGACGGGACGGGCTGTCGGTGGCTGCGCTGCGGAGGAACTGGTCGGTCGCCCGGGCCGCGGTGTTGCCCGCCCGTGTGGCAACGCTGTTCTCCGGGTCCCAGCCTAGACACCTCGCGGCGTCAGGGACCTGGTTGCTCGTCCCTCGAGGCGTCTCGTGCAGGATGGGCGTTGCGCATCACACACAAGAATTAACCGCGGGAGACACCCGGTGAGTTCCCAGCCCCGTCAAGTTCGCTCACGGCAGACCGGCAGTGCCGCGTCCCACAGCCGCCCGGTG
The DNA here is from genome assembly GCF_000380165.1 of Wenjunlia vitaminophila DSM 41686. Taxonomy (GTDB): domain Bacteria; phylum Actinomycetota; class Actinomycetes; order Streptomycetales; family Streptomycetaceae; genus Wenjunlia; species Wenjunlia vitaminophila. The sequence continues at coordinate 2,600 of NZ_KB904670.1, forward strand.
GTAGCCATCACCGGCGCGGCCTCCGGGGTCGGCCGCGGCCTCGCGCTGCGCCTGACCGAGTCGGAGGAGGTCAAGAAGGTCATCGCCATCGACGAACGCCGCGGCGACGTGCCAGGTGCCCAGTGGCGGGTCCTGGACGTGCGGGACCCGGTGATCGCCGAACGGCTCCGCGGCGCCGACGTCGTCGTCCACCTCGCCCTCGACCTGGGCCTCGAGTCCGACCCCGCCGCCAGGACCGCGTACAACGTGCGCGGCACCCAGACGGTGCTGACCGCCGCCGCGGCTGCCGGTGTCCGCCGCGTGGTGCTGTGCACCTCGGCGATGGTCTACGGCGCCCTGCCGGACAACGACGTCCCGCTCGCCGAGGACGCCCCGCTGCGGGCCACCGAGGAGGCCACCGCCGTCGGTGACCTGCTGGAGATCGAACGCCTCGGCCGGCGCGCCCCGCGGGCCCACCCCGGGCTCAACGTCACGGTGCTGCGGCCCGCCGTGATCGTCGGCGGGGTGGACACGGTGCTGACCCGCCACTTCGAGGCCCCTCGGCTGCTGGTGGTCGCCGGCAGCCGGCCCTGCTGGCAGTTCTGCCACGTCGAGGACCTCGTCTCGGCGCTGGAGTTCGCCGCGCTCGGCATGGTCGAGGGAGAGATGGCGGTGGGCTGTGACGGCTGGCTGGAGCAGGAGGAGGTCGAGGAGCTCTCCGGCATCCGGCGCATGGAGCTGCCCGCGTCGATAGCACTCGGCGCCGCCTCCCGGCTGCACCGGCTCGGTCTCACCCCGGCACCGGCGGGCGACCTGGCGTACACGATGCACCCCTGGGTGGTCTCCGGGAACAAGCTGCACGAGGCCGGGTGGCGGCCGTCGTGGACCAACGAGGAGGCGCTCGCCGAGCTGCTCGACGAGGTCGCCGGGCACCACGCGGTCGCCGGCCGTCGGCTGGGCCGCAAGGACGCTGCCGCCTCCCTGGGCGCCGCCGGCGCCACCGTGGCCCTGGTCGGCACCGCCGCCCTGGTCCGCAGGGCCCGCAAGAAGCGCCGGTACTGACCGGCGACCGGCTCCGGGACGCCCCTGACGGTGCCGCGTCACGGCGGTGCGCCATGATGGCGCCATGTCCCTGGACCTGTCTGACAACGGTGACCCGATCCGGCTGCTCGGCATCAGCGACCGGCCGCTCTCGGTGGACCAGGTGTTCTCCGCGGTCGGCGACGCGGCGGCGGGCGGTGTCGCGTTGTTCGTCGGTGCCGTCCGCGACCACGACGGCGGCCGGAGGGTCACCGCGCTCGAGTACTCGGCGCACCCCACGGCGGAGCGGGAGCTGCGCCGGGTGGCACAGGAGGTGGCCGCCAGGTACCCGGTGCGCGCCCTGGCCGCGGTACACCGGGTGGGCGAGCTGGTGGTGGGTGACCTCGCCGTGGTGGTCGCGGTCTCCTGCCCGCACCGCGCCGAGGCGTTCGAGGCCTGCCGCCGCCTGATCGACGACCTCAAGGCGGAGGTGCCGATCTGGAAGCGCCAGACCTTCGTCGACGGCGAGCAGGGCTGGGTCGGCGTCGAGTAGCGGGCTGCTCACCGAACGGTGCGATGTGACCGCCTGGACGGGCCGTTCGGCGTAACCGACGTGCGCGTCTCGCCGTTGTCCTATTGGGTTGGTAATCAGGTCATATATGACCGACTGTGAAAACAGTTGCCCTTTGCTGTACACATTGCGTGATCAGGAGGCCCAGATGGCGGCGCTCGCCTGGTTGATCATTCCGGTGGTGGCGGCCCTGCTGGCGGCCCTGTGGGGCGGCTGGGCCGCCCGGAACCGCGGCACGGGCGACGCCAGGTCGCTCGCCGGCTTCGACCGGTTCCGGGAGACCATGGAGCGGGCCCGCCAGTCGGAGTCGGACGCGGCCTGACCCCGGCGCGCTCCCGGCCCGCGGGGCCGGGCGGCCGGGACGTCCCGCTACTGTCGTGCCATGCCACGCCGCACCGCGACGATGCTCGCCTCCACCCTGCTGTTCATAGCACTGCTCTGCGCGGGGGTGCTGATGCCCGTCCCCTACGCGGAGCTGGGCCCCGGGCCCACGGTGAACACGCTGGGGGAGCACGACGGTGAGCCGGTGCTCAAGATCTCCGGCCACAAGACCTATCCGGCACGCGGCCACCTCAACATGACGACCGTGCGGGTCACCGGCGCCGACTACCGGATGAACATGGTCGAGGCCGTGGTCGGCTGGCTGGGCCACGACAAGGTCGTGGTCCCGCACGACACCCTCTACCCCGACGACAAGACCCCGGAGCAGGTGGACCAGGAGAACGCCGAGGACTTCAGTCTCTCCCAGGAGAACGCCAAGGTCGCCGCGCTGCGCGAGCTGGACATCGAGGTCGGCACCCGGGTGATCGTGGACTCCGTGGTCAAGGACGGCCCCTCGGACGGCAAACTGCACGCCGGCGACGTGATCAGGGCCGTGGACGGGCAGAAGGTGGACCGCGCGGAGGACATCCGCACGTTCGTCACCAAGCACAAGCCGGGGCAACAGGTGGTCTTCACGGTGGTCCCCGCCGGAGTCGCCAAGGGCAACGACGCGAACCGGGCACCCACCCGCGACGTGACGGTGACCGCCACCAGGGCCAAGGACGACGGCCGGGCGATGGTCGGCCTCCAGGCCGGGGTGGAGCACACCTTCCCGTTCACCATCGACATCAAGCTCGCCGACGTCGGCGGCCCCAGCGCCGGGCTGATGTTCGCCCTCGGCCTGATCGACAAGCTGGAGCCGGGGGACCTCACCGGCGGTGAGTTCGTCGCGGGCACCGGCACCATCGACGAGGACGGCAACGTCGGGCCCATCGGCGGCATCCAGCTCAAGACCATCGCCGCCCGCGACGAGGGCGCCACCTACTTCCTCACCCCCGAGGCCAACTGCGCCACCGCGGCCAAGGACGTGCCCGGCGGGCTGACCCTGGTGAAGGTGGGCACCCTGGACGACGCGCTCGCCGCGCTGGAGGACATCCGCGAGCACCGCACCGACGAGCTACCCTCCTGCGAGGGCTGAGCCCGGCCCGCCTCCGGCCGGGGACCACCTCGCCCCGCGGCCGTCGACGCCCTCCGGGTCACTCGCTGAAGGTCGCCTCCAGCGCGTCCGCGAGCCCGGGGACCAGGTCGGACCCGGTGAGCACCTCGGTCGGCGAGTCCCGGTCGCGCAGCCGCAGCGCCGACTCGCGGCTCCCGTCGCGGAGCACCGCCACGGTCATCCGGACCTCCTGCCGCGACGGGTGCGCCGCCACCCACTCGGTCAGCTCGGCGTCGTCGATGCCCTGGGGGACGTCGGTCTCGGCGCCGGCGGGCAGCATCAGCCGCTCCACGACCATGGCGCACCCGGAGACCGCGTCGGGCCACGCGATGGTGGCCAGGAACTCGTCCAGCGGCACCCCGCCGGGCAGCTCGTCCTGCTCCACCGGCGTCAACGAACCGGGCCGTGGGTCACCGTCGAGACCGAGCTGCCTCGCCAGGTCCGGTTCCTTGGTCTGGAGCTCAGCGGTGTTGACCAGGGCGAACAGCCGTGCCGGCTGGTCCCAGCCCAGGCCGGAGGCGTAGTCGTCGATCTCCAGGACCGCGCGCGTCAGGGGGGTGGCGGCGATCGGGTCGCCACCGTCAGTGGGCATGCTGCCGCTTCCGAGGTTGGACATGCTCCGTATCCTGCCTGGCACGGCCCCCGAGCGCACATTTGGTTGCGGTGCTCGGGAACTTGAGTAAAGGGTGGGTAAGTTCCACCGTTGGGTGCCGGGCCCGGTGCCTGTTTTGTTCTGTTGACTGATGTCTCGAGGTGCGCACCTTGGTGTTCCAGATGCCGGACCGCGGCGGCTCTCCGGGACCGCGGTTCAGAGTCGGCCGGCCGTCCCGCCGGGTCCGGACGTTGTTGATGACGTTGGGCGTGCTGGCGGTGCTCGTCATCGCCTTCGTCATCTTCGCCGGCTTCTGGACGGACTGGCTGTGGTACGACTCGATCAACTACTCCTCCGTCTACACCACGATGATGTGGACGAAGATCGGGTTGTTCTCCGTCTTCGGCGTGCTGATGGCGCTGGCCGTGGGTTTCAACATCTACCTGGCCCACCGGTTGCGTCCCCCGCTGAGTGCGATGTCGGTGGAGCAACAGAGCCTTGACCGGTACCGGATGGCGGTGGCGCCGTACAAGACGTGGCTGCTGGTCGGGATCTCCGCGTTGGTGGGCCTGATCGCCGGCGCCTCGGCATCGGGTCAGTGGCGCACCTGGCTCCAGTGGGTCAACTCCACCGACTTCCACGTCAAGGACCCGCAGTTCCACAAGGACGTCTCGTTCTACACCTTCGACCTGCCGTGGTACCGCTTCCTGCTGAGCTTCGGGTTCGCCGCGACCGTGCTCTGCCTGGTCGCCGCGGCGATCGTGCACTACCTGTACGGAGGGCTGCGGATCACCAGCCCCGGCGCCAGGGCGACCGCCGCCGCCACCAGTCACCTGTCGGTGCTGCTCGGTGTCTTCGTCGCGCTCAAGGCCGTCGCCTACTGGCTGGACCGGTACGCCCTGGCCGTGAAGTCCAGCGGGTTCAAGGCCACCGACGGCTGGACGGGCCTGCGGTACGTGGACGCCAACGCCTACCTGCCGGCCAAGACGATCCTGTTCTGCATCGCGATCGTCTGCGCCGGGCTGTTCTTCGTCACCCTGTGGCGGCGGACCTGGTCGCTCCCGGTGATCGGCTTCGGCCTGATGGTGCTCTCCGCCATCCTGATCGGCGGACTGTACCCGGCCATCGTGCAGAAGTTCCAGGTGCAGCCGAACGAGCAGGCCAAGGAGGCCCCGTACATCGCCAAGAACATCAAGGCGACCCGCGAGGCGTACGGGATCGAGGACACCGACGTCAAACCGTACAAGGGGGAGAGCGCCGCCTCGCAGAAGGAGCTCCGGGCCGCCGCGGACACCACCGCCGCCCTGCGCCTGCTCGACCCGAACGTGGTCTCGCCGACGTTCCAGCAGTTGCAGCAGGTCCGCGGGTACTACCAGTTCCCCAAGACCCTGGACGTGGACCGGTACAAGATCGGGGGCAAGGAGCAGGACACCGTCGTCGGCCTGCGTGAGCTGAACGTCGGCGGCATCACCGAGAAGAACTGGGTCAACAGCCACTTCAAGTACACGCACGGCTACGGCATGGTCGCGGCCAAGGGAACCACGACGCAGAGCGACGGCGACCCCTTGTTCACCGAGCGCAACCTCCCCCCCGAGGGTGACCTCGGCGAATACGAGCCGCGCATCTACTTCGGCGAGGAGACCACCCAGTACTCGATCGTCGGCGGCCCGACCAAGGAGATCGACTACTCCGACAACAGCGGCGAGAAGAGCTACACCTACCAGGGCAAGGGCGGCGTCAGCCTGGACAACCCGCTGACCAAGGCCGCCTACGCGGTCACCTTCAACGAGCCGCAGATCATGTACTCGGGTGCGATCGGCGAGGGTTCGCGGATCATGTACGACCGCACCCCCAAGGAGCGCGTGGAGGCGGTCGCGCCCTGGCTGACCATCGACCGTGACCCGTACCCGGCCGTGGTGGACGGCAGGATCCAGTGGATCGTCGACGCGTACACCACCACCAACGGCTACCCGTACGCGTCCAGGACCACGCTCGGCGACACCACGACCGACTCACTGACCGAGGGTGAGCAGCGGGAGTTGCTCACCCCGGACAACCAGGTCAACTACATCCGCAACTCGGTCAAGGCGACGGTGGACGCCTACGACGGCACCGTGAAGCTGTACCAGTGGGACACCGAGGACCCGGTGCTCAAGACCTGGATGAAGGCGTTCCCCGGCACCGTGGAGAAGCGGGACAAGATCAGCCCCGAGCTGATGGAGCACCTGCGGTACCCGCAGGACCTGTTCAAGGTGCAGCGGGAGCTGCTCACCCGGTACCACGTGACCAAGCCGGAGACGTTCTTCAGCGGCAGCGAGGCGTGGAAGGTCCCGGCCGACCCGACGATGGGCGACACCGTGGGCGCCAAGGACCTGCCGCCGTACTACCTGTCCATGAAGCTCCCCGGCCAGGATGCCCAGGCGTTCTCGCTGACCTCGACGTTCGTGCCGAACCAGCGGGAGAACCTGTCGTCCTTCATGGCGGTCAACGCGGACGCCTCGAGCAAGGACTACGGGACGATAAGACTGCTCAAACTCCCGTCGAACTCCACGGTGGACGGCCCCAAACTGGTGCAGAGCCGGTTCAACTCCAAACCCGCCATCGCGGACGAGATCAACATCCTGGCCCGTGGTGACTCCGAGGTGCAGTACGGGAACCTGCTGACCGTGCCGTTGGAGGGCGGACTGCTGTACGTGGAGCCGGTCTACGTCAAGGGCACCGGCACCACCCGCCTCCCGCTGCTGAAGAAGGTGCTGGTCACCTACGGTGAGGAGACCGCCTTCGAGGACACCCTGGAGAAGGCGCTCAACGTCGTGTTCGGCGTGGAGAGTCCCACCACCCCCACCGAACCGGAGAAGCCCGGCGAACCCACCAAGCCCACGACGCCCACCGACCCCACGGTGCGGCAGGCACTGGCGGACATCCAGAAGGCGATCGACGACGCCGAGGAGGCCAGGAAGAACGGGGACTGGAAGGCGTTCGGCGAGGCCCAGGACGACATCCAGGACGCGCTGCGACGAGCCCAGGACGCCGAGCGCAGGGCCGGCAACCAGAAGAACGGGGCGGAGGACACCTCCCGGGAGACGGAGAAGGCCACCCCGCCGCGGAGCCAGAAAGAGGAGTGATCACACCCCACCCCGCGTCGTGCTACGATGGTGTCACAACGACGCGGGGTGGAGCAGCTCGGTAGCTCGCTGGGCTCATAACCCAGAGGTCGCAGGTTCAAATCCTGTCCCCGCTACCAACCGAAGGGCCCACAGTCAGTGACTGTGGGCCCTTCGCCTTTCGGGCCCTCCGTGTCGCTGCACCGGCCCTGGCGCGCCGGCGTTGCCCACCGCGGCCTCCCGTGCGGCCCAGCCCCACCGGTCCCCAACGGCCATGGCCTCTCGTCGTGGTGATCCGGGGTTCCCCGTGGCTGGCGTCCCACCCGCTCGTTGTTCCCGTAGACGCCAACTGTCCGCAGAACGCGATGAGTTGCCCCGAACCGGGTAGGCGGTGGGGGGCGGGTTGGCCTCCCCTCAGTCGAGTCGGTGGTGACACGAGGTTTGGTCTGTCGTTGTGTCGGGAAATCGACAAAACGCTGAAGTGACCTCCAGGGCTGGGGTATACCAGATGTACGCGGGTTGCAGGTGGTGCGACGATGGACTCTATGGGGGACAGTGCGAAGCTTTTGAACAAACGTCTGGTTAGTAGAGGACAGGTCACGCGGACCCTTCTGAGGGATGGTGCCGCGCACGCGGTCCTGTCCGACGTGACCGGCCGGGTGCCCGGCGCGCGACGCCCGGGTGACGACCGGCTCCCCGAGTCCGGGCCCCTGATGGACCGGGGCGACGAGGACACCGAGGCCAACCCCCTGGAGTCGATGGCCTTCGAGGACGTGCTGGCACTGCGCGAGGAGGCCGAGCTGGAGTGCCGCTACCGGCGGGCGGTGACGGCGGGCGACACCGCCGCCATGAGCCTGCTGGGCGCGATGCTGCTGCGTCGCGGAGACCTGGAGGCCGCCGAGCCGCACCTGAGGAACGCCACCGCGGCCGGTGAGCGGGCCGCGGCCAACAACCTGGGCGTGCTGCTGCACCAGCGTGGCCACGCCGAGGAAGCCGCCGGCTGGTGGCGGATCGCCGCCGTGGCCGGAAGCGCCGCCGCGGCCCACGCCCTCGGCCGCCACCTGAGGGAGCAGGGGGACGAGCCGGGCGCCGAGTACTGGCTGCGGCAGTCCGCCGAGCAGGGCCACGCCCTGGGTGCCTACGCGCTCGCCGACCTGCTTGAGCACCGGCGGGACGTCGGTGCCGAGCGGTGGTTCCGTGCCGCGGCCGAGCGCGGCCACCGCGAGGCCGCCTACCGGATCGCCCTGATCCACACCGAGCGGGGCGAGCCCGAGCTCGCCGAGACCTGGTACCGGCAGGCCGCGGCGCGAGGGCACGGCCGGGCGGCGCTTCGCCTGGGCAGCGCGCTCGAGGAGCGGGGGGAGCTGGACGAGGCCGCCCGCTGGTACCTCCAGGCGGCCAAGGAGGGCGAGTCCGGTGCCGCCTGCGCGCTGGGCTTCCTGCTGCGCGACCGCGGCGATCTCGCGGAGGCCGCCGAGTGGTGGCGGCGGGCGGCCCTCGACGGGGACGGGAACGCCGCCAACGCCCTCGGTGCCCTGCACGCCCAGGCCGGCGAGCCGGAACAGGCCGAGCGCTGGTACCGGACGGCGTTGGACGCCGGTGACCACAACGGCGCGTTCAACCTCGGCCTGTTGTGCTCCGCGGCGGGCCGCACCGCGCAGGCGGAACAGTGGTACCGACGCGCGGCGTACGCCGGCCACCGGGAGGCCTGCAACGCGCTGGCCGTGCTGCTGTTGCAGCGCGGGGACCCGGCGGGCGCCGAGCCGTGGTTCTCCAAGGCCGCGGAGGCCGGGAGCGTGGACGCCGCGTTCAACCTGGGCATCCTGCACGCCGGGCGGGACGACGGGGCCACCGCCGTGCAGTGGTACGAGCGGGCCGCCGCGGCGGGCCACGTCGAGGCGGCGCTACAGGTCGGCATCGCCGCCCAGCGCGACGGCGACCACCACGTCGCCGAGCGGCACCTGCGCCGGGCCGCCGGGGGTGGCTCGGACGACGCCGCGTTCCGGCTCGGGGTGCTGTTGGAGCAGCGGGACCCGGTGGAGAGCGAGGAGTGGTACGAGCGCGCGGCCCGCAACGGCCACCGGCGGGCCCAGGTCCGTCTCGGCATGTGCGCCGCGCGCCGCGGTGACGTGGTCGAGGCGGCCCGGTGGTACCGCCAGGCCGCCGCGGCGGGCAGCAGCAACGGCGCGTTCAACCTGGGCGTGCTGCTGGCGAGGGAGGGCAGCGAGGCGGAGGCGGCGCAGTGGTGGACCAGGGCCGCCGACGCCGGGCATGGCCGGGCGGCGCTGCGGCTCGCCGTGCTCACCGCACGCCAGGGCGCACTGCAGGAGGCGGAGTCCTGGTGTGCCAGGGCCGCGGAGTGCGGGCCGGCCGAGGTGGCCGAGCGGGCCGCCCGGCTCCAGACGGCGCTCCACCGCGACCTGAGCGCGTGAGCCGCAGGCTGCCGAGCGCCGGCGTCGGGCCGCCCCCGATGCCGGCGGTCGGCAGCCGTTCGGCCCGCGGTTTGCGGTGCTGGCCGTGACCGCGTAGGGTTGAACCAACGACGCGGGGTGGAGCAGCTCGGTAGCTCGCTGGGCTCATAACCCAGAGGTCGCAGGTTCAAATCCTGTCCCCGCTACCAACCGAAGGGCCCACAGTCAGTGACTGTGGGCCCTTCGTGATCCTGTGCTCCCCTCCGTGCCTCCCGCTTCCGGGACGGCCCCTGGCCGTGAGGGGCGCGGCCCCCTCGTTCGTCATCGATCAGCCACGCTGGGTGCTGGTTTCTGGAACGCTCCTGGGGTAGGTCCATCCCGGCTGGATTTCCGGGGCCTTTCGGAGCGGGTGCCACAGGAAGAGCTGATCGCCGGGGAGTCGAGTGTCCGAGGGAGACGGCGTGCTGCGCGGACGGCTGGGGAGGGCGTTCGGGAAGGAGCGGGGGAGCGGGCCGATGCCCTGGCGGTACCTGGTCCTCGCTGCGGCCGGCGGCCGGGCAGGGGAGGCGGACGAACTGCTCGGTGCCCTGCGGACGGCGACGGGCACGGAGCGCGCCGCCGGGCTGCGGGCGCTGGTGGAGGCGCCGCCGGGGCTGTGGCCCGTCCTGGACCAGCGCACGCGGGCGCACCACTGGTTCGGCGGTGGCCCCGACGACCTGTTGGGGCTGGTGCTGCGGAGCATGGTGCGCGACGGGCGGGTTCGCGAGGACGCGGTGCGCGGGCTGACCGGCGTGCCGGGCCCCGCCGCCACCTGTGCCCTGGCCTTGCGCACCGTGGACTGGGTGGTGCCGGTGCGCCAGCGGGCGAGGGAGGCGCTGCGGGCCAGACTCGACCCGGACGAGGTGGTGGCCGCGGCCCGGTTGCTGCTGCGGCTGGGCGGCCGGGTCCGGGCGGGTGACGTCCTGGAGGAGTTCCGGGCGGCCCTCACCGTGCCCGCCCAGCGGCGTTCGGTGCGCCGCCTGGCCGGCGACACCGACCGCCGGACCCGCAGGTTCGGAGTGGAGCTGGCCCTCGAGCTCGGCGAGTACGTGCGCGGGGACCTGGTGCGCACCGCGCTCCACGACCGCGACCAGGTCTGTAGGCGGCTCTGTGCGCAACGGCTGCTCGAGCTCGACCCGGACCAGGCGGGGCGGTTGATGTGGGCCCGCTCGGCCGCGGTGCGGGAGCTCGCGGTGGACGCCCTGCCCGACGACGTCCCGGCGACCCGGCTGGTGGCCCCGCTGGCGGACCGTTCCCGGATGGTGCGCGCCCAGGCCCGGTGGAAGCTGTACAAGCGCGGTGAGCCGCCCGTGGAGGTGTACCGCAGGCAGGTGCGGCGGTGCGGCCGGACCACCCCGGCGCACCTGGTGGCCGGTCTGGCGGCCGGCCTCGGGGAGTGCGGGGACGCCTCGGACCTGCCCCTGCTGGCACGGCTCGCCACCCGCGAGCCCCACCCGTGGGAGCCGGAGGAGCGCGGCCCCGTCTGGCCACCGGTGGTCCGTCGGGCAGCGGTGCGCGCCGTGGGCCGGCTCGCCAGCCCCGACGACCGCTGCCGCCTGCTGCTGCCGCTGGTGGACGAGCCGGAGCCGAGCGTGGTCCGTGAGGTGCTGGACGCGTTGCGCCCGGTGGCCGGTGCGGTGCCCGTGGGGCCGGTCCGGGCCGCCGTGGACCGGCCGGAGCCGGCGGTGCGCCGGGCGGCGTTGCGCCTGCTGCGGGCCGCGGGGCCCTGGCAGCGGATGGAGATCGACCTGGAGCTGGCGGCCGGCCGCCAGCCGGAGGCGGCCGCGGAGGCCAGGGACGACCTGCGCGCCTGGCTGAGCCGGCAGGTCTACTCCCGCCCGGACCGGGACCGCCTGCCGCGGCTGCGGCGGCTGCTGGGCGACGCCGACCTGCCCGAGTCGATGCGCCGCGTCCTGGCCGTGGTCCTGCGTTAGCCCCGCCGGGCCCGTCCCCGCCACCGCGCCGCTCCCCGCGGTGTCGGTGTCGGTGGCGGCGGCTAGGTCGGGACCCGGACGCCCAGCCCGGACGACGGACCCCGACCGAGGTGACCAACCGTGCGCACACCGCTCCCGTCCACGGACTGCCCGCTCGTCGTCCGCGGTGCCCCCTCCGACGACCACGCGTGGCGGGATGTCCGTGCCGCGACGCTGACGCCGGACGAGCTGGGTAACGTGGCCCGTGTGGAGTTCCTCGACGACCCGGTCCACACGGACGTGCCCGGCGGCACGGTGCTCGCCGTGGCCGACCGCGCCACCATGACCTCGCCCGGTCTGCCGCTGCTCGTCACGGACCCGCGGGACGAGCCGGGGCGTCCGGCGGCGGCCGGGTGGTTCCCGGACACCGAGACCAACCTGTCGATATCCCCCGTGTCCCCGTGTCCTTCGTGGACTTCGCGGACTTCGTGGACTTCACGGACCACGTGGGGTCGGTGACGGCCGAACGGCGTCGTGCCCCGGACGACTGACGCGGGGTCGGGCCCGGAGCCCGGCGGAGCTCGGGCCGGGGGTCAGCCCCGGCAGGACGGGCACAGCCCCCGGTAGGTCACCTCGACCTGGGAGACGGCGAAGCCGAACCGCTCGTCGTCCGGCAGGTCCGCCAGCGGGTTGCCGCGAGGCTGCACGTCGCGGATGGTTCCGCACCGGGAGCAGATCAGGTGCTGGTGCGGGCGGTGGGCGTTGGGGTCGTAGCGCTTGGCCCGACCGTCGGTGCTGACCTCCAGGACCTCACCGATGCTGACGAGCTCGCCCAGGGTGTTGTAGACGGTGGCTCTGCTGATCTCCGGGAGCCGCTCCACCGCGTGGGCGTGCACTTCGTCCGCCGTGTAGTGCACGTGGTCCCCACTGAGGACCTCGGCGATGATCCGCCGCTGGGCGGTGAGCCGCCAACCGCGCTCGCGAAGTCGTTCCAGCAGGTCGGTCATGCGTTCCAGCCTAACAGCGTTTGGGTGATCTAGGCCTGATGTGGTATGGGATTGGTTCTGGTATTGACTTGGACATTGTCCATTGTAGGATCTCATCTGCCGTTGGCCAAGAGAACCAGGGAAGGTCAGGGAGGCGCACGTGACGGTGCAGGAAGACAAGGCGGCGGGAGCGCTCACCACAGAGGCGGGCGCGCCGGTTGCCGACAACCAGAACAGCGAAAGCGCGGGCATCGGCGGTCCGGTCCTGGTCCAGGACCAGCTCCTGCTGGAGAAGCTCGCCCACTTCAACCGTGAGCGCATCCCGGAGCGGGTGGTGCACGCCCGCGGCGCGGGCGCCTACGGCACCTTCACGGTGACGGCGGACGTGACCAAGTACACGCGCGCCAAGTTCCTCTCCGAGATCGGCAAGCAGACCGAGGTCTTCCTGCGCTTCTCCACGGTGGCGGGCAACCTCGGTGCCGCGGACGCGGTGCGTGACCCGCGTGGCTTCGCGCTGAAGTTCTACACCGAAGAGGGCAACTACGACCTCGTCGGCAACAACACGCCGGTGTTCTTCATCAAGGACGCCATCAAGTTCCCCGACTTCATCCACACCCAGAAGCGCGACCCGTACACCGGTTCGCAGGAGCCGGACAACGTCTGGGACTTCTGGGGACTGAGCCCGGAGTCCACCCACCAGGTGACCTGGCTGTTCGGTGACCGGGGCATCCCGGCCTCGTACCGTCACATGAACGGCTACGGCTCGCACACCTTCCAGTGGAACAACGAGGCGGGCGAGGTCTTCTGGGTCAAGTACCACTTCAAGACCGACCAGGGCATCAAGAACCTGACGGCCGAGGAGGCGGCGAAGCTCGCCGGCGAGGACCCGGACAGCCACCAGCGGGACCTGCGCCAGGCCATCGAGCGCGGCGAGTACCCGTCCTGGACGGTCCAGGTCCAGATCATGCCGGCGGCCGAGGCGGCGAACTACCGCTTCAACCCGTTCGACCTGACCAAGGTCTGGCCGCACGCGGACTACCCGCCCATCGAGATCGGCAAGCTCGAGCTCAACCGCAACCCGGAGAACATCTTCGCCGAGGTCGAGCAGTCGATCTTCTCCCCGGCGCACTTCGTCCCCGGCATCGGGCCCTCCCCGGACAAGATGCTCCAGGGCCGGCTGTTCGGCTACGGCGACGCGCACCGGTACCGCGTGGGCATCAACGCCGACCACCTGCCGGTGAACCGCCCGCACGCCACCGAGGCGCGCACCTACAGCCGGGACGGCTTCAACTACGACGGCCGGCACGGCGGGTCGAAGAACTACGAGCCGAACAGCTTCGGCGGCCCGGCCCAGACCGGCCGCCCGCTGTGGCAGCCGATCCCGGTCACCGGGGTCACCGGTGACCACGTCGCTCCCTCGCACGCCGAGGACAACGACTTCGTCCAGGCCGGCAACCTGTACCGGCTGATGTCGGAGGAGGAGAAGGAGCGCCTGGTCGCCAACCTGGCGGGGTCCATCTCCCAGGTCTCCCGGGACGACATCGCCGAGCGGGCCATCAACAACTTCCGCCAGGCCGACGCCGACTTCGGCAAGCGCCTCGAGGAGGCGGTGCGCACGCTCCGCTCCGCCTGACGCCCGAGGCCGAGTGGCGACCGCGGTGCCGCCAGGAGCAGCGCCGCGGTCGCCCGCCGGTCCGCGTCACGGCTGGGTGTGCCTCCGGCCGACGGCGTGGCAGGAGGTTGGTCGGGGGGCGGGTCCCACGTCGGACCCGCCCCCCGGCCGCTGTGCTCCCGGACGGCGCGGGCGGGGCTGCGTTCAGACGACCACGGCGGTGACCGGCTGGCCTGGGCGCTGGTGGTCGGTCCAGCAGCGGATGATGTCGCGGACCGAGACGATGCCCGCGGGACTGTCCTCCTCCAGCACCACCAGGTGCCGGAAACCCCCGTGCATCATGGCGCTCGCGGCGCTCTCCAGCGTCCACTCGGGGACGGCGAAGACCACCTCGGTGGTGACGTGGGAGCCGGCGACCTCCCGGTCCGGGTCCTGGCCCCGGCCGACCGAGGTCAGGACGTCGCGTTCGGTCAGGATTCCTATCCCACAGGTGTCGGGATCGAGCACGACGGCCGCACCGACCCGGCGGGCCGCCATCAGGCAGGCCGCCTGTCGCAGGGTGTGCGTCGGGCCGATGGTCAGCACCACCGTGCTCATGGCGTCGCGGACGAGCATGGGCTGGGCCACCTCCTGCGGCTGGGGAGAGCCCTCGATCTCCCTGTGACGCGGGCCCTTCCCATTGGCACATGCCGCATTGAGAAGCCGTTCACAAGTTCACAAGGGCAGGGATTTCCCATGTTCACACGCCCGCTGGACGGCAACAAGGCCCTGGGCTCAGTTCAGGAAGGTCAGCAACTCCTTGTGGAGCAGGCCGTTGGAGGCGGCGGCGTTGCTGCCCCCCGGGCCCGGAACACCGTCGAGGTCGGTGAAGAGCCCGCCTGCCTCGGTGACCACCACCGAAGGGGCGGCCATGTCCCACAGGGAGAGCTCCGGCTCCGCGCAGATGTCCACCGAGCCCTCCGCGACCATCATGTACGGCCAGAAGTCGCCGTACCCGCGGGTGCGCCAACAGGCCCGGCTGAGGTCCAGGAAACCGCCCAGTCGGCCCTGTTCCTCCCAGCCGCTGATCGAGGAGTACGCGAAGGAGGCGTCCTCGATCCTGCTCACCCTGGACACCCCCAGACGGCTGGCCGAGGCCAGGCTGCGGCCGGTGAACGCGCCCGAGCCCAGGGAGGCCCACCAGCGGCGGCCCAGCGCCGGGGCTGAGACCAGGCCGACCACTCCCTGAAGACCGCCCTGGGCAGGGACCAACAGCGAGATGAGGGTGGCCCACACGGGCACCCCGCGAACGTAGTTCTTGGTGCCGTCGATCGGGTCGATGACCCAGCGCCGGGCCCCCTGGCCCCGGCTGCCGAACTCCTCCCCGAGCACCGCGTCGCGGGGCCTGGCCCGCTGCAACGCGCTGCGGATCAGCTCCTCAGCCGTGCGGTCGGCCTCGGTGACCGGCGTCATGTCCGGCTTGGTCTCGACCTTCAGGTCGGTGGCCCGGAAGCGCTCCATGGTGGCGGCGTCGGCCACGTCCGCCAGCACATGGGCGAGGCGCAGATCATCGTCGTAGTCCGGCATGAGGCGAACAGTAGCGACAGGTCAGGCACCCGGCCACCAGGGTGGGCCGGTAGGGGGAGTACCTGCCAGTCGGTCGATTAACCCTTGACGGAGCCTGGCGTCGCGTCAAATTCTGTTTCGAACGGCCTTGCGTGAGCGCTGGAGATGACCATGCCTACTGCACGCGAGACACTCTTGGACTCCGCCCTGTCCGCGTTGGCCCAGCGGCCCTGGTCGGCGGTGCGGATGGTCGAGGTGGCCCAGTCAGCCGGGGTGTCCCGGCAGACCCTCTACAACGAGTTCGGCAGCAAGGACGGCCTTGCCAGGGCCCTGACCCGGCGTGAGGTGGACACCTTCCTCACCGGGGTGGACCTGGCCCTGGCCGGCGCGGAGCGGTCCGGAGCCGACGCGGGCGACTGCTTCGCCGCGGCGGCCGAGTGGACCCTGCGCAACGTACAGAGCAACCCGCTGGTGCGCTCGGTGCTCACCGGGGGCCGGGAGGACCGGCTCACCCTGGTTCCGGGGACGGTCCCGCTGGGCCCCACCGACATGGTGGCGGCGTTACGCAACCGCGCCGTCGGAGCCCTCGAGCACGGGTTCCCCACCCTGGAACTCGCCGAGATCGGTTCCGTCTGCGAGGCCGCCGTCCGGCTCACCGTCTCCTACGCGGTGGCCCCGGCGGGGACCATGGACGAGGCGTGCGCGGCGGTCGCGGGACTGGTCCGCGGCCTGCTCTGGCAGGGGTGGTGCGATGACGGGACGTAGTGTGTCCCCCATGGCGAAGGCACAGGACCAGCGTGACGGCAGGGACGTGTCGGACGACGAGTTGATCACTTGGTGGGGGCTGACGGTGGAGGCGTTCACCCGCACCTCCCGGCTGGCCGTCGCTGACCTCGGGGTGGACGTCTCGGTGCCCGGGCCGTGGTTCGACGTGCTGCTGCGCCTGCTGCGGACGCCGGGACACCGGATGACCATGACCCGCCTCGCCCACGAGGTGTCGCTCACCTCCGGCGGGTTCACCAAGTGCGCGGACCGCCTGGTCGCCGCGGGACTGATAGAGCGCCAGGGCTCCCCGGAGGACCGGCGGATCACCTATGTGGCGCTCACCGAGGAGGGGCTCGCCACGGCGCGCGAGGCGAGGTCGTGGCACGTCCGGTCGTTGCGGCGGTTCTTCCTCGAGCCGCTGGGGACGAAGGACGCGGAGCGGCTCGCCGAGTTGATGCGCAGGCTCAGGGACGCCAACACCCCGCCGGCGCCCTCCTGAGACGCCGGGGCCCCGAAGGCCGGGACACCCAGCCCGCGGACCCGCTCGGCGGGCGGGCCGGGCTCAGTGCGTCGAACCGCTCAACTGCAGGCCGATGACCCCGATGATGACCAGGCTGATGGAAATGATCTTCAGGACGGAGACCACGTCGTTGAGGAACACCATGCCGTAGATGGCGGTGCCGGTGGCTCCGATCCCGGTCCACACCGCGTAGGCGGGCCCCACGTCGAGCTTCTTCAGGGACAGGGTGAGGAGCCCGAAGCTGGCCAGCGCGAAGCTGGCGAAGGCGATGGTGGGCCAGAGACGGGTGAAGCCGTGGGAGAGCTTGAGGCAGACGGCGAAGCCGGTCTCGAAGACTCCGGCGACCACCACGAGCAGCCATGCCATCGGTCGGGCCTTTCGCATCGGGACTGAAGTGCAATGGAATCGCAAAGCCTAACGATGATCACACGGAAACCGGCGTGCGCGCCCGCCCCGGGAGCGGGTTCTTCCCTGACGCCGGGTCAGTCGCCGTCGCGACGCTCCCGGGTGGCCAGCAGCCGACGCAGGGACTCCAACCGGGTCGGTTCGGCGTGCCCCTCGGCCACCCACTGGTCCAGTGCGCAGTCGGGCTCGTCGTGGCTGCACGACCGGGGGCAGTTGGCGGTGCCCGGCTCCAGGTCGGGGAACGCGTGGACCAGCGTTGCGGGCTCCACGTGGTGCAGGCCGAAGGAGCGCACGCCAGGGGTGTCGATCACCCAGCCGGAGTCGTCGGGCAGGGCCAGCGCCAGCGCCGACGTGGTGGTGTGTCGGCCCCGCCCGGTGACCACGTTGACGGCCCCGGTGGCCCGCTGGGTCCCGCCCGGCACCAGTGCGTTGACCAGTGTGGTCTTGCCCACCCCCGAGTGGCCGACGAACACCGTGACCCGGCCGGTCAGCCGCTCGAGCACCGCCTGGGCGCCACCGGTCCCCAGGGTGTCGCGACGGGTCACCACGTGGGCCACCCCCAGCGGCGCGTAGGTGCGCAGCAGCGGTTCTGCCGGGGCGAGGTCCGCCTTGGTGAGCACGAGCAGCGGCTCCAGACCGGCGTCGTAGGCGGCGACCAGGCAGCGGTCGATCAGCCGGGGGCGTGGCTCGGGGTCGGCCAGCGCGGTGACCACGGCGAGCTGGTCGGCGTTGGCCACCACCACCCGCTCGTACGGGTCGTCGTCGTCCGCGGTGCGGCGCAGCACCGAGTCCCGGGGGTGCACCCGCACGATCCTGGCCAGCGAACCCTCGCTGCCGGAGAGGTCGCCGACCAGACCGACCCGGTCGCCGACCACCACTCCCTTGCGGCCCAGCTCCCTGGCCTTCATGGCCGTGATCTGCCGCCCCCCGACCAGACAGGTGCACCGCCCCCGGTCCACGGTGACCACGAACCCCTCGGCCGCGTCCTCGTGCTTGGGGCGGTTGCGGGTGCGCGGGCGGCTCCCCCGACGTCCCGGTCGTACCCGGACGTCCTCCTCGTCGCTCTCCGGCCCGTAGCGTCTCATGGTGCGGACTTCACGCCCCGGGGGTGGCGGGAGAGCCGCTCCGCTCGAGCATGGCGACCCACAGGTCGGGGAACTCCGGGAGGGTCTTGGCGGTGGTCGCCACGTTCTCCACCTCCACGCCGGGTACGACCAGGCCGAGCACCGCCGCGGCGGTGGCGAGCCGGTGGTCCTCGTAGGTGTGGAAGACCCCGCCGCGCAGCGGGCGGGGCCTGATGCGCAGGCCGTCAGCGGTCTCGGCGACGTCGCCGCCGAGCTCGTTGAGCTCCTTGGCGAGGGCGGCGAGCCGGTCGGTCTCGTGCATCCGCAGGTGGGCGATGCCGGTCAGCTCGGACGGGGAGTCGGCGAGCGCGGCGACCGCCGCGATCACCGGTGTCAGCTCGCCGACCTCGTGCAGGTCCGCCTCGATGCCGTGCACCCGCCCGCTGCCGGTGAACCGCAGGCCCTGCTCGGTCAGGGCGCAGGCGCCGCCCATCCGCGTGAAGACGTCCCGCAGCGCGTCGCCCGGCTGGGTGGTGTGGGCCGGCCAGTCGGGGATGGTCACCCGACCACCGGTCACCAGGGCGGCGGCCAGGAACGGCGCCGCGTTGGACAGGTCGGGCTCCACCACCAGGTCGCGGCCGAGCAACGCGGAGGGGGCCACCCGCCACACGTCGGGCTCGCCCCCGGACTCGGGGGTGTCCACCTTGGCGCCGGCCGCCCGCAGCATCTCCACGGTCATCCGGATGTGCGGCAGCGACGGCACCGGGCCGCCCACGTGCCGCACCTCCACGCCCTGGTTGAACCGCGGCGCGCTGAGCAGCAGGGCGCTGACGAACTGGGACGAGGAGGAGGCGTCCACCTCCACCGAGCCCCCGTCCACCGCGCCGCCGCCGTGCACGGTCAGCGGGAAGGTGCCCCGGCCCTCGTCCTCGATCCGGGCGCCGAGGCCGCGGAGGGCGTTGATCACTCCGTGCTGGGGGCGTTCCCTGGCCCGGGGGTCGCCGTCGAAGTGCACGGGGCCGTCGGCGAGCGCGGCCACCGGGGGCAGGAACCGCATCACCGTGCCGGCGTTGCCGACGTCCACGCGGGCCGGTCCGTGCAGTGCGGCGGGGATCACCCGCCAGGCGTCGCCGGGGCCGGCTCCCGCGCCGCTCGCGCTGTTGGGCACCGTCTCGATCCCGACGCCGAGATCCGCCAGGCCCTGGGCCATCAGCAGGGTGTCGCGGCTGCGCAGCGGCCGGCGCACCCAACCGGGTTCCGCGGCGAGCGCGGCCAGGACCAGAGCGCGGTTGGTGATCGACTTGGAACCGGGCACGATGACGGTCGCGTCCACGGGGTCGGACGCGATCGGAGCGGGCCAGTGCGGGTTGTGCGCGGGGATGCCGGTCATGTGCCACCACCTTAGTACCCCTCGGTAGGGGAAAAATCGGGAGGAATACGGCTATTGCCGCTTGGGGCTGCCGCGGTGGCCGTGGTTGGTCCGGACCCGCCGGGCAGCACTCACCTGGTCTACCACTGCTGTGTCTCCGGTACGCAACGAGCCGCGCGGCCCGACGCCCCGCCCAGCCGCCCGCGTCCCAGTGTCAGAGGCCCAGCAGCCAGCGTCCCCCGCCCAGCAGGCAGACCACGGCCACCGCGGCGAACGTCGCCACCCACACCCCGCCCGGCACGTGGGTCAGCCGACCCAACTGGTCGGCGTCGGAGTCCGTGGCCTGCCCCTGGCCGCGCTTGCGCTGGAGCTCGTGGACCGGCCGGGCACCGGCGAGCAGGAGGAACCACACGGCCGCGTAGCCGAACGCGGCCTGCACCCGGTCCGCCCCCAGCCAGGAGACCAGGAAGAACACCGTCCCGGTGAGCACCACGACCAGCGCTCCGTACGCGTTGCGGATCATCACCAGCATCCCCGCGAGCAGCCCGATCGCGGTCCACAGCAGCGCGGTGACGTGCCCCGACGCCAGCAGCCAGGCCCCGCCGAGACCGAGCAGCGGCGGCGCGGTGTACCCGGCCGCGGCGGTGAGGATCATGCCGAGCCCGGTAGGCCGGCCGCGGGAGACGGTGAGCCCCGAGGTGTCCGAGTGCAGGCGTATGCCCTCCAGCCGTCGGCCGCTGAGCAGCGCCACCAGGGCGTGGCCGCCCTCGTGGGCGATGGTCACCACGTTGCGGCTGACCCGCCACAGGCCGTTGGGCACGATGGCCCCCATGGCGATCAGGGCGGTGGCCATGACCAGCCAGGAGGGGGGGTCGGGCTGGGTGCCGACGACGCGGTCCCAAAGCTCGGAGATGCTCGTGGTTTCCATGGCCACCGTGTTATCACCCGCCTGGCCCCCCGCGGGACCGGCGGAGTGGAACGTCACTCCCGGTTCCGGCGGGAAGATCGTCGGACGATCGACGTCCGGCCGGAGTTTTTGGCAGGGTGGCTCCCATGTGCGGTCGTTATGTGGCAAGCCGTGGGCCGGAGGAGCTCGGGACCCTCTTCGACGTCGCGTTCCGGGCTCCGGAGGAGACCCTGGAACCGGACTGGAACGTCGCGCCCACCAAGAACGTCTGGGCCGTGCTCGAGCGGCCCCTGAAGGCCCCGGGCGCGACGTCCGACCCGGTCCGCCAGCTCCGGGTGCTCCGCTGGGGGCTGGTGCCGTCGTGGGCCAAGGGCCCGGAGTCGGCGGCGAAGATGATCAACGCGCGGGCGGAGACGGTCCACGAGAAGCCGTCGTTCCGACGCGCCTTCGCCACCCGGCGCTGCCTGGTGCCCGCCGACGGCTACTACGAGTGGCACACCGAGCCCGACGAGTTCGCCCACGAGCAGCGCGGCGCCCGCAAACGGGCCCGCAAGCAGCCCTACTTCATCACCCCGGCGGACGGTTCGGTCATGGCCATGGCCGCGATCTACGAGTTCTGGCGGGACCGGACGCTCCCTGACGACCACCCCCGGGCGTGGTGGTCCACCTGCGCGGTGCTGACCGTCGAGGCGGAGACCGAGCCGTTCGCCGGCGCGGAGCCCGCCCCCGGAGAGGGCACCGGCGCCGTTCCAGGGCCCCGAGACCCCGATCACCAGGACGCCGACCACGGTGACACCCCTCGGGCGGGCGCGGCCCCGGGCGCCCCGCGCTCCCTCGCCGACATCCACCCGAGGATGCCGCTGACCATCCCCCAGGACCGCTGGGCGGAGTGGCTGGACCCGGCCAACGACGACCCGGAGGCCCTGCGCGAACTCCTGGTCCCGCCCCCACCCGGGCTGATGCGGGCCTACCCGGTGTCCACCGAGGTCAGCCAGGTGCGGAACAACACGCCCGAGTTGATCGAGCCGCTTGCCCAGCGCACGGTGGAGACGCTGTTCTGATCCCGTGACCGCACTCGACCCCCCACGACTCGTCCCCACCCCCGCGGGCGACGCCCGGATCACCTCCGCCCCCGCGTCAGACGCCCGCGCCGTGCTGGCCCTCGGCCACGGGGCCGGAGGCGGCGTCGAAAGCCGTGACCTGCGGGCGCTGGCCGCCGCCCTGCCGGCGCACGGGGTGACGGTGGCCCTGGTGGAACAGCCCTGGCGGGTGGCGGGGAGGAAGCTGGCCCCGGCGCCGAAGACGCTGGACGCCGGGTGGACGGCGGTGTGGGGCGCGCTGCGTGCCCAGGGGCTGCCGGTGGTCGCCGGAGGGCGCAGCGCCGGGGCCCGGGTGGCCTGCCGGACCGCGCGGGAGCTGGGCGCGGTCGCGGTGCTGGCCCTCGCCTTCCCGCTGCACCCGCCGGGCCGGCCGGAGCGCAGCCGGGCCGGGGAACTGGCCGCCGCCGGGCTGCCGACCCTGGTGGTGCAGGGCGGGAACGACCCGTTCGGGCGTCCCGAGGAGTTCGTGGCGGAGTTCCCCGGGGAGTTCTCCGAGCGGCCCTCCCCGGGGCCGGGGCCGGGCGCCGGGGGAGCCGCCGGCGGCGTCGCGGAGCGGGAGCTGTTGGCGGTGCCGCACGCCGATCACGCCTTCGCCGTGCCCAAACGGGCGCCGCTGGACGAGGCCGCGGCCCTGCGGGTGGTCACCGACGGGGTGGCCGACTGGCTGGAAAGGGTCCTCCGGGGCGTCTGACCTGGTTGGGCGCGGCCCGGGAATGCCGCCGGGGGGCGTGGCGTTCTCCGGCTGTCGGCTCGTCGTCGTTCCCGGAAGGCCCCCTGGATGGTTTCTGCACCTTGCCAGCCACGCGCGCAGGTCTCACCCCTGACCTGGACCCAGTGGTCCGCCACCGGGCGGTCAACGGTGGGCGACCTGACCGCACGGCCTATATCCTCCGATTCGAGCGGACCCGTGAGGGGTTCCGGTTCGGTGATCGAGGAGGTGGGTCCGGTCGTAGGGACCGACGACAGCACGCAGGCCGAGGAGTCCTCCGTCGAGCGGAACGCCCGTTTCGAGCGGGACGCCCTCGGCTTTCTCGACCAGATGTACTCCGCCGCGCTGCGCATGACGCGCAACCCCGCCGACGCGGAGGACCTGGTGCAGGAGACCTACGCCAAGGCGTACGGCTCGTTCCACCAGTTCCGCGAGGGCACCAACCTCAAGGCGTGGCTCTACCGCATCCTCACCAACACCTTCATCAACTCGTACCGCAAGAAGCAGCGCGAACCCCAGCGCAGCGCCGCCGAGGAGATCGAGGACTGGCAGCTCGCACGGGCCGAGTCGCACATGTCCACGGGACTGCGCTCGGCCGAGTCGCAGGCCCTGGACCACCTTCCGGACTCCGACGTGAAGGAGGCGCTCCAGGCCATCCCGGAGGAGTTCCGGATAGCGGTGTACCTCGCCGACGTGGAGGGCTTTGCGTACAAGGAGATCGCCGACATCATGGGGACACCCATCGGTACGGTGATGTCCCGGCTGCACCGTGGGCGACGCCAGCTCCGCGGCATGCTGGAGGACTACGCCCGCGAACGCGGACTGGTCCCCTCGGACAATGGCGGGCGGGAGCCGGCGGGCCCGCGGGTGGGGGTGGCCGCGGGCGGACCCCCACCGCACGACCGGAAGGGCTCGGGCACATGAGCTGCGGAGATCCGCACGAGACAGAGTGCGCCGAGGTACTCGACCACCTCTACGAGTACCTGGACAACGAGATGTCCGACGATGAGCGCGCCAAGTTCCGGGAGCACTTCGACGAGTGCCACCCCTGCCTGGAGATGTACGGCCTAGAGCAGGCCGTCAAGAAACTGGTCAAGCGGTGCTGCGGTTCCGACCAGGTGCCGCAGGACCTGCGGAGCAAGGTGATGGGCCGGATCGACGCCATCCGGTCTGGTCAGACGGCCGGCGCCGGCTCGTCGAGGGACGAGGAGGACCCGGCCTGCCAGCCGGAGGCCGCCGCGGCCCAGCCCGACCGGAAGCCCGCGGCGGGCCAGGCCCCGGCCTGAGGAGCGCCGTCGCCCCACCACCACGCCGGCGTGGCCCCGCGCCACCCGGATTCTCACCCTCGGTAACCACGTGCGTGCCACGGCCCCGGAGCCCGTCTCCGGGGCCGACGTGTGTGCGGGCACAACCCGGGGAACCCGGCACAACCTGTGGACAACGCCGTAGGTGAGGAGCGCCGGTGGAGCCGGCCGTGGTTGGATGCGCTCACAGGCATCGCGCGGGGGACGCGGGGCAGGCCGGAGAAGAGGTCGGTGGACAGCAGTGGCAAGCGAGGTGGACCGCCAGGCAGCGGTGGGACCGCACGGCTCCGGTGACCCGCTGGTGACCCCGTGGACGACCGGCGCGGCCGGGTTCCGAGCACGCGGCCGGAGCCCCGGAGCCGGCGGCGAGCCGGGGTCGGCCCGGAACGACGTCGTCCAGGACGGGGATGTTCTGGCCGTCACCGGCTAGGGCAGCATCCCAGTAGCAGTCTCAGCCCGTACCGGCGGCATCGACCGGCGGTACCCGTACCCAGCCAGGCGGAATCGTGAGGATCTTCGGCAGAGCACGGCACCGGCCGTCCGCCACGTGGCGGCAGGCCACCGACCGCGCCTTCACGCTGATCCGCGACGGACGGTACGAGGACGCGGGCGCCCTGCTCACCCGCGCCGCCGACCTGGAGCCGTGGCTCTCGGAGTCCTGGTTCAACCTCGCCCTGCTGCACAAGTTCCGGCACGACTGGGAGCAGGCCCGCGCCGCCGGGCTGCGGGCGGTGGCCCTGCTCGACCGCGGCACCGGGGCACCCGACTGGTGGAACCTGGGCATCGCCGCGACCGCGTTGCAGGACTGGCCGCTGGCCCGCCGCGCCTGGCAGGCGTACGGGCTGCGGCTGCCGGACCAGGTCGGCGGGGAGGGGGCCGCCGTTGACGCCCCGCTCCAGGCGCCGTTGGGCAGCGCGGCGGTGCGGCTCTCCCCGGAGGGGGAGTCCGAGGTGGTCTGGGGGCGCCGGCTCGACCCGGCGCGGACCGAGGTCCTGAGCATCCCGCTGCCGTCCTCCGGCCGGCGCTGGGGCGAGGTGGTGCTGCACGACGGGGTTCCGCACGGGGAGCGGGTGGTCAGCCGGGGCGCGGTCTACCCGGTCTTCGACGAGATCGAGCTGTGGGCGCCCTCCCCCGTCCCCACCTACCTCGTGCTGCTGGAGGCCGCGACCCGGGAGGACCGGGACGCCATGGAGCGGTTGGCGGCCGACGCCGGCTACGCCGCGGAGGACTGGTCCTCCTCGGTGCGGCTGCTCTGCCGGACGTGTTCGGAGAGCCGGATGCCCGCCGACGACCGGCACTTCGAGCACCACGACCCCCACGACCAGGGCGAGCCGGGGCACCCCGGCCGGCTGAGCCACCGCAGCGCCAGCGGGCCCTGGGTTCCGGAGCGGGAGTGCGGCATCGCCGCCCCGGCGGGCCTGGTCCGCGGGCTGCTGGACGGCTGGGTCGCGGACAGCCCGGACAGCAGGGCCTACCGGGACCTGGAAGAGGTCTGCTGACCCGCGGCCCCTTTGGGACACCGGCCCCCTGCCGCCGTACCCTGGACGACGACATCGTCACCTTGGGTAGAAGAAGACGCAGGAAGGCCTGACCGAGACCATGGCGCAGCAGGAGCAGGACGAGACCGTCGAGTCGCGGTTCGTCGACGACACGACCGGTGCCGAGGAACTGGTGGCGGCCCACCGCGCCCGCGGCACGGCGCGGCCCATCACGGTGGTCGGCAACCCCGTGCTGCACCGGCCGTGCCGGACGGTCGAGACGTTCGACGACGAGTTGG
Source organism: Wenjunlia vitaminophila DSM 41686 (assembly GCF_000380165.1). Classification (GTDB taxonomy): domain Bacteria; phylum Actinomycetota; class Actinomycetes; order Streptomycetales; family Streptomycetaceae; genus Wenjunlia; species Wenjunlia vitaminophila. The sequence goes on from NZ_KB904670.1 coordinate 27,769, forward strand.
CCGTGCTCATCGACGACATGTTCAAGAGCATGGAGGCCGCCGAGGGGGTGGGCCTCGCGGCCAATCAGATCGGTGTGGACCAGCGGGTCTTCGTCTACGACTGCATGGACGACGACGGGGTGCGGCACGCCGGCCACGTGATCAACCCGGTGCTGGAGGAGCTGGACCCGGCGCTTCGGGTGCTGGACGACTCGAACGAGGGCTGCCTGTCCGTTCCGACCGCCTACGCCCCCCTGGCCCGTCCCAACTACGCGGTCGTGCGCGGCCAGGACGTGCGGGGCAAGGACATCGTCGTCGAGGGCAGTGGGTACTTCGCCCGCTGCCTCCAGCACGAGACCGACCACCTCAACGGGTACCTCTACATCGACCGCCTCTCCAAGCGCGAACGCAAGGACGCCCTGCGCCAGATGGCCGAGGGCACCCCGCGCTACGCCACGGTGCCCAACGACTGATCCGCGGCGGGGCCCGGCGCGGGCCGGAGCGGACGTGGGGTGGGCCTCGGTGGCCCACCCCACGTTGTGTGTCCGCCGGGTTCAGCAGCAGCGGAAGCCCTTGCGCGGGTCGGCTTCCCGTTCGTCGGTCCGGTTGCGTTCGAAGTCGCGGCGGGAGAGCACCGGGGCCTGGGGGTCGCACGCGCGGGCGTGCGCGACGTAACGGTCGTAGACCGAGTCGCCGGCGACCTCGCGCACGTACCAGCGGACCCAGCGCGCCGCCCGCAGCAGTCGGCTCAGCGCGGTGCGGGGCAGGGAGGGCCGGGCGGCGAGCCCGTCACCGACGGCGGTCACGCGGGGCCGTCCCTGCGGATGCCCCCGTCGCTGCCGAGGCCGGCGGCGACGAGTTCGGCCTTCTCCTCCTTGGTGGCCAGCAGGCCGGCGGGGGCGACGAGTTTGGACTCCACGTAGGGAGTTTCCTTGAGCTGGGTGGAGGCGGGGTCGCGGATGGCCTTCACACAGATCCGGGTCGCGTCCAGGATGACGATGATGATCAGCAACGCGAAGATGACGGAGAGCACGCCGTCCACCGTGGCGTTGGTGACCACGGTGTGCATGTCGTCCATGTCCTTGGCCGGTGGCAGCACCTTGCCGGCGTCGATGGCGTCCTGGAACTGGTCACGCCGGGCGAAGAAGCCCACCGCGACGTCGTCGGAGAAGATCTTCTGCCAGCTCGCGGTGAGGGTGACCGCGACGTCCCAGGCCAGGGGGATGCCGGTGATCCAGGCCCACTTCAGTCGTCCCGACTTGATCAGCAGGGTGGTGGCGACGGTGAGGGCGACCGCGGCGAGGAGCTGGTTGGCGATGCCGAACAGCGGGAAGAGCTGGTTGATGCCGCCCAGCGGGTCGTGGACGCCGACCCACAGGAAGTAGCCCCAGGAGCCCACGACCACCGCGCTGGCCAGCCACAGGCCCGGCTTCCAGCTCACGTCGCGGAACGGCTTGTAGACGTTGCCCATCAGGTCCTGGAGCATGAACCGGCCGACCCGGGTGCCGGCGTCCACCGTGGTGAGGATGAACAACGCCTCGAACATGATGGCGAAGTGGTACCAGAACGCCTTGCCGCCGCCGCCGAACGCGTCGGAGAAGATCTCTGAGAGCCCGATCGCGAAGGTGGGCGCGCCGCCCGTCCTGGACAACAGGCTCTCCTCCTCGACGGCGTGCGCCGCCGCCTGGAGCTGTTCCGGGGTGATGCTGAAGCCGAGGCTGGCCACGGCGTCGGACGCGGCCTGCACGTTGTCCCCGACGAACCCCGCGGGGGCGTTCATCGCGAAGTAGAGGCCCGGGTCGATGATGGTGGCGCAGATCAGCGCGCACACGGCGACGAACGACTCCATGAGCATGGAGCCGTAGCCGATCATCCGCACCTGGGTCTCCTTCTGGATCATCTTCGGGGTGGTTCCCGAGGAGACCAGGGCGTGGAAGCCGGAGAGCGCGCCGCAGGCGATGGTGATGAACACGAACGGGAACAGCGACCCGGCGAAGACCGGACCGTCCCCCCGGGAGGCGAAGTCGGTGACGGCCTCCGCCTTCATCGTCGGCAGGGCGATCAGCACGCCGATCGCCAACAGCCCGATGGTGCCCGCCTTCATGAACGTGGACAGGTAGTCGCGGGGTGCCAGCAGCATCCACACCGGCAGCACCGAGGCGACGAAGCCGTAGATGATCATCCAGACGGTGAGCGCGCCCGGGCTCAGGGTGAACGCGTCGGCCCACGAGGACTCGGCGACCCAGTTGCCCGAGATGATGGCGAGCAGCAGCAGGGCCAGCCCGATCAGGGATATCTCGGTGACCCGGCCGGGGCGCAGCACCCGCAGGTAGAAGCCCATGAACAGGGCGATCGGGATGGTCATCGAGATGGAGAAGGTGCCCCACGCGGAGTCCGCGAGGGCGTTGACGACCACCAGCGCGAGCACCGCCAGCAGAATGATCATGATCAGGAAGACCGCGATCAGGGCGGCGACGCCACCGACGACGCCGATCTCGTCCCTCGCCATCTGGCCGAGGGACTTGCCGTCCCGGCGCATGGAGAAGAACAGCGTGACCATGTCCTGCACGGCGCCCGCGAAGATGACCCCGACGATGATCCAGATGGTGCCCGGCAGGTACCCCATCTGGGCCGCGAGCACCGGGCCGACCAGGGGCCCGGCGCCCGCGATGGCCGCGAAGTGGTGGCCGACCAGCACCCGTCGGTCGGTCGGGTGGAAGTCCACGCCGTTGTCGAGCCGTTCGGCCGGGGTGGCCCGGGTCTTGTCCACCTTGAGCACCCGGTGGGCGATGAACCGGGCGTAGAACCGGTACGCGATGGCGTACGAGCCCAGGGCCGCGGCCACCAGCCAGGCGGCCGACACCTCCTCGCCCCGGGACACGGCCAGTACCGCCCAGCCGGCGGCGCCGACGAGGGCGACCACCGTCCAGATGGCTATTGTGTGTGGTTTGACGCTCCGCACTGTGCCCGTCCTCCGTTCGCGTGCTGCTCCCAGCCCTGCCCTGTTTGGTGCCTACACGGATGGACGGAATGTAGAGCAGGGGCCGGACGACCGTCAGCACCAGCGCATAACGATGCGGGCGCGGACCGCGCACTCGAGTGGGGCTCCTCCGTTTCAGTCGCCGGGGCGCTGGAGCCGTGCGACGAATTTGTACCGATCGCCCCGGTACACCGAGCGAACCCACTCCACTGGCTCTCCGGTGGTGTCCAGCGAGTGCCGAGACAGCAGCAGCATCGGCAGACCGACGTCGGTGCCGAGCAGCCCGGCCTCCCTCGGGGTGGCCAGCGAGGTCTCGATGGTCTCCTCGGCCTCGGCCAGCCGCACCCCGTAGACCTCGGCGAGCGCCGCGTACAGCGAGTTGTGCCGGACCAGGTTGCGGCGCAGGGCCGGGAAGCGCTTGGCGGACAGGTGGGTGGTCTCGATCGCCATGGGCTCGGAGTTGGCCAGGCGCAGCCGCTCGATCCGCAGCACCCTGCCACCGGGCCGGATGTCCAGCAGGCCGGCGAGCCGGTCGTCCGCCGTGACGTAACCGATGTCCAGCAGTTGGGACGTGGGCTCCAGTCCCTGGGCCCGCATGTCCTCGGTGTAGGAGGTGAGCTGGAGGGCCTGGGCCACCTTGGGCTTGGCGACGAAGGTGCCCTTGCCCTGGATGCGTTCGAGTCGGCCCTCCACCACCAGTTCCTGGAGCGCCTGCCGGACGGTGGTGCGGGAGGTGTCGAACTCCGCGGCCAGGGCGCGCTCCGGGGGTACCGGGGTGCCCGGGGGGAGGGTCTGGGTCATCTCCAGCAGGTGTCGCTTGAGCCGGTAGTACTTGGGCACGCGCGGGACGCGCCCGTTGCCGTTGGTGGTGTCCGCCGCGCTGGTGCCCGCCTCGCCCGCCATCGTTGCCGGTTCCTCCTGTCGGTGGGGCCGTGTTCGACCCTTCTCCGGTCGGGTGCCGTTGGTTGATCAGTCACTTGTCCCCGCCCGGCCTTGGTCGGGTAAGTCCTTCCGACTGCTGCGCCCCACATCGTGGCACGGCCGGTGCCGGGTGGGGTGACCCCGTTCAGATGTCGGTCCGGTAACGGACACGTCGGGTGGAACGCCAACTCTTGACACCTGTAAAGGTCTAGGCCAAGCTCTCGATCACTGGTCTAAACCATTTCACCACATCCCAGGCCGCGGTCGACGTCCGCCGGCATCCGTGGAGCGCCCGAAGGCGCCAATCAGGGGGGTGGGGGCAGTTCACTGGAGGGTTGGCGTGAAGCGCAAGCGCAGCGCTGTGGTCGCTGGTGTAGTAATTATGGCACTTTCAGTAGGTTTGTCGGCCTGTGGCTCCGATGGTGACGGGGACGGTGACTCCGCCTCCGAGCCCGCGAAACCCGAGGACTTCGCGGGCAAGACCCTGACGGTCTGGTTCATGGACGGGTCCAACCCGGACCAGTGGACGAAGGACATCACCGCCGAGTTCGAGAAGAAGACCGGCGCCAAGCTCAAGATCGAAGTCCAGCAGTGGAACGGCATCCAGCAGAAGCTGACCACCGCCCTGTCCGAGTCGAGCCCGCCGGACGTCTTCGAGATCGGCAACACCCAGACCCCGTCCTACGCGGTCACCGGCGGCCTCGCCGACCTCACGGAGATCAAGGACGACCTCGGTGCCGGCCAGTGGACCGAGTCCCTGAGCGAGTCCACGGTCTACGAGGGCAAGCAGTACGCGGCGCCGTGGTACTTCGCCAACCGCATGGTGATCTACAACAAGGACATCTGGCGCCAGGCCGGGATCAAGGGGACGCCCAAGACCCGGGACGAGTTCTACGCCGCCCTCGACAAGATCAAGAAGATTGGCAAGGAGCCTCTCTACCTTCCCGGCCAGAACTGGTACGTCTTCGACGGCCTGATCATCGAGAAGGAAGCCGACCTGGTCAGGAAGGACGGCGACACGTGGGTCAGCAACCTCGGCGACCCCAAGGTCGGCGAGGCCATGGAGGTCTACCGCAAGCTCCAGTCCTACAGCAAGGCGCCCAAGGACAAGGACGAGGCGACCCCGCAGCAGAACGAGGTGTTCGCCAAGGGCGACGTCGGGGCCTTCATCGGCATGGGCTGGGAGGCCAACACGGCCATCGAGGCCAACCCCGCGCTGAAGGAGAAACTGGGCTACTTCACGCTGCCCGGTGAGACCGCCGACAAGCCGGCCGGCGTCTTCGTCGGCGGCTCCAACCTCGCCGTCGCGCACAACAGCAAGAACCCGGAACTCGCCCGCGAATTCCTGAAGCTCGCGGTGTCCAACACCTTCGAGAGCGCCCTGGCCAAGGAGAACGCGGTCATCCCGAACACGTCGTCGCTGAACTACGTGCTGGACGGCAACCCGGCGGCCAAGGCCGCGGCCCCGGCGGTCCCGTTCGGCGGCACCACCCCACTGATCCCCCAGTGGGCCGCGGTGGAGAACGAGCCGAACCCGATCAAGTCGTACATGACCGCCGTGCTCAACGGAAAGTCCCACGAGGAAGCGGCCAAGGACGTCGAGGACGAGATCAACAAGCGCCTCAGCCAGCAGCAGTGAGACGTCGCGGACCGGGGAGGCCGACGCCCCCCGGTCCGCGGTGCCGCGCCTCCGCCCACGGGCGAACGACCCACGGGCGAACGACCCACGGGCGAACGACCCGCGGGCGAACGACTCCACCCATCAGACAGCCCCTCGCCGAGCACACCGGTGCGGCCGGGGCACCGACGTTTCCTCCGGGAGTGGTGAACACAGACCATGGCGGTGCAGCCAGAACAGGTGACGCGCGGCCCCGGTGGTGGGGCCGGCGTGGCGGGAGGCCCCCCGCCGACCGGTCACCGCGCCCGCCGGCGGCGCGGCACCGGCCCCGTCCGACGCCGGCACACCGCGCTGGACCGCGGCCTCCCCTACCTCCTGCTGCTCCCCGCCACCGCGGTGACGGTGCTCCTGCTGGGCTGGCCCCTGCTGGAGAACGTCCTGCTGTCGTTCCAGAACCTCAACGCCCGGCAGTTGATCCAGCACCTGACCGAGTGGAACGGCGTCGACAACTACCGCGGGACCCTGACCAACGAGGACTTCTGGCGGGTCACCGGCAGGACCGTCGCCTTCACCGCCGTCAACGTGGCCGCCATCATGGTCTTCGGCGCCCTGGTCGGGCTGCTCCTCAACCGGCTGGGCAAGGGGATGCGGCTGCTGCTCTCCCTCGGCCTCGTCCTGGCCTGGGCGATGCCGGTGGTCGCCGCGACCACCGTCTACCAGTGGCTCTTCGACACCCGGTACGGCGTCGTCAACTGGTCGCTGGACGCCCTGGGGTGGCACTCCATGGCCGAGTACAACTGGTTCGGCGGCCAGTACTCCACCTTCTTCGTGATCACGCTGCTGATCGTCTGGTACTCGGTGCCGTTCGTGGCGTTCAACCTCTACGCCGCCCTGACCACCATCCCCGCCGAGCTCTACGAGGCCGCCCGGATGGACGGCGCCGGGGCCTGGAAGGTGTTCTCCCACGTGGTGCTGCCGATCCTCCGGCCGTTCTTCCTGGCCACCACGTTCCTCGAGGTCATCTGGGTGTTCAAGGCGTTCACCCAGGTGTACGCGATCAACCACGGCGGGCCCGACCGGCTCACCGAGACACTGCCGGTCTACGCCTTCGTCGAGGGCGTGGGCAACCAGCACTACGGCATGGGCGCGGCGATCTCCGTGCTCACCATCGTGGTGCTGCTGGTGCTGATGTCCTCCTACTTCCGTGTCGTCGCCCAGCAGAAGGACGAGCTGTGAGGCGTTCCCTGTTCAGCCGCGCCTGGCCCAACGTGGTCGCGGTCCTGCTCTTCGTGTTCTTCGCCTTCCCCGTCTACTGGATGGCCTCCACGGCGTTCAAGCCGAGGGGCGACATCATCGCGGACACGCCGGTCTTCGTGCCGCTCGACGCGACGCTGCACAACTTCGACACGGCGGTCTCGGCGGACCACTTCTGGACCCTGGTGCGGAACTCCCTCACCGTCACCATCGGCGCGGTGGTGCTCTCCCTGGTCATCGCGCTGTCCGCGTCGTTCGCCCTGGCCCGGATGCGGTTCCGCGGGCGCGGCGGGGTGCTGGTGACCGTGATGCTGGCGCAGATGGCCCCGTGGGAGGTCATGGTCATCGCGATGTACATGATCGTAAGGGACCAGGACATGCTCAACAGCCTGGTACCGCTGACCCTCTTCTACATGGTCATGGTCCTGCCGTTCACCGTCTGGACGCTGCGCGGCTTCATCGCCGCGGTGCCCAGGGAACTGGAGGAGTCGGCGATGGTGGACGGGTGCGGGCGCACCCAGGCGTTCCTCCGGGTGGTCTTCCCGCTGCTCGCCCCCGGTCTGATGTCCACCTCGCTGTTCGGCTTCATCACGGCCTGGAACGAGTACCCGCTGGTGCTGATCCTCAACAAGCAGGCCGACAAGCAGACGCTCCCGCTGTGGCTCACCCAGTTCCAAACCGCGTTCGGTGACGACTGGGGTGCCACCATGGCGGCGTCCACCCTGTTCGCCATCCCGGTCCTGCTCGTCTTCCTGGTCCTCCAACGCAAGGCCGTCGGCGGTCTCACCGCCGGCGCAGTGAAAGGCTGATCGCTCATGGAACCCGGTTCCCTGGGAGCACCCGGGTCCGTCACCCGACCGGCCCGCCGGTCGGGTGACGGGCTCACCGCCGACGCCCTCGCCGTCCTCCAACCCGGCTTCGACGGCACCACCCCACCCGACTGGCTGTGCCGCAGGCTCGCCGAGGGCCTGGGATCAGTTGCCCTGTTCGCCCGGAACGTCCGGGACCCCGAGCAACTCGCCGCGCTCACCGGGCGGCTGCGCCGGGAACGCCCCGAGGTGCTGGTCGCCATCGACGAGGAGGGCGGGGACGTGACCCGCCTCGAGGCCCGACAGGGCTCCTCCTTCCCCGGGAACCTCGCCCTCGGCGCGGTGGACGACCCCGAGCTGACCCGGTCCGTCGCCCGTGAACTGGGCCGTGCCCTGGCGAGCTGCGGGGTCAACCTCAACTGGGCGCCGTCGGCCGACGTCAACTCGGACCCGCGCAACCCCGTCATCGGGGTGCGCTCGTTCGGCTCGGAACCCGAACTGGTCGCCCGGCACACCGCCGCCTACGTCACCGGCATCCAGCAGGCCGGGGTCGCCGCCTGCGCCAAGCACTTCCCCGGGCACGGGGACACCACCGTGGACTCCCACCACGCGCTGCCCACCATCGACGTGGACCAGGACCTGCTCGCCGCCCGGGAGCTGCTGCCCTTCCGCGCGGCGCTCGCCGCGGGCAGCAAGGCCGTGATGAGCGCGCACATCGTGGTCCCCGCGCTGGACCCGGACCGCCCGGCGACACTCAGCCCCTCGGTGCTCACCGGGCTGCTGCGCGCCCCGGTGGAGGCCGGCGGGCTCGGCTACGACGGGCTCGTGGTCACCGACGGCCTCGAGATGGACGCCATCTCCGGCACCTACGGCCTCGAGCGGGGCGCGGTACTGGCCGTCGCCGCCGGTGCCGACGCCATCTGTGTCGGCGGCGGCCTCACCGACGAGGAGACGGTGCTGCGGCTGCGCGACGCGCTGGTGGACGCGGTCCGGTCGGGGGAACTGCCCGAGGCCCGGCTGGCCGACGCCGCGGCCCGGGTGCGGGCCCTGGGGGAGTGGACCACCGGTCAGGCCCCCGCCGTCCGCGACGGGGTGGTGCCGGACCTGGCCGTGGGGCTCGCCGCGGCCCGCCGCGCGGTGCGTGTCACCCCGGGCGAGGGCGCCTTCGAACCCGTCTCCGCCCCGCCGCACGTCGCCGCGCTCACTCCGGTGGCCAACGTCGCGGTGGGCGAGCAGACCCCGTGGGGGCTCGCCGCGGAGCTGGACCGGATGCTGCCCGGCACCACGGTGGACACCGTTCGTGCCGCTGAGGCCACCTCGGGGGATCTGCCGGCAATCATGGCAAATGTGCTTGCCAGGGCCAGGGACCGTAGGATCATCGTGGCGGTGCGCGACGTGCACCGGCACCCCTGGATGGCCGCCACGCTCGACGGTTTGGTGACTGCCCGCCCCGACGCGATCGTCGTCGAGATGGGAGTCCCGCAGGCGCACCCGGTGGGGGCCCTGCACATCGCCACCCACGGCGCCGCCCGTGTGTGCGGGCGGGCAGCCGCGGAGGTCATCGTCGGCGAGGGAACGGGGCGCTGAGCGCGGCCCGGCGGCCGGCGCCGCCCCCCGCGCCACCACACCGAGCCATGGAGGCCCCAGCATGACCGCCGTCAGTCCGACCCCCTCCGCCCCCCAGGGCGAAGACCCCCAGCCGGGCCGGATCATGTCCGGGGAGATGGCCGAGCAGCCAGCCGTGCTGCAACGCATCCTCGACACCGGGGCCCCCCGGATCCACGAGGTGGCCACCGCCATAGCCGCCCGCAACCCCCGGTTCGTCCTGCTCACCGCCCGCGGCACCTCGGACAACGCCGCCCTCTACACCAAGTACCTGATCGAGGTCGTGCTGGGGCTGCCGGCCGGACTGACCTCGATGTCCACCACCACCGCCTACGGCGCCGAGCAGGACCTGCGGGACTGCCTGGTGATCAGCGTCAGCCAGTCCGGCGGCTCCCCGGACCTGCTGGCCTCCACCCAGGCCGCCCGGAAGGCCGGCGCGATCACCCTGGCGGTCACCAACAACCCGGACTCGCCGCTGGCCGAGGCGGCCGAGTTCCACATCGACGTGCTCGCCGGGCCGGAGAAGGCCCTCCCGGCGACCAAGACCTACACCGCCGAGCTGCTGGCCCTGTACCTGTTCGTGCAGGGGATGCGGGGAAGTGACGGCACCGCGGCCAAGGCGCTTCCGGAACTCGCCGCGGGCGTGCTGTCCCGGCGGGACGAGGTGCGCGAGCTGGCCCAGCGCTACCGCTTCGCCCAGCGGCTGGTGATCACGTCCCGCGGCTACGGCTACCCCACCGCCCGGGAGGCCGCCCTGAAGCTGATGGAGACCACTTACATCCCGGCCACCCCCTTCTCGGGGGCGGACCTGCTGCACGGCCCGCTGGCGATGGTGGACAACGTCTCCCCGGTCATCGCCATCGTCCCCGAGGGGCGTGCCGGTACGGCCCTCCAACCCGTCCTCGACCGCCTCCGCGGGCGCGGCGCCGACCTGGTGGTGGTCGGGCAGCGGGAACAGGTCGCGGCGGCGAGCGGCGGCTTCGTGCTCCCCTCCGGCGTCGCCGAGGAGGTGCAGCCGGTCCTGGAGATCCTGCCGCTCCAGCAACTCGCCTACGAGGTGACGGTCGCCCGTGGCCAGGACCCCGACGCCCCCCGCGCACTGGCCAAGGTCACCGAGACCCACTGACGCCGAGCGTTCGCGCCCGTCCCCGGCACACCCCAGCGGGTGGGCACCGGGGACGGGCTCGAACGTTTCGGGGGCCACCACGGGTCCCGCGGCACGACGCCCCGCCCCGGGAACGGTCGCGGGCACGACAAAGGCCCGCCCCTGGGGGCGGTGAAGCACGATGAACGGCCCGCCCCTGGGAACGCTCGCGGGCACGGCGATGGCCCGCCCCTGGGACGGTCGCGGGCAACGGCGATGGCCCGCCCCTGGGGCGGTCGCAGGCACGGCGATGGCCCGCCCCTGGGGCGGTGGGCGGGGAGACGGGTGGGCGGGCGAACTACGGGCCGCGGCGCCGGAGCAGGACCCTCAACCTGCCCGGCACCGCAGCCCGGAGCCGACGCCGGCCGCCGCGTCCGCGGGGTGTGCGGGCCCCGCGGCGCGTGTGCGACCGACTGGGGAGGCAGGTGCGCGGTCAGGGCATGAGGCGCGCCCGCCCCCGATCCACCCGCCTGTGCGGTGGGGGTGGAGGTCAACGAGTCCATTGTGGACTAGACCAATTGGTGCTGTCCAGATGCCACGTGGCCGAATCCGAGTACCCTGGCGTTCCGTGCCATCCATGAACGACCTCGTGCGCCAGCACACCGCGCTCAGCGACTCCGACCTGGAGTGGCTGCACCTGCTGGTGTCCGAATGGCAGCTACTCTCCGACCTGTCCTTCGCCGACCTCGTGCTCTGGGTCCCCACCAAGGACGGCACCCGTTACGTATCGGTCGCCCAGATGCGGCCCAACACGGGCCCCACCTCCTACCAGGACGACATGGTCGGCCACCTGGTGCCCCGTGGCCGGCGCCCACTGCTCGACGCGGCGCTGGACGAGGGGCGGATCGTCCGCGAGGGCGACCCGGAGTGGCGCGAGGAGGTGCCCGTCCGGGTCGAGTCCATCCCGGTCCGCCGAGAGGGACAGGTGCTCGGCGTCATCGCGAGGAACACCAACCTGCTCACCGTGCGCACCCCGAGTCGGCTGGAGCTCACCTACCTCCAGAGCGCCTCGGACCTCGCCCAGATGATCGCTGCAGGATCGTTCCCCTTCTCCGGCGAGCAGGTGGACATGGACGCCTCCCCTCGGGTCGGCGACGGCCTGCTGCGCCTGGACGCCGACGGGCTGGTGCAGTACGCCAGCCCCAACGCGCTGTCCGCCTACCACCGCCTCGGGCTCGCCGCCGACCTGGTCGGCCAGCACCTGGGCCGGGTCACCGCGGAGCTCGCCCCCTCCCGGGGGCCGGTGGACGAAGCACTGGTCAAGCTGGCCAGCGGCTGGGCCCCGCGGGAGGCGGAGGTGGAGGGTCAGGAGTGCGTCATCCAGCTCCGCACCATCCCGCTGAAGCCCAAGGGGGAACGCATCGGCTCCCTCGTGCTCTGCCGCGACGTCACCGAGCTGCGCCGCAGGGAACGCGAACTGATCACCAAGGACGCCACCATCCGGGAGATCCACCACCGGGTGAAGAACAACCTCCAGACCGTCGCCGCGCTGCTCAGGCTCCAGGCGAGGCGGCTGGACTCGGCTCCGGCCAGGGCGGCCCTGGAGGAGGCGGTGCGCCGGGTGGGCTCCATCGCCATCGTCCACGAGACGCTCTCCCAGACCCTGGACGAGCGCGTGGAGTTCGACTCCATCGTGGACCGGCTCCTGGCCATGGTCACCGAGCTGTCCCCGGGGCTGGTCACCGGACGCCGCACGGGGAGGTTCGGGGTCCTCACCGCCGAGGTCGCCACGCCGCTGGCGATGGTCCTCACCGAGCTGCTGCAGAACGCCCTGGAGCACGGGTTCGCGCCGGGGGAGCCGGGGACCCTGGAGGTCGGCGCGGTGCGCGGCAGGGCGGCCGTCTCCGACGGACCCCAGGGGACGGCCCGGGACAAGCTGCTGATCACCGTCCGGGACACCGGGCGGGGCATCCCCGCCGGGTTCGACCCGCAGACGTCGGGCAGCCTCGGCCTGCAGATCGTCCGCACCCTGGTGGTGGGCGAGCTCGGCGGCAGCTTCCAGATGGTGCCGGACCCCGAGGGCGGCACCCGCGTCCTGCTGGACCTGATGATCGACGGGAGTTGACCCCCGGCCCGTCCCGGGTGCCCGCACCGGGCCCGGACACACCACCGGCCCCGACCTGGGGGGTCGGGGCCGGTGTGGCGGTACAGGTGCTACGTGTGCGTGGTGCTCGCGCTGCTGGCTCGGGGGTGGGGCATTCCGTGAGGTACGTCCCAGGCAAGCGCTGCGGGTGGCGACCGTTCGTCAGGCGCTGTTGCTGCGCGCCCGGTTGCGGGCGGCGCGGCGCTTCATCGCGCGACGCTCGTCCTCGCTCATGCCGCCCCACACACCGGCGTCCTGCCCGGACTCCAGTGCCCACTGGAGGCACTGGTCCATGACCGGGCAACGCCGGCAGACAGCCTTGGCTTCCTCGATCTGCAGCAGCGCAGGACCAGTGTTGCCGATGGGGAAGAAAAGCTCGGGGTCTTCCTCGCGGCACACAGCGCGGTGGCGCCAGTCCATAGCTGCTCCGTCTCCTCCTGCCGGCGGGGCCTGCCCACCAGCCTGCTTGTGAATGTGAACGCTTTCACGAATCCCCTCACAAGAGAAGGGCCAACAGCAGGGAACTACCCGCCGTGGTCCCGCGAGGGTGAGGTTGGATTCTGGCTCATCGGGGTCCCTGAGGGTGACGCCCCGATTGCCAAGTAGAGACTCGCAAACCTCGGCTGCGGATACAACCCCTTCGAGGAATGTTTTTTGGATTCATTGGTGTCGTCTAGCTCACACCCTTACTTCAATGGGGTGCATACCTGCGTATGAGTTCGAGTCCAAGGGCTTTGCCCCGTTCTACTCACACAATCACACGCAGTGCTTGCCTTACGCCTGTGAACCTGACGTTACTGCGGAGACCGAGGTGATCACCGTCTACCTGAAAGGGCAGCGGGGTCTGTGCGGTCAGTGTGAATTCGGACGCATCGTGGACGGACACCACATGCTTGCCCCGGGGCCCGCGGCCCGACGAGGACAACAGTTGGGAACCATAGCGGGCCACCGCGGCCGGCGACAGCCGAGTGAGCGCCATCACGTCCAGATCGGAGTCGAACGACGCGTCAGGCGAGGCCCAGACAGGGCGGTTACCCAGATACGTCCACGGTGAGGTGTTGGAGACGATCGCCACCACCAGACCGGACACCGGGTCCTCACCCGGCCGCTCCAGGGTTATCAACCCGTCCTTGCGGTTCGGGTCGCCCAGGAACTGCCGCACCACCTGCCGCACGTACAGCGGCCCGGTGGAACGCCTGCCCTCGGCGCGTTTCCCCTCCACCCGGCCGACCACCGCGGCGTCGAACCCCAGCCCCGCGCAGAAGGTGAACCAGCGGTCGGCCGCCGACGCCTCGGACGTGCCCGGGACGCCGGTCGCCAGGCCCAGGCCGACACTGCGCTCGCTGCCGGTGCGGAGCGCGTCGAGCAGCGCACCGGTCGCCTCGACCGCGTCGTTCGGCAGGCCCAGGTTGCGGGCGAACACGTTGGTGTGCCCGCCGGGCACCACCGCGAGCCGGGGCAGGTCCGGAGCGGGGCCGGCGTGCAGCAGCCCGTTGACCACCTCGTTGACCGTGCCGTCCCCGCCGAGCGCGACCACCAGTTCGATGTCGTCGGACTCCGCTGCCCGGCGGCCGAGGTCACGGGCGTGGCCCCGGTACTCCGTCGCCGCCACCTCCAACTTCAGGTCACTGGCGAGCGCATGGATCAGGACGTCCCGGGTCCGCGCGCTCGTGGTCGTTGCTGCCGGGTTCACCACGAGAAGTGCGCGCATGGGGGAAGCGTACCGCGACGGTCGGCCCACCCGGCGCCCCGCGACGTGGCCCGGCGCGGGCCGCGCCGGGGTGCTGGGGCGGGGCCAGGACGGGCGGGCTCTACCCTTGAGGGGTGAGCGCGAAGAAGCCCCAGCAGGAGACCCCCGCCCAGGACCGAGCCGTGCGGCCGCTGACCGTGACGGTGGCGTGTGCGGTGGCGGCCCTTGAGGGAGCGGTGCTCGCCGCGCTGGCGCTCTTCATGATGGTCGGGGGGATCACCGGGTACGCGGACGACCTACGGGCCGCGGAGGCCGGAGGGCTCGCCGTGCTGGCCCTCGCAGCGATGCCGCTGATCGCCGCCCGTGGTCTGTTCCTGGTCCGGAGCTGGAGCCGCGGGCCGGTCCTGGTCCTCCAGATCATCACGCTGCCGGTCGCCTGGACCATGGTCCAGAACGGCGGCGGCATGGTCGCGGCGGGGGTGGCCCTCGCCGTCGTCGGCCTCGTCGGCGCCGTGGCGTTGATCCATCCGATGACCACCGAGGCCCTCGGGCGGGCGCCGAGGCCTGAGTGAGCCGTCGGCGGCCCGTGCGCCCGCCGGCCGGCGGCGTCACTCCTCGACCAGCAGCCTCTCCCTGAGCTGGGCCAGGGTGCGGGCGAGCAGCCGCGACACGTGCATCTGGGAGATCCCCACTTCCTGGGCGATCTGCGACTGGGTCATGTTCCCGAAGAACCGCAACAGCAGGATCTTCTTCTCCCTGGGCGGCAGTTGCTCAAGCAGCGGCTTGAGGGACTCCCGGTACTCCACCCCCTCCAGCGCGTCGTCCTCGGCGCCGAGGGTGTCCGCGACGGCCGGCGACTCGTCGTCGGTGTCCGGCACGTCCAGGGAGAGCGTGCTGTAGGCGTTGGCCGACTCCAGCCCCTCCAACACCTCCTCCTCCGAGATGCCCAGGTGCTCGGCGAGCTCGTGCACGGTCGGGGCTCGGCCGTGCCGCTGCGAGAGCTCGCCGGTCGCCGAGGTCAGGGACAGCCGCAGCTCCTGGAGCCGGCGCGGAACGCGCACCGCCCAGCCCTTGTCCCGGAAGTGCCGCTTGATCTCACCGACCACGGTGGGGGTGGCGTAGGTGGAGAACTCCACCCCCCGCTTCGGGTCGAACCGGTCCACGGACTTGATCAGGCCGATCGTGGCGACCTGGGTGAGGTCGTCGAGCGGCTCCCCGCGGTTGCGGAAGCGGCGGGCCAGGTGCTCGACCAGCGGAAGGTGCATGCGCACCAGTCGGTTCCGTAGCTCGGCCCGCTCCGCGGAGCCCTCGGGGAGCCTGGCCAGCTCCTCGAAGAGCGCCTTGGCGCCGGTGCGGTCGTGCGCGTCGTGCTGTTCCATCGGCACCGCCCGCTCCACCCTGCCCACCGGGTCGGCCCTGCCCACCGGGTCGGCGAGGTCCGCCGGGTCACCGCGACCCGGCTGGTCCGGCTGCTCCGGTCGGCCCGGACGGGCCGCCGGCTCCTGCGCGGGTTGCGTCCGCCCCGTGGCCCGTGGCGGAGGAGTCCCACCACCCTGCCGGCCGACCGGGCGCCCGCCCGTCCCTGCCTGGGTGGGAAGACGACGCTCGTGACCGTAGGCGACGCGCTCGGCGCTCTGTTCCGTTTCGCTCACGGCGCTCCCCCGTTCCCCTCGGGTCGAACCGCCGCCCGGTCGGGCGGCGGTGTGGTCGGACACGGTGGTACCGCCGAACGGCGCCGGGCGGCCCCGGCGATCTTGGCGGTGGTCATGACGGTGGTCCTCACGAGTTCCCTGGGCCCGCACCACGTGTCTTGTGCAGGCTGATACTGACGGTTCGGTCCTCGGCCACGCTCGATTCCACCTCACCTGCCAGTGCGGACAGCACCGTCCAGGCGAAGGTGTCGCGCTCAGGAGCGCGACCGTCGGTGGTGGGTGCCGAAACGGTCACCCGCAGGGCGTTCCCGACCAGGCGGAAGACGCACGACAACACACTTCCCGGCACCGCCTGCTGGAGCAGGATGGCGCAGGCCTCGTCCACGGCGATGCGCAGGTCTTCGATCTCGTCGAGGGTGAAGTCCAAGCGGGCCGCGAGACCGGCGGTCGCCGTCCGCAGTACCGACAGATAGGCCCCTGCCGCGGGTAGCCGGACCTCAACGAAGTCCTGCGTCGCGGCCTCGCCTGCGATCTGGGACACCCTCACCTCCAAGGTGACGCATGGTGGTTGAGCTGTTCTGGACGGCCGCTGCCCTGGGACTCGGCGAACGCCGTCGGACTGACTGGCGGCCCGCCCGGTGCGCACCGCCCAGAGACGCTATCGCGATCCATGCTGCGGTGTCGCCCGGACGGAGCATGCTCCGTACCTGCGTCCTGTCACTCAGGGTACGTCAATGAGCGCGTACAGTCACAGGGGTTGGCTGACTTCAATTCCGCGTTCGTACTTCGACGCCGTGACACCGGCTCGTTCCGCCGGATCGCCGGCCGGTGCGGACCCCGGTCGCCGACGGCCCGCGCCGGTGACCGGGGACGGCGCGAAACCCCGCCAGAGGGGGAACGGCGGGGTTCCGGCTCGAGCGTGAACCGTTGTTCAGGGGCGGAACTCGCCCCGGCGGACCGCGTCCACGAACGCGGACCAGGCGACCGCGGGGAAGACCAGCGCCGGCCCCTCGGGGTCCTTGGAGTCCCGCACGGGGACCAGCCCCGAGGCGGCGTGGGCCGGTGCCCACTCGACGCAACCGCCTCCTCCGCCGTTGCTGTGGGTGGACTTGACCCACTCGGCGTCGGAGAGGTCAATCCTGCTGTTCATCGGTGAGTGCCTCCATTCGGTTCGGGAACGGGCTGCCCGCGCCGAGCCGCTCCGACGGCAACGGACCACCGTCCAGAGCAGGGCAGCGCGGGCCCGCCCGGGCGGTTTGGGCCCGGGCGGGGTCTGAGTCGGACGCGACCGCGGGGAACGGTGCCCGTCGTGCGGTCGCTCCGTCGGCGTGGGGACGTGCCCCACCGTGTGGGGAGGAACGGGGTGTTTCAGGAGGGGAGCGTCTCCATGGCGGAGCGGATGAACGCCACCGTTTGGAGTGGCGAGAGGGCGTAGGCCCGGAGCAGGTCGTAGGCGCGGTGGCGCGTGCTCACGCTCTCCGGGTCCTCGAGCAGTTGCCCGGTGTCGATGCTCTCCTCGTAGGCGACGCGGGTGTCGTCGTCCAGGGTCATCAGGGTCAGGGTGCCGCCGAGCAGGCCGTGCTCCCCGTGGGCGAACGGCAGCACCTGCACCACGCTGGTGGGGGTGTCCACCATGTCGATTAAGAGGGACAGTTGGGCGCGCATGACGTCGGGTCCGCCGACCGGCCGGCGGATGACCGCTTCGTCCAGGATGATCGAGACATCGGGCGCCGGGGACGACCTGAGCACTTCCTGGCGGCTCATCCGCGCCGCCACCCGCTCCTCGATGGCGTCCGCGGTGGCCTTGGGGTTGCTGGCCAGGAAGAGGGCGCGGGCGTACGCCTCGGTCTGGACGATCCCGGGAACGATGTGGCCGGCGTACTCCTCGATGATGCGGGCCCTCGCCTCCAGTTCCATCCGCCGTCGGTACTTGTCCGGGTGGACTTCCCGTCGAGCGATGCTGTAGAGGCGCCCGAAGAGGCCGTCAGTGTCGAATGCCGCGTCCAGTCGTGCGGGGAGATCGGGGGGCGGCATGTACTCGGCCAGTTCGATTCGCGCGAGGTGGCTCTTGCTGAAGTTGACCACATCGGCGAGCTGCTCGAGGCTCATGTTCGCCTGTTCGCGAAGCCGCCGCGCTTCCGCGCCGAACAAATGTCGGACGGAACGGTCTGGTGTAAGTGTTCGAGTTCTACGTGCCATGCGAAGACCCCCATTCCCAATAGCCGGGTTGGGATACCAACTGGCTTCGCATCGTACGGGGTTATCCGCAACTCTAGCGATACAGACGGTGATTCCGCTGCACCTGGGCCGAGCAGAGATGCAAGAGGTTCCCTCCATGGTAAGTATCCCCGAACACGTGCTCGCAGAAGCGCGGGAGCAGGCGAACGGAGAAGCCCCGCGACGCACCCACGAAGACGACCACCCGTCGGCTGCGCCGCGGGAGGAGCGCGGCGGCGTTCCGCCGCTGGTGGCCGGCCCGGGGGGCCCGGTGAAGCCCCGCCCCGCCGTGCGCCCGGTGGAGGGGCGGGTGTTCGTGATGCGCCACGGTTCCCGGGGCCCGGAGGATTCGGTGCTCGAGCGGGACGACCACCTCGCCAATCCGCTGACGTGGCCGCCCTGCAGGTGCGGGAACCCGATCTGCCCCGATCGCCCGGCCGGCGGACCGCGGCAGTAGGCGGCGCCGGGTGGGGAACCGGCCTCCCCGCGGAGAGGCCGGCGAGTGGACGCACGGAAACGGAAGAACGGTAATCAGGGCAGGCCCGGCCGGCTCGCGGTGGATTTGGTAGGCACGGATATCCGCCGGGCCCGCAATGGCAGAAACCCAAGGACGCCCGCCCTCGCCGGGGACGAACCATCCGATTTCCCCGCGGCAGTAACCCCGACCGGGGCGGGTTCAAACAATTTCCTGCTCCGGTCGAATAACGCGGGCCGGCACCGGGAATGGGCACCACAACAGGAAAACCACGACGCCGGAATTGCCCGGCGGCCCGGACGGGAACCGGCGGGCCCCCTCTCGCCGCACCCCGGCGGGACCGGCCCCGGCCGACCGACGTGCCCCCGTGGCGGTCGACCGGGGCCCTCCCGGTGTGGACGCGACGGGATGCCCTCGGTGCCGCTCAGCCCTCGCCGCGGGACGGGGCCAGGGCGGCCAGCTCCTTCAGGGCGTCGCCGCAGACCCGGTTCACCGTCCAGCCGTCCATGGGCTCCGCGCCGAGCGACCGGTAGAACTCCCGGGCCGGTGTGTTCCAGTCCAGGACCGACCACTCAAGCCGCTGGTAGCCGTGTGCCGCGCAGATCGCGGCGAGTTCGGCGAGCAGGGCCCGCCCGTGGCCGGCGCCACGGGCCTCGGGGCGGACGAACAGGTCCTCCAGGTAGACGCCGTGGGTGCCGGTCCAGGTGGAGAAGTTCCGGAACCACAGGGCGAAGCCCACGGGGACGCCCGTCGTGTCGTCCTGGGCGATCAGCCCGAAGACGGCCGGGTGCTCGCAGAACAGGGCCTCCCGCAACTGCTCGGGCGTGGCCTTGGCCTGGTCGGGCTCGCGCTCGTAGACCGCGAGCTCACGGATCATGGCGTGGATCTCGGAGACGTCCTCGACGGTGGCCGGTCGAATCATGCGGCCAGCCTACCGACCCGGCCCCCCGGCAACCGCCGGACCCGCGTCGTGCGACCGCGGCTAGGTCGACAGGAACAGCCCTAGTCGTCGCAGGGGGTACCGCGGGGGAGCTGGTAACGGGCTCCTATCCGGTACTCGCCGGGGCCGCTGGCGTGCAGCCGGGTCCACTCGCCCTCGGGGGCCAGGCAGCTCCCGTCGCTGTTGTCGTCGTCCAGGCTGAGCCAGGGGGACCACGGTATCCGCACCAGCACCGACCCGGCCGCCGGTATCTCCACGACCACCTCGTCCGGCCCGGCCCGCTCCACGTCCGCCGGGGCCTCCGCCAGCGGTACCGGTTCGGTGAAGCGGTAGAGCCGCCAGTTCTCGTCGCTCCACACCGGCTCGAGGAACGGCAGGCCGCCGCGGACCAGGTCGGCCTCCTTGGCCGCCCAGTCGTCCGGGGGGGCCTCCGGCAACACCACGTAGTGCACCGCCCAGCGGCGGAGCCACTGGCGGTACTTCTCGGCGGTGAGCGAGCCGTCGTAGAACAGCGGGTGCCGGGCGAGGTCGAGCTGCCGGTTCCAACCGCGCGCGAGGATCACGTACGGGGACAGCCCCGAGGCCTCGCGGTGGGAGCGTTCGGGCACCACCTCGACCCGTCCCCGGTCGGCGCCCACCCGCTTCAGTTCCTCGATCAGGGGAGCGGTCTGTGCGTTCCACGAGGCAGCGGGTCTCGTCCTGGCCAGGTCGTAGCCGGGCTTGGCCACGGCCCACACGGCGGCGACCGCGAACACCGCGTATATCGCCACCACCTTGGGGCGGGTGGCCGCCATGGCGAGCAGCACCACGCCGGCGAACAGCAGCGACAACCGGTCCACGTTGGTGCCGACCGGCGAGGGGATGACCCAGGCCAGGATCACGCCCACGGCGTATACCGCGGCGCCGACCCGGATGGTCTTCCAGCTCTTGGGGGCCAGCACCGCCACCGCGATCGCGGTCCCCGCCGGCAGGAACACCGACAGCACACTGATCGGCTGCATCCCGCGGAACGGGAAGAGCAGCATGGTCACGCCCACCACGGCCACCGGACCCACGGCCAGGGCGTAGGCCGGTGGCCGTCGTCTGGTGAGGAAGAGCGCCGCAGCGACCACCATCAGGAACATCCCGGCCACCGGACTCGACATGGTGGCCAGCGCGCCGAACGCGACGGTCCCGACGGCGCGGGCGCGTCGGGACCAGCGGACGGCGAACACCGCGGCCACCGCGGCGAGCGCCCACATCACACCGAGCGCGAAGGTGACCCGCCCGGAGGCGGCGTTGCCCGCCAGCGCGCAGGCCGCCCACAGGGCCGCCGGCATCGGCCTGGCCACCTTGGCCCGTAGCAACAGCATCGCGACCAGGCCGGCCGACACCGTCCCGGCGATCACCGCGACCGTGCGTACCCCGAGCACCGCCATCAGGTACGGCGAGATCACGCTGTAGTTGACCGTGTGCATGCCGCCGTACCAGGCGAGGTTGTAGGCGGAGCCGGGGTGCTTGGCGACGAAACCCGCCCAGGCGTCCTGGGCCGCCAGGTCCCCACCGCCGCTGGCCAGGAACAACGCCCACATGATGTGGAGCAGCCCGGCGAGCAGCACGGCCGCACCGACGGGATGGCGGGGGCTGAGCCACCGCCTCCCGCGCAGCCACTGCTGCCGCAGTGTGCGAGGGAACCGCCTCGACTTCACTCCGGCGGCAGAAGCCGGATCCAAAGTGGCCACTGACGACATCTCTTCCGGTTCGTCGGGTTCGGAGCCCGGTCAGAACATTTCTGTTCTGGAGCAGGATACGAATCCGCACACACAGCTCCGGAGGGTGAACGGCCCCTTTGACGCTAGCACGGGGTGCGAGCCGGCGGTCAAATGGAATTGACCGCCGGGCCAGGGCGCCCGGAGCACGTCGTGCACGGTCGCGTACCCGCCGTTACCGCGGAGTGCGCAAGTCGAGTCCTGGCCGCGTTCGCCTCGGGGCAAAGGTGGATCAGCCGGACGGGTGGGTAGACGTAGCTCGGGAGCGACTTGTCGCCCCCACCACCCCACGGGGACGAACGACACGCGATGAACAAACGGGGGTTTGACCATGCGTGGTGCCAGGAGCGGGCCGGCCTTGGCGGTCGGCATTGCCGACTCGGCCGATGCGGAGGGCGAATCCTTGCTGGAGAGCTACTGCCTCCCGTTGGACACGGGGTGTGGTAGCGCTGCCGCTCGGGTCTTCGCCCGGCGCTGCCTCAACCGATGGGGGCTCGGGGACGTCACCCCGTTCGGCCAGGACGCGGTGCTGGTGGTCAGCGAGCTGGTCACCAACGCGATCCTGCACGCCGACGTTCCGGAGGAGCTGCGGTTGAGCTGGCGCGCCCCCACCCTGGTGGTCGAGGTCCAGGACGTGGGGGAGGAGATGCCCGAGGTCCGCAGGGCCCTGGACACCGAGCCGGGGAGCCGTGGCCTGGAGATCGTCTCCCAACTGGCGTACCGCTGGCAGGTCCGCCCGGCTCCCGCCGGCCGCAAGACGGTGCGGGCCGAGCTGCGCAGGCTCGGGTGAGCCGCCGGGACGAGCGGCGGCTCACCCGGTACCCGGGCCGGTGGGGCCGGGGGCCGGCCGGGTGGCTCAGCGGCCCCGGGCGGTCCGGTAGCGCTGGACCAGCGTCCGGGTCGAACTGTCCAGGTCCTGCGGCGCCTCGGCCGCTCCGGGGCGCAGTTGCGGCTCGATCCGTTTGGCCAGGACCTTGCCGAGCTCCACGCCCCACTGGTCGAAGGAGTTGATGTTCCACACCGCTCCCTGGACGAACACCTTGTGCTCGTACAGCGCCACCAGCTCCCCCAGTGTCCGCGGGGTGAGTTTGCGGCCCAGGATGGTGGTGGTGGGGCGGTTGCCCGGGAAGGTGCGGTGCGGCACGAGCTCCGGGGGCACCCCCTCGGCGGCGACCTGCTCGGCGGTCTTGCCGAACGCCAGTGCCTGGCCCTGCGCGAACATGTTGGCCATCAACAGGTCGTGCTGGTCGTAGGGGTCGTCCACGGGCTGGGCGAACCCGATGAGGTCGGCCGGGACGGACCCGGTGCCCTGGTGCAGGAGCTGGAAGTAGGCGTGCTGACCGTTGGTCCCCGGGGTGCCCCACACCACGGGGCCGGTGCGCACCGGCACGGGCCGGCCCTCGCGGTCCACTGACTTGCCGTTGGACTCCATGTCCAACTGCTGGAGGTACGCCGGGAACTGCTCCAGGTACTGGCTGTAGGGCAGCACCGCGTGGCTCTGCGCGTCGAAGAAGCCCCCGTACCACACACCGAGCATGCCGAGCAGCAGCGGCAGGTTGGTCGCGGGCGGCGCGGAACGGAAGTGCGTGTCCATGGCGTGGAATCCGGCCAGCATCTCGTGGAATGCCTCGGGACCGATCGCCGTCATCAGCGAGAGCCCGATCGCCGAGGTGAAGGAGTACCGGCCGCCCACCCAGTCCCAGAACTCGAACATGTTGGCGGGGTCGATGCCGAAAGCGCTGACCTCCTCGGCGTTGGTGGAGACGGCGACGAAGTGCTTGGCCACCGCCGACTCGTCGCCGCCGAGGCCGTCCAGCAGCCAACGCCGGGCGCTGGTGGCGTTGGTGATGGTCTCCACCGTGGTGAAGGTCTTGGAGGCCACGATGAACAGCGTCTCGGCCGGGTCCAGGTCGCGGGTCTTCTCCTGGAGGTCGGCACCGTCCACGTTGGAGACGAAGCGCACGTCCAGGTTCCGGTCGGAGTAGGCCCGCAGCGCCTGGTAGGCCATGGCGGGGCCCAGGTCGGAGCCGCCGATGCCGATGTTGACGACGGTGCGGATGCGCCGGCCGGTGTGCCCGGTCCACTCCCCGGACCGCACCCGCTCGGAGAACCGCGTCATCCGCCGGAGCACCTCGTGGACGGCGAGCACGACGTTCTCCCCGTCCACCTGGATCACGTCACCCGGCTGGGAGCGCAGCGCGACGTGGAGCACCGCGCGGCCCTCGGTGGAGTTGATCGGCTCCCCGTGGAACATCGCGTCGCGCAGCGCGAGCACCCCGCGGGCGTGCACCAGGTCCAGCAGGAGCCGCAGCGTCTCGTCGGTCACCAGGTGCCGGGAGTAGTCCACGTACAGGTCGCCCACCTGGAGCGCGAACCGCTCCCCCCGTTCGGGGTCGGCGTCGAACAGCTCCCGCAACCGGGTGTCGCCCAACGCCTCCCGGTGGGCACGCAGCGCGTCCCACTGGGGCAACTGGTTCAGGGGCACGGGGGCCGGACTCATCGGCGACGCCTTCCTTCAATCTCGGTACATCCCAACGGCTAGACCAGAATCCCCCATGCCCCACCCGACCCCCAGCACCGCCACCCCCGAACCACCCGGCCGCGCGCAGGCCCGGCACCGCGGGTCCGGGCGCAGCACGTGCTGTCGTGCGCTCACCGGACTATCGCACGAGCACGTGTGGGTCATGGCGTCGTGGCTGCTGGCGGGTCCCGCCCTCGGCTCGGCACGGTGGCCGTCGAACCGCGGCTCGAGCCGCCCGGGGAGAGCCGGTCAGCCGTGCAGCCAGACCCGCAGCGGACCGACCGGTTCGAAGCCGTGGCGCACGGCGACCGCCAGGTCGTCGCCGGACTCGTAGCCCACCACCGGCAGGGTGGGGAACAGCCGGTGCACGGCGTCAAGGACGACGGGCCAGGCCTGGTCGGGACCGCCGTGCAGCGAGAAGACGTTGGAGACCCCCGCCACGTCGTCGCTGGGGCTCGCCACCGCTCCGGCGACCACCGCGCCGTCGGGGGAGCGTCCGGCGAGCACGAACGTCGCCGGTTCGGCGAGCAGTTCGGGGCGGAAGAGGTCCGCGTTCCCGTCCCCGTTGTCCCAGGCGAGCGCCCAGGCACGCAGCGCCTCCGGGGCGCGCACCACGTCCCAGGCAAGAGCCGGCGCGACGGCGGGTGCCCCCGCCGGGCGGTGTGTCCACTGTGCCTCGAACAGCACCTTGAAGCCAGCCTCCGTCAGGTCGAGGTCGGCGAAGCTGTCCTTGACGGAGGCGCCGGGCGCGTCGGTGTCGATCCGGGCCACCAGCACGGCCGGGTCGGCCCCTGGCGCCAGCGTCACCGCGTCGGGGTAGTACAGCGGCGTGCGGGCCGGGGCGGTCCAGGCCCACTCCCCGAACTCGCCCGCCAGGCCGTGCGATCGGCTCATCGCCGCGCACCACCGGGCGTTGTTGCGGGCGGCTGCGCGGACCAGTACCTGCCTCGGTATCGACATGAGGAGGAATCATCGCCTGTCCCCCTCGGCTGGTCGAACACGTTTCCGCTGCGCGCTGGACGGGCGCTTCGCCCTCGTCAGCGGCGGAGCGAGTGCCCGGCAGGTCCGTGCCCACTCGTGGCCGGGCGGGGAAAAGACCGCACCCGGTCCGCCGTGGACGCCGTGCGGCGAACTGCGGACCGGGTGCGGACGGACGCTGCAACCAAGGAACGTGCAGGTCAGATGGCATGCCCCAGAGTCAGGCCTTCTTGGTCTCCCAGAAGATCTTGTCGATCTCGGCGATCAGGTCGAGCAGGGTCTGGCCGGTCTTGGGGTCGTTCGAGCCCTTGGTGGCGCTCGCGGCCTTCAGGGCGTCGTTGAAGAGCTGGTGGAGCTGCGGGTACTTCTCGAAGTGCGGGGCCTTGAAATAGTCGCTCCACAGCACCGACAGGTGATGCTTCGCCAGCTCGGCGCGCTGCTCCTTGATGATCAGGGCCCGGGTGCGGAAGTCCGGGTCGTCGTTGCCCTGGTACTTCTCCTGGATGGCCTTGACGGACTCGGCCTCGATGCGGGCCTGGGCCGGGTCGTAGACACCGCAGGGGAGGTCACAGTGGGCGTGGACGGTCACCGTGGGAGCAAACAGACGGGCGAACATGGGAGTCCTTCCTCGTGATCGTCTTCTCACGTGCGAGATTACTCCGAGAAGTAGCGGATTTCTCGACCAGCCCTAGGGTCCTAGGACGAAAGTCTGGGCCACCCTGGGAGGAGTGCCCAACACGCACAGAGAGGAGCGTCGATGCGGACCGAGGACGCCACGCTGGCCGCGGCGCCGCCGTTTGGCTGGGCAGTGGTGCAGGGGCCGTCGATGGTGCCCACGCTGCGGGACGGGGACCGGCTGCTGGTCAGGTACTCCAGCCCGGTGCGGCCCGGTGACGTGGTGGTGGCCAGGCATCCGTTCCAGCAGGACCTGATCATGGTCAAGCGCGCGGCCCAGCGACGTGACGGCGGCTGGTGGCTGCTGGGGGACAACCCCTACGTGCCGAACGACAGCCGGGAGTTCGGCATGGTGCCCGACGACCTGGTGCTGGGCCGGGTGCTGGCGAGGTACCGGCCCAGGAACAGCTACTCCTCGACCGTCGGCTGGCTGTTCGGGGCGGTGCGCCCGGTACGGCTGCGCTTGTCGGCGGTGGTTGACCGCTCGTTCTCCCGGCGTCTGCGGGCGCGGTAGGCGGCGACGTTGGCCCGGGTGGCGCAGCGGTCCGAGCAGTAGCGGCGGGAGCGGTTGGTGGACGTGTCCACGTAGGCGTTCCGGCAGGGCGGGGCCTGGCAGGTGCCGAGGCGGTCCACGCCGAGGTCGGTGACCTGGACCGCCAGGCCCATGCACGCCAGGGCGGCGTAGGTGGCGGTGACCGTGGCGGCGTGCTCGGCCAGGTGGAGGTGCCAGCGCGGGCGGCCCTGGTCGTCCAGGAAGTCGTGGCCGGAGATCTGCGGGCTCACCGGGTACTCCATCAACAGGGCGTTGAGCAGGTCCACCGCCCGGACCTCGTCCCCCTCCCCGGCGGCCTCGAAGACCGCGCGCAACCGCGTGCGGACCCCGCGCAGCCGACTGGCGTCGGCGTCGGTGGCGCGGCGGGCCGCCTGCCGGCTACCGGGTCCGAACAAGTCCCGGACGGCCTCCACGGACGTCAGGGAGTCCTCCCCGCGGCCGGGCTGCTCGGTGTTGACCAGGCGCACGGCGAAGTCCGAGTAATAGGCCAGTTCCACTCGTAGTCCTTACATTCAGCGGTCTCGATGGTCTAGGGTGATGCTGCCCGGGTCTGGTAAGTGCCACCTGGGCATCAAGGGTATTACCGATCTCCGGGGGTGCGCCCCACGGTACGACTGAGGAGGGACGCCGATGGCCACCGGAACGGCGATGGTCGACCCGCAGGGCTGGGCGAGCTGGCAGCGGAGCTGGGACCGGCAGCAGGAGTGGTACCTGCCGGACCGGGAGGAACGCTTCCGGGTGATGCTGGACATGGTCCAGGCCCTGGTCGGGACGTCCCCCACGGTGCTGGACCTGGCCTGCGGCACCGGAAGCATCACGGACCGGCTGTTGCGCCGGTTCCCCCACGCGACCAGCACCGGCCTCGACCTCGACCCGGCGCTGCTGACGATCGCCAGGGGCACCTTCGCCGGTGAGCCGCGGGCCCGGTTCGTCACCGCGGACCTGCGGGACCCGGACTGGACCGCCGCGCTCCCGCACCGCCGGTTCGACGCGGTGCTCACCGCCACCGCGCTGCACTGGCTCACCGGTGACGAGCTGGCGACCCTGTACCGGCAGGTCGCCACCGTGGTGCGACCGGGAGGCGTGGTGATGAACGCCGACCACATGCCGGACCCCTCCACCCCGCTGATCAACGAGGCGGAGCGGGCCCACCGGCACGCCGAGCGGGAGCGGCAGCGGGCCGCCGGGACGCTGGACTGGGCGGGCTGGTGGGAGTCGGCAGCCGCGGACGAGCGGCTCGCGCCGCACGTGGCCAGGCGGTTCGAGATCTTCGGGTCGCACGCCGACGGCGAGCCCCACCCGGTCACCTGGCACCTTGCGCGGCTGCGTGAGGCCGGGTTCGGCGAGGCGCGCGCCGTGTGGTGCTCGGTCACCGACGCCCTGGTGCTCGGGCTGCGGTCCGGTGCCGGGGACGACCAGGAACGGGCGGGTTCGTGACACGGGCGGCGGCGACCCCCCGGACCAGGGGATCGCCGCCGCCATCG
Organism: Wenjunlia vitaminophila DSM 41686; assembly: GCF_000380165.1. Lineage (GTDB taxonomy): Bacteria > Actinomycetota > Actinomycetes > Streptomycetales > Streptomycetaceae > Wenjunlia > Wenjunlia vitaminophila. The sequence continues at coordinate 55,095 of NZ_KB904670.1, forward strand.
CCGTGGTCAGAGCACCTTGGACAGGAACGACTTGGTGCGCTCGTGCTGCGGGTTGGTCAGCACCTCCCGCGGGTGTCCCGCCTCGACCACCACCCCGTCGTCCATGAACACCAGCGCGTCGCCGACCTCCCGGGCGAATCCCATCTCGTGGGTCACCACGACCATGGTCATCCCGTCCTCTGCGAGGCCGCGCATCACGTCCAGCACGTCCCCCACCAGCTCCGGGTCGAGCGCCGAGGTGGGCTCGTCGAAGAGCATCAGCTTGGGTTCCATCGCCAGTGCCCTGGCTATGGCGACCCGCTGCTGCTGGCCACCGGAGAGCTGCGACGGGTAGTTGGGGGCCTTGTCGGCCAGACCGACCCGGTCGAGCAGCTTCATCGCCCGTTCCCGGGCCGACGCCTTGCTCTCCCGCTTCACGTGCACCGGCGCCTCCATGACGTTCTCCAGCGCGGTCATGTGCGGGAAGAGGTTGAAGCGCTGGAAGACCATGCCTATGTCCCGGCGCTTCGACGCGACCTCGCGGTCCTTCAGTTCGTACAGCTTGCCCCGGTGCTGCCGGTAGCCGACCAGCTCGCCGTCCACCCACAACCGCCCGGCGTTGATCTTCTCCAGGTGGTTGATGCACCGCAGGAAGGTGGACTTGCCGGAACCGGACGGGCCGATCAGGCAGAACACCTCGCGCGGCGCCACCTCCAGGTCGATGCCCTTGAGCACCTTGAGCGGCCCGAAGGACTTGTGCACCCGCTCGGCCCGGACCATGGGCACCGCGCCCGACGACTCACTCACTTGGCGACCTCCGGTCGGCGCAGGCTCCGCAGGTTCGCCCTGACCCGCTGGAACGGGGTCGGGGGCAGACGGCGGGCGGAGCCGCGGGCGTACCGCCGTTCCAGGTAGTACTGGCCGATGCTGAAGACCGTGGTGAGGATCACGTACCAGACCGAGGCGAGGAACAGCATCTCCACCGCGGCCCCGGACTCGCTGCCGACGTCCTGGGCGGCCTGGAGGAGGTCGAAGTACGCGACGGCGATCACCAGTGAGGTGGTCTTGAGCATGTTGATGAACTCGTTGCCGGTCGGTGGCACGATCACCCGCATCGCCTGCGGCAGCACCACCCGGCGCAGCGTCTTGCCGTGGCTCATGCCCAGCGCGTGCGAGGCCTCGGTCTGACCCTCGTCCACGGACTGGATGCCGGCCCGCACGATCTCCGCCATGTAGGCGGCCTCGTTGAGACCCAGACCCAGCAGGGCCGCCAGGAACGGCGTCATGAAGTCGGCCCACTCGTCCTGGTAGAAGCCCAGGTTGATCGTCTTGAAGACGATGCCGAGGTTGATCCAGACCAGGAGCTGCACATAGACCGGGGTGCCGCGGAAGAACCAGATGTAGAACCAGGCCAGGGCCGAGTTCACGGGGTTCTTCGACAGCCGCATCACGGCGAGCACGACACCGAGGCCCACCCCGAGCAGCATGGCGAGGAAGGTCAGCCAGACGGTGTTGCGCACGCCGCGCAGGATCTGGTCGTTGAAGAAGTAGTCCGGGATGGCGCCGTAGTTGACGTCACCCTGGGAGAACGCGTAGCCGATCAGCCCCAGCACGGACAGCGCCACCACGGCTGAGATCCACCGCCCGTAGTGCCGGACCGGTATGGCCACGATGGCCTCGGGCGACGGTGGTGGGGCCGCCGGGGTGGCGGACGGCTCCTTGTCGGTGGGAACGGTCACGAGGATCGCCTTTCGGGCGGACGCGGATCAGGAGCCTCCGTTGATCTTGACTTCGGAGACCGCCCCTTCCGGGACCTCCCACTTGTCAATGATCTTCTGGTACTCGCCGTTCTTGATGAGCTCCTCCAGGGCCGCCTTGAGGGCGTCCCGCAGCTCGGTGTCGTCCTTGCTCACGGCGATGCCGTAGGGCCCGGCCAGCTCCTGCTCGCCGATCAGCTCGAAGTGGTTGCCGCCCCCGGACTTCTGCACCGCGTAGGCGGCCACCGGGTAGTCGCTGGAGCCGGCGTCGGCGCCGCCGCCGCGCAGCCGGGTCTGGGCGTCGATGTCCGTGGAGTGGGCCTCGATCGAGATCTTCTTCTTGCCCTTGTCCTCGCACTCCTTGGACTTCGCCTTGGCCTGGTCGTGCGAGACGGTCTGGCGCTGGACCACGATCTTCTTGCCGCACAGGTCGTCCCAGCCCTTGATCCCGTCCGGGTTGCCCTTGACGGTGTACAGCGAGACGCCGGCGGTGAAGTAGTCCACGAAGTCCACACCGTCGGACACCTTCTTGCCCGTCTCCGGGTCGGTGCCGTCCTGCCGGTTCTTGGTGTCGCTCATCGCCGACATGACGATGTCGAAGCGCTCCGCGCGTAGACCAGTCAGCAGGGAGTCGAACTTGCCGTTGGTGAACTCGAACTTCACGCCGAGTTCCTCACCGAGGGCGGCGGCGAGGTCCGGGTCGATCCCGACCACCTTGCCGCCCTGCTTGAACTCGACCGGCGGGTAAGCGATGTCCGAGCCGACCTCGATCACCCCGGCGTTCTTGATCTTCTGGGGCAGCAGGTCGGCGGGGGACTTGGCGGTGCCGCTCGAGCTGCTGCTCGACGACTCCGTTTCCTTGCCGTCGTCGCCCGCGTCGTCGGTCTGGTCCCCGCAGCCGACCAGGAGCAGGGCCCCGGAGGCGAATACGGCCCCGGCGGCGAGCAGTCGGCGCCGGGTGGAGCGTGCGGTCATGGTGCGTCCTCCTGCTGAAGGGAAACCAAGCGGCATGCGCTCGTGTGCGTGTGCGCCGAACGCGAGCTCGTGTGATTCCCGCATCTTGCCATCTGGACACCCCGTGTCGGCGGCAGCAGTGTGTCAAAATCCGATAACGGGCGATCCCCGCGATGCTACGTTCTGCGGTCCAGGTACGGACCGCACACCGGCGGCCCACGCAAGGACCGCCCACCGGCGGTCCAGGGCGTCGCCGGCTCATGGCTCCCGTCGCCGATGAGGGCGCGACCACGTTGCCCGCCGGTAACGGGACCTCGTCCCCGAACCCGGGGTCCGAAGCGCGCGTGCGGCGTGCTCAACCACTCGTCAAGCACGACGAGTCGCCCGTCATCAACCCTCACTGGGGGCAGCGGCCCCCGCAGACGCATACCCAAAGGGGTCACCGTGACAGCGGAGATCATCCATACCGGAAACACGGCCGGCGACAGTGCGATCGACCCGGCCTTCGCCCTGCACCGCGGAGGGAAGATGGAGGTCCGCGCCACCGTCCCGGTGCGCGACGCCTCCGACCTCTCCCTCGCCTACACGCCCGGCGTGGCCAAGGTCTGCACGGCCATCGCCGAACAGCCCACCCTGGTGCACGACTACACCTGGACCTCGCAGGCCGTCGCGGTGGTCACCGACGGCACCGCGGTGCTGGGGCTCGGCGACATCGGTCCCAAGGCCTCGCTCCCGGTGATGGAGGGCAAGGCCATCCTGTTCAAGCAGTTCGGCGGGGTGGACGCGGTGCCGCTCGCCCTGGACTGCACCGATGTGGACGAACTGGTCGAAACGGTGGCCCGACTGGCCCCGTCGTTCGGTGGGATCAACCTCGAGGACATCTCGGCTCCGCGCTGCTTCGAAGTGGAACGCAGGCTCCAGGAGCGCCTCGACATCCCGGTGTTCCACGACGACCAGCACGGCACGGCGATCGTCACCCTGGCCGCGCTGCGCAACGCCGCCAGGCTCACCGGACGCCCCCTCGGCGCACTACGCGCGGTGATCTCCGGCTCCGGTGCCGCCGGGGTCGCCATCGCCAAGATCCTCCTCGGGGCCGGCATCGGCGACCTGGCGCTCGCCGACCGCAAGGGCATCGTGCACACCGGCCGCCAGGACCTCACCGCGGTCAAGCGGGAGATCGCGGAGATGACCAACAAGGCCGGGCTCGCCGGCTCCCTCGACGACGCGCTCGCCGGCGCCGACGTGTTCATCGGTGTCTCCGGCGGCACCGTTCCGGAGGAGGCGGTGGCCACCATGGCCAAGGACGCCTTCGTCTTCGCCATGGCCAACCCGGACCCGGAGATCCACCCCGACGTGGCCCGCAGGTACGCGTCCGTGGTCGCCACCGGGCGCAGCGACTACCCGAACCAGATCAACAACGTGCTGGCCTTCCCCGGCGTCTTCGCCGGTGCGCTGAAGGTGCGCGCCTCCAGGATCACCGAGCGCATGAAGATCGCCGCGGCCGACGCCCTGGCCTCGGTGGTCGCCGACGAGCTGAGCCCGGACCGGGTCATCCCGAGCCCGTTCGACGAGCGGGTCGCCCCCGCGGTGACCAGCGCGGTGGCCGAGGCCGCGCGGGCCGAGGGAGTGGCCCGGCGCTGAGCCGCCGCCCCGGTGACGGTGGCCACCCCCGTCGAGGGGGGATGGCCACCGTCCGGCGCCGCGCCCTAGGCTGCGGACCATGTTTGCTGCCTACGCCGCACGCCTGGACCGGGACCAACCGCTGAACGGCCTGGAACTCGGAGAGCGCCCCGACCCCACGCCCCGGCCCGGCTGGAGCACGGTCACCCTGCGCGCCTCCTCACTCAACCACCACGACCTGTGGTCGCTGCGCGGCGTCGGCCTCGGCGAGGACGAACTGCCGATGATCCTCGGCTGTGACGGCGCCGGGGTGGACGAGGACGGCAACGAGGTGGTGCTGCACTCCGTCATCGGCGAGACCGGCCACGGGGTCGGCCCCACCGAACGCCGCTCGATGCTGAGCGAGCACTACCCGGGAACCTTCGCCGAACGGGTGTCCGTCCCCACCTGGAACCTGCTGCCCAAGCCCCCCGAGCTCTCCTTCGAGGAGGCGGCCTGCCTGCCCACGGCCTGGCTCACCGCCTACCGGATGCTGTTCACCAAGGCGGACGTCCGCCCGGGTGACTCGGTGCTGGTGCAGGGGGCCGGGGGCGGGGTCGCCACCGCCGCCATCGTCCTGGGCCGGGCCGCGGGCCTGCGGATGCTGGCCACCAGCCGGGACCCGGACAAGCGCGAGCGCGCGGTGGAGCTCGGTGCCGAGGAGGCGTTCGCCCCCGGTGCCCGGCTGCCCCGTCGGGTGGACGCGGTGATCGAGACGGTCGGCGCGGCCACCTGGTCGCACTCGGTGAAGTCGCTGCGCCCCGGCGGGACCCTGGTGATCTCCGGCGCCACCAGCGGCTTCACCCCGCCGTCCGGCGAGCTCAACCGGATCTTCTTCCTCGAGCTGCGGGTCGTCGGCTCGACCATGGGCACCAAGGAGGAGCTGGCCGGCCTGCTGTCCCTGTGCGCCGCCACCGGCACCCGGCCGGTCATCGACTCCGTGCTTCCCCTGGACCAGGCGCCGCAGGGGATGCGGCGGATGGCGGAGGGGGACGTGTTCGGGAAGATCGTCTTCAGGGTCTAGGTCAGCGCCCGTCGAGCAGCAGGGAGATCGTCGCCGCCACTTCCGACAGGTGCCGGCGGACCTCCCCGAGCTGCTCGGCGGTGAGGCCGCGGTCCCGGGCGGCGTCCCTGACGTCGTCACGGAAGTGATCGAGCAGACGTTCGAGATCCCGGCGTGGGTCGGTCGAGGCGGTGTCATCGACCCCGGCCCACTCCGGGACCGCCCAGTCAGGGACCGCCCGCTCCGGGGCCGCCGCGCCGGCCGGGGGAGCCGCCCCGGCGTCGGACGGGCGAGCCGCGGCCGCCCCCGCCAGGGCGGCCAGCTCCCGGGTCAGCTCGCTGACGCCGTCGAGCACCCCGCTGGGCCAGTCCCCCCGGCCCAGGTGCTCCTGCACCTGCTCCTGGAAGCGCTGCCGCAGCCGCAGCAGCTCCGCCCGGGCGTGCGCCTGGGCCCGCTGCGCCTGGTCCCGGGCGGCAGCGGCCTCCTGCCGGGCCCGCTTGCTCTCCTGCTCGGCCCGCCGGCTCTCCTCCTTGGCCATCCGGGCCTGCTGCTTCATCTCCCGCTTGGCCCGCTGCCACTCCTGCTTGGCCGCCCGCCACGCGTCGCGGTCGCCCCACGGCCCCGCCCAGTGGGCGCCGCCCCGTTCCTCAGCACCCCGGTGGTCCTCGACGTGGGCCCGGGCCGCGGCGGCGCGCACCTCCTCCCTGAGCTCCTGCGCCGAGCTGCGCACGTCCTCGCGTATCTCCACGGCGAGCCCACGGACGGACTCGTGGATCTCCCGCTCCAGCTCGGCGAGCTCCTCACGGCGGCGGTCCAGCTCGTCCCGGCCCGCCTCGGTGAGCGAGTACACCTTGCGCCCGCCCTCGGTGGTGTGCGAGACCAGCCCCTCCTGCTCCAGCTTGGCCAACCGCGGGTAGACCGTGCCCGCGGAGGGCGCGTACATCCCGTGGAAGCGCTCCTCCAGCAGCCGGATGACCTCGTACCCGTGCCTGGGGGCCTGGTCCAGCAGGCCGAGCAGGTAAAGCCGGAGCCTGCCGTGACCGAAGACAGGGGCCATCACAGCGCCTTCCCCGTGCTCCCCACCGGTTCGTCGTCCAGCGGTGGCCTGCGCAGCAGGGCCACCGAGCCGGAGACGGTGGTGACCCGCAGCGTGCCACGGCCGGCGCCGAGGGTGCCGGTCAGCCGCTTGCCGCCCCACCGGCCGTCCACCCGCAGTTCGTCGAAGGCGCTGGACACGGTGCCGCTGGTGGTGTTGGCGTCCACCCGGGCGTCGCCGGGCGCCGGAAGCCGGATGGCGACCTCACCGGAGACGGTGTTCAGCCGGACGTCCGTGCTCCGGCAACCGGCCGCGGTGAACGGGGCCAGGTCCAGCACCATCCCGCCGCTGACCGAGTCCGCCCTGACCCGACCGCCGGTGCCCTCCACCAACGTCAGCTCGCCGGAGACCGTGGTCACCCGCAGGTCGCCGGAGACGGACTGGGCCTCCACGTTGCCCGAGACCGTGTTGGTGTTGACCGGGCCGGTGACGCCGACCAGCGTGGTGTCCCCACTGACCCCGCGCACACTGGTGCGCCCGCCGATCCCGGAGACCACCGCGCTGGCGCTGACCACCCCGACCTCCACGCTGGTGCCCACCGGCACGGTGAGGGAGACCACCGCGTGCCGGCGCCGGTGAACCCGGTGCAGCCAGCCCAGCTCACCTCTCCACGGGATGTCGGGGTAGCTGACGACGAGGCTGGCCCCGCGGTGGCTGACGTGCAACGGTGGCCCGACGACCTCGGCCACCTCGAGCCTGGCCGGGCGGTCGTTGGTCCCGACGACGTTGACGGCGCCGGCGACGATCCGCACCTTGAGGCGGTCCACGGGCCCCTCGAGGCGCAGCTCACGCGGATGGGAGATCGTCCAGTCCGACATCCGGCCCCCTCCTTGATCGGACGTGATCCAACAACGCAATATATCGCGTATTTCCGGTCTGGGCGCCTGGCCGAGGCTGTCAGCACCACTTCCACCAGCGAGGACAACCCGGGAACCTAGATCGGTGCGTCCCTAAAAACGATATATCGCGTGCCGAGGTTGTCAAGTCGGGGTAACGGGCCCTACTCGTCGTCCAGTCGGGCCAGCCAGGTCGCCAGGCGCTCCACCGGAACCTCGAACTCGGGGTTCAGGTCAACGAACTCACGCAGCCGCTCCGCGAGCCACTCGAAGGTCACCTCCTCCTCCCCACGACGCTGCTCCAACTCCTCGATGCCACGGTCAGTGAAGTACACGAAGCCACTCCGGGTGATGACGGGGAACAACCACAACAGGACGGACCAGCCGACGGGGAACGACCCACCGGCGCGCCGCCAGCGCGACACAACGTCACCCGGCCCCGTCGGGTGAGCCGCCCGGAGGTGGCTCACCCGACAGGGCCGGGTGGGTCGGCCGGCCGCGGGTGCTGTCCCGCGGCCGGCGGTCGAACCGCGGACTAGATCTCGAACACCTCGTTGACCAACTGCTGCTGCTCCGCCTGGTGCCGCTTGGTGGAGCCGACCGCAGGGGACGACGAGGAGGGGCGGGACACCCGGCGCAGCCGGTCGGCGTTGTCCGGCGCCGCACCCAGGACCAGGTCCAGGTGGTCGATCAGGTTGAGCGCGATGAACGGCCAGGCACCCTGGTTCGCCGGCTCCTCCTGCGCCCACACGTACTTCTGCGCCTTGGTGTACTTGGCCAGCTCGGTCTGGATCTCCACGCCGGGCAGCGGGTACAGCCGCTCGATGCGGACCAGAGCCGTGTCGGTGGCACCGCGCTCCTGACGCGCCGCCTCCAGGTCGTAGTAGACCTTGCCGGAGCAGAACACCACCTTGCGCACCGCCTCGGGCTCCACCCAGGAGTCACCGATGACCGGCCGGAACTGCCCGCTGGTGAACTCCTCGGTCTTCGAGGTGGCCGCCTTCAGCCGCAGCAGCAGCTTCGGGGTGAACACCACAAGCGGCTTGTGGTGCGGGTTGTGCACCTGCCAGCGCAGCAGGTGGAAGTAGTTCGACGGCAGCGTCGGCATGGCCACCGTCATGTTGTTCTGCGCGCACATCTGGAGGAAGCGCTCGATCCGGGCCGAGGAGTGGTCGGGGCCCTGGCCCTCGTAGCCGTGCGGCAGCAGCAGGGTGACGCCCGAGGTCTGGCCCCACTTCTGCTCGGCCGAGGTGATGAACTCGTCCACCACGGTCTGGGCTCCGTTGACGAAGTCGCCGAACTGCGCCTCCCACATCACCAGCGCGTCCGGGCGGGCCAGCGAGTACCCGTACTCGAAGCCCATCGCCGCGTACTCGCTGAGCAGCGAGTCGTAGACGTTGAACCTGGCCTGGTCCTCGGAGAGGTACTGCAACGGGGTGTAGTCCTCGCCGGTGACCCGGTCCACCAGCACCGCGTGCCGCTGGCCGAAGGTGCCGCGCCGGGAGTCCTGCCCGGCCAGCCGGACCGGGGTGCCCTCCATCAACAGCGAGCCGATGGCCAGCGCCTCACCCATGGCCCAGTCGATGGTGCCCTCCTCGACCATGGCCGCGCGCCGCTGGAGCTGCGGCAGCAACCGCGGGTGCGCGTTGACCCGGTCCGGGAGGGACACCTGGGACTCGGCGATCCGCTTGACCACCTCGGGGGAGATCGCGGTCTCCACCGCCACGGGGAACTCCGGCTGCGGCTGCGGCGCCTCGGAAGGGGCCGGCGCCGACGCCGCCTCGCGGACCTCCGTGAAGACCTTCTCGAGCTGGTCCTGGAAGTCCCTGAGCGCCTGCTCCGCCTCCTCCAGGGTGATGTCCCCACGACCGATCAACGACTCGGTGTACAGCTTCCGCACCGAGCGCTTCTTGTCGATCAGGTTGTACATCAGCGGCTGGGTGAACTGCGGGTTGTCGATCTCGTTGTGCCCGCGCCTGCGGTAGCAGATGAGGTCGATGACCACGTCCTTGTTGAACGCCTGGCGGAACTCGAAGGCCAGCCGGGCGGTGCGCACCACGGCCTCCGGGTCGTCGCCGTTCACGTGGAAGATCGGCGCCTCGATCATCCGCGCCACGTCCGTGGCGTACATCGAGGACCGCGACGAGGCCGGGGCGGCGGTGAAGCCGACCTGGTTGTTGATCACCACGTGGACGGAGCCGCCGGTGCGGTACCCGCGGAGCTGGGACATGTTCAACGTCTCCGCGACCACGCCCTGGCCGGCGAACGCCGCGTCGCCGTGGAGCAGCACCGGCACCACCGTGAAGTCGGTGCCCGCCTTGTTGATGATGTCCTGCTTCGCCCGGGCCACACCCTCGAGCACCGGGTCCACGGCCTCCAGGTGCGACGGGTTGGCCGTCAGCGAGACCTTGATCTGCTCACCGTCCAGCCCGGTGAAGGTGCCCTCCGCGCCCAGGTGGTACTTCACGTCGCCCGAGCCGTGCATCGACTTCGGGTCGAGGTTGCCCTCGAACTCGCGGAAGATCTGCGCGTAGGACTTGCCGACGATGTTCGCCAGCACGTTGAGCCGACCGCGGTGGGCCATGCCGATGACGACCTCGTCGAGCCGGGCCTCGGCCGCCGCGTCAAGCACCGCGTCCAGCAGCGGGATCACCGACTCCCCGCCCTCGAGGGAGAACCGCTTCTGACCCACGTACTTGGTCTGGAGGAACGTCTCGAACGCCTCGGCGGCGTTGAGCCGGCGCAGAATCCGGAGCTGCTCCTCGCGCTCCGGCTTGTCGTGCGAACGCTCCACCCGGTCCTGGATCCACCGGCGCTCCCCGGGGTCCTGGATGTGCATGAACTCGATGCCGACGGTGCGGCAGTACGAGTCCCGCAGCACCCCGAGGACGTCCCGGAGCTTCATCATCGTACGGCCGGCGAAACCGCCCACCGCGAACTCGCGCTCCAGGTCCCACAGGGTGAGCCCGTGCTCGATGATGTCCAGGTCGGGGTGCTTGCGCTGGCGGTACTCCAGCGGGTCGGTGTCGGCCATGACGTGGCCGCGGACCCGGTAGGAGTGGATCAACTCGAAGACCCGGGCGGCCTTGTTGACGTCGTCGTCATGGGTGGCGTCGATGTCCCGCAGCCAGCGGACCGGCTCGTACGGGATGCGCAACGCCTGGAAGATGTCGTCGTAGAAGCCGTCCTCGCCCAGCAGCAGCCGGTTCATCTGCCGCAGGAACTCGCCGGACTGCGCACCCTGGATGACCCGGTGGTCATAGGTGCTCGTCAGCGTCATCACCTTGGAGATGCCCAGGCGGTTCAGGGTGTCCTGGGACGTGCCCTGGAACTCCGCCGGGTACTCCATGGCGCCCACGGCGATGATCGTCCCCTGCCCGGGCATCAACCGCGGCACCGAGTGGACGGTGCCGATGCCTCCCGGGTTGGTCAGCGAGGCCGTCACCCCGGCGAAGTCGTCCACCGTGAGCTTGTTGGCGCGGGCCCGGCGGACGATGTCCTCGTACGCCTGCCAGAAGGCGAAGAAGTCCAGCGTCTCCGCCTTCTTGATCGCCGGCACCACGAGCTGCCGCTCGCCGTTGGGCTTCTGGATGTCGATGGCCAGACCCAGGTTGACGTGCGCCGGCCTGACCAGGTACGGCTTGCCGTCCCGCTCGGCGAAGGCCACGTTCATCGCTGGCATCGTCTTCAGCGCCCGAGCCATGGCGTAGCCGATCACATGGGTGAACGACACCTTTCCGCCACGGGCCCGCTTCAGGTGGTTGTTGATCACGATGCGGTTGTCGATCAACAGCTTCACCGGGATGGCGCGCACGCTGGTCGCCGTCGGCAGTTCCAGGCTGGCCGACATGTTGGTGGCGACCCGCGCGGCGGGCCCGCGCAGCGCCACGTACTCGGGGCCGCCCGGCTGCTCGCCCGCCGGCTTCTGCGCGGCGGGCTTCGCCGGAGCCGGCTTCGCCGGAGCCGGCTTCGCCGCGGCCGGCGGCGTGGGCGCGACCGGCGCGGGTGCGGCAGTCTCGGCAGCGGGCTTCGGGGCGGGCGCGGCCTGGACCTCCGGCCGGGCCGCCGCAGCGGCCGGCCCCGCGGGCGCGGTCGGGGGCTGCGGCGCAGGGCGCGCGGGCGCGCCAGGCTGCTCCGGGGCCACGGCCGAGCTGGTGTCCGCACCGGGCTTGTAGTCGGCGAAGAAGTCCCACCAGGCCCGGTCTACCGAGTTCGGGTCCTGGAGGTACTGCTGGTAGATCTCGTCGACGAGCCACTCGTTCGGACCGAAATCGCCGGCCGGGTCCTTGCCCGATCCGTCTTGTTCGGTGGAGACGCTCGAAGTGTTGGGGGACTGTGGCGACACGGCGGCAACCGCCCTCTTCCGCTTCCTTAGATGGTGGACAGCGGGAAACAAGGCTACGCCTTCTACATGGGTTGATGCAGGTTCGGGGGTTCGGTCGTCACGCAAGTCACACCCAAAAGGTGGTTTCGGAGCTGACGCTGTCGGGAAATGGACATCTTTTCCGGGTGCGGACCCCCGCGCCGGCCCCGTCCCCAGGGCCCCGCGGAGCCGGCGCGGGCAGGTCAGGGACAGGACGGGGAGACCGGGGCGGGCACCTGGTGACCCGACCCGGGCAGCGACACCTGGATGCGGCAGCCACGGTCGGATTCCGCCACCCGGATGCGCCCCCCGTGCAGGTCCACCGCCCACCGGGCGATGGCCAGCCCGAGACCGGTACCACCGTCGCTGCCCGGCCCCTGCGGCGAGGCGATCCCCCGGTTGAAGCGGTTGAACACGCTGAGCCGGTCCGACTCCGGGATTCCCGGCCCCTCGTCGATCACCTCGAGCAGCAGCGCGCCCGGCTCGGCCCCACCCCGGGCGGTGACCACGACGCGGCCGTTCGGCGGGCTGTGCTTGACCGCGTTGTCGATCAGGTTCGCCGCCACCTGGTGCAGGCGCTCGGTGTCCGCGTAGGCGACCAGCTCCGGCGGTGAGACATCGATGTGCAAGTGGACGTCGGTGCGCCCGCGCGAGCCCACCGCGTCCACGCTGGCCGCCCGCAGCACCCCGGCCAGGAAGGGCCGCACCTCGAAGTCACGGGCATCCAGCGGGACCACCCCGTTGTCCAGACGCGACAGGTCCAGCAGGTGGTCCACCAGCCGCCCCAGGCGCTCGGTCTGCGCCAGCGCCGTGCGCATCGTCTCCGGGTCCGCCGCGGACACCCCGTCCACCACGTTCTCCAGCACCGCCCGCAGCGCCGATATGGGCGTCCGCAGCTCGTGCGAGACGTTGGCCACCAGCTCCTTGCGGTGCTGGTCCACCGCGGACAGGTCCGCGGCCATCCGGTTGAACGTCACCGCCAGCTCACCCAGCTCGTCCCGGCGCCCCGTGCCGACCCGGCGGCTGTAGTCCCCGTGCGCCATGGCCCGCGCCGCCGCCGTCATCTCCCGCAGCGGTGACGTGAGGCTGTGCGCGATGAGCTGCGTGAGCAGCAACGACGCGATGATCGAGAAGATGGTGATCAGCCGCACCTGGGTGTCGGTCCTGATGGCGACGATCACCAGCCCGGTGGTGATCAACACCGAGACGATCACCAGGGTGGCCAGCTTGCTCTTGATTGAAAATGGCTGAATAGAGCTGCTGTTCTTTTTGTGTTCGCTCGCCGCCGGCCGCTTTGGGGTGCCCCTGCCTACGTTCCTCGACGCTGCGCTCCCTCGTGCCTCGGTCGCTTGGTCTCGTCTCTTCGGCAGGGGCGCGGCCTTTGGCTCGCTC
>NZ_KB904671.1 GCF_000380165.1 Wenjunlia vitaminophila DSM 41686
TGATGCCCGCGTCGATACCGACCGCGTTCGTGGTGGCCGGGGCCGGGGTGATGCGGTCATCGCACAGCAGGGACACGTACCAGCGCCCGGCGCTGTTGCGGGACACGGTCACCGTCGTCGGTGCCGCACCCTTCGGAAGGGGACGCGACCAGCGGATGTCCAGCGGGTCGGCCATCTTCGCGAGCGTCAGCTTCCCNTCGCGCCACTTGAACGCGGAGCGGGTGTACTCGGCCGACGCGCGGGACTTCTTCCGGCTCTTGTACCGGGGGTACTTGGCGCGCTTGGCGAAGAAGTTCGTGAACGCCGTCTGAAGGTGGCGCAGTGCCTGCTGGAGCGGGACGCAGGACACCTCTGCCAGGAAGGCGAGTTCCTCGGTCTTCTTCCACTGCGTGAGCGCGGCGGAGGACTGGACGTAGGAGATCCGGCGCTGCTCGCCATACCAGGCCCGCGTGCGTTCCTCCAGCGCCTTGTTGTAGACGAGGCGGACGCAGCCGAACGTGCGCGACAGCTCTGCTGCCTGCTCGTCGGTGGGGTAGAAGCGGTACTTGAAAGCCCGCTTGACCTGCAGCGCCACGCCTCACATTATATCAGCCCTTATGTGAGTAACGGCTGTTGGCCGGTGATGGGCGGACACCGGTCCGCCCTGGCGGCGAACCGGCTCTCCCTGCCCTGCTCCGCAGGAGCTTCGTTTCCTCCCCCGGCTGAAGCCGGGGGTATCCACGAAGGAAAGCTCCGATGACCGACCTCGGCGGCGGCCGCATCCGCATCGACTACGGAACCACCACCGCGCCGTCCGACAACGGACTGGTGTACACGATGCGGCAGACGACTCGGGACACCGCGGCCGGGTTCGTCTGGGAGTCGAGCGACGTGACCGTCCGCAGGATAGCGGCCCGGTACCTGCACGGTTTCGGCATCGTCGGGCAGTTCAGCGAGAACATCACCTTCGACCACAACGAGTTCCGCACCGACCCCACCACCGGCCGCACGACCTCGGCTTTCGCCGACATGATCCAACTGTCCGGGGTCAGGGGGAAGGTGACCATCACCAACAACGTCTTCGACGGACCGCAGGACGACCCCATCAACATCCACGGTACGTACCTCCAGGTGACCCAGCGGCTCGCCCCGGACACGTTGGTGCTGTCGTACATGCACAACGAGACGGCGGGCTTCCCCCAGTACCATCCGGGCGACCAGGTCGAGTTCGTCGAGAAGCGCACCATGGCGGCCGTGGCCGGCGGCACCGCCACGGTCCTCAGCGTCGACGGACCGTCCGGGCAGGATCACGACAAATCGCTCACGACGATGACCGTGACGTTCGACCGGCCGGTCCCCGATGTCGTCACGGCGGGCGGCTACGTCGCCGAGAACACGACGTACACGCCCTCGGCGCGCATCGCGGGCAACGTCTTCCGGAACGTGCCGACCCGGGGAATCCTGGTCACCACGCGGCGACCCGTCGTCATCGAGAACAACGTCTTCGATGCGATGTCCATGGCGAGCGTGTACATCTCCTCGGACGCCTACCAGTGGTACGAGTCGGGGCCGGTGCGAGACGTGCGCATCCGGCACAACACCTTCCTCCGACCGTCCGGTCCAGTGATCTTCGTTGACCCGACGAACCAGGTGCTCGACCCCGCGACCCCGGTGCACCAAGGGATCCACATCGAGCAGAACGAGTTCCGCATCGGCAACGTGGAGCTGGTGAGCGCCAAGAGCGTCCGCGGCCTCACGTTCGTCGGCAACGACGTCCGCCGCCTCGACCGCGACCAGCTCCTCGCCGTGCGGGCCGACGACCCGTGTCCCACCGTGGGCGCCACGACGCGGCTCAGCGCCTTCGCGATCAAGGCACCCCACTCCTCGTCCCTGTTCAGCCTCCACGGCGCCAGTGACGTCCTCATCCGGGACAACCAGTACGACAACGGGCTGAACCTGCGGGCTGACCTTGACGCGACGCAGGCCGACCAGGTCACCGTCGAGGGCGACGACATCCGGTTCGGGCAGGACAACGTCCTCCCCGTGGTTCAGGAACCGCGGTTCAGATCGAGCGAGCCGCGGGTACTGAAGGTCGCACCCGACGGGACAGCGACGGCGCTCGCCGCGGGCAGTGCGGAGGTGACGGCGGTCGTCAGGACGGAGACCGGCAAGCTCGTCTCCCGCCCCCTGACGATGACCGTCGGCGGCGATCCCGCATCGCCCGCGTGCAGCAGGACCACCTTCGTCAGCGACATGCCCTTCACCGCCGAGTCCAACGGCTGGGGTCCGGTGGAGCGTGACATGTCCAACGGCGAACAGGGCGGCGGCGACGGCAACCCCCTGCAGATCCGAGGCACCCGGTACGACAAGGGGCTCGGAGTGCACGCCCCCAGCTCGGTCTCCGTCCTGCTCGACGGCCGGTACGAGCGCTTCGTCTCCCAGGTGGGCCTGGACGATGAGGGAGGCGGCAACGGCAGTGTCGCCTTCGAGGTGGTCGCCGACGGCAAAGTGATCGCCACCACCCCGGTTATGACCGGGAGCGACCCGGCACGCACCATCGACGTCGATGTCGCCTCGGTCCAGGAGCTGACTCTCCGCGTCACCGACGGCGGCGACGGAAACTCCTACGACCACGCCGACTGGGCCGACGCCCACCTGGTGCCGACTGGCTGACATCCGGCACCGACAGGCACCGCTGCCCCGGCCGATCCCCGGTCGGGGCAGCACCGTGCGAGGCTGCGGCCGCCCGTGCTCCTGGGGTGGTGTCGGCGTTGGTCGGGTCGGCGCCGGTGTCCAGGACGGTGACCCGGCTCCCTCCTGGATTGACGGACGACTGAGGGCGGCGCCCCGCCCCCGCCCCGCCCCAACCCGCCGGGCCCGGGTCCGCGGGAGCCCGCAGGGGCAGGCGAACGCGCAGCGAGCGTCCACCAGACGTCGATGAGTGGGGTCGAACGCCGAGTGACGCAAGAAAAGCAATCAGAAGTCGTCAAGTTTCAACGGGATAGAACGTCATGACACCGCAGTTGCGCGCGGACGTCAAGCATGGAACGTGAAGGGATCCACTGCGGTATGGGGTTGCATACCACTCCATACGCTGACAGATGATCCCCCCTGACACCACATCGGGCGCCGACCCGGCGGACTGCGCGGCACCGGTCAGCGTCACAGCGAACCTGACGCCCGTTTGCGACCGCCGCCCAGAGCACGCAACCGGACGTCACCGCGGAGGTTCTCCCGCACGACGCTTGACAGCGCTCTACTACCGCTCGGAGACTTCCCTGCGACCGCTTGTTTGCGCCAACATGAAGGAGGGATGACGCAGTGCGGCGCTCGGGCGGCCACTTCCTGCCCGACTCGTGCGGCCCCAGGCACCGCGGTCCCAACGATCCGCGCCGCTCTTCCCCGCAACCCGTGGACCACGGTGGCTTCGCACCATCGACGCACGCTTCTTCGGCCAGGTCACAGCATCCGGATCACCGTTCGCCACCCAAGGCCCGATCCCGGGCACCCCATCCTCACGCAGACGCGCCCCTGAGCCGGGGACGGACGCAGTCAGCCCCCGGAGGAGTCGGCACGATCCACGGGCGGCACCGACATCCGGCTGACCGATGCCGTGTTTCCGCTATCACGGCAATGGCATGACCCCACTCAGGTGCGCCTCGGAAATCAGGTACCCAACCATGCCGCGCTCAATAACGACCCTGCTCGCAGTGTTCCTCGCGCTACTCGCCCCTCTCCTCGGAGGCGTCGGCCCCGCCCACGCGGCCGAGGTGTCGGTACCCAACGGGGAGCAGTTCGTGGACTCCTCCGGTACGCCACTGCACGCCCACGGGGGAGGCGTCATCAAGGTGGGCCAGTACTACTACTGGTTCGGCGAGAACAGGAACGCCGACAACACCTTCCGCTACGTGTCCGCCTACCGTTCCACCGACCTCAAGACGTGGGAGTTCCGCAACCACGTTCTGACTCAAGCCAGCGATCCCGAACTCCAGTTCGCCAATATCGAGCGTCCCAAGGTGATCTACAACGCCTCGACCGGCCAGTTCGTGATGTGGATGCACAAGGAGAACGGCTCCGACTACGGGGAGGCCCGTGCCGCGGTCGCCGTCTCCACCACGGTGGACGGTGACTACACCTGGCGCGGGAGCTTCCGGCCGCTGGGCCACATGTCCCGGGACATCACCACGTTCGTCGACACCGACGGCACCGGGTACATGATCTCGGCCGCCAACGAGAACCGCGACCTGCACGTGTACCGGCTCAGCCCCGACTACACCACGGTGGCGGCCCAGGTGCAGAAGCTCTGGGCGGGCGGGTCGCGCGAGGCCCCGGCGATGTTCAAGCGCAAGGGCGTGTACTTCCTGCTGACCTCCGGCGCCACGGGTTGGTCGCCCAACCAACAGATGTACGGCACCGCAACCAGCATCACGGGAAGCTGGAGCGGCCTGAGCACGGTCGGGGACTCGACCGCCTACCGCAGCCAGACGGCCTACGTGCTGCCGGTGCAGGGGACCTCCGGAACCGACTACCTGTACATGGGTGACCGCTGGGGCAACTCCATGGGCGGGACGGTCAACGACTCCACGTACGTCTGGTTGCCATTGGAGTTCCCGACCAACACCACGATGACCACGGACTACTCCCCCCGGATCACCATCGACACCGCCGCGGGGACGGTGTCCGGCATGGACGTGCCCTGGGAGACGCTGAGCGCGCGCCACAGCGGCAAGTGCGCTGACGTCTCGTCCTTCGACACCGCCGAGTCGGCGCCAGTGGTGCAGTGGTGGTGCGGCACCGGTGTCAACCAGAACTTCTGGCTCAAGGATCTGGGCTCGGGCTACGTGCAGGTCATGGCCCGGCACAGCGGCAAGTGCCTGGACGTGGCCGACCAGTCAACCGCCGACGGCGCGGCGGTGGTGCAGAACTCCTGCAACGGCCAGCCGTCCCAGCAGTGGAAGGTCCAGAAGGTGGCGGGCACCACCTACGCGCAGTTGGTCGCCCGGCACAGCAGCAAGTGCCTGGACGTCGCGGACCAGTCAACGGCCGACGGCGCGGCCCTGCTCCAGTGGGCCTGCAACGGTGGCGCCAACCAGCAGTGGAAGCGCACCGGCGGCTGACCCCCGCACCGGCACACGTCCCCGCGGACCCGTCGGGGGGACGTGTGCCGCCCCACCCGGACCTGCCCCGCGGCGCGCCCCGTCGGCGCGGGGCGGCCGGGCCCCCACACCGCACACGACCCGAGGAATGCGCATGTTCCTGACCCGAGTCCGGTCCACCCTCCGACGAAGCAGGGGGCGCACCGCCGCCGGTGCCGCGGTCGTCACCGTGGCTGCCCTCCTGCCGGGCGGCGTGGGCCAGCCGGCCGCCGCGGCCGCGGCGACGTCCAGCGTGACCGTCCGCCTCGATCCGAGTTACCAGCAGCAGCCGTTCGAAGGCTGGGGCACCGCACTGGCCTGGTTCGCCAACGTCACCGGGGGCTGGCCGGACGCCCAACGCAACCAGCTCGCCGATGACCTGTACGGCCAGGACGGCCTGGCCTTCACCATCGCCCGCTACAACATCGGCGGCGGTGACAGTCCCGAGACCGAACCGTACATGCGCGCCGGTGGCGCCGTGCCGGGGTACTGGAACCGGCCAGCCGTCCACGGCCCGCCGCCCGGGGCGGACGAGGGCTGGACCGAGCCCACCGACTGGTGGGACCCGGCGAACCCGGACCACTGGAACGCCACCGCCGACACCAACCAACAGTGGTGGCTCGAGGCGGCCAAGGCCCGCGGCGCGACCACCTTCGAGGCGTTCTCCAACTCGGCGCCGTACTTCATGACGCGCAGCGGGTTGGTTTCCGGCGCCGACAACGCCTGGGAGGACAACTTGCGGTCCGACCAGTACGACCGGTTCGCCGCCTACCTGGCGGGCTCCCTCGAGCGCGCCGAGGCCACGACCGGCGTCACCTTCGACAGCGTCTCGCCGGTGAACGAGCCCAACACATCCTACTGGAGGGCGGGCGGCCGTCAGGAGGGCTCCCACTGGGACCCCGCCTCGCAGGCCCGCATCATCTCCACCCTGCGCAGCACCCTGGACGCGGAGGGCATCGACACGCCGATCGCCGCGATGGACGAGACGAACCCCGACCTGTTCCGCGCCAACTGGAACACCTACCCGGAGTCGGTGCGCTCCGCCGTCGGCAGGCTCAACACCCACACCTACGGCACCTCCGGCCGCACCGGTCCCCGGGACATCTCCAAGGGTTCGGGCACGCCCCTGTGGATGTCCGAGGTGGACCTCGGCGGCAGCGTCGGACAGAGCTTCACCTCGATGAGCCCCGCCCTGGACCTCGCCCGGCGCATCAACGACGACATCAGGGAGCTGGAGCCCCGCGCCTGGGTGTTGTGGCAGGCGGTCGAGGACTACGAGAACATGACGCCGGAGCACGAGAACTCGAACTGGGGCCTGATCCAGACGGACTTCACGCCGTCCGACGCGGCGACCGAGCCCATCCGGAAGAACAAGAAGTACTGGGCCATGGGCAACTACAGCCGCTTCGTCCGCCCCGGAGCCCGTGTGATCAACACCAGCTCCGCCGACGCGCTCGCCGCGCTGCGTCCTGGTGGTACGGGCGCGGTGGTGGTGTACACCAACACCTCGGGCGACGCCCGGACGCTCACCCTCGACCTGGGCGGCTTCCAGACCGTCGATGACACGCCGGTACAGCGGTACACCACTGACCCGGCCAAGAACCTGCAACGCGACGGCGACCTCAGCGCCACCGCGGCCAAGACGGTGACCACCACGGTGGGCCCGCACTCCGTCACCACGTTCGTCATCCCTGGTGCGAAGGGGACCGACCCGGCGGCGGCCACCGTTCCGACCGGCACCCCGCAACAGGTCCTCAACGACAACAGCGGCAAGGCGCTCGCCGCCGGCACGCGCATCGTCCAGCGCACGCCCGACGCCACCGACCCGGCCCAACGGTGGACCTTCACCAAGGTGTCCGGTGGCTGGGACAACAACGCCGCCTACCGACTGACCAACGCCAAGAACGGCAAGGCCCTGAGCGTCGAGGGCGGGTCCCTCGCGCTGGCCGCGCCGGCCACCTCGCCCGAGCAGCACTGGATGCTCTCGACCACGGGGAACGGACACAGCACGCTCATCAACGCCGCCACCGGTTCGCTGCTCGACGTGACGGGCGGGGCCACAAGCGACGGGGCCCCGGTGGGGACCTACCAGCCGACCACCGGCCGCAACCAGTCCTGGACGTTCCGCGGCACCGTTGACACCTGGAACACCCTGCGCGTGCGGCACAGCGGCAAGTGCGTTGACGTCCAGGGCGGGTCCACCGCCGCCGGCGCCACGGCGGTCCAGAACACGTGCGGCGGCGCCACCAGCCAGCGGTGGTCCCTGCGCGGCAGCAGTCCCGGCCACGTCAACGTCGTGGCCCGGCACACCGGAATGTGCCTCGACGTCAGCGGCGGGGCCACCAACGACGGGGCCGCCGTGGTGCAGTACACCTGCAACGGCGGCGTCAACCAGGAGTGGTCGTTGCGCAGCGTCGCCCCCGGGCACGTCACCCTGGTGGCGCGGCACAGCGGCAAGTGCCTGGACGTGTCCGGCGCTTCCACGGGCGACGGCGCCCCGCTGGTGCAGTACGCCTGCAACGGCGGAGCCAGCCAGCAGATCCAGCTCGGCTGACGTCCCGGCGGGTGTCCGGTCGATCCCGACCGGACACCCGCCCTGTCCCCCCGTCTCGTTCTCCGGTGCCGTACCGGTCCCGGTGGCGGTCGCCGACCGCGCGGGACCAGGCGGTCCGGCCGGGCCCGGCGGTCAGCGGGGTCCGCAGTTCACCGTGCCGGGCCGGGGGGTGCCGAGCTGGCGCGCGTGACGAGCTGCGGCGAGACGGTGATCAGGCCCGCGGCCCGCGCGTCGCTGCCCGCCTTGTCGATCTGGTCGAGCAGCAGGGCCACGCACTGCCGGCCCACCTCCTCGAAGTCCTGCCGGACGGTGCTGAGCGGGGGGGCGTAGTAGGCGGACTCGGGCACGTCGTCGAAGCCCACCACACTCACGTCCTCGGGCACCGCACGGCCCGCTTCCCTGAGCGCGAGCATGACGCCGAGGGCCATGTGGTCGTTGGCCGCGAAGACGGCCGTGACGTCCTCCCGGGTCGCCAGTTCCCTGCCCACCCGGTACCCGGACTCGGCGGTCCAGTCACCGGACCTCAGCGGGGGTACGGGGGCGCCCGCGTCCTTCAGCGCGACGTGCCAGGCGGCGGCACGGCGGCGTGCCGCGTAGGAGTCCTGCGGACCGCCGACGTGCCACACGGTGCGGTGCCCGAGCCCGAGGAGGTACTGCGTGGCCGCGGTCGCGCCGGCCGCCTGGTCGGTGTCCACCGCGGGGTAACGCCGCTCCGGGTCGCCGTCGGCGACGACGATCGGAACACCGGACGAGACGTCGAGGCCAGGACGCTCCAACACCTGGGCCTCGATCACGATGAGGCCGTCCACGGCCTGGTCCGTCAGTTGCCGGACCGCCTGCTGCACCGCGTTCCCGGTGGGTTCCTCGGCACACACGACGTTCACCGAGTACCCGGCGAGCTGCGCCGCCCTTGAGACCGCGGCGAGGGTCCTGGCGTTGCCGTGGGCACTGAGGTCGAACGTGACCACGCCCAGGGCGTGGAACCGTCCGAGGGTGAGCGCCCGTGCCGCGCTGTTCCGCTGGTACCCGAGGATGCGCATGGCTGACAGGACGCGCTCGCGGGTCTCCGCCTCCACGTTGGAGCTGCCGTTGGCCACCCTGGACACGGTCTGCGAGGACACCCCCGCCAGGGCCGCGACGTCCGCCTGGGAGGGAGGACGCCGTTTCCCCCGGGCGGTTGCGCCTCGCTGGCCGCTTCGCTCCGGCGCTGTCCTCTCCCTGGGACTCATACCTCTCCCTCCATACATGGGAGCGCAAACATATCACCATCACAGGCAACGCTTCCTGTGGCCGCCGCCTCGTCGGTGGCGCCGCGCGCCCTCCCCCGCGCCTGGGTCCGCATGCAGGAGGTAACGATGCCGCATCGCGGGGACAGGCACTTGACGTGACAGCCAACGCCCCTCAAGACTGACCGCCAGTCCAGCATGTTCGCGTAAACATGGCTCGCACTTCGCAAGGGACTCACTGTGCGTACACCGTCACCACCGGGGGCTCCCCGTGGAGAAGGCTCGGCTCCGCCAAGTCGCAGGCCGACCAGCAGACGCCTGGCCACGGGCAGTCAGGGCCGTTACGGCTACCTGTTCCTGACGCCGTTCGTCCTGGCCTTCCTGGTCGGCATCGTCGCCCCTCTGCTCTACGCCGCCTATCTCAGTTTCTTCCAGGAACGGATGGTCGGCGGGACCACGTTCGTCGGGTTCGACAACTACGCGCGGGCACTGGAAGACCAACTGCTGCGGGCGGGTCTCTGGCGGGTCGCGCTCTTCCTCGCCATCCAGGTGCCGCTCATGCTCGGCCTCGCGCTCCTGGCGGCCCTCGCCATCGACAGCGGGCTGCTCCGCTGGGCCCCGTTGTTCAGGATCGGCATCTTCATCCCCTACGCCGTCCCCGCCGTCGTCGCCTCCCTGATGTGGGGATACCTCTACGGCGACCGCTTCGGCCTCGTCCGGCAGATCGGCGACGGCCTGGGTGTGGACACCCCGAACCTGCTCGGTTCGTCCTGGATGCTCGCCTCCATCGGCAACGTCGTCACCTGGGAGTTCGTGGGCTACAACATGCTGATCCTGTACGCGGCACTCCGGGTCATACCCGAGGAACTCTACGAGGCCGCAGCCATCGACGGCGCCGGCGAGTTCAGGAAGGCCTGGAGCATCAAACTCCCCGCCCTGCGCCCGGCCCTGCTGCTGGCCAGCGTCTTCTCCGTCATCGGCAGCTTCCAGCTCTTCAACGAGCCGAACATCATGCAGTCGCTCGCCCCGAACGTGGTCACGACCAGCTACACACCCAACATGTACGCGTACAACCTCGCGTTCAACGGGCAGCAGTTCAACTACTCAGCCGCTGTGGCCGTCATCCTCGGACTCGTGACCGCCGTGGTCGCCTTCGCGGTCCAGGTCAGCGGGAGCCGCAAGGAGCACGCCCAGTGAGAGCGTCCGCCAACCGCCACCGCCGCCGCGGCACCCGTCAGCACAAGAGCACGCCGCTCACCGCCGCCATGGTCCTCATGCTGCTCTACACGCTGCTGCCGCTGGTGTGGCTGCTGATGGCCAGCACCAAGGACAGCGGTTCCCTCCTGTCGAGCTTCGGCCTGTGGTTCGGCGACGGCTTCCACCTGTTCGGCAACGTCAAGGACGTGCTGACCTACGACGACGGCATATACGTGCGGTGGTTCGGCAACACCCTGCTCTACGCCCTCGTGGGGGCCGGCGGAGCCGCCCTCATCGCGACCATCGGGGGGTACGCCCTGGCCAAGTACCGCTTCCGTGGTCGCAACGCCGTCTTCGCCCTCGTCCTCGGGGCCATCACCATCCCGGGGACGGCCCTCGCCGTACCCACCTACCTCCTGTTCAGCGAGGTGGGCATCGTTGACACGCCCTGGGCCGTCATCCTGCCCTCGATGGTCAGTCCCTTCGGTCTCTACCTGATGCGGGTCTACGCCCAGGAAGCCATCCCTGACTCCCTGCTCGAAGCCGCGAGGATCGACGGCGCGGGCGAACTGCGCACGTTCTTCACCGTGTCGCTGCGCCTGCTCGGCCCCGGCTTCGTCACCGTCCTGCTGTTCGCCCTCGTGGCGACCTGGAACAACTACTTCCTGCCACTGATCGTCCTCAGCGACCCGAACTGGTTCCCGCTCACCGTGGGCCTCAACCAGTGGAACAACCTCGCCACCGGCGCGGCCGGCAGCGGCACCACCACGACCGGCTTCTACCCGCTGGTCGTCACCGGCAGCGTCCTGGCCATCATCCCGCTCGTCATCGCCTTCCTCTTCCTCCAGCGGTACTGGCAGTCAGGGCTGGCGGCAGGAAGCGTCAAGCAGTAGCCGCCGGTCACCCAGGGCCACCCGCACCCCACACCACCTCACCGATCCGCTGTTCCGGCCTGCCCGGAACGGCCCGCCAGCAAGGAAGAGTCCGACATGGCCCACCCACGCCCGATCCACCGCAGAACACTCCTGTCCGCCTTCTCGGCCGCCGCACTCACCCTCGCCGTCACCGCCTGCGGGAACGACGGCGAAAGCGGGCCGAAGGGCGATCCTGCCGACGCCCTCGACACGCCCACCACCCTGACCTTCTGGACCTGGGCCCCGAACGTGGACAAGGTGGTCGCCCGATTCGAGAAGAAGTACCCCAAGATCAAGGTCAAGGTCGTCAACGCCGGTCAGTCGGCGGCCCAGTACACCAAGCTCCAGACCGCCATCAAGGCGGGCACCGGCGCGCCCGACGTCGCCCAGGTCGAGTACTTCGCGTTGCCCGAGTTCGCCCTGACCAAGCGATTGGTCAACCTCAAGGACTACGGGGCGGCCGAGCTGGAGCCGAAGTTCGCCGCGTCCGCGTGGTCGCAGGTGTCGATCAGCGGTGGAATCTACGGCATCCCCCAGGACACCGGTCCGATGGCGATGTTCTACAACGCCGAGGTCCTGCGGAAGTTCGGCATCGAGCCCCCGAGGACCTGGGCCGAGTTCGAGGCCGCCGCCGACAAGCTGCACCGGGCGGACCCCGACCGCTACATCACCTCCATCGACCCCGGTGACGCCGGCTTCCTGGACAGCCTGCTGTGGCAGGCCGGAAGCCGCCCCTTCAGGCAGACCTCCGACAGCTCGGTCAGCGTGGACCTGGCGGACAACGGCGCCCAGAAGGTGGCCGAGTTCTGGACGCGCCTCCTCAACAAGAACCTCGTTGACACCGCGCCCGGCTGGACCAACGAGTGGTGGCAGGCGATGAGCAGCGGGAAGTACGCCATGTGGATCATTGGTGCCTGGGCCCCGGGAAACCTGGCCAGCACCATCCCCAACACGGCCGGTCAGTGGCGCGCGGCGCCGATCCCCCAGTGGAACGCCGGTGACTCCGTGTCCGCCGAGAACGGTGGCTCCGCCAACGTCGTGACCGCGACCAGCAAGCACAAGGAGGCAGCGGTTGCCTTCGCCACGTGGCTGAACGCCGAGGCGGAGGGCACCAGGGCGCTGTCCGAAGCCGGGCTCTTCCCCGCCACCACGGCCCTGCTGACGGACCCGGACTTCCTCGACACGCCGATCGAGGTGCTCGGTGGCCAGAAGGCCAACCAGGTGCTCGCCCAGTCGTCCGAGGCGGTCAAGACCGGCTGGCAGTTCCTGCCCTACCAGGTCTACGCCAACTCCGTGTTCAAGGACACCGTGGGCCAGAGCATCGGTGCGAGGAAGCCCCTGGCTTCCGGACTTCAGGCCTGGCAGGAGCGCATCACCGAGTTCGGCGAGCAGCAGGGGTTCTCGGTCTCCGCCTCCTGACCCGGCCCCCGGTGGACACGGCCGTGGCGCGCCCCGGCCCGCGCAGCGGCCCCTGGCCGCACCTCCACAGCCACCACCCGCCGCCGCACGGCCCCCGCACCCCGCGTCCTGCCCGCGGGCCGGGCGGGACCAGCCACCGGCGCCTTCGCCGGCCCCACGCCCGTTCCCGTACCCCGGCCACCACGAACCGAGGAGCACCAGCCGCTCATGTCCTCCCCCCTACGGATCCACAGCGAGGGGTTCGAGCTCAACGGCGAGCCCCACCGCATCATCTCCGGAAGCCTGCACTACTTCCGCGTGCACCCGCGGCAGTGGGCCGACCGCCTGAACAAGGCCAGGCTCATGGGCCTGAACACCGTGGACACCTACGTCCCGTGGAACCTGCACGAGCCGCGGCCGGGCGAGTTCCGCATGGACGCCGAACTCGACCTCCCGCGCTTCCTCGACCTCGCGGCCGAGCAGGGTCTGCACGTGCTCCTGCGCCCCGGCCCGTCCATCTGCGCCGAGTGGGAGGGGAGCGGGCTCCCGTCCTGGCTCCTCGCCGAGCCCGGGATCAACCTGCGTACCCAGGACCCGCTGTACCTCGACGCCGTCGAGGCGTACTTCGGGTTCCTCCTCCCGCGCCTGCTCCCCCATCTGGCCACCCGCGGTGGCCCTGTCATCGCCGTCCAGGTGGAGAACGAGTACGGCGCCTACGCTCGCGACGGCGCCCACCTGGCCCACCTCACCGCGCTCCTGGGCCGCCACGGCGTCGATGTCCCGCTGTTCACCTGTGACCAGCCCGCGGACCTCGAGCGGGGCAGCGTGAACGGCGTCCTGAGCACCGCCAACTTCGGCAGTCGTCCGACGGAGAACCTCGCCGCGCTCCGTGCCCACCAGGCCGCCGGGCCCCTGATGTGCACCGAGTTCTGGATCGGCTGGTTCGACCGCTGGGGCGGGCGACACGTGGTGCGCAACAGCGCGGAGGTCGCCGCCACCCTGGACGAGATGCTGGCCGCGGGTGCTTCCGTCAACTTCTACATGTTCCACGGCGGCACCAACTTCGGTTTCACCAACGGCGCCAACGACAAGCACACGTACCGCCCGACCGTCACCTCGTACGACTACGACGCCCCGCTCGACGAGGCCGGTGACCCGACCGAGAAGTTCACGGCCTTCCGGCAGGTCATCGCCAAGTACGCCCCGGTCCCTGACGAGCCCGTCCCCGCCCCCGCGAGGAAGCTCTCGGTTCCGGACGTCCCCCTGCCACGGAGCGCGTCCCTGCTCGGTCACCGGGACGCGCTGGGGGAGGCGGTGACTTCGGCGGAGCCGCTGACGATGGAGCAGCTCGGTCAGGACTTCGGGTTCGTGCTCTACGAGGCGACGCTGCCGGTCGCCGGAGCGGTGCTCCTGGAGGCGGAGGGCGTCCACGACCGTGCGCAGGTCTTCGTGGACGAGCAGCCCGTGGGCGTCCTCGAGCGGGAGAGCCACGAGCACGCCGTCGCCTTCGCCTCACCCCGGGTCGGCGCTTCGCTGAGCGTGCTCGTCGAGAACCAGGGACGCGTCAACTACGGCCCGGCGATCCACGACCGCAAGGGCCTCGTCGGCACCGTCCGGGTCAACGGTGAGGTGCTCACCGGATGGAGCAACCGTTCCCTGCCCCTGCGCTCCCTGGACGGTTTGCCGTTCGCGGACACCTCGGCGCCCACGGTCGGACCCACCTTCCACCGGGGCGTCCTCACCGTCGAGGAGCCCGCGGACACGTTCCTCAGCACCCGCGGCTGGACGAAGGGCATTGCCTGGATCAACGGCTTCAACCTGGGGCGCTACTGGTCGCGCGGTCCGCAGCACACCCTGTACGTCCCGGCCCCGGTCCTGCGGCCGGGCGAGAACGACATCGTCCTGCTGGAACTGCACGCCGCGCCCCACCGGCGCGCCGTGCACCTGCGTGACACAGCCGACCTGGGACCGACGGACGACTGACGGCGTCCGGCCCTCCGCCCGAACCCGCGGGGTCCGGTCCGCGGGGAGCGCCGCCAGGGGCTCGGGTCAGGTCGTGACGACGCCGTCCAGCGCGGCCACGGCCAGCCGGACCGCGTGGTCGGTCACCGCCGCGTGGTCGTCACCCGACTCCAGCGCGGTGGTGGCCGCGTTGACGAACCCCTGGAGCAGCAGCGCGGTGCGGCGCGGCGCGGTGTCGCCGAGGTCGGTCAGCGCGGCGATCAGCGGCTCCAGGATCTCCCGGTGGGCCTGCGCGGCACCCTCCCGCAGGACGGCGGCGTCCCGGTCGCTGGCCAGTGCCTTGGCTACCCGGTGTTCCCCGTCGCGGACGAGGTCGAGTTGCGCCCGCACATAGGCGGCGATCTTCTCGCGGGCTCCCTCGGCCGCGTCCATGTCGGCGCGGATGCGGGCGGTCCAGCGGGGCGTGACGTCGCGCACCACCTCTGCCAGGAGTTCCCTGCGGTCGGCGAAGTACTTGTAGACGCTGTTGCGGGCCAGCCCGGTGCGCTCGGCGACCGCGGCGAAGCTGACGGCGCCGGCGTCGCCCTCCTCCAGCAGCTCCCGGGCTGCGGTGACCAGGGCCCGGCGCTGCTGGGCCCGGTGGTCGGCGACCGTCGCGGCGCGGATCTTGGGCATGGACACAGTCTAGGAACGGTCGGGGCCGGACCCACCCCGCGTTTTGGGGACTAGGTGTCGCCATCATGTAGGTTGGCGACAGCACGTCCCCAAGGTGGAAGGAACGCCGTGCTTCTCCCCCTGCTCGAACTCAGGGCGGCCCGCGGTCGCTTCGTCCTGATGGGAACCGTCGTCCTGCTGGTCGCCGCCCTCGTCGGGACGGTCTCCGGATTCACCACGGGGCTCACCGACGACACCGTCTCCGCCCTGCGCCGGCTCCCGGCCACCCACGTCGCGTTCTCCCCGGACGCCAAGACGGACCAGTTCGCCCGCAGCCTGGTGGACGAGCGGACGCTGCGTGGCTGGCGCGGCCAGGACGGCCTCGAGGCCGCACCGCTCGGGGTCTCCCTCACCCGCGGGACCAGCGACCGCGGCGCCGAGGTGGACATGGCGGCGTTCGGCGTGGAACCCGGGTCGTTCCTCGACCCCGGCGCCGACCGGGGGGCTCCGCTGGGCACCGAGCCCGACGGCATCGTGATCTCCCAGGACCTCGTCGACGAGGGCCTCCGCGTCGGGGACACCGTGGTCGTCGACCGGCTGGGCATCAAACTCCCCGTCACCGGCGTCACCGGCCACTCCGCGTACGGCCACGTTCCCGTCGCCTACCTCCCCGTGGACACCTGGCAGCGCCTGCGGTTCAGCACCCCCGGCGCGCCGGCCGGCCCCTCGGCCGAGGTCCCGCGCCAGTACAGCGCCATCGCGCTGCGGGCGGACGACGGCGCCGGGCTCACCGGCACGGACCGGGAGCTGGGGACCCGCACGGTGCCGCTGAAGGACAGCTACGCCGCCGCGCCCGGCTACTCCGGCGAGCGGATCACCATGACCTCCATCCAGGCGTTCCTGTACGTCATCGGCCCCCTGGTCGTGGGGTCCTTCTTCTCCGTGTGGACGGTGCAGCGGCAACCGGAGCTCGCCCTGCTGCGCGCGCTCGGGGCCTCCCGACGACGGCTGCTCGGCCACACGTTGCTCCAGGCCGGCGTCGTGGTGGTCGCCGGAACGGCGGCTGGCGGGGCGCTGGCGGCGGGCATCGGACTGCTGGTCGGCGGCGCGGTGCCGTTCAGCCTGCCGGCCGCCACCCTGCTGACCGCCCTCGCGGCGTTCGCCCTGGTCGGGCTCGCCGGCACCGCCCTCACCCTGCGCCGCGTCACCAGGAGCGACCCGATGACCATGCTGGGAGCCAACCGATGAGCCTGGAACTGTCCGACGTCACCGTCGCCCTGGGCAGCGGCGACGCCCGCACCACCGTCCTGGACGGGGTCTGCGCCCGCTTCTCCCCCGGCACCGTCACCGCCCTCGTCGGGCCGTCCGGCTCGGGGAAGTCCACGCTGCTGGCCGTGGCCGGGGCGCTGCTGCGCCCGGACGACGGGCAGGTGTTGCTCGACGGCCGGGACCTGGCGGCGCTCGGCGACTCCCAGCGCGCCAGGGTCCGGCGCGAGCACATCGGCTACATGTTCCAGAGCGGCAACCTGCTCTCCGGCCTCACCGCCGTCGAGCAGTTGCTGGCCGCCGCCTCCATCGCCGGCCGACGCCCGCGCCGCCTGCGCCACCGCGCCGAGGAACTGCTCGCCGCCGTCGGCGTCGGCCACCGCCTGACCCACCGGGCCGAGCAGCTCTCCGGCGGTGAACGCCAACGCGTCGCGCTGGCGCGGGCCCTGCTGCTGGCCCCCGCGCTGCTGCTGGTGGACGAGCCCACAGCGGCGGTGGACCGTTCCCAGGCGGGGACCCTCACCGAGCTGATCGCCGCCAGCACCCACGAACACGGCTGCGTCACGGTCGTCGCCACCCACGATCCGGCCGTCTCCGAGGTCGCGGACCACCGGCTGGACATGGCCGCTCTGACCGGTGCGGCCACGGGGGCGCGGCGCGCCGACCAGCCGTAGCCTGCACGCATGGATGACCAGCTCCCCATCGACCTCGGCGGGACCCGGTTGGCCCACCGGGTCTGCGGCCCACCGGACGCCCCGCCGCTCGTCCTGCTCCACGCCCTGGGCGAGGACGCCACGGACTGGGACCCGGTGGCACCCGTCCTCGCCCGGGACCGGCGGGTGTACGCCCTCGACCTCCGCGGCCACGGTCGGAGCGACTGGCCGGGTGACTACTCGATCGAGCTCATGCGGTCCGACGTGCTGCGCTTCCTGGACGAGCTCGGACTCAGCCGGGTTGACCTGGTCGGGCACTCGATGGGCGGCGTCGTCGCCTACCTGGTCGCGTCGGAAGCTCCGCACCGGGTGGCACGGCTCGTCCTGGAGGACGTCCCCGTTCCGCGTCCCCGCCGACCCACCACCCCGACCCGACCGGACGGCGAGCTGGGCTTCGACTGGGAGATGGTCCTGGCCATCAGGAAGCAGATCGACACGCCCGACCCGGCGTGGTGGGAGGGGCTCGCCAGGATCACCGCCGAGACCCTGGTGGTGGCCGGGGGCCCGCGCAGCCACGTGCCGCAGGAGGGCGTCGCGGAACTGGCCCGCCGGATCCCCGGCGGACGGCTGGTCACCATCGCGGGCGGGCACCTGGTCCACGCCACGGAGCCGGAGGCCTTCTCCGCGGTGGTGTCGGCGTTCCTCACCGGTCGGCCCGTCCCCGGCACCGCACCGACCCCCCGGTGACCAGCTCGTTATTCCGGTGACGATCCGGAACGACCCCGTTACGATGAGCCGAGTTCGATCACCAGGGCCGACGGTCCGCTGCCAGGACCCGAGAGGCGAACCGATGACGCAGACCGCCGTTCCGGCGCCCGGCCACCCCCAGAGGCTGGAGCGGGGACAACCGTTCCGCCAGTGGAAGACCTGGAAGATGCCCGGCACCGGGTTCACCCTCACCGGCTACTCGCGCGCCAACGACAAGACGTTCTTCCACATCCCCGAACTGCGGTGCGCCCTGGACGCGGGGCTGTGCGAGGGGCGTCAGGCGGAGACGGTGCTGCTCACCCACACCCACCACGACCACGTCAAGGACGTGGACTTCCTGGCTTCCCGGGCGGGTACGGACATCTACCTCCCCGCCGACGCGGTGCCACACGTCGAGTCCTACCTGCGGGCGTCCGCGGAGCTGAACCACGGCGCCCACTACGACCCCGACCTCGCCGGCGGGTACCGGCTGCACGGGGTGCGCGGGGGCGACGAGTTCCGGTTCGGCCGGCGCGGGCACCACGTGCGGGTGGTGGAGTGCGAGCACAAGGTGCCGTGCGTGGGGTACGCGGTCTCGGAGGTGGGCAAGGCGCTGCGCCCCGAGTTCGAGGACCTGCGCCGCTCGCTGGTCGAACGGGGGCGGGGCGGGGAGTTCGGCCGCGTCGCGGCGCAGCGCCGCAAGGAGGGCGTCCAGGTCGAACAGGAGGTGCGGCGCCCGCTGTTCGCCTTCCTCGGGGACACCCACGTCAACGTCTTCGACCGGAACCCGTGGCTGTTCACGTACCCGGTGGTCATCACCGAGTGCTCGTTCCTGGACGACAGCGAGCTGGAGCGGGCGGACCGGGTGGGGCACACGGTCTGGAGCCGGCTCAGGCCCGTGGTCGAGGGGCATCCGGAGACGCTGTTCGTGCTGACCCACTTCAGCCTGCGCCACTCGGACCGGGAGGTCCTCGACTTCTTCGAGCGGGAGGGCCGCGGGGCCGGGCGCCTGGGCAACGTCCTGCTCTGGGTGCACCCGGACAGTCACCTCCCCGAGCAGCACCAGCACCACGGCGCCTGAGTGCCGGGCGGCGCGGGCCCGGCGCCCGGCAACACGAGCCCCACCGGCCCGCGACCGGTCACCCTCGGCAGCCGAGTCGTCGCTCTTCGCTAGGGGCAACTCCGGTTCGCGGGAGCCCGACCACCGGTGCGGCACGCATGAAGAGGGAGGAAAGGGGCATTCAGCACCGAGCGAGGAAGAGAGGTGCTGCAATGATCATCAAGAAGCTGCACGAGATGGGTGTGCGTAGCGACTACGCCTACGCCGCGGGAGTGGGGTCCATCGGACTGGCGCTCCTGTCCTGGTTCGGGTCGTTGAAGGTCGAGGAAGGACAGGACCTGGCACGGGCCGACCGCTGGGGCATCTTCATCGGGGAGTGGGCGCCGACGTTCCTGACCCTGGGGCTGGCCCTCCAGCACTACGAGGACAACGGCGGCTGCTGCCACTGAGCGGCCCACCCGCTGCCCGAACTGCCGGTCACACCGTGGCGGCCAGGCGGCGGGTGTGTTCCTCCCAGGCGACGGTGAGGCGGTCCACCGCGTCACGCAGGGCGTGCGGCGCCTCGGCGAAGGACAGGCGCAGGCCCGCGCGGTGGCGACCGTCCACGCACATGGTCGGCCCTGAGGCGACCAGCACCCCGTAGCCGGAGGCGAGGTGCGCGAAGGTCTCCTGTCGGACACCGGCAGGTCCACCCACAGCGACGTGCCGGCCGCCGGGGTGGTGGGCCGCCAGGCGGGGAGGTGCCTGGCGAGCAGGCCGAGCAGCAGGTCCCGGCGCCGCCCGAGGGTCTGGCGCAGGCCGTCGTACCAGGCGGGTCCCGCGGCCCGGAGGAGGTGGAGGGCGACGAGCTGGGCAGGGACGGCGGGGGCGACGTCCACGGCCGAGCGGAGCCGCAGCACGTGGTCGCGGAGCGGGGCGGGGGCCCGCAGCCAGCCGATGCGCAGTCCGGCCCAGAAGGTCCTGGACAGCGACCCGACGGCGATCACTGACTCGTCGTGTGCGGCCAGGGGCGGGTCCTGCGGCCCTGGGGCGTGGTGAAGCCCGCACTGGGACACGTCCTCGACCACCACCACGCCGCTGCGGCACGCCAGGTCGAGCAGGGAGCGCCGCCGGGAGGAGCTCAGTACGGCCCCGGTCGGGCTGTGGGCGGCCGGATCGACGTACACCAGTGGGGCGGGTTCCCGAGCGGCGATCCTGGAGAGGGCGGCGGTCTCCACTCCGAGTCCGTCCACCGGAACGCCGACGAGCCGACCGTGCAGCGCGCTGACCGCGCTAACCAGGCCCGGGTTGGTGGGGCAGCCGGTGACCACGGTCCGGCCCTGTGACACCAGCGCGGCACAGACGAGGGCGAGGGCGTGTTGGGCCCCGGAGACGACGACGAGTTGTTCGGCGTCGGTGGGCAAGTTCAGCCTGACGGTGAGGTCGTCGGCGAGCGCCGCGCGCAGTTCGGGTAGTCCCGCGGCGTCGAGGCCGTGTCCGGCGCTGTCCAGCCGGGGCAACAGCACGTCGGTTGCGGGCAGGTGCCCCGTTCCGGCGGGGACCGAGAGCGACAGGTCGATGAGGTCGGGACGGCCGGAGGTGCGACGCTGCAGCAGGGCGGAGGCGGGCGTCTCCCGGGGGGCGTGTGTCCAGCCGGGACGGGGGCGGGCGAACGTGCCGGCCCCCTGGCGCCGCTCGACGAGTCCGGCGAGGGTGAGCTGCTCGTAGGCGCGGACCGCGGTGCCGCGGCTGGTCCCGAGCGCCGCGGCGAGCAGCCGCTCGGGGGGCAACCGGTCACCCGGTCCGACCAGTCGTCGTTCCATGGCTCCGGCGACGGCCCGTGCGAGCCGCTGGTAGCGGGGGCCGGGGAGTCGTTCCCACCCCTCCAGGGGTATCCGCACCCACCACCCGATGTCCTGGTCCATTCGGTCACATTGGCACTGTCCCGGGGTGACCGGCAACGCGCATGCTGGTCAGCCGCAGCGCCCGGCCACCCGCGCGCAACGGGCACCGAGGAGGAGCGTTGACCACGACACCGACGTTGGCGAGGCGGCTGTGGGAGGCGGTCGAGCCGATCCACGCCGTCGTGTACTACGCGCCGGAGCCGGCCGCCGCCGCCCGGGAGTTGGGACTCGCCGGCTGGTGGATGGGGTACTTCGCCGGGCGGCTGGCGCCGGTGGGGACCGTGGACGGCCCCCTGGCCCGGTCCCTGTGCTTCGCCATGGCCCCCCGACGGGTGGACCGGGCGTTGCCCGACGCCTGGGCCCGCACGGCTCCGCGGAAGGTGCTGGACAGCCGGGTGGACGCGGCCCGGGCCGCCCTGGAGCGGTGCCTGCCCGCGGTGCGGCACGCCGACCTCCGGCGACTGGTGCTCCTGCTGGAACGGGCGGTGGAGGGCTGCGGCCACGAGGGTCGCCCACTGGCCGCGGCATGGGCCGCGGTCCCCCGGCCGGGCACCCTGCTGGGGCGGTTGTGGTGGGCGGCCACGGTGTTGCGCGAGCACCGGGGCGACGGACACGTGATGGCGGTGGTGCACGCGGGGCTCACCGGCCTCGAGGCCGGGGTGACCCACGCCGCCACCGGCGACGTCTCGGGGGCTCTGCTGCGGACGAGCCGCGGTTGGACCGACGACGAGTGGGCGTGGGCGTGCCGTCGGCTCACCGCCCGGGGGCTGCTGACCAGGGCGGGCCGGCTGACCCGGAGCGGTGGGGCACTGCGGCGTTCGGTGGAGGACGCCACCGATCACCTCGCCGCGGCACCGGTCACACTCCTCGGCTCGTCCGGCGTCGAGGACGTCATCGCGGTCGCCGCCCCGCTGAGTCGGCACCTCATCGACACGGGCGTCGTTCCCGTGCCCAATCCCATCGGGGTTCCCCGACCCTGATCTCCTCACCCGCCTGACGGGGTTCCGCGCGACCCGCCTTTCCCCGCCCTGCTGCGCGGGGGTCCGTTCCCCCGGCCCGAGGACCGGGGCATCCCACGGAGGAGACCTGATGACCACCAGTCCCCCGTCCACGGTCCGCGTCGCCCTTGAGGGCGAGGTCGCGACCGTCACCATCGACCGCGAGCACAAGCTCAACGCCCTGGACCGGGCGACCATCGACGCGCTGGAACGCGTGTTGGACGCACTGGAGAGCGACGACTCGGTGCGCGCGGTCATCCTGACCGGCGCGGGGCGGCGGGCGTTCAGTGCCGGGGCGGACATCCCCGAACTGGCCGCCGACGTCGCCGGTGGCGTGGGGGTGGCGCTGCGGGAGTTCGTCCGGCGCGGGCAGGGCCTCACCCGGCGGGTCGAGAACTTCCCCAAGCCGGTCATCGTCGCCGTCAACGGGTTGGCCTACGGGGGTGGCTGTGAGCTCACCGAGGCGGCTCCGCTGGCGCTCGCCGCGGACCACGCCACCTTCGCCAAGCCGGAGGTCTCCCTGGGGTTCCCGCCCCCGTTCGGCGGCTCGCAGCGGCTGCCCCGGCACGTCGGGCGCAAGCGGGCCCTGGAGATGATCCTCACCGGTGATCCGATGTCGGCCCGGCACGCGGAACGGATCGGCCTGGTCAACGGCGTGGTTCCCGCAGCCGAGCTGCTGCCCGCGGCGACGGACCTGGCCCTGCGCGTCATCCGGAACTCCCCGACCGCGGTGACCGCGTGCCTGAACGCGGTCACCCGCGGGCTCAACCTGACCATCGACGAGGGGCTTGCGGTGGAGGCCTCCTGGTTCGCCGTCACGGTGTCGACCGACGCCGTCGTCGCGGGGCTGCGGCGCTTCACCGCCCGGCCGCGCCCGCACCGCGGGGCCGCCGGGCGGTGAGGCCGCTGGCGGAACGGGTCTACCGCAGACCGTTGTTCAGGGTGTTCATCAGCAGGCCGTTCGGCGTGTCCCCGGACATCTCCCAGATCATCCCGCCCAGCAGTCCCTTGGCCTTGATGTACTTGGCCTTCTCCGTGATCGACCAGGCGTCGTCGAACGACCACCACTGGCCACCAGGGCCGGTGTAGCCGTAGGTGGACACGGACTGGGTGTCGTGGTGGACGGTCATGTTCGGGTAGCTGGAGATCAGGTTCTGGTAGCCACGGGTCCCGGCCTCTTCCTGGAACTGGCCGGGAGCGGCGCCGTTGGCCCGCTGCCACTCGCCCGCCGCGCCGCCGTCCTCGACCTGCTGCCAGCCCCGGCCGTAGAACGGGAAGCCGATGGTCAGTTTGCGGGGGCTGACCCCGGCGTCGAGGTACGTCTGCACGGCGCGGTCGATGCTGAAGTCGTTGGCGTACGGCGTCTGCTCGTCCACGTGGAGGTTGGCCTGGTGGCCGGCGGTGTTCGGCTCCCAGGAGTTGTCACTGCCCGCTCCGTGGAAGTCGTAGCCCTGGATGTTGGCGACGTCCAGGTACTTGAAGATCTGCGACAGGTCCCAGCCGGCCTCGATCTTGTCGGGGTCGGCCGGGGTGAACGCGGTGAGCAGCTTGTGGTCGCCGCCCAGCGCGTCGAGCTGCTCACGGAACTCGGCGATCAGCGCGGTGTTGTTCGCCCTGTCCTCCGGGCTCCAGTGGTTGCCGGGGTGGCCGTCGGGGGAACCGGGCCACTCCCAGTCGAGGTCGATCCCGTCGAAGATCCCTGCGGCGACGCCCTTGCCACCCGCACCGAGGTACTCGGGGAGGTCCCCCTTGATGTACATGTCGATGCAGGACTTGACGAACTTCTGGCGTGCGGCGTCGGTCCTGGCGACGTCCGAGAAGTACTTGGAGTACGTCCACCCGCCAAGTGAGATGACGACCTTCAGGTGCGGGTACTTGGCCTTGAGCTTCCTGAGCTGGTTGAAGTTGCCGCGGAGCTTGCCCCAGCCGTCGTCGGCCACACCGTCCACGGACTGCGCGGCGGTGAAGGCCCGGCCGTAGTCGGCCTCGGCGTCGCCCGCCCCGTCACCCTGGTTCGGGTCCTGGGGGTTCTGGGTGGTGCCCTTGGTGACGCCGTTGAGGCAGGTGAGGTTCACCGGGTCGATGTTGGCGAACGCGTAGTTGATCACGTCGAGCTTGGCCGCGGCCCCGGAGGTGTCGAGGTTCTTCACGAAGTACTGGCGGCCGTAGACGCCCCACTGCACGAAGTAGCCGACCTTGGCGTAGCCGCCGTCGCCCACCGCCTCCTTGGTGGTGACCCGCAGGGTGTTGCTGGCGGGTGAGGCGTTGTCCGCCGCGTCCCGGGCCCTGACGGTGAAGTCGTGGGCGGTCGCGGGGGCGAGCCCGGTGAGGGTGGTGGTGAGGGTGCCTGCCGGGACGGTGGCGACCTTCGTCGAGCCCCGGTGGACGTCGTAGGCGGCGACCCGTTGGTCGTCGGTGGCCGCGTCCCAGTTGAGCTGCACGGTGCTCTCGGTGACCGTTCCGGCCCGGAGACTGGTCGGGGCGGTCGGCGGCACCGTGTCGTCCGCGGGGTCGAAGGTCGTCGCGGTGATGGGCGCACTCAGCGCACCGGGGTTGCCGCGGGTGTCCCTGGCCCGGACGGCGAACTGGTAGGCGGTGGCCGGCTGCAGGTCGTTGACGGTGGCCTCGGTGGTCGCGCTGGCCGCCACCACCGTCTCCCCGCGCAGCACCTCGTAGGACGCCACCGGGAAGTCACCCCTGGTCGCCGCGTTCCACCTCAGGCTCACGGTGTGGGCGGTGGTGTCGGCGACGGCGACGCCGGTGGGGGCCTGGGGCGGGATCGCCGGGCTGCCGTCGCACTTGTCCCCGTTGATCAGGCACCCGGTGGGCGGACCGAGCGGCCCGGATGCCTGGAAGGTGTAGCTGTAGGGCTCGGTGGTGCTGTTGGCCCGGACCGTGGCGTTGTAGTAGGCCGGGGCCACCACGACGTGCGGACCGTTGACGGTCGCCGTTCCGTGGGTGTGCCCGCTGATCGACACACCGGTGGGCAGGTCGAACTCGAGTGACCAGCCGTTCACCGCGGTGCTGGTGTTGTTCTTGACGATGAACGTGCCCGTCCACGACGTGCCGCTGCCGGTGCTGCGGAACTCGGCGGTGAGCTCGCCCGCGGCGTGCGCGGGGACGGCGAGCCCGGTCATGCCGGTCAGCAGCAGCGCCACGGCAGCGATCAGGGCGGTGATGACGCGACGCGACGGGGACGTCGGTCTGAGCGGTTGGGGTCCTGTGGACACGGCTCTCCTCGACGATGGGGAAGCGGAAGTGGACTGCCTCGTGCTGGACTGCCTTCTGCCGGGGCGACCGTCACCGGCACCCACGGCCCGCCGGCAGTCCCGGGGAGGCCGCGGGACGTACCGGGGCCACGTCCGTCGCCTCGCCCGTTGACCACCGTCGGGCTGCCCGGTCACGACGGGATCGCCGACGCGACGGCCGCCCTGGCCTCGGCGTGCGCCGAGTTGGTACAGACCTATAGCGCAATGCTCGCCGAGGTCATGTCAACAGCCCTCCAGGCGAGCAGGTCTGTACCAATGCCGCGACACGCCCCTCTTCCCCCACGCCCTCACCACGGAAGAGGGCTAGACCAATGGCGAGGATTTTGCCTTCCCTTGACCCCTGTTGCCGCGCCGCCCGCGTCGCGGGGCGGAGTTCAGGCGCACCTGGTCACGTTGGACGCGCCGGGACCGACCGAGACGTGGCGGGTGCGCGTCCCGCCGGGCGGGGCGCCCGGGCCCGTAACGCCGTCCCCACGAAAGGCGTCATCTCCGGCGACGCCCGTCGGCGCCCTGGGACATGGGCGACGGGCCAGTCGGCTACGAGGAGTCGGCGGCGGCGAGGTAGGCCGCGTTCAGGCGCTCGCGAACACTCGGTGACCGCGCCAGGAGTTCGGAGCCAAGGTGTTCGCGGCGGAGCTCGTCCATGAACTCCCGCCAGAGCGCGGGGCCACCTTGTTCGAGCAGCACGGCCGGAGCGTTCAGCGCGCTGCTCGTGGGTCGGTGGCGAATCCCCCAGCTTCCCAGTTGCACGAACACGGGCACGAGTTGGATCGCCGGTTCGGTCAGGCTGTAGCGCGCCCGCTGGCCGGGGCGCGCGTCCTCGCGGGTGAGCAGCCCCGACGCGACGAGTCGCTTGAGCCGGTCGGCGAGGATGTTCGAGGCGATCCCCTCGATCGAGTTGGTCTGCAGCTCTCGGAAATAGCGGCGGTCCCCGAAGACGATGTCGCGGAGCACGATCAGGCTCCAGCGATCACCGAACGCCTCGACGGCGGCGTTGATCGGACACTCCGACCGCGGCTCACTCGCTCCACCCATAGTGCTTGCAATCTACCACTGCCCGGTACTAACGTCGCGACGAGCGGTTGCAAAACACAAGCGGAAGGGGCCGCCATGCTGAGGCAGGTCGCGGAGGGCGTGCTGATCCACCAGAGCGAGTTCTGCCAAAGCAACGCCATTGTCGTTCAGGGGCGCGAAGGCGTGCTGCTCATCGACCCCGGGGTGCAGGGCCACGAGATGGCCTGCCTCGCGAACGACCTCCGCGAACTGGGCCAGCCCGTTGCGGCGGGCTTCTCGACGCATCCGCACTGGGACCACCTGCTCTGGCACCCCGGGCTCGGCGCGGCGCCTCGCTACGGCACGGCCCGCTGCGCGGACACTGTCCGAGACCGACTGTCGGACCCGGGGGCGAAGGCCCGCATCGCCGCCCAACTGATACCGCAGGACATCGTCGAGCAGGTGCCGCTGGACCTGCTCGGCCTCATCACCGGCTTGCCCTCCCACACCGCGCGGATTCCCTGGGACGGCCCTTACGTCCGGATCGTCGAGCACCAGGCGCACGCCCCGGGCCACGCGGCGCTGTTGATCGAGGAGCGCGGCGTCCTCGTCGCCGGCGACATGCTTTCTGACGTCCTGGTTCCGATGCTCAACCTGAACGGCACCACTGACCCGGTCGAGGACTACCTCGCCGCGCTGCGGCTGCTCGAGGACGCTGCGGACGACATCGACGTCGTCATCCCCGGCCACGGGTCCGTCGGCGGAGCTGATCAGGTACGCGCACGGATCGACCAGGATCGCGCGTACGTACACGCCCTGCGTGACGCCCAGGTTCCCAACGACCCGCGGATCGGCCCATCGGCCACACACGACTGGGTGCGCGGCGTGCACGAGGGCCAACTCCAGCACCTCGCCCGACGAAGCGAGCACGACGGGACGCCCGGCTAGCTCGAACCGCCGCCGGGTCGGCGCGGACCCCACGTCACGACCCCGGCGGGGTCGGGACTCAGTCCGACCGGGTCGGGGCCGGGGCGCGGCACAGGCGCACCTGGTGCTCGGCGTCGGCGAAGCCGAGCCGGCGGTAGACGTCGATCGCGTGGTAGCCGGGGTCGGCGACGATGACCAGCATGCGGGCGCCCAACTCGCGCAGCCCCCACAGTCCGGCGTGGTGCACCAGGGCGGACGCCAGCCCCCGGCGGCGGAACGCCGGGTGCGTCTCGACGTTCTGGAACCGCGCCAGCCCGTCACCCGCGCCGAACACACCGGTGCCCGCGCGCATCCGGCCTTCGGTGAAGGCGCCGAACCAGACGCCGTGGCCGGCCTCGCAGAGCCTGCGGTGGTCCGCCACCCTCCGTTCCAGGAAGGTGCGGTGCTCGACGGTGAGGCCTAGCTCGTCGCAGTCGAAACGCAGCCGGACGGCCTGCTCCCAGTCGTCGTCCCCGCTCAGCGGGCGGATCTGGAGGTCCTCGGGAGCCGGCCGGGACGGTGGCACCAGACGGGACGCGGTCAGCACGGAGTCCACCTCCGTGGTGGTGCCGAGCCGGGCGCGCTCGCCCGCGTCGCCGGCGTCGCCGCGCGTGCCGTCCACTCCGAGGGCCAGGTGCTCGGCCTCCGGGAACTCCCGGGCGAACACCGCCGACCAGCGCTCCGCGTCACCCGGACCCGGTGGGGCGTCGAACAGCACGAAGTTCCCCCACCAGAAGTCGGGGTTGGACGGCGTGCGGACCACCAAGTGCGACGGCCGGTCGACAATCACGGAACCTGCGGACGCCAGCACCATCAGGTCGGTCCGGTATCCGAGCGAGATCACGTTCATCTGTCGATCCTAGGTGCGTGTCCAGCCCGGTCCGAGGGCCGCCTCCCGGCGAACCCAGCGGCGCCCGCGCGGAGCGGTCGGGACGCCTGGGCGCACACTTGTGCCCATGGAGCTCCAGATCACCGCCACTGACCCCGAGCACCCGGCGACCCTGCTCGACCTGCCCTGGGACGTGCCCCTTGAGGAATGGCCGGACCGGCACCTGGTCGCCCTGCCACGCGGTATCTCCCGGCACGTCGTCCGGTTCGCGCGGGCGGGCGGCGAGGTGTTCGCGGTCAAGGAGGTCGGCGAGTACGCGGCCGTGCGCGAGTACGGACTGCTGCGGGACCTGGACCGGCTCGCCGTGCCCGCCGTCGATCCGGTGGCGGTGGTCACCGGCCGCCAGGCCCCCCGGGGCGAGCCCCTGGAACCCGTGCTGATCACCCGTCAGCTCAAGGGCTCGATGCCCTACCGGTCCATGTTCGAGACGACGATGCGCCCCGGAACCATCAACCGACTCCTTGACGCGCTGGCCGTGCTGCTGGTGCGGCTGCACCTCAGCGGCTTCGCCTGGGGCGACTGTTCGCTGTCCAACACCCTGTTCCGGCGCGACGCCGGCGCCTACGCCGCCTACCTCGTGGACGCGGAGACCGGGCAGATCCAGCCCCGGCTCACCCACGGCCAGCGCGACTACGACCTGGACGTGGCGCGCGTCAACATCGTCGGCGAGTTGATGGACCTGGAGGCCGGGGGCGCACTGCACCCCTCCATCGATCCGATCCCCATGGGCCGGGACATCTGCGACCGGTACGGCGCGCTGTGGCACGAACTGACCCGCACCTCGGTCTACCCGCGTGGCAAGCGGCACCACATGGACCGGCGCATCCGGCGCCTCAACGACCTCGGCTTCGACGTCGCCGAGATGCAGATCCAACGCTCCCCGGACGGCGACGCCGTCACGTTCGTCCCCAAGGTCGTGGACGCCGGCCACCACCAGCGGCAACTCCTGCGGCTGACGGGACTGGACGCGGAGGAGAACCAGGCGCGCAGCCTGCTGAACGACCTCGAGACCTGGATGGCCACCCAGGAGGACCACACGCCCGGCGACCCCCTCGGGGCCAGCCCGGAGGTGCTGGCCCACCGCTGGGTCCGCGACGTCTTCCGCCCCGCGGTGCGGCTGGTGCCGCGCGACCTGCGCGACGCCATGGACACCGCGCAGGTCTATCACGAACTGCTGGAACACCGGTTGCTGATGTCCGAGCGCCAGCACCACGACGTCTCCGTGGCGGAGGCGGCGGCCGACTACGTCCGGGGCATCAGCCGATGACGCGCTCGAACGGCGTCGGGGTCCGGCCCGTCCAGCGGTAGAGGTAGACCTCCCCCTGCTGCCGCTTCTGCCCGTCCACGGTCACGGCGCGGCCCTCGGCGGCGTAGTAGTAGCCGTTGCCGAGCGCCTCCAGGCCGTAGTTGCCGTGGAAGTCCCAGCCGTACACCCCGGTGGCCGGGTCGTGACGGCCGTCGCGGACCAGGCTGAGCAGCCGACCGCGCTCCGGCTCCGGCTGTCCGGTGATCTCACCGAGCTTCGGCCGGGCCGAGCCGTCGACCATGAAGAAGGAGTAGTTCGGGAACTCCTGCTTGCGGCCGGTGTAGACGGCCATCAGCCAGTTCCCCGTGTGGGGGTCGTACTGGAGGTTCTGCACGCCGTAGGTGGTGTTGCCGGTGCGGACGAAGTACTTGCCGTCGGTGCGGTGCGGGCCGCTGCGGTGCGGGGCGCTCTGGGTGAGCGGCCGTTCGTAACGGGACCAGTGGCGCACGTCGTACTCCAGGATCACCTGGTGGTCGTTGTCCGCGCGCCCGGTGTGGGAGTAGACGCCGTAGGCGACCATCAGCTTCTGCTGGCCGCCCCGCGAACCGAACGAGGGGCCGAAGGAGACGCCGTCGATGCCGCTGCACCCGTACCGGTGGTCGGCGGTGTTGGCGGTGTCCCCGTCGAACACGCCGTTGCCGTCCATGTCGGCAGTGAAGTCCTCGACCACCTCCTCGA
Organism: Wenjunlia vitaminophila DSM 41686; assembly: GCF_000380165.1. Taxonomy (GTDB): domain Bacteria; phylum Actinomycetota; class Actinomycetes; order Streptomycetales; family Streptomycetaceae; genus Wenjunlia; species Wenjunlia vitaminophila. The sequence continues at coordinate 29,728 of NZ_KB904671.1, forward strand.
GGTGGACGGCCGTCATGACACCGTCCCTCTCCGCGTTCATGCCGACCCGGTCGATGGCGTCAACGTCGAAGATGGCGATGTAGAAGGCCTCCTCCGCCTTGTACTCCAACGACCCGTAGACCCGGCCGTCCTGCGGGTTGAGGTCGATGTCGCCGAGGTGGCCGGTCAGGCCCTCCACCGTGCCGATCACGTTCCCCGCCAGGTCGGTCTTGACCAGCGTCTGGGTGAACGACCAGTAGACGAAGCCCTTGGCGGTGTCGACCGTGACGCCCTGCACGTGACTGGTCGGCCAGGCGCCGCCGTTGATGTGCGTGGGCAGGTCGACGGGGGCCTGGGGCCCGCCACCGACCGGTGGCGCGGCCAACGCGGGGCCGGTCACCACGGTGGCGGCGACGGCGACTGCGGCGACGAGGAGGGTCCGGACGCTGCGCACGTGTTTCTCCTTGCTGGTGCGGGATGGAGCAACCCGAAACCTAGGAGCGGTGGGTTATCGGGCCGCTGCCCCCGGGCGTTGTCCGGCTGACGCGGGCGTGAACAGCGGGCCCCTGGTCCGTGTGGCGGCTCGCTCTGCTCAGGCGGCGGGGAGGCGAGTGCCGACGACCACGCTGAGGTCCGGCGCGAGACGGAGTTCCGTGGCATGGAGGTCCGGGTGCTCCAGCCAGTGCAGGCGGGACAGGTCGGGTGCGCCGTTGAAGCGGGGCGGCCACGTGGTGGCGGGGGTGAAGTCGTCGATCACCACCACTCCGCCGGGTGCGAGCAGGCGCGCGGGGTCCGCCACCCCGTCACCCTTGCCCTGGCCTCCGCCGTCGAGGACCAGCAGGTCATAGGGGCCGTGGTCGTCGATGAGCCGCCAGTCCCCGTGGATGACCTCGACGTGGTCGCGGCCCTGGAAGACCTCGGTTGCGATCCGGGCGCGTTCCCGGTCGCGTTCGACGCTGACCAGCCGGGCGCCGTGGGGGGCTCCCGACGCCAGCCAGGCCAGCCCGACACCGCATCCGGTACCCGTCTCGCCGACACGGTGCGGGGCGCCCGCGGCCAGCAACTGGAGCAGGCGGCCCTGTTCGGGCCGGCAGGAGTACCCGAAGCCGTGCCGGCGCGACGCGCGCACGGCCCGCCGGACCAGGGTGGGGAGGTCGTCGAGGTCCCGGTAGGCGTCTGTTCCGTGCAGCGACATGACGTGATTGTGGCCGCTCGGACCTTCCGACGGGTCGGGACGGTCGAACGGGGCAGCGGTGCCGGCGCTGACGGCCCGTGGGCCGGGCCCGCACCGGTCCCCTCTCAGGCGCCGCCCTCGGTTCCGGCCGCCGGGCGGGTGCCGACGGGCGTGGCGTCCGGCCGCCGGCGGTGGATCGGGGAGCGGGTCTCGGACAGTCTTCGGCCGGTACCGCCGCCCTGGACGGCGACGATCTCGGCGGCGATGGACACCGCGGTCTCCTCCGGGCCCCTGGCTCCGAGGTCGAGACCGATGGGGGAGGACAGCCGGGCCAGTTCGTGGGGCTCCAGGCCGGCCTCGCGCAGCCGGCGCAGCCGGTCCTGGTGCGTCCGGCGGCTCCCCATCGCGCCGACGTACCCGGCGGGGGTGCGCAGGGCCACCTCGAGCACGGGGACGTCGAACTTCGGGTCGTGCGTGAGCACGCAGATGACGGTGCGCTCGTCGATCTGGTCACGGACGGCTGCCAGGTAACGGTGGGGCCAGTCCACGACGACCTCGTCGGCTTCGGGGAACCGCTGCCGGGTGGCGAACACCGCCCGCGCGTCGCACAGGGTGACGCGGTAGCCGAGGAAACGCCCGATGCGGGTCACGGCGGCGGCGAAGTCGATGGCGCCGAACACCAGCATGCGTGGCGGCGGGGCGTACGACTCCACGAAGACCTCGGGGTCCTCGGCGCACCCGGAGTCAACCAGCCCCAGCATCCCGGTCGCACCGCGGCGCAGCATGTCCCGGGCCGCGTCGGCGGTGCGGGTGTCGAGCCCCGGGTCCCCCAGCGTGCCGGTGTGGCCCCCGGGCCCCACCACGAGCCGCGCCCCGGGCGGCAGGGGCCCCGCGGTCACGGTGGTGGCGACCGCCACCGGCCGGCCGGCCCGGACGTCGCCGGCCAGCTCCTCCAGTTCGGCGAAGGCCCCGACCTCGACCGGCCGGACCAGCACCTCGAGCACCCCCCCGCAGGTCAGCCCGATGGCCAGGGCGTCGTCGTCGCTGACCCCGTACCGTTCGAGCGCGGGGCTGGAGGTGGCCAGGACCTGCTGTGCGAGTTCGACGACGGCGCCCTCCACGCAGCCGCCGGAGAGGCTGCCGGCGACCTCGCCGGTCTCGGCGACCGCCATCGTCGCCCCGGGTTCCCGGGGGGAGGACCGCCAGGTGCGCACCACCGTGGCCAGGGCGAACCGGATGCCCTCGCGGTGCCAGGCCAGCGCCTGGTCCAGCACGTCCCTCATCGTCGCGTTCCCTCCGTGCGCGGCGCGTCCCCGCGGAGACCGGAGCGACAATCCCGCCTCATGGACAGGACAGCGGCTTTTCCATACGAACCATTGCTTAGTCGTTCAATGCGATCAGGACTTAAGATAGCGATCATTTGTCCACGTCCCATGGAAGATCCCTGGAGCGGCCAGCCCGGGGACGCTCCCCCGCCACGCCCGGACGTGACGCCCTACGCTGACCGGATGACCGCCCTGACGATCGCCTGGACGATCACGCTGACACCCATCGGTCCCCTGCTGCTCGCGGCCACGGAACGCGGTCTCGCCAACGTGGTGTTCCACGCCGACGAGCCCACCGCCAACGCCGCCCTGGAGCGGCTCGGGCGTTCCCTCAACGTCTCCCCGGTGGACGCCCCGGACCGGCTCGCCCCGGCGCTCGACCAGCTCAACGGGTACTTCGCCGGCACCAGGCGGACCTTCGACCTCGAGCTGGACTACTGCCTCACCACCGGCTTCAACCGCCGGGTGCTGCGCGCCCTGGCGGAGCGGGTGGGCTTCGGTTCCGTGGCCAGCTACCAGGACCTGGCCACCTGGGTCGGCGAGCCGGGGGCGGCCAGGGCGGTCGGTGTCGCCATGGCCACCAACCCGCTGCCGGTCGTCATCCCGTGCCACCGGGTGGTGGAGAGCGCGGGCGGCCTCGGGGGCTTCGGCGGCGGGGTGCAGACCAAGCGGGAGCTGCTGGCGCTGGAGGGCGTGCTGCCCCTGGCGCTGTTCTGACCACCGCCGCCCCCCCGCCCCTACACGACGACCTCCACGCCCCGCCAGAAGGCGATGTGCCCAGCGATCTGCCGGGCCGCCTCCGACGGCTCGGGGTAGTACCACGCGGCGTCCTGGTTCTCCTCGCCGTTGACGACCACGGTGTAGTAGCTGGCCGTCCCCTTCCACGGGCAGACCGAGGTGGTGTCCGAGCCCTTCAGCAGCTCGGTGCGCACCGAGTCCACAGGGAAGTAGTGGTTGCCCTCAACGATGACGGTGTCCTCGCTCTCGGCGATGACCACGTCGTTCCATATCGCGGTTGCCATGCGCCCATCATCCTGGTGGGCGCGACCACCCGCCAGCACCACCGGGCGATCCGCAGGTCGGCGCCCGCTCCGCCGCGGCCCCAGCACCCGGCATGCCCGCTTCGCCCCGGTCCGACCGGGTGAGCCGCGCCATATCCCCCGGTTCGACCAGGTGTTCCCTCGTCACGTGGTGCAGACTCGTACGAGTGGTGGCCCCAGGGAGGTACGCGCAGATGGTGGACAGCCCCGCAGATCGGCTGGTCGAGCTCCTCGACCTCGAGCAGATCGACCTCAACATCTACCGCGGACGCAGCCCGAACGAGTCGCTCCAGCGCGTGTTCGGCGGGCAGGTCGCAGGTCAGGCGCTGGTCGCTGCCGGGCGCACCACGGACGGCGAGCGGCCGGTGCACTCGCTGCACTCCTACTTCCTGCGCCCGGGCATCCCCGGCGTCCCCATCGTCTACCAGGTGGAACGGGTCCGGGACGGCCGGTCCTTCACCACCCGCAGGGTGGTCGCCGTGCAGCAGGGCCGCACCATCTTCAACCTCACGGCCTCCTTCCACCAGCCGGAGCCCGGGTTCGAACACCAGTTGCCGATGCCCGAGGTGCCCGATCCGGAGGACCTCCCCGAGCTGGCCGACGAGCTGCGGGCGCACCTCGGGGAGCTGCCCCTGGCCATGGAGCGGATGGCCCGCCGCCAGCAGTTCAACCTCCGCTACGTGGACCGGCTGCGCTGGACCGACGAGGAGCTGCGCGGGGTCGAACCCCGCAGCGCCGTCTGGATGCGCGCGATCGGCTCCCTCGGCGACGACCCGCTGGTGCACGTCTGCGCCCTGACCTACGCCAGCGACATGACCCTGCTGGACGCGGTCCGGGTCCCGGTGGAGCCGCTGTGGGGGCCGCGGGGGTTCGACATGGCGTCGCTGGACCACGCGATGTGGTTCCACCGTCCGTTCCGGGCCGACGAGTGGTTCCTCTACCAGCAGGAGTCCCCGATCGCCACGGGTGCCAGGGGGCTGGCGCGGGGGCAGATCTACAACCGGCAGGGGCGGCTGCTGGTTTCGGTGATGCAGGAGGGGTTGTTCCGCAAGGTCGGCGACTGAGCGGTCCGGGGCGCCGGGCACCGGAGGCGGTCGGCTCGCGCCGCCCCGGGGAGGGTGGCGCGGAGGGGTCGGCCGCGCCCACTCGGCCGCGCCCACCGGCGGTCAGCGCCGCGCCCGTGCCGAACGGGTGCCACCCCCGTCGACGTCACACTCCCCGACGGGCGGCCTGTTGCCGCCGACGCCAGGCCGGGGCGGTGCCGGACGCCGTCCCGGCACCGCGCCCACAGGGGACTTCGACATCAAGAAGCACCACAACGACACGCCAGGGCCAAACAGATTCCAACGCACCCCCTTGACCCCCGCGGGGGCCGGCGGCATGCTCCTTCTTCAACTGGTGTAGACCACTTGGAGAGCACTCCATGAGACGACGCCGCACGACCTCCTCCCTCTGCCTGCTGGCCACCACCGCCGTGGTTCTCGCCTGCCTGACCCCCACCGCGGGCGCCCGGTCGTCCGGGCCCGGCACCGCCGCCCTACCGCCCGTCTCCCCGACCCCCCAGGCCAGCAGCCGTGTCGGCGACGACGCCGTCGTCACCGACCGGGTCCTCGTCGTCGCCGACGACCAGACCGACCCCGCCGCCCGCGACCGCCTCGTCAGGGAGCTGAAGGCCCACGGTGTGCAGCGCGTGGACACCGTCAGGCCCGGAGCCGAGCCAGCGGCCGCGTCCGGTCTGCTCACCGTGCGCATCGGGCCCGCCGACCGGCCCGACATCGCCAGGGCCCTCGGGAACACGGCCAGTCCGACCCGTCCGGAGGGCTACGCCCTGCGCGTCTCGGGGCAGCGACCGCACGCGGAGATCGCACTGGGCGGGGAGGACGCGGCCGGACAGTTCTACTCGGTGCAGACGCTCCGCCAGCTCTTCCTGCCCGGGGACGACGGCTGGAAGGTGGCCGGCGCGCAGGTCAGCGACCACCCCTCCATGCCGTTGCGGGGCACCATCGAGGGCTTCTACGGGCAGCCGTGGACGCACGCCGAACGACTGGACCAGATGGACTTCTACGGCGACGTCAAGGCCAACACCTACGTCTACGCCCCCAAGGACGACCCCTACCACCGCAGCAAGTGGCGCGACCCCTACCCGGCCGACAAGCTCGCCGAGCTGGGCGAGCTCGTGGACCGTGCCACGGCCAACCACGTGCGCTTCACCTTCGCCGTCTCCCCCGGCGAGTCGATCTGCTACTCCGACCCGGCCGACCGCAGCGCGCTCAAGGCCAAGCTGCAGGCGCTGTACGACCTGGGCACCCGCGCCTTCTCGATCCCGTTGGACGACATCAGCTACACGCGGTGGAACTGCGAGGGTGACCGAGCCGCCTTCGGACAGCCCGGCCGCCAAGCAGCCGCCAAGGCCCAGGTGGACCTCCTCAACGACGTGCAGCACGACTTCATCGCCACCCACCCTGGTGCACGCCCCCTGCAGATGGTGCCGACCGAGTACGGCGACCTGACCGACACCGCGTACAAGCAGACCATGCGGAGCACCCTGGACCCGGCGGTCGAGGTGATGTGGACCGGCACCGACGTCGTACCCCCCAGCATCACCAACCAGCAGGCCGAGGCAGCGGCGCAGCTCTTCGGCCGCAAGGTGTTCGTGTGGGACAACTATCCGGTCAACGACTACTGGCGGACCAGGGGGAGGCTCCTGCTCGCCCCGTACGACAAGCGCGAGGCCGGGCTGTCCACGCACCTCTCGGGCATCGTGGCCAACCCGATGAACCAGCCCTACGCCAGCAAGGTCGCCGTGTTCGGCACCGCCGACTTCACCTGGAACGACGCGGCGTACGACGCGGACAGCAACTGGCGGCGCGCCATGTCCTACCTGGCGGGGGGTGACCCGGCCGCGACCAGGGCGCTGCTCGTCTTCGGCGACCTGGAGCACATGGCACCCACCTTCGGGGCGACCCCCTGGCAGGAGCAGGCACCCGAACTCACCCGCCAGGTCGACGCGTTCTGGACGGCGTGGAACGGTGGCGACCGCGCCGGCGCCGTGGCGGACCTGCGCCGCCACGCGACAGCCATCGAGGAGGCGCCCGCGACGATCCGGGGCCGTGCGGTGGAGAGCGGGTTCGTCACGGACTCCGCCCCCTGGCTGGACGCCACCGAGCTGTGGGGTCGGTCCATGGTGACCATGCTGGACGCGCTCGACGCCTGGCAGGCGGGGGACGGGGAACGGGCTCGGACCCTGCTCGGCACCTCCAAGGACCTCCAGCAGCGGGCCCGCGCCGTTCGCACCGACCCGCCGCGCAACACCTGGGGCGTGGCCGAGCCGAAGGTGGGCGACGGGGTGCTGGACACGTTCCTCACCCGGGCCGAGAGGACCATGGCCGACTGACACCGGATCGGCCGCGCGACGCGGCACGGGGTGGGTGGTACCCGCCCCGTGCCGCGTCGTCCTGCCTGCCTATGGGTCCGCGAGAGCACACGCCGGGGAACCGACCTGTCGGGCCGAAGGTGACGCTTGCCCTTCCAGACCCCGACCCAATGATCCGATGTATTGATCGTCACTCAACGAAGCACGCCTGAGCCACCCGCCCCTCCCGAGATCGGACAATCTCTTGGGACCGCTCGATTTCTTCAAGTAGTGACAGGAGAACAGGTGCTGGTGCGCCCAAGAAGACTGCGCCGCAGGCCTAGACGCGCTCCATGGACTGTGCTGTAGTAGCCCCCCATACATCGGATCTTTCGCGTACCCCCGGAGGTCCTTATGGGCTATTTGTCAAAACGTATGCGTAGAACCGCCCTTGTGCTGATGAGCGTGCTGGGGATGTCCCTCACCGCGCTGGCGTCGCCCGCCGCGACGGCGTCAGCGGCCGACGACGACGTCGAGGTCCTCAACGTCTCCTTCAGCGGCTCCTTCTCCAACGGGAACGCCTACACGGCGGCCACGGGCGAGACGATGGGCGGACAGCTCAGCCGCCGCACCGGCGCCGAGTCACTGGATGTGGAATCCGGACTGGTCGTGTCCGGAGGGCAGGAGGGCGCCGGCTTCTCCCCCACCGACCTGCCGGTCGGCACGACGACGCTCGACCGCGCCCTCGTACTGGAGACCGAGTTCACCCCGAAGGGAAGCCAGCAGGACTTCGCGACACTGCTGGGGGTGGGCGGCGGCCTCTACGTCCGCTACCAGAACGGCCAGCTCCGCTACGGCTACGACGTCAACCTGAACGGCACCTGGAGCGCCAGGACCGGCAACACCGCCGTCCCGGCGGACGGGACCCCCCACCTGCTGTCGGTGGCCTACCTGCCCGGCGGCGACGGCGCGTCGATGGTCGCCTACCTCGACGGCGAACAGCTCCCGGTGCTGGAGGAGTCACCGGGCCGTGCCGCCCTGACGGCCGGCCGCGTCAACCTGCTGGGAGTCGGCAACGACGTCCACCCCGCCGCTCTGACCCGCGGCTTCAAGGGGAGCGTCCGCAAGGTCCGCCTCGCGGCGGTCAGCGGCGAGTTCACCCCCTCGATGTTCGCGTACCAGAAGGTGGGCCCGATCCTGCGCACCCAGCTCCAGGTGTCCTTCTCCGGCGAGCTGGACGCGGGCACCTACCGGGCGGGCCTCGGCGAGGTGGACAAGGGGCAGCTCACGGTCACGGGCGGCGAGATCCCCAAGCCCGGGACGCTGCGCCTCACCGGACCCGACAGCGGCCTCGCGTGGACAGCGAGCGGGTTCACGCCGCTGGGACGGCGCGTGACGGCGGAGACCGTGCTCGCCCCGGACACGCTGTCCACCGGGACACCCCTGCTCGACCTGGCGGGCGCGGTCCGCCTCGACCGCGTCAGCTCCGACACCGTGCGCGTCACCGCGGGGACCGACACCGCGGACCTGCGCCTACCGCCCCCCGTCACCCAGTCGGAGGTGTCGTTCCACCACCTCGCCGTGGTGAGCGACCTCGACGCGAACGGCGCCGGCACGGTCACCCTGAGCGCCGGCGGACAACGGGTCGGCGAGCCGCTGCACGTCTCGGGCACCACCGCGGAGCACCCCGGCGTGTCCTTCCTCACCGGTGCGTCGGGCACCGTCTACGGCGCGGCGGTGACCACCGGCGGCGGGCCCGACGACCTGCTGCTCGGCCGCCTGCCCTGTGTGGCACCCACCATCGACCTGGACGACCGGATCGCCCTGGAGACGGGCGAGTGCGCCGCCTCCGTGCTGTCCAAGGCGTCCGCGCTGCGGCCGTCGGCACGTCAGGTGAGCTGGCAGGAGGCCGAGAGGACCGCGTTCCTGCACTTCGGCGTCAACACCTTCACCGACCGGGAGTGGGGTCACGGCGACGAGGACCCCGACGTCTTCGCCCCCAGCGACCTCGACACCGACCAGTGGGCCAGGACCCTGCGCGACAACGGGTTCCGGTACGCGATCCTGACCGTCAAGCACCACGACGGCTTCGTCCTCTACCCGTCGCGGTACACCGACCACGACGTCGCCTCCAGTGCCTGGGAGGACGGCACGGGCGACGTGCTGAGGTCGTTCACCGACTCGGCGCACCGCTACGGCCTCAGGGTGGGCGTCTACCTGTCGCCCGCCGACTGGAACCAGTACCGCAAGGGCGTCTTCGCCAACGGCTCGGCGAAGTCCGAGCGCACCGTCCCCACCCTGGTGGAGGGCGACGACCGGGCCGGCCAGGACATCCCCACCTTCACCTTCCAGGCCTCCGACTACGGGGCCTACTTCCTGAACCAGCTCTACGAGGTGCTGACCGAGTACGGTCAGATCGACGAGGTCTGGTTCGACGGTGCGGGCGGCGGAATCCCCGACGCGGACAAGGAACGGTACGACTTCGACGCCTACTACACGCTGATCCGGGCCCTGGCCCCCAACGCCACCATCGCCGTCTCCGGGCCGGACGTCCGCTGGGTGGGCAACGAGAACGGCCTGGCGCGCGAGAACGAGTGGAGCACCGTCCCGGTCTCCCCCACCGGCAACGGCGGCCAGATGATCGTCTCCGGCGGCACCGGAACGGCCATCGGCACCGACGAGGCGCTGGTGGGCGCCGCTGCCGCGGGAGCACGCGAACTGGTGTGGTGGCCCTCCGAGGTGGACGTCTCGATCCGCCCGGGCTGGTTCTACCACAGCACGCAGGGCCCCAAGTCGGTCCAGCACCTGCGCGACATCTACAACAGTTCCGTGGGCCGCAACTCGGTGCTCCTGCTGAACATCCCGCCGGACCGCAGGGGTCGGCTCCCCGAGGCCGACGTGACCCGCCTCGCCGAGTGGAACGCCGCGCTGCGCCGTGACATGCCGGAGGACCTGGCGCTCGGCGCGACCGCGAGGGCCCACGGCGCCGAGGTCCCGGCCGTCACCGACGGGGACAACCGCACCTCGGAGGTCATCGGCACGGACGACGCCGTCACCGTGGAGCTCGGCTCCACCAGGACCGTCGACCGACTCGTCCTCAACGAGGACATCGCCGACGGCGGCCAGCAGGTCCGCGCCATGACCGTCGAGGCCCGTACGGCCGACGGCACCTTCGAGACGGTGGCGACGTCGGGCACCGTCGGCTACCAGCGCATCCTCCCCCTGCCGTCACCGGTCACCACCGACGGGCTGCGGATCCGCTTCACCTCGGCCCGCGGACCGGTGCACCTCGCGTCCGTCGCGGTCTACGGCCAGGCGTCCGAACCCGTGACCCCGAGGTCCGTCTACCACCTCGACTGCGGTGCGCCGCGTGCGGGCACCGGCACCGCTGACCGCCCGTTGAACAGCCTCGGCCAGCTCCGCGGGATCAACCTGCCGCCGAGCGCCCGAATCCTGGTCAGGGCCGGCACCACCTGCCGGGGCAGCCTCGAGCTGTGGGGCTACGGCACCGACAGCGACCCGGCGGTGCTGGGGCGCTGGGGCCAGGGAGCCGCACCCGCCCTCCTGGGCAGCGGCAACCCGCAGGCCGGTGAGCGGCTCGAGAAGCAGGGCTGGGTCATCGAGGGCGTCCGCCTGGCCGGAAGGGCGGGGTGATCCACGGCACCGCTCGCCGGTGAGGGGGTGCCCGGTCGGTTCACGACCGGGCACCCCGCTCCCGCAGCCGGGGTCCGGCCCGGCTGCGGGAGCGGGGTGCGTCGCACGGGGCGCGACGGGCCGTGCCCGTCAGGGGACGAGCGGGCGGACGTCCTCGGCGACGAACCTCACGAAGCCCTCGGGGTCCGGTTCGTCCGCCGTGGGCTGCAGGACGACGGTGGTGGCGCCGGCCTCGACCAGCCGCTGCACGGCCTCGGCCACCGCCTCGGCGTCACCCGCGGCCCCGAGCTCGGGGCGCGTGGCGGGGGCGTAGTGCTCCAGCTCGGCACCGAGGCGCTCGGCCGCTCCCGGCCCGGTCGCCGCCAGGAGGTAGACCACCACGGCGTGCGGGCCGGTGCGCCCACCCGCGGCCCGCCCCTCCTCGATGAGCTGGCACGCGTGCCGGACCCCGGCGGGCGGGACGCTGGAGTCGAGGATGGTGCCGTCGGCAGCCTCCCCGGTCAGCCGCAGCGAACGCGGGCCGAGCGCACCGGCGAGCACCGGGAGCGGCGTCGGCGGCGGCCAGTCCAGGGCGACGTCGTCCAACGTCACGTAGCGGCCCTCGGTGCTGACCCGCTCGCCCCGCAGCAGGGCCCGCATCGCGTCGAGGTGTTCGCGCAGGAGGGTCACCGGGGAGTCCACCCGGGCTCCGGTCTGGGCCATCCACCGCTGGACGCCGTGGCCCACCCCGAGCACCACCCGATCGGGGAACATCCGGTGCAGGGTGGCCGCCTCCATGGTGGCCAGGGCGACGTTCCGCAGCGGTACCGGGAGCAGGCCCACCCCGACCCGCAGCCGCTCGGTCCAGGCCAGCGCCGCCGCCGCGCTGGCGATACCGCTCTGCAGGAAGCAGTCCTCCCACAGCCACAGTTCCTCCAGGCCGGCCGCGTCGGCGGTGCGGGCGACGTCGCGCAGTCGTTCGGGAGGGAGCTGAGGCCGGAACACGGCGCCGAGTGTTGTCATGTGGCCATTCCTACCTTTCCCCCTGCTCCGCGGCCACTGCGTTTCCGGCGCGCACCACCTCGGGCCACGCGGGGACGGGGGAGGCTGCCGGTGCGGGCGACCGGTGCGGGGGCCGCCCCGGCCCGGTGCGGCCCGGTGGGCTCAGGGGCTTGACAGCCCGTGAGACAGAACCGCAGTATCGGCCTTCACCCTTGTTCTTGACAACGTTGTCGGAGGTTCGATGCTCCGCAAACGCCTACGGGCCCTCCTCGTCACCACCGCACTGTTGGGCAGCGGGCTCGCCGTTCCGGCGGCTGCCGGTCCGGCGATGGCCTCGCCGACCGGGGAGGGCGACCTGACCACGCTGGTCAACCCCTTCATCGGGACCCGGAAGGAGGGCAACACCTACCCGGGGGCCGCGCTGCCCTTCGGCATGGTCCAACTGTCCCCCGACACCGGCCACAACACGGGCTACAACTACGACCACAACAAGATCCGCGGGTTCAGCAGCGTGCACCTGTCCGGTGTGGGGTGCAGCCTCGGCGGCGACCTGCCGGTGCTGCCCACCACGGGTGAGATCACCTCCACCGACTACGGCCGGTACGCGGCGTCGTTCAGCCACGGCGACGAGACCGCCTCGCCCGGGTACTACCGGGTGGGCCTCAGCTCCTACGGCGGGATCACCGCGGAGCTGACGGCCACCCAGCGCACCGGGTGGCAGCGGTACACGTTCCCGGCGACCGAGCAGGCGAACGTGCTCCTCAACACGGGGCAGGCGCTGCACCGGGTGACCTCGAGCACGGTGACCGTGCTCGACGACCGGACGGTCCAGACAGCGATCACCGGACGGGGGTTCTGCCAGGACACCCGTCCCTACACCGTCTACACCGTCACCCGTTTCGACCGTCCGTTCGCCTCGTACGGCACCTGGCGCGGTGACCAGGTCACCGCCGGGAAGGACACCGCCGAGGGCTCCGGGCGCAACGGCGCCTACGTGCGGTTTGACACCCGTGAGGACCGGGACGTGGTGGCCGTCACCGCGTTGAGCTACGTCAGCGCCGAGGGCGCGGCGAAGAACCTCGCGGCCGAGGGGACCGGGACGTTCGACGGCACCGTGGACGCCGCCCGGCAGACCTGGGAGGACCGGCTGGGCACGGTGCGGGTCACCGGCGGGGAACAGCAGCAGCGCCGTACGTTCTACTCGGCGCTCTACCGCGCGTTCCTGACCCCGAGCATCGCCACCGACGTGGACGGTCGTTACACCGGCTGGGACCAGGAGGTGCACACCGCCGAGGGGTTCACCTACTACCAGAACTGGTCGCTGTGGGACACCTACCGCACCCAGCAGCAGTTGCTCTCCCTGCTCGCGCCCCAGGAGTCCCGGGACATGGCGCTGTCCCTGCTGCGGGTGGACGCCGAGGGCGGCTGGCTGCCCAAGTGGGGCTACGGCACCGTCGAGACCAACATCATGACCGGCGACCCGGTCACGCCGTTCCTGGTCAACGCCTACAAGCAGGGTCTGCTCAAGGGCCACGAGGAGGAGGCGTACCGGGCGTTGAAGAAGAACGCCGACGGGGTGCCGCCCGCGGACTCCCCCTACGTGGGGCGGATGGGCAACGCGGAGTACCTCCGGGACGGCTTCGTCCCGTTCGACCCCAGGCCGCGGCAGAAGCCCGGTGACTCCGACTTCGAGCACGGCGCCTCCGCGACCCTGGAGTACGCCCTGGCGGACGCCGCGCTCGGTGCCATGGCCCGCGACCTGGGCCACGACCAGGACGCCAAGCGGTACTTCGCCCGGGGCCAGTACTTCCGCAACCTCTTCGACCCCAGGACGGGGTTCTTCCGGGCCAGGGACAAGGACGGCATGTTCACCGGCCCGGCGGACCCCGCTCTGAGCGTGGGCTTCCACGAGGGCACGGCCTGGCAGTACCAGTGGCTGGTGCCGCAGGACCTGCCGGAGCTGGTCGAGCTCAACGGCGGCCGGGAGCGCACCAACGAGCGCCTGGACGCGTTCTTCGCGTACCCGGAGCTGGTGGAGGACCCGGAGGGCACGGCACGCAACGTCTGGGTGAACGGCCCGTACGACTACTACCACGCGGACAAGTACAACCCGCAGAACGAGCCGGACCTGGTCGCGCCGTACACCTACCTGTCCACCGGGCAGCCGTGGAAGACCACCGACGTGGTGCACGCGGCGCTCACCCTGTTCACCGACGCGCCCGACGGCATCACCGGGAACGACGACCTCGGCACCATGTCGTCCTGGGCCGTGCTGTCCAGCATGGGCATCTACCCGCTGATCCCCGGGTCGGGCCAGTGGGCGCTGTCCACCCCGGTCTTCGACCGCGTTGACCTGACGTTGGACGAGCGCTTCCACCCGGGCGGCCACCTGAGCATCACCGCCCCGGGCACCTCCGACGACAACAGGTACGTGCAGTCGGTGCGGCTCGGCGGTGAGGAGCAGGCCAGCACCTACGTCACCGGCGCGGACCTGTCCGCGGGCCGTGACCTGGAGTTCACCGTGGGGTCCACCCCGTCCTCCTGGGGCACCGACGAGGACGCCGCGCCGCCCGCGCTCGACGACCGCAACGCGGTCCAGCACCGGCTCGCCGCCGCGGTGTCCCCGGCCGCGCCCGACGTGCTCGCCGGGAAGGAGACCTCGGTCAACCTGACCGTCTCCGGGGTGTTCACCCAGCCGGGTGCCACCACCGGACGGGTCACCGTCAAGGCCGAGGCCCCGCTCACCGCGGAGCCCCGGGACACCACGTTCACGGTGCGCTCCCACGGGCTGCCTACCACCCGCGAGGTGCCGGTCAGGGTGACCGTGCCCGCGGACACCCCCGACGGAACGTACCCGGTGACGGTGCGGGTCTCTGACGCCAGCGGGACGGTGGTGACCAGGGAGACGGCGGTGCGCGTGGTGACGGCCGACTGCGAGGGCGACAACGGTTACTGCCCGCAGGACCTGTCCGCGGCGTACGACGTGGACGGCGTCGCCACCAAGGGCGCGAGCAGCAGCGGCGACTTCGACGGCACCGGGGCGGCCTTCCCGGCGGACACCATGCCCGAGCCCGGAATCGGCGTGGTGGCGGGGCGGGCCTACCAGTTGCCCGACACCTCGGGGGCGGCGAAGAACTTCGTCGCCGCCCGGGGGCAGACCCTGGCGTTGACCCAGCGCTCCTACGCGGCGCTGGACCTGCTGCTCTCGGCCCACCACGGGGACGTGTCGGGCTCGGCGACGGTCCGCTACGCGGACGGCACCGAGGAGACGGTCCCGCTCGCGGGCACGGACTGGGCTGCGGGAGCGCCGAGGTTCGGTGAGGACGTCGCGGTGCGGGCGGGCAGCCGCTACAACAGCCAGGGCCAGCCCGACGGCGTCGGCGTGGCGGTGTGGCACGTCGCGCTCCCCTTGGACGGGGACCGGGTGGCGGTGTCGGTGACCCTGCCGAACGACTCACGGCTCAAGGTGTACGCGTTGAGCGGACGCAACCGCTGACAGTGGGGTCCCGGGCTGCCTATGCTCCCTGACATGGGGAAGCTACGGGACAGTAACCACGACGGGGCGGCCCGCACCGGCTACCGCACCTGTCCACTGTGCGAGGCGACCTGCGGGCTCGAGGTCACCGTCTCACCGGGCGGGGCGATAGCGGTGCGGGGCGACCAGCAGGACGTGTTCAGCCGGGGGTACCTGTGCCCGAAGGGCGTGGCCCTCGGTGAGGTGCACACCGACCCCGACCGGCTGCGCGCCCCGCTGGTCAGACGTGGCAGGAGCTGGACCGAGGTGTCCTGGGAGGAGGCCTTCGCCGAGGTCCGGCGCCTGCTGACCGAGCTGGTGACGGCGCACGGACGGGACGCGCTCGGCGTGTTCGTGGGCAACCCGGTGGTGCACAACCTCGCCGCCGGGCTGTACCTGCCGGTCCTGCTGCGCGCGCTGGGCACCAGCAACCGGTTCACCGCGAGCACCGTGGACCAGATGCCCAAACAGGTCGCCTCCGGGCTGATGTTCGGGACCGAGTTCTCGGTGGCCGTGCCGGACCTGGACCGGACCGACTTCCTCCTGGTCCTGGGCGCCAACCCGATGACGTCCAACGGGAGTCTGCTCACCGCCCCGGACATGCCCGGCCGGCTGCGGGCGCTGCGCCGCAGGGGAGGGCGTCTCGTGGTGGTCGATCCCTGCCGTACCCGCACCGCCGCGGTCGCCGACGAGCACCTGCCGATCCGGCCGGGGACCGACGCGTTGTTGCTGGCCGCGATGGCGCACACGCTCTTCCAGGACGGCCTGGTCGATCCGGGGCCGGCGGAGCCACACCTGGCCGGGCTCGACGAACTGCGCGAGGCGCTGCGGCCGTTCACACCGGATGCGGTGGCGCCGGTGTGCGGGGTCCCCGAGGGCACCGTTCGGCGGCTGGCCCGGGAGCTGGCCGCGGCCCGGAGCGCCGCGGTGTACGGACGGATGGGCACGACGACCGCCGCGTTCGGAACGGCGACGAGCTGGCTGATCGACGTGTTGAACACCCTGACCGGGAACCTGGACCGGCCCGGCGGCGTGCTGTGGCCCAAGCCGGCGCACGGCTCACCCAACGTCTCGGGCGTTCCGGGGCGCGGCCGGGGCGTGCGCATCCCGGGCTCCCGGCGGACCCGGGTCCGTGGGCTGCCCAGTGTGCTCGGCGAGTTCCCGGTGGCCGCGATGGCCGAGGAGATCGACACTCCGGGCCCCGGCGGGCAGCGCCTGCGCGGGTTGCTCACCATCGCCGGGAACCCGGTGCTGTCCACGCCGAACGGTGAGCGCCTCGCGGCGGCGCTGGAGACGCTGGACGTGATGGTCAGCGTCGACGCCTACCTCAACGAGACCACGCAGTACGCGCACGTGATCCTGCCAGCCGCCTCACCGCTCACCCGCAGCCACTACGAGCTGGCCTTCGCCAACTTCGCGGTGCGCAACGTGGCCAACTACTCGCCGCCCACCGTGCCGCTCGCACCCCAGGAGCGCGGCGAGGCGGAGATCATGCTCGAACTCGCCCGCACCGCCCTCGGGGTGGACCTGACCGTGCGGGACCTGGACGACAAGGTGGCCGAGGACACGGCACGGCGCCTGGTGGCCGATCCGGGGTCGCAGGTGTTCGGACAGGACCCGCGGGAGTTGCTCGCGGCGGTCGACGGGGACCGGTTCGAGGACCGGCTCCTTGACCTGCTGTTGCGTGCCGGCCCCTATCCCGGCCTGACCCTGGACGTGCTGCGCCAGGAGCCGCACGGCGTGGACCTGGGACCGCTCCAGCCCCGGCTCCCCGAGGTGCTGCGGACCCCGAGCGGACGGGTGGAACTGGCGCCGCCGCAGCTCCTGGGCGAAGCCGAACGCCTCGCTGAGCACCTGGCCGAACGCCGCGCCGAGCTCGCCACCGGGGCCGCCGCCCAGGGCCTGGTGCTGGTCGGCCGGCGCCAACTTCGTTCCAACAACTCCTGGATGCACAACGTGCCGCTGTTGGCCCGGGGCAGCAACCGGTGCACCCTCCAGATCCACCCGGACGACGCCAAGCGGGTGGGCGCGGTGGAGGGGGAGCCGGTCCTGGTGCGGTCCCGGGTGGGAGAGGTCCGGGTGGCGGCGGAGCTCACCGACGCGGTGATGCCCGGGGTGGTCTGCCTGCCGCACGGCTGGGGGCACGGGCGCCCGGGCACCAGGGGGAGGGTCGCCGCGGCCAACCCGGGGGTGAACAGCAACGCCCTCACCGACGAGGCACCGGTGGACCCGCTCTCCGGGACCTCCGTCCTCAACGGCATCCCGGTGGAGGTGCTGCCCGTCCCCAGCCAGGCCACGACGTGACCAACCGCTGTTCCAGCCTGCCGTGATGGTCGGTGCTCAGTGAGGCGGGTCCAGCCCGCCGATGGTGCCAGGAGCGTGCGGGCGTGAGGCTTCCACTCGCGGACCCGCACGTCTCCCGGCAGCTCTGCCGGAGAAGGCGGCGGTGCTCGTCGCTGGCCTGGACAAGATCAAAGGGCTTCCTGACTGCACCTGATCTCTTTCGATCTTTTGGGTCTCGATTCGGACCTGATCCGACCAGTTGGCACCCAAGGACAGAGTAAGTGGGCCCTAGCGACCTATCTGTTTGCGGGTGATGCCCCGCAGCCTGCGCCGCTGGCCGGGGTCGAGCGCGAGATACCCGGCCACCGGTATCCCGATCACGGTGAGTACCTTCAGCCATGCGGGAAGGGGGAGTGCCAGCAACACCACGAACACCACCAGCGCGCCCACGGCGTACTTCGCGCGGTTCGACATCCGTGCCACCTCCGGTACGCGGCAACCGCCGCGTTCGTCGTCTGTCCCGTCCAACGCCCGCGACCGCGCGTGAGTTCCCCGGGACCCCACTCCCAGGGGCGACACAGCCTAAACACCTGTTCGAGCTATTATCCATGTGTTCGAAATTTTGATTACCCACTGGTAAAGAGGTGTGGAGGAAATACGGGACGATACGTGCCCGTCGCGCACGGGGTATGGCAGCCCGCGGAATGAGTCAGCAGTATCTGCCCCATGGAGCAGAACGGCGTACTGCGCCCCCCGGCAGCCGACCTTCCGCTCGAGGTGCGGGACCTCGCCCGGTTCCTCCGCACCCTGATGACCTCGCTGGGCGCCCGGGCCCAGCAGCGCACCTCCTGGACGCTCAATGATCCGGAGGCGATGGAGCACTACCTGGACGGCACCTACCTGCCGCCGCGGGACGTGGTCATCTCACTCCTGCGCGACCTCGCCGACCGACGCGGGGAACGCCTCACCCCCGAGACCGAACGGCAGGCCAGGGACCTGCACGCCAGGGCGGTCCGGGTGGTGGACGACGCGCCAGGCCGGGTGGCCGAGTTACGCGCCGAACTGAACGCGATGGACACCGCCGTGCGGCGCATCGCCCGCAGGGAACAGCAGTTGCTGGGGGACGTCCGCGCCCAGCAGGCCGCGGTCCAGGGCGGCGCCGTCGGGCACGCGGAGTACCGACGGCAGCTCATCACCATCCACGGGGAGCTGCGCCGGGTGCGGGAGCAGCGGTCGCTGGCCGAGACCCGCCGCGGCGAGTTGGCCGAACGTCTCGAG
This sequence comes from Wenjunlia vitaminophila DSM 41686, assembly GCF_000380165.1. Classification (GTDB taxonomy): domain Bacteria; phylum Actinomycetota; class Actinomycetes; order Streptomycetales; family Streptomycetaceae; genus Wenjunlia; species Wenjunlia vitaminophila. The sequence goes on from NZ_KB904671.1 coordinate 48,308, forward strand.
CAGGCGGAACACCTGGACGACACCCGGTCCCGGCGGCAGGCCGCCCCCGACGGTCACGACGCCCGGGACCCTCGGGGGCACCAGGACGGACGGGACCCGGCGGACGGCGTCCAACCGGGCCGGGACCCGGGCCCGCGGCCCGGTCCAGCCGCGGCCGGTCGCACGGACAGCGACCCCGCCCGGGCGCAGGTCCCGCGGCTGCGGGTGCTGCGCAGGTCGGCGGCACGGGGCACGGGCCGCGACGCACAGCGGGCACGGCACCCTCAGGCACCCGGCGACGTGGGCGGGCCCGCCCCGACCCGGGCCGCGCTCGCCCAGGACCCGGCGGCACGGGAGCTGGTGGGTTCGGTGCTCGGCCTGCGCGCCGCCGGGCGGCCCCGCGAGGCACAGCAACTCCTGTGGACCGCCTCGGCGTGGCCGCCCGAGCGCTTCCCCGCGCTGCTCGCCGCGCTGGCCGAGGCCGGGCAGGGCGGTGACGCCGCGGTGGTGCTGTGGGAGCTGTCGTCCCGGGCCCCGCGTGAGGTGGCGGCGTGCTGCGCCTGGCTCGCCCTGGCCTCGTTGCACGAGGAGTGCCGGGAGCTCCTGGACCACGCCTCGTCCCGGTCGCACGGCGACGTGGCCGCGCTCGCGGTCGGCCTGGCCGGTGCGGGTTGGCACCGACAGGCCCGGGTGCTGCTGGTGAACACGGCCAGGTTACGGCCGCCCCAGGTGGTCGCCGGGCTCGCCGGGGACCTGGCTGCGGCGGAGAGCGGGCGACTGCTGCGTGAGCTGTTGGCCGCGGTGGCCGAGGTGCCGCGCGAGCGCCAGTTGCTCATCGCCGCGGCGATGCGGACGGCTGGTCTGCCGCAGACGGCTGCCGATGTCAGGGGCTGAGCCGGTGGGTCGGGGACATGCGGGTCCGGCCGCTCCCCTCGCCGCGGCCGGGCCCGCCACCGCCCCCCACGCACGGACACGCGGGCGCGGACCGCGTGCGCGGGTGACCGCGCAGACTCGCGCCCGGACTCACGTGCCTGGACCGGTGAGGGCGGGAACGTGTGCCCGCCCGGTTCCCAGCGTAGGCAGCGGGTGCAGGGAACACATCAGGGCAGACCCTGAGCAGGTCAACGGGCCGGACCGGTCGGGGTCACCCCTGGAGGTAGGCCAGCACCGCGAGCACCCGGCGGTGGTCGCTGAAGGACGGCTCGAGCCCGAGCTTGGTGAAGATGTTGCGGACATGCGTCTCCACGGTCTTGGGCCCGACCTGGAGTCGCTGGGCCACGGCCTCGTTGGACCGGCCCTGGGCGATCAGCTCGAGCACCTCCCGTTCCCGCGCCGTCAGTTCGTCGAGCGCGCCGCTCACCCGTGGCCGACCCAGGAGGTGGGTCACCACCTGGGGGTCGAGCACCGACTCGCCCTCCGCGACCCGTCCGATGGCCTCGACCAGCTCGTCGATGTCCGCCACCCGGTCCTTGAGCAGGTAGCCGAATCCCTTGCGGTGCCGCGCCAGGGCCCGGACCGCGCTGTTGGTCTCGACGTACTGCGACAGCAGCAGCACCCCGACGGCCGGGTGGCGTTCCCGGATCTCGCGGGCGGCGCGCAGCCCCTCGTCGGTGAAGGTGGGGGGCAGCCGGATGTCCACCAGCGCGACGTCCGGGTGGCGTGCGCCGACCAGCGTCAGCAACGTGTCGATGTCGTCGGTCTCCCCGACGACATCGACGCCGGCGTCCGCCAGCAGCCGCACCATGCCCTGGCGGAGCAGCGGTGAGTCCTCGGCGACGATCACTCGCACGGCAGCTCCACCCTGATCCGGGTGCCCCTGCCGGGGGGACTGACCACGCGTAGCTCGCCGCCGACGGCGGCCAGACGGTCGGCGATCCCGCGCAGTCCGGTACCGCCGGCCGGGTCGGCGCCGCCGACGCCGTCGTCCACCGCCTCGACCACCAAACGCCCCGCGCTGTGCCGCGCGGACACACTCACCGCCTCGGCCCCGGCGTGCTTGGCGGTGTTCGCCAGGGCCTCGCAGACGGCGAAGTACGCGGTGGCCTCGACCACGGCTGGGTAGCGCCCGGGCTCCACCATGACGACGACCGGTACCGCCGCCTGGTCGGCCAGGGCGTTGATGGCCGGGCCGAGCCCCTCCCGGGTGAGGATCGCCGGGTGGATGCCCCTGGCCAGGCCCCGCAACTCGTCGAGGGCGGTGCGCAGGGCCCGTTCGGCCTCCGCCACCGACAGCCGCAGACCGGCCCGGTCGGTCGGGGTGCCACAGGCCAGTCGGGTGTCGAGCTGGCGCAGCGTCATCAGGGCGTAGACCAGACGGGCCTGGGCGCCGTCGTGCAGGTCCCGTTCGAGCTGGCGCCGTTCCCGGTCGGCGGCCTCCACGATGCGGGAGCTGACCGCCTCGACCTGCTCGAGGCGCAGGTTGACCTCGGAGCGCAGGCTGGTGTTCTCCAGGCCGAGCCGGACCGAAGCCCGCACCGCCGCGAGCAGCTCGGGGTCGTCCTCCAGGGAGCGGTCGTGGACCAGGACCGCCGTCGGCCGACCGGCGATGTCCACCACGGTCGCGCCGCGCTCGGAGTCCGTCGGGGGCAGTCGCAGCGGCCTGCCCTCGGTGTCCCGGTACCCGGCGTCCTCCTCGGACCACAGGCCGAGCCGCAGCGTCGGATCGCCGGTCACCTCGGTCAGCACGCCCTGGAGACGACCCGGGGTGGGGTCGGTTCCGACCTCGATGACCAGGTTGCCCACGGCGGCGCGGCGCAGCCGCATCCGCAGCAGCCCGGCGAGGAAGGCGACGGGTACCGCGACCTGGCCCACGTCGGACAACAGGATCAGCACCCACTCGACCGTCGTGTACCTGCTGGGGGCCAGGGAGTAGACGGCTGCCGCCCCGAGGAGGACCGCTCCGGTCAGGGTGGACAGCCAGGCGGGGAGCAGCACCCTCCTGCGGACGGGGCTGCTCGTGCGCCACCGGTGCACCAGCATCCCGAGGCACACCAGGACCACCAGCCCGCCGACCACCCGGTACGTCGTGTCGATCACCTCGAACGCCACCGGGTCGCGGAGGAGCAGCAGGGCGTTGGGGCCGCAGTCGGCACAGTCGAGGTAGGTCGCCGAGGCGCTGGCCGCGGGATCGAAGGCGGTCGCCCGGGCCAGTCCGCCGACCGCCACCAGACCGTAGCCGAGGACCACGACCCACCGGGTGGCTCCGGGGAGCAGCCGTCCGGTGGGGTAGGCCAGGATCAGGTGGCCGAGGACGGCCACGTTGAGGCTCTCCCCCCAGGCGCCGAGGGCGAACAACAGGGGCTCCCTCGTGCCCTGGAGGTTCCCCAGGAACCACGTCAGTCCCTCGGCGAGCATCAGGCTGCCGACCGGGTTGCCCGGCCGCCGCCACCGGGCGACGAGGCCGGCGACAGCGAACGCCCAACCGACCACCAGGTCCCGCGCCATGCTCCACCCGGAGGCGCCGCTGTTGGCGTACGCCCACTCCCCGCAGAGGCCCACCGCGAGTGCCACGAGGCTCCACGCCAGCAGCCTCGTCCTCGGCCACGTGTCAACGGACCCGGTTGAGCCGGTTCGCCTCGGGTTGGTGCGCACGGCAACAACGGTAGGGCAGCGGGGAACCGCCCCGGGCCCGTAACGGAATGCCGCATACCCCTATGAGCAGCGCAACCGCGCAGGAACGTGACTGCATCCCGGCGTACGGGGGCAACCGACGTCTCCGCGCCACCACATGACCACCCGCACGCGCCGGGACACTCCCCCGCCGCGGCGGCCCGCCGGGCACCCTGCCCGGGGGGTCACTCCGGGTGCGCGGCGGCGAGCGTCCTGGGAGCGGCGAGCCGCCAGGCGTCCTCGAGTATCGCGCGCAGCTCGGCCTCGTCGTCGAGCGCCGCCAGGCGCAGCCGGAGCCAGCCGGAGTTGTCGTCGTGGCCGGGCCTGAGGAAGAACTTCTCCGGCTCGGCCGCGATCAGCTCGGCCCGCTCCTCCATGGGGCACTTGAAGCCGATGGTGGCGTCGTCGTCCGCGATGGACGCGAAGATCCTGCCCCGCACACGGAACGTGGGAATGCCCCAGGAGAGCTTCTCGCTGGTCTCGGGCAGGGAAAGGGCGATCCTGCGGACGTCGTCGGCTCCGGCCATGGGGTCCCTCCGTGTCGATCGGCGCGGCCCCGGTCCTGCCGTTGGGAGTGGGTGGGGCCTGCTGAGCACGTTAGCCCCCGACACCGACAACGGGCCGGCCGGCGGGGTCACCGCAGCCCGGACACCCTCAGGGTCACGTTGACCCGCCCCTGGAGACCGAGGGCGGGATCGGCGGTGCCGGGGAAGGTGCGCGGGACGCCGTGGTAGGCGAGTCGGGACGCGCCGTGGAAGACGAAGAGGTCCCCGCCGCGCAGCCGCAGGTCGGTCCAGGGTCGCCCCCGTCCGTGGACGTTCCCGAACCGGAAGAGGCAGTCGTCACCGAGGCTGAACGAGACCACCGGGGCGTCCGCCCGCTCGTCGCGGTCCTGGTGCATGCCCATCCGTGCCCCGGCGCCGTAGAAGTTGACCAGCGCGATGTCGTAGGCGTGGTCCGCGGCCCCGCCGACGGCGTCCCGCACCGCCCGCCGGCCCAGGTCCCCGAGCCACCCCGGGAACGGCTTGACCGGCTCGCCCGCGCCGTCCGCCACGGTGCGGGCGTAGCCGTAGGGGTACCAGTGCCAGCCGAGGCACACCTGCCGCACCGACATCTGCCCGCCTCCCGGCATGCGGACGGCGCGCAGTCCGGCCGGGGGTCCCGCCCAGGCGCGGCAGGCCTCGAGCAGGTGGCGCTGCGCGGCGAGGTCCAGCCAGCCGGGCAGGTGCACCGCGCCGTCCGCCACGCGCCGCGGTTCCGCGGGGAACAGTCCGCCGTCCACTCCCCCATGCTCGCACCGCGCTCGTCCCCGCCTGGTTCCGCCCTCCTCGTCCTGTTCTCGGGCCCTTGCCGGGCGGAACCGCTGCCGTATCGTCGAACGGCGAGGAAGCGCCCACCGAGTCGAGGAGAGTGCCCGTGTCGCAGGAGACCCCCGCCGCCCCCACCACCACGTCCCCGCTGTCCGGTGTGCGGAACTTCCGTGACGTCGGGGGGTTGCCGACCACCGACGGGCGCCGCATACGCGCCGGCCGCCTGTTCCGCAGCGGACACCTGGCCCACGCCGAGGCCGACGACGTGGCGTTCCTCAGCGGGCTCGGACTGAGCACGGTCTTCGACTTCCGCGACGACGCCGACATCGCGATGGACGGCAGTGACGTGGCGCTGCCCGGCGTGCGCCACGTGGCGATGCCGCTCAGCGACCCGGCGTCCGGTGTGGAGTTCTGGCGGATGGTGCGGCACGGGGACATCACCGTGCTGCGCGAGATGCTGGGCGACGGCAGGGCGGAGGCCCGGATGATGGGCGCCTACCGGGACATCATCGTGGAGCGGACCGCTGAGCACTCGCTGCTGCTGCGCACCCTCGCCGAAGCCGACGGGCTGCCGGCCCTGCTGCACTGCGCGGCGGGCAAGGACCGGGCCGGGCTCTCGGTGATGGTGATCCTGCTGGCCCTCGGGGTGGAACCGGACGCGATCGAGACGGACTACCTGGCCAGCAACGGGGAGTACGGCAGGTACCGGCTGCGCCGTGGCGACGGCCGGCCTCCCCTGGACGCGGAGGTGGTGGAGCTGCTGAACCCGCTGTTCGAAGCCCGGCTGGAGTACCTGAGGCACGCCCTGGCCACCATCACCGAGGTGTGGGGCGGCACCGACCGTTACCTGACCGAGGGACTGCGGTGCGACGCCCAGCGCCGGGAACGGCTTCGGGGGCTGCTGCTGGACGGCGTCTGAGCCGTCGCCGGCAGCGCGCGGTCCGGGGCCCGGGGTCCGTCCGGTCGGGGCGGGTCCCCGGTCGGAGCAGTCGGGTGCCGCGCGCCGGCCGTTCGGGGGAACAGCACCGTGAGCCAGAGTTTCGGGCGCACCGATGCGGGCCGATGAACCTAATGTGCGATCATGGGCAGCTTTGAGGTGCTTCTCGCCGCTCCGACCGGCCTGAAGATCGACTGGACGCGGATGCCGACCTACAACACGATCATGTCCGTGGCCGCCGGCGCGGGACTGCTCCTCGTCGTGGCCCTGGGGCAGCGCCTGCTCACCAACCACAAGATCATCCCCGAGGGGTGGGCGCTGGCCTTCGCCGGTCTGGGTTTCACCCTGGTGGTCACGGGACTGCACATGACGCTGACCTGGCCCCTCGCGGGTCAGGGATTCCCGTTCGACAACATCGTCTTCGGCGAGCCGGCACTGGCCTTCGGCGTGCTCCTCTCCCTGGCCGCCTGGTTCCTGTGGTGGCGCGGGGCGGCCCTGCTGGACGTCCCCGACCCGGCCCGCAGGGTGGCGGTGCTGACCGGCCCGGTCTCGGTGTTCATCGTGGGCATGGGGCTGGCCTGCTTCGGGATCGCCGCCGCCGGGTGGAAGTACACCTTGTTCGCGGCCCCACCGGAGGAGCCGATCTCGGGCGAGCTCGCGAACCACCCGATGCTGGAGGCCAGCTTCATCTCCGGGCTGTACGTGCTGGTCGGGCTCGGTGCGCTGCTGTTCCCGCTGGCGCTGTGGCGGCGGTCCCGCGGATCGGCGTGGGCGGTCGGGGTGTGCTGGAGCGTGGCCGGAGTGCTGTTCCTGGCGTTCGGGGCGTTGAACTACTTCACGCACATCGGACTCATCATCAACACCATGTAGTCGGGCCCCGAAGTGACCCCCTGAGCGGCCCTTGCGAGCCGCCATTCGAGGCAACTTTGTCCCGTTCCAGAAAAAGTCTTTAGCAATCACGCCCAAAGTTCTTCCTCACTCAAACCAACGGTGCTACGGTCCCCGTGAAAGATCGGCCGCCCCCACAGGAGCGGCCGCGGGGCCGCAGAGTCCGACGGGGTCGGGAGGGGTGGCGTGAGGCGAATGACGGCACGGCCCGCGAACGCGGACCAGGCACGACTGCTGCGTCTGTTGCGCGACCAGGGTCCGCAGTCCCGGGCCCAGCTCGGCGACCAGGTGGAGCTCTCCCGCTCCAAGCTCGCGGTGGAGGTGGACCGACTGCTCCAGACCGGTCTGGCCGTGCCGGACGGCCTGGCCGCGTCGCGTGGCGGTCGGCGGTCGCACAACCTGCGGCTGGCCCCCTCGCTCCGCTTCCTCGGCATCGACATCGGCGCCACCTCGGTGGACGTCGCGGTCACCAACCCGGAGCTCGAGGTGCTCGGCCACCTCACCCAGCCGATGGACGTCCGGGAGGGTCCCGTCGCGGTCTTCGAGCAGGTGCTCGCCATGGCCGCCAAGCTGCGGGACTCCGGGGTCGCGGAGCAGTTCGACGGGGCCGGGGTCGGCATCCCCGGACCGGTGCGCTTCCCCGAGGGCGTTCCGGTGGCCCCTCCGATCATGCCGGGGTGGGACGGCTTCCCGGTCCGCGAGGCGATGAGCCAGGAGCTCGGCTGCCCGGTGCTGGTGGACAACGACGTGAACCTGATGGCGTTGGGCGAACAGCACGCCGGGGTGGCGCGCTCGGTGCGCGACTTCCTCTTCGTCAAGATCGGCACCGGGATCGGCTGCGGCATCGTGGTCAACGGCGAGGTCTACCGGGGCGTCACCGGGAGCGCCGGCGACATCGGACACGTCCAGGTGGTGCCCGAGGGGCTGGTCTGCGCCTGCGGCAGCCGGGGCTGCCTGGAGGCGTACTTCGGCGGCGGCGCGCTGGCCAGGGACGCCCTGGCCGTCGCCACCTCGGGAGAGTCCCCCGGTCTTGCCGCCCGGCTCGCCGAGCAAGGGCGGCTCGAGGCCTCCGACGTGGCCGCCGCGGCGGCCGGCGGGGACTCGGTGTCGATCGGGCTGATCCGTCAGGGCGGGAGCCGCACCGGGCAGGTCATCGCCGGCCTGGTGAGCTTCTTCAACCCGGGACTCGTCGTGATCGGCGGTGGCCTCACCGGCCTCGGCCACACCCTGTTGGCCAGCATCCGCAGCCAGGTCTACCGCCAGTCGCTGCCGCTGGCGACCGGCAACCTGCCCATCGCGCTCAGCGAACTCGGACCGCTCGCCGGAGCGGTGGGCGCAACCCGCCTGATCAGCGACCACATCTTCTCCCCGGCCTGACCACCGCCCCCCTGACCACCACACCCACGGACAACAGCGCGCACGCGACCACCCCGCGGCACGAACCCCACCCAGGCTGACCATCCACCCGGTCCCGCCGCCCCGGCCCGACCGGTCAAGCACAGCACCCCACTGATTGTCATGCTTTGATCAACTGATCCCACCAACGCCCGCCCCACCCTTCCGTCACACCCGTCACCCCGAGTCAACTCCGCACTCCCCCGGCCGCCGCGCCGCGCCCTCCGCACGTCTGCACCCCAGTCGTCCCGGCCCGAACGGCACACCGGCTGCCCACCCCGCCGTCCCCGTCACCACGCTCGTCACCCCGCGGCCACCGAAGGACGGCGGCCCGACGAACACCCACCCAACCGACCGACCCGTTGCCCCAGGAGGACCCCGTGGTCGCGCCCGAGCCGCCGACGCCTCCCCCCGACTCACCGAACCCGCCCACCGCCGACGCGTCCACCACCGCCGAGGGGCCCGGTGGTCCCCCGCTGTTGCTGATGGACGGCATCGTCAAGACCTTCCCCGGCGTCCGCGCCCTGGACGGCGTCGACCTGGAGGTGGCCGCGGGAGAGGTGCACTGCCTGCTCGGCCAGAACGGAGCCGGCAAGTCCACCCTGATCAAGGTGCTCGCCGGGGCCCACCGCCCGGACGCCGGCACCATCCACTGGCGCGGCGAGCCGGTCACCCTGGCCTCCCCGATCGCCGCCATGCGGCTCGGCATCGCCACCATCTACCAGGAGTTGGACCTGGTGGACGGCCTCTCCGTCGCGGAGAACGTGTTCCTCGGCCACGAGTTCGCCACCGTGGGAGTGCTACACCCCGGGCGCGCCCAGGCCGCCACCGCGGAGCTGCTGGCGCGCCTCGGCCACCCGGAGATCTCGCCGTCCCGGCCGCTCGGAGAGCTGCCGGCGGCGGCGAAGCAGGTGGTGAGCATGGCCCGGGCGCTCTCCCACGACGTCCGGCTGATCGTGATGGACGAGCCCTCCGCGGTGCTGGACCACGACGAGGTGGACAACCTCTTCCGGATCGTCAGCGACCTGACGGCGGACGGGGTCAGCGTCGTCTACATCTCGCACCGGCTCGAGGAGATCCGCCGGATCGGTGACCGGGTGACCGTGCTCAAGGACGGTCGCACCGCGGCCCGCGGGCTGCCCGCCCGCACCACCCCCACCCGTGACGTGGTCGCCCTGATGACCGGCCGCTCGGTGGAGTACGTGTTCCCCGAACGGCCCGAAGCGCAGGCGCAGCCCGCCGGGGAACCGGTGCTGCGGGTGGAGGGACTGGCCCGCGAGGGCGAGTTCGCACCCGTGGACCTGGACGTCCACCCGGGTGAGATCGTCGGCCTCGCCGGCCTGGTGGGATCGGGTCGCACGGAGATCCTGGAGACCATCTACGGCGCCCGCAGGCCCACCGCGGGCCGGGTGCTGGTGGACGGCCGGCCCCTGCGCCCAGGCAGCGTGCAGGCGGCGGTGCGGGCCGGACTCGGACTCGCCCCCGAGGAACGCAAGACCCAGGGGCTGCTGATGTTGGAGTCCGTCACCCGCAACGTCTCGCTGTCCTGCCTGAACCGGTTCTCCCGCGCCGGATGGCTGGACAGCCGACGGGAACGGGAGGCGGCCCGGGCCCGCACCCGCGAGCTGTCCCTGCACCCCGACGACCCCGACCGTCCCGTGCGCACCCTGTCCGGCGGAAACCAGCAGAAGGCCGTGCTGGCCCGCTGGTTGCTCCGTGGCTGCCGGGTGCTGCTCCTCGACGAGCCCACCCGAGGCGTTGACGTCGGGGCGAGGGCCGAGCTGTACGCGGTGATCCGGCGCCTGGCCGACGAGGGCCTCGCCGTGCTGCTGGTCTCCAGCGAGGTACCGGAGGTACTTGGCCTGGCGGACCGGGTGCTGGTGCTCCGCGAGGGCCGGACCGTCCATCAGGGACCGGCCACCGAACTGGACGAACACCGCGTCCTCGACCTTGTCATGGAAGGGAGCCCGTCGTGAGCACCGGCAACAGCCGAGAACCCGTGACCGGCGTGATGCTGCGCAAGCAGCCGCCGCCCACCCCCGCCCAACCGCCACCACCGGGCGGTTCGGTGTCCACCGTGCTGCGGGTGCTCGACGTGCGCAACCTCACCCTGCTCGCGGTGCTGGCGGCGCTGGTCGCGGTGGGCGGCTTCACCGAGCCCGACCAGTTCCTGAGCACCGACAACCTCACCCTGGTGCTCACCCAGTCCTCGGTGATCGGCGTGGTCACCGTCGGCATGACGTTCGTGATCACCAGTGGGGGCATCGACCTGTCGGTGGGCGCCATCGTGGCCCTCTCCACGGTCTGGGCCACCACGGTGGCCACCCAGGAGTACGGCGCCGGCGGCATCCTGTTCTGTGCGGTGGCGGTCGGAGTGGGTTGCGGCCTGGTCAACGGGCTGCTGATCGCCTACGGCCGGATGGTGCCGTTCATCGCCACCCTGGCCATGCTGGCCTCGGCCCGTGGCCTTGCGCTCCTGATCAGCGACGGCAAGACCCAGGTGGTGGACAGCAAGACCGTCCTGGAGCTGGGCTACGAGGAGTCCTACATCCTGGGTGTCCCCCCGCTGGTCCTGATCTTCGCCGGAGTGACGGTGCTGGGCTGGCTGCTGCTCAAGCGCACCACGTTCGGCCGGCGCACCGTGGCGGTCGGCGGCAACGCGGAGGCGGCCCGCCTCGCCGGCATCGACGTGCGGCGGCACCGGCTGTACCTCTACCTCCTGTCCGGTCTGTGCTGCGGCATCGCCGCGTTCATGCTGATCGTGATGACCGGCTCCGGCCAGAACACCAACGGCAACCTGTACGAACTCGACGCCATCGCCGCCGCGATCATCGGCGGCACCCTCCTCAGTGGCGGCCGGGGCACCATCACCGGGTCGGTCCTCGGTGTGCTCATCTTCACCACGATCACCAACATCTTCGCCCTGAACAACCTGCAGAGCGACGCCCAGCAGATAGCCAAGGGGGCGATCATCGTCGCCGCCGTGCTGGTGCAGCGCAGGCCGTCCGGCACCACCGAAACGTGACCCGTTCCGCCTCCCACCCTCACGTAGCCAGAAAGGCCGTCCGATGAGAGCTCGCCCACGCCCCGCCCTCCCCAGCCGACGCGGTCTGCTGCTGGGCGGCGCCGCCCTGTCCGCCACCGCGGCCCTGTCCGCGTGCACCAGCAACGAGAGCAACGACAGCGACGACAGCACCCAGCCCGCCGCCCAGCCGGCGTCCGACAAGGCCGGCAAGCCGGTGACCATCGGCTTCGCCGGCCCCCAGGCCGACCACGGCTGGCTCAACGCCATCAACGAGCAGGCCAAGAACCGGGCGAAGACCTACTCGGACGTCACCCTGGAGATCACCGAGGGCTCCAACGACACCGCCCAGCAGATCGGCCAGATCGAGACGCTGATCAACAAGAAGGTCGATGTCCTGATCATCCTCCCCGCCGACGGCAAGGCCCTGACCCAGGTCGGGCTCAAGGCCATGCGCGCCGGCATCCCCGTCATCAACCTCGACCGCGTCTTCAACTCCCCGCAGGCGTACCGCACCTGGATCGGCGGCGACAACTACGGAATGGGTCTCAACGCCGGGCACTACATCGGCGAGCAGCTCAAGGACGTGCGCAACGCCAAGGTGGTGGAGCTCGCCGGCATGGACAACCTGGAGCTGACCCGGCAGCGCACCCAGGGCTTCGACGACGCCCTGAAGAACTACCCGAACATCAAGAAGGTGGCCCGGCAGGCCGCGGAGTTCACGGTCGAGTCGGGCCAGGCGAAGATGGCCCAGCTCCTCCAGGCCGAGTCCAAGTTCGACGCGCTGTGGAACCACGACGACGACCAGGGCGTGGGCGCGGAACGGGCCATCGCCCAGGCTGGCCGCAAGGAGTTCCTGATGGTCGGCGGCGCGGGGTCGCGCCGCGCCATGGACGCCATCAAGGCCGACAACACCGTGCTCAAGGCCACCGTGCTGTACCCGCCGACGATGGCCGCCTCGGCGATCGACCTGGCCAGGGCACTGGGGCAGGGCAAGGGCGTCGGGGGCCTGGCCGAGCTGGAGATACCCAGCTCCATCACCCTCTACTCGGCGGTGGTGACCAAGGACAACGTGGACGACTACCTGTCCACCGGCTTCCGCTGACCGGACCCAGCTCGGGCGTGCGGCCCGGGGCCAACCCGGCCCCGGCGCCGGCCCACCGGTCGTGGCGCACCGCAGCCGCCGGCCCCGCTCCGGAGGGCACCACCGGGCCGGCCGTCGCCGCACGGGTGGGAGCCGTGACGTCGCTCTCCCCACCGGACGGTCGGCTCGTGAACGGCGGCCCGCGGTCACCCCCCGAACTGGTCCTGAGCCGAACCGAAGGAAGACATCACAGGCACGGGAAGCGATTCCCCCACCACCGGTCGGAGCCGGTGGTCCCCTCGCTAGGAGACCCATGGACAGTCAGCAGGGCACGCCCACCCTGGGGGTGGGCATGGTCGGATACGCCTTCATGGGCGCGGCCCACTCCCAGGGCTGGCGCACCGCGAGCCGCGTCTTCGACCTGCCGCTGCGGCCGGTGATGGCCGCGATCTGCGGTCGGGACGCCACGGCCGTGCGTTCCGCCGCCCACCGTCACGGCTGGGCCGCCGCCGAGACCGACTGGCGGGCCCTGGTCGCCCGGGACGACGTGCAGTTGGTGGACATCTGCACGCCCGGGGACAGTCACGCCGAGATCGCCCTGGCCGCGCTCGCCGCCGGCAAGCACGTGCTGTGTGAGAAGCCGCTGGCGAACAGCGTGGCGGAGGCGGAGGCCATGGCCGAGGCCGCCGCCGAGGCCCGGGCCAGGGGCGTGGTGGCCATGGTGGGCTTCAACTACCGGCGGGTTCCCGCGCTGGCGTACGCCCGGGAGTTGGTGCGGCGGGGGCGGATCGGCACGCTGCGGCACGTCCGCGCCGCCTACCTGCAGGACTGGCTCTCCGATCCGGAAGCGCCGATGGTGTGGCGGCTGCGCCGGGAGCAGGCCGGGTCCGGAGCGCTGGGGGACCTCGGCGCGCACATCGTGGACCTGGCGCAGTTCCTCGTCGGCGAGCCACTCACCGGGGTGTCCGCGCTGACCGAGACGTTCGTGCACACCCGTCCGCTGCCGGCGGGGACGAGCGGTCCGCTGTCCTCCGGCGCCGGTGACCGGGCCCCGGCCGAGCCGGGCGGAGCCCGGGCGCCGCGCGGGCAGGTCACGGTGGACGACGCGGCGTTGTTCACCGGACGGTTCGCCTCGGGTGCCCTCGCGTCGTTCGAGGCCACCAGGTTCGCGACCGGCCGGAAGAACGCGCTGCGCATCGAGCTGAACGGGGAACGCGGCAGTCTCGCGTTCGACCTGGAACGGCTCAACGAACTCGAGTTCCACGACCAGACCCAACCGGTGGCCGACGCGGGGTTCCGCCGCATCCTGGTCACCGAGTCGGAACACCCGTACCTGGAGGCGTGGTGGCCGCCTGGTCACGGGCTCGGCTACGAGCACACCTTCGTGCACCAGGCCCGGGACCTGGTCCTGGCGGTCGCCGGCGGGCACCACGCCGAGCCGTCGTTCGCCGACGGGCTCCAGGTCCAGCGGGTGCTGGCCGCGGTGGAGCACAGCGCCGCGAACGACAGCGCCTTCACCCCGGTCCCCGCGCCACCGGAGCCGGCACTGACCCCCTGACCACACCGTCCCGCGCCGGTCCCCACCGCTCCGTCCCGTTCCCCGTCCACGGTCCCGGCCCCGTCCGGTCAATGACGTCCCTCGGAGGCTTCCTTGTCCCGACCCTTCACCCTGTTCACCGGCCAGTGGGCCGACCTTCCCCTGGAGGAGGTCTGCCGGCTGGCCCGCGAGTTCGGCTACGACGGCCTGGAACTGGCCTGCTGGGGCGACCACTTCGAGGTGGACCGCGCCCTGTCCGAGGACGGCTACCTCGACGGCCGGCGCGCCCTGCTGGAGAAGTACGGGCTCCGGTGCTGGGCGATCTCCAACCACCTGGTCGGTCAGGCGGTGTGCGACCACCCGATCGACGAACGGCACCAGGGCATCCTGCCGTCCAGGATCTGGGGCGACGGCGAACCCGAGGGCGTGCGCCGCCGGGCCGCCGCCGAGATGTGCGACACCGCGCGGGCCGCGGCGGCGTTCGGGGTGAGGACGGTCGTCGGGTTCACCGGCTCCTCGATCTGGCACACCGTGGCGATGTTCCCGCCGGCTCCACCGTCGATGATCGACCGCGGGTACGCCGACTTCGCCGAGCGCTGGAACCCGATCCTGGACGTCTTCGACGCCGAGGGGGTGCGCTTCGCCCACGAGGTGCACCCGTCGGAGATCGCCTACGACTACTGGACCACCCAGCGGGCCATGGAGGCGGTGGACCACCGTCCGGCGTTCGGGCTCAACTTCGACCCCAGTCACTTCGTCTGGCAGGACCTCGACCCGGTCGGCTTCCTCTACGACTTCCGCGAGCGGATCTACCACGTGGACTGCAAGGAGGCCCGGAAGAGGCTGGACGGCAGGAACGGGCGTCTGGGGTCCCACCTGCCGTGGGGTGACCCCCGCCGCGGCTGGGACTTCGTCTCCGCCGGCCACGGCGACGTGCCGTGGGAGGACGTGTTCCGGATGCTCAACTCCATCGGTTACCAGGGACCGATCTCCGTGGAGTGGGAGGACGCCGGGATGGACCGTCTCGCCGGCGCCCCTGAGGCCCTGGCCTACCTGCGCAGGCTGGACTTCCCCCCGCCCACCGCCTCGTTCGACGCGGCGTTCGACAGCGGGCGCTGACCAGTTCCACGACGTGCGTCGGCCGCGCCGTGGCGGACCAGTGGGCCCGTGCGGCGCGGCCGGTTCTGCCGGAGGGCGCGGCGTCAGCGCCGCCGGGTCACAGCCCCGGGACCACGGGGGTCAGCTCGCGGACCCCCGTGGTCGGGTTCCCGAAGGCGAGCGGCAGCGGGTCCAGCCGCCACACCGCCTCCACGGCGTCCTGCACGGCGCTCCACAGCACACCCGGGGTGGTCCTGACGGTCACGACGCCATCGGGCAGCGCCACGCAGTAGGTCTCCTCCAGCCTTCGGGCGATGGCTGCCGCGCCCGCCCGGTCGAGCCCGTACTCCGCCAGCTCGACCTCCGGCTCCAGCGGGCTGACCGGTTCCAACGCCGTCAGGCTGGCCCGGAGCACGTCCTCGAACTTCGCGTCCCACGGAATGAAGGTCATGGTGCGGTGTCCTCCTCACACGGCTCGCGGCCAAGAATCGGCACTGCCTCTCGAGGACACCTGGAGGGCAGGTCCACCCCCGCCCGCGGGGGTCCGGTTCCGGCCCGGGCCGATAATCAGGTGCGGTCCGCCCGCGGCCCGTGCTATCCAGACCTGTCATGGGCGATCTTCTGACTGAGCGGCTCAGGCTTCACCGGCTGAGTGCCGCCGACGCCGAGGGGCTGGTGTCCGGGACGCCGGAGGCGACGGCGTGCTGGGCACCGGAGTATCCCATGGACGGGGACGTCAGGGTGGCCCGACACTTCCTGACGTTCCGCGCGGCGGGGGACGGCGTGTGGCATCCCGGCACGTACCAGATCCGGCGCCGCGAGGACGGGTGCGCGATCGGCGGTGTGGGCTTCCACGGGCCGGTTGACGAGGACGGCAGCGTCACGGTCGGTTACGGCCTGGTGCCCTCCGCCCGCGGCCGGGGATATGCGTCCGAGGCCCTGCGGGCACTGCTGACGTTCGCCCGTGAGTCCGGCATCGCCCGCGTCAAGGGCGACGCCGACCTGGACAACCTCGCCTCCCAACGCGTGATGACCGCGGCCGGGATGCGTCTGGTCGGGGCGGACGACCGCGTCCGGTACTACGAGGCGCTGCTGACCTGACCTCGAGCGCTGAGGACTCGCGCGGCCGGCGGGGGCTGCGTCAGGCATGGCAGTGGGCGGGGACTGGGGCGCCGGTTCGGACGGTGTGTGGGCCGCTCATGCCGTCAGCGCGTACGGCACCGGGCTCGGCTTCGGCGCGTTCCCCTTGATGGCGGTCCTGGCGCTGGACTCCGGGCCGGCCCGGGTGGCGGCGCTGGCTGCCACGGGGCGGGCAGCGGGGCCGTGGTGGCGGTGCCGATCGGCCCCTGGGTGGAGTTCCGCCGCGAACAGCCGGTCATGGTGGCGCTGGACCTGGTCCCGGGTCGGTGCGCCCGCGGGAGTCGCTGCCGGTGGGACCTACGGGCCGTCGTGCCCCACCGCGGTCGTGCACGGGGCGTGGTGCGGACGTGACCGTGTCGCGCATCGACGTCCGACTTCCGCCAGCCCGGCGGGGCGTCACTGGTCATGCTGGCCGCATGACGATGTCATCCACGAAGGACCCCATGACCGTCCTGTCCGGCATGTACGCGGCCGAGGCGGAGTACCTCGCGGCCGGAGGCCCCGGCGAGGCCTCGTTCGAGGTGCTCGCCCCCTTCTTCGCACCGAACGTCGAGCTGCACCAGGCGGATGCCCTGCCCTACGGAGGTACCTGGCGCGGGCACGACGGAATGGCGCAGTTCTTCCTCGCGATGGGGCAGGTCTGGGAAGCGTTCGACATGGTGGAGCAGGAGTTCCTCGCCACGGGCGAGACCGCGGTCGTGCTCACCCAGGTCCGTGCTCGCGCTCGGGCGACCGGCCGGGAACTCAGCTTCCCCATCCTGCAGACGATCACGGTCAGGGACGGGCAGATCACCGAGGTCCGTCCGTTCTACTGGGACACCCAGGCCATCGCCGACGCCTGCGCCACGCCCTGAGACCGATGTGCGTCCGCCGGTCGCAGCCACTCACTGAGGACTGCGACCACATCCGGTCCCCCGCCCCCGGCCCGTCGCCGGCCGGGGGCGGGGATCAGCGGTTGTTGACGGCCTGCCTGATCAGGGTGCGCCCGAAGTCCCACATCAGTCCGCTGCCGCGGTGGGCGTCGTCCATCACGTCCACGAAGGCCCGGACGAAACGGTCCACCTCGGCCTCCCCGATGATCAACGGCGGGATGAGTTTGATCACTTCCAGCCGGTCCCCGGAGACCTGGGTGAGAATGCGGTGCCGCTGGAACAGCGGCACCACCACCATCTGGGCGAACAGGCCCTTGCGCGCCGCCTGGAGCATCGACCAGCCGCTGCGCAGCTTCAACGAACGCGGCCGGCCGAACTCGATACCGATCATCAGCCCGCGGCCACGGACGTCGTGCAGCAGCTCGTACTGGTCCACCAGTGCCGTCAGTCGTTTCTTCAACAGCTCACCGGTGACCCTGGCGTTCTCCACGACTTTCTCGTCCCGCATCACGGCGAGCGTGGCCAGCCCCGCGGCCATCGCCTGGGCGTTGGAACCGAAGCTCGCCGAGTGCACCAGCACCCGGTCCATCGAGGAGTAGACCTTCTCGAAGATCCAGCCCTTGGTCACAGCCGCGCCGACCGGGACGTAGCCGCCGGACAGCGCCTTGGCGACGGCCACGATGTCCGGTTCCACGCCTTCCTCGTGCTGGTAGGCGTAGAAGTCGCCGGTGCGCCCCAGCCCGGTCTGCACCTCGTCCACGATGAGGAGCGCCTTGCTCCGGTGCAACAGCTCCTGCGCGGCGGCCAGGTACCCCCGGGGTGCCTCGTGCACCCCCTTGCCCTGGATGGGCTCGACGATCAGCGCAGCCACGTCCCCCTTGCGCAGTTCCCTGCGGAGGGCCTCCAGGTCGCCGAGCGGCACCGGGGTGTCGGGCAGCAACGGGTCGAACCCGGTCCGGAAGCCTGTCTCCCCGTTGACCGAGAGCGCCCCGGTGGTCAGCCCGTGGAAGGCGTGCTCGCAGTACAGGACGCGGCGCCGGCCGGTGGCGTACCGGGCGAACTTCAGCGCGCTCTCGACGGCCTCGGTGCCGCTGTTGCAGAAGAACACCCGGTCCAGGTGGGGGCTGTGGAGCAGGAGCTGTTCCGCGAGCAGTCCGGGCAGCGGTGGGCAGTCGAACCGGGTGAGGTCGGCGAGGCCGGCGTCCAGCACGTCGTGCAGCGCCTGGCGGACCACCGGGTGGTGGCGGCCGAGGCCGCACACGCCGAAGCCGGCGAGCATGTCGAGGTAGTCCTCGCCGTGCTCGTCCCAGAAGTAGGCTCCCTCGGCCCGCTGGTAGACCTTGTCGAAGCCGATGGTGTGCAGCATCCGCGGCAACTGGTGGTTCAGGTACCGGGAGTGCAGGGCGTAACGCTCCCCGCCGCGCTCGGCCAACAGCTTGCCGAGGTCGAATCCGGAGGATGGGGTGCCGGTGGTCATGGCCGATCCTCGCCCTCCTGTACGGCGTCCAGCTTACGGACCAGTGCGTCCACCTGGCGGGCGATGTCGGGGGCGGTGAGTCCGACCTCGGCGAGGATCTCCGAGCGTGACCCATGGTCCAAGAACCGCTCAGGCAGACCGAAGTCCCGCACCGGCACGTCCACCCCCGCGTCCCGCAACACCTGCGCCACCGCCGCACCCACACCACCAGTACGCACATTGTCCTCCACCGTCACCACCACACGATGCTCCCGCGCCAACCCCGGCAACACCTCATCCACCGGCTTGACCCACCGCGGATCCACCACCGTCGCCGTGATCCCCTGCGCACCCAACAACCCCGCCACCTCCACACACACCGACGCCATCACACCCACCGCCACCACCAACACATCCGCCCGCACACCCACACCATCCACCACACCATCAACCACACCAGTGGCGGTGTGAGAGACGGTGTCCCCGGGGCCGGTGCCCGTGGCAGCCAGCACGTCCATCCCCCCGATCCGGCCCACCGCCGGCACCGGCTCACCCACCGCACCCTTGGCGAACCGCACCACCGTCGGCGCGTCCGCCACCCCCACCGCCTCCCGCAACAACAACCGCAACTGCTCCGCATCCCGAGGAGCCGCCAACCGCAACCCCGGCACCACCTGCAACACCGACATATCCCACATCCCATGGTGCGACGCCCCATCCGGACCCGTCACACCCGCACGATCCAACACGAACGTCACCCCACACCCATGCAACGCCACATCCATCAACACCTGATCAAACGCACGATTCAAGAACGTCGAATACAACGCCACCACCGGATGCAACCCACCCGTCGCCAACCCCGCCGCCGACGTCGCCGCATGCTGCTCCGCGATCCCCACATCAAACACCCGCTCAGGGAACTCCTTCGCGAAAGGACCCAACCCCACCGGCTGCAACATCGCCGCCGTCACCGCCACCACATCATCACGCTCACGCCCCAACCGCACCATCTCCGCACCGAACACCGACGTCCAGTCCACCCCACCCCGCGACACCGGCAACCCCGAATCCGGATGAATCAACGGCACCGCATGAAAACGATCCGCCTCATCCCGCTCCGCCGGCTCATAACCCCGACCCTTCTCCGTCAAACAATGCACNATCACCGGCCCACCAAAACGCTTCGCCCGCAACAACGCCGACTCCAAAGCACCCACATCATGCCCGTCAATCGGCCCCACATACTTCAAACCCAAATCCTCGAACATCCCCTGCGGGGCAATGAAATCCTTCAACCCCTTCTTCGCCCCGTGCAACGACTCGTAAATCGGCTGCCCGATCACCGGGGTCCGACCCAGCAAATCCTTCCCCCGAGCCAGGAACCGCTCATACCCATCCGTCGTCCGCAACGTCGCCAGATGGTTCGCCAACCCCCCGATCGTCGGGGCATACGACCGCTC
>NZ_KB904672.1 GCF_000380165.1 Wenjunlia vitaminophila DSM 41686
TCCCCGATCACCGCCACCACATGCCGATCCCGCCGCCCCAACACCTCATTCGCCTTCGCCAAACCATCCGCCCACCCCAACACCGTCGACGCATGCGAATTCTCAATCACATCATGCACCGACTCCCCCCGCGACGGATAACCCGACAAACCACCCCGACACCGCAACCCCGAGAAATCCTGCCGACCCGTCAACACCTTGTGCACATACGACTGGTGCCCCGTATCAAACAACACCCGATCCCGCGGCGACTCAAACACCCGATGCAACGCCAACGTCAACTCCACCACACCCAAATTCGGACCCAAATGCCCCCCAGTCCGCGACACCGCCTCCACCAGAAACGCACGAATCTCCCCCGCAAGCTCAACAAGCTGCTCCTGGGTGAGTGAGTCAAGATCGCGCGGTCCACGAATGCGGGCTAGCAGCGCCACCCGTGCCTCCTTCTTCGAACGTTCCGGGGCCTTTCCGGCCTCGGCCGAGCCGTGCGCCGGCCGAAGCCGGTCCGACGAGTCTAGTGTCCGGTTCACCGGGAACGACCGTCCGGTGGGCGGACGCCCCGGTTCTATCGGGCGCGTGGCAGTGCCCCACTCGTGCGAAACCTCAGCCCGGCTCGCACGGATCACGCGCGAGCCGGGCTGAGGCGCAAAAGGTGACGTCAGGCCCGTCCGGAGGCCTTCTGGGTGCGTCGAGAAACCGAGTCGATGACCACTGCGGCCAGCAGCACCGCCCCGGTGATCATGTATTGCACGGCGGCGTCGATGCCGAGCAGTGCCATGCCGGACGCGATCGACATGATGACCAGCGTCCCGAGCAGCGCCGACCAGGTGTTGCCACGCCCCCCGAAGAGGCTGGTGCCCCCGATGACCGCCGCCGCGATGGCGTTCATCAGCAGGTTCCCCTGGCCGGCGCCCTGGTTGGCCGCGGCGATCTGCGAGGCGATGAACAGGCCGCCCACCGCGGCCATGGTCCCGGCGATGGCGAAGACCGAGATGCGGACCAGGGCCACGTTGATGCCGGCCCGGCGCGCCGCCTCCACACTGCCGCCGAGCGCGAAGACCTTGCGGCCGTAGGCGGTGCGGCGCAGCACGAAGTCGAGAACGACGATCACCGCCAGGAAGATCACCAGTGCCAGCGGCAGACCGCGGTACTGGTTGAGCACGTAGGCCGTGGCGTAGGCGGGCACGGCCAGCACCGCGGTGCGCAGCAGCACCTCGGTGAGCGGACGACTCGGCACGCCCGCGGTCTGCCTGCGGCGGCTGTCCCACAGGGCCGCGGCGAGGTAGCCGGCCACGCAGAGGGTCGCCAGTCCCCAGGCGGCGGCCACGTCGGTGAAGTAGTAGCTGGTGAGGTCGGCCACCAGGCCGGAGTCATCGATGTTGATGGTCCCGTCGTCGCCGAGGACCTGCAGCATCAGTCCGTTCCAGGCGAGCAGCCCGGCGAGGGTGACCACGAAGGCCGGCACGCCCACGTAGGCGAAGAAGACGCCGTGGACGGCGCCGAGCACGGCGCCGCTGAACAGGGCCACGACCACTGCCTGCCACTCGGCCATGCCCTCGTTGACGGCGAGGACCGCGAAGACGGCGGAGGCCAGGCCACTGACCGAGCCCACGGACAGGTCGATCTCACCCAGCAGCAGCACGAAGACGATGCCGACTGCGATCATGCCGGTGCCGACGATGTCCACGGAGAGGTTGGACAGGTTCTCCGCCGACATGAACGCGGAGTCCTGCCCCTGGAAGATCGCCCAGATGATGACCAGGCCGAGGACCACGGGGAGGGCGCCGAGGTCGCCGCTGCGCACCCGGCGCAGGAACTCGTCCCAGTACCCACGGAACCCCTGCTGGCGCACCAGCAGTCGGGGGTCCACCGGGGCCACGGCGCCCGGCGCGGGCACGCCGTCCGCCGGGGCGCCCACCGGCTCGGCGTCGTTCTTGGTGATGTCCACGGTCATGCCCCGGCCTCCACGCTCCGAGCCTGGCGGCGGGTCACGGCGTTGTCGGTGGCGCCGGTGATGGCCGCGACGATCTCTTCCTGAGAGGTGGCGCGGACGTCGAAGACCCCGTTGTTCCGGCCGAGCCGCAGCACCGCGACCCGGTCGGCGACGGCCTTGACGTCGGCCATGTTGTGGCTGATGAGGATGACCCCGAGGCCCCGCTCCCGGAGCCGTTCGACCAGGTCGAGCACCTGGGCGGTCTGCTCGACGCCGAGGGCGGCGGTGGGCTCGTCCAGGATCACCACCTTGGGCTCGCCCAGCAGCGAACGGGCGATCGCGACGGTCTGGCGCTGCCCGCCGGAGAGCGACGCCACGGGGACCCGCACGCTGGGGATGCGGATGGACAGGGTGTCGAGCAGCTCCCTGGACCGGCGCTCCATCCCCACCTCGTTGAGGACCCCGAAGCGGCGCAGCTCCCGACCGAGGTAGAGGTTGCCGACGACGTCGAGGTTCTCGCACAGCGAGAGGTCCTGGTAGACGGTGGCGATGCCGAGCTGCTGGGCGTCCTGGGGGTCGTGGACCTGGACCTGACGGCCCTCCCACCGGATCTCGCCGTCGTCCGCGGGGCCCACCCCGGCGATGACCTTCACCAGGGTGGACTTCCCGGCACCGTTGTCACCGACGAGGGCCACGACCTCACCGGGACGGATCTCGAGTTGGACGTCGGTGAGCGCCTGGACGGCGCCGAACCGCTTGGAGATCCCGCGCAGTGCCAGCACGGGCGTGTCGGACATGTGCACCATCTCCTTCACCCGCCGCGCCGGCGGGTCTCGCCTCGCTGCCCTGGGGTGGCGTGCGGACCGCCACCCCGGTCCGGTGGTCCGGACGGGTTACTTCAGTCCGAGCTCCTCGCACGCGGCGCGGTACTTGGGCGTGCAGATCTCGTCCAGCGTGTAGAGGCCGTCCTTGACCACCGTGTCGAGGATGTTCGTCCGGGTGAGTGCCACCGGCGCGATGACCACCGAGGGGATGTCCTTGGTGGTGGCGCTGTCCACGCGGTCCTTGGCGACGGTGGAGACGTCCTCACCGCGGGCCGCGGCCACGGCCATCTTCGCCGCGGCGTCGGCTTCCGGGACGTAGGGCTTGTAGACGCTCATGTACTGCTCGCCCGAGATGATCCGCTGCACACCCGCGAGCTCGGCGTCCTGGCCGGTCACCGGAGGCATCTCGGAGAACTTCGCGGCCCTGATGGCGGTGACGATGCCGCCGGCCATGCCGTCGTTGGCGGAGTAGAAGCCGACGATGTTCTCCTTGCCGAGGGAGGTGATGGCCCCCTTGGCGTTCCTGTTCGCCTCCTCCGGCTTCCAGCCGACGGTGTCGTACTCCTTGCCGATGGTGACCTTGCCGTCCAGCGCGGAGTGGGCGCCCTTCTTGAAGTCGGCGGCGTTGGGGTCGCCCTTGTCACCGTTCATCATCACGATCTGGCCCTGTTTGGCCCGGTCGCCCAGCGCCTTCAGCAGCGCCTCGCCCTGGACCCTGCCGACCTGCTCGTTGTCGAAGGAGGTGTAGCCCTTGATCGGGCCCCGGGCCAGACGGTCGTAGGCGATGACCGGTATCCCCGCCTTGTCTGCCTTGCGGACCGAGTTGGCGATGGACTTGAAGTCCACCGCATCCAGGATCAGGGCGTCGACCTTCTTGGTGATCATGGTGTCAACCTGCTGCTCCTGGGTGGAGGCCTCCTGCTTGGCGTTGGCGTAGAGGACCTTGCACTCGGAGCAGAGTTCCTTGATCTTCTTTTCGATCAGCGGCTGGTCGAAGTTCTCATAACGCGCCGTCTGATTCTCTGGCAGGAGCAGGCCAATGGTGAGGGAGCCGTTCTTCTTGCCACTGGGGGCGGGCTCCTTGCCCTCTCCGGCCTCCTTGGCATCACCGCAGGCAGCCAGCGTTGCGGCAAGGGTGACCGCGGCGACGGCCAGGGCAGCACTACGCAGGTGGGTGTACACGGGGTGACCTCCCTGACAGGGCCGCGCCATCGCGGCCGAGGCTGAGGGGCAGTCAACTCCCATCAAAGCTTGACGTCAAGAAGTAAAAACTAAACACCCTTCGATCACGCTAGTTCGTTTTAAATCTGAAGGGAGAGGGAAGGTAAAGAGTTCGCGGACGCCCGGCAACGGCAGCAGAACCCGGTCGAAGCCCGCACGAGACCGCCACGGGCAGAGGTCACGCCGTCACCGGGCGGGGACGGGGACCAGCCGACGCCCAACGGCCGGCCGCGGGCACTGATGTGGGGAACGCCCGCGGACAGCGTTGATCCGCCCGACCCGTGGGTCAGGCGGATCAACGTCCATGAGCGGTCAGCCGAAGGAGCCGGTCAGCGGCCCGCCTCGACGGGGTCCCGGCGCGGCCGGCTCTGATCCGTCGCTGCGGGCTGCTCCGGCACCGCGGCCAGCAGCGTCGAGTCACCCATCTCGCTGAGCACCAGGGCCAGCGCGCCCAGCACCTCGGCCCGGCCACCCAGCGCACCGGGGACCACCGAGAGCTGACGGGCGGCGCTGGGGATCGCGTACCGGGCCACCGACTCCCGGATCGGCCTGAGCACCAGTTCCCCCGCCTCGGCCAGGTCACCACCGAGGATCACCCGCCGCGGGTTCAGCAGGTTGCACAGGTTCGCCACACCCATCCCGATGTGCCGGCCCGCGTCGCCGATCACCCGGCGGCACCCCGGGTCACCCTCGGCCGCGAGCTGCACCATGCGGGGCACCGTGAGGTCCCGGCCCAGGCTGGGCTCGAGCAGCGCCAGCATGTGCCGGGCCGCGGTGAACGTCTCCAGGCAGCCACGGTTGCCGCACCGGCAGATCGGCCCTGACTCGTCCAGGGTGATGTGCCCGATCTCCCCCGCGGTGCCCCCGGGACCCCGGTAGATGCGCCCGCCCATCACCAGACCGGCACCGACGCCACTGGCCACCTTGATGTACGCCAGGTCCTTCAGCCCCTGCCCGCTCCCCCAGACCAGCTCCCCCAGGGCCCCCAGGTTGGCGTCGTTGTCCACGTGCACCGGCAGGCCGAGGCGGTCGGCGAGCTCCTCCCGCGGGTTGATGCCGCTCCAGCCGGGCAGGATCGCGGTGGAACCGAGGGCTCCGGACTCCACGTCGATCGGACCGGGCACGCCGAGACCGACGCCCAGCACCTTGTCCAGGGCGATCCCGGTGTCCGCGATCAGGCGGGCCACCAGGCGTTCCGCCCGGTCGAACCCCTGGGCGGCGGAGGCGTCCACGTCGATGGGCTCGGCCTGCTCCGCCAGCACCTGGTGTGCCAGGTTCCCGACGGCCACCCGCAGGTGGGAGTGGCCGAAGTCAACGCCCACCACGACTCCGGCGTCGCCACTGAGGGACACGCTGCGGGCCCTGCGGCCTCCCGAGGACGTGGGGGTCACCTCGACGGTGCCGTTCAGCCGCAGTTCGCGGACGATGTTGGAGACGGTGGCGGCGGACAGACCAGTGGTGCGGGCGATCTGGGCCTGGGTCAGCGAGCCGGCCATGCGCACCGCCCGCACCACCCGTTCCAGGTTGGCCCGGTGCAGCGACGACTGCGACCCCGGAGTCTCCACCACGGTCCACTCACTCCCGCCTCGGCGTGGCCAGGACAGCCACCGCCCGCCCCTGAAGGGGCCGTGACTAGGACCCCTCGCCTACAACATGTGAAGTCTAAGCTGAGTGGTCGGCCTCAGGGCGTGTCAAGGGCGAGAGGTTTCCATGGCCACGGGCAGGCATTTTGCCCTGGTTCGGGAGGTCTGATGGTCGGGCCGGGCCGCCACCGGGCGGGACGAAACCCTGGGAAAACGACGAACGGGGCTTGCGCCCCGTTCACCGGTTCGGGTGGCGCCGTCCCGCGGCGCCACCCGGATGTCACTGCCCGTGCTACTTCAACGCTCCCGCGGTGAGGCCCGCCTGCACCTGCCGCTGGAAGACGATGTACACGGCGAGGACCGGCAGGGTGGCGAGCACCAGTCCGGCGAACAGCCCCGACCAGTCGCCGTCGTAGCCCTGGGTCGCCGCCAGTTCCACCAGCCCCTGGGGCAGCACCTGCTTGCCCTCGCCGGTGTTGAGCACCGTGGGCAGGAGGTACTGGTTCCACTGGCCGAGGAAGTTGAAGATCCCGACGCTGATCAGGCCGGGTTTGGCCATCGGGAGCATGACCTGGAAGAAGGTCCTGGTGTGGGAGGCCCCGTCCAGTATCGCCGCCTCGGCCACCGAGGTGGGCAGCGTCCGGAAGAACGACGTGAGGAAGAAGACGGTGAACGGCAGCGAGTAGCCGATATAGACCAGGATCAATCCGTGGTACGTGTTGAGCAGCCCCATGTTGTCCATGACGAAGAACAACGGGACCAGGGCGAGGATGATCGGGAAGCTCATCCCGCTGATGAACAGGTAGTAGATGAAACGGTTCCCGGGGAACTCGAAACGGGCGATCACATAGGCCGCCATCGCGCCCAGCAGCATGGTGCCGACCAACGACCCGCCCACCACGATGACGGAGTTCATGAAGTAGTCGCCCATGTTCGCGTCCTGCCAGGCACGCGACCAGTTGTTCCACTTCAGCTCGTCGGGCAGGGCCCACGGCGACTTCAGGATCTCCGAGTCCGTCTTCAGCGAGGTCATGATCGCCCACAGCACTGGCAGGGTCACCAGCAGCCCCCACACCACCAGGAAGGCGTGGGAGAAGACGTTGAGCACCCGGCCCTCACTGCCGGACTGCCGCTTGCCCGGCGCGGACGGAGCGTCCCGCTTGTCGATGCCCGGCAGCTCCGGGGGAACGAGTTGCGTGGTCACGGGCTCCCCCTCCGGAACGGCCCCGGTCTGGGTGTCGGTCATCAGAACTCCAGCCGCTCGCGCCGGCCGAGCCTCATGACGATTCCGGCGAAGATCAAGGTCACGATGAGCAGCGCCACACCCAGCGCTGTCGCCTGACCGGCCTGCCCGTCCCGGAAGGACTTGGTGTAGAGGTAGAAGGACAGCACCTCGGTGGAGTAATCAGGTCCACCGGGCCCGATGGTCATGATCTGCACCACCGCGAAGGAGTCGAGCGCGATGATGCCCATGTAGATCCAACCGGTCTGGACCGTGTCCCAGAGCAGCGGCAGGGTGATCCGGAAGAAGGTGGTGAACCGGTTGGCGCCGTCCAGCAGTGCGGCCTCGTAGAAGTCCCGGGGGATGGAGCTCATCCCGGCGGAGAACAGCACCACGTAGAAGCCGACGTTGCACCACACCATCACCGCCATGACGCACCACAGCGCCAGGTCCGGATCACCCAGCCAGAGCGGCTGCACCGAGTCCAGTCCGATGGCCCGCAGGAAGCCGTTGAGCGCGCCGCCCTCGGTCGGCTCGTAGGCGTACCTGAAGAGCACGGCCACGATCGCGATCGACAGCACCTGCGGGAAGAAGTACACGACCTTGTAGAAGCCCGATCCGCGCACGCCGGCGATGACCGCGCCACGCCTGCGCTTGCCTCCCACGTTGAGCATGAAGGCGAAGAACAGCCCGAGTCCGAGGGTCACCAGCGGCAGCACCAACAGCAGCAGGAGATTGTTCCGCAGCGCCTTCCAGAAGATCTCGTCGTCGAGGAGTCGATCGTAGTTCTCGAGTCCGACCCACGAGTAGTCCGAGCTCAGTCCCGTCCAGTCGGTGAACGAGTAGTAGATTGCCTGGACGAACGGCGAGATCACAAACACCGCGTAAATCGCCAGGGGCAGGGCGAGAAAGCCCACAATGAACCGGTACTTGCCATGTTGCATATCATCGACCCCGTTCCTGGTGCCGCGTGCCGCCGCTGGTGACGACCTCAGGTGTGCTTGTACTTCTTGACGGAGTCGTCCTTGGCCGTGTCGTCGGCGAACTTCTGGATCTTCTTGATGCACTCGTCCGGCTTCATCCGGCCGGCCATCATCTCGCCGAGCGCGGCGATGCCGATCTTCTCCTTCTGCAGTGCGACGTACCAGTCCTGCAGGCGCGGGTTGACGATGTTCTCGCCCGCCGCCGCCAGGGCGTCGTTCGACGACTGGAGGCCCGGCGGCAGGGTCACGCCCTCGGTACCGCCGTTCATCGAGGTCAGGGAGGAGACCTGCTGGACGAAGTTCCGCGAGGACGCCTCACCGAGCATGATCCGCAGCAGCTCCATGCCGCCCATGGGGTTCTTCGCCCGCTTGGGCACGATGAAGGGCTCTCCACCGGACGCCCATATGGTGCCGAACGGCATCTTGTCCGAGCTGTCCAGGCCGGACGGCGCGGAGACCGCCATCTGGAAGTCCTTGGGCGTGGTCTTCTTCGCCTCGTTCTCCACCCAGGAGCCGTTCGGGATGAAGATCGCCTTACCCTCGGTCCACTTGGTCTGGGACTGTATGTGGTCCAACCCAGGGGTGCCCTTGAGGATGTAGCCCTTGGCCGCCAGCTCGTAGTAGGCCTCGATGACCGCCTTGACCGCGGGGTGGTGCCAGGCGTTGGGCTCGAGGTTGTCTATGGCGTCCAGCACCTCGCGGCCGCCCACCTTGGCCATCATCGGGTACATGCTGAACGGCAGGTAGTACGGGTGCTTGCCGGCGTAGGTCCAGCCCGCGATGCCCTTCTTCTTGGCGTCGGCGCACAGCGTGAGCATCTCGTCCCAGGTCTTGGGGTACTCCCAGCCGTGCTTGTCCAGGAGGGTCTGGGAGTACCACACGCCGTACACCGTGTAGGCGTAGTAGAGGATCCACACCTCCTTGCCGGTGAACTGCCCCATCTCCACCACGCCGGGGCGCAGGGTGTCCCGGACCTTCTTGGTCGGGTCGTCGATGGACGGGGCGTCGAGCATCGGGGTGAGGTCCATGAGCTGGTCCTTGCCGACCAGGGTGCCCATGTCCATCTGCTCGGCGCCGGAGTTGTCGATCAGGTCCGGCGGGGTGCCGCCGTTGAACCGCGGCTGCAGCTTCGTCTGGATCTTCGTTGTCGCCGAGTGGCTGACCTTGGCCTTGGGGTAGGCCTGCTTGTACAGCACCTCGGCGTCCTTGGCGTACTTGTCGCCGAAGCCGCCGTCGAAGATGACGACTTCCAGTCCCGCGCTCTCGTTGACCGCGAGCGGGTTCTTGTCGGTCTTCTTGCCCTGCTCGACCTTCTCGCCGTCGCCGTCGTCACCACTGGCGCAGGACGTCAGAAAGGTCGCAGCCGGGGCCGCGACAAGACCGGCCGCGGTAGCCCGTTTGATGAGGTCGCGGCGGTTGAAATCGGATCCCATGCTCAAGTCCTCGCCTTCTCCAGGACTCATGCGGTGCACCGGATGCCGCCGGCCCTACCGCGCGTAAGGAAAAGCTGGATCGTTCTCGGCTCTCCCGGGAGACATGGCCCGGGAGGTGTTCAAAAGCTTCTGGAACGGGCACAGGTATAGTCCACTTGCACTCAAGAAGGCAAGATCAGGGACGGCCGGGCGGCGAGTCTTTCCCGAGTTGATATGTGGAGGCGCAACGTCCGCCCCCGTGGGCCGCGGGCGGCACGCCGGCAATACGCCTGAAACCTCGCCGAATCGCCCGAGTGGCCCTACCGCGGGACGGGGATGCGCTCCACCGAAGCCGCAGTCACCCCATGCCAGCGAAATGGATGTCGATCATCCACTCATTATCCGCCGCTGTGGTTTGGCACTTACTTTCCGGTCACTTTCTCGTGGCGCACCGCCACACCCGAGGGCCGTCGCGGCCCCCAATACACGCATGGCGGACATCAGGCGTTGAATGCCTCGATGTCCGCCATACGCTGACAGGATGTTCAATTTTGGCGACTAATGTAGCTTACTGTGCGGGCTGCTTACGGATGAGCGAGCGCAGCACGTACTGCATGATGCCACCGTTGCGGTAGTAGTCGGCCTCACCCGGCGTATCGATGCGGACCTTGGCATCGAACTCGACCCCGGTGTCGGTGCTGACCCGGACGGTGTCCGGGATGCCGCCGTCGTTCAGCGCGGTGATCCCGGAGACCGAGAACGTCTCCTCGCCGGTCAGGCCCAGCTCCGTGGGGTTGGCGCCCTCGGGGAACTGGAGCGGGAGCACGCCCATGCCGATCAGGTTGGAGCGGTGGATGCGCTCGTAGGACTCGGCGATGACGGCCCTGACCCCGAGCAGCGCGGTGCCCTTGGCCGCCCAGTCGCGGGACGACCCGGAGCCGTACTCCTTGCCGGCGAGCACGACCAGGGGGGTGCCCTGCGCCTGGTAGTGCTGCGAAGCCTCGTAGATGGTCGTCACCGGGCCGCCCTCGACGGTGAAGTCGCGGGTGTAGCCGCCCTCGGTGCCCGGGGCGATCTGGTTGCGCAGCCGGATGTTGGCGAAGGTGCCGCGGATCATGACCTCGTGGTTGCCGCGACGGGAACCGTAGGAGTTGAAGTCGCGCCGCTCCACCCCGTGCTCGGTGAGGTAGGTGCCCGCCGGGCTGTCCGGCTTGATGGCACCCGCGGGGGAGATGTGGTCGGTGGTGACCGAGTCACCGAGCTTGGCCAGGACCCGGGCGCCGGAGATGTCCTCCACGGGCTCCGGCTCCATGCCCATGCCCTCGAAGTAGGGCGGCTTGCGGACGTAGGTGGACTCGGCGTCCCACTCGAAGGTGTCACCGGTGGGGACCGGCAGCGCCTGCCACTGGGCGTCCCCGGCGAAGACGTCCTGGTAGCCGGAGCCGAACATCTCCTGGCCGATCGCCGAGGCGCAGACCTGTTCGATCTCCTGCTCGGTCGGCCAGATGTCCTTCAGGTAGACCGGCTTGCCCTCGGTGTCCAGGCCAAGCGGCTCGGTGGTGATGTCGGTGCGCATGGTGCCCGCGATCGCGTAGGCGACCACCAGCGGAGGGGACGCCAGGTAGTTCATCTTGACGTCCGGGTTGATCCGGCCTTCGAAGTTCCGGTTGCCGGACAGCACCGAGACCACGGCCAGACCGTTCTCGTTCACCGCCTTGGAGACCTCCTCGGGAAGCGGCCCCGAGTTCCCGATGCAGGTGGTGCACCCGTAACCGACCAGGTTGAATCCCAGCTTGTCCAGGTACGGGGTGAGTCCGGCCCGGTCGTAGTAGTCCATGACCACCTTGGACCCCGGAGCGAGGGTGGTCTTGACCCACGGCTTGCGGGTCAGCCCCTTCTCCACGGCCTTCTTCGCCAGCAGCGCCGCGCCCACCATCACCGACGGGTTGGAGGTGTTGGTGCAGGAGGTGATCGCCGCGACGGCCACCGCGCCGTGGTCGATCTCATAGCTGGAGCCGTCCGCGGCGACCACCGTGGTCGGACGGGACGGCACCCCCTCGGTCCCCGGAGCCGGGGCGTCCGAGGCGGGGAAGGACTCCTTGCCCACCTCCTGGTCGTCCTCGACGTAGTCGGCCACCTGCCTGCGGAACGTGGCTGCCGCCTCGGACAGCACGATCCGGTCCTGGGGGCGCTTGGGCCCTGCGATGGACGGCACCACGGTGCTCAGGTCCAGCTCCAGGTACTCGGAGAACTCCGGCTCACGGCTCGGGTCGTGCCACAGGCCCTGCTCCCGGGTGTACGCCTCGACCAGGTCGAGCTGCTGCTGGGACCGGCCGGTGAGCCGCAGGTAGCTGATGGTCTCCTGGTCGATCGGGAAGATCGCCGCGGTGGAGCCGAACTCCGGCGACATGTTGCCGATGGTGGCCCGGTTGGCCAGCGGCACGGCGCTGACGCCCTCGCCGTAGAACTCCACGAACTTCCCGACCACGCCGTGCTTGCGCAGCATCTCGGTGATGGTCAGCACCAGGTCGGTCGCCGTGGTGCCGGGGGTGAGCTCGCCGACCAGCTTGAAGCCCACCACACGCGGGATGAGCATCGACACCGGCTGTCCGAGCATGGCGGCCTCGGCCTCGATGCCTCCGACGCCCCAGCCCAGCACCCCGAGGCCGTTGACCATGGTGGTGTGCGAGTCCGTACCGACCAGGGTGTCCGGGTAGGCACGGCCGTTGCGGACCATGACCACCCGGGCCAGGTGCTCGATGTTGACCTGGTGCACGATGCCGGTGCCGGGCGGGACCACCTTGAACTCGTCGAACGCGGTCTGTCCCCAGCGCAGGAACTGGTAGCGCTCGCGGTTGCGGCCGTACTCCAACTCGACGTTCTGCTGGAAGGCGTCCGGGGTGCCGAACCGGTCGGCGATCACCGAGTGGTCGATGACCAGCTCGGCCGGGGCCAGCGGGTTGATGCGTGCCGCGTCACCGCCCAGCTCCTTGACCGCCTCGCGCATGGTGGCGAGGTCCACCACGCAGGGCACCCCGGTGAAGTCCTGCATGATCACCCGTGCGGGTGTGAACTGGATCTCCCGGCTGGGCTGCGCGTTGGCGTCCCAGGAACCCAGGGCCCGGATGTGGTCGGCAGTGATGTTCGCGCCGTCCTCGGTCCTCAGCAGGTTCTCCAGGAGGACCTTCAGGCTGTAGGGGAGCCGCTCGGCGCCCTCGACCTTGTCGAGCCGGAAGATTTCGTACGACTCGGCACCCACGCGCAGCGTGCTGCGGGCGTCGAAGCTGTTCGTGGACACGACAGTCTCCTTCATCAACGTACGCGTACCCACTCAATCCTGCCGATTCGGCCGAGCGGCCATCGGTTGAGGTGACCCTAAGTCGGACACCCCGGGCGGGACCCGGCCGGGTACGCCCCGGCAGTTATCTCGATGTCGAGATAACTCTAGTACATCGGCCCTGGAGAGGTCATGCTTGCGCCACGTGACCGCTCTCATCCAATCGAGGCGTTTACTCAGCGAACCCAGTCGTTCGGCCTTCTGTCTCAGTGAACCTAGCCGTATGGGCTAAACGCGCTGGGGGTGCTGGTGGCCGTACCGGCTGGGGTGGATCTCGCAGGGCCGTACGTCGAGCTGCCGTACGTGGACGCTGTACGTCAGCGGCAGCGCCGGCCTCTGCTGGACTGTGTGACGGCTCGATTCGAGGACGTGGCACCGGTACGGCCGTTCCGGTGGTCCCGTGGTGAGCGTCACTTCGCCGGCTGGTACTGGGCGGCGACGACTGGGCAGCGCGTGGGCTTCGAGTCCTGGCTGGAGCGGGACCGGCTTGTGCTGATGGACTTCGATCCGCAGGTGGCGGGGATCGCCTCGCAGCCCTTCTGGCTGGACTGGCACGACGGGGCACGGGAGCGTCGGCACGCTCCGGACTACTTCGTGCGCCGGGTGGACGGCTCGGCCGTGGTCGTCGATGTCCGTGCGGATGAGCCGATCGAGCCGAAGGACGCGGAAGCGTTCGAGGTGACGCGGATCGCCTGCGCTCAGGCGGGTTGGCACTTCGAGCGGGTCGGGATGCCGGAGCCGGTGTTGCTGGCGAATGTCCGGTGGCTATCCCGCTACCGGCTCCCGCGGTGCCTGCATCCAACGGCTGCGGACCGCCTGCGGGAGGTCTTCGCGGCGCCGGGGCCGCTGCTGCCCGGGGCCGACGCGGCGGGTGACCGACTCACGAGGTTGCCCGCGCTGTTCCATCTGCTCTGGCGTCAGGAACTGGTTGCCGAGGACTTGTCGGTCCAGTTGCTGGGTCCGCGCACGGTCGTGGGCCAGGTCGAAAGGGGTGCCGATTGAACAGGCAGGGGCGGAATGTTCCGCCCACAGCCCGGCTCTCGGAGTTTCCCGAGACAGCGGCTGAACAGGCACTTTGGTGGGAGGGCCACATCCTGGAGGTGCTGCACGGGCTGCCGACGGGGGTGTCGGATGAGGCAGTGCCTCGGCCGGAGTTCGCCCCCGGGCAGCACTCGTTGGCTGAGCGCGAGCGGGCCAAGGCGGCCGAGTTGACGGCGGCCGGGCACAAGTGACAGCCAGCGGGATCAAGCAGCGGCGACAGCGCTACCAGCGTGACGGCCTGGTCGGACTGGCCGACGGCCGGTCGGCCAAGCAGATGCCGGCCTTCGGCAAGGTTGATGCGGCGGTGGTGGAGTCGATGCGGCAGGCGATCGACGAGCCGAGGACTCGTCGAAGACGATCGGATTCCTCGTCTGGCGGACCAAGGAGATCCTGGCCGGCCGTGAGGACGCCGCAGGTGTTGAGAATCCTTCCCGGGCCACTCTCTACCGGCTCTACAGCAAGTTGGCGACGGGCACGCACGCGACGGGTTCGGCCCGCACGCGCCGGTCGGTCAAGGCTCGGCCTCCCGGCCCGTTCGGGGAGGTTCCGGCCAGCGCGCCGGGCGAGCTGATGCAGATCGACTCAACTCCGCTGGATGTGCTGGTGCGCCTGGACGACGGGATTGCGGAGAAGGTCGAGCTGACGGCGATGGTCGACATCGCGACGAGGTCGATCACGGCGGCGGTGCTGCGGCCGACCACGAAGGCCGCGGACGCGTTCGCGCTGCTGGCTCGCAGCGTCACCCCGGAGGCGATGCAGCCTGGCTGGTCGGAGGCCCTGCGGATGTCCCGTTCGGTGCTGCCGCACCGGCGGTTGCTGACGTTGGACGAGCGCCTGGAGCACGCGGCGGCACGGCCGGTGATCGTGCCGGAGACGATCGTCTGCGACCACGGCAAGGTGTTCATCTCCCGGAACCTCCGGGCCTCCTGCCGGTATTTGGGCATCAACCTGCAACCGGCCCACAAGGCGACGCCGACCGACAAGGGCACGAACCTCATGGACGACCACGACGTCTCCGTGTCCTACTCGCTACTCCGCCACTACGTCCGCTCGCGCTGCCCTCAGCGCTACGCTGCGAAATGGCACTCTTGACCCGCTTAGCCCGTGTGATCTCGCAGCTCGTGTCACGGGGCTCATCACTCGTCTTCGTCGCCGAGGTCGTAGGGCGGGATGGTCCATCGCATCACCGTCGTCCCCGCCTCGTCGGCTTCGAGCGTGACCGCATAGACCTGACCGGCGGCCCGCTCGCCGCGGTGCCTGATCGAGTGGTCGCCCTGGCCCCATTCGATGCCGAGCACCTGGCAACCGCCGACGTCGACCGCACCGACGTGGAGCGGATGGCGCCACCCGGCCCGCTGGAAGCGGTGGAAATCGGTGTGCTTATCGACCGAGACCATGAGGCCCTTGCCATGGAGGCGATCCCGCCAGGCAGCGAGTTCGGCCGCGCGTGCGGCCGCCTCAGCCACCGGGAGGTCCAGCCACCCATGCGGTCCGTCGACGCCGTGCTGCACGATCCGCTCACCACCGAACTGCGCATGTGCGTCGTCCGCGTACAGGCCCCAGTAGAAGACATCGGCGAGCCCGTCCGCCGGCTCGGCGTCCATTCCCGTCCACGCGTCCAGCCCTGCGGCATCGCCGACAACCATGCCGCACCGGTCGACGGGCAGGTCCCCGAGTCGGACCGGTACCGACCGGTCCGTGGTCTCGGGCCACGGAAGACCGAGACTGATCTCCAAGGTCGCGATCGTCGGTTCCTCGTCGAACGGAGACGGCGAGGTGCTCGCCCGCACCATCAAGGGTCGGTCGTCGGCTGCCGGAACCGCGACCGCCTCGCACAACCACTCCCGAAGATGGCCTCCTCCCCTCGCCGCAGCCGCCCTGGCGCGCTCGGACAGGGGCTGACCCAGGTCCCGCCACTGGTCGATCCACCCGGCCATGCCGAGGACCAGCACACCCGACGGCGCATTGACTTTCCCCAGGCCGACGAAGATCTCAGACATGCGCCGATTGTGCCTTCCCAGTGCGACAACCGTCCGCGCAGGTTTGTCGGTGCCCGCCCCTGGAGCTTCCGCGCTGCAATCGACACCCCCCCTGCCTGCCGGTGCCAGCTTCACTGGGCAGTCGAGCGCCGACACGTCTCACGGAAGATGGTCCGTCCAGGTCAGCCCCACTTCCAGCGACTAACTTCACTGAGACAAGACACCACGGGTGTCCCCGCCGATCGAAGACGACTCGAGAACGGGGCGCGCGACGGGCCCGCACACGGCTCGGGCGCCGGGGCTCCGCAACGGGACGGAACCCCGACGCCCGTCAGGCGGTGCAGGGAGGGTGCGCCGCGGTCCGGCCGCGGGGACGCTCAGTCGCCCAGGGTGGCGACCAACACCGCCTTGATCGTGTGCAGCCGGTTCTCCGCCTGGTCGAAGACGACCGAGTGGTCCGACTCGAACACCTCGTCACTGACCTCGAGGTGGGTCAGCCCGGTGCGGGCGTGCACCTCCCGCGCCAACTCGGTGCCCAGGTCGTGGAAAGCCGGCAGGCAGTGCAGGAAGCGCACCCGGTCGTTGCCGGTGGCGCGCAGCACCTCCATGGTCACCGCGTACTCGCGCAGCAACGCGATCCGCTCGTCCCAGACCTCCGCGGGCTCGCCCATCGAGACCCACACGTCGGTGTAGAGGAAGTCCGCTCCCCGCACTCCTTCGGCAACGTCCTCGGTGTGGACCAGCCGCGCTCCGGTGGTGGCCGCGACCTCCTCCGCCGCGGCCCGCACCTGCGGGGCGTTCCACAACGACCTCGGGGCGACGACACGGATCTCCATGCCCAGCAGAGCCGCGGTGGCCAGCAGGGAGTTGCCCATGTTGGCCCGGGCGTCGCCGAGGTAGGCCAGAACGACCTGCTCCAGCGGCTTGTCGGCGTGCTCGACGACCGTGAGCACGTCGGCCAGCATCTGGGTGGGGTGCCACTGGTCGGTCAGGCCGTTCCACACCGGGACCCCGGCGTGTCGCGCCAGTTCCTCCACCAGTTCCTGGTCATGCCCTCGGTACTGGATGCCGTCGAACATCCGGCCGAGCACTCGCGCGGTGTCCCTGACGGACTCCTTGTACCCCAGGTGGGAACCCGCCGGATCGAGGTAGGTGGTGGCCGCTCCCTGGTCGTGGGCCGCCACCTCGAAGGCGCAGCGGGTCCGGGTCGACGCCTTCTCGAAGAGCAACGCGATGTTCTTGCCGGTGAGCCGGGGCCGCTCCACGCCGTCGCGCTTGTCGGCCTTCAGTTGCGCCGCGAGGTCGAGCAGGAAGCGGAACTCCTCCGGAGTGTGGTCCAGTTCCTTGAGGAAACTCCTACGGCGCAGGTCAACGGCCATGGCGCGACTCCTTGTGCGTGCTCGGCGGGGCCGGGCCAGCCAAGCGGGACGGAATCGCAAGCATATACATAAATAGGCATCTTTATGCAATGCCGTCCCGCCGGGCGCTGCCGACTACGCCACGTCACGCTCCACGGGACAGCTCATGCAGCGCGGCCCACCCCGACCGCGCCCCAACTCACCACCGGGGATCTCGATGACCTCCACCCCCCGCCTGCGCAGGTAGGTGTTGGTGGTGGTGTTGCGGTCGTAGGCGATGACCACGCCGGGCTCGATCGCCAACACGTTGCAACCGTCGTCCCACTGCTCCCGTTCGGCGGAGTGCACGTCCTGGGTCGGGGTCAGCACCTCGATGCGGGGCAGGCCCAACGCCGCGGCGATGGCCTGGTGCATCTGCTCGGGTGGGTGGTCGGTGACCTTGAGCTCCTGGCCGCCCTCACCCGGCTCGATGGTGTACGAACGCAGCATGCCCAGGCCCGCGTACTTGGTGAAGGTGTCGGTGTCCACCATGGTCATCACCGTGTCAAGGTGCATCAACGCGCGGGACTTGGGCATGTCCAGGGCCACGATGGCGCGGGCCGAGCCCATCCGGAACAGCCCCCGGGCCAGCATCTCCACCGCCTGCGGCGTGGTCCGCTCGCTCATCCCGATCAGTACCGCGCCGTTGCCGATGACCAGCACGTCGCCGCCCTCGATCGTCGAGGGGTAGGCGTCCTGCCCGTTCGACCAGGTGTGGAAGTCGGCGGCGGCGAACCTCGGGTGGTGCCGGTAGATGGCCTCGAAGTGCACCGTCTCGCGCTGCCGGGCCGGCCAGCGCATGGCGTTGATGCTGACGCCGTCGTACACCCAGGCGGAGGTGTCCCGGGTGAAGAGGTGGTTGGGCAGCGGGGCGAGCAGGAAGTCGTCCAGGTCCATCACGTGGAAGCGCACGGACGCCGGCTCCTCCGCCCGCTCGAGGAACTCCCGCTTGGTCATCCCGCCCACCAGGTGCTGCGCCAGGACGTCCGACGGCATGGCGGCGAAGACCGCCCGGAGGTGGTCGGTCGCCAGGGGGCCGTACTCGCGCCCGTCGAAGACGCGGTCCAGCACCAGGTCCTTGGCCTTGGGCACGTCCAACGTCTCGCGCAGCAGGTCACCGAAGAGGTGGACCTCGATGCCGCGCTCACGCAGCGCGTCGGCGAAACCGTCGTGCTCCACCCGGGCCCGACGCACCCACAGCAGGTCGTCGAAGAGCAGGGCGTCCTTGTTGCTCGGGGTGAGTCGCTTCAGTTCGAGATCGGGACGGTGCAGGATCACCTGGCGCAGCCGCCCCACCTCGGAATCGACGTGGAAGCCCATCCATTCATCCTTCCACTTCGGCCGGGTTCGGCCGGACACGGATGCCCGTCGACAACCGTGTCCCCGCTCCCCCGTCCTGGTCATCCGGTCGAGGTGTATCTGATCACAAACGAGGATCGACCGGTTCGGACTCGAGCGCCAGAACCGCGAAGACCGCCTCGTGCACCCGCCACAGGGGCTCTCCCGCGGCCAGCCGATCCAGCGCCTCGAGACCGAGGGCGTACTCGCGCAGTGCCAGCGACCGCTTGTGGCCCAGGGACCGGGAACGCAGCCGGTCCAGGTGCTCCGGCCGGGTGTACTCGGGGCCGTAGATGATCCGCAGGTACTCCCGACCCCGGCACTTGATCCCGGGCTGGACCACACCCCGCTCACCACGGACGAACGCCTCGGCCGGCTTGACCACCATGCCCTCACCCCCCTCAGCGGTCAGCCCCAGCCACCAGGCGGTGCCCTCGGCGACCGAGTCGGCGTCGTGGGGGTCCACGACCAGGCGCCGCGTGGGGTGCAGCAGGGGCCTGTTATTTATGCCCGACTGGCTCTGTTCGTCCCTCCCCGCGCCGACGCGGTCCGCGGCCACCAGCCGGTCGATCCAGTCGAGGTGGACGGAGTGCGGGAGCGTCGCCACGTTGCGGCCCTGGACGGCCAGCAACTGGAACGGGGCCAGCCGCACCCCGTCCAGGCCGTCCACCGTCCAGCAGTAGCGGCGGTAGGCGTCCCGGAACGCCGACGCGTCACCGGACCTTCCCCGCTGCCGCTCCAGCAGTTCCCCGACGTCCACCCCGCGCTCGGCCGCACCGGACAGCGCCGCCAACACCGGGGGGAACACCGCACCGGCCGCGGCACCCACCGCGGCGTACTGCCGGCGCAGCAGCCCCGACGCCTTCAGCGACCACGGCAACAGCTCCGCGTCCAGGGCCAGCCAGCCGGTCTCCAGCTCCTCCCACAGACCGGCGCCCTCCACCGCCTGACGCAGCCTGGCCAGCACCGCCTCGGTCACCTCGGGCCGGTCGAAGAACGGGCGGCCGGTGCGGGTGTACACCGCACCCGTACCGACGGTGACCCCGAAACGCTCCCTGGCCACCTCCGCGTCGCGGCACACCACCGCGACCGCTCGCGAGCCCATGTGCTTCTCCTCGCACACCACGCGCCGCACCCCCTCGGCACGGTAGGCGGCGAACGCCTCCGCGGGGTGCTCCAGGTACCCGTCCGCGGTGGACGTGGCGCACGGCGCCATGGTCGGCGGCAGGTACACCAGCCAGCGCGGGTCCACCGCGAACCGGCTCATCACCTCAAGGGCCGCCGCGGCGTTCTCCTCCCGCACCGCCAGGCGGCCCTGCCGCGCGGTCTCCACCACCCGCCGGCCGGTCACGTCGGCCAGGTCGAGCGGGCGGCTCCCCGACGGACCAGCCGGCCGCAGCGGACGGACCGGCTCGTACCAGACCCGCTCCGCCGGGACCGCCACCAGCGACCGCTCCGGCCAGCGCAGCGCGGTCAGCGCCCCACCGAAGACGCACCCGGTGTCCACGCAGAGCGTGTTGTTCAGCCAGGAGGCGGTGGGCACCGGGGTGTGCCCGTAGACCACCGCGGCCCTGCCCCGGTAGTCCTCGGCCCACGGGTAGCGGACCGGCAGCCCGTACTCGTCGGTCTCCCCGGTCGTGTCGCCGTAGAGCGCGTGCGAGCGCACCCGGCCGGACGTGCGCCCGTGGTACTTCTCCGGCAGCCCCGCGTGGCAGACCACCAGCTTCCCTTCGTCCAGCACGTAGTGGCTGATCAGGGAGTCGACGAAGGCGGCCACCCGGGCCCGGAACTCCTCCCCCTCCCCGGCGAGCTGCTCCACCGTCTCCGCGAGGCCGTGGGTCGGCTGGACGGCGCGGCCCTTGAGGAACCGGCCGAGCTTGTTCTCGTGGTTCCCCGGCACGCACAGCGCGTGCCCCGCTTCCACCATGCCCATGACGAGCCGGAGCACCCCGGGGCTGTCCGGCCCCCGGTCCACCAGGTCGCCGACGAACACCGCGGTGCGCCCCTGCGGGTGCTCGGCGTCCACCGGTCGCCCCGCTCCGTCCCGGCGCACCACGTAGCCGAGCTCCCCGAGCAGCTCCTCCAGCTCCGACCGGCAGCCGTGTACGTCACCGACGATGTCGAACGGGCCGGTGCGCTCCCTGAGGTCGTTGTACCGGCGCTCCAACACGATCCGGGCGGCCTCGACCTCCTGCACCCCGCGCAGCACGTGCACCTTGCGGAACCCCTCGCGCTGCAGGGCCCCGAGGGAACGGCGGAGTTCGCGCCGCTGCCGGACGAGCACCTGGCGTGGCAGCCCGGCGCGGTCCGGCCGCTGGGCGTTGCGCTCCTGGCACACCCCCTCCGGAACGTCCAGGACGACGGCGACCGGCAACACGTCGTGCTCCCTGGCCAACCGGACGAGCGACCGACGGGAG
Source organism: Wenjunlia vitaminophila DSM 41686 (assembly GCF_000380165.1). Classification (GTDB taxonomy): domain Bacteria; phylum Actinomycetota; class Actinomycetes; order Streptomycetales; family Streptomycetaceae; genus Wenjunlia; species Wenjunlia vitaminophila. The sequence continues at coordinate 20,688 of NZ_KB904672.1, forward strand.
TCCGACTGGACGTTGGTGGCGTCCACCACGGTCAGCCGCCCGGCCGCGAGCCGCTTGCCGACGATGTAGTGCAGCAGGTCGAAGGCGTCCGGGGTGGCGGACTGGTCGTTCTCGTCGTCGGCGACCATGCCGCGGCAGGCGTCGGAGGAAACGACCTGGGTGGGCAGGAAGTGCCGCCGGGCGAAGGTGGACTTGCCCGAGCCGGTGGTGCCGACCAGCACCACCAGGCACAGGTCCGGGACGCCCAGGGCCCTGTCGATGTCCGTCAACGTGAGTCCTCTCCCCCGGTGCGCGTGGCCCGGGCGGCCGCGGTGCTGCTTCCGGACGCCGTCGCGCCGTCAGTCGCGTCCTTGACGTGGGTGAAAATGGCGAGCTGGGTCGGTGGGCCCACCTCGGGGTCCTCCGGCCCCACCGGCCGGAACTCGACCTGGTACCCGTGGTCCTCGGCGACCCGCCCGGCCCAGGCCCGGAACTGGCTCCGGTCCCACTCGAACCGGTGGTCCGGGTGCCGGACACCGCCGGCGGGCAGGGACTCCCAGCGCACGTTGTACTCGACGTTGGGGGTGGTCACCACCACCGTGGTCGGCGCGGCGGCGTGGAACACCGCGTACTCGAGGGACGACAGCCGGGGCGGGTCCACATGCTCGATCACCTCGCTCAGCACCGCGGCGTCGTACCCCCGCAGCCGCTGGTCGGTGTAGGCGAGCGAACCCTGGACCAACGTCACCCGCGCCGCGAGGCGCTCTGACATCCGGTCGAGCCGCAGGCGCCGGGCCGCCGCGGCCAGGGCCCGCATCGACACGTCAACCCCGACCACCTCCGTGAACGTGAGGTCCCGCACCAGCACGTCCAGCAGCTGACCCTGACCGCATCCCAGGTCGAGCACCCGACGCGCCCCGGTGTCCCGCAGCGCCCGCACGATCGCCTCACGTCGCTGGACCGCCAGCGGAACCGGTCGCTCCTCGGTGTCCGCCGTCTCGTCCACCGCGTTGTCCAGCTCCTCGGGCTCGACGTCGTCCACCTCGGCGAGCCGGGCCAGCTCCAAACGCTCCAACGCGTCCTTGGTGAGCCCCCTGCGACGGGCCAGGTAGCGGCGGGTGATCAGTGCCTGCTCCGGGTGGTGCTCGAGCCAGCCCTCCCCCGCCCGCAGCAGCTTGTCCACCTCGTCCGCGGCCACCCAGTAGTGCTTGGCGTCGTCCAGCACCGGCAGGAGAACATAAAGGTGGCGGAGTGCCGACGACACGGTGAGCCGACCGTCCAACCGCAGCCGCACGTATCTCGACTCGCCCCACTCCGGGAACCGCTCGTCCAGGGCCAGCGGCTCGGCGCGCACCGCCCAGCCGAGCGGCTCGAACAGCCGGTGGACCAGGTCGGCACCGCCCTTCGCTGGCAGCGCCGGAACCTCGATCCGCAGCGGCAGAGGCCGGTCGACCAGCTCCGGTCGTGCGACGCACTGCCCCTTCAAGGCGCTGCCGAACACCGCCCGCAGCGCCACCGCCACCAGGGAGGTCGCCGCGTACGGCCGGTCGTTCACGTACTGCGCCAGGGCTGCGTCCGGGGCACCGCCACGCCCCCTGCCCCGGCCGCGCCGCACCAGCCCGACCGGATCGACCTCCAGGAGCAGGGCAGCGGTGCAGCGTTGCCGCGACGCCTCGGGATAGAAGACGTGCACCTGCCCTGACGTGGTGGAGAACCGCTGCGCGCGGTCGGGATGCTTGTGCAGCAGGAATCCGAGATCGGTCGCGGGTCGGTCCTGGTCGCCTGTCGTACCTATGGTGAGGAACACGCGAGCGAGTATTGCGGTCCGACCGTCGATCCCGTAGTGAATTCTTCTCCTCTTCCCTCCGTGCTCCCGGCTGCCCACTGCCCAGCCCACTGCCCCTGCTCCCGGTGGTCGGCGGACGGTGGTCGGCGGAGCCCGAGCGGCGGCGCGACCGGGCTCCGCCGAGCGACCCACCCGGGCGCCGGCGGCTGGACGTCAGTCGAGCTGCGTCCGCACCCGGGAGGAGATCAGCTCCAGGTGGTCCAGGTCGTCCAGATCGAGGATCTGGAGGTAGATCCGGTCGCACCCGATCTCCGCGTAGCGACCGATCTTCTCGACCACCTCCGCCGGGGACCCGGCGAGCCCGTTCTCCCGCAGCTCGGGCACCTCCCGGCCGATGGCCGCAGCGCGCCGGGCCACCTCGGCGTCGCTGCCGCCCACACACGCCACCAACGCCACCGAGTACGCCAGGTCGTCCGGGGCCCGCCCCTCCCGCTCCGCGGCCGCCCGCACCCGGTGGAACTGCGCCTCGGTCTCCTCCAGGGACGTGAACGGCAGGTTGAACTCCGTGGCGTACCTGGCGGCGAGGGCCGGGGTCCGGCTCACCCCTCGCCCGCCGATCAGCACCGGCAACCGCTGCTGCGCCGGCTTGGGCAGTGCCGGGGAGTCCCGCAGCTGGTAGTAGGCGCCCTCGTACGAGAAGGTCTCGCCGACCGGGGTCCCCCACAGCCCGGTCACGATGGCGAGCTGCTCCTCCAACCGCCCGAACTTCTCCTTGGGGAACGGGATGCCGTAGGCGGCGTGCTCGGCCTCGTACCAGCCGGCTCCCAACCCCACCTCGAGCCGACCGCCCGACATCTGGTCCACCTGCGCCGCGGTGATGGCCAGCACCCCCGGGAGCCGGAAGGTGGCCGCGGTCATCAGCGTGCCCAGGCGGATGCGGCTGGTCTCCCGGGCGAGCCCGGCCAGGGTGATCCACGCGTCGGTCGGGCCCGGAAGCCCGTCCGCACCGCCCATCCGGAGGTAGTGGTCGGAGCGGAAGAAGCCGTCGAAGTCCAACTGCTCCGTCGCCCTGGCCACGGTGAGCAGGGTCTCGTAGTCCGCCCCCTGCTGGGGCTCGGTGAAGATGCGAAGATCCATGCACCCATCCTGCAACGCGGCGGCGCACAGCGATCCACCAAGGGGCGCGTTCCCGGCCACTCAGCACCGCGGGTCCCGCACGCGGGGCGCCCAGGCACCGACCGGGGCCGCGGCGACCTGCGCCAACGGTGGGTCCGCCACCCGGGCGGGGGCGTCCTCCTCCAACAGCCGCAGGAGGTCGTCCAGCCGGGACCGGCACTCGTCGAGGGCGTCCAGGCCCTCCACGCACAGGCCGTACGCCGGCTCCTCGCCCGCCGCGCACGCCACCACGACCAACGCCACCCGCGCCTCGTCCAGCAGGGCGCGCAGGGCCCGCAACGCCGCGGCCGGCCACGGCACCTGGGTGAGCGCCGCGGCTCGTGGCTCGCCCACCCCGAACCCCGGCTGGTGCACCGCTCCGCACGCCCGGCCCCCCGCCTCGGACAGCGCGAACGAGGCCGCCTGGATCGCCAGCCCCCCGTGCCTGGCGAGATGGGCACCCACCGCCTCCACCAGCGCCTGTACCTGCCACACCTCGGCGAGGGTGCCCTGCGCCCCGCGAGCCTGGGCCAGCGCGTGCCGACTCGCCCCGATCAACCTCTCCACGTCCATCCGTGCCCCCTCGTTGCGTCCCCGTGGTCGGTGCCGTCCCTCGGCGCGACCGGTGGGAGTGCCCGGCACGGTGCCTGCCGTCACGTCCGTCGGCCGCCACCCGAGCTCCTGGCGGACCCCCACCATGACGGAACGACACCGACGGCGCCGGCACGGCGTCGCGATGTGTGGACAAGGCACGGCCTGTGGACAAAGCCCTCACCTGATCGAGTGGTCCGGGGGAGGGCACCGGGAAGGGAGGGCACCGGGAGGGGAGGGCAGTGCACGGCATGGTGTCGTGGAACGGGGCGGCGGATCGCCAGGCGACGCCCCGGGGCCGGGGCGCCCCCGAGCCGGGCGACCGCCTGGAGCTGGCGCGCCCCCGGGGCCGGGGCGCCCCGAGCTGGGGCGACCGCGCCGGGCAACGGCCCAGTTCAGTCCCGTAGCCGTCCGCCGGGCCGCACCGGGAAGCGGCGTTCGTTGCGTTCGATCTTCTCCGCCAGCGCCCGCAGCGGGTCGATCCCCAGGACCTCGCAGAACTGCAGCAGATAGGCGAGCACATCGGCGACCTCGTCGGCGACCCGGTGGGCGGACTCGGCGTCCTCCATCACTCCGGCCGACTCCTCCGGGGTGAGCCACTGGAAGACCTCCACCAACTCGGCCGCCTCCACGCTCAGCGCCGACGCCAGGTTCTTCGGGGTGTGGTAAGGCCCCCAGTCGCGGGCGTCAGCGAACGCGACGAGCCGCCTGCGCAGCGCGTCCAGGTCCGGCACGGGTACGGGCTCGGGGTCGTGGTCGGGCACCGCCCGCCGGGTGGGGGTGTTCTCGCCACGCGTGGTGCCTGGTTCCTCGTTCACCCCACCAGGTCTACCGCAACGGTAACGGGATCACCGTGACGCCCTCCGTTCCCTCCACCCAGGCACGGTGGTGGGCGCTGGCCACCACCCGCACGTGGCCGCGGGCACACATCCGCCCGGCCAACGCGAGGAGTTCCCGCACCTGCCCCTCGGCCAGTCCCCGGTCGAGGTCCTCGGCGGCCACGGTGAGCAACTGCAGGGCCCCGGGAACCTCGGCGGGGTCCATCGCGAGCACCCCGGGCCCGGTCAGCAGGACCAGCGACAGGGCCAGCGCGCGCAGTTCCCCCGCACCCAGCAGCGTCACCGGCATCCCGCCCAGGGGGCCCCGGTCCAGGGCCGCCATCACCGTGCCAGCGGCGCCGGGCACCACCGTCACCCCGTCCACCCGGTACGGGCAGACCGCCCGCAACGCCTCACCGAGCAACCCGTGCCGCACCCGGCACTCGGTCAGGGTCCGTGCCACCACGGCCGAGACGTTGCGGGCGTCCGGCTCCAGCATGGTGTTCCCTGCCGGCACCCAGTCCCGCATCGTCCGCGGCTCGGGATCGACCCGGAACACCCCGCGCAGCGCCACTACCAGTTGTTCCACCGCCGCGAGCACCAGGAGCTGTCCGGGGGTCCGCCCGGCCACCCGCAGGGGCAGCAGCGCCGAGGCCAGCCGGTCGTCCGGGAGCGGCGCCCTGGTCACGGGGACCCGCCCGGCGGTGTGCCAGGCCGCCTGCACGGAGCTCCCCCTGGGGTCCCGCAACGCCGTCTCCAGCAGCACCTCGCCCGCCCCGGTCAGCCGTTCTCCCACGAAGCGCAGCTCCGGCTCGACCTGCACGGCCAGGTCCAGCCGGACCGGCCCCACCGGCCCGCTGACGGTGCATCCCAGCCTGATGCCCCGTCTCCCCTGGTCGTCGGGGACCGTCCCCAGCGGCACGCACCCGACCGGGCCACCCGGGACGGCGTCCAGCACGTCCCGGAGCGGCTGCCCGCCGGCCAGCCCCGCCAGCACCGCGAGGGCCTCGAGCACGGTGGACTTCCCGCCGCCGGAGGGGCCGGTGCACACCGTCAGGGCCCCGAGTCGCAGCCGCGCCCCGCGGAAGGACCTGAACGCCGACAGGCGCAGCTCCGTCACCACGGGCCGCGGTTCGCTCCCCTCCCGACCGGCCCCCGCGGAACCGTCACCGCCCCGGTCCCCACCGCTCCCGTCCTCACCGGTCAGCCCCACAGGACCGTCGGCGCCCCGGAACCCACCGCCCCGTTCCTCGCCGATCCGCCCCGCGCCACGGCCGCCGCCGTCCTCCCCGACATCCCTGTTCATGGCCGGGAACGTTAGGCGCGGCGGCCCGCGCCGAACCGTATCGGCGCCGCGGAGTTAGCCCGTACCGGGGAACGCCCCCGCGGTGGGTGACCGACCCGCGCCCACCCACCCACCCCGCGGGAGGCTCCGCGCCGGGCCCTCCGGTTCGGCATTTCGAGCCGGCATTGACTAGCGTGCGAGTGTGAGCACTGACGACACCGCCCCCCGTACCACCGGCGCCGCGGCCAGCGGCCTGGCCACCCTCGCTTCCGACGGCACCGTGCTGGACACCTGGTTCGCCGCTCCGGCCCTGGTCGAGGATCCCGGCCCGGCCGGCACCTTCCGGCTGACCGGTGAGCAGGCCGCCTCCGAGCTCGGCGAGGCCGCGGCCCGCGCGCTGCGCAAGGACCCGATCCGTGAGGTGGAGGTGGTCGCGGTCCGTACCGTCATCTCCTCGTTGGACGACAAGCCGCTCGACGCCCACGACGGCTACCTGCGCCTGCACCTGCTCAGCCACCGGCTGGTGCGGCCCAACGGACAGAACCTCGAGGGCCTGTTCGGGTTGCTGGCCAACGTGGCGTGGACCAGTCTCGGCCCGTGCCCGGTGGACCGGTTGGACCAGGCCCGGCTGCTGGCCCGGGCCGCCGGCCAGCACGTGTCGGTGTTCGGCGTGGACAAGTTCCCGCGGATGACGGACTACGTGGTCCCCTCCGGAGTGCGGATCGCCGACGCGGACCGGGTCCGGCTCGGCGCCCACCTGGCCCCGGGCACCACGGTGATGCACGAGGGCTTCTGCAACTTCAACGCGGGGACGCTGGGCACCTCCATGGTCGAGGGCCGGATCAGCCAGGGCGTGGTGATCGGGAACGGCAGCGACATCGGCGGCGGCGCGTCGATCATGGGCACCCTCTCCGGGGGCGGCACCGCGGTGGTCTCCGTCGGTGAACGCTGCCTGCTCGGCGCGGAGTCCGGCATCGGCATCTCTCTCGGCGACGACTGCGTGGTGGAGGCCGGGCTCTACGTCACGGCGGGCACCAGGGTCACCCTGCCGGACGGCAACGTGGCGAAGGCCGTCGAGCTCTCCGGCCAGTCCAACCTGCTGTTCCGGCGCAACTCACTGAGCGGCGCGGTGGAGGTGCTGGCCCGCTCCGGGTCCTGGGGCGGTCTCAACGTCGAGCTGCACACCCACAACTGACCGGGCCCCGCCGGCCGGTGGGACGTCCCGCCGGGCACTCCGCCACCCCGGGGTGCCCGGCGGCCACCACGTCGACGCGGTGCGGCGGGGCTCACCGCGGTTGGCCGTGCCACCCCTGTGGGTCCACCCCGCCCGGCACCACGTCGGCCGGGTGGTAGGGCTCTCTGGTGAGCACGAACGACCCGAGGTCCAGGTGGCTCACCGTGCCGTCGGCCGCACGCACCACCCGCAGCACCTCGCCGGTGTAGTAGTTGTCGAGACCGATCCAGGTGCCGTCACCGCGCGCCCGGAACCGGGAGCCCCGGCCGGAGCCCCCGGCGGACAGCGGGGTCAGCTCGAGACCGCCCTCCCCGGTCAGGCGCAGGCCGTACGACGTGGTTCCCCAGTGCCAGAGCCCGGTCAGCGCCAGCAGGTCGTGCTCGACGTCCGGCAGCGGGGCCCACGGCTCGGGGATGCGGGGCTCACGCTCGTCAACGATCTCGATCAGGTCGGCCGCGATGGCCCCGGCCGCCGGCCCCGAGGTGGCGTTGGCCAGCACGATCCCGGCGAGCCCGGCGTCCAGGCACACCCGCAACGACGCGAGGAACCCCGGCATGGAACCCCCGTGTCCGTACAACAGCCGCCCACCCGCGCGGAACGACTCCAGCCCCAGCCCGTAGGCGTACCTCCCCGCGTCCTCCGCCTGGCAGGTGGCCGGCTCGCGCATCTCGGCCAGCGTCCCCGCCGCGAGGACCCGTTCGTCCCCCTCCAGCAGGAACGCCGCCCAGCGGCACAGGTCCTCGGCGGTGGACCACAGCTCGCCGGCCGGCGCCATCCGGCCGGTCTGCTGCACCTCCTCGGCGAGCACCGCGTCGGCCCACGGGTGGACCGCCCACCCCCTGGCGTGCGGGGCACGGGGAGATGGGGTGGTGCGCCGCATCCCCAGGGGCTCCAGCACCTCCCGCCGCAGGACCTCGTGCCAACTGTCGCCGCGCAGCCGTTCGACCAGGGCGCCGAGCAGGGCGTATCCGGGGTTGGAGTAGTGGAAGCGGCGACCGGCGGGGTGCCGTACCGGGTCGTCCCCCAGGAGGTCGCCGATCTGGGGCCGCAACTCCCCCGGGGTGCGTTCCCACCAGGGGCCCGGGGTCTCCGAGGCGAGGCCCGAGGTGTGCGACAGCAGGTGCAGCACGGTCACCCCACCGACCCCGGTGCCCGGCAGGTGCTCGCCCAGCGGGTCGCCGAGATCGAGCAGGCCCTCGTCGCGGAGCCGCATGACCAGGACCGCCACGAACGTCTTGGTGAGCGAGCCGATCCGGTACTGGGTGTCCCCGTCGGGGACCTGCCCGTCCACCAGCCCCCTGCCCCGCACCCATACCGGGGCCCCGTCCCGCATGACGGCCCCGACCAGCGACGGGGTCCGCCCCTCGACCTGCCCGGTGGCGACCCGGTGCAGTAGGGCGCGGCGGGTCTCGGGCAGCAGCTCAGTGGTGGATGTCATGCGTGCCATGCAACCACACCGTTACCGACGGGTCGTCAGGGCGCCGACCGGTGGCGCCCACGGGAAGGACGGGGGCGCGGGCCGGCCCCGTCAGGTGACCGCGAAGGCCGCGGGCAGCATCACCCCGACCACCGTGACGCCGAGCGCCAGCGGCCCGGCCCTCGGCGCGGGGAGCGGAGTGGACCGCCGCAGGCAGCGCTCCACCCGCGCCCGGCCGAACCAGGAGTGCACCGCCGTGGCGCAGCCCAACACCAGCAGCAGGACCACCAGGACTGGCCGCAGGACCTGGTGGTCCGGGACGTCGAGCGCTTCCAGGGCCACCCCGGCGGCCAGCAGGGCGAGCGCGGTCCGGGTCCAGGCCAGGAAGGTGCGTTCGTCGGCGAACGAGAAGCGCGGGGCAGGTTCGTCTCCCACGCCGTAGACCCATCGGGGCCAACGGTTGTTCCCGGGTGTCTGCCGCGCGCGCACCTTCCTGGCCGCCACGGGCCCGCGTCAGCTCCCGCTGGTGCTGCCCATGTGGGGGTACCGGTAGTCGGTCGGGGGCAGCAGCGCCTCCTTGATGGACCGGGTGGAGGTCCAGCGCATGAGGTTCTGCGCGGAGCCCGCCTTGTCGTTGGTGCCGGACGCCCGGCCGCCACCGAACGGCTGCTGTCCGACGACCGCCCCGGTGGACTTGTCGTTGATGTAGAAGTTGCCCGCCGCGAAGCGGAGCCGGTCCATGGTGGCCACCGCGGCCGCGCGGTCCCCGGCGATCACCGAGCCGGTCAGGGCGTAGTCCGACACCGACTCCATCTGGTCGAGCATCTCCTCGTACCGCTCGTCGTCGTAGACGTGGACGCCGAGGATCGGACCGAAGTACTCGTCGCGGAAGACCTCGTTCTCCGGGTCGGAGCAGACCAGCACGGTGGGCCGGACGAAGTAGCCGATGGAGTCGTCGTAGCTGCCGCCGGCCGCCACCTCGACGGCGGGGTCCGCGGCGGCCCGGTCGATGGCCGCCTTGTTCTTGGCGAAGGCCCGGTCGTCGATCACCGCGCCCATGAAGTTGCTCAAGTCGGTGACGTCGCCCATGCTCAGGCCCTCGACCTCGGCGAGGAAGTCCTCGCGGAACCCGCTCTCCCACAGCGAACGCGGCAGGTAGGCCCGGGAGGTGGCCGAGCACTTCTGGCCCTGGTACTCGAAGGCGCCGCGGACCAGTGCGGTCCTGAGCACCGCCGGGTCGGCGGACGGGTGGGCGACCAGGAAGTCCTTCCCGCCGGTCTCGCCGACGATCCTGGGGTACGAGCGGTAGGTCTCGATGTTCTCGCCGACCGTCCGCCACAGGTAGCGGAAGGTCCTGGTCGATCCGGTGAAGTGGATGCCGGCGAGCTCCGGGTGGGTCAGCGCCACCTCGGAGACGGCGATGCCGTCGCCGGTCACCAGGTTGATCACGCCGGGCGGCAGCCCGGCCTCGGTGAGCAGGCGCATCAGCAGGACCGCGGCGTGGGTCTGGGTGGGTGAGGGCTTCCAGAGCACCACGTTGCCCATCAGCGCCGGGGCCGTGGGCAGGTTGCCGGCGATGGCGGTGAAGTTGAACGGGGTGATCGCGTAGACGAAGCCCTCCAGCGGGCGGTGGTCGAGGCGGTTCCACACCCCCGGGGAGTTGGCCACCGGCTGCTCGGCGAGGATCTGCCGGGCGAAGTGAACGTTGAACCGCCAGAAGTCCACCAGCTCGCACGGGGAGTCGATCTCCGCCTGCTGGGCGGTCTTGGACTGGCCGAGCATGGTGGAGGCGGCGATGGTCTCCCGCCAGGGGCCGGCGAGCAGTTCCGCGGCGCGCAGGAAGATCGCCGCCCGGTCGTCGAAGGGCAGCTCGCGCCAGGCGCGGGCGGCGCCGAGCGCGGCGTCGATGGCTTCCCTGGCGTCGGCCTGGGTGGCGTTCGCGTAGGTGCCGAGGACGGCGCTGTGGTTGTGCGGCTGGACGACGTCGAAACGGTCACCGCCGCCCATCCGCTCCCGACCGCCTATGGTCATCGGGAGCTCGACCGGGTTGCCGGCCAGCTCCTTCAGCTTCGCCTCGAGCCGGGACCGCTCCTGGCTGCCCGGCGCGTAGCTATGCACCGGCTCGTTCACCGGCGCGGGGACCTGGGTCACAGCGTCCATGAGGTGGGGGTTTCCCTTCACTAGTGGTGCACGGGCGGGTGCCTGTGGCGGGCNCCCGCCGCGGTCGGGCCTCGGCCGGCGGTGGCCGGCGACTGCTTCGATTCTCGCCGAGCGGTCCGACGGGGTGTCGTCGCCCTGTTCGAACGATGGTGGGTCCGGTCAGACCATAGAGGGCGGAGAAGCCCGGTGTCAGGGAGGGGTGGGGCAAAAGGGGCGTCGTCACCGACCGTGCGGGCGCGCGGACGCGGACCTTCGGTCGCTGGGCGCTCGGGCGGCTCGGCCGTCAGCCGGTGATCGAGGCGGTGGCGACGGGGACCGGGTGCGGCGACCGGCGGGGGCCACCACGCCGGGGAGCGGTCGTCGCGGCGGCGGTGGGCGGGACCTGCGGCCTCAGGTCTCCGCGGTCAGCCCCGCGTACGCCCGTAGCTGCCGGGGGCGGTGCGGATCGGTGTCCACGCGCAGCGCGGCGAACGGCACGGTCAGGCCGGCGAGGCGCGGCACGGAGCGGATGGTCAGCCGGTCCCCGGGGCGTACCAGCCCGTCCAGGGCGGCCTCGGCGAGGAGGTGGTTCACCTGGACGAGGACGTCGGAGACGGTGACCCGCACCGTGCTGATGTACAGGTCGCGGTGGACCGGACCCCGACCCGGCGGGGGCCCGGCGGGGGCGGGGGACGGGACCTCCACGGTCACCGGTGCCCAGGCGGTCAGTTCCCTGGTCCCGCTGAACGTCCTGAGCAGTCGGCGCAGCGGGGTGGTGTCCCCCTCGGCGGAGGGGCCGACCCAGGCCATCGAGCCGTCGTCGGCGACGTGGTCGAGACGGAATCGTTCCTTCACGTTGTCGGGCCGCCCGGCCAGGTGCAGTGTTCGGGTGAACGAGCGCCGCCAGGGCCGGGCGCGGTCAGCGGGCAGCGACAGCGCGAAGCGGCACGTCTCCACCACCCACCGCGGCAGCGAGAACACGCTGATGACGGTGACGACGACGGCGCCGTCCGAACCGTCCGCGGCCGACGCCGTGACCGCCTCCCTCGCGCTGCACAGGGCCTCAGGCGTGGACAGGTCGAGCTGCCCGGCCAGCTCGGGGCGCGTCGCGCGCAGCCGGTCGGCGGCGACCGTGAGCAGGAGTTCGGGGGTGAGCGTCATAGGTACACCGTGGTGAGCAGGTCGAGGCCGGGCGACCGGCGTCCCCGGCCGAGCAGGGACGCGGTGAGCCGGTAGGGGTCGATGTGGATGTGGCCGCGACGGTGCGGCTCCAGCAGCGCCGGCAGGGCGTGGTCGGCGTCCGTCCGCGGCGCCTCCTCCGCCCGGCGCAGCAGGCGCTCCGCGCGGTCCAGGGCCTTGCGCAGCAGGTCGTACCGGAACGACTCGTGCTGCCCCGGCCCGAGGGTGGCGATGAAGTACAGGCGCATGCCGAGCCGGAGCGCGGCGGGACCGTGGTCCTCGCCGACGGAACGCAGGAGGGCGTCCACGGTGTGCCGGTGCCAGCCGCCGTGTCGGGCGGAGGTGATCTTCCCGTCGATCGGCACCCGGCCGATGGGCACCCGGTGCACCACGGTCCCCCTGGCGCTGAGCACCCGCGCCAGGAGCTGGTAGTCCGGGTCGAGTTCGCGGTCGTACAGCACCACCACCTCGTGGTACAGGGGGGCCAGGGGCAGCAGTTCCCGCAACGCGCAGGCGAGGTAGTTGGGGCGTCCGTCCGCGGTGACGATCTGCCGCAGCGGCAGGCCGAACCGGGTGGCGTCGAGGTACACGGGACCTCCCACGTCCCGCTGGTCCAGGCCCAGGCCCGAGGTGACCAGGTCCTCGACCATCTCCTCCAGGCCGAACCCGGGCGGCTGGTGTGCCAGCAGCCCGGGGTCGTGCAGGCCGAGCCTGGCGTAGTGCCCCGCCCACAGCCGCAGCACGCGGGCGCTGGCGGGGTGGACGAAGCCGGTGTGCTCGACGGCTTCGGCGTAGGGGCGCACCTGCGCGGCGGTGGGCGGTCTGCCCTCGGCGCGGAAGCGCACGTACAGCTCGCCGATGTCCTCCTCGGACATGGCCGTGTAGTCGGTTTCGCCCCGGGTCCGGTCGAGGAATTCCCAGAACCCCAGTGTCTGCTCCGTCGGGTGGTACGTCGTGTGGCTGTAGCGGTAGGTCACGTCGGCGAGCGGCGCGGTGGCCCGGAACATCGTGTCCGTCCAGAGCAGGCCCTTGAGGTGGCTGGGGGTCAGCGGCTTGGACGGCGTGACGGTGACCGGTGCGAGCAGCACCCTGCGGCGCGTCCCGCCTCCCCCCTCGCGGGGACCGCCCCGGGTCGCGGTGCGGACGGCCGGGCCGACACCTCCGGCGCCCCCTCCCGCGACGCCGCCCGCGGGTACGGCGGACGCGGTGGGCGCGGTCAACGGCGCTGTCCGTGGACGAAGAACACCCGGCGCACGTCCTTGACGTCACGCGCTGGGACGGGGTCCGGCCAACGGCCGAAGTCCGCGCCTGGTTCACCGGGCTGCGTGGCCTCGACGTCGAACCCGTACCGGTCGAAGAGGGCTTCGGGCTCGTCGGTGCCGAACACCCAGGGACAGCCCCAGCCGGCGAAGAGGTCGAGCAGCCCCCGCATCTGCGGCAGGGTCAGCGCCGCCGCGTTGACCAGGTCGGCGGCGATGCGGCTGCCGGGTGCCAGCACGGCCGCGACCCGCTCCAGCACGTGGTGGGTGTCCGGTTCCGGGACGTAGTAGAGCAGCCCCTCGATCAGCCAGGTGGACGGCAGGGCCGGGTCGTAGCCGGCGGCGACCAGCTGGCTCTCCCAGTCGTCAGCGGTCAGGTCGACGCCCACCGCACGGCGGGACACCTGCGGGGTGTCGCCCCGGAGCCGCTCCTCCTTGTACGCCAGCACCGCCGGGCGATCGACCTCGAAGTAGCGGACGTGGTCGGGCCACCGCATCCGGTAGGCCCTGGAGTCCATGCCGGCCGGGGCCAGCACGACCTGGGTCATCTCCGGGTCCTGCACCGCCCCCCGCAGGAACTCGTCGAAGAACCGGGTCCGGATCGCGTTGTAGTCGGGTGAGCTGGGCAGGGAGCGAGGCCTGCCGGGCGGGAAGGTGGCGTCCCGCACCTCGGCCAGGAGCGCGGGCCCGGCGTCGCCGGCCAGCTTGGCGGCGTAGGGGTCCTCGTAGAGGCGGTCGTCGCGCTGCGACTCGGCGGCGCGCAGCGCGGCGGTGAGCAGGGCGGTCCGCTCCACGGGGTTCAACAGGTCGGTCATGTGTGGGGTTCCTCGTGCCGTGTGCGGATCAGGACGTGGGGGTGCCGGTCAGGCGCTGCCACAGGGTGTCGTCCTGTCGGAACAGCCGGTCCTTGACCTGGGTGGGGCGGATGCCGCTGCCGACGGCCTGGTGCCAGTCCCGGTGGAACGCCTGCGGGTCGAGCAGCCGCAGTGCGGGCGCGGAGAGCCGGTGGTCCGTGCGTGCCCGCCGGTAGTCGGCGGACTCCCGCTGCAGTGCCGCGTCCAGCAGGGCCGCGAAGCGCGTGACCTCCGCGTCCTGCCAGGGGGTGTGCGGGGCGACGGCGAACAGGTAGCGGGGGGCGGCGCCGTCGGGTGCCTGCTCCACCCGGCAGGTGACGTTCACGAGCCCCAGTCCCGTACTGGTCAGCGCGGTGCGCAGGGCCCGGATGACCTGGGACTCGCGCAGCCGCTCGCCGACCGCGTCGGAACGGTTGGCCCGGCCCGCGTACTCCACTCTCGGTACGCCCCCGACCAGGTCCACGACGCGGACGACGTCCCCGACGGCGTACCGGTACAGCCCGCCGACGTGGCTGAAGAGCACGTGGTACTCGCGCCCCGCCTCGAGTTCGTGCGGCAGCAGCGTCCCAACGTCGGGCGTGAGGTCGGCGTCGGCGTCCACGAACTCGTACACCGAGGCCGACACGACGAGGCTCCCGGCGGAACCGTGCCGGTCGAGTGGCACCCCGACGGGGCCCTCGGACGCCGCCACCGGCGCGGGCAGCGCCGCGACCCCGATGCCGAACCGCTCGCGCAGCGACGGGAGGTACAGGGACGCCACTCCCGTGGTCCAGCAGAACAGGGCCCTGATCCGGGGCCACACGTGCGCCGGGGACACGCCACCGAAGTGCTCGGCCAGCCGCTCGAGCTCAGCGGCGCGGTGCGGGTCCGGGCTGCCGTGGGGCACGCCGCCCAGGGTGCCGTCGCGCACCTCCTTGACGATGCGCTCCCACCACAGGGTGAGCTGGTACGGCACAGCGGCGATCATCGCCGGGTTGATGCCGATGAGGCACCGCACGTCACTCTGCACCGCCAGCCTCAGCCGCAGGTACATCTTCTCCAGGTGGTCGTCGGGTGCGACGTCCACGGGGAGCGTGGCCCAGGGAGCGGCGGTGCCGAGTTCGGCCGACAGCGGCTCCCCGAACTTCTGGCCGAAGTCAACCTGGCTGGCGCCCACGTGGGGTTGGCCGTCAGCCGTGGTGGGTGGCGCGGCGAGCGGGTCGTGCTTGAGGTTGAGCACCGCGTCGGGCCGGTGCGTGACGTCGGGGAAGTTCTCGATGAGCGGCGCCCACGCGGCGTAGTAGAAGGGGAAGAAGGTGGTCCGCATGAACCTGGGGGTCACCGGGATCTTCTTGTGGGCGCCGGTGCTGCCGCTGCTGGTGAAGTACACGACCGGCCGGTCGGCCGACAGCAGGTTCGGCTCGCCGGCCGCCGTGCGCTCGATGAGCGGGGCGTGGGCCGCGTAGTCCTGGACGGGGACGGCCTTGCGGAAGTCGTCGATGTCGCGTATTCGGTCGAAGCCGTGCCGCGTGCCGAACTCGGTGGCCGCGTTGAACGCGAGGAGGTCGGCGAGGACCCGCTGCTGCTGCCCGCCCATGTCCTCCAGCGCGCCGGCCAGGCGGTCGCGTTCGGCCAGGACCCTCTCCCGGTAGCGGTCGGCGTGTCCCGGAGCCGCCCACCCCCTGTTCGCGGTCACGGGGTGAGCACCTCCACCACCGCGTCGGCGGCCCTGGTCACGCTGGGCTGTTCCTCGATGATCGTCACCGGCAATTCCCGTACCTCTTCCAACATCAGTTTGCGCAGGCTCTTCTGGTAGCTCTCGAAGCCCAGCCACTCGGGGCGGTCGCCGAAGTACTCCAGGGGGTTGAGTCGGGTCCCGTTGCCCGAGCGCCGCCAGGCCGACTCGGGCGAGACGTCGAGGTAGACCACCGCGCGGGGGCGCGGGAAGGAGCGCCACCAGCCGTACATGGGGTGGTCCTGCACCCCGGCCAACCGGCACTTCGCGAGGATCTTGTAGTAGTAGGAGTCCATCAGCAGCGGGACGTCCTCGTCGTGGCGCCGCAGTTCGTCCCTGAGGTGGATGACCGCGGTCTGCAGGAGGCCGACCAGGAAGTCCGTGGAGTACGACGTCCCCAGGTGCGGCAGGACGTCCCTGACCACGTTCCGGCGCAGTTGGGTGACGAGTGCGTGGCCGCTCCCGACGAGGCCGTCGTCCGTCGACACGGCCCGCCACCCGGGGAGGCGGACCGCCAGCTCCCTCATCACCGAGGACTTGCCGGCGCCGTCCGGCCCCAGGAGCACGAAGAAGCACCGGTCGGTCATGCCGCTCCCCCGGGGCTCGGAGGGGCCGCCGCGGTGTCACCGGAACACGCCGGGTGCGGCTCGGCGCGGTCGGCTAAATCCCCGCTGACCGTGCCGACCGGAAGCGGTCCCGTGCCGTTCCGAACCCGGGCACCTTCGGGTGGCCGTCGGCGCGGGGAACGGGCCGGGTGGGGCGCACGCCGCGAACGCTCACCTCGGGGTCGCATGGCCGCCTCGCCCCATGGCCGCACCTGTCCTTCGCCGTCACACCTCTGTCACGAGGCGCCAAACTATAACCGAGCCGGAAGCCCCCAACTCTCGCTCCTGACTCGAGGTCAGGCACATCTCCTCGAGTGGTTGGGGACGTTCCGCTCCCGCTTCCGGACGGACGAAGGACGGCCCGGCTGACGCCCCCCGGGTGGCGCACCCGAGGCGCTGTCAGCGGGTCCGCCGGGGGCACCCGCTCAACGGGCGCGACCGCGGGCCTTGAGCGGTGTCGCGGGCAGCACCGGGGCCGGCAGGGGTTCGCCGTCGAAGCCCTCAACGACGCCGAACCGGTCGCCGGACATCCACGCCGTCCGCGCCTCCTCGATGTCCTGGTGGGTGCGGCCGACGAAGTTCCACCACATGACGATCTCCTCGGCGAACGGCTCGCCGCCCAGGAGCAGCAGCCCGGCGTCGCTGGTCGCGCTCAGCGGCAGTTCCCGCCGACCGGAGCCGAGGTACAGCATGGCTCCCGGGTCGAGCGGCACCCCGTCCACCCGCGTGGTCCCGGACATCGTCAGCACCGCGTACTCGAAGTCGGGCTCCACGGGAAGCCGCACGTCGGCACCCTCGGTGAGGGCGACGTCGAGGCCGAGCAGGGGCGAGTAGGTGGTGCCCGGGGAGCGCACCCCGTCGGTCTCCCCGAGGATGACGGTGGCCCGCAGGCCGCCGCGCGAGCTGACGACGGGCAGGTCGGGGTGGTGCTCGAAGGCCGGCGCGACGGCGCGGTGGGGGCCGGGCAGCGCCACCCAGAGTTGGGCGCCGTGCAGCAGGGGGGCGTGCTCCCGGGGTGACTGCTCGGCGTGGGATATGGCCCGGCCCGCGGTCATCAGGCCGAGCTCGCGGGGGCGCACCGTCTGCAGGCTCCCGAGGCTGTCGCGGTGCAGGACCTCCCCGTCGTGCAGCCAGCTCACGGTCTGCAGGCCGGTGTGCGGGTGGGGCGGGACCCACATGCCGGGCTCGTCGGCGATGTCGTCCGGCCCGTAGTGGTCCACGAAGCACCAGGCGCCCACCATGCGGCGGCCGAGGTTGGGGAGCAGCCTGCGGACCACGGTGTCGCCCCCCAGGGAGGTGGTGCGCGGCGGCAGCAGTTCGTGGGTGGGCCGGCCGGGGACGGCTCCCCGACCACCGCGCAGCAGCGGCTTGGACAGGGGTTCGAGGTCACTCATCGCGATCTTCCTCTCGTGCTGCCACGGCCCCACTGGGGCAGACCCACCGTAGGTCAGTCTCGTTAACCTTTCAACTAAACCCCGCAGCCCGCCGCCGTCGCGGCGCGGTTAGGCTGACGGGCGCAGCGGGTTCGCCCCCGTCCGCCAGGCGGGAGGCGTCGCAAGAGGGAACCCGGTGGGAGTCCGGGACTGCCCCGCAGCGGTGAGCGGGAACGACCGCCGTCATACGCACTGGGCCCAGCGCCCGGGAAGCGACGGCCAGTAGGAACCTCGTCGTACGGATCGGTACGACAGGTGCGTCCGCGAGTCCGAAGACCTGCCCGCTGCCCGCACGCCACCGGCGCGTGCGGTCCCACCCCGCCGCGACTCGCGAAGGAGAGTTGACGTGGCCGACCCGACCGCCACCCTGCGGACCCCCACCAAGCACCCGGCCGAATCCCGGGTCACGCTCGCCCACATCATGAGCGAGCACGACACCAACCTGTACGGAACCATCCACGGCGGCGTGGTGATGAAACTCATCGACGACGCCGCGGCGGCCTCCGCGGGACGCCACGCCGACGGGCCCGCCGTCACGGTCTCGGTGGACCGGATGACGTTCCTGGCGCCGGTGCGCGCCGGGGACCTGCTGACCGTGCACGCCGAACTGGAGCGTGCCGGACGGACCTCGATGACGGTGGGGGTCCGGGTGACCGCCGAGCGGTGGAACGCCTCGGGGCCGACCGCCGAGGTGGCCACCGGGCGGTTGACCTTCGTCGCGGTCAACGCCGACGGCCGGCCCCGCCCGGTGCCGGCCCTGAGCGGCGGAACGGCAGCCTGAGCGAGGACGGTCGTCAGGGGTCCGGGGCCGGTCCACCGCCCACGGTCACTCCGTGCGCTCGGCCAGCTTGCGGCGCACCTCGTCCATGTCCACCTCGCGGACCCGCGTGATCAGGTCCTCCAGCGCCGCCTCTGGCAGGGCGCCTGGCCGCGCGTGCAACACGACACGCTCGCGCACCGCCATCAGGGTGGGGATCGAGGAGATGGAGAACGCCGCCGCAAGCTCCTGCTCCGACTCCGTGTCGACCTTGCCGAACACGATGTCGGGGTGGCGCTCGGAGACGCGCTCGAAGATCGGACCGAACATCCGGCACGGGCCGCACCACTGCGCCCAGAAGTCGAGGAGCACGATGCCGTCGCCGGCGACTGTCGCGTCGAAGCTGTCGCGTGTCACTTCCACAGTGGCCATGATCATCTCCAGAGAAGGGATACCCCCGCTGGTATGAAAGCGCCGAGGGGAGCGGCGTTGTTCCCGGCCTGCCACATGCCCAGCGGCCGGTCGGCCTCAGAGGCTCACGGCGGTCTCCCGTTCCACCCGTGACAGCTTCTCGGGGTTGCGCACGTGGTAGAGCCCGGTGACGTAGCCGTTGTCGACCCGCACCGCCAGCACGCCGTCGACCTCCTCGCCGCGTCGGACGAGCAGCGCCGGGCCACCGTTGACCTGCACCCACTCGACCCGCCTCTCGGGGTCGTGCCGGTAGCGGCCCGTGGACAGCAGGCGAGCCACCTTGCCGGCCCCGACGACGGGCCTCAGCAGGGCACGTCTGACTCCCCCGCCGTCGCTCAGGGCGACGACGTCCGGCGCGAGGATGTCGAGCAGACCCTGCAGGTCACCGGTTTCGATCGCTCGTTGGAAGGCCCGGAGTGCGGCTCGGGTCTCGGCCGGGGAGACGGTGCCGCGTGGCCGGCGGGCGGCGACGTGCGCCCGTGCCCGGCGGGCGACCTGTCGCACGGCGGCGGGGGTCTTGCCGACGGCTTCCGCGATCTCGTCGTACTCCACGTCGAACACCTCACGCAGCACGAACACCACCCGCTCGGTGGGCCCGAGCGTCTCCAGCACCAGCAGCATCGCCATCGAGAGGCTGTCGGCCAGCTCGGCGTCCTCGGCAACGTCGGGGGCGGTCAGCAGCGGCTCGGGCAACCACGGCCCGACGTAGGACTCCCTACGACGACGGAGCGCACGCAGCCGGTCCAGTGCCTGCCGGGTGACGATCCGCACCAGGTAGGCACGCTCCTCCCGCACCGTGCCGAGATCGACGCCCACCCAGCGCAGCCAGGTCTCCTGCAGGACGTCCTCGGCGTCGGTGGCCGAACCGAGCATCTCGTAGGCCACGGTGAAGAGCAGGTTGCGGTGGGCGACGAACGCCTCGGTGGCGGAGTCCAGGGAGTCCGCGCGGTCGGCACGGTCGAGGGGTTCCGCCGCGTCCGTGGTCCGCTCGCCGCGCTCGCCCATGCCCGGCCCCTGTCTGTCCGCTCTCCACATCGCCACGCGCACAAGACGCCGGTCTCCCCCGATCTGTGACACCGACGGACGGTGGTTCATGTCACACGTCCGCGCTGTCACAGGGAGCGGGTCGCCAGCGTCTCGTGGTCGTCAGGACGCCGCGCGAACGGTCAGGGACGCACCCCGACACCGGAGTCGCACCCCCCTGGTCGGCGAGGAGGTCCTGACGTCCACCCCACCGCCCCCCACCCGCCACGACCGGCGCCGAACGGCAGGCGCCGCCGCGCCGCCCCGTGCGGCAGCACGCGGCCGACCCCTGCGGTCGGCCTGAGCCGCCCCGAACACACGCACGCAGAAGGTAGCCCGACACATGGCCGACACCACCCTGACCGAGAAAGACCCCGTCCGCCCCGGCACGTCCCCGGACCAGGGGGGAGGCGCCCCGCCCCTCCCCGACCCCCGCCGCTGGTGGGCCCTGGTGGTCATCGCCCTCGCCCAGTTGATCGTGGTGCTGGACATGACCATCGTCAACATCGCCCTACCGTCCGCCCAGCAGGACCTCGGCATGACCGACGGCAACCGGCAGTGGGCCATCACCTCCTACACCCTCTCCTTCGGCGGTCTGCTGCTGCTCGGCGGACGCCTCGGCGACCTGTTCGGACGCAAGCGCAGCTTCGTCATCGGCCTGATCGGCTTCGCCGGCGCCTCCGCGCTCGGGGGCGCCGCCACCGGCCCCGGCATGCTCTTCGCCGCCCGGGCCATGCAGGGCGGCTTCGCCGCGCTGCTGGCCCCCGCCGCGCTGTCCCTGCTGACCACGACCTTCACCGACCCGCGCGAACGCGGCAAGGCGTTCGGCGTGTTCGGCGCCATCGCCGGAGCCGGCAGCGCCATCGGCATGCTGGTCGGCGGCTTCCTCACCGAGTACCTGGACTGGCGCTGGTGCCTGTACGTCAACGCCCCGGTGGCCGCCCTCGCGGTGATCGGCGCGATCGTGGTGCTCAGGGACCCGGGCCGCCGGACCGGCGCGCAGCTCGACGTCCTCGGCGCCGTGCTGGGCACCGCGGGCGTGCTGGCCATCGTCTACGGCTTCAGCGAGGCCGAGTCCCGCGACTGGGACGACCCCTGGGTGCTGACCCTGCTGGTCGGCGGAGTGGTCGTCCTCGGGACCTTCGCCCTGTGGCAGGCCCGCGCCAGGACGCCGCTGCTTCCCCTGCGCATCGTCAGGGACCGCCAACGGGCGGGCGCCTACCTGACCATGGCCCTGGTCACCATCGCCATGTTCGGCGTCTTCCTGTTCCTGACCTACTACCTCCAGGGCATCAAGGGCTGGTCCCCGCTGAAGACCGGTGTGGCCTACCTGCCGATGACCGTGTGCATGGTCGTCAGCTCCACGCAGATCTCGGCGCGCCTGCTGCAGAAGGTGCCGGCCCGGGCGCTGATCGTGCCCGGCGTGACACTGGCCGCCGGCGGCCTGACGTTCCTCGCCTCCATGGACGTCGACGCCTCCTACCTCACCCATGTCCTGCCCGGCATCTGCCTGCTGGGTTTCGGTATGGGCACCACCTTCATGGCGGCCATCTCCACAGCCACCAGCCGCGTCGCCCCGCACGAGCAGGGGGCGGCCTCGGCCACCCTCAACACCATGCAACAGGTGGGCGGGTCGGTCGGCACCGCGCTGCTCAACACGATCGCTGCCAGCGCGACCACGGACTGGCTGACGGACCACCGGGTCAACCCCGCCGAGCAGACGCCGCGGGCCAGGGCGGCACTGGCGGAGGCGACGGTGCACGGCTACTCCGTGGCGACCTGGATCTCCGCGGGCATCATGCTGCTGGCCGCGGTCGTCGCGGGCGTCCTCATCAACGCCAAGGCCCCGAACCGGCAGGCCCACGCGGCGGCGGACAGCCCGCCGGGCGGCGACGGCGAGGCCCACGCGGTCGAGGCGCCCGTCCACGCGGGCTAGGGGTGGTCCGGCCGCGGGACGTCACCCGCCCGGGGCCGCTCGACGGCGGCGCCCAGGCGGCGGGGCGTCCACGGCACCGCGGCGCGGGGTTCCGGGTCAGCGCCCCCGCGCCGCCCGCTCCAGGATCGCCACGCACTCCACGTGGTGCGTCATCGGGAAGAAGTCGAAGGCGCGCAGCGACACCGACCGGTACTCGTGCTCGGCGAAGAACGCCAGGTCGCGGGCGAGCGCCGCCGGGTCGCAGGCGACGTAGGCGACGCGGCGGGGTCCCAGGGCGGTGACCTGGCGCACGACCTCCCGTCCCGCGCCGGCCCGCGGCGGGTCGAGGACCACCAGGTCGGCGCCGGTGATGCCGGTGCGCGGCAGCACGCGCTCCACCTTCCCCTCCTCGACGCGGACGTTGTCCAGTTCGCGGAGGTTGTGCCGGGCATCGGCGACCGCCCGGCGGGAGGACTCGACGCCGAGGACGGCACGCACGCGCTCCGCCAGGGCCCCGGCGAACAGGCCGGCGCCGCAGTACAGGTCGATGGCGGTCTCCTGCGGCTTGGGCTCGAGCCCGTGGAGGACCTCGGAGACCAGGGTGTCCGCTGCCGCCGGGTGGACCTGCCAGAAGCCGCCCGCGCTGACCCGCCAGGTGCGGCCGGCGGCGCGTTCCCGGACGAAAGGCCGACCGTGGGCCCGGTGCACACCGCCCTGGTCGTCCACCCGCAGCACCGAGACCGGACGGTCGAGTTCCACCAGCGGTAGCCGGCCACCGGGAAGCGGAGTGACGACCACCTGGCGGTCGTGGGAGCCGGTGGCTGCGACCGCCTCCACCGAAGCGGTCCCCGGCCAGCTCCGCGCCTCCACGCCCAGCTCGCGCACCCCCGGCGCGGCGATCAGGCAGCGGTCGATCGGCTCCACCTCGTGGGAACGGTGGCGGCGCAGGCCCACCCGGCCGGAGGCGTCCACGGTGTACTGGATGCGGGTGCGCCAGCCCGGCACCTCCCCGGCGGGAAGCTTGTCCGCCGGGTGGGGCGCGACGCTGCCGTCCCAGCCGGCCTCCTCGGGGGTGAGTCCGGCGAGCCGCCGCAACTGCTCGGCTATCACCTCGGCCTTCAGCCGCCGCTGGGCCCCCGGCGTGGCGTGTTGCCAGTCACACCCCCCGCACCTGCCGGGGCCGGCGAACGGGCACGGCGCGGCCACCCGGTCCCGGGACGCCTCGACGACCCGCACCGCGTCGGCCCGCAGGAACCGCGACCCGGCACCGCCCTCGGTGACCTCGGCGATGACCCGCTCGCCGGGCAGGGCGTGCCGGACGAACAGCACCCGGGTCCTTCCGTCCGCGTCCGGGGCGGTCCTGGCGACGCAGTGGCCGCCGTGCGCCACCGGGCCGACGCTGACCTCGTACCGTTCACCGACCAGGTCGTCGGGGTCGTTCTGCACGGGGGACTGGACTCCTCGGTTGACGGGTGACCCGCGGCTGGACCGGGGTGGGACGAGCCGGTCGGGGGACAGCTCTCCAGTCTAGGGGGTGCCGCCGGGAGGGCGTCCGGGCGGGCGGCTCGGCCAACGCCCGCTCCGGGGCCGGGGCACCGGACGCCGCACGGGTCAGGACGTGTCGGGGCCCCGCTCCTTGCCGGTACCGGCCCGGGGCTCGCCGCGCCGCACCGAGCCGGGGGCGTTCCAGGTCCTGGGCTGCCTGCGGCGCTCGGAGGACTCCAGCTGCCAGGGCACGGAGGTGACCATCACTCCCGGTTTGAACAGCAGCCTTCCCTTGAGCCGCAACGCGCTCTGGTTGTGCAGGATGTGCTCCCACCAGTGGCCGACGACGTACTCCGGGATGTACACGGAGACCACGTCGCGCGGGCTGGACCTGCGCAGGCCCTTGACGTAGTCCACCACGGGGCCGGTGACCTCGCGGTAGGGGGAGTCCAGGATCTTCAGGGGGACGTCGAGGGCGCGTTCGTCCCACTCCTGCTGGAGCTGCCTGGTCTCCTGGGGGTCCACGTTGACGGTGAGCGCCTCCAGGGTGTCGGAGCGGAACAGCTTGGCGTAGGCCAGGGCCCGCAGGGTGGGTTTGTGCAGCTTGGAGACGAGCACGATGGAGTGCACGCGGGACGGCAGGATGGCGGCCTCGGCGGTGTCCGGCGCGGACAGTTCCTCGGACACCCGGTTGTAGTGCCTGCGGATGGCTCGCATCAGCAGGTAGAAGGCGGCCATCGCGACCAGGGAGATCCACGCGCCGTGGGTGGACTTGGTGAGCAGCACCACGACCAGCACCAGTCCGGTGAAACACGCACCGAACCCGTTGATCGCCCGGGAACGGAACATGCGCCGGCGCGTCGCCGGGTCGGTCTCGGTGGCCAGCAGCCGGTTCCAGTGCCGGACCATCCCGGTCTGGCTCATGGTGAACGCGACGAAGACCCCGACGATGTAGAGCTGGATCAGCCGGTTGGTGTTGGCGCCGAAGAGGTAGACCAGGAGTCCGGCGAACACGGCGAGCAGCACGATGCCGTTGCTGAACGCCAGCCGGTCGCCTCGGGTGTGGAGCTGGCGGGGCAGGTAGCGGTCCTGGGCGAGGATCGATCCCAGGACCGGGAAGCCGTTGTAGGCGGTGTTGGCGGCGAGGAAGAGGACCAGTGCGGTGACGGTGGCCAGGTACAGGAAGGCCAGGGAGCCGTCACCGAAGACGGCCGCGGCCACCTGGGCGATCACCGGGTCCTGGGTGTAGTCGGCGCCCGCCGGGTGCCCGTCGATGAGGATGTCCTTCTCCGGGTTCTCCGCCATCCGCACGTCGGAGTACAGGGCCAGCCCGACCACCCCGCAGAACATGGTGACCGCGATGCCACCCATCAGCGCCAGCGTGGTGGCCGCGTTCTTCGACTTGGGTTTGCGGAACGCGGGGACGCCGTTGCTGATCGCCTCCACGCCGGTGAGCGCCGCGCAGCCGGACGAGAACGCGCGCAGCAGCAGGAACACCAGGGCGAACCCGGTGAGCCCGGTCTGCTCCGCGTGGACCTCGAAGTCCGCCGTGGGTGCCCGCATCTCGTCGTTGAGGACCCCGGCGCGGAACAGCCCCCAAACGATCATGCCCAGCACGCCGACCACGTAGGCGTAGGTGGGTATGGCGAAGATGGACCCCGACTCGCGTACGCCGCGCAGGTTCATCAGGGTCAGCAGGGCGATGATGCCCAGCGCCACCAGTGTCTTGTTGTCCGCGACGAACGGGACGGCGGAGCCGAGGTTCTCCACGCCCGACGAGACGGACACGGCGACCGTGAGCACGTAGTCCACCAGCAGGGCGCTGGCCACGGTCAGGCCGGCCCGCTCCCCCAGGTTCTTGGTCGCGACCTCGTAGTCGCCGCCACCGCTGGGGTAGGCGTGGACGTTCTGCCGGTACGAGGCCACCACCGTGAACATCAGCACCACGACCGCGGCCGCGATCCACGGGCTGTAGTGGTAGGCGGACACGCCCGCGACCGACAGCACGAGCAGGACCTCACCCGGCGCGTAGGCCACGGACGACAGCGGGTCGGAGGCGAAGACCGGGAGAGCGATCCGCTTGGGGAGGAGCGTCTCACCCAGGCGGTCAGAGCGCAGCGCCCGGCCGATGAGGATTCGTTTCGGCACGTCGGTCAATTTGGACACGCGCAGGATCGTATGCGTTGGGGAGTGCGAGGCACAGTCGCCACCCATTGACCGGCGGGGTGGTGCGGGAGCAAGGGGCGCCCTCCCGGAGCCGCCCCACGATGTGTACCTTGGGCGGCTGTCTGAGAACCTTGGGGGGGATTTCGCAGTCAGCCCCGGGCCGGTCCCGGGCCGGGGCCGGACAGGACCTCAGCCGGAAGGACGGTCGTGCACATCGTCATCATGGGCTGCGGCAGAGTGGGTTCCGCTCTGGCGCAGACCCTGGAGCAGCAGGGCCACACCGTGGCGGTGATCGACCAGGACCCGACGGCCTTCCGCCGCCTCGGCTCCGGGTTCGCCGGGCAGCGGGTGACCGGCGTCGGATTCGACCAGGACACCCTGCGGGAGGCGGGCATCGAGGAGGCGGGGGCGTTCGCCGCGGTCAGCAGCGGCGACAACTCCAACATCATCGCTGCCCGGGTGGCCCGGGAGATGTTCGGCGTGGAGAACGTGGCCGCACGGATCTACGACCCGCGCCGGGCCGAGGTCTACCAGCGGTTGGGCATCCCCACGGTGGCGACCGTGCGCTGGACCGCCGACCAGATGCTGCGGCGTCTGCTGCCGTCCGGTTCCGAGCCGCTGTGGCGGGACCCCACCGGCGGGGTGCAACTCGCCGAGGTCCACGCCTCGTCCGCGTGGGTGGGGCAGCGGGTGAACCGGCTCCAGACCGAGGCCGGGGTGCGGGTGGCGTTCCTCACACGGCTGGGCGAGGCCGTGCTGCCCACCTCGGACACCGTGCTCCAGGAGGGAGACCTGGTGCACGTGGTGCTGCGCTCGAACGAGGTGGCCCAGGTGGAGGCGGTCTTCGCCAAGGGTCCCGAGGGAGGGCACTGACATGAGGGTGGCAATCGCCGGGGCCGGCGCGGTGGGCCGGTCCATCGCGGGTGAGCTGCTGGAGAACGGTCACGAGGTGCTCCTCGTCGACAAACGCCCCGAGGCCATCTCCGTGGAGCGGGTACCGCAGGCCGAGTGGCTGCTCGCCGACGCCTGCGAGATCACCTCACTGGACGAGGCCGCGCTGCACCGTTGCCAGGTGGTCATCGCGGCCACCGGCGACGACAAGGTCAACCTGGTGGTCTCGTTGCTCGCCAAGACGGAGTACGGGGTTCCCCGGGTCGTCGCCCGGGTGAACAACCCCACCAACGAGTGGCTGTTCACCGAGGCGTGGGGGGTGGACGTCGCCGTGTCCACACCGCGCCTGATGTCCGCGCTGGTCGAGGAGGCGGTGAGCGTCGGCGACCTGGTCCGGCTGCTGCGGTTCAGCCAGGGCGACGCCAACCTGGTGGAGCTGACCCTGCCGCCGGAGGCCGCCCTGGTCGGCACCAGGGTGGGGGACGTCACCTGGCCGGAGGACACCTCGCTGGTGACCATCATCCGCGGGCGGCGGGTGCTCACCCCGAGCAAGGACGACTCCCTGGAAGCCGGCGACGAGCTGCTGTTCGTGGCGGCACAAGACCGGGAGGAGCAGTTGGAGGACCTGCTGTCCGTACGGCGGGAAGCCGTCCAGGAGTAGGGACGCGACGGACGAGGGGCCCGGACCGCGCGGCGCGGTCCGGGCCCCTCCCCTTCGACTACGGCGACACCCGACGACGGCGACGCCGGGTGGTGGCACGGCGCCGGGCGGTCGGTCACCCCGGGGGGTTGGTCCCGCGGCGGACCGGGGTGCCGGCGGGTGCGTCGGGGCGTTCCCGCACATCCGGCAGTGACTGCTCGTGGGCCTCGGGTCCCGGGTCGGCGGTGGCCGCGGAACCCGCCACGGAGCCGTCGGCACCGTCCTCCTCGTCCTCCGGCCCGACGACCTTGATCGGTGGAGGGGCCTTGGCGAGGATGCGCCAGGTGACGTAGAGGGCCAGCAGGTACACGGGGATGCCGAGGGCGACCTTCAGCCAGCCCAGCAGCGTCACGTTGTCGGTGAAGTACACCGGGAAGAGGACCGCGGGCTTGATCGACATCAGCCCGGCCCACACCCAGGTGGCCCTGAGGTAGGCCCGGTACCGGCCGGGGTTCTTCTTCTTCCAGCTCAGGTTCTCGCCGAGGATCGGACCCAGCATCACCCCGACCAGTGGCCAGCGGACCAGCGCCGAGACGGCCAGGGCGGTGACGTAACCCACGCTGTACAGCAGACCGGGGAGGTAGAAGTTCTCCGCCTTGCCGGACTTGGTGGCGATGAAGGCGCCCAGGGCCACGCCGAAGACGCCACTGAGGGCGTGCTGGAGCGTTTCCCTGCGGGCCAGCCGGGCCACCGCGAACAGGGCGGCGAGCCCGAACGCCGACCAGGAGGACGCGCTGACGTCCCGGGTGACGGTGAAGACGATGACGAAGACCAGCCCTGGCAGCGTGGTGTCGATCATGCCGCGCACCCCGCCGAAGGCGTTCACCAGGGTGGCCGCGGCCTCCCGGTTGGCGGCCTCCGCCGCTCGCCGTGCCGCCGCGTCCGCCGCACCCTCCGGTGCATTCGACATGCTCACTCCTGACCGACCGGACGCAGTTCGTACCTGGGGTTGAACAGCACGGGGCGCCCCCGGTTCATGGAGATCCGGCCGGAAGCGATCAGTTTTCGACCGGGCTCTATGCCGGCGATGGCACGACGGCCCAACCACACCACGTCGAGGGCGGCGGACCCGTCGAAGAGCTCCGCCTCGAGCGCGGGCACCCCGGCACGGGGACGCAGGGTCACCGTGCGCAGCGTCCCGGTCACGGTGACGATCTCCCGGTCGCCGCACGTGGCGATGGGCGTGCAGCCCGCCGCCGCCGCGTCCTGCTGGAGCTCCTCCGCCTGGAGCTCCTCCCGGGAGGAGGCCAGTCGCTCGAGCATCCGGCGCAAGCGCCCCGGCAGACGTTCGGATCCGGTCGCACCTGTCATGCGGGAAGGGTACCCGCAACGGCCCCGACCAAGTCGGGGCCGCGGCCGACCGGCGCCGGCGTCGGCCGGCGGTCACCTCAGCAGCCGCGAGAGCCTGCGGTCGGCGAGCGGCCGGCCCCCGGTCTGGCAGGTGGGGCAGTACTCCAGGGACGAGTCCGCGAACACCACGGAACGGATGGTGTCCCCGCACACCGGACAGGGCTCCCCGGCCCGGCCGTGCACCCGCAGGCCGGTCTTCTTCTCCGCCTTGAGGTTCCGCGCGGCCACCCCGCGAGCGCGGTCCACGGCGGCTCCCAGCACGTCGCGTACCGCGGCGTGCAGCCGGTGCAGCCGCTCCGGATCGAGGGAGGAGGCCATCAGGTAGGGGGAGAGCCGGGCCGTGTGCAGGATCTCGTCCGAGTAGGCGTTGCCGACCCCGGCCAGCACCCGCTGGTCGGTCAGGAACGTCTTCAGGCGGTGCCGGCTGCCCGCGGCGAGCTCGCCGAGGTGCTCGGCGGTGAGGACGTCGGTCAGGGGGTCCACTCCCAGCCCGGCGACGCCCGGGACCTCCGCCGGATCGGTCACCAGGTACGCCGCCGCCCCCTTGGTGGTGCCCTGCTCGGTGAGCTGGAAGCCGGACTCGTCGTCCAGGACCAGCCGCAGCGCCAACGGCCCGCGGCCCCGACGCGGCCCGGTCGGGGCGGGGAAGGCGTCCCGGTACTGGATCCAGCCGGCGCGGGCGAGGTGCAGCACCAGGTGGAGCCCGTCGTGGTCGGCCGCCACGTCGAGGAACTTGCCGTGCCTGGTCACCCGGACGACGCGACGCCCCTGCAACGCGGGCGGGGGCGGATCGTAGGTCTTGAGGACCGCCACCGAGAGCACCTCGAGTCGCGCCACGGTGTGGCCCGTGACCCGGTCGTCGAGGTACTCGGCGAGGGCCTGCACCTCGGGCAGCTCCGGCATCTGTCCAGTGTGCGGCCGGACGCCGGAGGGGGCACCTCGGCGGAGCGCCGCCCGCTGGGCGGGGTCGGGGGCGTTGCGGCGGGATCGGGGGTGTTCCCCCGCCGGGCGACACTGATGTGCCATCACGTCGGCCGAGCCGAACAGGTGGTCCGGGCCATCACCCGATCGGCACAATGGGCAGGTGCCAGACTTCGCCGAGATCCGCCTCACCAATGACACGTCAGTACGCCTTGAACTGACTCCGTCCGAGCACACCGACAACGCCGACCCGTTCTCCCCGCCCGTCCGACCCGAGCAGCCGGACGGGGCCGACCTGCCCGACGGCTTCGGCGGGGTGTCGCCGGTGGGACGGCGCTCCGTGACCACCGTCGCGGCGGACAGCCTGCGCGTGGTGTTGCGCCCGCTGGGTCCGCTGCTCCAGGAGGTGTACGACGCGGTGGCGGCCACCCCCAACCGGCCGCAGCAGGTCAACGTCACGTTCGGCGTGCAGATCGGCCAGGACCTCAAGCTGGGCATCGTCGGTGCGTCCGGGCAGGCCAGCCTGACCGTCTCGGCGACCTGGGAGCTGCCGCCGACCGGCCCGCGCACGGGCAGCGGGGGCGCCTGAACCATGGGCTGGTTCCAGCGCGGCGCCCGTGTGGACGGCGACACGGGGCGGGCCGGCCTGGT
This sequence comes from Wenjunlia vitaminophila DSM 41686, assembly GCF_000380165.1. GTDB lineage: Bacteria > Actinomycetota > Actinomycetes > Streptomycetales > Streptomycetaceae > Wenjunlia > Wenjunlia vitaminophila. The sequence goes on from NZ_KB904672.1 coordinate 50,466, forward strand.
CGGCGTCGCGGCTGCCGGCCCCAACGGGGGCACCGCGGGCGCCGGGGCACTGCTGACCCCGCGGACCGTTCTGACCTGCGCCCACGTCGTCAATGTCGCGCTGGGCGAGCAGCCGTTCGAGTCCCGGCACCCCGGCGAGGTCACCCTTGGGGTCACGTTCCCGGTCGCCGGCCCGGACCGCCACCCGGCGCGACTGGCACTGTGGGTGGCACCACGCGACCGCACCGGGGGGCCCGTCCCGGAAGGGGCCCGGGAGTGGGCCGGCGACCTCGCCCTCCTCGAGCTCGACGAGGAGCCGCCCGCCGCGGTCCGGCCGCTGCCCTGGCGCCGGATGGTCGAGGGCCTGCGGGTGCGGAGCTGGTACGGCGCGGGTCAGCAGTTCAGCTACGCCAACGGAGAGGTCGGCGCCTGCGACGACCTGGTCGGCTACGTCGACGGACGACTCTCCGGCGCCGCCGTCGGCCACGGCTACAGCGGCGGGCCGCTGTGGTGCGCCGAACTCGGTGCGGCCGTGGGCCTGGTCGCCGGGCAGGTGGCGCCCCCGCAGGGAGCGTTCCACCCCCAGCACGTGATGCGCCGGAGCTGGGCGATCCCCTGGCAGGGCGTCCACGCCCAACTCGAGGCGGCCGGCGCCGGCCCCTTGCTCGCGGCCGGCCCCGACGCGCCCTCCGAGGACCCGCGCGGCACCACCCCGGCGGGTGCGGACCTCACCGCCCGCCACAAACTGCTCGGCCCGCTGACCGTGCTGCTCGGCGACCCGGCGGTGCGTGCCGACCGGGCCAGGGAGGTCGCCGCCCGCTGCGGCCTCAGGGCGCCCGACGACGGTTCCGCGCCCGGGCTCGAGGAGCTCGCCGCGGTCCTCGCCAGGGAGCCCCGGGCCCTGGCCACGCTCACCGGGTTGCTGGCCCCCGCGGTCGACGCGCCGCACGCCAGGCACTCCCTGGACCAGCTCCTCGCCCACGGCCGGGTACTCGGCCCCGCCTGGCTGCTCTCCCACGACGAGCACCGGCTGCTGCTCGACCGGCTGGAGCTCCTCACCGGGACCGACACCGGGCTGCTGCCCCGGGCGCTGCGGGGCGCCCTGCCCTACCTGGACCTGCCGGGGCCGTTGCGCGCCCCGCACCTCGGTTTCGACGCGGTGCCGGCCGCGGTGGCCGCGCTGGAGCAGTTCCCCGGGGACAGCACCCCGGTGCCCAGTGGCAGTCCCCGGGTCCCGGCGCTGCTCAGGGTGGTGGAGTACCTCGCCGCCGCACGGGGCGGCGCGGAGGCCGCGGCGCTCCAGGACTGGTGCTCGGCGGTCGCCGCCCGCCTCGGCGTCCACCACTCCGCGCTCCTCGAGCGCCGGGCCGACGCCGCCCAGTGGGCCGAGCGGGCCGCCGCGGAGCGCCGCCCCCGGGTCGTCGTCAGACTGCAGCAGGTCTCCGGTGACCCGGAGGGGACCTACCGTTGCACGCTCTGGCAGGGCCGGGACGACGACTCCGCGGCACGACTCTCCACCGGCGACGACCACCCCCGCACCGCACCGGAGGTGGCCGGTCTGGTCCGGGACGCGGTGGAGGCTGCGGCCGGCGACAGCCAGCGGGTGCCGACGGTGGAGTTCGTCGTGGACCGCGGGGGGCTGCACTGGCCCGTGGACGAGTGGGAGGACGCCGACCCCGACGACATCGTCCCGGCGGCCCTCGGCGAGGACTGCCACGTGCTGCTGCGCTGCCCTGAACTGCGGCGACGCGCCCGGGGCGGGGAGTCCGAGCTGCGCCGCCGCTGGGCGCGGCGGCACGACGGCGCGCCCCTGGTGCTGGGCGGCGACCACCACAACGTCCGGGCGTTGGCCGGGGAACTGAGAACCACCTGGCGGGACCGCGGGCGGGTGGTGCTGCACGGGCCGCGGGAGCAGCGGAGCCGCCTGCTCGAGGTCTGTCTGGCACTGGGGGTTCCGGTGGTGCTGTGGGACCGGGAGGCAGCCGATGAGGAGCACTCCTGCCGACTGGACGCGGTGGCCCCCACCGGGTCCCTCGAGGGGCTGCCGGAACGGGTGCGGTGCTTCCGGGTCAAGGCGTTCACCGACCCCGCGCAGCACCCGGCCCGGCCGGCGCTGGTGTGGGAGGACGCGGACCGTCCCCTCCCCCACGAGCTGCGGCTCGCCGACCCCGGACGGTGACGTGACCACCGGGCCGGGTCCGCGGGCGGCGCGAGCGACGACGGGGACCGGGCCGCCGGTGTCCCGCACCGGGCGCGCGAGGACCGGGGGCGGAGGGGCCGGGGGCCGATCAGAAGCTGGGCACGAGGAGAGAGCAGGGGCACGATGACCGGCACGGACAACGGCGACTGGCGACTGTTCCGGGGGGACGGCGCGGTGCGACGGGTGGGCTTCCCCGAGGCGCCGCCCTGGCGCACGTTCACCGACGAGGAGCCGGGCCGACCGTCGGCACCGCGCCCCTACCTGATCTCGCCCCGGCACAGCGACGTGGTCAACGCCGCGCTGCACCTGCGCCGCCCGCTGCTGGTCACCGGCCACCCCGGCACCGGCAAGTCCTCGCTCGCGCAGGCGGTGGCGCACGAGCTGGACCTGGGGCGGGTGCTGCGCTGGCCGGTCAACAGCCGCTCCGCCCTCCAGGACGCGCTGTACCGGTACGACGCGATCGGCCGGCTCCGCGAGGCGAACCTCCGCCCTGACCGGGAGGGCACAGAACCCGACATCGGCAGCTTCGTCCGCCTGGGCCCGCTGGGCACCGCACTGGTCGCCGCCGACCGGCCCCGGGTGCTGCTCGTGGACGAGCTGGACAAGGGCGACGTCGATCTGCCGAACGACCTGCTGACCGTGTTCGAGGAGGGCGAGTTCGAGATTCCCGAGCTGGCCCGGCTCCCCGAGGAGCAGGCCCGGGTGGAGGTGCTGACCGACGACCCGGGAGGGACGGTGGAGCTGCACCGCGGCCGGGTGCGCTGCCGCGAGTTCCCCGTGGTGGTCATCACCAGCAACGGCGAACGGGACTTCCCCCCGGCGTTCCTGCGCCGCTGCGTCCGCCTCGACCTGCCCGACCCGGACGAGGCCCAGCTCCGCGACATCGTCGCCGCCCACCTCGGCGAGGACGCGCTGGCCCGGGCTGACGGGCTGATCCAGGCGTTCCTGAACCGCAGGGCCCCCGGTGAACTCGCCACCGACCAGTTGCTCAACGCGGTGTTCCTGCGGATGGGCGGGGTGGACCTGGACGCCGAGGGCCTGCTCGACGCGGTCCTGCACCGGCTCGGTGGAGCGGTCTGACGATGCCCGCACGGCTGCTGCGCGTCCTGCGGGAGAGCGGTCTGGACCTGTCCAGCACCGAACTGCTCGACGCCCTGTGGTTGGCCACCCGGTTCCCACAGGGCCCGGCGTCGCGCCGCGCGGTCACCGCCGACGGCGGTGACCGGACCGCCGTACCGTCTCCCGTGCCCGACGGCCGCTCCCCGACCGACACCGCGGAGACCACCGGACCTCCGGGTCCGCCCCCCGACGACGGACCCGACAGGGCCGCCCTGCACGCCTCCGCCACCGAGCCCGCAGCCGCCACCGAGGGCCCTGCGAGCGGGGCGGAACGGGCCTCGATCGCCGTGCGGGTGCCGGAGCGCAAGGCACTCGCCGCCGAACTGCCGCTCGCCCGGTCCCTGCGCCCGCTCAAGCAACGGCGCACCGGCAACCGCGGGCGCACCGCGGCGGGCCCACTCGACGAGGAGGCCACAGCCGCCGCCTGGGCCGACACCGGGGTGCCCGACGTGGTGCTGCGCCCGTCGCCCGAGCGCTGGCTCGACCTGGCGCTGGTGATCGACGACGGCGTGTCGATGCTGCTGTGGCAGCGGCTCTGCGTCGAGCTCCGTGCCCTGCTGCAACGCGTCGGCGCGTTCCGGAACGTGCGGGTGCACGGCCTGCGCACCCGGGGCCCCGGCGGGCCGCGGCTGTCCTGGCGGCCGTTCAGCGGCGACGTCGCCCGGCTCGCCCCGGCGTGCGTCGCGGACCCGTCGGGGCGCACCCTGGTCCTGGTGGTCAGCGACGGGGTCGGCACGATGTGGCGGGACGGGCGGATGCGCGCCGTCCTCGAGCACTGGGCCCGGTGCGGGCCCACCGCCGTGGTGCACGCGTTGCCCCGCCGGATGTGGCCCGGCTCGGGCATCGCGGCCGAACCGTGGCAGGTGGTGGTGCGCCAACCGGCCGCGGCCAACCACACCTGGCAGGTCTCCGACCCGGTGCTGCCGCCCGAGCTGGCGTCGTTCGACGGGGTGCCCGTCCCGGTGCTCGAACCCGAACCCGCCGCGCTGGCCGCCTGGGCACGGCTGACCGCGTCCCGCGGCGCCAGCGCCGTCCTGCCGCTGCTTGCCTGGGCGGAGACCCAGGACCCGCCTCCCGTTGCGGACCCCACCCCGGCCGGGGGCCTGGCGGACCCGGTGCTGCGGTTCCGGGACGCCGCGTCCCCGCAGGCGTACCGGCTGGCCGCCCACCTCGCCGCGGTCGCCCCGCTCTCGGTGCCGGTGATGCGGCTGGTGCAGACGGCGGTGCCCTGGCGGGCGGAGACGGCGCACCTGGCCGAGGTGTTCCTCGGCGGCCTGATGCGGCGCGGGGCGCCACCGACGAACACCGCCGGCGCGGACCCGCTCCACCCCCAGCTCCAGCGTTTCGACTTCGACGACCAGGTCCGCGCGGTGCTGTTGGACGCGGTGCCCGCCGGCGAGCTCCTTGCCAGCACGGAGACGATCACCGAGGAGCTGACCGCGCTGGTCGGGCGCTCGCCCGACTTCCCCGCGTGGTTGGCCCACCCCGGGGGGCCGGACCTCCTGCCGGACGACGGCCGCCCCTTCGCGTGGGTCCAGGCCCGGCTCCTCGCCCACCTGGGGATGCGGGAGCCCGCCGGGTCGGCGGCGGACGGGGACGGTGGCGACGACGCCCCGCCGGACGAGTCCGCCATGGGCCTGTTGGCGACCACCCAGCAGTTGGACGCGGCCCTGTCGTCCTGGCAGTCGGTACTCGTCAGGCAGGCGATCGGCCCGTTCCGGGTGCTGCTGAAGAACGACTCCAGCCCGCGCACCGTGACCTACGTCGCGGAGCAGCCCAAGGGGCAGCGGGTCCTGGTGCGGGTTCCGCGGACCGGCGGTCTCGCCGCGGAGGGCGCGCTCCGGCGCGGACTGCAGCGGGAGGCGCAAGCGCTGGGCTGGATGCGTAGTCGTTACGCTCCGACGCTGGTCTCGGTGGACCTGGGGGACAGGCCGCCGTGGCTGGCCACGGACCTGCTGGCCACCAGGTCGGGCGCGCCCGCCCCCACCCTCCGCGCCCTGCACGCGGTGCCGGGCTGGCGGTGGACCCCCCGCGGCTTCGCCACCTTCGGCTGGCAGTTGGCGAGCACCCTGGGTCGGTGTCACCTCGGCCGCATGGTCCACGGCACGCTCAGCCCGGACACCGTGCTGGTGGCCGAGGACCGCATCCAGCTCGTGGGCTGGTCGAGAGTGACGCTGGCCGCGGGAGGCGCCCCCGACGACTCGTGGGTCCGCAGCCGTCAGGCCGCGGACGTGCGGGTCCTGGTAGACGTGCTGGGGATGTCCGCCGAGGCAGGGGGGCTCCAGGAGCTGCCGGGGCCGGTGCGGGAGGTCCTGGACGACTCCGCCGAACACCCCACGGCCCGCCGGGTGGCCCACGCCTTCCGCCTGGTCCTGAACGACCTTCCGGTGGAGACCCCCACCGGTGCCGCGTTCCCCGCGCCCCACCGGAGGATCGCCGTCATCGACTTCTCCGACGGCGCGGACCTGGGCGTCACCACCGCACTGCTCGGCATGCTCCTCTCGGAGCAGCACGGCGGGGGCGTGCTGGTGGTCGACGGGGCCCTCACGCCGAACGCGCTGGACCACCGGGTGCGCTACACCCATGAGGGACCGGTGCGCGCCGAGCGGCTCGACCTGGGCCCGGCCCGGGCGTCGCTGTCCCGGCACCGGTCCGGGCTGCGGGTGCTGTCCTACGCGCCGAGGACCACGAACCCGCTGGCCGATCCCGACTTCGCCGCGCTGATCCCGACGATCGCCGAGTCCCACCCGTTGCTGCTGCTCGACCCCGGCGGGGGTCTGCAGCTGCGGCACAACGACGCGGTGCCCGCAAGCGCCAACCGGGCGCTGGTGGTCGTGCGGGGTGACGACGGGCGCCGGCTCGACCACGCCACCCTGGCGCTGAAGTGGCTGTCCGAAGCCGGCCACCAGGACCTGGCGGACCGGGCCGTGATCGCGGTGAAGGAGCCGCCCACCCGTCTCGACCGACTCCGCACGTGGCCGGCGGAGACCCGGCTGCGGCAACGCGGCCACCAGGTGCTGCACCTGCCGAACGACCGGTCCCTGGGGGACGGGGAACTGGGCACCGACCGCCTGGCACCGGAAGCGCTCGCGGCGTACCGCGCGCTGGCCGAGGTCCTGGGCACCCTGTGAGCCCCGGTACGCCCTCCGGCGGCCGGGGCCGGGTGCCCACCCGGCTAGGTGTGTTGTTCGGGCAGGTTGGTGACGCGGCTGGCTGGTGGGTGGCCGCCGATGCCGGTGTGGGGTCGGTGGTAGTTGTACCAGTCCAGCCAGTCGGGNAACGCTGCCTGGCGTTCGCGGTCTGAGGTGTAGGGCCGGTGGTAGGCCCATTCGTCGAGCAGGGTGCGGTGGAAGCGTTCGACCTTTCCGTTGGTCTGGGG
>NZ_KB904673.1 GCF_000380165.1 Wenjunlia vitaminophila DSM 41686
TGATGCCCGCGTCGATACCGACCGCGTTCGTGGTGGCCGGGGCCGGGGTGATGCGGTCATCGCACAGCAGGGACACGTACCAGCGCCCGGCGCTGTTGCGGGACACGGTCACCGTCGTCGGTGCCGCACCCTTCGGAAGGGGACGCGACCAGCGGATGTCCAGCGGGTCGGCCATCTTCGCGAGCGTCAGCTTCCCNTCGCGCCACTTGAACGCGGAGCGGGTGTACTCGGCCGACGCGCGGGACTTCTTCCGGCTCTTGTACCGGGGGTACTTGGCGCGCTTGGCGAAGAAGTTCGTGAACGCCGTCTGAAGGTGGCGCAGTGCCTGCTGGAGCGGGACGCAGGACACCTCTGCCAGGAAGGCGAGTTCCTCGGTCTTCTTCCACTGCGTGAGCGCGGCGGAGGACTGGACGTAGGAGATCCGGCGCTGCTCGCCATACCAGGCCCGCGTGCGTTCCTCCAGCGCCTTGTTGTAGACGAGGCGGACGCAGCCGAACGTGCGCGACAGCTCTGCTGCCTGCTCGTCGGTGGGGTAGAAGCGGTACTTGAAAGCCCGCTTGACCTGCAGCGCCACGCCTCACATTGTGCCAGCCCTTGCGTGAGTGGTGGCTGTTGGCCGGTGATGGGTGGACGCCGGTCCGCCCTGGCGGCGAACCGGCTTTCCCTGCCCTGCTCCGCAGGAGCTTCGTTCCCTCCCCCGGCTGAAGCCGGGGGTATCCACGAAGGAAGGCTCCGATGAACCGTCGTACGTTCTTCACGACCGCCGGCGCCGTCGCGCTGGCGGCCGGCGCCGCCCCCAAGGCTCTCGCCGCTCCCTCCCGCACCTTCTCGGACACCGCGCTGCTGCGGACCTGGTTCGAGGCCACCTACCGCTCGATGGCCGCGCTGACCACCGACTTCGGCCTGACCGCGGACAAGATCGACGTGTCCGGCACCGGGACGCCTGTGCCGTCCCGGCAGACCTCGCCGACCAACATCGGGTGCGGCTTGTGGTCCACGGTGGCTGCCGCCGGACTCGGCGTGATCCCGCACTCGGTCATGTGCCGTGAACTGGCCCGCACCGTCACCGCGGTGGAGCGTCTCGAGCGCGCGCACGGCTTCTGGTTCAACTGGTACGACGCCCACGACGGTTCGGTGCTCACCACCTGGCCGAGCACCGGCGACCCTGTCCGCCCCTTCCTGTCCTCCGTGGACAACGCCTGGCTCGTCACCGGTCTGCGGATCGCCGCCGACGCCGAGCCGGCCCTGCGTCCGCGGGTCGCCAGGCTCCTCGCCGACGCCGACTGGTCGTACTACTACACGCCGTACGACCCGGCCGACCCGGTGGCCGGTCCCGGTCAACTGCGCGGCGGCTACTGGCCCGACAAGCCGGGCAAGGGCGAGCCCACGGGGCACCACTACGGAGCCCTCAACACCGAGCCCAGGATGGCCAGCTACCTCGGCATCGCCGACGGCTCGCTCCCCGCGGACCACTACTGGCACATGTTCCGCACCCTGCTGCCGGGCATGGGGCAGGAACAGGAGCCCGCCGGCTCGTACGTCGAGGTGGACGGCGTGCGGGTGTGGCAGGGGCACTACACCTACCGTGGCCGCAGGCTCGTCCCCTCCTGGGGAGGGTCGATGTTCGAGGCGCTGATGGTGCCGCTCTTCGTGCCGGAGGCCGAGTGGTCGCCGCGCTCCTGGGGCCGCAACCACGACCGCTACGTGCGCAGCCAGATCGAGCACGGACTGGTGGAGGCGGAGTACGGGTACTGGGGGTTCTCCCCGGCCAACATCCCCGAGGGCGGTTACCGCGAGTACGGGGTGGACGCGATCGGCATGCAGCAGGAGGGCTACAACTCCCTCGGCGTGGTCACCCCGCACGCCTCCTTCCTCGCCATGCCGCAGGCCCGCCACGAGGCGGTCGCCAACCTCCGGGCTCTCGCTGGGGACTTCGGCGCGTACGACGACGAGTACGGCTTCCGCGACTCGGTCGACGTCACCACCGGGCGGGTCAGCGACTACCTGCTCGCGCTCGACCAGGGCATGATCGCGGCCGCCCTGGCGCAGCAGCTCAGGCCCGGGCTGCTCCAGCGGCCGTTCCGTACCGGAGGGTTCCGCGCCCGGGTGCGGCCGGTGCTGGCGAGGGAGCAGTTCAGCATCTGAGGGGACCTCCCCGACGCCCCCCGTACGCCCCCTGTCGTGCCGGGGGCGTACGGGGGAGCCCGGGGGGTCACCCGGCGGTGGACCCCTTCCAGTCCACGAGCTGGACGATGACGCCGTTGGGGTCGCGGACCTGGAAGGCGCGCTCGCCCCACTCCTCCTCGGTCAGCGGCATGGTGATGGCGACGCCCTCGGCGCGCAGCCGCTCGAGCTCGCCCTCGAGGTCCTCGACGACGAAGGCGAGGATCAGGCCACAGGCGTGGTCGTCGCGCTGGTCGGCGGGCAGGGTCGGCAGGCCGCGCCGCAGGAACACGACGTTCATGCCGATGTCGTCGCGGGTCAGGGACGCGAACCCGTCGGCGGCCATCTCCTGGTGGAAGCCGAAGTGCTCGACGAGGAAGGCGCTGGAGGCGGGGACGTCGTCAACGTTCAGGGACACGGCGCAAGAGCTGATCTGCACGGGGGGCACTCCTCGTCCATCGTTTTCTGTACGACGTACAATGTACACCGTACAGAGTTATGTGCAAGGGAACCCGTCGGGTGGTTCACGGGCGAGCGACGCCGCTCGCCTCCTCGGCGGCCCGGGCCACGGCGTCGCCGGTGCTGGTGGAGGCCCCGGGCAGGTGCCGCAGGGTGAGGGCGCCGAGCGCGATGTGCAGGACACCCGCGAGGGCGGCGGCGACGTGCAGACCCGTGACGAAGGCCGCCTTCGCGTCGCCGACGACCGCGGCCGACAGGCCGGGGACCAACAGCGTCTCGTTGAGGGTGCCGGCGACACCCGGCCCCTGGAGCCGGAATACCCAGGCGGCCAGCGAGCCGAGGAGCGCGATGCCGAGGGCGTTGCCGATCTCGTTGCTGGTCTCGGCGACCGCCGCGGCGGACCCGGCGCGCTCCGCGGGGACCGTGGCGACGGCGGTGTCGGCGACGACGCTGAACGAGATGCCGTAGCCGAGGCCGGCGACGACGGTGGACGCCACGTACCAGCCGACACCGCCGGAGGCGTTGGTGCCCAGCAGCAGGAGCAGCCCGGCGGCGACGAACACGTGGCAGCCGACCAGCGCCGTCCGGGTGCCGGTGCGCGCGACCAGGGCCGGTGTGACGACGCAGGCGACGATGAGCACGGCCGCGCCCGGGAGCACGACGAGAGCCGCGTCCAGGACCGTCAGTCCGAGTACCGACTGGAGGTAGACACCGCCGAGGTAGGCCGTCGCCGACCAGGCGGCCAGCGGCAGGAGCCCGGTGACGGCCGCGATCGTGAACACCCGGTCGCGGAAGAGGCGGAAGTCGATCAGGGGGTGCTCGAGGCGGAGCTGACGCCGGACGAACCACCCCAGGGCGGCGGTGCCGACGGTCCCCGCGGCCACCGGGGGCACGGTCACCCCCCACGCGGCAGCGTGCTTGACCGCGTAGACGGTCAGCAGGATGCCCGCGGCGGAGAGCACGACGCTCGGGACGTCAACGCGACCGGTCCCCGTGGTGCGTACCTCGCGGAGCAGGACCGGGGCCAGGATCAGGAACAGCACGACGACGGGAAGGTTGATCAGGAAGACCGAACCCCACCAGAAGCTGCTCAACAGCTTCCCCCCGACGATCGGGCCGACCGCGAAACCGGCGGCGAAGGTGGCCGCGAAGATCCCGATCGCCTTCGCCCGCTGGCGCGGGTCGGTGAACAGCTCGCTGAGCACCGCCAGCGCCGACGGGAGCAGCGTGGCGCCGGCCACCCCCATCAGCGCCCGGAAGACGATCAGCAGTTCCGGCCCGGGGGCGAACGCCGCCGCCGCCGAGGCCGCGCCGAACACCGCCGTACCGGCCATCAGCAGCCTCAGCCGCCCGTACCGGTCACCGACGTTCCCGAACGCGACGAGCAGGGACCCGACGGCGAATCCGTAGGCGTCCAGGATCCACAACGTCTGGTCGGCGGTCGGCGACAGCGCCTCGGAGATCCTGGGCATCGCCAGGAACAGCACCGAACCGTCCATCGCGACCAGCAGCACCGGGCCGAGGACCACCAGCAGGCCGAGCCACGCCCGCGGACCGGGCGGAGGAGAAACAGGCTGAGCGTTCACGTCCCCGACGGTGCGCCGCCGCCCGCCCGGCAACCATCCCCACGTCGTGGGTACACCTCGCGGGGACACCCTGACCCGGACCCCTGCACCTACGCTCGGAGTCATGGAACTGGAGGGCCTCGGGGCCTACCTCAGGAGCCGCCGCGGCCGGGTCACGCCCGCCGACGTCGGACTGCGCACCTACGGCACCGCCCGCCGGGTGCCGGGCCTGCGCCGCGAGGAGCTCGCCCAGCTCGCCGGCGTGAGCGTCGGGTACTACACGCGGCTGGAGCAGGGCCAGGCCGGCACCGCCTCCCCACAGGTCCTCGGAGCGCTGGCCAACGTGCTCGGGCTCGATCCGGTCGAGACGGCCCACCTGCACAACCTCGCCCGCCAGCCCGCCACGTCACGGCTGGTCCGCCCCCGCCCGGAGAGGCCGCACCCACGGGTGCTCTCGCTGCTGGCGTCCCTGGGGGACCGCACCCCCGCCGTCGTGCTCGGCCGCCGCGGAGACGTGCTGGCCTGGAACCGGACCGGGCACGCCCTCGTCGCGGAGCACATCGACGTCGAGGCCCCCCACGATCCCGCGCGACGGCCGTCCATCCCCAGGATGTTCTTCCTCGACTCCCGCACCCGGGACCTCCATCGGAACTGGACCGAACTCGCCCGGATCCACGTCGCGTACCTGCGGCTCACCGCGGGTCGGCATCCCACCGACGCCCGACTGGCCGAACTGATCGGGGAACTCGCCATGCACAGCCGGGACTTCGCCAGGCTGTGGGCCGGGGGCGACGTCGCGGACTGCACCGTGGGCACCATGCACCTGCGGCACCCGACCGTCGGCGACGTCTCCGTTGACTACCAGGTGTGGTTGCAGCCCGAGAGCCCCGACCACCGGCTGGAGGTCTACACCCCCGACGACGCCGCCTCGGCCGACGCGCTGCACCTGCTGTCCCACCACGTCGCCGGTCAACAGGAACCCGGGGCCGTCCGTGGCGAGGCGGCCCCGGGCCCCGACAGGTGACCGTTGCTGACGGCTCTGGTCGGTGCTAGCCGACACGCACTTCGGTGTTCTGGCAGGCGTGCAGCAGCCACCTCCCGTCCTCCTGCCTGGTCATGACGTAGAGCGGAGCCCCCTCGGTGTCGCCCCCGGCCGAGTGGTGGACCTGGCGGACCTTGACGGCCGCCACGTCGGGCCGCAGGAACTGCGTGTGCACCGCCTCGTAGGTGACCTCACCGTCCCGGCTCGCGGTGGGCAGCACGGTGCGGGTGAACTCGGCGATCACGTCGAGTCCGATGAGGACCCTGCCGTGGGCGGTCGTCCAGATGGCATCGGGGTGGAACAGCGAGAGGAACCCCTCCACGTCCCTGGCGCGCTGGGCACGTTCGACGGTGGCCACGACCTGTGCGATGGCCTCGATGTCTGCGCTTTCGGTGCTCATGCGGACCACTCTGAGACCTCAAGCGAACTTGAGGTCAAGGGTCGGACGCGTCGGGACCGCCCGGACCGTCCTACTCGGTGGCCGCCGCGTTGCGCCAGACGGTCAGGTCCAGGGTCAGGTACTTGCTCGTCGAGTCCTCGGGTGAGAAGCCCTGGATCGTGATCAGGCCCATGTGACCGTTGCCGGTGTTGATGCACACCTGCCGGCCCTTGGAGATCTTGTCCAGGTAGATCTTCTTGGTGTACCGGGTGTCCTGGCGGCACACGGCGAGGGACCCCTGCTGCCCCGGGTCGAGCAGCACCAGGTTCCCCTCCATCATCTCGGCGTCGAGGTACCCACCGGTGTCGTAGGAGAGCTCGTAGTCGGCGTCCTCGCCCTGCTTGGGCCGGACGTCGTCCTCACTCAGCGTCAGGTGGTAGCCCGCGGGGAGGTTGATGCCCGGGTAGGAGGCCGGCTCCGGGTCAGTTGGCTTCGGATCGGTCGACTGCGGATCGTTGCCCGACTGCTGACCGCTCGTCTGCCCCTCGTCGCTGCTCTGTGCGCTCTGCGACGACCCCCCGTTCTTGGCCTGCGGGTCGTCGTTGTCCTTGAGCAGTGCCCACGCCGTGCAGCTACCGGCGAGGCCGAAGACCAGCACCGCCGCGATGGCGAGGCCGGCGCGCCCCCCACGGCCCTTCGGGGGCTGGGGCGCGGGAGGCATGGGCCGTCCGGGGAACGGGCCACCAGGACGCGGGGCCCCGGGATGGGGGCCCTGGGGCGGCGGGAGCTGGGTCGGGGCGTAGGCATGGGCCTGCGCCTGCATCTGGGCAGGCGTCGGGTACGGCCGAGGGGGACCGGGGGGCTGGTGCGCCGCCGGTGGGACGTGGCCGGGGGCAGGGGCCGGAGCGGGGGCCGCGGGGGCCGCGCCCACCGGCGCGGTGGGGGTGTAGCCCGGGGCCACCGGGGCGGTCGGGGTGTAGCCCGCGGAGGGCGGCGGCGGGGTCTGCACCGGGGCGGGTGCCGCGGCCCGCGTGGTGATGTCGGCGGTGACCGGGCTGGGCAGCCAGTCCTCGGGGCGGCGCAGCACCGTCTCCCCGTTCGCGGCCTGGCACAGCGCGATGATCTCGCTGATCGAGGGCCTGGCGTCGACGTCCTTGGCCATGCAGCGGGTGACCAGCTCCGTCAGCCGCTCCGGGAGCCCGGTGAGGTCGGGTTCCTCGTGGACGATCCGGTAGAGCACGCCGTGTGACGTCCCCTCGCCGAACGCCGGGTTCCCCATCGCCGCGAAGGCCGCGACCTGGCCCAGCGCGAAGACGTCGGTGGCCGGGGTGACCCGGCGGCCCGCCGCCTGCTCGGGAGCCATGAACGAGGGCGTGCCTATGGTGACACCGCTTCCGGTGAGGGAGGTCGCGTCGGCCGCGTACGCGATGCCGAAGTCGATGACGCGGGGCCCGTCGGCGGCGAGCAGCACATTGGACGGCTTCAGGTCACGGTGCACCAGGCCGGCGCCGTGGATGACCTGCAGGGCCTCGGCCATCCCCGCGACCAGCAGCAGCACCGTGTCCACGGGCATCGGCCCGTGCGCGGCCACCGCGTCGGCGAGCGAGGGGCCCGGCACGTAGGCGGTGGCCAGCCAGGGGTGCGGGCCCTCGGTGTCGGCGTCGATGACGGGAGCGGTGAACAGGCCCTGCACCCGCTGCGCCGACTTCACCTCCTGGGTGAACCGGCGGCGGAACTCCGGGTCCTCGCCGAACTCGGGCCGGATCACCTTGATGGCGACGGGCCGCCCACCGGGCGTGTACGACAGGTACACCTTGCCCATGCCGCCCGCGCCGAGCTTGGCGGCCAGCCGGTACCCGGCGATGGTGGTCGGATCGTCTCCGGCGAGTGGTTGGAAGATCTGGTTCGGCTGGTGACCCATCATGCCCTCACGTTTCCCCCGAGCAGAACGCCGAATGTGCCAGGGCACCTTACCTAACCTTGAGTCGCCCGCGTCCATTTCGTAAACCTGTGCGAAAGATGGTCGTGTGACTGAGCGACATGGTCAGTCGGTCCCGGGTGCGGGGACCGCTTCCGGCCACCACGCGGTTCCCACGGCACCTCGCCGGCCGGGGCGGCCCCGTTGGAGTCCCCGGCCGGCGTCAGGTCCGATCAGACGGGTTCCGCGCCCGGCCGCCCCGCCTCCACCACGAAGCTGCCGGCCGTCTCGACCGGCGCCCCCGGCGTCGTCACGTACGGCACGATCCGGTAGTCCGCCCGCAGCTCGTGCCGGTCCAGCCGCATCCTGGTGTAGCCGCGTTGCGCGTTGTGCCACTTCAGGTGCGGGTTGACCCCGGGGGTCAGCCAGTCGCGCCCCACCTTGTCAATCGCCGCGCCGTCCTTGCCCGAGCTGATGGAGCTCCCGGCGAACTCGGTCGCCACCACGGGGGACCGGGGGTCGTCGAAGTCCAGCTTGAGGTCGGCGACGACGCTGCGGTGGATGTCACCGGTGAGCACGACCGGGTTGCTGGCGCCGCGCTCGTGCATCCCGGTCAGCAGCCGGTCCCTGGCAGCGGTGTAGCCGTCCCACATGTCCAGACCGGAGGAGAGCACCTCCGGGGCCGGGTTCTGGTCCACCTGGGCGACCAGGGTCTGGTTGGCCAGCACGTTCCACGTGGCGGCCGACCGCGCGGTGCCGTCGAGCAGCCAGCGTTCCTGCGCCTCGCCGAGCATGGTGCGGGACGGGTCCCTGCGGTCCACGTCGCAGCCCGGCTTGGTGCCGTCGCCGCACGCCTGGTCGTCGCGGTACGAACGCGAGTCCAGCACGTGCAGGTCCATGACCCGGCCGAACGACAGCCGCCGGTACATCGCCGCCCGGGCCCCCGACGGCCGCTGCGGCAGCCGCAGCGGGAGGTTCTCGTAGTACGCCTGGAACGCCGCGGCCTTGCGCGCCCGGAACGCGGTGACGTCCTGGTCGGGGTAGCCGTCCTTGTCCACCTGGGCGACGTCGCCCGCCCAGTTGTTCTCCACCTCGTGGTCGTCCCAGGTGACGATCCACGCGAACGCCTGGTGGGCGGCCTGGAGGTCCGCGTCGAGCTTGGTCAGCGCGTACCGGTTGCGGTACTCCGCCAGCGTGTACGTCTCCCGCAGGAACGACGCGTCGAGCTGCATGTTCCGCACCCCGGCGGTGGGGCCGACCCCGTTCTCGTACAGGTAGTCACCGAGGTGGACCACGAAGTCCAGGTCCTCCGCGGCCATGTGCTGGTACGCGGTGTAGAACCCCTCGTACCAGCACTGGCACGAGGCGAACGCAAACGACACCCGGCCGCCCCGCCCCGGCCCCTGCCCCCAGTCCCGGGCCCCGGCCGCCGTCCTGGCCCGACCCACCTGGCTCAACTCCCCGCCGACCCGGAACCGGTAGAAGTACTCCCGCCCCGGCTCCAACCCCCGCACCTCCGGGTGCACCGAGTGCGCCAGCTCGGGCACCGCCACCTCGGAGCCGCGCCGGGCCACCCGCCGGAACCCCTCGTCGTGGGCCACCTCCCACTCGACCTCGACCGTGCGTTCCGGCATCCCTCCCCGACCGTCCACGGCCAGCGGATCGGGCGCCAGCCGCGTCCACAGCACGAACCCGTCACCCGTGGGGTCCCCGGACGCCACCCCGAGCCGGAACGGGTCCCCGGGGAAACGGGGGGTCGCCCACGCCCTGCCGTTGCTGAACCCCACGCTGAACAGCCCGAGCGCGGCCGCCCCCGCGCTCGCCGAGCCGAGAAGCCGGCGCCTACTGAGTTCCATCAGAAACAACCTGTCTGTACACGGTGCATGACGGGACCTCATGCTCGGTTCGTCCGGTGACGTCCCGATGGAGGCGAGTTCACCGCGACGTGGCCGACGCCGGAACAGCCCACACCGTCCGCCCCGCCCAACCGCATCCGGCCCCGGTGCACCACACCCTCCGGGACACCGTCCCGCCCGCCCCCGGCACCCGTCCGCCGGACCGTCCCCGAACTCACCCGAAAGCGGCACGGGAACGGTCACACGGACCAGTCAGGCGCCCCACGGGCCCGTTCAGGCGGTGACCGCCAGGAGCCGCCCGTCGGTCAGTCGGACCAACTCGGCGGCGGTGGTGGGGAAGACGGTGTGCGGGGTGCCGGCGGCGGCCCAGACCTCGGGGTGGTCGGCGAGGGCCACGTCCACCACCGTGGGGAGCGCCCGGGGGTGGCCGACCGGGGCGACGCCTCCGATCGCCTGCCCCGTGGCCTGGCGCACCTGCTCCGGGGTGGCCCGCCGGAGCGGACCGCGTCCCCAGCGGGCGGCGAGCGCGTCGGTGTCCACCCGGTGCCGGCCGCTGGTCAGGACGAGCACCGGCTCGTCGTCCGAGACGAAGACCAGGCTGTTGGCGATGGCGCCCACGTCGCAGCCGAGGAGCGCGGCGGCCTCCGCCGCCGTGCGCGCCGGTTCGGACAGCACCCGCACCCGGCCGGGCACGGCCGCGTCGGCGAGGACGTTGGCCACCTGCTGGCTGCGGGCGGGCAGGGACTGGTTCGGGGACGGGGACGGGGTCATGGCGCTCCGCGAGGTTGCTCGAGGTCGTTCCGTATACAGAACGTTCTGTTTGTGGAACGGTAGGGGCGGGTGAACGTCACCGTCAACGGGCTTTCAGCGGAGGGCAGCCATGGGCGTGGCCGACCAGGTGGGTCGTCGCTTGCGGGAACTCCGCCTCGAGCGGGAGCTGTCGCTGTCCGAGCTCGCCCGACGGTCCGGGATCGGCAAGGGCACCATCTCCGAGCTGGAGAGCGGCCAGCGCAACCCCACGCTGGAAACCCTCTACGCCCTGACCACCGCACTGGGAGCCCCCCTGAGCGCCGCCCTGGAACCACCGACGGCGCGGGCCCGGATCTCCGGCAGCGCCGTGGACGCGGTCCTCACCGAACGCTTCCAGGACGCCACCGCCGTCACCGAGGTGTTCCGGGTGCGCATCCGCGCCGGGACCGTGCAGGAGTCCGCCGCCCACCCCCCGGGCACCGAGGAACACCTCGTCGTCCTGTCCGGCACCACGTGCGTCGGCAACGCCTCCGCCCCCCAGGAGGTGGGTCCCGGCGGTCACGCCCACTGGGCCGCCGACGTCCCGCATGTCTACCGGGCGCCATCCGGTGACGTCGAAGCCCTGCTGGTCGTGCGGTACCCACTGACGGACCCTGCGCACCGGGAGGGCTGAGCACCGCACCGCCCCCTCACGCCGACGGTGGCGCGGCCGGGACGACGAGCCGAGCCCGTTCGAGCAGCTCCCGGGCGTCCCGGTTCTTCCGGTGCTGGCGCAGCAGCCGCACCATCACCCGCATGCGCTCGTCCACGCGGCCCGACTGCACCAGTGGATAGTCGTCCAGGGCCCGGTGCCAGCTCGCACAGGCCGCCTCCAGGTGCCCCACGGCGAACTGCCGCTCGGCCAGCATGGCGCGTTGCCGAACCCGGGACCGCCGGTAGGTCGAATAACGCAACCGGTCCGCCTGGACCATCGCCTCGACGGCACCGTGTTTGTCGCCGAGTTCGTACCGCACCTGACTGGTGTGGTAGTTCAACGATGACGGGTCATACGAACCGAAAGCCCTCTCATGTGACTCCGCCTTTTCCATGGCGACCCCGGCCTCCCGGAGATGCCGAACTGCATTGCGCCGGTCTCCGATCTGCGCTGCTGCGTGCGCCTGTTGTCCCGAGAGGAACGCCCGCATCCTTGGGCCGGCCTTGGGGGAAGCTGCGGCCGCCGCGTCAGCCAGACGCATCGCGTGCTTCCCGTGCCCCAGGTCCACCGCCTGCACACTCATCCCCCGCAACGTGGTGCAGTACGTGAGGTGGTCCTCGGCGGCCCCGGCGAGCTCCAGTGCCTTGAGGTAGTACTGCTGGGCGAGACCGTGGGACCCCTCGTCCACGGCCATGTAGCCCGTGAGGTAGCACAGGTCGGAGGCGGCGGACAGCATGGCCCTGCGCACCGACGAGGAGGCGTCGGCGTACAGGTACGGAGCCACCGTGTTCACCAGGAACGCCGCCGCCATGGGCCTGGCGTGGCGGCCACCGAACTGGTCGTCCAACTCCGAGATGCGCTCGGTCATGGCGATCACCATGTCCACCTCGGGCATGCCGACCCTGTGCGCCGTCCCCGCTGCGGCGGTCTCCATACGGCCCACCACGTCGGGCCAGTTGGGAACCGCCAGGGCGACCGAGAACAGACTGACTCCGAGGACACCGCGCCGAGACGGATCCACGTCCTGCCTCCCGAGGTCGATCAGCCCTTCCACGGTACTCGTACGGCTGTTTGATTGAAATGACGGTGGGTGAAATCCGGCCTCTCGATGACCGATTGGTCGACCGAGTCTCCTGGTGAGCGCTTCCAGAATCACCGGCCGCACCTGTTCCTTCGGCATGTGCCCCTGGAGCCACTGGTGGGCGGAGGGCTCCCGGTACCGCAAGGGCGTTCCCCATTCGGTGCCCACGCGATTCACCGACTGGGCGAACTGCCTGAGTGTCCAGCCGGTCTCCCGGTACAGCCGCTCCAGATCCCTGTTCGGCCGTCGCTCGCTCATGCGCCTCAACTCCTGGGCCGCTTAAAGCTTTTAAAAACCGCCCCGTTTTTCACGCTAGCGGTTCCTGTGACGAGGCGGTTACCTAGAGCGAGAAAGTCACCCCCGTGACCGACCGACACGGATGGTGACATGGACGTCAACCAGGAGGTACGGACGTGTTCCGCGTGGTCGAGAAGCTGGTCGTGCCGCTGCTGCGGCTCCTCGTTCCCCCCACCGGTCGCCATCGGGCACCGACCGCCCGGCACGCCCGGACCCGGCTGGTCGCCTCGTGAACGCCTCCCGGCCAACCGTTGGCGAGACGGTCCGCGACACCCAACGGGACAGGATCGGCGTGGTGATGGGCCACGTCGGACCCCACGTCCAACTCCGCCCCCTCGGCGGCGGACGCGAGTGGGACGCCGATCCGGCCCGCCTGGAACGCGTACCGGTGTCCACCGCCCTGCGCCCCCTGGTCGCCGAGGCCAACGCCCGCAGCCGTAAGGGGGAACGGTGACCCAGCGTCCCACCCCCGGCGACCGGACCAGCCAGGTGACCGCAGCCACGGCGCCCCGCCGCGCCCCCCGGCTCGTCGTCGGGATGGTCGTCTACGACCGGCGCGTGGAGATGCCCGCCACCGTCGTCGGCTTCGACGGCCCGTTCGTCTGCCTCATGCGCCCCACCGGCCTCGCCTGGCGCTCCCGCATCGCGTCCGTCCGCCCCGCGAACACCTTGGAACGCCGCCAACTCCGCGCCGTCGCCACGCTGTACGCCCGAGCGCGGCGGCCCCCCGGCCCCGCCCGCCCGCCGCCCCAACCGTCTCTGGACGACCCCTCTAATGTGGCGGGCCGGGAAGCGCCAGGCACAGGGCGTCCAACGCCGCCGAGAACGCGTGCTCCGGCGGCGTTCCGTAACCGATGACGAGTCCGTCGCGGGCTGGCATCGCGCTGTTCGGATGCCGGTAGGCGCCGAGGCCCTCCAGGGCGAGACCCTGACGCCGCGCGGCGCGCAGTGCGGCCTGCTCGGTGGCCGGAGGCAGTTCCAGTACGGCGTGCAGCCCAGCGGCGACGCCCCCGACCCTGATGTGCCCGGCGCGTTCGGCGAGCGTCGCGGTGAGCAGGTCGCGGCGCAGTCGGTACACCCGGCGCATCCGGCGCAGATGGCGGTCGTACGCACCACAGGCGATGAAGTCGGCGAGGGTGAGCTGATCCACCACACCCGACCACATCTCCCGGGGACCCTTGGCCGCGATGACGTCATCGACGAGCCAACCGGGTACCACCATCCAGCCGAGCCGTAGTGCGGGGGAAAGGCTCTTGCTGGTTGATCCGAGGTAGACGACGCAGTCGGGGTCCAGTCCCTGCACCGCGCCGACCGGCTCTCGGTCGTAGCGGAACTCACCGTCGTAGTCGTCCTCCAGGAGCAGCCCACCGCCGGTCCGTGCCCAGTCGATGACCGCCGCCCGACGCTCCGGGTGCAACGGGCCCCCGGTGGGGAACTGGTGCGCCGGAGTCAGCAGCGCGGCGCCCGCCCCCGTGCCCGGGAGGTCCTCGACCCGTGCCCCGTGGGCGTCCACGGTCAGGGGTACCGTCTCCAGCCCCGCCCCGGTGATGACGGATCGGTGGAACTCGAGTCCGTAGGCCTCGACGGCCACCGGGCCGCGCAGGAACCGGCACAGCAGTCCCAGCGCGTGCGCGAAACCCGAGCAGATCACGATCCGGTCCGCCTCGGCACGCACCCCTCGGGTGCGTGCCAGGTACTCCACCAGCGCATGGCGCAGCTCGGGCCTGCCACGGGCGTCCCCGACGCCGAACGCCTCACTGGGCGCTGAAGCGAGTGCCCGCCGGGCCGAAGCTGTCCACCCTGAGCGCGGGAAGGCGGACGCGTCCGGGGAACTGGGCATCAGGTCGTGGGTGTTCCAACGCTGGGTGCGGCGTAGCGGGCCGCGCCGCCGTGTGGGCTCGAGGGGGGCGGCACGTCGTGCGACGTATGTCCCCGAGCCCTGCCGGGCCGTGAGCCAGCCCTCCTCGACGAGTTCGGCGTACGCACCGGCGACGGTGTTGCGGGCGACGCCCAGGTCCACGGCGAGAGAACGGTAGGGCGGCAGCCGGGTACCGGATGGCAGTTGCCCCGTCTGGATCGCGGTGCGCAGCGCACGCATCAGCCGCGTCCGCACACCCCCACTGCCGGTGAGCTCTAGATGCAGATCGCTGCCCGTCTCCGGGGCGGGGCTCACTGCGCCGCCCCGGGCCGCCCCGAACCGACGTGGAGCCGGAGATTGACCCACGAATCACCCATGGGAATGCACCATACCTTGGGTCATCCGCACTTCTAGGGTCATTGGTATGACAACCGTGCACATCCCCCAGCGCATGAACTACCCCGCCGTCGCCCCCAAGGTGTTCAAGGCCGTTCTGGCCCTGGACGCCGCCGCCCGCGAGGGCCTGGACCCCGTCCTGCTGGAACTCGTGCAGATCCGCGCCTCCCAGATCAACAGGTGCGCCTACTGCATCGACTACCACACCGGTGACGCCCGCAGGGGCGGCGAGAGCGAGGACCGCATCTACCAGCTCAGCGCCTGGGAGGAGTCCAGTCTCTACACCGCCAAGGAACGCGCCGCCCTCGCCCTGACCGAAGCCGTGACCCTGCTGCCGCAGGGCGTCTCCGACGAGGTGTACGCCGAGGCGGCGGAACACTTCGACGACAAGGAGCTGGCCCACCTCATCGCACTGATCCTCACGGTCAACGCCTGGAACCGCATGAACGTGACCACCCGCAAGACGCCCGGCACCCGCTGACCGGGACGGTTCCCCCTCCGGGCCCGGAACCCACCACTCCGCTGCACGGGCGGTGACCGCTCCTTCTCCCCAGCCACCGCCCGGCCGGAGTACCGGCCCATGGACAGTAGCCCCCTGCTGGGATCAGATCTTAGGGATTTGGGCGCTATCTGCGCATTTGAGTTCCCGTGCGACCTTGTATGAGATGTCTTGAAGGACTGTCATCTGGGTCTTCTGATATTCCCATCCGTCAGGGTCTGATACGGGATAGGTGAGTATTCCGTAGAATAGCTCCTTGTTGCATTGGAAGTAAAGTTCCGCGTGGAGTACGTCAGAAAATGCGCGAACTCCAATATTTGGAAAGTATAGCAGCCCTTTGGCTCTTTCTTCGGGGGGGAGTTTCTTCAGTTTTTCAAAACTGACGCGCGTTTCGATCAGCGGTTCCTTTTTGTTGACTGGAGAGATGGTGCATAGTTCATGAACGTGGCCGTCTAAGGTGATCTTGCGCGCCAAACCCTCTACATTGGCCAGAGAGGTTTCCGAATATCTGCTACGTGATGTGATTTTGTTCAGGGATTCGGCAGCCTTGTCGGTTAGGCCGCCGCACACTTCATTGGCGGAGATTCCTTCCGCCTCACCGCCGCATGCGGTGAGAAAAGATAGGGAAAAAACCGTAGAACTAATGAGTGAGATGGTTACCCGGGCGGCGCGGGCGGTCACCATAGTTATTCCTTACCGATCTGGTCGGTCTCGTTGTCGCCGACGTTGTAGTAGGCTTCGATGTCTACTGTTCCGATCCAAGGGTCGTCGTCCCTGAGATTTGCTGCTGAAATGTAGGCATCGAGCGGGGCCATTGCCATCCTTCTCCCTGCTGAAACAAAGTTCTTACGCTCGTCCTCCTCCTGCTGCTGGAAATCAGCTTCATTCTCTTTGAGTTGCCGCTCGACATCAATGCCAAAGTTCGTGTCCAGGGCCCCGGTTATTCCATCAACCACTGCCGGTACGGCAAAGGCTACGCCGGCGGACGTGGTCGGTCCGCCGAAAGGGAGTGTTACGACACCGGCTGTCACTCCTAAGCCCTCGCTGAAGCAGAATTTCTTCCACTCCGCTGCTTCCGCCAGCTTCCTATCGGCTTCCTCGGATTTTTCGGTGTAGGAATCGTTGATGTCGCTGATTCGCGCTTGATCGAGAATTCCGTGCACCTTGGCGCCAGTTTCTAGGATTAGCGACGCTTCTGCGTTCGAGTCTGGATACGTTTTAATCCTGTCGAGCGTGTAATTAAATTGCGCCGCAGAGAGAATCTCATGCGCTCCTTCGTGCCCTCCGATTCGTCTCAAAAAATCTTGAGCGTTCTCGTGGGTGACGGTAATGTGTCCAGGGGTGGGCTCCCCCTTTTGGTTGACGTGGCCAAATGCCTTATCTCGAATTTCTTCGCCGTGCTTGGCGTCGCCAAAGTTGGACAATGACCGATCTAGGTCGTCAATGTATCCAGCGCCCATATGGGCAAAGCTATTACTGATACCAAATCGCTTGTCGATCAATTCGCTATCCGAGTAGGTAGCGCTTATTACCTGCTCCATGACGTTCGCGGTCGTAGCATTACGAAGGAGCCCCAAGTCCGGTCGATCATAAGGCCTGCCCAGCGTGGCTGCCTCCAACGCGTGACCTAGCTCGTCATAGCCATAACCGCGATCTGCTTCCTTTCCGCTGACCGGGTCATGAGGCCACTCGCGCTCGGTGAGAAGGTATTTGAGGTCCGAGTCCATTTGCTCAGCCGGGGGTTTTTCGTAATCGAAGTTGTCCCAGGCCTTCGAGTGGAACAGGTCCTGTGCGGCGTCGGAGTTGCGCCCCAGGGCCTCCATGTACCCCACCATCGGGTCGTTGCCCCAGTCGCTGCCGCTGAGGTTGAGGCGGGCGCGTTCGTTGGTAGGTGTCCAGACGCCGGGGCCACCCTGGTCCTTCTCATACGCGAGCAGGGCCTTTCCGTAGTCGTTGAGGAAGTCGGTGTCGTATTGCCCGTTGCGGAGCAGGCTGCTCATGACCTGGAAGCCGAAGGTGGTTGAGGTGCGGCCAGCAGCGGTGTCCTCGGACATGACCAGGTCGTCGCCGAGGGCGATGACGTCCTTCTTCCACTCCCTCATCGCCTTGCTGTCCGAGTGGCTTGCGGTGGCAAGCGTGCGTCCAAGGGACTTCTGCATCTGTTGCAGGGTCGCGCGGCGGTCGTCGCCGAGGTGTTCCTTGTCAGCGACGTTGCGCCAGAAGTTGAGGGTGCCGCTCGGCCCGAGGGCGGTGGTGAACCGTTCGGCGAAGTAGGGGTCGCCCTCGCGGCGGGAGAGGATGGTGTTGAGCTGGGTGAGTTGCTTGTCGGTGGCGTCGGCGCCGAGGGCGGCGATCTCGGTGGCGGTCTTCACGTCCCGTGCCGCCTGGCGACGGTCGCGTTGGGCTTCTGCGACGCTGCGGTACATGTCGGCGTCGAAGCCTCTACTGCGGCCGTTGTGGTCCTGGGTGAGCGCCCAGTTCAGGGCGGTGTCGGCCTCGGTGGCGTCGGCGAGGGCCTGCCGGATGCCGTCGTTGTAGCCGCGGACGACGTCCTGGTAACTCTTCTGGAGGGCGGCGGCGTGCTCGTCGGGGACCCTGGCCTGGTCCAGGGAGACCACGCCGTCGGCGGAGAGGGTGAGCTTGCCGTTCTCGGTGACCTCGGCGGCGATGTCCTTCAGCCGGCGTTGCGCGGAACTCAGCGCCTGCAGGGCGCTGTCGAGTAACTGATGGATGTCCTTGGCCTCGTCCGAGGCGGCCTTCAACTGTTTCTGCACCGTGTCGAGCTTGGCGAACGCGGCGTCCGCTGCGTCGCCCTCCCAGTCGGAGTCGCGCAGACCCTTGGCGACGTCGTTGCGGAAGGAGTCCGCGATGGTGTCGAACTGGCCAGGCAGCAGACGCCACTTGGCCACGGCCTCGGAGAACGGCTTGAGATCTGCGTCACGAACCGTCTGGTAGCTGAGCGACATCGCGTGTCAGATCCTCGTGTTGTTCGACTGGGCGCGGTCTTCTGCTTCGAACTGCCTGGCCGCCGAGCGCAGGGCACCGGCGACCCCGTGCTCGAGGAGGCTTTCGAGATAGGAGACCTGGTTCCGCCAGCGTTCCTGGAAGGCGTCGAGCCCGGACGCCGAGCTGAAACCCTTCAGGCCGGACTTGATCTGCGCGGTCTCCTTCGTGGCCGCGTCGTCGGCCTTGGTGAAGTTGCCCCGAACGGCGTCGGCGTGCTTGGCCCGAGACTCCAGCACACTCGCCGTGACCTGGAGCTTCTTGCCGCCTTTGGCGCCGCTGGCCTGGTTGAGTCGCGTCTCCGCGCCACGCTCGCGTGCTGCCTCGGCGCGGATCTGGGCCCACTCGTCCTCGAATGACACGCTGTCCCCACCCCGTCACGGAAATGAACTGTCCCGAGGCTAGCAACGCCGCGCGGGGGAGGGGCAGATGGCGTGCGCGCGGTGTTGGGGTGTGTTCGGCCAGACTCATGTGGGTGGCGACGGGCAGTCAGTCGTTGGCCAGGGGCTTGTGATGTGACTCACAAGCCGGGGCCCGGCGACCGCCGTGGGTGTCAGCGACCCGTCGGCCGGTCACTCCCCGCGGATCTCGGCTGCCTTGGCCCGGGAGGCGGCTGCCCGCTCCTCCGCGTTGGCCGCCGTGTAGGCGTCGGCCGAGTTGGCCCAGGCGTCGGCGATCTCGACGGGCTCCCGGTCCGCGGCGGCGAGGGTCGCGGCGAGTTCGGCGTAGGCCTCGCCGGCGAGGTACTGGTCGCCGATCTCGGTGAAGATGCGCCCTGCCTGGTAGCCGGCGTCGATGGCGTCGGCGTGGTGTCCCGCTCCCCGGTGGGCGGTGCCCAGGTTGTTCCAGGCGATGCCCTCGCCGTCGCGGGCTCGTGCCTCGCGGTAGTGGCGCAGCGCGGTGTCGAACGCGGCGATGGCCTCGTCGTAGCGCTCGAGTTCCTGCAGGGTCAGGCCACGGTTGTTCCAGGCGCGGGCCCGGATGCGGGACTTCTTGGCCCCCTCGCTGATCCGGTCCGCGGTGTCGGCGGCGTCCAGGGACTCGTCGTGGCGACCCAGGCCCCGGTAGGCGGAGGCGAGTTGGTTCCAGGACACGGCCAGCACCCGCTGGTCGCCGGTCTCCTCCGCCATGCCGCGGGCGGTCTCGGCGGCGTCGAGCGCCTCGTCGAAGCGTTTCAGTTCCTGGAGGTCGATGGAGATGCTGTTCCAGGTGTCGGCTTCCTCCGCGCGTTTGCCGAGTTCCCGGTAGATGTCCCGGGCCGCGCTGTGGACGACGAGGGACTCCTCGTGGCGCCGCAGTTCCTGGAGGACGGTGCCGATGTTGTCCCACGCCTCGGCTTCTTCCGCGCGTTTGCCGAGTTCCTGGTAGATGTCCCGGGCGGTGGAGTAGGCGCTGAGCGCCTCGTCGAACCGTTGCTGTTCCTGAGCGACTGAGCCGACGAACTCCCAGCCCAGGGCCTGGCCGTTGCGGTCGCCCGTCTCCTGCGCGACGTCCCGGATGGTGACCGCGAGGGTGTACAGGAAGTCGAAGTAGCGACGCTGGAGCATGTACGGCGCCAGCGCCGTGGCGAGCTGCCCGGCGGCCGGGCTGTTGGTGACGATGTGGCCGAGCGCGCTGAGCACCGAGTGCTCGGCGTCCATCCAGGCCATCGCCTCGTCCTCGCTGGCGAAGAGCCCCGACGGTTGCTGCCCGGGTTCGGCCTCGAGCCAGACGTTGACCGAGGTGACGGTGCGCAGGTAGTGGTCCCTGAGCCGGGTCTGGGCCTGCTGGTAGCGGCGGCGGACGTCCCTGCTGCGTTGGGCGTGGTCAGTGGCCTGCTCGGCGGCGTAGTCACGGAGCAGGTCGTGGATCTGCCAGCGGTCCCGGCTGGAGGGGACCCGTTCCAGCAGGTGGGCCCCGGCCAGGTCGTTGAGCAGTTTCCGGGTGTCGGTCTCGGTCCGGTCGGACAGCAGCGAGGCGGCCTTGGTGGAGATGTGCGGGCCGGGGTTCAGACTCAGCAGCCGGAACAGGTCCGCCTGCTGCGGGGTCAGCAGCCGCAACGACTGCTCGAACGCGGCCCGCACCGCGCGGCTGCCGTCGTCGAGGCCGGCGAGCCGGCTGCCCGCGGCGGTGAGGAGCTCGGCGCGTTCGGACAGGGGCTGGCCCGGGTCGGCGATCAGCAGGGACGCGGTGATCTGGAGGGCGAGCGGAAGCAGGCCGCAGGCGCGGGCGAGGTTCTCGGCGCCCTCGGGATCGTCGTCCACCCGGCGGTCGTTCGGGTCGGCGACGTACAGGGCGCGGCGCACCAGGTCGATCGCGGCAGGCAGGGGCAGGGTCCGCAGGTCGGTGAACCGGGCTCCGAGACCGGTGAGGGTGTGCCGGGAGGTGACCAGTACCCGGTGGACGGGGGTGCCCGGGAGCAGCGGCTGGACCTGGTCGGGGCCGGAGGCGTTGTCCGCGACGATCAGCAGGCGCTCGCCCTGCCTGGCCATGGCGTCGAGCTGCGAGCGGTACATGTTGGCTCGTTCGTCCCGCGTCGGCGGTATGTGGTCGGGTGGGACGCCCAGGGAACGCAGCAGGGCGTCGAGGGCCTGCTCGGGGGGCACCGGCGTCTGGTCGTAGCCGCGAAGGTTGATCATTTGGACGCCGGTGAACCAGCCGCGTCCCACGGCCCGGTGGGCGGCGCCGACCGCGAGCGTGGTCTTGCCCACTCCGGGGAGCCCGGTGACGACCGCGGTGGTGGGCACCGGCATGGCGGTGCCGCCCGGTGACGCGGCCTCGCGGGGCGCGAGCAGGGCGAGCAGGTCGTCGGTCTCCGCCTCCCGCCCGGTGAACTCGGGCGGAACCGGGGGGAGCACCGCGAGCGCCACCGGAACGGCCGGCGCGGACAGCGCGTTGTAGCTGATGTTCTGGACGCCGCTGCCCTGGACCGGCGCCCCGTACTTCCCGTGCCGCAGGTCGTTCCGGGAGCGCCCCCGCGCGGACTTCTTCTTGCCCATGCCGTCAGGTGCGGTAGGTGATGTTCTGGGTGCCGCTGCCCTGGACCGGGCCCTTGAACGTGCCGTGCCGGAAGTCGTTGTGCACGGCGCCCGCGTCGGCCCGCTCCTCCTGGGGGGCGAGTGCCCTGGCCGCGTCCGCCAGGGCCTCGGCGGCCTCCGGGTCCGCGGCCAGCGTCGCCTGGAACGACGCCGCCCACATCGCCATCGCCCGGGCGAAGTCCGGGTCGGTCTCCTGCTGTGCCCGCAGGGTGCGCTCCAGTTCGCCGGCCCTGGACAGGTCGTTCGGCTGCTCCTCCAGGGCGGCCAGCGCGGCCTGGGTGGGCGTCGCCGGCTCGTCCTGGACGGCGGTGGCGTCCCCGGCGCCGTCTCCTGACGGGGAGGGGGCGTCCGGCGTGGTGCGGCTGGCGTTCCTGCGGCGCCGGATGACGCCGGTGAGCCCGGCCCACGCCTGACGTCCGAGCTCCCCGCCCGCGCCGCCCGCCAGGGCGGCCAGAACAGCCAGCGATATCGGGTCCATGCCGTCCCCACCCACCTTGTCGATCCCTGTGCCGGGTCAACGTACTGACCAGCAGTCACCCGAGAGTAGCCGAAGGCCCGTCACGCCGGTGCCGGCTCGCCCGGAGGTGGCCGCGCCGGCCCCGGACGCCGTCCGCGCCTGGCGGTCACCGCTCCCGTTCCGGCGGTGGCGCTGCCGCCGGCGGTGGACCCGACGGCGCCGCCGGGGACGCTCCGGGGGGTGGCGACAATGGGTGGCCTGGTCGGCGGTGCGCCGGTTCCGGCGCCTTCACCGGCGGCCGGGAACGGGACGGCGCGCAGCGGGGGCGCCCCACCACGACGTCGAGTGAGCCGCCCGCGGCGAGGCGGGCGAGCAGGGAGGGAGCACCGCAGATGAGCGCGGGCAACGACGTGACGACCGACCCGTACCGCGGCTCGGGGGCGGTGCCGCCCCCGGTGCCACCCCCAGTGCCGCCCCCGGTGCCGCCGCTGCCCCCGCCCCCGGCGTGGCAGCCACCGACCGACGTGGAGCAGGCCCTGTACGCGGCGAAGGCGCGCGGGGACTGGAACGCCTACCTCGCGGCCCTCGCCGGGGCCTGGCTGTACGTGCTGGTCCCCCGGCAGGGCGCGGAGACCGACCCGCGCTTCCGGTACTACCAGGACCAGCGGACCGGCGTGCGGTGCCTGGCGGTGTGGACCAAGGGCCTGCTCCCGGTCCCCGTGCCCGACCCCGTGTTCGTCAGGAGGTCGCTGCGCGAGGTGGCCGGTTTCGTGTGGGGGCCCGGCACGTGGCTGGCCGTCGATCCCGGGACGCCGTGTGAGGGGTACTTCCCGACGACCCCGGAGAACCTGGCGCTGTGGGCGCGCCACGGCGACCAGGCCTCCCCGGACCACGTGCGCGGGACGCTGCAGACGCTGCGGGTGGGCGGGGCGACCGGCGGCGCGGTCGCCCACGGCCTGGCCTGCGGGGCGCTGCTGTGCGTGTACAACGGCTCGCTGTGGAACGCCATGGCCTGGCACGGCACCGGTTACGACGAGGAACGCGAACGGCTGCGGGACTGGTGGGGCATCACCACCCGCGAGGAGTGGCGGTCGGCGCAGGACCGCCTGCTCGAGGGGAGGATGTCGAGCCCGGTGTGGGAGTTCGTGCTCGAGGTGCGCCGGGAGGTCGGCCGGACCTACGGCGGTGGCCCGGTGGACCCGGGGCACTGGCGGCAGGCCGTGGAGCGGGTGATCCGCGGCAACAACCAGCACGTGACGGCGAGCGAGCTGGACGCCGAGGTCAGGCGTCTGCACCGGCTGATCGGCCGGATCACCCGGTACGAGTCGCGGTTCCGCGCCGACGGGCTGCTCCCCGAGGGCAGGTACGTGACGTCGGTGCTCGCCTGGGACTTCGGTCGGGCGTCGAAGATGGCCAGGTGGGGTCTCGGGGGCCGGTTCTGCGACATGGAGGAGGCGCGGGCGGCGGTGGTGCGCACCAGCGAGGTCAGCCGGTTGAACTACGCGTCCTGGGAGCAGTTCTCCGCCGGCTACGTGCTGGGCAGGTGCCTGCACTTCGACGACGAGGAGTTCGGCGACTGGTACACGGACATGCTCCACGCCCACCAGGTGCTGACCACCGACCCGGAAAGCCCCTGGCTGACCGTTCCCTGGAAGGGGTAGCGACACCCGGCCCCGGGCGGGCCCCCGGCCTGGCGGCGGCCCCCGGGCGCCCCCGCGCCGGGGGTTGGGCCGGGCGGGGGACAATGGCGGGGTGACCCGAGCCTTCCTGGACAAGAAACCGACGGATGTCGCCGCCATGTTCGACGGCGTCGCGGAGAAGTACGACCTGGCCAACGACGTCCTGTCCCTCGGCCAGGCCCGGCTCTGGCGCAGGGCCGTGGCCCGCGCGGTGGCCGCTCGCCCCGGGGACCGGGTGCTGGACCTCGGGGCGGGGACCGGAACGTCCTCGCTGCCCTTTGTCGAGGCCGGGGCGAAGGTGGTGAGCTGCGACTTCTCCACGGGGATGCTCCGCGTCGGCCGCCGCAGGTACCCGCACCTGGTGTTCGCCGCGGGCGACGCCACCCGACTGCCGTTCCGGGACGCCAGCTTCGACGTGGTGACCATCTCGTTCGCGCTGCGCAACGTCCAGGACCACCCGGCCGCGCTCGCCGAGATGCTGCGGGTGACCAGGCCGGGGGGGCGGCTGGTGGTGTGCGAGTTCTCCAGCCCCACCTTCTCGCCGTTCCGCACCGTGTACAACGAGTACCTCATGCGGGCCATCCCGCCGGTCGCCCAGTCGGTCACCAGCAACCCGGAGGCCTACGTCTACCTGGCGGAGTCGATCAGGGCCTGGCCGGACCAGGCGGAGCTGGCCGGGACGATCCGGCGGGCCGGGTGGGAACGGGCGGCCTGGCGGAACCTCACCGGGGGCATCGTGGCGCTGCACCGGGCCTTCGCGCCGCAGGTCGGGGGCGCGGGCCGGGCGGGAGCGGGGCGCGGCTGACCGGGCGGGCGACGGCGGCGGCCACCGCGGCGGGGCGGAGGCCCGGAGCCGGCGCGGGCCGGAGGCCGGTGGGCCGGGGAGCGGCGGTGCCAGGGGAACTAAACTGGCCGCGGAGTAGTCCCCTGCGCCGGTCTGGTCCGGACCGCCGCCCAGCCGTCCTGCGGGAGATGGAACGTGACCAACACCCCAGCGTCCGAGCACGGTGCTGATGTGATCGTTGTCGGTGCGGGGCCAGCGGGCTCCGTGACCGCCTATCACCTGGCCCGGTCGGGACTCGATGTGCTGTTGCTGGAGAAGACGGCGTTCCCCCGCGAGAAGGTGTGCGGTGACGGGCTGACCCCGCGGGCGGTCAAGCAGCTCGTCGCCATGGGGGTGGACGTCTCCGAGGAAGCCGGCTGGCTGCGCAACAAGGGGCTGCGGATCATCAGCGGCGGGCTGCGCCTGGAGCTGGACTGGCCGGAGCTGGCCGCTTTCCCCGACTACGGCCTGGTCCGCAAGCGCGCGGACTTCGACGAGATCCTGGCCCGCCAGGCGCAGAAGGCCGGCGCCCGCCTGTACGAACGGTGCAACGTCACCGGGCCGGTGCGGGACGAGCGCTCGGGGCGGATCACCGGGGTCCAGGCCAAGCTCGGCGAGGACAAGGCGCCGGTGACGTTCCGGGCCCCGCTGGTGGTGGCGGCGGACGGCAACTCCTCGCGGCTCTCCCTGGCCATGGGCCTGCACCGGCGTGACGACCGGCCCATGGGCGTGGCCGTGCGCACCTACTTCACCACGCCCCGGCACGAGGACGACTACCTGGAGTCCTGGCTCGAGCTGTGGGACCGGCGGGGTGCCCAGGACCGGCTGCTGCCCGGATACGGGTGGATCTTCGGGATGGGCGACGGCACCTCCAACGTGGGCCTCGGGGTGCTCAACACCTCGGCGTCGTTCAAGGAGTTGGACTGGCGCGAGGTGCTCAAGGCGTGGTGCGCCTCCATGCCCGAGGACTGGGGGTACACCGAGGAGAACATGACGGGGCCCATTCGGGGCGCCGCGCTCCCGATGGCATTCAACCGCCAGCCGCACTACGACCGGGGCCTGATGCTGGTCGGGGACGCCGGCGGAATGGTCAATCCCTTCAACGGCGAGGGAATCGCGTATGCGATGGAGTCCGGCGAGATTGCCGCCGGCGCCATTGTCCAGGCGCACGCCCGGGCCACGCCGGCGCAACGGGAACTCGCTCTGCAGAACTACCCGAGGATCCTCAAGGAGACGTACGGCGGCTACTACACACTGGGGCGGGCGTTCGTCCGTCTGATCGGCAATCCCACGGTGATGAAACTCTGCACCGAGCGCGGGCTGACACATCCGGTGCTGATGCGGTTCACCCTGAAACTGCTCGCCAACCTCACCGACCCGCGGGGTGGGGACGCAATGGACCGGATCATCAACGGACTCTCCAAGGTGACGCCGAGGTCGTGACCGCCGGGTGGCGGGGCAGCCGGTGCCCCGCCACCCCGGGACGTCCCCGGGTCCGCCCGTGCCGCGGGCGACCGCTCAGCTCCCCGGCACCGGGTCCGCCCCCCGGCCGCCGTTGGGGGTGCAACGGGCCAGCCTGCGCCACGTCAGGACGCTGCCGCGCACCGCGCCGTGCCGGCGGAGCGCGGTGACCGCGTACGCCGAGCAGGTCGGGGTGTACCGGCAGCGCGGGCCGTACCGGGGGCTGATCCGCTCCTGGTAGTAGCGCACCGCGAGGTGCATCCGGCGGGCGAGGAGCCCCCGGGGCGCGCCGGGTTCCCGTTCCAGCCGCCGGGCGGTGGGGCCGAGGCCGAACACGGCGCAGCCCACCGCGGCCAGGACACGGGCGTGCATGAACAGTGAGAGATCGCAGCAGTCGGCGGGGCCGCAACAGTCCCCTCCACCGCCGTCCTTCTTCTTCTTGTTCTTTTTCTTTCGATCAAGGAACCCCACGAGTTTGTTTCCCCCGTTCTGTGTTGTTGACGGAACCTGAGTTGTTCATGATGCGGTACTTCCGGGTCGCGTGGCAGCGCCGGGGCCGCTTGTGAATCCGGGGACATCCTTGTCCGGCACCTCGCCCGTTCTCCAGCGCCCCACGGCACTATCACGGCGTACTGCCCATATCAAATTTGCCCGGGGGGCATCTGGTTGCTAGCGGGCGCACCTCTCCGACCTGCGAGAACGAGATGACGCGTCACCGAGGGTGAGCGTTTTCCCGCGACGCGTGGGGCTGGCGGCACGGCGTAGATCAGATGCTCTTCTGCCGGGTGTCGAAGATCACAAACACTGAACAGGACCCCGTGTCGCAGATCACAGATGCGGGGGCATAGGATGCACCCGATCGGGCTTGTGAACTGACTCACATATAGCCAACGCAGTCATCGCCGACTGGAGAGAGGAGCCGAGGACGTGAATGCCTACGCGCCGATCCTCGTACTCGGGGGCCTCGCGGCCGTCTTTGCCATCGGGTCCGTGGTCGCCGCCGCCCTCATCGGGCCGAGCCGCTACAACCGGGCCAAGGTGGAGGCGTACGAGTGCGGCATCGAGCCGACTCCGCAGGCGGTGGGTGGCGGACGCTTCCCGATCAAGTACTACCTGACGGCGATGCTGTTCATCATCTTCGACATCGAGATCATCTTCCTCTACCCATGGGCGGTGTCGTTCGACGCCATGGGGCTGTTCGGGCTCGTCGAGATGCTGCTCTTCGCCCTCACCGTGGCGGTCGCCTACGCCTACGTGTGGCGGCGGGGCGGTCTGGAGTGGGACTAGGGCCGGTTGGCGGGCCGTTGCCGTCGCCGAGGCTGCGGGCCGACATCTAGATTGGGGCAATTCGGATGGGTATTGAGGAGAAGCTGCCGAGCGGCTTTCTGCTCGACACGGTCGAGAACGCCGCGGGCTGGGCTCGAAAGTCGTCGGTCTTCCCGGCCACCTTCGGCCTCGCCTGCTGCGCCATCGAGATGATGACGACGGGTGCGGGCCGCTACGACCTGGCCCGCTTCGGCATGGAGGTCTTCCGGGCCTCGCCACGGCAGGCCGACCTGATGATCGTCGCCGGCCGGGTGAGCCAGAAGATGGCCCCGGTGCTGCGGCAGATCTACGACCAGATGCCCAACCCCAAGTGGGTGATCTCCATGGGCGTGTGCGCCTCCTCCGGCGGCATGTTCAACAACTACGCGATCGTGCAGGGCGTCGACCACATCGTCCCGGTCGACATCTACCTGCCGGGCTGCCCACCGCGCCCCGAGATGCTGATGGACGCGATCCTCAAGCTCCACGAGAAGATCCGCAAGGAGCCGCTCGGGGTCAACCGCGAACGGGCCGCGGCCGAAGCCGAGGAGGCGGCGCTCAAGGCGCTGCCGACGATCGAGATGAAGGGGTTGCTCCGGTGAGCGACGCACGCGAGGCCGCCCGGCGGCAGTTGTCAGCGTCACCGCAGCTTCGCCTCGTGGGCGGAGAAGCGAACGAAGGGGTGCTCTGGTGAGCAGCGAGCCACATGTGAACGGCGGTGTGCCCGCCCCGCGGGGGGACGAGGGAGATCCCGTCAGCACCCGCCGCGGCATGTTCGGGGCCCACGGCTCCGGAGACACCTCGGGCTACGGCGGCCTGGTGCGTACCGTCCGGCTGCCCGGCGCCTCGGCGCGCCCCTACGGCGGGTGGTTCGACGAGGTCGCCGACGAGCTCGACGGTGCGCTGGAGGAACAGGGCATCGACTACGAGCTGGCGGTGGAGAAGGTCGTCGTCGACCGCGGCCAGATCACCTTCCACGTCCGCCGGGAGCACCTGAAGCAGGTGGCGAGGACGCTGCGCGACGACCCCGCGCTGCGCTTCGAGTTGTGCGCCGGGATGAACGGGGTGCACTTCCCGCAGGAGACGGGGCGTGAGCTGCACGCCGTCTACCACCTGCGGTCGATCACCCACAACCGGCTGATCCGGCTCGAGGTCACCGCTCCGGACGCCGACCCGCACATCCCGTCGTTGGTCGAGGTGTACCCGACCAACGACTGGCACGAGCGTGAGACCTACGACTTCTTCGGGCTGATCTTCGACGGCCACCCGGCCCTGACCCGCCTGATGATGCCCGACGACTGGCAGGGCTTCCCCCAGCGCAAGGACTACCCGCTCGGTGGCATCCCGGTCGAGTACAAGGGCGCCCAGATCCCGGCTCCGGACCAGCGGAGGTCGTACAGCTAATGAGTACACCGCACAGCACCCACCAGGCGGAGTCCAGGGAGACCACCGAGGGCCCGGTCTACACCGTCACCGGCGGCGACTGGGACGAGGTCGTCCAGGCCGCGGGCCGCACCGACGACGAGCTCATCGTCGTGAACATGGGCCCCCAGCACCCGTCCACCCACGGTGTGCTGCGCCTGATCCTGGAGATCGACGGCGAGAACGTGCAGGAGGCCCGCTGCGGCATCGGCTACCTGCACACCGGGATCGAGAAGAACCTCGAGTACCGCACCTGGACGCAGGGCACCACCTTCGTCACCCGCATGGACTACCTGACGCCGTTCTTCAACGAGGCGGCGTACTGCCTGGGGGTGGAGAAGCTGCTGGGGATCGAGGACGACGTCCCCGAGCGGGCCAACGTCATCCGGGTCCTGCTGATGGAGCTGAACCGGCTCTCCTCCCACCTGGTGTGCATCGCCACCGGGGGTATGGAGCTGGGCGCCACCACGGTCATGATCTACGGCTTCCGGGACCGCGAGATGATCCTGGACGCCTACGAGCTGATCACCGGCCTGCGGATGAACCACGCGTACTTCCGCCCCGGCGGGCTGGCCCAGGACCTGCCCCCGGGCAGCGTGGACCACCTGCGGGAACTGGTGAAGAAGCTGCGCAAGAACCTGCCGGAGTACGACAAGCTCGCCACCGGGAACCCGATCTTCCGGGCCCGGATGATGGGCATCGGCTACCTCGACCTCGCCGGCTGCATGGCGCTCGGCGCCACCGGTCCGATCCTGCGGTCCGCGGGCCTCCCGCACGACCTGCGCAAGTCGCAGCCCTACTGCGGCTACGAGAACTACGAGTTCGAGGTGCCGACCACCGACACCTGCGACGCCTACGGGCGGTTCCTGATCCGCATCGAGGAGATGCGGCAGTCGCTGAACATCGTCGAGCAGTGCCTGGACCGGCTGGAGCCGGGCCCGGTGATGGTCGGGGACAAGAAGATCGCCTGGCCGGCGCAACTGGCCCTCGGCCCGGACGGTCTCGGCAACTCCCTGGACCACATCAGGAACATCATGGGCACCTCCATGGAGGCCCTGATCCACCACTTCAAGCTGGTCACCGAGGGGTTCCGGGTGCCGCCCGGGCAGGCGTACGCGGCGGTGGAGTCGGCCAAGGGAGAGCTCGGCGCCCACGTGGTGAGCGACGGGGGCACCAGGCCGTACCGGGTCCACTTCCGTGACCCGTCGTTCGTCAATCTCCAGTCGATGGCGGCGATGTGCGAGGGCGGCCAGGTCGCCGACGTGATCGTGGCCGTGGCGAGCATCGATCCCGTGATGGGAGGGGTGGACCGATGACCACGCAGGTCAACCTGGGGCTGCCGGAGCTGCCCGCCGAGGACTATCCGGACGAGGTGCGCGCCCGCCTGGAGGTGGACGCGAAGGAGATCATCGCCCGCTACCCCGGCAGCCGTTCCGCGCTGCTGCCCATGCTGCACCTGGTGCAGTCCGAGGAGGGCTACGTCAGCCGCACCGGGATGCGGTTCTGCGCCCGGATGCTCGACCTGACCGACGCGGAGGTGGCGGCGGTCGCCACCTTCTACACCATGTACCGGCGCCGGCCGTCGGGCGACTACCACGTCGGGGTGTGCACCAACACCCTGTGCGCGATCATGGGCGGCGACCAGATCTTCGCCGAGCTCAAGGAGCACCTCGGCGTCGACAACCAGGGGACCACCGAGGACGGCACGATCACGCTCGAGCACATCGAGTGCAACGCCGCCTGCGACTTCGCCCCCGTGGTGATGGTCAACTGGGAGTTCTTCGACAACCAGACCCCCGATTCGGTCAAGCAGATGGTGGACGACCTGCGGGCCGGGCGCACCGTGTCGCCGACCCGGGGCGCGCCCCTGTGCTCGTTCAAACAAACGGCCAGGATCCTCGCTGGGTTCCCGGACACCCGCCCGGGCGCGGTCAGCGCGTCCGGCAGCGCGGGGCCGGCCTCCCTGGCCGGTCTGCGCCTGGCCAAGGGCGCAACCGCCCCGGCACGGCCGGACGCGGCCCACGGCCTGGTTCCGTCCCAGGGCGAGTCGACCGCTGAGAACGGTACGCAGGAAGGGGAGGGCCAGTGACCACCGCCGCACCCGGCAGCTACGGGACGGGTCCGGAGAAGCTGCTGTCCCCGGTGCTCTCCGAGATCTGGGACGAGCCGGAGTCCTGGACGCTGGAGACGTACCTGCGCCACGACGGCTACCAGGGCCTGCGCAAGGCCCTCGCGATGCCGCCGGACGACGTCATCGCCCTGGTGAAGGAGGCGGGGCTGCGCGGCCGTGGCGGCGCGGGCTTCCCCACCGGCATGAAGTGGCAGTTCATCCCGCAGGGCGACGGCAAGCCGCACTACCTGGTCGTCAACGCTGACGAGTCCGAGCCGGGCACCTGCAAGGACATCCCGCTGATGTTCGCCAACCCGCACGTGCTGCTCGAGGGCATGCTGATCGCCTGTCACGCGATCCGGTCCAACCACGCCTTCATCTACCTGCGCGGAGAGGTCGTCCCCGTGCTCCGCCGGCTCCACGAGGCGGTCCGCGAGGCGTACGAGGCCGGGTACATCGGCCGGAACGTCCTCGGCTCCGGCCTGGACGTGGACATCACCGTGCACGCCGGCGCCGGCGCCTACATCTGCGGTGAGGAGACGGCGCTGCTCGACTCCCTCGAGGGACGCCGCGGCCAGCCCAGGCTGCGCCCGCCGTTCCCCGCGGTGGCCGGCCTCTACGCGTGCCCCACCGTGGTGAACAACGTGGAGTCCGTCGCCTCGGTGCCGTCGATCCTGCACCGCGGCAAGGAGTGGTTCCGCTCCATGGGCACCGAGAAGTGCCCCGGGTACACGCTGTACTCGCTGTCCGGACACGTGGTCAACCCCGGTCAGTACGAGGCCCCGATGGGCATCACCCTGCGACAGCTCCTGGAACTCGCGGGGGGCATCCGCCCAGGGCACCGACTGAAGTTCTGGACCCCCGGCGGCTCCTCCACCCCGCTGCTCACCGAGGAGCACCTGGACGTCCCGCTGGACTTCGACAGCGTCGCCGCCGCCGGGTCGCTGCTCGGCACCAAGGCGTTGCAGTGCTTCGACGAGACCACCTGCGTGGTGCGCGCGGTCACCCGGTGGACGGAGTTCTACGCCCACGAGTCCTGCGGCAAGTGCACGCCCTGCCGCGAGGGTACGTACTGGCTGGTCCAACTGATGCGGGACATCGAGGCCGGCAAGGGAACCCTGTCCGACCTGGACAAGCTCGCCGACATCTCGGACAACATCTTCGGCCGCTCCTTCTGCGCGCTGGGCGACGGCGCCGCCGCGCCCATCCTGTCCTCGCTCCAGTACTTCAGGGACGAGTACGAGGCCCACATCGAGCAGCGCGGCTGCCCCTTCGACCCGGCCGCGTCCACCCTCTGGGCCGACCAGCCGAGCACCGCTCACCAGGAGGTGAACGCATGACGGTCACGACCGGTTCCACCCCGGCCGCCCCGGCCGAACCTCCGCGGCGCCCGGCGCCCGAGGACGCCGTGACGGTCACCATCGACGGCGCCGAGGTCACCGTGCCCAAGGGCACGCTGGTGATCCGGGCGGCGGAGCAGATCGGGGTGGAGATCCCGCGGTTCTGCGACCACCCGCTGCTGGACCCGGTGGGCGCCTGCCGGCAGTGCCTCGTGGAGGTCGAGGGCCAGCGCAAGCCCATGGCCTCGTGCACCATCACCTGCACCGACGGGATGGTCGTCAAGACCCAGCTCAGCTCGCCGGTCGCCGAGAAGGCGCAGCGCGGGGTGATGGAGCTGCTGCTGATCAACCACCCGCTGGACTGCCCGGTCTGCGACAAGGGCGGCGAGTGCCCCCTGCAGAACCAGGCGATGCAGGTCGGTGACCCCGACACCCGCTTCGACGGGGTCAAGCGGACCTACGCCAAGCCGGTGCCGATCTCCACCCAGGTGCTGCTGGACCGGGAGCGGTGCGTGCTGTGCGCCCGCTGCACC
Source organism: Wenjunlia vitaminophila DSM 41686 (assembly GCF_000380165.1). Taxonomy (GTDB): domain Bacteria; phylum Actinomycetota; class Actinomycetes; order Streptomycetales; family Streptomycetaceae; genus Wenjunlia; species Wenjunlia vitaminophila. The sequence goes on from NZ_KB904673.1 coordinate 32,108, forward strand.
CGGTTCTCCCAGCAGGTCGCCGGGGACCCGTTCATCGAGTTGCTGGAGCGCGGCGCGCTCCAGCAGGTCGGCACCGGCGAGTCGGCGCCGTTCCAGTCCTACTTCTCCGGCAACACCATCCAGATCTGTCCGGTGGGCGCCCTCACCTCCACCGCCTACCGCTTCCGCTCCCGCCCCTTCGACCTGGTCTCCTCGCCGGGGGTGTGCGAGCACTGCTCGTCCGGCTGCGCCATCCGCACCGACCACCGGCGCGGCAAGGTGCTGCGCCGGCTCGCCGCGGAGGACCCGCAGGTCAACGAGGAGTGGAACTGCGACAAGGGCCGGTTCGCCTTCCGTTACGCGGCCAAGGACCGGATCACCACACCGCTGGTGCGGGACCCGGAGACCGGCGAGCTCACGCCGGCGAGCTGGCCCGAGGCGCTGGCGACCGCGGCCCGCGGGTTGTCGGCCGCCCGCGGCGCGGCCGGGGTGCTCCCCGGTGGCCGGCTCACCGTCGAGGACGCCTACGCCTACGCCAAGTTCGCCCGGGTCGCGCTGCGCACCAACGACGTGGACTTCCGGGCCCGCGTGCACAGCCAGGAGGAGGCCGACTTCCTCGCCGCCGAGATCGCCGGCCAGGGCGTGGACCTGGACGGCACCGGGGTCAGCTACGCCGCGCTGGAGAAGGCCCCGGCCGTGCTGCTGGTCGGCTTCGAGCCGGAGGAGGAGTCGCCGATCGTCTTCCTGCGGCTGCGCAAGGCGTGGCGCAAGAAGAGGGTGAAGGTCTACTCGGTGGCCCCGTTCGCCACGTCGGGCCTCACCAAGCTCGGCGGCACGCTGCTGCCGGCCGCGCCGGGCACCGAGCCGGAGTGGCTGGACGCGCTCGCCGGTTCGCAGCCCCCCGAGGGCGCGCTCGCCGCAGCCGAGGCGCTGCGCGAGCCCGGGGCCGTGGTGCTGGTCGGGGAGCGGCTCGCCGGGGTGCCCGGCGCGCTCACCGCGGTGATCCGGCTGTCCACCTCGACCGGGGCCGACCTGGCCTGGATTCCGCGCCGGGCGGGGGAGCGGGGCGCGCTGGAAGCCGGCGCGCTGCCCGGTCTGCTGCCCTCGGGACGGCCGGTGATGGACCCGGTGGCCCGTGAGGAGACCGCGGTGCTGTGGGGGGTGGGGGAGCTGCCCCACCGGTTCGGCCGGGACACCACCCACATCCTGAACGCGGCGGCCGGCGGCGAGATCCACGCGCTGCTGGTCGGCGGCGTCGAACCGGACGACCTGCCGGACCCGGACAAGGCCCTGGAGGCCCTGGACGCGGTGGACTTCCTGGTCAGTCTGGAGCAGCGGCACTCGGCGGTCACCGAGCGGGCCGACGTGGTGCTGCCGGTGGCCGCGGTCACCGAGCGGGCCGGGACCTACCTGGACTGGGAGGGCCGGGCCCGCCCGTTCGAGGCGGCGCTCAAGCCCGACCAGATGACCGCCAGGCACCTGCTGCCCGACCTCCGGGTGATCAACATGCTGGCGGACGCGATGGACGTCCACCTGGGGCTGCCCGACCTGCCGGCGGCACGCCACGAACTGACCACCCTGGGGCCGTGGACCGGCGGCTACGTCGCCCCGCCCACCGTGCCGGGCCGCCCGCTGCCCCGTCCCGGCGCGGGCGAGGCGCTGCTCGCCGGGCACCGGATGCTGTTGGACAACGGCCGCCTCCAGGACGGCGACGCGTCCCTGGCCGGCACCCGGCACCCCGCGGTGGCCCGGGTCTCCGCCGCGACCGCCGCCGAGGCCGGCGTCACCGACGGCGGGCGGCTGCGGGTGGCCGGCCCCGCCGGTGCCCTGGAACTGCCGGTGGAGATCACCGCCATGCCGGACCGGGTGGTGTGGCTGCCGCTGAACTCGGTGGGCCGCGGGGTGGCCCGCGAGCTGGGTTGTGTGCCCGGCGAGGTGGTGCGGATCACCGTGGCCGGCGACGCCACCGGGGCGGACGGCGCGACCGCGACCGACGGTGCGCCAGGGGCCGCGGCGAGTGAGCAGGTAGTTGCGGAGGAGAGTTCATGATCGTGTCCGCGGCCGAGGACCTGTCGGTCTTCGGCACCGATCCCTGGTGGCTGGTCTGCGTCAAGGCCGTCTTCGTCTTTGCCTTCCTGATGGTCTTCGTCCTGGTGTCCATCGTGATGGAACGCAAGGTCGTCGCATGGATGCAGCGACGCGTCGGCCCCAACCGCCACGGTCCGTGGGGACTGCTGCAGTCGCTGGCGGACGGCGTCAAGCTGATGCTGAAGGAAGACCTGATCGTCAAGGGATCCGACAAGGTCGTGTTCCTGCTGGCGCCGGTCGTCGCCGCGATCCCCGCGTTCATGGCGTTCGCGGTGATCCCGTTCGGCCCGGCGGACCACCAGATCTCGATCTTCGGTGAGCGCACCACCATGCAGCTCACCGACCTCCCGGTCGGCATCCTGTACATCCTGGCGACCGCGTCGGTCGGCATCTACGGCATCGTGCTGGCGGGTTGGTCGTCCAACTCGCCCTACCCGCTGCTCGGCGGACTCCGCTCCACCGCGCAGATGATCTCCTACGAGATCGCGATGGGCCTGTCGTTCGCGGCGGTGTTCATCTACTCGGGTTCGATGTCCACCTCCGAGATCGTCAACTCGCAGGACGAGCGCTGGTTCGCGGTCCTGCTGCCGGTGTCGTTCATCGTCTACATCATCGCGATGGTCGGTGAGACCAACCGCGCCCCGTTCGACCTCCCCGAGGCGGAGGGCGAGCTGGTCGGTGGCTTCAACACCGAGTACTCCTCGATCAAGTTCGCGATGTTCATGCTCGCCGAGTACGTGAACATGGTCACCGTCTCCGCGGTGGCCACCACGCTGTTCCTCGGCGGCTGGCGGGCGCCCTGGCCGATCAGCGGCGTCTGGGAGGGCGCCAACCACGGCTGGTGGCCGATGCTGTGGTTCACCCTCAAGCTCCAGCTCCTGATCTTCCTGTTCATCTGGCTGCGCGGCACGCTCCCGCGGATGCGCTACGACCAGTTCATGAAGCTGGGCTGGAAGGTGCTCATCCCGGTCTCCATGGTCTGGCTGCTGCTGGTGGCCACCGTCCGGGCCCTGCGCAACGACGGCTACGACTTCCAGGAGATCACGCTCTACGTCGCCGGCGGCGTGTTCGCCGTGCTGCTGGTCTCCCTGCTCGTGGACTACCTGCGGGAGAAGGGCGACAAGGAGGAGGAGGCGGCGAGAAGCCTCGCCCCGCAGGAGCAGTTCGACCCGATGGCCGGTGGCTTCCCCGTTCCGCCACTGCCGGGGCAGACCCTGCCGCCGGTGCCGCGCCGCAAGCCGCGGTCCGAGCGGCAACTGGTCCCCGCCGCCGCCGAGAGTCTCAACGACACGGTGAGTGTCGACAACACAGCGGTTAAGGAGACGGACGGTGCCTGATTTCCTGGGGCCGGTCTCGGGCTTCGGCGTGACCTTCGGGGCCATGTTCAAGAAGCGCCTGACCGAGCAGTATCCAGAGCAGAAGAAGATCACAGCGCCGCGCTTCCACGGACGTCACCAGCTCAACCGGCACCCTGACGGCCTGGAGAAGTGCATCGGCTGTGAGCTGTGTGCCTGGGCGTGCCCGGCGGACGCGATCTACGTGGAGGGCGCGGACAACACCGAGGAGGAGCGGTACTCCCCCGGTGAGCGGTACGGCGCGGTCTACCAGATCAACTACCTGCGCTGCATCCTGTGCGGGCTGTGCGTCGAGGCGTGCCCCACCCGGGCGCTGACCATGACCAACGAGTACGAGCTCGCCGACCGCAGCCGGGCGTCGCTGATCTACACCAAGCAGGAGCTGCTGGTCGGCCTCACCGACGGCATGGTGGCTCCGCCGCACGAGATGTACCCGGGCACCGAGGACGACGACTACTACCGCGGTGAGGTCACCGCGGCCGCCCCGGGCACCACCACCCAGCGGCCGGCCCGTGCGGCCGACGACCAGGACGGTGGCCCGTCGGCAGACTCCCAGGTGGCGGAGCCGGTGCGGGCGGAGGGCAGGTCGTGAACGTTCTCGCCGCCACCACCAGCACCTCCACCGGGGAGGCGGTGCAGTTCTGGGTCCTGGGCACCATCGCGCTGGTCGGGGCCCTGTGCACGGTGATGATGAAGAAGGCCGTGCACAGTGCGCTCAGCCTGGCCGGCACCATGATCATCCTTGCGGTGTTCTACCTGTCCCAGGGTGCGTACTTCCTCGGCATCGTCCAGATCGTCGTCTACACCGGCGCGATCATGATGCTGTTCCTGTTCGTGCTGATGCTGGTCGGCGTCACCTCGGCCGACTCGCTGAAGGAGACCCTCAAGGGGCAGCGCTGGCTCGCCGCCACCTGCGGACTCGGTTTCGGCATCCTGCTGATCGCCGGCATCGGCAACGCCTCCATCGACTCCTACGCCGGGCTCGGCAAGGCCAACGCGGACGGCAACGTCGAGGCCCTGGCGGCCCTGATCTTCAACCGCTACGTGTGGGCCTTCGAGCTCACCGGGGCGCTGCTGATCACCGCCGCGGTCGGCGCCATGGTGCTCACCCACCGCGAGCGGATCACCAAGCCGGAGACCCAGCGCGAGCTGTCCCAGCGCCGGGTCCGCGAGGGCAAGCAGGTCACGCCGCTGCCCGCGCCCGGGGTCTACGCCCGGCACAACGCGAACGACATCCCCGCCCTGCTCCCCGACGGCAGCATCGCGGAGGTCTCGGTCAACAAGACGCTGCGTGCCCGCGGTCAGATGCGGGACGTCAGCAACGAGCCGATGTCCAACGTCGCCGAGCTCGAGGGCCAGGCCGAGTCCTGGCTCGGCCGGGTCACGCCCAAGCGCGTCGTGCGGCAGCCCGAGGAGAACGGCTCGCCGGAGTCCGAGTCGGAGGGCGCAGCCAAGTGAACCCGGTCAACTACCTGTACCTGTCCGCGCTGCTGTTCACCATCGGCGCCGCGGGAGTGCTGGTCAGGCGCAACGCGATCATCGTCTTCATGTGCGTGGAGCTGATGCTCAACGCGTGCAACCTGGCGTTCGTCACCTTCTCCAGGATCCACGGCAACCTCGACGGGCAGATCATCGCGTTCTTCACGATGGTCGTCGCCGCGGCCGAGGTCGTGGTCGGCCTGGCGATCATCCTGATGATCTTCCGCGTCCGTCACTCGGCCTCGGTCGACGACGCCAACCTGATGAAGCTGTAGAGGGGCTTGGAACGTGGAGAACCTCATCGGAGTGCTCGTCGGGGCGCCACTGCTCGGAGCACTGATCCTGTTGGTCGGCGGTCGGGCCCTGGACCGGCTCGGCCACTGGCTCGGCATCGTGTTCGCGACCACCTCGTTCGCGGTCGGCTGTGTCCTGTTCGCGGACATGGTGGGGAAGGACGCCGAGGAACGGGCGCTGCACGACCACCTGTTCTCGTGGGTGCCGGTCGAGGGCTTCCAGGCGGACGTCGCCTTCCAGCTCGACCAGCTCTCGATGACCTTCGTGCTGCTGATCACCGGAGTGGGCACACTGATCCACTTCTACTCGGTCGGCTACATGGAGCACGACGAGCGCAGGCGCCGTTTCTTCGGCTACCTCAACCTCTTCCTCGCGGCGATGCTGGTGCTGGTCCTCGCCGACAACTACCTGCTGCTCTACGTCGGCTGGGAGGGCGTGGGCCTCGCCTCGTACCTGCTGATCGGCTTCTGGCAGCACAAGCCCAGCGCGGCCACCGCGGCGAAGAAGGCCTTCCTGGTCAACCGGGTGGGCGACGTCGGCCTCTCCATCGCGATCATGCTGATGTTCACCACGTTCGGCACGTTCGCCTTCTCCGAGGTGCTGCCGGACGCCGGCAGCGCGAGCGAGGGCCAGCTCACCGCGATCGGCCTGATGCTGCTGCTCGCCGCGTGCGGCAAGTCCGCCCAGGTGCCGCTGCAGTCCTGGCTCGGTGACGCCATGGAGGGCCCGACCCCGGTCTCCGCGCTGATCCACGCGGCGACCATGGTCACCGCGGGCGTCTACCTGATCACCCGCTCCGGGGAGATCTTCAACGGTGCCCCGGCCGCGCAGACCGCGGTGGTCACCGTGGGCGCGGTCACGCTGGTCTTCGGTGCGATCGTCGGTTGCGCCAAGGACGACATCAAGAAGGCGCTCGCCGGATCGACCATGTCGCAGATCGGCTACATGATCATGGCGGCGGGGTTGGGGCCGATCGGCTACGTCTTCGCCATCATGCACCTGGTCACCCACGGCTTCTTCAAGGCGGGGCTGTTCCTCGGCGCCGGGTCGGTCATGCACGGCATGAACGACGAGGTGGACATGCGCAAGTACGGCGGGCTGCGCAAGTACATGCCGATCACCTTCGTCACCTTCGGCCTCGGCTACCTGGCGATCATCGGGTTCCCCGGTCTGTCCGGCTTCTTCTCCAAGGACAAGATCATCGAGGCGGCGTTCGCCAAGGGCGGCACCGAGGGGTGGATCCTGGGCTCGGTGGCGCTGCTCGGCGCGGCCATCACCGCGTTCTACATGACCCGGGTGATGCTGCTGACCTTCTTTGGCGAGAAGCGCTGGGCCGGCGCCCCCGACCCGCAGACCACACCGGACGTGGAACCCGCCGACGGGCACCCCGCGGTGGGTGCCGCCCCGCACCCGCACGAGTCGCCGCTGAGCATGACCGTGCCGATGATCCTGCTCGCGTTCGGCTCGGTCTTCGCCGGTCTGTTGTTCACCGTGAACGACACCTTCCTCAACTGGCTGGAGCCGGTCACCCACCACGAGCACGGCGACTCGCCGATCAGCGCCGGCGTGGTCACCGGCTGCACGGTCACCGCCATGGTCGTCGGCGTCACCATCGCCTGGCTGATGTACGGCCGGTCGCCGGTCCCCGCCGTGGCGCCCCGTGGCTCGCTGCTCACCCGCGCCGCCCGGCGCGACCTGCTCCAGGACGACTTCAACCACGTCGCGTTCGTGCAGACCGGCTCCTACCTGACCCGCGGACTGGTCTACCTGGACCACAAGGTCGTGGACGGCATGGCCAACGGGACGGCCGCCTTCATCGGCGGCGTCTCCAGCCGCATGCGGCGCTTGCAGAACGGCTACGCGCGCTCCTACGCGGTGTCGATGTTCGGTGGTACCGCGGTGCTCGTCGCCGCGACCCTGCTGATGAGGGCGGTCGCCTGATATGTCATTCCTGCTCACTGCAACGGCTGCGACGCCTGCCGTCGGCGCGGTGGTCACCGCCGCCGTGCCGGCCGGCCGGCGCACCGCTGCCAAATGGACCGCGCTGGTGTTCTCACTGGCCACCCTGGTCCTCGCGGGCACCGCCCTGGGCCGCTTCGACCCGGACGGCGACCGCTACCAGCTCACCGAGTCGCACACCTGGATAAAGGAGTTCGGCGTCCGGTACGAGCTCGGCGTGGACGGCATCGCGGTGGCGCTGATCTCGCTGACCGCGCTGCTCATCCCGTTCGTGATCGCCGCCGGGTGGAACGACGCGGACCCGCCCTCCTCGCCCGCCGGCGGGAAGACGCCCGCGGGTGCCGAGACCACCAGCCGGTGGCGGCCCACCCAGGGCTTCTTCGCGCTGATCCTCATGGTCGAGGCCATGGTGGTGATGTCGTTCGCGGCGACCGACGTCTTCCTCTTCTACATCTTCTTCGAAGCCATGCTGATCCCGATGTACTTCCTCATCGGTGGCTTCGGGGACCGGGCCGGCGGGCACGACGAGGCGGAGGCGGCGAAGCAGCGGTCCTACGCGGCGGTCAAGTTCCTGCTGTACAACCTGCTGGGCGGCCTGGTGATGCTGGCCGCGGTGGTCGGTCTGTACGCCGTCACCGCCGACCAGCTCGGCACCGGCACCTTCTCCCTCCAGGAGATCCTGGCCGCCCGTGAGGCCGGCCGGCTGGACATCAGCGACAACGGGGAGAAGGCGCTGTTCCTCGGCTTCTTCTTCGCCTTCGCGATCAAGGCTCCGCTGTGGCCGCTGCACACCTGGCTGCCCAACGCCATGGGGGAGTCCACCGCGCCCGTCGCGGTGCTGATCACCGCCGTGGTCGACAAGGTGGGCACCTTCGCGATGCTGCGCTGGTGCCTCCAGCTCTTCCCCGAGGCCAGCGACTGGGCGACCCCGGTGATCCTGGTCCTGGCCGCGATCAGCATCCTGTACGGGGCGTTGCTCGCGGTGGGCCAGCGGGACATCAAGCGGCTCATCGCCTACGCCTCGATCTCCCACTTCGGGTTCATCATCCTGGGCATCTTCGCCATGACCAGCCAGGGCCAGAACGGCGCCACGCTGTACATGGTCAACCACGGCATCTCCACCGCCGCGCTGATGCTGGTCGCCGGGTTCCTGATCTCGCGTCGCGGCAGCCGGCTGATCGCCGACTTCGGCGGGGTGCAGAAGGTGGCGCCGGTGCTCGCCGGGACGTTCCTCGTCGGTGGCCTCGCCACCCTGTCCCTGCCCGGACTCGCGCCGTTCGTCAGCGAGTTCCTGGTGCTGGTGGGCACGTTCAGCAGGTACAAGGCGCTGGGCGTGGTCGCCACGGTGGGCATCGTGTTCGGCGCGCTGTACGTGCTGCTGCTGTACCAACGCACCATGACCGGGCCGGTCAAGGCGGAGGTCGAGGGGATGCCCGACCTGAAGGCCCGGGAGATCGCGGTGGTGGCACCGCTGATCGCCCTGCTGCTCTTCCTCGGCGTCTACCCCAAGCCGGTGCTCAACGTGATCGACCCGGCCGTCGGCCACACCCTGTCCGACGTCAACAAGACCGATCCGAAGCCGGACATCGACCTCGATGCCGTGCACAAGCAGCGGAAGGCTGACCACGGCGCCGAGGGTGCCGAGGGGGGCCACGCCGAGGCTGCGGGCACCGAGGCCGCGGGCACCGAGTCCGGGGCCGAAACGCACGGAGGTGACAAGTGACCGCCAGCACCACCGTCCACGGCCTGTGGACAACGGCGGCCGAGCGGCAGGCGGACATCCCCNCCCCGGACATCGAGTACGCCCAGCTCTCGCCGATCCTGATCGTGCTGGGCACGGCCATCATCGGTGTGCTGCTGGACGCGTTCCTGCCCCGGCACCGCAGGCACACGGCACAGCTCGTGGTGTCCTCGCTCGGCCTCATCTCCGCGTTCGGCGCGGTCCTGTACCTCGCGGCGGACGGCTACGCCACCGACAAGGCACACCTCGCGGCGATGGGCGCGGTCGCGGTGGACGGACCGGCGCTGTTCCTCCAGGGCACCATCGTCCTGGTCGCGCTGGTGGCGACGTTCAGCGTCGCCGAGCGGCGGTTGGAGTCCAAGGTCGCCGGGCAGCGGGTGGACGCCTTCGCCCCGATGGGCGCCTCGGTCCCCAACAGCGACCAGGAGCGGGACGCGGTCAAGGCGGGCATGTCCACCACCGAGGTGTTCCCGCTGATGCTCTTCGCGGTCAGCGGGATGATGGTGTTCCCCGCCGCGGCCGACCTGCTGACCCTGTTCATCGCGCTCGAGGTGTTCTCCCTCCCGCTGTACCTGCTGTGCGCGCTGGCCCGCCGTCGCCGGATGCTCTCCCAGGAAGCCGCGGTGAAGTACTTCCTGCTCGGGGCGTTCTCCTCGGCGTTCCTGCTGTTCGGCATCGCCCTGCTGTACGGCTACGCCGGCACCGTCAACCTCGGCGGGATCGCCGACGTGGTCTCCGGGAACGCCCCGGTCACCGAGGGCCTGGCGGAGACCGCGGGCAACGACGCGCTGCTGCTGATCGGCGGGGCGATGGTGCTGATGGGCCTGCTGTTCAAGGTGGGCGCGGTGCCGTTCCACTCCTGGACCCCGGACGTCTACCAGGGCGCGCCCACGCCGGTGACCGGCTTCATGGCCGCGGCCACCAAGGTCGCCGCCTTCGGCGCCATGCTGCGCTTCCTGTACGTCGCCCTGCCCGGGCTGCGTTGGGACTGGCGGCCGGTGATGTGGGGCGTGGCCATCCTGACCATGTCGGTCGGCGCCATCGTCGCCGTCACCCAGACCGACGTGAAGCGCCTGCTGGCGTACTCCTCGATCGCGCACGCCGGGTTCATCCTGGCCGGTGTGGTGGCCACCACACCGGACGGCATCTCCTCGGTGATGTTCTACCTGGGGGCGTACTCGTTCGTGACGCTGGGCGCCTTCGCGGTGGTCACCCTGGTCAGGGACGCCGGTGGGGAGGCGACCCACCTGTCCCGTTGGGCTGGTCTCGGTCGGCGTTCCCCGCTGGTGGCAGGGGTCTTCGCGCTGTTCCTGCTCGCCTTCGCCGGCATCCCGCTGACCAGTGGCTTCTCCGGGAAGTTCGCGGTGTTCAAGGCGGCGGCGGACGGCGGGGCCACTCCGCTGGTGATCGTCGGTGTGCTGTGCAGCGCGGTGGCCGCGTTCTTCTACATCCGGGTCATCGTGGTGATGTTCTTCTCCGAGCCGAGCCCGGAGGGGCCGACGGTCGCGGTGCCCAGCCTCCTCACCTCGACCACCATCGCCTTCGGGGTGGTGACCACCGTGGTGCTGGGTGTGGCGCCGCAGTACTTCCTCGACCTGGCGGACACGGCGTCGGTGTTCACCCGCTGACGCGGGCGGTCCGCTGACCAGGAGCGGTTGCAGGGGCAGTCACCCGGTGCCGGGTGACTGCCCCGCGGTGTTCCCCGGGCGGGTCGGCGAACGCGCCCGCGGGGTCCCTTGCGTGGGGGTATGCCTGTGCGAGAGGCGGGAAGACGACCGGCTACCCTGCTGGGGACTGTGGTCCGTAGTCCGAGTATCGACCTAGCGACAGGAGAACCCGCGGTGACCGTCGTCGGGCCCTTCGGGCTGAGCTTGCGGGACGACGCCCTCGACGCCGACGTCCGTGCCGGGATGGCCGCGGTCGAGCAGGGGCTGCTCGAGGCGACCAAGAGCGACGTCCCGTTCATCACGCAGACGGCCCGGCACCTGGTGGAGGCGGGCGGCAAGCGGTTCCGGCCACTGCTGACCCTGCTGGCCGCCCAGTTCGGCGACCCCTACGCGCCGGGGGTGGTCCCGGCGGCCGTCGTGGTCGAACTGACCCACCTGGCCACCCTCTACCACGACGACGTGATGGACGAGGCCACCCTGCGGCGCGGCGCGGCCAGCGCCAACGCCCGCTGGGACAACTCGGTGGCCATCCTCACCGGTGACTTCCTGTTCTCCCGGGCCTCCAACATCCTGGCCGACCTCGGCCCCGAGGCCGTGCGCATCCAGGCCGAGGCGTTCGAGCGGCTGGTCACCGGTCAGATCCTGGAGACCACGGGACCGGCCCCGGACAACGACCCGATCGCCCACTACCTGGACGTGATCGCCGGCAAGACCGGCTCGTTGATCGCTGTCTCGGGCCGGTTCGGCGCGATGATGTCCGGTGCCGACGAACGGACCGTGGACATCCTCACCCAGTACGGCGAGCGGATCGGCACCGCCTTCCAACTCGCCGACGACGTCCTGGACATCGCCAGCGACACCAGCGAGTCCGGCAAGACCCCCGGCACGGACCTGCGGGAGGGCGTCCCCACCCTGCCGGTGCTGTACCTGCGGGCGAGGGGCGGCGGTCAGGACGCCGACGACGTCCGGCTGCGGGAGCTGCTGGACGGTGACCTCAGCGACGACGCGCGGCACGCGGAGGCCCTGCGGCTGCTGCGCGCCCACCCCGCCCTGGAGCGGGCCCGCAGGGACACCGTGCGGTACGCGGACGAGGCCCACACCCTGCTCTCCGGGCTCCCGGCGATCCCGGCCCGGGCGGCCCTGGAGGACCTCTGCACCGCGGTGGTGCACCGGGCCGGCTGAACCCGGCCCCCGGGACCCCGCCCCGGGCCGCTCCGGCCCCCCTGGGGGCTTTCCCGGCCGGTGTCGGCCCTGCGGCCCCCATGGAGGGCGACCAGTCATCCCTTGGGCGTACGTCCGGTTGATGCTGCTGGCTGATGTCTACGCCACGGCTCGTTGGTGGAATTGGTGCTACGCCGTCCTTCCCCCGGCTTGGGGTAACAATGAGGGGGACAGCGGCGGACACATGCACCCGGCAGGCGACTGCCGCCACAGGAGGTACGCCACATGGCACCGATAGAACCGACGACCCACGACCAGGACCCCGGGGACGAGACCAGGTCACTGCGCAGACGGCGCACCGTGCGGTTGCTGGTCCCGGTGGCCGTGGCCGGGGTGGCCGCGGGGACCATCGGCCTCGTTCCCGCCCTCGCCGACTCCGGCTCGAGTGATCCCAAGCTGCCCGGGGTCACCGCCGAGGAACTGGTGACCAAGCTGGCCGGCACGCAGGTGGACACGTTCTCCGGCACGGTGAAGATCAGTACCGATCTGGGGCTGCCCGGGCTGATCGCCGGTGGCGCGTCCGGTGCCGGCAGCAGCCCGTTCGGTCCTGGTGCCGGGGGAGAGGAGGACGCCGAGGGCGCCGGGGCCACCGCCGACCCCAGGTCCCAGCTCCCCGCGCTGCTCTCCGGCTCGCACACCGTGCGGGTGGCCGTTGACGGCCCGGACAAGCAGCGGCTGTCCATCGTGGACGAGACGTCCGAGTACAGCCTCATCCACAACGCGGACCAGGTGTGGGCGTACGACAGCGCCACCAACCAGGTGTTCCACGCCGAGGGCGGCGACCACCGGGCCCCCGGCGGCCAGCACGAGGGGCGGCTCCCCGCGGAGCTGCCCACCCCGCAGGAGGCCGCCGAGCAGGCCCTCGCGGCGGTGGACGCCACCACCTCGGTCACCGTGGACGGCACCTCCGAGGTCGCCGGCCGGGACGCCTACGACCTGCTCATCACGCCCAAGCAGGACGGTTCGACGGTGGGCTCCGTCCGGATCGCGGTGGACGCGGAGAACGGCGCCCCGCTGAAGTTCACCCTCACCCCCAAGGGCAGCGAGAGGGCCGCGGTGGACATCGGTTTCACCAAGGTCAGTTTCGCCGAGCCGAAGGCCGGGTCGTTCGACTTCACCCCGCCCAAGGGGGCGGAGGTGACCGAGGCCGAGGACCTGCGGGAGAAGGCCGACGCCGCCGGGGAGTCCGCGCGCGGGTCCTTCGAGGACCTCGCCGGGCTCGGCCTGAACCCGGGCGACGTGTCCCTGATCGGCGAGGGCTGGGACAGCGTGCTGCGGACGGAGCTCCCCGAGGGCGTCCTCAGCGGGAAGGCGTTCGAGAAGGGGAAGCAACTGCCCGAGGGCTTCGACCCGAAGACGCTGCTCAACAGCCTCGGTGACCGGGTCGACGGCGACTTCGGCGAGGGCACGGTGATCACCAGCCGGCTGGTCAACGTGCTGGTCACCGACGACGGCCAGGTGTACCTCGGTGCGGTGACCAAGGACGCCCTGATCGCGGCGGCCGAGAAGTAACAGCGGCGGCGCGGGGCCCGGTGCCCGGGGGAGACCACCCGACGGGCCCGGGCGTCGCCGGCGAGCGGCTGGCGGGGGCTTCCCCATGGACGGGGAGGCCCCCGCGTCGCGCCGGGCCACGTAGCCGGGGCGGCACCGCGGGGGGAGGGACCCGGCGAGGACGCCGGGCAGATCCACGACAACGCACGAGGGAGCGGTTCGACGATGCACCTGTCCGTCCCCACGACCGACGCCGGGGCTCCGCAGGAGGAGCCGGCTCTGGTCACCAGGGGGCTCACCAAACGCTACCGGGGCGGGCAGCTCGCCGTTGACGGTCTCGACCTGTCCGTGCCCCGGGGCAGCGTCTTCGGCTTCCTCGGCCCCAACGGGTCGGGCAAGACGACCACCATCCGGATGCTGATGGGCCTGATCGCGCCCAGCGCGGGCGCCATGCGGGTCCTGGGGCAGCCCATGCCGCGGGCGGCCCGCACGGTGCTGCCGAGGGTGGGCGCGCTGATCGAGGGCCCGGCGCTGTACGGCTTCCTGTCCGGCTGGGACAACCTCGTCAGGTTCGACTCCGCCGACCCGGACGCCGACCCGGGGACGCGGCGGGAACGGGTGGGCCACGCCCTGGAGCGGGTCGGGTTGACGTCCGCCGCGGGCAAGAAGGCCCGTGCGTACTCCCTGGGCATGAAACAGCGCCTCGGGCTCGCCGCGGCGCTGCTCCAGCCACGCGAACTGCTGGTCCTGGACGAGCCGACCAACGGCCTCGACCCGCAGGGCATGCGGGAGATCCGGGCGCTGGTGCGGGAACTGGCCGCCGACGGCACCACGGTGTTCCTCTCCTCCCACCTCCTCGACGAGATCGAGCACATCTGCACGCACGCCGCGGTGATGGCCCGCGGGCGGCTGGTCACCCAGGGAACGGTGGCCGACCTGGCCGCGGGCGTCCACAGCCACCTGGTGGTGGGCACCCCCGATCCGGAGGACGCCCTGCGGGTGCTGAAGGAGCACGGGGTGCTGGACCTCGTCGCCGAAGGGGAGCGGGTGCTGGGCCAACTGCCAGGTGAGGACCCGCCGGACCTGGCGGACCTCAACGCGGCGCTGGTGCGCGCCGGGGTCCGGGTCCGGGCGTTCGGCACGGAGCGGGGATCGCTCGAGGACGCCTTCGTGGCGCTGACCGGGGAGGGGTTCGATGTTGCGGGTTGACACGGAGGAGCGGGCGGGGGAGGTGGTGACGCCGCGGGTGGCCGAGCCGCTGGCGCGCCCCGGCCGCTCGGGGACGCTCTCGTTGTTCTGGTCCGAACTCGGCCTCACCTTCCGTCGCTGGCGCACCCTGGCGCTGTTCGCCATCCTCGCGGTGATCCCCGTCGTGGTGGGCATCGCCGTCAAGATCGAGACCCGGGACGGTGGGGTGGCGGGCGGCGGGGACGGCGAGGGCCCGGCGTTCCTGAGCCAGGTCACCAACAACAGCCTGTTCCTGGTGTTCACCTCGCTCGCGGTCACCCTGCCGTTCTTCCTGCCGATGGCGATCGGTGTGATCGCCGGTGACGCCGTCGCCGGTGAGGCGGGCGTGGGGACCCTGCGCTACCTGCTGGTCGCCCCGGCGGGACGCAGCCGGCTGTTGCTGGCCAAGGCGAACGCCACGGCGGTGTTCTGCGCGGCGGCGGTCCTGGTGGTGTCGGTGTCCGCACTGCTCACCGGCATGGCGCTGTTCCCGGTGGGGGACGTGACCCTGCTGTCCGGGTCCACCATCTCCTTCGGGGACGGGCTATTGCGGGTGCTCGCGGTGGCCGGGGTGGTGGCCGCGTCGTTGCTCGGTCTCGCCGCCATCGGCCTGTTCATCTCCACCCTGACCAACAGTGGGATCGCCGCCATGGCGACCACGGTTGGCGTGATGATCACGGTGCAGATCCTTGACGCCATCCCGCAACTGGACATGATCCACCCGTATCTCTTCCCGCACTACTGGCTGGGCTTCGTTGACCTGGTCAGGGACCCCGTCATCTGGGACCAGGTGCAGGACAACCTGGTTCTCCAGGCGGTCTATGTGGCGATCTTCGGTTCAGCGGCCTGGGCACGGTTCACCACCCGGGACATTTCGGCGTGAGGGAAAAGCGTGGCTCAGGGCAACGAGCCGGTGACTTTCCCACCGGTGAACCGTCATGCGGTCAGCGCGAGTGTTTCTTTGTGAATGGCGGTGACTGACGCCGTCCGGAACGTTCCGGCCAACGCCCCTGGGCGGACTACTCCGGCGCGTGCCTCGACAACGCCTCGAGCGGTGCCCCGAACCCCGTCGTGATGACACGACCCGGTTCGGGGCATCGGGCGTTTCCGGCCAGCTCGCCTGCTTCTTGGAGGGAGGAGGCAGCTCTCCAGGTGGTCATCGTCGGTGACGTCGATGACGGCGGAGCGTGCACACCGACTTGGTGTTGTTTGCTCAATCTGATCCCGTGTAGTCAAAATTGTCCGATGACAGCGTTGTTACGATGCTCCCAACAGTCTTGACAGACACGGTCGGTGAACGGTCAGATTGGCGCTCAGTTATTACGACATTGCGACGTAATCGCTAACTGGTTCGTTCACTGCTACTCCCGAACCAATGGAGAAGAGGGAGAAAACTCAGCCATGTCCATCAGTCGTAGAGGATTCCTGGCGGCATCTGGACTCGCGGTGGCGTCCTGGACGCTGACTGCCTGTGGAGATGACAACGACGACGGCGGCGACAGCGGCGGCAAGACGAAACTCTCCGTCTTCTCCTGGTGGACAGGAGGCGGCGAAGAGGCCGGCTTGAAGGCCATGGTCGCCGACTTCGAGAAGAAGAACGCGAAGATCAAGTTCGTCAACGACGCGATAGCCGGCGGCGCGGGCGACAAGGCCAAGGCCGTGCTCGCGTCCCGCCTCCAGGCCAAGCAGCCGCCGGACACCTTCCAGGGCCACGCCGGCGCCGAGCTGCTCGACTACGTCAAGGCCAAGCAGATCGAGGACATCACGTTCCTGTACGAGCAGGAGGGTTGGAAGGAGGTCTTCCCGGAGACCCTGCTGCCCCTGCTGACCATGGACAACAAGATCTACTCGGTCCCGGTCAACATCCACCGCGCCAACGTGCTGTGGCACAACAGCCAGGTGCTCGACGAGGCCGGGGTCTCGGCGCCGCCCAAGACCCTGGACGAGTTCCTCGACGCCCTGGACAAGGTCAAGAGCAAGGGCAAGATCGGCCTGTCCATCGGCGAGGAGTGGACCCAGCAGCACCTGCTGGAGACGGTGCTGCTCGGCAAGCTCGGCGCCGACGGGTACTCGGCGCTGTTCAAGAAGGGCGGCGACTGGGGCGGTTCGGACGTCACCGCGGCGCTGGAGGTCTGGAAGGAGCTGCTGGGCTTCACCAACAGCGATGCCGCCTCCCTGACCTGGCAGGACGCCACCAAGCTGCTGTCCGACGGACAGGCCGGGTTCAACGTGATGGGTGACTGGGCGGACTCCTACCTCTCCGGGGACCTCAAGCGGAAGCCGGAGACGGACTACGGCTGGGCCGCGGCACCGGACACCGACGGGACCTACCAGTTCCTGTCGGACTCGTTCACCCTGCCGGTGGGAGCCAAGCACCGCGACGCGGCCATCGCCTGGCTCAAGGAGTGCGGCAGCAAGTCCGGTCAGGACGCCTTCAACCCCAAGAAGGGCTCCATTCCGGCGCGCAACGACGCCGACCCCGCGCTCTACGGGCCCTACCTGAAGTGGGCGCTCGAGGAGTGGAAGAAGGACAAGATCGTCGGCTCGCTCTCCCACGGAGCGGTGGCCAGCCTGGCCTGGACCACGGAGATCGGCACCGCACTCGGCCTGTTCCTGCAGAGCAAGAACGTCGGCAAGTTCCAGGACGCCCTGGGCGAAGCCGCCGAGAAGCACGCCGTCTGAGCCCGGGTGACGCGCCGTCCGGGCCGCGGCCGACCCGGGACCTGGTCCTGGAGGCGTCCCGGACACACCCGCCGCGACGTGCGGACCGTCCGGACGGGCCCGGCGCGGGGGCGACCCCGCGCCGGGCAACCGTCCCGTCCGTCCTGCGGCTCCCCGGGTGAACAGCGCCGTTCACCAGCCCACCCCGCGGGAGGACCGGGGGGCCCGAGCGGGCGTCCCCCGTGGTGTCAGGTGCTCCGCCCGCCCCGCCCCTCATCCCGCCCGCCCCACCGGTCCGGCCGGGTGCCGTGCCCGGGTTGCAGACCCGTTGGCGCTTCGCCCGCCCCGGTCGCGTCGAGGAGTCCCGTAACTGTGAAACGTGTGACAAGCACCTGGTTGCCAGGGTTGCTTCTGATATCCCCATCGCTCATCGCCGTGGGAATCTTCGTCTACGGCATGATCGGCTGGAACATCAAGGTTTCGCTGTCCAACTGGCACACCGTTGTCGAGGACAACTCCTATGCCGGGTTCGGCACCTACCGGGACCTGATGGACGACGAGCGGTTCACCGCCGCCTGGGAGAACCTGCTCACCTTCACCGTGGTCTTCATCGTGGGGACCATGGTGATGGGCCTGATCATGGCTTTGCTGCTGGAGAAGGGGGTGCGGGCGGAGGGGTTCTTCCGGTCCGTCTACCTCTTCCCGATGGCGATCTCGTTCATCGCCTCCGGCATCGTCTGGCGCTGGCTGATGAACCCGGCCCCCGGTGAGCGTGCCTCGGGCCTCAACGTCCTGTTCTCCAAGGTGGGCCTGGACAGCCTGCAGAACCCCTGGTGGCAGGATCAGAAGTGGGGCATGGCGGCCATGGCCATGCCGGCCATCTGGCAGATGTCCGGCTATGTGATGGCCCTGTTCCTCGCCGGCTTCCGCGGCATCCCCGACGAACTGCGCGAGGCGGCCCGGATGGACGGGGCCACCGAGGGCCAGATCTACCGGCACGTCATCTTCCCGCAACTGCGCCCGGTGGCCCTCTCCGCACTGATCATCGTCGGACACATCTCGCTGAAGGTGTTCGACCTGATCGTGGCCGTCGCCGGCCAGCAGATCATCGCCGACGTGCCCGCCGTCTACATGTGGCAGTCGGTGTTCGAGGCACAGGACTACGCCAAGGGTGCGGCCATCGCGACCTGTCTGCTGTTGTTCGTGGCCGTGCTCGTCGTTCCCTACCTCGTCTACACCTTCCGGCAGGAGAAGCGCTGACCATGGCCACCCCCGCTGTTACCGGCGCGGCACGCGCCAGGCTGATCACGGCCAGGACGGTCAAGTACCTCCTGCTGCTGTCCTTCGTACTCGTCGTGGCCATGCCGGTCTACGTCCTGCTCGTCACCAGCTTCAAGCCGTTGGACGAGATCGACCCGACCAGGGCGTGGGACCTGCCGTCCACCTGGACCACGGACGCGTGGAGCACCGCCTACGACCAGTTGAAGACCGGCCTGGGCAACAGCCTGATGCTCGCCGTCCCCGGTTCGATCATCTCCGCCGTGCTCGGCTCGCTGAACGGCTACGTCCTGGCCAAGTGGCGGTTCCCCGGCGCCGACCTGGTCTTCACCATCTGCCTGTTCGGGATGTTCATCCCCTACCAGGCGGTCATGATCCCCGTGGTGAAGGTGCTCACCGAGGTGGACCTCTACGGGAACATCTGGGGGCTGATGATGGTCCACGTCATCTACGGCATCCCCATCTCCACGCTGATCTTCCGCAACTACTACGCCTCCATCCCCAACGAACTCATCGAGTCCGCGCGGGTGGACGGCGCGGGGATGCTGCGGACCTACGCCTGGATCGTGCTGCCCAACTCGGCGCCCGCCTTCGTGGTCGTGATCATCTGGCAGTTCACCTCGATGTGGAACGACTTCCTGTTCGCCGTCTTCCTGGTCCCCTCGGCCCAGGACTCCACGGTCACCGTGGCGTTGAACAACCTCACCGGCGCCAACGTCGTCCCGTTCAACCAGCAGATGGCCGGTGCCCTGCTGGCCTCGTTGCCCACACTGGTGGTCTACATCCTCCTGGGCCGGTTCTTCATGCGCGGCCTGATGGCCGGTGCGCTGAAGTCCTGACCGGTGCGCTGGCGTCCTGGCCGGCGCCGAGCGGCTCCGACTCCGACGAGGCGTGACCTCGCCGGAGTCGGAGCCGCCGCACCGGGACCGGTGGTCACCCGCTGGGCCCCCGCCGTCAGGAGCCCAGGGCCCGCTCGGCGACGCGAGCGAGGCGTTCGGCGAACACCTTGTCAGCGTCCGGGGTGAAGGTCCTCAGGGCGACCATGCCGGTCATGATGACGTCGCAGAGTTCCCTGTGCACGTCCTCCCAGGTGTGGCTGTGGCCCTTGCGGGGATTGGCGCCGGTGGCGCCGTGGATGGCCTCGGCAACCTCGCCGGCCTCTTCGCTGATCTTCAGCACCCGTAGGAGGCGAGCCGCCTCGGGGGGCGCCTCGCTGGTCGCGTCGAGCCACGCGACGAGCCGGTCGATGGTGTTCCAGGTGTCGAGCATGGGCGAGGGACTCCCGGATGCCGTCGGGACGGGTGTCGTCGGGGAGGCAGCGGGGCGGAAACGCGGCATCGCTCCCCGGTCGTGTCGGGCACCGACGCTACCCGGTCGGGACGACGAGACGAACGGTTCACCCGAGATGGCATTCGATGGGGTGATATTGCCGGCATCTGTGGTGATGACTGTTCCCGTCCGGGGCCGGCCGCCCAGCCCCGAACCTGGTGCTACGAGGTCCCTCCGCTGGCCGTGGGAGCGCCGCCGGGGGCGGCCGGGGCAGGGGTTCCACCGCTCCCCTCCCCGTCAACCGTGCCCGCCGCGGGCCCGCCCCCCGACGGCGCCGAAGCACCCTGTGCCGCCAGGCGCCGGCGGTTCCGGTGAGCGGTGCGCAGGCCGTCCCAGACGATCAGCGAGAGGGCCAGCCAGACCAGGACGAAGCCGGCCCAGCGCTCGGGGGGCATCTCCTCGTGGAAGTGGATGATGCCCAGCAGGAACTGGAAGATCGGAGCCAGGTACTGGAGCAGGCCGAGCACACTCAGCTTCACCCGGACCGCGGCCATGCCGAAGCACACCAGGGGCACGGCGGTGATCACGCCCGAGGCGACCACCAGCAGGGTGTGACCGGTGGACTCGGTGCCGAAGACGGCGTCGCCGCGTGCGGTGAGCACGATGATGAAGGCGGTGGCGGGGAGGAACTGCATCGCGGTCTCGGCGGCGAGGGACTCCAGGCCGCCGAGGCGCACCTGTTTCTTGATCAGGCCGTATATGCCGAAGGAGAAGGCGAGCGTCAACGCGATCCACGGCAGTCGCCCGTACCCGATGGTGAGCACGAGCACCGCGACGGTCCCGACGCCGACAGCCACCCACTGGGCTGGCCGGAGCCGCTCGTGCAGGAGCAGGACGCCGAAGCCGATCGAGACCAGGGGATTGATGAAGTACCCCAGTGACGCCTCGACGACGTGGCCGCTGTTGACGCCCCAGATGTACAGGCCCCAGTTGACGGAGATCAACGCCGCGGCGAGGGCGATCAGGGCCAGCCGGCGGGGCTGACGCAGCAGTTCCCCGATCCAGGACCAGCGGCGCAGCACGGTGAGGATGAGCCCGACCGCGACCAGTGACCACACCATGCGGTGGGCCAGGATCTCGGTGGCGCCCATGGGTTCGAGCAGCGGCCAGTACAGGGGGAACAGGCCCCACAGCGAGTAGGCGGTGACGCCATACCAGAAGCCTGCCTGCTGCTCGTTCCGGTACTCCGCCGCCATCAGACCTTCCTTCGGGGGGCCGCCAGCACGGGCTGGTGGCGGACGCGCGTGCACACGTGGGTGGAGTGGCGCCGTGTCCTGTCTCTTCCACGCGGGTGCGCGGGGCCACCCCCGCGTTGTTCACGGTATCCAGCGCGAGGCCGCTTGTCATCTCCGTTGAGCGTGGACGCTCATGACAGGAGCGGTCGGTGTCAGTCGATCGCCGGCAACGCGACCGCCCCGCGCTGGCACGGCAGTCAGCGCGGGGCGGTGGGGGCTCGTCTACGGGGACCTCGGCGGTGATCGGACGTGGACCCGCCGGTCAGCCTTCGATCGTCCAGGTGTCGTTTCCTGCCAGGAGGGCGGCGAGGTCGCCTTTGCCCTGGTGTTCGGTGGCGTGGTCGAGTTGGTGGGTCATGGTGTGGTCGTAGACGGGGCGGGTGATGTCGCGGAAGACGCCGATGGGGGTGTGGGTGAGGGTGTGGGGGTCGGCGAGGCGGGAGAGGGCGTAGGCGGTGGTGGGGTCGGGGTTGTGGGCGTCGTGGATGAGGATGTTGGGGGGGTTGGGGGTTTGGGTGAGGTCGGTGATTTCGAGGGTGCCGGTGGTGGGGTTGCGGGTGAGGGCTTTGCTGCCGTGTCCGTCGGGGGCGGGGGGGCCGAAGCGGATGGGTTGGCCGTGGGTGAGGCGGATGAGGTGGTGGTGTTGGGTGTCTTTGTTCTTCAGGGGTTCGAAGGCGCCGTCGTTGAAGATGTTGCAGTTTTGGTAGATCTCGACGAGGGAGGTGCCGGGGTGGTGGGCGGCTTGGCGGAGGGTGTCGGTGAGGTGGGTGCGGTCGGAGTCGATGGTGCGGGCGACGAAGGAGGCTTCGGCTCCCAGGGCGAGGGAGATGGGGTTGAAGGGGGTGTCGAGGCTTCCCATGGGGGTGGATTTGGTGATTTTGCCGGTTTCTGAGGTGGGGGAGTACTGGCCTTTGGTGAGGCCGTAGATGCGGTTGTTGAACAGCAGGATGTTGAGGTTGACGTTGCGGCGCAGGGCGTGGATGAGGTGGTTGCCGCCGATGGACAGGGCGTCGCCGTCGCCGGTGATGACCCAGACGGACAGGTCGGGGCGGGTGGTGGACAGTCCGGTGGCGATGGCGGGGGCGCGGCCGTGGATGGAGTGCATCCCGTAGGTGTTCATGTAGTAGGGGAATCGGGAGGAGCAGCC
>NZ_KB904674.1 GCF_000380165.1 Wenjunlia vitaminophila DSM 41686
GTCTGGCGCGGGCTGTGGTGGGGGCGGCTGGAGCGGTCGAGCATCCCGGCCGGGCCCAGTTGCCGGTAGCGGCCCGCCCACCGGGCGGCGGTGGTGTGGCTGACCTGGAAGCGTTCCGCGGCCCGCCGCAACGGCCAGCCTTCATCCACGACGCACCGGGCCAGGCGAAGCCGTCCGGTCGGAGTCAGCGGGGCGTTACGGTGGGACACGAGGGCCTCCTGCGGTCGGTGCAGATNTCGCAATCCACACCGAACCCAGAAGGCCCTCACCCGTTCAAGCACCCAGCACGCGTGTCACCAACGTCCCGGGACAGTACACCTAGGGCCGACGACGCCGCCGGGGGCAGGACGCGGCCTCCCCCTCGGCCGTCGCCATGGGCGGGGAAACGGCCGAGGGGGAGGAGCAGTGTGACGGTGAGCCGACCGGTCAGAACTCCGGCTCGCCGTTGTACCGCGGCTTGTGCAGGTGCCCCGGGGTGAGCGGGCTCATCGCCGTCACGTCACGCGGCACGATCTGGAAGCCCTGCCAGTGCACCGGCATCGGCGTCTGGTCCTCGTCCCGGGCGATGTGGTGGAAGCCCACGTTCACCCAGACCACCGGGTTGGTGAGCTGCTCGCCGTTGACGAAGTGCTTGACCGTGTCCTTGCAGGAGCGGTCGAACATCGAGTTCTCGCTGGCGTACTTCTCACACGCCCGGTACTGGGTGAAGTACACGTCGTGCTTGGTCCACGGGTGCGGCTGGTACTTGTCGGTGTGCTGCTGCACCAGCTCCCAGGAGCGGCGGTGGCCGTCGCTGTTCTTGCCGTTCTTGCTGACCAGGCGCCACCAGCGGCTGTTCGCCGCGTCGCCGGCGAGTTCCTTGGTGATGGGCTTCCGGGTGGTCTTCAGGATCGGCACGCCGTCCCTGCTGGTCCCGGTCTGCTTGGTGTCGTACTGCTCCACGCCGGGGCTGCCCGTGCCGTCGTGGAACTTCAGCCGCCAGAAGATGTTGTGGTGGTGGCTGGTGGCCTTCGCCGCGGAGCCACGGCCGATCGGCCACCCGGTGCCGTCGGCGGCGTCGTAGTCCCCCGGCGACAGGTTGCCGGTGGCGCCGGCCTTGGCGGTGATGGTGCCGTCGTCGGAGAAGTTCCACTGGGTGATGTACTGGTAGTAGCCGACCGCGTTGAGGGTGTAGATGACCAGGTCCTGGCCCTGGGCGCTGTCCACCTTCGGCGGGTCCTCGCCGACGTCACCGCTGTCCCCGTGGTATGCGAAGCCCCGGGGCTGGGTGGTGATGCACAATCCCTTGACCGGCTGTCCGTACACCCGCACGGACTTGATGACGCCGCCCGGGCAGTCCTTGGGCTGCAACGGCAGCAGCCCGCTGCCGAACTCCATGGCGGTGAGGTCGTTGTACTCCACCGAGCCGCTGTCGTACGGGACGTTGATCTGCGCGAGGCGGGCGCTGGAGAGCACCGGTATGGGGTTGGCCTCGTACTTGGGCTGGTAGGAGACGCCGGTGAGGACCAGCCCCGCGGTGGAGTGGTTGTTCCAGCACATCCGCCAGGTGGTACCGCCGGGCAGCTTCTTGCTGATGGCCGAGCCGGTGCTGCACCGGGCGGCGGTCGGGCCGGCCTGCGGGGCCGCCTTCGCCGCCTGGGCCTGCCCCCCGGCGAGGGCCACGGGGACGAACAGGGACGCCGTCGCCGCGGACATGGCGAGGCGTCGGGAGGTCATGCGCATGGGGAAGACTCCGAGGTGAGGGAGTGCCGACGTTGGCCGCCGGACGTCAACGGACGCGGAACGCGACACGGTCGCTCAGGTCGACGACGAGGTACCGGGTGTCGATCCAGGGCCCGCCCCTGACCCGGGTGAACAGGGTCATGCAGCGGTGTTCGCCGCACTGGGCGGCCTGCCCCGTGGCGCCGGCGGGGGCGCGGTACATCATGCCCCGCACGGTCAGTTGGTCCGCGTCGGTGAGCTGGCGGTCGGTGGCGGCACGGTAGTCCTGCCGCAGTCCGGCCCCGGCGGGACTCCGGAGCAGCACCGCCGCGGCCTCCGCGGCCTCCTGCCGGGTGGGTGGCGGCTGGGCGCCGGAGGTCCTCGCCGACGACGTGACCTCGCCCGTGCTCAGGTCCACCGTCTTGCGGACCAGGGTGTCGTCGCCGTAGTCGTAGTAGGAGACCTCGGCGCGGCGGTCCGCCGTGGAGGAGCCGAACCCACCGTCCGGGTCCTCGAGCAGCTCCACCCGGAGGTACTGCGGAGCCCCGGTCCTGCCCCGCACGTCCTCACTCGTGCTGCGTGCGGCACGGTCCTGGCCCAGCGCCAGGGCCCGCGCCCGTTCCTCCTCGTCCGGAGTGAGCTGATCGGTGCCGACGCCCCGCTTCGCGGGCGGGTCCACCGGAGCGACCGTGCCCGGCGCGTCACTGTTCCCCGTCCCCCCCGAGGGGTCCGCCGAGGACCCCGGTGGCGCGCTCCGCGCCCGGTCGCCGTCGTCCCCGGAGGCGTTCAACGGGACGGTGATGGCCACCATCGCCGCGGTCCCCGCCACCGCCACCCCCAGGCCGCACAGGACCCGACGCAGCGTGACGCCCCGCACCCGGCGGGACGCCCACGTTCCGGTGCCCGGGCGCGAGCGGGTCCCCTCCGCCGCGCCCGGTGCCTCGGACGTGTCCTCCCCCTGTTCCTTCACGTGGATCTCTTCTCCTCCCGTGCGCGCGGTGTGCGCGCGGCTTCGTGCAGGTGTCGTCCGCCGGGGCCGCACACGTCCTTCCGGCGCGGTTCCAGGCGAACACCCGAACGGAGTCAAGCCGCCGTGCAGTTGTTCGGCACCCCCTGCCACCATGGGAAACAATTCCGTGCGGGTGGGAGGGCGTCGGGGGACGGCCACGGGCACGGTGGGCGGCGAAACGACAGGGGGTACGGAGTGGGACGTCGGGAGACGCCGCTGGACCCGGACGCGGGCCCCGTGCAGCGGTTCGCGTTCGAACTGCGCGCACTGCGGCGGCAGGCGGGGGGAATCACCTACCGGGCCATGGCGGCCACCGCCGGGTACTCCGTCACCACGCTGTCCCGGGCGGCGGCCGGCGAGCAACTCCCCTCACTCGCTGTGACGTTGGCGTACGTGCGGGCGTGCGGCGGCGACCCGGGGGAGTGGGAGGAACGGTGGCGACTCGCCGAGCAGCAGGACGCTGCCGGCCGCGCCGCCGAGGACGACGCGGGGACCGCCCCCTACCCGGGCCTGTCCCGGTTCGACGTGGCCGACCGCGAGCGGTTCTTCGGGCGCGGCCAGCTCGTCGCCGAGCTGGTCGAGCTGGTCGCGGCAGGCCGGTTCACCGCGGTGTTCGGCCCGTCCGGCAGCGGCAAGTCCTCACTGCTGCGGGCCGGTCTGATCCCCGCGCTGCGGGACGGGGAGGGGACAGGGCCGCCCCCGTCCGTCATCCGGGTGTGCACGCCGGGCGAACGCCCGGCCAGCACCCACGCCGAACTCCTCGTACCCCGGGACACCGACGGCGACACCTGTGTGATCGTGGACCAGTTCGAGGAGGTCTTCACGCTCTGCCAGGACGCCGCGGAACGCAACCGGTTCGTCGAGCGGCTGCTCGCCGCCAGGGAACCCGGGGGCCGACTGAGGGTGGTCGTCGCGGTGCGCGCCGACTTCTACGGGCGCTGCGCCGAGCACCCCGGCCTCGCCGCCGCCCTGCGCGAACAGAACCTGCTGGTCGGTCCGATGAGCCCGGCCGAGCTCCGCGACGCCATCGTCAAACCGGCCATGGCGGGTGGCTACACCGTGGAACGCGCCCTGACCACCCGGCTGGTGAGGGAGGTCGCCGACGAACCGGGCGGGCTGCCCCTGATGTCCCACGTGCTGCTCGAGACCTGGCGGCGCCGCCGGGGCCGCACGCTCACCGAGGAGGCCTACGAGCGCGCCGGGGGACTCCACGGCGCCATCGCCAAGACCGCGGAGGACGTCTACGCCCGGTTCGGCCCCGACCAGGCGGCCCTCGCCCGTGCCCTGCTGCTGAGGTTGATCGCCCCCGGGGACGGCGCCCAGGACACCCGCAGGGCCGTGGACCGCGCCGAACTGGCCGCCGGCCCGCTCGGGGACCCCACGGTGGTGCTGGCGCACCTGGTCGAGGCCCGCCTGCTCACCGTTGACGAGGGGACGGTGAACCTCGCCCACGAGGCGCTGATCACCGCCTGGCCCCGGCTGCGCGGCTGGCTCGAGGAGAGCCGGGAGCGGCTGCGGGTGCACCGCAGGCTCACCGAGGCGGCGAGGACCTGGGAGGAGCTCGGCCGGGACCCCGGCGCCCTGTACCGCGGGTCCCGGCTGGTCACCGCCGAGGGCACGTTCCCCTCCGCCGAGCAGCGGGCCCACCTCACCGACCTCGAACGGAGCTTCCTCACCGCCAGCACCACGGCCCGCGAGGAGGAGCGGCGCGCCGCCGCCCGGACCACCCGACGCCTGCGCACCCTCCTCAGCGTCCTGTCGGTGCTGGTGGTCCTCGCACTGGTCGCCGGGACGGTCGCCTGGCGGCAGAACCAGACCAGCGAACGGCAGCGCACCGAGGCCGCCGCCCGCCGGATCGCCGCCGTCGCGGACAGCCTGCGCTCGTCGGACCCCGGCAGGGCGCTGCGGCTCAGCGTGGCCGCCTGGAGACTGGGCCACACCCCGGAGACCCGGTCGGCGTTGATGGGCGCGCTGACCCAACCCCAGCAGCCCGCGTTCCGTCCCCCGACCGGACGCGACACCCAGATGTTCCTCACCGCCGGCGGGCGGACCCTGCTGACCGTGTCCGCGCGCGAGGTCGCGGAGTGGGACACCAGGACCCACCGCCGGATCGCCACCCACCCCGGCCTCGGCGCGCAGGTCGACATCGGGCCGCTGGACGTCACCCGGGACGGTCGCACCATCGCGCTGTTCACCGGCCCGGAGGGGCGGATACGGCTGTGGGACGTGCGCCGGGGGCGGTACCGCGCCGGTGCCTTCGGACCGCCGCTGGCCGAGGCGGACGGCGGCGGCTCCCTCCAGGGACTGGTCCGCGGGGGCCGGTTCGTGGTCTCGGGCGACGACGAACAGGTCCAGGTCTGGGACGTGCGGCGGCAGCGGAGGGTCTTCACCACCGGGACCCGCGGCGGCGACCTGCCGCTCGCCCTGGTCACCGGCGCCGACGGCCGGCACCTGGCCGTCTGCGCCGCCGACGACAAGCTCGAACTCTGGGACACCCGCAGCGGCACCCGGGTCTCCGACGCCTGGCCGGCCCAGGCCCGCTGCGCCGGTGGGGAGCTCATGGAGTTCAGCCCGGACGGGCGCACCCTCGCGGTGGCCGACGCCAACGGAGTCCGCCGCTGGCAGGTGCCCTCCGGCCGGGCGCTGCCCGCGCTCGACCAGGACGCCCCCGACACCCTGGTGTTCAGCGACGACGGGCGGTTCCTGGCGACGGCGGGGTCCGGCGAGATCCTGCTGTGGAGGCTGGACCGGCCCGAGGCCCCGGTGTTCCGGCACCCCCTGGTCAACGACTTCGCCGACGCCCTGGAGCTCGACGTCGCCGGCCGGGCCATCCGCTACCTGGGTGCCGGGCGGGCCACGGGTCAGGCCGTGCGGACCCTTGACCTCGGTCGGGCCGTGGACCCCTCGTGGCGTTCCCAGGCGATCAGCCGGGCCCTGTTCAGCGCGGACGGCCGGGTGCTCGCGACCTCCTGGCGGGACGGGCGCACCCAGCGCTTCGCGCTGCGCGAGGGGGACAGCGGGCGGGTCACCCGGAGCCTGCCGCCGATCACCTTCCCCCGGGGCGTCCACCACGAGGGGTCCCTCGAGCTGATGTCGCTCAGCGCCGACGGCGGGCTCCTCGCGCACGGCACGGGTGCCGTGTTCGACCCGCGGTTCCCGGACCGGGTACGGATCACCGACGTCCGCACGGGGCGCCTGGTCCGCGAGGTGACGCCACGCCAGCCGGACGCGGGGCTCACCGGCGCGCTGCTCAGCCCCGACGGCTCCAGGCTGCTGACCTCCGGTGACCCCGACGGGATCGTCGTGGTGGACGTCCACCGGGGGACCACGCGGACCGTGCGCCACCCCGGGAGCGGGTACGAGTACCAGGAGGAGGGGGAACTGGCGGCGCTCGGTGCCGACAGCCGGCTGCTGCTCACCACCTCAGGCACCCTGCTCCGCCTCCCCTCGGGGGCGGCGGTCCGCACCGCCCTGGGGGCGTGTGAGTGCCGGTTCGCCTTCAGCCCGGACGGCCGGTACCTGGCGGTGGCCGAGCCCTGGGGCCGGGTCACCCTCTGGGACAGCACCCTCCAGCACCTGCTCGGGGTGCTCCCGGGCACCGGTCGGGGCGAGCGCGAGGAGGTGTCCGCGCTGGTGTTCTCGCACGACGGGGGCACCCTGGCGGTGGGCGGTGCGCACGGCCTGGTGCAGTTGTGGGACGTCCCTTCCCGGCTCAGGCTGGGGTCGGTGCAGCCGACACCCGGCGACCGGGTCCTGGCGCTCGCCTTCTCCCCGGACGGCGGCACGCTCTACGCGTCCGGCGAGCACGTGCCCTGGCAGGCCTACCCCATCGACCCGGAACGCGCGGTCGCCACCGCCTGCCGACGGGCCGGGGGCGGTCTGTCCCGGGCGGACTGGAAGACCTACCTGCCGGAGGTGCCCTACCGCGAGACCTGCTGAGTGCCCGTCCCGGTCCCGGGCTGGGAACCTCCCCCGACGTGGTGACGACCGCCCGGCCCGGGGGCCGGGGGACGCGACCGGCGCCGAACGCCGTCGGTCCGGTGGGGAACGGGCTCAGCCCGGTGTGGTGACGTAGGTGAAGGACCGGGTGGTGTCGCTGCCGCCGACGCTGACGAGGGAGAGGGGAACGGTCCCCGTGCCCCCGGGGGAGTACGCGATCAGGGTGGAGTCGTCAACGAGCTGGTAGGCGGCGGAGTCCGTGCCGTAGAGGACGTCGGTGACGTCGCTGAGGTTGGTCCCGACGATGGTGGAGGCGGTGCCTCCGTAGTCCGGCCCGGACGTGGGGTCCATGCTGGTGACGGTGGGGGCGGCGACGAAGCGGAAGCTCAGCCCGTTGGTGCTGCCGCCCTTGGTGGTGACGTTGACGGGGAGGGTGGCCGGGGTCGTCAGGGTCGGCGCGACGACGTTGACCTTGGTGTCGTTCACCACGGTGAAGGAGGCCGCGGGAACGGTGCCGAAGTGCACGGCGGTGGTGGTGTACAGGTTGGCGCCGTTGATGGTGAGTGCGGCACCCGTGAGCGGCCCCGACGTCGTGCTGAGACTCGTCGTGCTCGGCGGCAGGATGTAGTAGTACCAGACCGGGTCGGTGTTCCCGAACGGCGTGTTGACGACGACCTGCGCGGCGCCGCTGTTCGCCGGCGCGCTCGCTGTGATCTGGGTGTCGGTGTCGATGGTGAACGACGCGGATTTGGTTCCGAAAAGCACACCCGTTGCGTTGGTGAATCCTCCCGAGCCGGTGATGACGACGGGGTTGCCGCCGGATGTCGGGCCCTGGTTGGGATTGATGGTGACCACGTCTTCGCTCCTTGCTGTGGTCGGCTCCGAGTCGCAAGTTCGCGAACCGGGCAGGTGACCACTCAATGCGATTGGAACAGCAGAACGTGGTGCCGAGGAGAGCGCACGGGAATTCCACAGGGGCACGAAGATGTGAATAGGACTGTATGAATCGCTGCCCGGCGCGTCCGTCAGCCCGGTCGTGCCCCCGGTCGGTCCGGTGAAGTGCAGTGTGTGGGGAACCCTCTTCCGCAGCGGATCGGAATTGTCCCGTCGCCGCGCATTTTCTGGAAACACCGTAGAGCGCAGTCTCCGGGAGGACACGATGGTCCCGATCGCCGCCCCCAACTCCGGTGTCCTGGCGTCCACACCGCCGCACCTGCTCCTTCCGCACACCATCGCGGTCGGCCCCGCACCGGTCGGCATCGTGGTGACTCCCGACGGCGCGACCGGGTACGTGGCCGACTCCGGCGGCGCGGAGATCACCGTCGTCAGCACCGCGACCGACACCGTCAGCGGCACCGTACCGGTGGGCTCCGGCCCCCGGGACCTGGCGATCTCCCCCAACGGTGCCCGCCTCTACGCGACCCGGCCCGCCGCGGGTGTGGTGAGCGTGATCAGCACCGCGTCGAACACGGTGACGGCGAGCATCGCCGGTTTCACCGCTCCCCGGGGTCTGGCTGTCTCCCCGGACGGCTCGAGCCTGTACGTGGCGGACTCCGGCACCAACGCGGTGAAGGTCGCCAGCACCGCCACCAACGCCATCACGGGAACGGTCAACGTCGCGGGCTCCCCGGACACCGTCGTCGTCGCGCCCAACGGCGCCGTTGTGTACGCGTCGGTGCCCGCCGCGGGTGTGGTGAGCGTGATCAGCACCGCGTCGAACACGGTGACGGCGAGCATCACCGGTTTCACCGCTCCCCGGGGTCTGGCTGTCTCCCCGGACGGCTCGAGCCTGTACGTGGCGGACTCCGGCACCGACGCGGTGAAGGTCGCCAGCACCGCCACCAACGCCATCACCGGCACCGTCGCCCCGGCGGCGAGTCCGGAGTCGCTCGCCTTCTCGCCCGACGGCACCCTGCTGTACGCCACGAGTCCCGGTCGCGGCCTGGTGACCGTCACCAACCCCGTCACGGCCACCGTGGTCACCACGCTCACCGGACTCGGCTCCCCGCAGCGGGTGGCCTCGACGCCGGACAGCCACCGGCTCTACGTCACCAACGGCGGCGGCAGCGGCGTGACGGTCCTGAGGCGGCCCGCGAGCATCACCCCCCACCAGGGCAGCCGCGGCGGCGGAGCCACCGTGACCATCACCGGTCAGGGCTTCACCGGAACGACCGCGGTGCGCTTCGGGGCGTCACCCGCCGCGTTCACCGTCGTGGACGACGACCACCTCACCGTGGTCACCCCGTCCAACATCCTCAGCAACGCGCCGGTCAACGTCACGTCCCCCGGGGGCACCGCGACCGTCGGCTTCTTCTACTACCGTCGTCTGCCCCTCCTCGAGCAGCTCTCGGTGACCAGCGGGCCGGTCAGCGGCGGCACCCCGATCACTGTCACCGGGCGCAGGTTCATCGGCGTCAAGGGGTTCTGGTTCGGGAGGACGCTGCGGACCCCCACGGTGTTGTCGGACACCGCGATGACCGTCGTCGCCCCGCCGTCGTCCGTCGTCGGCAACGTCCCCGTCCACACCGCCAACCAGGGAGGCGTCTCCAACACCCTCGGGTTCACCTACCTCAGCAGCCTGACGATCACCAGCATCAGTCCCACCTCCGGCCCCCGCACCGGAAGCCGCCCCGTCAACATCAACGGCACCGGCTTCACGCCCGTGACCGGCGTGACCGTGGGGGGCGCCGCGGCCCTGGCGTTCAAGGTCACGTCCGACGTCAAGATCCAGGTCATCACCCCGCCCGGCCCGCCCGGGCCCGCGGCCGTCGTCGTCACGACGGGCGACGGCCGCACCGCCACCTCCCCCGTCCCCTACACCTACACCTGACCCCCGCGGCCGACGTGCTCCGCGGGATCCCGACCTTCTTCCCTGCCGGACCGGTGGCCGGACCACCCGGACCTACCCCGCGGTGACCTCAGCCGCCGAGGCGTAGGAGCCGCCGCTGGCCGAGAGCGCCTCCAGGCGCACGTAACGGGCGTCCACCGGTGGGAAGGTGACGCTCTTCAGCCGTGCGTCCACGGTCCAGGTCCCGCTGGCGACCTCGGTGAAGGTCCGGCCGTCGGTGCTGGTGTACACGGTGTAGTCGCGGATGGTCCCGTTGAGGTTGCCGTCGAACCTCGGCTGGTAGGTGAGCGTGCTGACCTGCCGGGTCTCCCTGAGGTTCAGGGTGATCGACTGGGGCAGTGGGGTCGGCGGCGAGTACTCCGAGTGCCAGAAGGTGTTGATGTCCCCGTCGGTCGCGTGGGTGGGCGGGAACCCGGAGTGGTAGCTGGTCGCCGTCACCGGTGCCTCGTCGCACGCCTGAGGCAGGGACACCGTCAGCCTGGTCTCGAGGTCCCCGATGGTGACGGCGACCTCGTGGGTTCCGGCGGGCGTGTCCTGCGGGGCGGACACCCGCAGGGGCAACGTCCTCGCCTCGCCGGCGGGCACCGACAACTCACCGCTCTCCGGGGTGACCGAAAGGGCCGCCGGGGCGACCACCCGCACCTGGTCGGTGACGTCCTCCCCGGTGGTGTTGACCACCCGGGCGAGCGCGGCGGCGTGGCGGGTCCCCAGCTCACAGTGGTCCAGGGCGATCCGTGACGGGACGACGGCCCGCCGCACCGGCTCTCCCACGCCGACCACGGCCCAGCCGAACGGCGCGTCGGCGTAGTACCCGGCACGGCACTCCGGCGACGCCGAACTCGACCGGCCCGAGTCGAAGGCGTCCTTGCACACCGTGGAGTCGGGCAGGTCCCGGGCGTAGGAGGTGTCCAACCCGGCGTCGATCACGGCGCCACGGGCGAAGACGTAACCGCTGTGCCTCACCGTCTCCGCGCCCGACCGGTCGAACAGCGCGTCGTCGTAGCCGTGGGTGGTGGTCAGCGCGGTCCAGAAGGGCTGCGGCGCGCAGTCCACGGCCTGGTAGGCGGCCTGCTCGACGCAGCGGCTCGCCCGGTGGTCCCCGCCGAGGACGGGCACCGCGTCCCCGTCGTCCACCGACGCGGCCAGTTGCGACAGGTGGGCGTGGAGCTCCTCCACCGCCGGCAGCGGGTCCCCCGCGGCGTGCGCGCTGACCACGGGGAGCCGCAGGTCGGTGCCCCGTTCGGCGACGACGGCCGACACCTGGTCCTCGCCCTGCACCCGCACGAACGCCGCGTCCCGCACCACCCGCATCGTCGAGGTGTTCAGCACGATCGCCGACTCGCGGACCGCACCGTCGGACAGGAACGCCGAGCGCCCCGGCGCCGCCAGCACCTGGTACTGGTCACCCGTGGTCGCCTCGAGCCGCTGGGCCACCCGCTGCGCCCCGGGGCCGAGCACCTCGGTCAACAGCAGCACGTCCGGCGCCTGGGGGGTGCTCGCGGTCAGTCGGCGCACGAAGGTGTCCAGGTCGCGGGTGTCCCGGGCGTCGGCGCCGCGGATCGCGTCCTGGAGGTTCGCCGACACCACCAGGGCGCCAGCGCGGCCGTCCTCGGCGGTGTCCCGGTCCGCGGCGGCCGGTTCGGCCCGGTGGCCGGCGGCCAGGTTGACGCCGCCGATGACCAGGGCCGCGGTGACCAACGGCGTGAGCAGGTAGGGGAGCCGGGGGCGGCGTCCGGTGTGGTTCTCAGGCATCGTGCAGTCCCGTCCTGCCGGCTTCGATGACGAACGACCTGCGCAGGGAGGTGGTGCCGCCCGGCACCGTCACCCTGTCCACCACGAGGTAGTCGGTGGTCCACTCGGTGGGCGTCACGCGGCAGCGCAGGTAGCCGCGTTGGTTGTTGAAGAACTTCAGGTGGGGGTTGGCGGCCAGCCACTCCCGGCCGCCCTCCGTCATGTCGGACCCGTCCCTGCCCGAGGTGACGGAGGTGCCGACGAACTCGGAGGCGACCACGGGGGAGTCCGGGTCCTGGAAGTCCACCCGCAGGTCGGAGGCGAGGTTGACGTGCGCGTCGCCGGTCATCACCACCGGGTTGGCCACCCGGCGCTCGGTGATCCCGGTCAACAGCCGGCTCCTGGCCGCCGCGTAGCCGTCCCAGGTGTCCGGGTTGAGCTGCTGTAGCCCCGGGTCGGTCAGCCGGTCGAGCTGGAACATCTGCACCTGGTTGGCGAGCACGTTCCAGGTGGCCCGGGACCTCCCCAGACCGTCCAGCAGCCAACGCTCCTGCGCCGCCCCCAGCATGGTCCTGGCGGGGTCGTCCCGGGCACCGATGTCCAACGGGCTGCGGAACTGCCGCTCGTCGAGGACGAACACGGTGGCCAGCGAGCCGAAGTCCAACCGCCGGTACAGCGCCATGTCGTAGGCGCGCGGCAGCGACGACCGGCGCAGGGGCATGTGCTCGTAGAACGCCCGCAGCGCGGCGGCCCGTCGGCGCAGGAAGTTCTCCCGAGTGGCACGCGTGGGTTCGGTGGTGCCGGCCCAGTTGTCCTGCACGTCGTGGTCGTCCACCACCGCCACGAACGGCGCGCTGGCCCGCGCGGCGATCAGGTCCGGGTCGGAGCCCACCAGGGAGTGGCGGAGCCGGTACTGCGGCAGCGTCAACGTCTCCGAGCGGTGGGCCGCGGAGAGCGGTACCCCGCGGACGCCGCCGGTGGCGTTGATGCCGCCCTCGTAGATGTAGTCCCCGAGGTGGACCACCGCGTCAAGACCCTGCTGGGCCAGGTGGCGGTAGGCGGTGTAGAAGCCGACCTCCCACTGCTGGCAGGAGACGAAGCCCAGGTTGACCGGGGTGGCCGAGTGCGGGGGCGGCGTCGTCCTGGTCCGGCCGACGTCACTGAGCTCCCCGGCCGCCGAGAACCGGTACCAGTAGTCGCGGCCCGGCCGCAGCCCGTCCACCTCCACGTGCACCGAGTGCGCCCAGTCCGGACTGGCCGTCACCTCGCCGCGACGGACCACCCGGCGCATCGCGCTGTCCTCCGCGACCTCCCACCGCACCTGGACCGGCTTGCGGGGCATCCCGCCGAACCCGTCGTCAGCCAGTGGTTCCGGCGCGAGCCGGGTCCACAGCAGCACGCTGTCGGGCCGGGGGTCCCCGGAGGCCACGCCGAGCCGGAAGGGGTAGTCGGGGAGCCCGGAGGCGGAGCGCGCCTCCGCGACGGACAGGTGGCCGAGGGCCATCAGCCCCGCGCCGCCACCGCTCAGCACCAACAGTTGACGGCGAGACAGCGAACTGCTCGCCCGTGGGACATGCATGAGCCCTCCGATGGCCGATCCGTGGTGAGACCGCCCAAAGGCTCCGCCAGCACGGGAAAACCGGTCAAGCGTTGTCTCGATAAATTATTAATAACTCTGGGTGGATTCCAGGGGTCGCGCCGGGTCCGGCCCACGGGTCGTCCCACTGCCAGGACCGGCCTGCGGACCCCCGCGTGGCCCCCGCGATGATGTCCCCATGACTGACTCGTTTCCCGCTTCCCGGTGGACGGCAGAGGCCACCGACCTGTTCCTGCGCACCCTCGACGGCCTCGGCGACACCGACCTCGACCTACCCACGTCCCTGCCCGGCTGGACCCGCCGTCACCTGGTGGCCCACGTCGCCCTCAACGCCGAGGCGCTGGGGCGGCTGCTGACCTGGGCGCGCACCGGAAAGCGCACCCCGATGTACGACTCGGTCGAGCAGCGGAACGGCGACATCGAGGCCGGCGCCCTGCGCGACCCCGGTGACCTGCGCGCCTGGGTGCGCGGCTCCGCCGACGAGCTCGCCGCGTCCTGGGCCAGCCTCCCCGAGCCCGCCTGGCAGGCCCAGGTGGTCACCGCGCAGGGCCGCCCCGTCCCGGCCAGCGAGACCATCTGGATGCGCGCCCGCGAGGTCACCATCCACTCCATCGACCTCGACGCCGGGGTGACCTTCGCGGACCTGCCCGACGGCTTCTGCCCCGCGCTCATCGACGACATCGTGGCCCGCCGCTCCGCACAGGGTGACGGTCCCGCACTCGACCTGACCGCCACCGACCTGCCCTCCTCGCACTGGACCGTCCCGGGGCACGGCGGCCCGTCCAAGGTGGCGCTGCCGGTGGACGACCTCGCCGCGTGGCTCACCGGCCGGCACACCGCACCGGGGCTGCCGGACCTGCCCCCGTGGCTGTGACGGCTGGCGGTTCTTCCCCCGGCAGGCGCCGGCTCCCGCCCCCCCGGCAGGGAGCCGGCGCCTGACTCGGGGCCGGGCGGGACCCAACGACCGGCGGACGGGACGGGACTGGAGCCGCTGTGGAAGCCCACCGGATCGCGGCGCGAACGAAACGTCGACGGCTTGTACCGCTGTGTAGCGGCGGCTAGCGTCGGACCGCGCCGCACCGATCCCGCCCGCCCGTTCGGTCCTGGAGGTTGCCCCGTGCCGGCAGACGCCCTCGATCCCCGCGACATCCTCGGCTTCGACCCCTACGCGCGGGAGTTCGTGCTCGACCCCTACCCGGTGTACCGCGGGATGGCCGGCACGGCGGGTCCGGTGTGGCGCACGCCGGCGGGGCTGTTCGTCGTCACCTCGCACGAGCACTGCTCGGCGGTGCTGCGGGACGGACGGTTCGGGCGGGGCGGCGACGTACTGGTGCTCGGCGCTTCCCCGGCCCCCGGGCGGGACCCGTCGGTGCGCTCCTTCCTGGCCATGGACCCGCCCGACCACACCCGGCTGCGCAGGCTGGTCAGCAGGGCCTTCACCCCCCGGGTGATCGAGGGTTACCGGACCACGGTGGAACGCCTGGTGGCCGACCTGTTGGACAAGGCACTCGCCGAGGAGGGCGAGGTCGATCTGGTGGCCTCCCTCGCCTTCCCGCTGCCCACCACGCTCATCGGGGACATGATGGGGGTGCCCGCCGGCGACTGGGAGCGGTTCACCGGCTGGATCAGGGCACTCGCGCAGGGGCTCGACCCCGACTTCGTCCTGTCCCCGGAGAAGCTCGAGCTGCGGGAACGGGCGCGCGGCGAGTTCCGGGACTACTTCGCCGAGTTGGCCGCGAAGCGGCGGGTCACCCCCGGTGACGACCTGCTCAGCGCGCTGGTCGCGGTCCGGGACGAGGGTGATGCCCTCACCGAGGCCGAGTTGTTGGCCACCTGCATCCTGCTGATCGTTTCTGGCCACGAGACCACCGCGAGCCTGATCGGCAACGGGGCCCTCGCCCTGATGCGCGACCCGGAGCGACTCGACTGGTTCCGGCAGCACCCGGAACGGCAGGACGTGGTGGTGGACGAACTGGCGCGGTACGAGTCCTCGGTGCAGCTCACCGTCCGCAAGGCGCTGACGGACGCGGAGATCGGAGACGTCCCGGTGCCCCGGGACTCGATCGTGGTGCTGCTGCTGGCCGCGGCGAACCGGGACCCCGCGGTGTTCGACGATCCGGACCGGCTGCACTTCGACCGCAGGCCCAACCGCCACATCGCCTACGGGCTGGGCATCCACCACTGCATGGGGGCGCCGTTGGCCAGGCTGGAGGCCGAGGTCGCGCTGAGCGAGTTGGTGCGGCGGGCCCCCGGGCTGCGCCTGGCGGTGCCGGACGACGCCCTGCGCTACAAGGACCAACTGGTGCTGCGCGGCCTGCGGGAACTCCCGGTCCACCTGAACTGACCCCGCCCCGGTGGGGGGCGCCGGCGCCGCACCTCCCGCGCCCCTCAATCAAATGCAACGAAAGGTTGCGCGTTCTGTCCGCCCGCCCTAGAGTCACATGCAACCAAAGGTTGCGTGATGGTGGGAGCGGAGCAATGGAGTACGGCAGTATCTCGCGGGAGATCCACATCGAGGCGACGCCCGAGGTGGTCTACCAGGTGATCAGCAGGCCGGAGCACCTGCGGGAGTGGTGGCCCGACGAGGCCGAGCTGGAGGCGCCGGTACCGGGTGGCACCGGGACGGTGAGCTTTGGAAGTGGGCCGGATACCAAGGTCGAACTGCTGACCGTCGTGGAGGCCGACCCGCCGCGGCGGTTCGCCTTCCGGTGGGTCTGCGAGGAGGGCGAGTCCGCCGGGCCCGGCAACTCGCTGCTGGTGACCTTCGACCTCGTGCCCACTGGCAACGGCACGCTGCTGCGGTTCTCCGAGGCCGGCTTCCGCGAGAAGGGCTGGGAAGCCGCGGTGCTGGAGGAGGCGTACCAGGAGCACGTCCGCGGCTGGGACTACTTCCTGCCCCGGCTCGTCGGCTACGCCGCCGAGGTGGCGACCCGATGAGCGTCACCGCAATCGACGACGAGCTGTGGTCCGCCGTCGGGGACCCGATACGTCGGCAGATGCTCGACCTGCTGCTCGCCGAGAACGGCGGAACCGCCACCACGCTCAGCGAGCACCTCCCGGTGACCCGCCAGGCGGTTGCCAAGCACCTCGGGGTGCTCGACCGCGTCGGACTCGTCCACGCCAGGCCCTTAGGGCGCGAGCGCCGCTACGAGGTGGACGAGGCCCAGCTCGCCCGCGCCGTCGCACAACTGACCTCGGTCGGGGCCGCCTGGGACGCCCGACTGCACCGCATCAAGCGGATCGCCGAGGCGATCCAGCGCGGGCAGGGCTGACCAGCCCGCCTCGCGCGGAAGGAGACATCGAGATGGCAGACATCCTGCACCGCGTCGGCATCACCGTCGACCCCGAGGACGTCTACACGGCGCTCACCACCGTTGACGGCCTCTCCCGCTGGTGGACCGAGGGCACGGACGGGGACGCCTCCCTCGGCGGCGTGGTCCGGTTCCGCTTCGGGCCCGGAGGCTTCGACATGAAGGTCCTGGAGACGAGCCCCGCGGAGCGTGTGCTCTGGGAGGTCGTGGACGGGCCCGATGAGTGGGTGGGCACGCAGATCAGATTCGACCTCAAGCGGGAGGGTGAGTACACCATCGTCCTGTTCAGGCACGAGGGCTGGCGCGAGCCGGTGGAGTTCATGTCCCACTGCAGCACCAAGTGGGCGACGTTCCTGATGAGCCTCAAGCGTCTGCTGGAGACCGGCGCCGGCGAACCCGCCCCGAACGACGTCAAGATCGACAACTGGAACTGAGCGCGGCAGAGACAGTGAAGGGGCGCGCCGCCGACCTCACGAGGGGCCGGCGAGGGTGACGGTGCGCTCGGCGGAGAACCGGCCCCACTCGCCGTCCGGCAGCCTGCCGCGGATCCGCACGGTGTAGCGGGTCCCGGCACCCTCGGCCTCGACCGGCAGGCTGTAGTCGGCACGGCCGGGGGGTGCCGCGTCGCCCCAGACCAACGTGCTGGCCAACCTGCCGTTGAGGTGGATCTGGTACTCGGTGACGTCCTCCTCGGTCTCCGGCGGGAGCCAGGACAGGTCGAGGTAGTGGGCGCCGTGCTCGGTGTGGGACCGGACCCGGAAGGCGGTGGGTGCCGTGGCGGAGCCGTCGCCGGGGACGGAAGGGGTGGTGAGCTCCACCGTGTTGCTCGCCGGCGAGAGGTTGTCGGCGGTGTCCCGGGCGCGGACGGTGAAGGCGTAGTCGGTCCCTGGCCGCAGGCCGGTGACCCGGGCCGTGGACCGGTCGCCGCCGACGCTGTGCACCCGGGAGTCGCCCTGGTAGATGTCGTACGACGACACGCCCAGGTTGTCGGTGGACGGGCGCCAGGTCAGGACGGCCGCCCGGGCACCCTCCGCCCGGCCGCGCAGCCCGGTGGGGCGGGTGGGTGCCCTGCGGTCGTCGCGGTCGGCGGAGGGCATGGTCACCGGTCGCTCCGCACCGCGCGCCGAGACGTTCCCCGCGGCGTCCACGGCCCGGACGGCGAACCGGTACCGGGCGCCCGGTTCGAGGCCGGTGACGTCCACCATGTGCCTGTCGGCGGGGACCTGCCGGACCCTGCGGCCCGACAGGTACACCTGGTAGGCGGTGACCGCGACGTTGTCCCGTGCGGCTTCCCACATCACGTGGACCGAGGTGGCGCTGCCGGCGTCGGCGGTGAGGCCGGTCGGGGTGGAGGGCGGTTCGGTGTCCGTGTCGTCGGAGTCGCAGGCGGGGACCGACAGCAGGACGGTGAGGCAGGTCAGCGCGGCGAGCAGGGGGAACCGGCGCACGGGAGTGCCTTCCGATCGACACCAATGGTCTAGACTTATATGACACAGGTGTCGGGTTCACATCAAGACGCCCGGCGGTGTGCTGAGGGGGCGACGGCCCCCGGACGACGGGCTACTGCCCGGCCGGCGGGTTGGGCTCGGTCTCCGTGCGCAGCCAGGACAGGTACGCGTCGCTGCCCTCGGTGATCGGGGTGGCGATCACCTCCGGGGTGTCGTAGCTGTGCTCCTCCAGGAGGTACGCCTCGAGCTGCCCGTACCGCGCGGCCGTCGTCTTGTAGACGATGCGCCACTCGGTGTCCGTCAGCACCGCGCCCTGCCACCGGTAGACGCTGCGGATCGGCGCGTCGATCTGCGCGCAGGCGGCCAGCCGCCGGGCCACCGCTCCCTCGGCCAGGGCCTGCGCCCGCTCCTCGGTGTCCACGGTGGTCAGCACCGCGAGGAAGTCTCCGTCGGCCACGGCCCGTCCTCCTGTTCGTCTGGCTGCGGGTGGGTGGCACGCGGGCCGCGGCGCGGCCGGCCCCCCGACGCGTCCCCGGGGAGCGTGACGCACGCCACAGGCGGTTCGCCGTCACACTCCCGGGGGCCACGGTGTCCACAGGGTAAGCAACGACGCCGTCTGAGGGAGAACGACGATGCAGACCCGCATGAAGAACCCGGCCATGGTGCTCCCCGAGGCCCTGCCGGCGATCCAAGGGATGCTCGAGGCCGCGAAGGCCGGAGGAGTTCCGCAGGCCACCCTGGAGCTGGTCCACCTGCGTGCCAGCCAGATCAACGGGTGCAGCTACTGCGTGCACGGCGGCGTGCACAGCGCGAGGAAGGCCGGGGAGAGCGACGAGCGGCTCTTCGCGGTGGCGGCCTGGCGGGACGCGCCGTTCTTCACCGAGGCCGAGCGTGCCGCCCTGGCGCTGGCCGAGGCCGTCACCCGGCTCAGCGACCGGACCGACCCGGTGCCGGACGAGGTGTGGAACGAGGCGGCCCGGCACTTCGACGAGGGACAGCTCGCGTCGCTCGTCCTCACCATCTCGATCACCAACCTGTTCAACCGGCTCAACGTGACGACCCGGCAGGTGGCCGGCCCCGTCTGGTAACCCGCCGCACCCGGCGCCGGGTGGCCCGGAGAGGTCCGGGCCACCCGGGGCGCGCTCGGGGGTTCAGGCCGGGCCCGAGCCGGTGACGATGGGCAGTTGCGGGCGGGAGGTGACATCCGCGAGTGCGCCGGGCACCGGCTGCTGGGTCTCCTGGTCGAGCACGGTGACGCGCACCGCGGGCCGCGGCGAGTTGTCCAGGTGGGCACGCCCGTCGAGGGCGAACAGCACCCACCCGGGCCGCGGACCCCGCTCCGTCGGGTAACTGCCGGAGTACTGCAGGAACCGCCAGCCGTCCTCGTCCCAGTGGTCCAGCAGGCCGGAGCGGATGACCGGGGAGGCGGCCTCCCAGGCCAGGGACCGCTCCAGCAGCTCGACCGACGCCTCGACCGGGACGGTGGTGGCGTCCCCGTCAAGGGGGTGCCCGAGTACGCGCAGCCGGAGCCGGCGCACCGGGAGCAGTACCTTCTGCTCCAGGTCCAGGAAGAGCAGAGCGGTGAGCACCGCGAACCCGGCGAGCCAGACCGCTCCGCCACGGGGGTGGTCGGCGATCTCGTCCCACCAGGGGGTGGCACTGCCGGCCGCCGCGGCGCCGCCCACCGCCACGAGGCCGGCCCTGCTGAACGCCTGCCAGCCGATCGGGACGTCCTGACGGGCCGTGCACCCGCAGGACGACTCCGGCATGGTGACCCTGGCGTAGCCGAGGTACCCGAGGAAGCCCGCGCCGAGCAGGGCTGCCGCCGCCCCCGGCCACACCCCTGCCGGGCCGGTCCCGGACGGCACGGCCAGCAGGGCGACGGCGACCAGCAACTCGATCGCCCCCACCGCCCGCAGGGCCCGTGTCGCGGGATCGAGACCGCCGGTGATCCGCTCCAGCGCGGTGCCAGCGGCCTGGCGTCGCGCGGACCGGCCACACAGCTTGGTGGCGCCGGTCCAACCGAGCAGCGCTCCGAGGGCGAGTGGCGCCAGGTGCGAGGACAGCGACAGCATCCGTTTCCCCTCTCGTTCTCGCGGACCGGTCATGGGCGGACCGGTCGGTGGTTCCCGGGTGGCCGGCCCGGAGTCAGTGGCCGACGGTCACCCGGACGATGTCCACGGTGTCGTCGCTCGGCCGCCAGGCGCCGAGGACCTGCGCGTCCTGGCCGATGCGCAGGCGGGACAGGTCGGACGTCAGCGCCCCACCGCGGTACGAGGCGGAGGTGGTGCCCGGCACGATCCGTCCGACCACCGTGTGGGTGCCGTGGGCCAGGTGGAGCCGGTCCCGGCCGATGCCGCGCACCGTGCAGTGCAGGTTGACGATGTTCACCCAGACGGCGTCGGCGGCGATGCTGCCGTCCGGCATCGGCACCCCGCGGGCGTAGAGCCCGTCCCCGGGTTCGATGGCGTCCGCGGTGGTGGGGTGAACCTTCCAGATGCTGGTGGCGTTGGTGAGCTGGATGCGGTAAGTGTCCCCGTATGATCCGGCGACCTCGAGCATGCTGCCGTTCCTGCCGGCGATCCGGCCCTCGGCGAACGCCGTCGTGGTGACGGCCGGGTCGAGCGACGGCGTGGGGGCGGCGAACGCCGCGTCGGCGTCCAGGGCGCCGAGCGCGGAGGCGCCGACGATGGTGGCTCCGCCGAGTGCCGCTGCGGACAGGAAGCCCCTGCGGCCGAGCGCCCGGCCCTCGGGGGTGTGCGACTGGTTCCTGCTCATCTCGTCCCCCTCACTCGTAGATCCACACCGGCAGCTTGCCGGAGCTGAGACTGCCGATCGCCGAGAACGCCGCGGGCGTCAGGTCGAGGATGCGGTTGGATCTGCACTCGCCGTTGCAGCAGGTCTGCTCGCCGCAGAAGCTCTTGGTCCGGGGGCCGCAGTCCGTGATGGTGATGCACACCGTCGCCCCGGTGCACTGGTGTTTGACGTTCATCACCGCGCCGCAGCCACGGCGTGGGATCCCGCCCTCACCGCACAGGTCGGGACGGGTGATGTCCCAGCAGGCGGCCGAGGCGTTGGGCCAAGCGCCGTGGTTGGCGCTGGACCGGCAGTTGCCGCAGGCGCCGCCGCCCGCGCTACCACAGGGCCCCCACGCGCTGCCGCAGCAGAACCACGTGGTCTCCCCTCGCCACAGGTAGGTCGATCCACAGGCCATGATGTGCACTCCCTTCACCGGGAACGAACTGCTGACCGTGCCATTCCAACTGCGCCCCGCGGCGCCCCGCGCCCTCCGGCACCGCGAGTCCTCGTTCGTGTCATATCATGAACATGTCAATTGTCCAGTTCATGACAACCCTTTCTGTCTTGCGCGACCCCCTCCCGTTGTCGCCTCCGGGGGTGTGACTGTGGGGGTGCCTGGTTGGAAGGGTGTGGGTGAGGTGTTGGTTGCCGTGGGGCATCCCCATGATGCCGCGTTCTACGCGCATCATCTAGGGTGCGTCAACCGGCGACTGTGGGGAACTAAAGGATTTGACGCGAGCATGTCCCTCGTCGGGGAGTCGGTGTGCGGCACCCCCTTTGTTGAACGGCGCGACCTCGTCAAGTAGTGCACGACGTGACCGGGAGGATGCATGTTCCGACGAACGATGTGGTGGCGGCGGACCGGGATGTCGGTCCTGGGTGGACTGGCCGCCTGCCTGCTGGTCGCCTCGGGGCAGTCGGCCGGCGCCGCCCCGGCGGACCAGCCGGCGCGTGACTCGATGAACCAGGCGTTCGACCGGGCCGCGGAGGAGTTCTCGGTGCCCCGGGACCTGCTGGTCGCGGTCGGCTACGGGGAGACGCACCTGGACGGCCACCGGGGGGCGCCCAGCCAGGCCAACGGCTACGGGGTGATGCACCTGGTGAGCAACCCCGAGCGGCAGACCCTGGAGCGTGCCGCGGTGCTCACCGGCGAGTCGGTGAACACCCTGCGCGAGGACACGCCGGCCAACATCCGCGGTGGCGCGGCGGTGCTCCGGGCCTACGCGGACGACCTGGGCCTCGACGCCGCCGAGCGGCGCGACGTGAACGAGTGGTACCCGGTGGTCGCCCGGTACAGCGGGGACGACACGGGGTACCCGGCGCGGCTCTACGCGGACACCGTCTACCAGTTCCTCCAGCAGGGCGTCAGCGCCGGCGTCGCCGGGGGCGAACGGGTCACCGTGGACCCGCGGACCGTGCGGCCGGAACGTGGCCGGTACGCCGACGTGACGTTGGACCAGCCGTCGACGCTGAGCACCGACTACCCGCCGGCCAAGTGGGTCCCGGCCTACTCCGGGAACTACACCGTCGGCCGGACCTCGGCCATCACCACCGTGGTGGTGCACGTCACCCAGGGCTCGTACGCCGGCACCATCAGCTGGTTCCAGAACCCCTCCTCCGACGTGAGCGCCCACTACGTGGTCCGCTCGTCCGACGGCGAGGTCACCCAGATGGTCCGGGACGCCGACACCGCCTGGCACGCCAGGGGCGGCAACTCGTACTCGATCGGGATCGAGCACGAGGGGTACGTCGACAACCCGAGCTGGTTCACCGACGCCATGT
This sequence comes from Wenjunlia vitaminophila DSM 41686, assembly GCF_000380165.1. Taxonomy (GTDB): domain Bacteria; phylum Actinomycetota; class Actinomycetes; order Streptomycetales; family Streptomycetaceae; genus Wenjunlia; species Wenjunlia vitaminophila. Next base: position 22,166 of record NZ_KB904674.1, read on the forward strand.
ACCGTTCCTCGGCCGCGCTGACCGCGCACCTGTGCAACCGGTACGGCATCCCCAAGGACCGCACGCACATCGTGGGGCACAGCGAGGTGCCGGGGAACGACCACACCGACCCCGGGCCGAACTGGAACTGGTCCTACTACATGCAACTGGTCGGCGGCACCAACACGGTGAACCTGGACTTCGCCGCCTACTCCACCCAGCGTGTCGGCTCCACCGGTGCGCAGGTCAAGGCCGTCCAGCAGCTCCTGAACACCCAGGGCTTCGACGCCGGGACCGTGGACGGGATCTTCGGCAGCCGCACCGAGAGCGCCGCCAAGGCGTTCCAGACGGCCCGCGGGCTGTCCGCGGACGGTGTGGTGGGCCGCGGGACCTGGACCGCGTTGCTCTCGGCGGGCACCACCCCCTTGCTGGAGAACGGCAGCACGGGGGCCGCGGTCCAGCGACTGCAACGCGCGCTCACCGCGGCGCTGGGTCGGACCGTGGAGATCGACGGTGACTTCGGGCCCGCCACCGGGACCGCGGTCCGCGACTACCAGACCAGTCGTGGCCTGTCCGCGGACGGTGTGGTGGGCCCCGCCACCTGGGGGGCGCTCCAGGCCGGCAGGTGAGCGGGCGTCCGATCCGCGTGGTTCGACCCTGTTGCGGGGCGTTCCCCACCCGCTTCGCGACGCAGTGTGACCCAGGTCACTGTCGATCCGCGGATTCTGGCCCGCAACAGCGATGACTTCGGCGCCTCCCGGCCGTCTGAAAAGGTGACCGACAAACAACGCCCTTCAGCCGGGAGGCAGTCATGAGCAGCGCCACTGACATCAACATCACTCGGGTTCTCGACGCGCCGGTCGCCACGGTGTGGCGGGTGTGGACCGAGCCCGAGTACTTCGCCCGCTGGTTCGGCGCCTCGCCGGAGTCGGTCTCCCTCGAGGTCCGCGACGGAGGTGCGTGGAGCGCGACCCTGGAGACGCCGGCGGGGGAGTTCCGGATCGGCGGCGTCTACCAGGAGGTGGTGGAGCACAAGCGGCTGGTGTGGACCGTGGACCTGCCGCAGGGCGCCACGGTGATGACCGCCTCGTTCACCGACCTGGGCGAGAAGACCGAGGTGCACCTGCACCAGCCCGCCTCCTCCGAGGAGCAGCGGCAGCAGGCCGAGCAGGGGTCCCTGCAGCTCCTGGACAGCTTCGCCACCGTGCTGGCGACGGTCTGATCGACGAAACCCGACCGGAGGGGCCGCCGCACGGTTCCTCCGGGGGGTTCGGCGGGGCCCCGAGCCCCGTCGAGTGACCTTGGCCGGCCGCTTCCACCAGTGGAGCGCGCCGGCCCCGGCCCTCCAGAACGCCGTGGCAGGGGACATCTGGCATGGGGCGCCGCGGCCCGCCCCGTCGTGTCGGCCGCGCGGGGTGACGGTGCTGCGCAGGGGGCTGAACGGCGTCCCGGCGCGGGTGTCGGAGGGCGGGAACGGGCCGGATGTCCGCTGTGCCGCCCCTTCTCGGCGTGGCATGCTCGGAGAGTTGTGTCATGAGCATGCTCGTCGCTGAGCGGGCATGACCACGACCGGAACGTTTCCTTCCCCCGCAAGGAGGCTGATCGTGTTAACCAAGGTCCTGCGCGCCCTGCTCGCCGTGTTCCTGACGGCGCTGGCGCTCTCCGGTGGCCAGGCACTCGCCGCCCCGGCCTCACCCGCGGCCGACGGCACCAAGGCCGTGCGGGTGTTGACGTACGACGCCAGCGCGTCGGCGGAGTTCGCCAGCGCCGTGCGAGCCGGCGCCGAGGTGTGGAACAACAGTGTGACCAACGTGCAGTTGCAGCCGGTGGTTCCGGGGCAGCGGGCCAACGTCCGCATCATCGCGGACGACGGCTGGCCGCGGACGTACACCACCAGCCTGGGCAACGGCACCTGGTACTTCGGCCGGCAGGCCGTCAACGAGGGGTACGACACCGTGCGCATCGCCGCCCACGAGTTCGGACACATCCTCGGGCTGCCCGACATGAAGCCGGGGCCCTGCTCCAGCCTGATGTCCGGCTCGACCGCCGGGACCTCGTGCACCAACCCCTACCCCAACGCCGCTGAGAAGGCCGCCGTCGAGGCGAACTTCTCCGGGGGCCTGGCCCAGTTGGTCGGGGCCGGCACCACGGTGTACCGGGACTGACCGCCCGGCGCCACGTCCGGGCGCCGGGTCGGCCCCGCACGGCCGGGCCCGGTGCCCGGTCCGCGCCACCCCCCGTCAGGCGACCGTCCGGCTGGGGCCGCGGAACGCCGGGATGACGTGACGGGCGAAGGCCCGGACCTGGGCGAGCATCTCGTCCACCGTGTTGCCCACGAACAGCAGGCTGCACAGGTGGTCCACCCCGGCCTCGGCGAACGCGGCCACCTTGGCGCACACCTGGTCGGGGGTGCCCACCAGGTTCCACTCCAGGTAACGGTCGAGGTCCACGCCGCGGGTGATGGTGGTCCGCAGCGAGGTGCGGAAGTGGTCGAAGGCGGAGCGTCGGAACGTCTCCCGCGCCTTGGCCGGGGTGTCGCCCAGACACACGATCGACTGGAGGGCGATGGAGATCCGCGACGGGTCCCGACCCGCTGCGCGGGCGTAGAGGTCCAGCTTCGCCCGCCCCTCCCGGATGCGCTCCGGGCCGATCTTCGCCGGGAGCCACCCCTGGCACAGCTCCGCCGCCCGGCGGATCGCCCCGTCCGCGTTGCCCCCCGAGTAGATCGGCAACGGTGACTGCACCGGCTTGGGGAACATCTCCACGTCCTCGAACCGGACGTACTTCCCCCGGAACGTGGACCTCGGCTGCTCGAACAGCATCCGCAGCGCCTCGATGCCCTCCCGGGTCAGCTCGGCCCGCGACGCCCGTCGCAGGTCGGGGACGACCCGTTCGAACTCGTCCCGGTAGCCGCCCACCGCCACCCCCAGGGTGAGCCGGCCGCCGCTGAGCTGGTCGAGGGTGGCTGCCTGCTTGGCGACGAGCACCGGCTGCCGCATCGGTAAGACCAGGATGCCCGTGGTCAGCCGCAGCACGGAGGTGCGGGCGGCGATGTGCGACAGGGTGAGCAGCGGCTCGAAGTAGTCGGGAGGGGCGGCGTGGGTGCGCCGGACGTACCCCTGGGTGCTCAGGTGGTCGTTCCCCGCCACGTCGTCATACCCGAGCTGTTCGGCCTCCACCGCGACCCGGACCACGTCCGCGGCGGTGGCGAACGGGACCGGGTACATCATCCCGGCGGTGCAGGTCGGTGCCTCGACTCCGAACCTCATGGGCGGCGCCCCCCAACGGTCGTGAGTGTCCCTCGTCACGAGGACGGTCCTCGTCACTCCCGCCCCCAGGGTGACCGCCGCCGCTCTAACCGCCCTCGACCGACCGCGCCCGTGGGACCGCCGCGGGAACGGGGGCACGAGGACGCCGCCCGGCCCCGGGCCGGCGTCGCGCCGGCCAGCTCAGGCCGCGGACCGCTCCGCGCGTCCCTTGCGCAGGAACCGCCGCAGTCGCGCGTACGGCCAGGTGTTGATGACGTCCTCGCTGGTCAGCCACCCCCGCTGGGCCGTCCCCACGCCGAACCTGAGGTGGGCCAGGTGGAGGGCGGAGTGCGCGTCGCTGTTGACGACGAACTTCACCCCGTACCGCCTGGCCCGCAGGATGGCCTCGTCCCCCAGGTCCAACCGGTCCGGGTGGGAGTTGATCTCCAACGCGGTGCCGGTCCGCGCGCAGGCGGCGAAGACCGCGTCCAGGTCGGCGTCGAGACCCGGCCGCTTCCCGATGACCCTGGTGGTGGGGTGCCCGATGACGTTGACGTACGGGTTCTCGCAGGCCCGCACCAGCCGCCGGGTCAACGCCGCCCGGTCCTGGTTGAAGTGCGAGTGCACCGACGCCACGCACAGGTCGAAACCGGCGAGCACGTCGTCGGGCCAGTCCAGCTCGCCGTCCGGGTCGATGTTGAGCTCCGTGCCGTGCAGCAGCCGCATCCGTCCGGAGCCGCCACGGCCCCGGTGCCGCCGGTCCAGCTCGTGGAGCTGGCGGCGCTGCTCGAGCATCCGCTCCTCGGTCATCCGCTGCATGTACAGGTTGGGCGCGTGGTCGGTGACGGCGAAGTAGGAGTAACCGCGCTGCTCCGCCGCGGCGACCATCTCCTCCAGCGGGGCGAGCCCGTCCGTCAGGTCGGTGTGGGTGTGCAGGTCACCGCGGATGTCCTCCTCGGTGACCAGCTCCGGCAGCTCCCCGCGGAGCCCGGCCTCGACCTCGCCCCGGTCCTCCCGCAACGCCGGCGGGATCCAGGGGAGGCCCAGCCGGGAGTAGACGTCCTCCTCGGTCTCGGAGACGATCAGGTCTCCGCTGTCCACGTCGAACAGGCCGTACTCCGACAGCCGCAGCCCCTGGTGCACGGCGATCTCCCGGATGCGGATGTTGTGCGCCCGTGACCCGGTGAAGTACAGCAGCCCGGCGCCCCAGGCGTCCGGGGGCAGCACCCGCAGGTCCACCGCGAGTCCCCGGGTGGTGCGCACCGACGTCTTGGTGTCCCCGTGCGCGGTCACCTCGGTGATCTGCGGCAGCGACGTGAACGCGCGCATCACCGGTTCCGAGTCCCGGGCCGCCACGAGGATGTCGATGTCACCGATGGTCTCCCGCAGCCGCCGCAGCGACCCGGCGTAGACGCAGCGGAGGCAGCCACGGACGTGGGAGAGCTCCGACACGAGCTCCTCGGCGAGGTCCATCGCCACGTCCACCAGGACCCGGTCCCCGGCGGCCTGCATCAGCCCGATGCCGTGCAGGATCTTCTCCTCGGTCCGTGGGCCGAACCCCTTGAGGTCGCGCAGACGCTCCTGGTGGATGGCGTCGACGAGCTCGTCGATGGAGGAGATGTGCAGCTCCTCGTAGAGCGTCATCGCCTTGCGCGGCCCCAGTGTGGGGATCATGGTCAACTGACGGACCCCCGCCGGGATCTTCGCCCGGACCTCCTCGACCGCGGACACGCTGCCGCCGCGGAAGTACTCGAGCACCTTCTCGGCGATGGACTTGCCGACGCCGGGGATCTTCTGGAGCCCCTTGAGGTCGAGGTCCCTGACCTCGGCGTGGTGCCCGCCGATCGCCCGGGCAGCCTTTTCGTAGGCGCGCGCCTTGAACGGGTCGCCGCCGGTGATCAGGATCAGGTCGGCGTACTCCTGGAACAGCGCGGCGACCTCGTCGTTCGACCGAGCCACCCTCCCCAGGGTAGTCGTGGGGACGCGTCGCGCCACTCGGGCGCCGGACGGCCCGGACGGCGACCCGGCGCGGGGCACCCGTTCGGGTGAGGGCAGCCAGGAGCCCCAGGTGGTCTGAGGGCGGACACGGGCGCCGTCGAGGAACGGTGGATGCGGGTGATCGGGGGGTGGTCGGCGTGTCGAACCCCGGCGCATGATGGGAACTCGGTTCACTGAGTTGTCATGAACTCGCCCCTCGGAGGTTCCATGGACGCCGCACCCACCCCCTCCCGCCGCGCCGTGCTGCGCGGCGGGCTGCTGCTCGGGACGTCCGCCGCCGTGCTCGCCGGTGACATCGCCCAGGTGGCGGCCAAGGACGCCGGGCCAGCACCGGTGGTCCCCGCGGGCTACCCGCCCGTCTACTGGTCCCCGGCCAGCCGCTCCAACTACACCGTCTCCAACCGGCCCACCACCTACCCGGTGGAGTTCGTCGTGGTGCACGTGACCCAGGAGACCTACGCGGACACCATCCGCATCTTCCAGGACCCGTCCAGTCAGGTCTCGGCGCACTACGTGGTGCGGTCCGCGGACGGCTACATCGGGCAGTGCGTGCGGGAGAAGGACATCGGCTGGCACGCGGGCAACTGGACCTACAACACCCGCAGCATCGGCATCGAGCACGAGGGCTGGGTGGACAAGCCGGAGTACTTCACCGACGCGATGTACCAGGCGTCGGCGGCACTCACCGCGGCGGTCTGTGACCGGTACGGCATCCCGAAGGACCGGAACCACATCATCGGCCACAACGAGGTGCCGGGGGCGACCCACACCGACCCGGGGCCGTACTGGGACTGGAACCGGTACCTGGGCCTGGTCAACGGCGGCTGAGGGCAGTTCGCCGCGTCGTGCGGCGGGGGCGCCGTACCCGCCGCCGCCCGCCCGGGGGACGGAGCGTCGGCGACGGCGGGCGCCGGAGGCGGTGTGCGGAGGCGTCCGCGGCCACGCCGGCCGCGGTGCGCCACGGGGTTGCGAACGTCGAGCCCGGGTGGTCGTCGTCGAGGTCCGACGGGACGTGACCGGGAGATCTGCCGAGTTGACCACACCGCTCCCCGGCGCGGTCGGCCCGGTGCTGGTTCATGAGGCAGTGCCCGACCACGTTCGTGTGCCCGGCTCGAGCCGCCCTCGGCGGCGGGTGGAGGTGGTCGGTTCCCCGGGCTCAGTATCGTAGGGTCATATAAGGATGTGAAATACTGCCAGGAAGTGGGCATTCTTCTAGGGGGAGGCGACCCCATCGGCCCGCAGACCCGCTCCACGCCCCCGTTCACGGTGCTTTGACAGATCTTTCACCGACGGGTGCGACTCTCTTCCTGGGGGAAGCGGCAGCCAGTGGGACTGGACGCCGCGGTGGAGAGGGGTCTCAACGGGGGTGAGACCGCGCAACTCCACCGAGGACCCGGCGCACCGCCGGGGAGGGAGTCCGTCCTACTGGCTGCCGCATGAGGACATGCGGAACGGGAGGTGCTAGCTCTGGACGCCGTGCGCCTCGTGGGCGGCCAGCGCGGCACGCAGCCGGCGCGCGTCAGGCACCCCCAGCGACTCGTAGATGCCGAGCGCCTCCTGCCAGTACCCCCGCGCCACCGGCACGTTCCCCAGCGACCCATGGGTGTTCCCCAACGTCTCCAGGGCCCTCGCCGCCCCCAGCCGGAACCCCGTCTCCCGGTGCACGGCGAGCGACTGCTGCGCCCAGTCCACCGCCACCTCCAGCCCGCCGAGTGCGGCGTGCGCCCGGGCCACCTCGTCCAACGCCTCACCCTCCACCAGCCTCAGTCCGTAGCGCTGCGCCACCTCCACGGCGCTGCGGGCGTGCGACAGGGCCTCGTTGAGCCGGCCGAACCCGCGCAGCCGGGCCGAGACGCCGATGTGGGCACTCGCCTCGCTCCTGCGACAACCACACTTTGAGGCCAGCTCGAGGGCCCTGCGGTGGTGGTCGAGCGCCTCGTGAACGTCGCCGAGGGCCCCCAGCACGATGCCCAGGACGTTGTGCAGGTCGCTCTCGATCAACCGGCGGTTGGTGCGGTGGATCACGCTCAGCGCCCGCTCCGCGTGGGACAGCGCCAAGCGGTAGTAGCCGGCGTCGCACAGGATCAGCGCCAGGTTGCACAGGGCGGACTCCTCGTACAGCGCCACCTGGGACTGTCGGTAGAGCACCAGCGCCTGGCTGAGGTAGCGCCGGGCGTCGGCGAGCCTGCCCAGGTGCCGCTGGATGTACCCCAGGGTGCGCAGCATGGTGGTGACCGTCAGCACGCTCTCGTGCAGCGGAGTCATGGCCTCCGCCTGGGTGAGGTACCCCAGGGCCTCGTTGAGGCGGCCCTGGTCCGCGGCGACGAAACCCAGCATGGTGAGGGCGAACGCCTCTCCCGCCGGCTGTTCGAGGGCCTGGAACGTCTCCAGCGTACGACGGCACTGCTCGGTCGCGGCATCCAGGTCCGCCTGGTTCCACCGGGCGATGGCCAGTACGAGACGCGCCATGCTGCCGAGGATGGTGGCGCCCGTCCCCTCGCACAGCTCGACGGCCTCGGTGCTGTGCTGCACCGAGCGGGGGAAGTCAGCGAGGTCCAGGTAGGCGTTGCCCAGGGTCTCGTGCATCACGGCCTGTCCCAGCTCGCTCCCGCTGGCCACGGCCGCGCGCAGCCCCGCGTGCGCGGCCCGCAGCCAGTCGTCGAGGTGCCCGCTGCCCATGAAGTGGCCGTGCAGCGCGTCCGTCATCTGCCAGGCGAAGGCGTGGGGGCCGTTGTCCGCGGCGCTGTCGATGCACGAGAGCACGTTGGCCCGCTCCGCGTTCACCCACTCCCACGCCTCCTCGAGGTCCGCGAACTCCTGCGGCTCCACAGGGCACTCGCTGATCGGCTGCCGGGGCAGCGCGAAGGCGTTGTAGACGGCGCCGAACAGCGCCCGTGAGGCGTTGTCAGCGGTCGTCAGGTACCAGCTCAGCAGCCGGCGCAGGGCGGCCTCGCACTCCTGCGGGCCCTCCTCCCGGAACGCCCGCTCCCGGGCGTACAGGCGCAGCAGGTCGTGGAAGTGGTAGCGGCCCGGCACATAGGACTCGATCATGTGCCTGGACTCCAACTGGTCGAGCAGCCGGGCGGCGTCCCGGGTGCCCTGGCAGCCGGCGAGCGCCGCGGCGGCGCCCGGGGTGACGTCGGAGCCGGGGACGAGCCCGAGCAGCCGGAACGCCCGCCGGGCCGGATCGCTCAGCCCCTGGTAGAACAGGTCGAAGGTGGCCTCGACGGCGGTCTGCTGGTCCCCGTCCACGTTGAGCTCGGCCAGCCGGTCGCCCTCCCGCAGCGCGCGCACCATGTCGGCGATCCGCCGGTACCGGCCACTGCCCAGGTTCGCCGCGCAGATCCGCAGGGCCAGGGGCAGCCGGCCGCACACCAGCGCCAGCTCCTCCGCCGCCTCGGGCTCCGCCCGGACCCGTTGCCCGCCCACCACCCGGGCAAGCAGCGCCACGGCCTCCTCGTCGGTGAGGACGTCGAGGTTGATCCGCTGGGCGTCGTGGAACGCGCTCAGCCCCCGCAGGTCGTGCCGGCTGGTCACCACCACGAGACAGGTGGGGGACGCCGGCAGCAGGGGCCGCACCTGCTCGAGCGACGACGCGTCGTCCAAAAGCAGCAGCACCCGCCGGTCGGCCAGCAGCGACCGGTACAGGCTCGCCTTCTCGTCCTGGCTCCTGGGGATGCGCAGCGAGGCGACGCCCAGCGCGCGCAGAAGTTGGCCCAGCGCCTCGTCGGCGGTGAGCGGATCACTGGAGGCGTAGGCCCTCAACGACAGGTGGAGCTGGCCGTCGGGGAAACGCTCCGCGACCCGTCGGCTCCAGTGCACCGCGAGGGCCGTCTTCCCCACCCCGGCCGTGCCGGAGATCGACGCGATCATCAGGGGACGCCCGGGGCGGGGCTTCTGGGTGCGCAACAGGGCGTCCAGCAGCCGCAGGTACGCGGTGCGGCCGGTGAAGCCGCCCGTGTCCGGCGGGAGCTGCCGGGGAACCGGCACCGACGGCCTGGGCTCGGTCGCCTCAAGCGCCGGATCGGCCTGGAGGACCTGCCGGTGGAGCTCCTGGAGCGGCCGGCCCGGCGCCACCCCGAGCTCCTCGTCGAGCAGCCGGTACACCTGGCGGTAGGCGGACAGCGCGTCGGCCTGCCGGCCGGACCGGTACAGCGCGAGTATCAGCTGCGACCACAGCCGTTCCCGCAACCGGTACTCCCCGACCAGCGTGGTGAGCTCGCCCACCACCTCCTCGTAGTGTCCGAGCGCGAGCAGCGCGTCCATCCGGTCCTCGCGGGCGGCGAGGCGCTGCTCCTCGAGCCGGGTCGACTCGGCGACCGCGAAGGAACGGTCACCGAGGCCGTCGAGCGCGGGCCCCTGCCACAGCCCCAGCGCCCGGTCGAGCGCCTCCAGGGCGGCCAGCGGGTCTCCGCCGCCGCCGTCCTGCCGGGCCTGCCGCACCAACTGCGCGAACTGCTCCGCGTCGAGCTGGCCCGGGGCGAGTCGCAGGGCGTAACCGGCGTTGTTCCGGCCGCCGGTGCTGACCAGCACGGTGTAGCCCTGCTGGGCTCGCCGGTCGGGCTCGAGCACCCGCCGCAGGTTGAGGATGTGGGTGCGCAGCGCCGTCGAGGCGCCGTCCGGGACCTCCTGTTCCCACATCAGCTCGATCAGCCGGGCCCTGCTGACCGGGCGGCCCCGGGCCAGGACGAGCGCCGCGAGCAGCACCCGCTGCTGTGGCCCGAGGGTCACCTCGCGACCGTCCACCTCGACCGCGACCGGACCCAGGATGCGCACGCGCACTCCTCGGGCCGGAGCCTCGCTCGGCGCTACTCCCACGGGACCGCCCGGTGCCTCATCTGGTGTCGTGCTCGCCTTCCCAGGAGCCGATGCACTTCCCACCCCTGTCACCGTTCCCCCGCGCGCCTCGGCCCACCCATGGAATCCGTCCCAGCATAGGCGGGGGGTTGATCACCGGATGGTGGCGCGCCGCAAGGTCGTTGACGCCGGCGCACAGATCCAGCCAAGGTGCGGGGGATGACTATTGGCCACTATGTGCTGGTCTCATGGGCGTCCGCCCTTGAATTATATGGTCTGACTCCCAACGCCGGCCAGCGCACGCCTGGCTGATGGTGCGCCGGCACCCGGGGCGGCGACGCGTGTCACCGGCGTCAGGAACTCGTGAGGACGACGAGTTGCTGTGTCGCCCGGGTCATCGCGACATAGCGGTCGACCGATCCCTGGACGCCGTTGCCGAACCCTTCCGGGTCGACGAGCACGACCAGGTCGAACTCGAGCCCCTTGGACAGCTCCGGGGTCAGCGACCGGACGCGGGGTGTCGCCCGGAACACGGGATCGCCGATGACACAGGCGGTCCCGTCCGCGTGTGCGGCGAGCCAGGTGTCGAGGACCGAGCTCAGGTCGGAGGCGGGTCCGTGCACGACGGGGACGCCGCTGACGCGGACGGAGGCCGGCACGTTGGCGTCCGGGAGCACGGCCCGGATCACCGGCTCCGCCTCCGCCATGACCTCTTCGGGCGTCCGGTAGTTGATGTTCAGCGAGGCCAGGTTGATCCGGTCGAACCCGACCCGCTGGAGCCGTTCCTGCCACGACTCGGTGAAACCGTGCCTGGCCTGGGCGCGGTCCCCGACGATGGTGAAGCTCCTGGAGGGGCACCGGAGCAGCAGCATCTGCCACTCCGCGTCGGTGAGTTCCTGGGCCTCGTCCACGACGACGTGCGCGAACGGGCTGGCGAGCAGGTCCGGTTCCACGCCGGGCAGTGCGGACTCGTCGACCAGGGCGTCCCGCAGGTCCTGTCCGCGCAGCATGGTCACCGCGCCCTCACCGTCGTGGTCGGCCTCGATCAGGGCGTCGATGACTCCGGCCCTGCGCTCGCGTTCGGCGGCGACAGCGGCGTTGTGCCGCCGCCTGCGACGGGACGCCTCCGGATCGCCGAGCCGCTGCCGTGCCGCGTCCAGGAGCGGCAGGTCGGACACCGTCCACGCCTGGGCGTCCCCGCGCTGCAACGTCCGCACCTCGTCGGGGCTGAGCCAGGGGGCGCACATCCGCAGGTAGGCGGGTACCGACCACAGGTCTCCCACGAGGTCAGCCGCCTCGAGCAGCGGCCATGCGCGGTTGAAGGCCCTGAGCAGCTCCCTGTCCCGCCCGAGCGACCTGCGGAGGAGTTCGGCCGGGACGTCGCCTTCGTGCTTGTCCACCAGGAGCGTGAGCAGCTCCTCCCAGACCTGGTAGCGCGCGTCGTTGTGCGGGGTGCCGGGTTCCGCCGCCGCGAACGCCACGGCCCAGTCGTCGGCGCCCAGCCAGACGTCGGACCAGTGGGTCGTGACCGTCATGCCCTCGGCGGGCGGCTCCTCGTAGAGCCTGACGGCCTTCTCGATCGCCTTCACCATGTCCGCGGACGACTTCAGGCGGGCCACGTCCGGGTCGGCCTCGACCCCCGCCGTGGCCCCCTCGGCGACGAGGTCCCGCAGGGTGCAGGTCTGCACGCCCTCCTCTCCGAGGCTGGGCAGGACGTCGGAGACGTAGGCCAGGTACGGCCGGTGCGGGCCGACGAACAGCACGCCGCCCCGGCGGTGCCCGAGGCGCGGGTCGGAGTACAGGAGGTAGGCGGAGCGGTGCAGGGCGACGACGGTCTTCCCCGTACCCGGACCGCCGTCCACGACCAGGGCGCCGCGGGAACCCGCGCGGATGACGGCGTCCTGGTCGGCCTGGATGGTGCCGAGCACGTCGCGCATCCGTGCCGACCTGTTGCCGCCCAGACTCGCGATGAAGGCGGACTGGTCGTCGAGGGCGGCGTGCCCGGTGAACCCGTCCGGGGTGAACACCTCGTCCCAGTAGTCGCTGATCCGGCCGCGGGTCCACCGGTACCTGCGGCGACTCGCCAGGCCCATCGGGTTGGCGTGGGTGGCCCCGAAGAACGGCTCGGCCGCGGGTGAACGCCAGTCGAGCAGCAGCCGGCGCCCCGCGGAGTCGGTGAGTCCGAGCCGTCCGACGTACACCGGCTCGGAGCTGCCCGCGCTGACCATGTGTCCGAGGCACAGGTCCACACCGAAGCGACGCAGTGCGCGCAGGCGAGCGGACAGCCGGTGGATCTCGATGTCCCGGTCCATGGCCTGCCGGCCGACACCGCCGGGCGCCCTGCGCTCGGCGTCGAGCCGGTCGGACAGCTCGGCGGTCGCCTGCTCGATGCTCTCCGCGATGGCCGCGAAGTGCCGCTCGTCGCCCGCGATCAGCGCCGGGTCGGCCTTGGGGGAGAGGTGGTCGGGGAGGTCAAACACGCTGGTGTGCAGCGAGTTCACGTGATGGCTCCGTTCTGGGGTCGCTCGCGACCGTGGCGCGCAGCAAGGCGTCGGGACCAGTGTGACGAACCCGGCGACCATGACGGGCGACGCTCCGCCCGTCCCGGCCCCGTGCCCGTTCGCCGTTCCCGGCCTCGGCCCGCGATTCTGCGGCACCCCGGGGGCCTTGCCGCAAGCCCCCCGGTGCGCTGTACGTTGAGAATGGCAAGGAGTGGGTGATCTCCCAGCTCTTCCTCGTCGTCCGCCGTGACCGGACGACCTCCCCGGGAAACGGCGCGGTGCCGCGCGCGGCGACACGTTCGGCCAGGAGGGACTTCCACGCGGGCGTGCGGACGAAGCCGTGGACGAGAGCTCCCCGTACCGTTCCCCGGCGAACTCCAGCCCCTCCCGGTCGTGGAGCACCGGCCCGAGCGGCCCGCGGACCTCGACCGAGTCGCCCGCCGGCTCCGCGGGGCGCTCGGCGGCCCCGCGGCGGGGCGACGACGGCACTGTCCGAAGTGGTGTGCCATGTCGGACACAGGACTGACCGTGGGTGGAGCCGGACTCGAGAGGCCGCGGCGATCAGGCCTTTTGGCCTCCTTCGACGCCGTTCTGGCGGTAGGACCGGTGGGAACGCCAGGAACCCGGCCTCGACGACGTCCTTGGAGTCCCATGAGCACCAACACGCAGCCTCGTACCCACGCGGTGGTCCTCGGCGGGGGCCTGGCCGGGATGCTGGCCGCCTCCGTGCTCACCGGGCACGTCGACAAGGTCACGGTGGTGGAACGCGACCGCCTGCCGGACGGCCCCGAGCCCCGCAAGGGCGTGCCGCAGGCCCGGCACGTGCACATGCTGTGGTCGGGCGGGGCGAGGGCGATCGAGGCGCTGGTGCCCGGGACCATCGACCGCCTCACCGCCGCCGGGGCCAGGCGGCACGGAGTCCCCGACGGACTGGTCGCGCTGTCGCCCGACGGCTGGTGGATTCGGCAGCGGCCGGAGATGCAGTTCCTGCTCGCGGCCAGCCGCGACCTGCTGGACTGGGTGATCAGGGAGCAGGTGTGCGCCCTGCCGGGGATCGACCTCATGGACGGCACCGCGGTGGAGGGACTGCTCGGGGACGCCACCCGGGTCACCGGGGTGGAGGTCCGCGACCAGGAGACCGGTGGGAGCTCGACGCTCGAGGCCGACCTGGTGGTGGACGCCACCGGTCGGTCCTCCCGCATCCGTCCGTGGCTCGACGGCCTCGGTCTGCCGCCGGTGCCCGTGGAGACGGTGGACTGCGGGCTGGCCTACGCCACGCGGATCTTCCGCGCGCTGGAGGGCGTCACCGACTTCCCCGTGGTCAACGTGCAGGCGTTCCCCGAACCGACCCGCCCGGGGCGCGGCGCGGTGCTGGTGCCCATCGAGAAGGGGAAGTGGATCGTCACGGTCGCCGGTACCCGAGGGGCCCACCCGACCGACCGGGACGACGACTTCGAGGCCTACGCGCGCAGCACGCGGCACCCGGTGATCGCCGACCTCATCGCCCGGGCCGAGCCGCTGACCTCGGTGCGGATGACCCACAGCACCGTCAACCGCAGGCTGTTCTTCGAGCGGCTGCCCACCTGGCCGGCCGGTCTGCTGGTGATCGGCGACGCGGTGGCCACCTACAACCCCGCTTACGGGCACGGCATGTCGGTCGCCGCGTACCACGCGACCTGCCTCGGTGACGGCCTCGCCAAGCACGGACTCGCCCCCCAGGCCACCCGGCGCATCCAGCGGTCCGTCACCCGGGCCGTCAACGACGCCTGGGCGATGGCGACCACCCAGGACATCCTGTACCCCGAGGCGGAGGGCCGACCTCCGAACGCCGCCACCCGGATGCTCCAGCGGTACATGGAGCGGATGTCCAAGGCCGCCACCTGCCGTCCCACCGCGATGCGCGCCATGCTGGACGCCCTCTCGCTGTCCGCGCCCACCGCGAAGCTGCTCGCGCCCAGGGTGGCCGCGATCACCCTGCTCGGGCCGAACCGTCCGCCGCTGGCCGATCCGCCGCTGACCGAGTCCGAGCGCGCCCTCATCCCCGCCGCTGACGGCAAGGGATGACCGCGCCGCCGGGTGGCGGCTCCCTCTGACGCGCCGGGTGACGGGGCGGGCGGAATTCCCGTCGCCCGTCGGCCGTTGCGTACCCTTCGTGGCCATGAGTGCTGGGACGAACGGTCCGCTGGGCCTGCGCGAGCGCAAGAAGAGGCAGATGCACCGGGCGATCTCGGACGCCGCGATCAGCCTGTTCCTGGAGCGGGGCTTCGACGGGGTGTCGGTGGCGGAGGTGGCCGACGCGGTGCAGATCTCCAAGCCGACCCTGTTCCGGTACTTCCCGACCAAGGAGGACCTGGTGCTGCACCGGTTCGCCGACCACGAGACGGAGGCGGGCTGGGTGGTGGCCGAGCGGCCCCCGGGGGAGTCGCCGCTGGGGGCGTTGCACGCCCACTTCCGTACCGGTCTGGACCGGCGGGACCCGGTGACCGGGCTGAACGACGATCCGGAGGTGCTGGCCTTCCACCGCCTGGTGTACGGGACGCCGAGCCTGGTGGCGAGGCTCTTCGCCTACCTGGGGCGCTCGGAGGAGGCGTTGGCGGGGGCGCTCACGGAGGCGGTCGCGGGCGGGGTGGAGCCATGTGTCGGTCGCACGGGCGCGCGGCTGGCCGCGGCGCAGGTCCTGGCGGTGCAGCGGGTGCTGGCGCAGGAGAACTGGCGACGGATCGCCGGCGGGGAGTCGGCGGACGCCGTCCACCCGGACGCGGTGGCGGCGGCCGACATCGCGTACGCGCAACTGCGGAACGGCGCCGGCGGCCTGTTCGCATGACGTTACTCAGTTAAATTCGTTACTTGGTTACGATATCTTGGGGGCATGAGGACACCTGATGAGGAGCTCGCCGAGGAGCGGGACTTCCACGAGGCGTGTCGCGCGGCGATGACCGGGATGGTGCGTGGCGCCGCGGAGCGCGTGATCACCGGAGAGGACGTCTCCGCCTCCGGGGCCGACGCCGAGGTCCTCGGCCGCCACCTGCGCAGCCGGGCGAAGGAGCTCGGGGAGCTGCCACGAACCCCGCTGTTCTTCGGCCGGCTCGACTTCGCCGACACCGCGGGGGCCGGGGAACACCGCGGCCAGAGCTACCACCTCGGCCGCCGCAGGATCAGCACCGACCCGTCCGCCCCTCCCCTCGTGGTGGACTGGCGGGCACCCGTCAGTCGGGCGTTCTACCAGGCGAGCGACCGGGACCCCCAGGGCGTCGCGGTCCGCAGGCGGTTCGGCTGGGCCCCCGGGAGCACGGGTGCCTCCGAGGACCTCACCAGCCTCGAGGACGAACACCTCGGTGCCGGCCGCGCACACGGCGGGAGCACCGTCGTGGCCGACGAGATCGGAAGGCCCCGCGTCGGGCCCATGCGGGACATCGCCGCCACCATCCAGCCGGACCAGGACGACCTGGTGCGCCAGGCGCTCGGCGAGTCGGTCTGCGTGCAGGGGGCACCCGGCACCGGCAAGACCGCGGTGGGGCTGCACCGTGCCGCGTACCTGCTGTACACCCACCCACAGCGCATCCAGCGCGGCGGGCTGCTCGTCCTCGGCCCGAACCGCGCGTTCCTGAGGTACATCTCCCAGGTCCTGCCCTCCCTCGGCGAGGTCGGCGTCCGGCAGTCCACCCTGGACGAGGAGATAGCCCGCGTCCCGGTGCGGGCGCAGGACGAGGAAGCCGCCGCGGTGGTCAAGCACGACGCCCGGATGGCCGCGGTGCTGCGACGCGCCCTGTTCGGCAGGATCGCCCCGCCCGCCGCCCCCGTCGTCGTGCCCGACGGGTCGTACCGCTGGCGGATCAGCGTCGCGGACCTGGAACGGGTCGTCAACGAGGTGCGTGCCGAGGAGCCCCCCTACGCGGTGGGGCGGGAGCGGGTGCGCAACCGCATCGTGGCGCTGCTCCAACGGCAGGCGGAACGCCGCGCCGGCCCCCCGAGCAACGAGTGGCTGCGCCGGATGGGACGGGCCAGGGCGGTCTCGGGTTGCGTGGACCAGGTGTGGCCCAAGGCCAACCCGGAGGAGGTCGTCGCGTCGCTCCTCGCCGACCCCGACGCCCTGGCCGCGGCGGCGCAGGGGGTGCTGGACCCCGACGAGCAGCGGGCCGTGCTCTGGCGCAGACCGCCGCGCTCCTTCCGGAGCGCCCGCTGGTCCCCGGCCGACCTGGTGCTCCTCGACGAGGTCGCCGGTCTCGTGGAGCGTCCCCCGGGCTACGGGCACGTGGTGGTGGACGAGGCCCAGGACCTCTCCCCGATGCAGTGCCGGGCCGTCGCCCGCCGGGCGGAGTTCGGCTCGGTCACGGTCCTCGGCGACCTGGCGCAGGGCACCACCCCGTGGGCGGCCCGGGACTGGGCCGAGCACCTGGCGCACCTCGGCAAGCCGGACGCCTCGGTGACCCCGCTGACCATGGGTTTCCGGGTCCCTGCGGCGATCGTGGAGCTCGCCAACCGACTCGCCGGGGAGCTCGACGTCCGGGTCCCTCCCGCACGTTCGCTGCGCCGTGACGGGGAGTTGGCGGTGCGGCAGGTCGCCGACCTGCCCTCGGCGACGGTCCGTGCGGTCCTGGCGGCCCTGGCGCACGAGGGGTCGGTGGGGGTGATCGCCGACGGGTCCGCGGTGGCGGGCCTCCGGGCGGCGTTGGCGGCGGCCGGGGTGGACACCGCCGACGTGGACGCCCAGGACGCCGCGGCACCGCGGGTCACGGTGCTGCCCGCGGGTGCGGCCAAGGGCCTGGAGTACGACCACGTGATCGTGGTGGAGCCGGCGGCCATCGTCGCCGCGGAGGCCAGGGGGATGAACCGCCTGTACGTGGTGCTGACCAGGGCCGTGTCCCGCCTCGACGTCCTGCACCACCGGCCGTTGCCCGCCGCGCTGACGGGCTGAACGCGGCCCTCCGCCCCGGCCGGGGATTCTCAGGCCGTGGCGGAGGGGGGCACCGCCGCCGGTGCGGCCGGGTCCGGCGGGGGTGGCGGGTGCCCGCTCGGCGCGACGTCGGGGGCCACCAGGCTGCGGATCACCGGGCCGGCCAGCCGCAGGACGTCCTCCAGGTCGGCTCCGGCCAGGTCCGGGGTGCGCAGGAGGTACCGGTGGGTGGCGATCCCGACCATCATGGCGCTGGCCATCGCGGCGCGCAGCCGCGCGTCCTGCGCCCGAATCGTTTCCGCGACCGGTCCGATGGCCTGCTCGGTGACGTGGCGGTTGAGCAACTCCGCGGCCTCGTCACTGGTCATGCTGGTACGCAGCAGCACCGCCATGGGGCTGTCCGGGTCGGCGGCCCAGCTCGCCATCATCCCGCGCAGGTAGTTGTCCACGGTGCGCACCGGGTCGGGCGTGGTCAGCTCAGCGATGGGAATGGTCCAGTGCACGGCTTCCCGGAACAGCTCCTGCTTGGTCCCGAAGTACTGGATGACCGACGACTTGTCGACACCGGCGTCGGCGGCGATGGCGCGGATGGTGGCCCGGTCGTAACCGACCTGGGCGAACCTGCGGCGGGCGGCCTGGAGGATGCGCCGGCGGGTCCGTTCCCCCTTGCGCTCCGGGCGGGGTGCCCCGGGGTTCGCGCCGTGCGCGGGGGCTGGGGCCGCCGGGAGCGGTGGGTCCCCGGGGACGTCCGGGGAAACCGGGGGTGCTGCGTCAGGTGCGCCGGTCAACGTCGGTCTCCTCTCCCCAACGGGCTTCGATGGTACAAACACCCCAGAAAACGGAGGGAACGGCTGGCCGGGTGACACGGTCAGCCGCTCCCCCCGGGTGGCGGTCAGGCGGCTGCCGCCGGGTCCTGCTCCCGGTCGGACTTCTGCTTCCCCATGGTGATCACGGTCAACGCGACCACCATGCCGGCCAGGAACAGCACGGCTGACACCGCGAACGCCGTGGTGTAGCCGTGGGTGAGCGCCTCGCTGGCCCTGTGCACCAGGCCGGAGTCATGGGTCTTGACGCCCTTGAAGAACGCCTCGTTGGCGTGTTCCATCCGGTCGTCGGTGGCCAGGGTGCACAGGGTGGACAGGACGGCGAGCCCCAGCGCGCCGCCGATCTGGTGGGCGGTGTTGAACAGGGCCGAGGCGATGCCGGCGTCCCGCTGGGTGACCCCGCGCACCGCGCCCAGCATCATCGGCAGGAAGGTCAGGCCGAGGCCGAGCGCGGTGACGAACATGGCCGGCATCAGGTGGGTGACGTAGGACGAGTCGGTGTCCAACGTGCTGAACAAGTACATGCCGACGGCGGCCAGGAGGAGCCCGGGCCCGGCCAGCAGCCGGGGGGCGACATGGGCGCTGGCCTTCGAGGCCACGGCGGCCATCAGGGACATGCCGATGCTGAACGGCAGGTAGGACAGGCCGGTCTCCAGCGGGCTGTAGCCCAGGATGCGCTGGGTGTAGAGCGTCATGAAGTAGAACGCCGAGAACATTCCGGCCGCGGCGCACAGCGTGGTCACATAGGCGCCCGCGCGGCTGCGGTCGCGGAGCAGGCGCAGCGGCAGCATCGGGTTCGCGACCCGGTTCTGGATCACCAGGAACGTCACCAACAGCACCACGGCGAGGGCGAACGCGCCCACGGTCAGGGTGTCGGTCCAGCCGTCCTCCCCGCCCCGGGTGATCGCGTACACCAGGGAGACCAGGCCGGTGGTGCCGGTGATCGCCCCGGGGAGGTCGAGCCGCCCCTGCCTGCGGGCGCCGTCGACCAGCACCCTCGTGCCGGCCAGGACCGCCACCCCCACCGGTACGTTGATGTACAGCACCCACCGCCAGTCCACGTCGGTGAGGATGCCGCCGAGCAGCATGCCGGTCGTGGAGCCGACGCCGGCCATGGCGGCGTACACGCCCATGGCGCGGTTGCGTGGCTTGCCCTCGGGGAAGGTCGTGGCGATCAGGGAGAGCGCGGTGGGCGCCGCGATGGCCGCGCCGACGCCCTGGAGCACCCGCGCGGCCAGCAGCATCTCGAAGCTGTTGGAGAGGCCGCCGAGCAGCGAGGCGAGGGTGAAGACGGAGATGCCGACGCGCAGGACCCGACGGCGGCCGAACAGGTCACCGGCTCTGCCGCCGAGCAGCAGCAGGCCGCCGAAGGCCAGGGCGTAGGCGTTGACGACCCAGGAGAGGTTGGCGACGGAGACGTCGAGGTCCTCTTGGATGCTGGGCAGGGCTATGTTCATGATCGTGCCGTCCAGCACGACCATGAGCTGGGTGGTCGCGATGACCAGCAGGGCTATGCCCAGGTGTTGCGGGGCTACGGAGTCGGACGCTGCCTCTGTGGGGGGCGCCGATGAACCCTCAGGCCCGGTGTCAAGTGACATGTGGTTCTCCAGGTGCTCCAGATACTCCAGTGGGCTCAGGGCCCGGGCGTCGGAGGAGGCGCCTAGCTGGAAGTAGACATGTGTTGACTTTTCAATGGGCGAGTCTAGCGCTGCTCGCTTGGCGGTTGACTCCCCGTGCCGCCCGGGCCGGCGGCCGGGCGGCACGGGGGGTGCGGGTGCCCCCGGGGAGCGTGCGCACCAGGGGCGTTGGGGGCAGGGCGTCACGCCCGCGCGCTCCAGGGACGAGGGCCCGGTCCGGCCGGCCGTGTTCCCGGCGGGGTCGGCGACCGCGGTTCAGCGTGGCGTCAGGCTCGAGTCCCGGACCACCAGTTCGGGCTGGAGGAGCACGTTGCGGTGCCGGTGCTGTTCCGCGTCCGGGCCGGTCTCCTCGAGCAGCAGTTCCGCGGCCATCCTCCCCATGGTCACCGCCGGCTGCCGCACCGACGTCAGGGGGACCGCCGCCGCCGCGGCGAACTCGATGTCGTCGTACCCGACCAGGGCCAGGTCCCCCGGCACGTGCACCCCGGCGGCGAACAGCGACTGCAACACGCCGAGGGCCAGCAGGTCGTTGGCGCAGAACACCGCGGTGACCGAGGGCCTGAGGCCGAGCAGCCGGGAGCCGGCGTCGCGGCCCGCGGCCACGTCGAGCCGTTCGGTGGGCAGCTCGACCAGGGACTCCGGCGGCAGGCCGGCTTCGGCCAGGGCCCGCAGCGCGCCCTCGCGCCGGTCCCTGACCTGCTGGAGATGGCCGGGACCGCTGACGTAGGCGATGGTGGTGTGTCCCGCGGAGACCAGGTGCCGGGCGGCCAGGGCACCCCCCGCGACGTCGTCCACCGCCACCGAGCACGTGGTGTCGTCGATGGTCTGCCGATCCACCAGGACGAACGGTATGCCGTGCCGGGCGAACGAGGCGAGGTTGTTGCCGCTTCCGTCGGCCGGGGTGATCAGAACCCCGCGCACCCGCTGTTCCGCGAACAGCGAGAGGTACTCGGCCTCCTCGGACGGGCTCTGGGCGCTGTTGCACACCATCACCCCCAGGCCGGCTTCGCGGGCGGCCCGCTCGGCGCCGCGGGCGACGTCGACGAAGAAGGGGTTGCCCATGTCCAGGACCAGCAGCGCCATGATCCGGCTCAGCCCGGCCCGCAACTGGCGGGCGGACTCACTGCGCACGTAGCCGAGCCGGTCGATCGCTGTCTGGACCCGCGCCCGAGTCTGCGGCGAGACCATGTCGGGGTGGTTGATCACGTTGGACACGGTGCCCACCGACACACCGGCGTGCCGCGCCACGTCCTTGATCCCCACCATGCGTCCCATGTGTCCCGTCCAGCCGGCCATCGTGAGTGGGTCGGTGACCGGGGGGTCACCGGAGAGCGTTCATGGTATGCCGTCCGGCGCCGGGCACGCCCACTCGACGCCGTGACAGGGCCAGCGAGACCGCCGGCCCGTGGGCCCGCACTGAGTGAAATGTTTCAATAGAAATGGGGCGCCGGGGGAGTCGTCGAGGTCTCGCCACTGTGCTTGCACTGTTTTCCTTGGGAGCTTGCCCCCTACTTGACGATGAAGCGCGCGGGGGATAATTATTTGTGAAACGATTCATTGAAGTGAGGGGACTCGCCCCCTTATCAGGGCGTTTCGCCCACCCCACGACGACTGCTCGCCGGCCCGGACACCGGGGCCCGGACACCAGAGGTGGCCATGTCTGACCTTTCGGCCGCGAAGGCCGCGCTGAAGTCCCAGCGCATCGAGACGCCCTCGTGGGCGTATGCCAACTCGGGGACCAGGTTCAAGGTGTTCGCCCAGAAGGGGGTGCCCCGCACCCCCCAGGAGAAGCTCGACGACGCCGCACGCGTCCAGGAGGTCACCGGCGTCGCCCCCGTCGTGGCCCTGCACATCCCGTGGGACCGGGTGGACGACTACGCCGCGCTGGCCCGTCACGCCGAGGACCTCGGGCTGCGGGTGGGCGCGATCAACTCCAACGTGTTCCAGGACGACGACTACAGGCTCGGCTCGGTCACCAACCCGGACCCCGCGGTGCGGCGCAAGGCGGTGGACCACCTCCTGGAGTGCGTGGACATCATGGACGCGACCGGGTCCCGGGACCTGAAGCTGTGGTTCTCCGACGGGACCAACTACCCCGGGCAGGACGACATCGTGGCCCGCCAGGACCGGCTGGCCGAGGCCCTCGCCGAGGTCTATGCCAGGCTCGGGGACGACCAGCGGATGCTGCTCGAGTACAAGCTGTTCGAGCCGGCCTTCTACGCCACCGACGTGCCGGACTGGGGCACCGCCTACGCGCACTGCCGCGCACTGGGCCCCAAGGCCCAGGTGGTCGTGGACACCGGGCACCACGCCCCGGGGACCAACATCGAGTTCATCGTCGCCGTGCTGCTGCGCGAGGGGAAGCTCGGAGGGTTCGACTTCAACTCCCGCTTCTACGCCGACGACGACCTCATGGTGGGCGCGGCCGACCCGTTCCAGCTCTTCCGGATCATGTTCGAGGTGATCCGCGGTGGGGGGCTGGGCCCCGACACCGCGTTCATGCTCGACCAGTGCCACAACATCGAGCCCAAGATCCCGGCGATCATCCGTTCGGTGATGAACGTCCAGGAGGCCACCGCCAAGGCACTGCTGGTCGACGTCCCCGCGCTGCGGGAGGCACAGCGCACCGGCGACGTGCTCGGGGCGAACGCCGTGCTGATGGACGCGTACAACACCGACGTGCGCCCGCTGCTCGCCGAGGTCCGCGAGGAGATGGGCCTGGACCCGGACCCGATCGCGGCGTACCGCCGCTCGGGATGGGCGGAACGCATCGTCGCCGAGCGCGTCGGCGGCACCCAGGCCGGCTGGGGCGCCTAGGGCCTGACCGAACCCCGCACCGCCCCCGCCCCCGCCGGTCGGTACCGCCCGGCCCCCCGACCGGCACGGGCCGCCCCCGATCCCCGCAGCCCGGCCCCGTCGCAGCCCGGCCCCCGTCGCGGCCGGGCCCACCCCCGTCCGGTCCCTTACCGCGAAGGAACCCTCCACCATGAGCATCCACCCCGAGGTCGCCGCCCTGCTGGACCGCGCCCACCGGATCGGCGCCGACCCCCGCAACACCAACTACGCCGGCGGCAACGCCTCGGCCAAGGGCACCGCCACCGACCCGGTGACCGGCGCCGACACCGAGCTGATGTGGGTCAAGGGCTCCGGCGGCGACCTGGGCACCCTCACCGAGCCCGGACTCGCCGTGCTCCGCATGGACCGGCTCCGTGCCCTGGTGGAGGTCTACCCCGGGGTGGAGCGGGAGGACGAGATGGTCGCGGCCTTCGACTACTGCCTGCACGGCAAGGGCGGGGCCGCCCCGTCCATCGACACGGCCATGCACGGCCTGGTCAACGCCGCCCACGTGGACCACCTGCACCCCGACTCCGGCATCGCCCTGGCCTGCGCGGCCGACGGCGAGGCACTGACCAAGGAGTGCTTCGGCGAGCGCGTCGCCTGGGTGCCCTGGCGCCGCCCCGGCTTCCAGCTCGGCCTGGACATCGCCGCCATCAAGGAGGCCAACCCGCAGGCAGTCGGAGTGATCCTCGGCGGCCACGGCATCACCGCGTGGGGCGACACCGCGGAGGAGTGCGAACGCAACTCCCTGTGGATCATCCGCACCGCGGAGGCGTTCCTGACCGAGCGCGGCGCGGCCGAGCCCTTCGGCGACGTCATCCCCGGCTACCAGGCGCTGGGCGACGACGAGCGCCGCGAGCGCGCCGCCGCCCTGGCCCCGCTCGTCCGCGGCCTCGCCTCCACCGACCACCACCAGGTCGGCCACTTCAACGACGACCCGGCCGTGCTGGAGTTCCTCTCCCGCGCCGAGCACCCCCGGCTGGCCGCACTGGGCACCTCCTGCCCCGACCACTTCCTGCGCACCAAGGTCCGCCCCCTCGTCCTCGACCTCCCGCCGACCACCCCGCTGGACCAGGTGGCGGAGCGGCTCAGGGAACTCCACCGGGAGTACCGGGACGAGTACGCCGCCTACTACCAGCGGCACGCCACGCCCGACTCGCCCGCGATGCGCGGCGCCGACCCGGCGATCGTGCTGGTGCCCGGCGTGGGGATGTTCTCGTTCGGCAAGAACAAGCAGACCGCGCGGGTGGCCGGCGAGTTCTACCTGAACGCCGTCAACGTGATGCGCGGCGCCGAGGCGGTCTCCCGTTACGCCCCGATCGAGGAGTCCGAGAAGTTCCGCATCGAGTACTGGACGCTCGAGGAGGCCAAGCTCCGGCGGCTCCCCAGGCCCAGGCCCCTGGCCACCCGGGTCGCCCTGGTCACGGGCGCCGGGTCCGGCATCGGCCGCGCCACCGCCCAGCGGCTGGCCGCCGAGGGCGCCTGCGTGGTCGTCGCCGACCTCAACGGCGCCAACGCCGAAGCCGTCGCCGCGGAGCTCGGGGGCCCGGACACCGCCGTGGCCGTCACCGTGGACGTCACCTCCGAGGAACAGATCACCGAGGCGTTCCGGGCGGCGGCGCTCGCCTTCGGCGGCGTCGACCTCGTGGTCAACAACGCCGGCATCTCCATCTCCAAGCCGCTCCTGGAGACCACCGTCGCCGACTGGGACCTCCAGCACGACATCATGGCCCGCGGTTCCTTCCTGGTCTCCCGCGAGGCCGCCCGGGTGATGATCCAGCAGGGCCTGGGTGGGGACATCGTCTACATCGCCTCCAAGAACGGCGTGTTCGCCGGGCCCAACAACATCGCCTACGGCGCCACCAAGGCCGACCAGGCACACCAGGTGCGTCTCCTCGCCGCGGAGCTCGGCGAACACGGCATCCGGGTCAACGGAATCAACCCCGACGGCGTCGTCCGCGGCTCGGGCATCTTCGCCGGGGGGTGGGGCGCCAAGCGCGCCGCGGTCTACGGGGTCGAGGAGGCCAAGCTCGGCGAGTACTACGCCCAGCGCACCCTGCTCAAGCGGGAGGTCCTGCCGGAGCACGTGGCCGCGGCGGTCTTCGCGCTCACCGGCGGCAACCTCACCCACACCACCGGGCTGCACATTCCGGTGGACGCCGGGGTGGCGGCGGCGTTCCTGCGCTGAGACGCGGGGCGGGCTCCCCCCTCGTGCCGGACCCGATCCACACGAGCCCGGACCACCCCGCCCCGCCGTCCCACCACCTCCACCCGCTCGCCCCGCCCCCGTCTCGTCTCACCCCGCCGAGGTCCGCCGCCATGCCCACCACCCCATCCGCCACCGGGTTCGCCGCGGCGGACCTCGGCGCCACCAGCGGGCGCGTCGTCCTCGGCCGGGTCGGCCCCGACACCCTCGACCTCACCGAGGTGCACCGCTTCGCCAACACCCCCGTACGGCTCCCCGGCGCCCTGCACTGGGACGTCCTCGCCCTCTACCAGGGCGTGCTCGACGGCCTGCGCCGGGCCGCCCGTGCGGCCCTGCCCGCCGGACGGGGGGAGCTGCGTTCCATCGGCATCGACAGCTGGGCGGTGGACTACGGGCTGCTGGACGCCAACGGCGCGCTGCTCGGCAACCCCCACCACTACCGCGACCAGCGCACCGAGGACGCCGCCGCGGCGGTCCACGCCGTCGTCCCCGCGCCGGAGCTCTACCGCGTCACCGGCCTCCAGCACCTCCCGTTCAACACCGTCTTCCAGCTCGCCGCCGCCCAGGGCACCGCCCAGCTCCCTGCCGCCCGGACCCTGCTGCTCATCCCCGACCTGCTCACCCACTGGCTCACCGGAAGCGTCGGCGCGGAGATCACCAACGCCTCGACCACCGGGCTCTTCGACGCCCGCCGCGGCACCTGGTCGACCGAGCTGTTCGCCCGCCTCGGCTGGGATCCCGAACTGCTCCCGCCGCTGCGCAGTCCCGGCGACCACGCCGGGACCCTGTTGCCCCACGTGGCGACGTACACCGGGCTGCCGCCGTCCACCAGCGTCACCACCGTCGCCTCACACGACACCGCCTCAGCGGTGGCGGCCGTTCCCGCCACCGAACCCGGTTTCGCCTACGTCTCCTGCGGCACCTGGTCCCTCGTCGGCCTGGAACTGGACGCGCCCGTGCTCAGCGAGGCCTCCCGCCGGGCGAACTTCACCAACGAGCGCGGCATCGACGGCACCATCCGGTACCTGCGGAACATCATGGGGATGTGGCTGCTCGAGGAGTGCCGCCGGGTCTGGGACAGCCAGGGCGTCCCCTCCGACCTGCCCGCCCTGCTGGCGGAAGCCTCCCGGGCCCGCCCGTTCGCCGCACTGATCGACCCCGAAGCCCCCGAGTTCCTGCCGCCGGGGGACATGCCCCGCCGCATAGCCGAGCACTGCGCACGGACCGGCCAGCGCCCGCCGGGCTCCCCGGGCGAGACGGTGCGCTGCATCCTGGAGAGCCTCGCCCTGGCCCACCGCCGCACGGTCAGGGAGGCCGCCCGCCTCGCCGACCGCGACGTCACGCACATCCACCTGGTGGGCGGCGGCAGTCGCAACGAACTGCTGTGCCAGTTCACCGCGGACGCCACCGGCCTGCCGGTCATCGCGGGCCCCACCGAGGCCACCGCGTTGGGTAACGTCCTGGTGCAGGCCAGGGCGCACGGTCTGGTCGGCGACCGTGACCAGATGCGGCACCTGGTCGCCGCCACCCAACGGGTGCGCCGCTACGTTCCCCAGGGAAACCTGACGGCGTGGGACGCGGCGGACCGCCGGGTGGCCTCCGGCTGACCCACGCCGCCCGCGCCGCGGTCCTGGCTTGACCGCCACCGCCAACGTCCCTCCGTGTCATAACGTGTTCGGGTGAAGCGCCATCCGTGACATTGACGGGTGGCGGGGGTGAGATGGGGGGATTCGGATGACGTTCCGGGAACACGTCGCTGCGTTACGGGCGGGGACCGGCGATCCCCGGGCACTGGTGGGGGAGTTCCGGCGCACGGCGGTCCTGGTGCCGGTCACCACCGACGGGTTGCTCGCCGCCCGGTACCGCGACATCCGCTGGCTCTACGCGTTCACCGACGAACCGGCGCTCGCCCGGTTCGCCCTGGCAGCGGGGACCGGGCCCAGCGAGGAGTGGGAGTACCGCACCGTCCTCGGCGCACGGCTCCTGGACACGGTGATCCCCTCCCTCGACGGCCCCACCGGGATCGTGGTGGACGCGGCCGACACGGAGAACTCCATGACGTTCCCGCCGGTGCGCGGCATCGTTCCGGACGCGGTCGCCCTGGACGGACCCTTCCCGACGGACCGGGAGGCGGGGCAGTGAGCGGAGGCAACGAGGACCTGGCAGCCGACCCGCAGGCGCTGCGGCAGATCACCCTCGGACTGCGTGGAGCCATCAACGAGCTCAGGGACATCGGCACCGACCCCGACGCGCTGATGGGCGCCGGCTTCGAGAAGCTCCAGTTGACCGGCATGGAGGCCGGCCACAAGGGCGTGGCCGACGACTTCGAGGACTTCTGCGAACGGTGGGAGTGGGGCGTTCGTGCCCTGGTCCAGGACGCCAACGAACTCGCCCGTCGGGTGAACCTCGCCGCCGGAATGACCTGGGAGAACGAGCGGTACATCAAGAACACCGTGAAGATCGTCGGCAATGCCGCGGTCGGCGACCCGTACCGGACGGAGGAGGAGGTCGCCAACACCCGCGTGGGCGACCTGTTCGATGCCGACACCTACCGCCCCGACTACAGCTCCGAGTCCTTCCGGCCCCAACCCGACGAGAGCGGCATGCGCCCGGGCCCCGGCGCCACCCCAGCACCGCGTGAGGACGAGCGCTGATGGGTCTGGGTCCCTTCGACGCGGGTGACCTCATTCCCGACCCGGTCGAGGACGCGGTGGAGGCGGGCAAGGAGAAGGCGGGGGAGGGGGTTGACTGGGCGGGGGACAAGGCCGCGGGCGGTCTGGACCGTGCGGGGTTCGATGGTGCCGCGGATCGTGTGCGGGCGGTGTCGGATTCGGCGGCGAACCGGTTGGGTGCCGCGGCCGACGAACTGGACCTGGGGCAGACGGAGGACTCGCGGCGGCTGGTCCACGGCAGTGTGAGCAGGATTCGTTCAACGGTGTCCCACCTGCGCGACTTCCAGTCGGCGTTCGAGCGGGTGGGCACCGGCCTGCGGAACGTGGACTCGGGTGCGTGGCGGGGGCGGACGGCGGAGGCGTTCCGGGAGCGGGCGGCGGGGGAGCCCAGCAAGTGGTTCACGGCGGCGGACGCGTGTGAGCGGGCGGCTGACGCGTTGGAGCGGTTCGCCGAGACCGTGGAGTGGGCGCAGGGGCGTGCTGCGGACGCGGTGGAGCTGTGGCGGGCGGCGCAGGCCGATTCACGGACGGCGCGGTCGGAGCACGACCGGGCGGTGCGGGAGTTCGACGCGGCATCGACGGTGTACGCGTTCGCGGTGCAGCGGGGCGAGGACCCGGGAACGAAGCCGGTGAAGCCCGGGGAGTTCGTAGATCCGGGGGATGAGGGGCGGCGGGCGGCGCGGGAGTTGTTGGGTGACGCGCGGCGGCAGCGTGACGCCGCGGCACAGGAGGCGCGGTCGGCGATCGCGGCGGCGGCTGACCTGGCTCCGGCGAAGCCGTCGTACGCCGAGCAGGTCAGGGATGGTTTCACGGGTCTGAATCTGGACGCGTTGCATTTCACGGGTGGGGTGGCCAAGGGCGGGGCGGGGTTGTTGAACTTCGCGAAGAGTTTGAACCCGCTGGATCCATACAACCTGACTCATCCTGGGGATTTCACGACCAACCTGAACCGTACGGCGTTTGATCTCGCCAACGCTGCGCGGCATCCGGTCGCGACGGGGGAGCGGATGGTGGATCAGTTCCTTG
The DNA here is from genome assembly GCF_000380165.1 of Wenjunlia vitaminophila DSM 41686. GTDB lineage: Bacteria > Actinomycetota > Actinomycetes > Streptomycetales > Streptomycetaceae > Wenjunlia > Wenjunlia vitaminophila. The sequence goes on from NZ_KB904674.1 coordinate 50,786, forward strand.
CGGATCCGGCGGAGGGTGCGGGGCGGATGGTGCCGGAGTTGTTGGGGACCAAGGGTGCGGGGTCGGCGCGGACGGTGGTCGGTGCGGCGGGGCGCACGGCGCGGCGTGAAGCGCGGCGGATGGCTTCCGATGGTCCGTACAACCGGACCACGCCGCCTGGGGGCCGGGTGTGTAAGGGTGTGGACCCGATTGATCTGGCGACGGGGTTGATGTATCTGCCGCAGACGGATGTGGTGCTGCCGGGGACGTTGCCGTTGGTGTTCCGCCGGCATGTGGAGTCGGGGTACGCCGCTGGGCGCTGGTTCGGGCCGGCGTGGGCGTCCACGGTGGACCAGCACCTGGAGGTCGATGCCGAGGGTGTCGTCTTCTGTTCCGAAGACGGGTTGGTGTTGTCCTACCCGCATCCGGCGGTGGGCTTGAGCACGTTGCCGCAGGCTGGGCCGCGGTGGCCGTTGGAACGCACCCGGCAGGGGGACTACACGCTCACCGATCCGGACACCGGCCAGGTGCGGCACTTCACCGCCCCACCCGGCGGCGGTGACGGTGTGGCGGTGATCGACCAGATCACCGACCGTCACGGCAACTGGATCACCTTCGACCACACCCCCGAAGGCACCCCCGCGGCCATCACNCACCANGNCGGNTACCGACTGCGCTTCACCGTGGAAGACGACCGGATCACCGCCTTGTACCTGGTGGGTGCCGCCGTCGGCGGCACGGACCAGGAGGTGGTCAGGTACGGGTATGCGGGTGGGAACCTGTCCTCGGTCACCAACTCCAGNGGNCTGCCGTTGCGGTTCGCNTATGACGGGCGGGGGCGGTTGGTGTCGTGGAGGGACACCAACGACCGCNGCTACCACTACACCTACGACGACCGTGACCGATGTGTGGCCGCCGGCGGTGACGCCGGGCACCTGACGGTGACCCTGACCTACTCCGATCCTGACCCCGCCACGGGCACCACCACGACGACGGTCACCACACCCGAAGGGCACGCCACGCGGTATGTGGTCAACGCNCGTCGNCAGGTCATCGCNACCACCGACCCNCTGGGNNNNACCNNCCNCACNNNNTACGACGCCCAGGACCGGNTGACATCCCGCACCGACNCGCTCGGCCACACCACCNNCTACCGCTGGGANGACNCGGGGAACCTGGTGGGNGTGGTGCGCCCGGATGGNCGGGAGGCCACCGCCACCTACAACACCCTCGGCCTGCCCACCACCTTGGTCGGGTTCGACGGGNCGACCTGGCGGCAGGNGTTCGACGCCGCNGGCAACCGCACCTCGCTGACNGACCCNGCCGGCGCCACCACCCGCTTCACCCACANCGCCCAGGGCCACCTGACCGCGATCACNGANGCGTTAGGCCACACCACCCAGGTGGAGTGCAACACCGCGGGCTTACCCCTCGAGGTCACCGACCCCCTCGGCGCGANCACNCGCTGCNAGCGGGACATGTTCGGCCGTGTCACCTCCATCACTGACCCGTTAGGCAACACCACCCGCCTGACCTGGACCCTAGAAGGCAAACTCGCCGGTCGCACGAACCCCGATGGCGCTGCGGAGTCCTGGACGTACGACGGTGAGGGCAACTGTGTCTCCCACACCGACTCGGTCGGTGGGACCACCCGGTTTGAGTACACCCACTTCGANCTGCTGACCGCCCGCACGGGACCTGANGGTGTCCGGTANGAGTTCANCCACGACACGCACCTGCGGTTGACCCAGGTCACCAACCCCCAAGGCCTGACCTGGACCTACACCTACGANCCNGCGGGCCGCCTGACCTGCGAAACCGACTTCGANGANCGCACCATCACCTACACCCACANCCCNGCCGGCCANCTCGCCTCNCGCACCAACCCGCTGGGCGAAACCACCACCTACACCCACGACACCCTCGGCCGGNTCACTGGACAGGACGCCGGCGGTTGGCTGTCCACGTTCACCTACGACCCCGCCGGCCGCCTGGCCGAAGCCACCAATCCCGACACCGTGCTGATCTGGCGGCGAGATCGCGCCGGACGCATCACCTCAGAAACCTGCAACGGCCGCACCATCACCTTNNCCTACGACNNNNTNGGCCGNCGNANCCGCCGCATCACCCCCACCGGNGTGGAGACCACCTACACCTACGATGCCGCGGGCCNCCGCACCGGGTTGACCACCGCCGGNCACACCCTGACCTTCACCCACGACCCGNCCGGGCAAGAACTCACCCGCACCATCGACGACACCCTCACCCTNACCCACACCNACGATCCGGCAGGTCGNCTNACCGACCAGACCNTCACCGCACCCACCGGNCTCGCCCAACGCCGCACCTACACCTACCGNCCCGACGGCTACCTCCTNGGNATCGATGACCACCTCAACGGNCCCCGACGCTTCACCCTCGACCCCGTCGGCCGGGTCACNCACGTCACCGCCNNCAACTGGACCGAGACCTACACCTACGACCCCGCAGGCAACCAAACCACCGCCCACTGGCCCACCACCCACCCCCACCACCACACCACCGGCCCCCGCACCCACACCGGCACCCGCATCACCCAAGCCGGCCACACCCACTACCACCACGACCCCGCCGGCCGCACCACCCAACGCCGAACCAC
>NZ_KB904675.1 GCF_000380165.1 Wenjunlia vitaminophila DSM 41686
TCGCGGTCGCGGCAGTGGCCACGAAGGCCACCGCCTGGTCCGCGATCCGCTCGGCCCGCTCGCGGGACTGCCCGTTGTGGACGATCACGAAGTGGGTGAGGCTGTCGAACAGTTCCTCACCAGCCGCCGCGCGACCAATCTTCTGGTCATTGGCCGTTGCCGTCATGCGAATACTCCTTGAGTGTCGCTGTGCTCTGGCACTTGCGCCCGCATCGGTCGCCGAGACACGGCCTATGGCGACCGGGGGGGATGGGAGGCCGACCCGAACGGGGACGGGGGAGCCAGGGAAGGTGGCACCCCGTTCGGGGCGGCCGGTCTACTGGCTGATATCGAGGGCCATGCCGATCACCAGGCCACACGAGCCGCTGACCATGAGGATGAACAGGACCCCGGCATACCGGCCGATGGCGCGCATCACAGCCCGTCCCGACTGTTGCCGTTCTTGATGGCAAGGCGGGCGCTCAGTTCTTCCCGCGCGGTCGGGGCCACCACGTTGTCCGGCAGGGCATCCCACTCGACGCCTCCGCCGACGGGCCTTATCTGCACCCGGGCGCCGACCTCGCCCATGACGACGCCGATACGTCCACTGGCAGTGTCCTTCGCCAGTTCACCGATGCCTGGTCTGGTCTGCTGGTTGCTCGCCATGCGGACGAGCATCCTGCCGCTCATCAGGACGTCGGAACCTCCGACAAACCCCACTTCGGGACGTCCCGCGTCGGGTAGAACGTCCCTAGTGCCGTCCCCGGCTGTTAGGAGAGATTGGGATGCCGAACGAGAGGTTACGTGCTGCCATGGCGGCCGGCGGCTGGACTTATGCCGCCCTTGCGGACAAGGTCGAAGTCGACCCCAAGTCCGTTGAACGATGGGTCAATCTGGGGCGTACGCCGCGCCGGGCCACAGCCATGCTGGCAGCGGAAATACTAGGAGAAGACGTGCACGCTCTTTGGCCCGCGCTCCGGCAGGCACGCCCTGCCCGCGCTGTCAGTCCGGAACTTGTGGCTCTCTACGACCAGCGGGCGGACATCCCCGTGTCCACCTTCGTGGACATGCTGACCCAGGCGCGTGAGCACATCGACGTGCTGGTGTACGCCGCCGTCTTCCTGCACGAGGCGTACCCGCGGCTCAACGACTTGTTGCGAGAGCGAGCGGACGACGGGTGTGCGGTCCGTATCGCGATCGGCGACCCGGACAGCACGAATGTCCAACAGCGTGGCGCGGAGGAGAGGTTCGGCCACGGGATTGAGTCCCGTTGCCGACTCGCCCTCATGCACTACCGCCCGCTCGCCGGGGTACCTGGCATCGAGGTGCGCACCCATGCCACCACCCTCTACAACTCGATCTATCGTGCGGATGACCAGGTGCTGGTCAATGCCCATGTCTGGGGCGTGAACGCCTACGGCGCTCCCGTGTGGCATCTCCGACGCAGCGGGAAGGGCGGCATGTTCGACACCTACGCCAGCAGCTTCGACGGGGTGTGGGAATCCGCGACGCCGGTACGAGAAGGGTGACCATGGCACGGACCGAGTACTACGACGACCCAGCGGCACCGGAGCCGAACAGCCTGGTGATCGCCGCGTCCGCCGTGGTCACCGACGACGAAGGGCGCGTACTCCTTCAGCGCCGCAGGGATAACGATCTATGGGCGCTGCCAGGTGGCGGCATGGAGATGACCGACTCACTCCCAGGAACGGCCGTCCGCGAGGTGAAGGAAGAAACCGGACTGGACGTAGAGATCACCGGGCTCGTGGGCACGTACACCGACCCTCGCCACGTCATCGCCTACTCGGACGGTGAGGTGCGCAGGCAGTTCAACGTCTGCTTCACCGCTCGTGTGATCGGGGGCCGACTCGCGATCTCGGACGAGTCCACGGAGCTGCGGTTCGTCCAGCCGGAGGAGATCGATCAGCTGCCGATGCACCACACGCAGCGGCTGCGGATCCGCCACTTTCTGGAGCACCGTGAGCAGCCCTATCTCGGCTGATCGCGCCCTCAGCACTCGCTTTAGGAGACAGTGCACCACCAACTGCCCCCGGTACGGGTCGGCGATGACGTAGACCGGGATGCAGGCGCCGGCGTACGCCCGCGGCTTGAGCTCGTAGTCCCGGGCCCGGCTGGTCGGGGAGACCACCTCGAAGGCGATCTCGATGACGCTCGCCTCGTAGACCGCGTCGTTCCGCTCCACCTCGGCCCGCGGCAGGACGATCAGGTCAGGGCAGAGCTCGGAGTCCTCCCGGGGGAAAGGGGTGATGGTGTCGCCGGTGACGTTCGATGATGGTATTGAGGTGGAAGGCGCGTGTGGGCGACAAGATGATCTCTCCGTGGACGACCTCGGCCCGGTAACCCTCGGGCACCTCGACGTGCCGAAGGGTGCTACGTGCGACTGCCAGCTCCACGGTCACGCGGGGCCCCTCTCCCGGCGGTGACCCCTCGGGGCGACGCTCGGGGTCGGTGGTCGGCTCGGTTTGACGGTGGTCGTCTGCCTGGGGCGTCATGCCGGTTCGTCCTCGAGTTCAGCCGTACCGGTGATCCGGTGCAGGGGGAAGGTGCGGACCGTGTCCGTGGCGTGGTCGTAGGCGGTGACGGTGCCGCCCTCGACCCGGACCGGGGTGACGACGTGCTGGCTGGCCGCGCCCTCCGCGTTGACGCAGCCGATCCACAGCGTCTCCCCGGCCAGCACCGCCGCCTGGAGCGCCGCCCGGGTGTCCGCGGCGGCCGAACGGGGCGCGGCGCCCGGCGGGGGAACCGCCGGGCGGCGGCGCACGGTGGCCGCCTTGTCGCCGGCGCGGATCGCCTTCAGGGCGGCCTCGACCAGCGCCTCGTCCGGGGCCGGGGGCCCGGAGGCGACCGGGGTGGGCGCGGACCGCGGCGGGGTCCGGTACACGTCCTCCCGGGCGATCAGCACGTCGCCCTCCGCCGACTCCGCGGCCGGGGCGTGGCCCAGCTCCCGCAGCACCTCCAGCAGCCGTTCCGGCGGGCACTGCGCGGCCACCGCGGTCGGGGCCAGCCGGCGCAGCCCCAGGCCGGCGCAGCGGCGGTCGGCCAACAGCTCGGTGAGCACCGCGGGGTCGTCGCAGCGCAGGTACGCCGAGGCCGCGCCGACCCGCAGCCGCCCGTGCCGGCGCGCCACGTCGTCGATCAGGTAGGTCAACGGCTGCGGCACCGGGGTGCGCGAGTGCCGGGCGAGGAACGCGTGCAGGTCCACGGCGCCGTGCCCGGCGTCCAGGGCCCGGCGCACCGACTCCGGGGTGAACCGGTACACCGTCGCCCCGCCCTTGGACTCCACCTCGGCGGCGACCCCGAGCAGGTCCGCGAGGGGGCGTCGCAGCGGGCCCGGGGCGACCGCGGTCAGGTCCGCCTGGAGCAGCACGTGGTCCAGCGGCTCGGGCAGCAGCGGGGCGAGGTCCCCGGCGGCCCGGCCCCCCGCCAGCAGGGCGCGCCCGTGCCCGGACAGCGCACCGCGGCCGGTGACGCCCAGCAGTTCGGCCTCGTCGGCGGTCCATCCGGTCACCGCGACCCGGAAGTCCTCCGCGGCCCCGCGCAGCGGACGGTCCCAGCGCAGCCGCGCCAGCAGGGCCCCGCGGTCCGCCGAGGCGCCCGGGGGGAGCTCGGCCAGGAGCCCGAGCAGCCGGCGGCGCAGCTCCGGGGCGAGCGGGCGGTCCAGGTCGGGGCCGAGCGGCGCCAGCACCCGACCCCGGCTGTCCTTGCTGCCCACCAGGCCCGGGACCCGGGTCCCGGCCAACCAGGCCCTGGCCAGGTGCTCCCACCGGTCCTCTGGGGCGAGCCGCAGCCACTCGTCGTAGCCGGGCGTGGGCGCCCAGCGTTCGTCGGCGTCACCGTCGCTGGCCAGCAGCCCGGCGGCGAAGCACAGGTCCAGCCAGAACGCGGCTGTCCTGTCGTCCGTCTCCAACGCCGCGGCGGTGCGCCGCAGCTCCCGCACGCTCAACCCGCCGGCCCGCAGCACCGGCGGGCCCCCGGTGTTCCACCGCGCGAGCAGTTCCTCCGCGGTGCGCACCGCGGTGAACGCCTGGCCCGCGGCCATGCCGTCCACCGTTCGCGGCTCGTGTGCCACGGCGGTGACCGCGGGCGGCTCGGGCTGGAGCTCGCGGTGCGCCCGACCACCACGCAGGTGCAGCGCCACCTCGCGGGGCAGCACCACGGTCCGTGGCCCGGCGGGCAGCAGCAGCCCCCGGGCGAGCAGCCACTGCACGCCGGTGGTGGCCTCGCTGGCCCGCACCCGTCGCACCCGGCCCGCCCCGCCCCGTCCGGTCCGTGCGCGCCCGGCGGGCTCCCCGGCGGCCGTGTCCGTGCCGGCCCCGGTGGCCTTCCGGTCGTCGCCGCCGCCGTCCGCCGGGCCGGTGGCGTCCGCGCCGAGGACCTCACCGTAGGGCGGGCCCCAGACCAGCTTGTCCAGGACGTCGTGCGCGCCCGGCGGGGCCTGTTCCAGCAGCGCGGTCATCCGTTGGCGGTCCTGGAACAGCGCGGTCAGGGCCGTCACCGCGCTCACCGCGTCGTGGGTCGGGGGAAGCCCCACGTCGGCCAGCAGGTCCTGCACCCTGGCCGGTGACCAGCCGGCGACGCACTCGGCGAAGCCCGGGCCGAGTCCGGTGGACGAGGGCGAGGCCGGGGTGGGGGCGAGCAGGTCGTGGGCGGTGCGCACCAGGTGGAACCGTTCCGCGCCGCCCCAGACCAGGGCCAGCTCCCGCAGCCGCTCCAGCGCGCGGTCCACCGACGCCGGGTCCACGTCGGGCAGCAGCGCGTGGAGCTCGTCGGGGGCGCAGGCGTCACCGCTGATTGCGAGCGCCTCGGCGGTCTGGAGGGTGAAGCGGTCGAGCTGCTCCAGCGCCCGCAGCACCGAGGCGCGGGTCCCCGCCCTGGTGGCGAGCTGGGTGAGGTCCGAAGGCACCGGGGCGAGCAGGTCCGGCCGGGAGCGCAGCAGCGCGGCCAGCGCCCCGTCGGGTCGGGCCCGCAGCTCCTCGGCCAGGGTGCGGGGGGCGGCCCGGGACCCCGTTCGCTGTGCGCTGCTCATCGGTACTCCTTGCCTGGGTCCCTGCTCCATCCCGGGAAGCGGAAACCCGGCCGGCGACGGCGGGAACCCCCGCCGTCGGCCAGGGGAGGACGTCAACCGCTCAACACTAACCGCAGCGACGGGAACGGGTCCTGTCCCCGCGCCAGTGCTTACCGTTGTCCGGACGGGATCACGACCGCCGCGGCACGGGCACCGACGACGTTGAGGGCTGGGATGGGGAACGAGACGGAGCGGTTGATCGACGACTACCTGGGCCAGGTCGGGGAGCTGGCCCGGCGCACCCTGCCGTCCGACTGGGGCGGGGACCTGGTGGCGCGGCTCCGCGAGGACATCGAGCGGGAGCGCGCCGAGGAGGAGGACAGCCCGGCGGGGATACGGCGGGTCCTGGGCCGTCTCGGCAGCCCGGACGAGGTGGTGGAGGCGGAGACCTGGCAGCGGGCCGCCGAGGGGGTGCCGCCGCCGTTCCCCGGCGACACGAGCCAGCAGGGCATGGTGTTCGAGCCGGACCCGGACGCGCAGTGGTGGCGGAAGCCGGGCCGGGACGACGGTCCGGACGACGCCGCGTCCCTGCCGGGGCCCGGGAGCGGGGGGGAGCGCCCCGGCGGACCCGGTGGCCCCGGGGCGGGGGACGACACCGCGGACCAGGACGGGACCGGGCAGGACCACGGGCCGGCCGCGGGCCGCTTGCCAAGGTGGGTCCGGGCCGCCGCGACGTCCCGGCGGTCAACGGAGGGCGCCGCCGGGACGGAGGCGGGGACTGACGCGGGGGACGGCGGCCCAGTGGCCCGGGGCGGGCTGCTGAGCGGCCGGGGCCTCCTCCTGTCCTGGCGGGAGCTGGTCGCGGCCGGGCTGCTGGTCGGCGGGCTGGTGGCGAACCAGTGGATCGCCCTGGTGGCCGGCTGGGCGCTGGCGTACTTCTCCGGCCGGCTCAGCCGTTTCGAGGCGAAGCTCGCGGCGGTCGGCATCCCGCTGCTCTCCGTCGGGGCCGCCGCCGTCTACCTGTGGGGCCGCGCGGAACGCCGCTGGGGCGAGCCCCTGCCGGAGGGCGAGTTGCGGTCGGTCCTCGCGGACCTGGTGCCGTTGACGGTGGGGGCGGCGGCGGTCGGCTCCGCGCTCTTCCTGCTCTGGCGGGCGCACCGCCACTCGAGGACGGGTTGACGGACTGTCACAGGGATCTGCCACCGTGTCCGCCGACGGTTTCCCTATGTCCCGAGTGAGTTGAAACGTGAGCGGTTCCCCGGCGGCTGGTGTGCTCAGCCCGAACGTCCTGAAGCAGATCGAACGACTGGGGGGCCGGGTGCCCGACGGTTTCCGGCCCCGGGACTGGTCGGTGCCCACGCCGGCAGGCGAACACCGGGTGCCCCCGGCGGTGCAGGAGTTCCTGGCCGTGGAGTGGCCCTCCGACCAGGGGCTGTGCACCGACGACGAGTTCCGCTGGGAGGTGCACCTGCCGTCGGACTGCGAGGTGGGGCGCCTCGTGGTGGAGGACACCCCACGGGCCTGGTACGCCGTCGGCTGGGACGAGGGCCAGTGGTTCCTGCTCGTCGATCTCGCCGAGGCGGACACCGACGACTTCCGCGTGTACCGCGTCGACCACGACGGGAGTGACGACGCCAGCAGTTGGCGGTACCTGTCGAGGCTCCTGGACGATCTGCGGATGGTCAGGGACCGGATCGTCGTCCCCGACACCGTCCTGGCCGGCGAGGCCGCTGCCACCTCCGCCGGGGCCGACGAGGTGGTCACCGACGCCCACTCCCTGGTCAACGCCGACCCCCTGACCGTGATGCCGCTCCTGGACGGCGTGACGACCGAGCGCGGTGAGCAGGCTGCCTCGGTGTACCGGGCCTCGGTGGGCCGGCACCACAACGCCGGCGCGGCGGTCCGCCGGCAGTTGCTCGCCCTCGACGCGGCGCGCCTCGGCGAACTCGGCCTGTCCCGGGAGCTCGCCGAGGTGCCGGTGCCGGGCGCGCCGCCGCTGGACTGGACGGTGGAGTGGGCCACCGGCGCGGCGCTCGACCGGCGGCTGCGGCTGCGGCTGCCCGTCGCCGGGCCCCAGGCGTTCGCCGAGCTGGACGGCCGGACCGTGGCGGTGACCGTGCACGCGTGGAAGCTCCACGTCCACGACCTGGCCACCGGGCGGAGCCTCGTCGAGGCCCACCTCGAGTGCGACCAGGAGTTCGCGTCGCTCGCGGTGGCCGAACTCGACGGGCGGTGGATCGTCGTGACGGGCAGCAACTGTCCGGGCTGTGACCGCCACGACACCTGCCGGGCGGAGTTCCGGCGGTGGAACCTGGCCGACGGCAACCCGGTCGGTGCCCCGGTGCGCGCGCACCCCAGGTCGGTCAACGCCCTGGCCGTCGCGGCGGTGGACGGCAGGCCGGTCCTGCTCAGCGGCGGATACGACTGCGTGCTGCGCATGTGGGACCTGCGCACCGACGAGCCGATCGGCGAACCCGCGGTCGGGCACCAGCGCGGGGAGGAGTGGGAGCTGGGCATAGGCGGCGTGGCCGTGACCGAGATCGACGGCCGGACGGTGGCCGTCACCGGGGCGGGCGACGGCACGGTGCGGCTCTGGGCGCTCGGCGAGGGCTGCGTGCCGGGACAGCTCATGACCAGCGGCGACGACGGGGACACCTGGATCACCTCGGTGGCCGTCTGCCGGCTCGACGGCCTGCCCGTCGCGGTGACCAGCGGCGACGACGACGTGCGGGCCTGGGACCTGTGCAGTGGCCGGCAGTTGGGCGCGGTGGTGACGCGCGGCTGCACGCGTTCCGACGTCGTGGAGATCGACGGGCGGCCCGTGGTGGTGACCGCCACCTACGACGGTTGGGTGCGCAGGTGGGACCTGGCCACCAGGGAGGAGATGGGCTCCCCGGTCAACGTGTTCACCGGGGACCGGCGCGTGGTCAGCGCGGTGGCCGCGGTGCGGGTGCGGGGACGCGCGGTCGCCGTGGTCCCGGACTACAGGGAGACGGCCGTGGTGGACCTGACCTCCGGAGGGTCGGACCGGACCGGTGTCGGCCACTCGGACGCCATCAAGGCGCTGGCCGTCGCCGACTCCGACGGCTCCCCGGTCGTGGTCACGGGCGGCGATGACGCCACCGCCAGGATCTGGGACCTGCGCGACGGCTCACCGGTGTGCCCGCCGCTGTCCGGCCACTCGGTGTGGGTCAACGCGGTGGCCGTGACGCGCGTCGGCGATCGCCCCGCGGTGCTGACCGCGGACGGCGACGCCGTCCGGGTGTGGGACCCGGCCACCGGTGAGCTGTCGCGGCGGATCGAGGCCCTCCGGGCCGATGGCGGGCACCAGGTGCTGACGCTGGCCGCCGGCCGGGTGGGCGGCCGGGACGTGGCGGTCACCGGGGGGTATGACGGCCAGGTGCTCGCCTGGGGCCTGGGGGACGCGGCAGCGGTGGTCCGTCCGACCCCGGTCGGGCCGGGGAAGTACCTCTACTCGGTGGTCGAACTGGCCGGGCGGCAGGTCGCCGTGGCGGGGGACGGCGCGGTGGTGCGGGTCCTCGACCTGCTCAGCGGCGAGGAACTGCGCTCCCTCGACGAGGGTGCCGGCGTCGACGCGGCCACGGTGGCGCGGTCGGGGGAGCGGGTGTTCGTCGCCTTCGCCACCTACGGGGAGCTGGTGGTCCGGGACCTGGCGAGCGGAGCACGGGTGGGCGCGCTGGCCGGCACCGGCTCGACGAAGGCGCTGGCCCTTGCTGACGTCGGGGGGCGCCTGGTCGCCGCCAGGGCGGGCTTCGACCGGACGGTGCAGGTGTGGGACGTGGCGGAGGACCGGCCCCGCCCGACCTCGTTGACCTTCCCCGAGGAGGTGAACGCCCTCGCCCTCACCCGCGGGGGCCGCCTGGTCGTCGCCTTCGGATCGGACCTGGCGGTGCTGTCGCCGCGGGGCTAGCCACGGCTGGGAGCGGTCCCCGGCCGGCCCGCCGCGTGGTGCCGGGCACCACGCGGCGGGTGGCGGGGTCACGCCGTGAGGTGTGCCTGCATCTCGTCGAGGATCTTGTCCGCGGCGGTGTAGCCGATGCCGACGATCCACAGGTCGTCGTTGACGGCGAAGGCCCGGTCGTTCTTGACCGCCGCGAGGTTCTTCCACAGCGGGCCGCCCGTGACCTCCTTCTCCTTGGACTTCTCGGGCGAGCCGTAGGTGGAGTAGAAGATCACGTCGCCGTCGGCCTTGTCGATCTTCTCGGGGCTGACCTCCACCTTGAACGTCTCCACGTCCTGCACCTCGGGTCGCCCGAGACCGACGTCGGCGAGGATGGTGCCGATGTAGCTCTGCCGCGCGTACAGCCGGATGTTGGCGCCCTCGACGAAGCGGACCACCGAGACCTCGGTCTCCTTGGCCCTGGCGGCGCCGCCCACGGCCTCGGCGACCTCCTTGGCGCGGGCCTGGTAGTCCCTGACGACCTTCGCCGCCTCGTCCTTCTTGTTGAGGGCGTCCGCGTGGAGCTCGAAGTTCTCCTTCCACTCGTACCCGGTGGCCTTGGTCATCACCGTGGGGGCGATCTTCGACAGCTCGTCGTAGCGCTGGGCGTCGCGGTCGCCGTTGGTGAGGATGAGGTCCGGCTCGAGCGCCAGGATGGCCTCCATGTTCGGCTGGCCGATCGTCCCCACGTCCTTGATGCCCTCGACCTGGTCCTCGCCGAGGTAGTTGAGGTAGCCGTCGGCCACCTCGGTGCGGGTGCTGCCGACCGGCTTGACGCCCAGCGTGAGCGCCGTGTCGAGCTCCGCGGTGTCCAGCACCACCACGCGCTCGGGGCGCACGGGCACCTGTACGGGCCCCTGGGGGGTCTGCACGGTGCGTTTGCCGCCGTCCTTGCCGCCCTTGGCCTCTGCGGAACCGTCGGAGTCGTCGGACCCGCAGGCGGCTGCGGACAGGGCGGTGGCGGCGGCGAGGGCGGCGACCAGGGCGGTGCGCAGGGTTCGGTTCATGGAGGTGTCTCTTTCGGTGGTCAGGGGTGGGGCAGCGCGTCGTCTTCGGTCCGGGCCACCTCGGTCGGGGTGACCCCGGTGCGGGTGTCGTCGCCGTGGCCGTGGGGCCGCCAGGGCGGGCCCGGCACCACCAGGGGGTCCCCGGTGACCGGGTCGGGCACCACCACCGCGTCCAGGCCGAAGACCTCGCGGACCAGTTCCGCGGTGACGACGTCCCGTGGACGGCCCTGGGCGATGATCCGGCCGTCCCTCATGGCGACCAGGTGGTCGGCGTAGCGGGCGGCCTGGTTCAGGTCGTGCAGCACGGCGACCACGGTGCGGGCCCGGCCGGTGTCCCGCGCGGCGTCGGACGCGAGTTGACGGACCAGGTCCAGGACCTCGATCTGGTGGGCGATGTCCAGGTAGGTCGTCGGCTCGTCGAGGAGCAGCAGGTCGGTGTCCTGGGCCAGTGCCATGGCGATCCACACCCGCTGCCGCTGTCCGCCGGACAGCTCGTCCACCATCCGGTCGGCGAGTTCGACGGTGGCGGTGCGTTCCATCGCCACCGTCACCGCTCGTTCGTCCGCCTCCGACCACTGCTGCCACCAGTGCTGGTGCGGCTGGCGGCCCCGGGACACCAGGTCGGCGACGGTGATGCCCTCCGGCGGCACGGGGGTCTGCGGGAGCAGGCCGATGGCGCGCGCCACCTCTCGGGTGGGCACGGAGCGCAGTTCCCTGCCGTCCAGCAGGACCGTGCCGCCGGCCGGTCTCAGCAGGCGTCCCAGGGCCCGCAACAGGGTGGACTTGCCGCAGGCGTTGGGGCCGACGATCACGGTGACCTCGCCCGTGGGGACCTCCAGGTGGAGCCCGTGGACCACGGTGCGGCCCTCGTAGGCCAGGGTCAGGTCGCGGGCGGCCAGACGGGTGCTCAACGGGGGCCTCCGGAACGGGCACGGACGATCAGCCACAACAGGTAGGGGGCGCCCACCGCGGCGGTGAGCACGCCCACCGGCAGTTCGGTGGGGGAGAACAGCCGACGGCCCAGCAGGTCGGCGAGGACCACGATCACCGCCCCGGTGAGGGCGGAGCAGACCAGCGGGGGCTGGGCGGTGCGGGTGAGCCGGCGGGCGATCTGCGGGGCGAGCAGGGCGACGAAGTCCACGGGTCCCGCCGCGCCGGTGGCCACCGACGCCAGGACCACGCCGATGCCGACCAGGCCGAGGCGGACCCGGCCGAGCCGCAGGCCGAGCGCCGTGGCGGTGTCGTCGTCGAACGCCACCGCGCGCATCGCCCACCCCGCCCAGGCCAGGGCCGGAAGCCCGAGCAGCAGCACCCAGAACAGGGGCTCGGCCTGGTCGTAGCCGCGGCCGTTGAGGCTGCCGGTCAGCCACACCTTGCCCTGTTGGGCACGGAACTGGTCGCCGTGGGTGAGGAAGAGGTTGCTGAGCGAGGACAGGGCCACGGAGAAGCCGATGCCGATGAGCACGAACCGCTGGGCGTGCAGCCCACCCCGCCAGGCGAACACGTAGACGAGTGCGGCGGCGGTGATCCCGCCGGCCACCGAGACGTAGGGCAGGGTCTGCCAGGAGGTGAGCCCGAAGGTCAGCGCCGCGACCGTGGCGGCGCCCGCGCCGTGCGAGACGCCGATGATGTCGGGGCTGGCCAGCGGGTTCCGGGCGACGGTCTGGATCAGCGCGCCGGCGAGCCCGAAGGCGACGCCGACGAGCAGCGCCACGGTGAGCCTGGGCAGCCGCAGGGTTCCCACGACCAGCTCGTCGGGGCTGGGCTGGCCGAGCACCACCTTCACCGCCTCGACGGGCGAGGTGGTGGTCTCGCCCAGGCAGAGCGAGGTGACGCAGACGGCGGCGAGCAGCGCGGCCAGGGCGGCGGCGACCGCCACGGCCCTGCGGTTCACCAGCAGCGAGGCGCCCGGGCGGCGCAGCACCGCGTAGCCGGCGGGGCGGGCGACCCAGGCCGGCCCCCCCGAGGGGGCGGCCGCGGTCGTCGCGGGCGGGTTCCCGGTCATGTCGCCACCACCGTGCGCCGGCGCACCAGCGCCACCAGGAACGGGACGCCGATCAGGGCGGTCATCACCCCGGCGGGCACCTCGGACGGGGGGAAGACGATCCGGCCGACCACGTCGGACACGAGCAGCATCGTCGGCCCGAGCAGCGCGGACATGGCCAGCACCCAGCCGTGCGCGGCCCCCACCAGGCCGCGGGCCAGGTGGGGCACGGTGAGCCCGACGAACGCGATGGGGCCGGCCGCGGCCACCGCGGCCCCGGTCAGCACCACCGCGGCCAGCGCGCCGACCAGGCGCACCAGGGCCACGTTCTGACCGAGTGCGGTCGCCACGTCCTCGCCCAGCGCCAACGCGTCCAGGCCGCGGACCACCAGCAGCACGAGGCAGCCACCGAACGCCACGACCAGCAGCGTCACCCAGGCCACCCGGGTCTCCCGGCCGGAGACCGAGCCGACCTGCCAGAACCTGAACTCGTCCAGGGCCGCCGCGTTGGTGGTCAGCGCCGCGGAGACCACGGAGGCCAGGAAGGCGTTGATGGCGGCGCCGGCCAGCGCCAGCTTGACCGGGGTCGCGCCCTCGCGCCCGTGGGCGGCGACCGCGTACACCAACACGGCGGCCACCGCGGCGCCCAGGTAGGCGAACCACATGTACCCGTACAGGTCGTGCACCCCGAACACGGCGATGGCCAGCACCACGCCCGCGGCGGCGCCGTGGCTGACCCCCAGGATTCCCGGTTCGGCGATGGGGTTGCGGGTCACGCCCTGCATGACCACCCCGGCGACCGCGAGCGCGACGCCCACCGCGATGCCCACCAGGGTGCGCGGCATCCGCAGGTCGCGCACCACCTGGGCGTTCTCGGTGTCCCCGCCGTGGATCAGGGCGTCGAGGACCTGGTCCGGCGGGATGTGTCGGGCCCCGACGGCGAGGCTGAGCAGGACCGCGAGCAGCAGCAGGGCCCCGGCGACCAGCAGGGCGCCGACGCGGCGCCGCAGCAGCGCCCCCCGTGGCGGCCCGCCGCCGTCGGGGGGAACGCCGCCCTGACGGACGCCGCTGGTCGGTTGGGTGCGCATCGTTCACATTCCGTCGTGGTGGTGTCGCGTCATGCTGTCCGGGCGGGCGGTGTCGTGGGGGACGGGCACGGTCGGCGAAGTGCACCGGCCGCAGGTGAGCTTAGGCTCAGCTAACCTCGCTCACAATACGTTCCCACCGTCACCGTGCGGTGGGCGGCCCCGCTCTGGTCGCCGCAGGTCAGGGCCGCGGACCGGAGAGGTGGCCGCGAACGGTCCAGAGTCGCTGGTCGGCCGCGGCGGACGCCCTGCCGGAGTGCCTCCGGGTGACAGCCCCGGGGGACGGTCGGGGACAATGGGACACATGTTCACCACTGGGCCCCTGACCGTCGGTTTCGACCTGGACATGACGTTGATCGACTCCCGTCCCGGCATCCGCGCCGTGTACCAGGCGCTGGCCGAGCAGACGGGGACCTACATCGACGCGGACCTGACGGTGACCAGGCTGGGCCCCCCGCTCGCGGAGGAACTGGCCCACTGGTTCCCGGCCGAGGAGGTCGCCGCCATGGTGCGGCAGTACCGGGCGCTCTACCCGGTGCACGCCATCCACCCGACCACCGCGATGCCCGGCGCCAGGGAGGCGGTCGCGGCCGTGCGGCGGCTCGGTGGGCGGGCGATCGTCGTCACCGCCAAGAACCAGCCCCAGGCCCAACTGCACCTGACGCACCTGGGCATCGACGCGGACGCCCTGGTCGGTGACGTGTGGGCGGAGGAGAAGGCGGTCGCGCTGCGCGAGCACCGGGCCGCCGTGTTCGTCGGGGACCACCTGGGTGACGTGCGCGGGGCGCGGGCCGCCGGGGTGTTCAGCGTCGCGGTGTGCACCGGGCCGTGCGACGCCGACGAACTGCGGGCCGCCGGGGCCGACCTCGTCCTCCAGGACCTCACCGGGTTCGCGGAGTGGCTGGAGGTCTACGCCCGCACCGGGTCACCGGACGCCTGACCGGCGGCCGGCCGGGGTGCCGGGGGGGCTCACTGCGCGGCGCGGGCCTGTCGCCGCTGCGCCCGGATGGACCGCAGCAGGCCGGCGCCCGAGATCAGGAAGCCCACTCCCATCAGCATCGACACCAGGTAGGCCGCGGTGGGCAGGGGGTCGAGGTCCAGCAGCAGGGGCACCACGGTGACGGCCGTGGCCACCGCGCCGACGAGGAAGACCGCAGCGCCGACGCGGACCAGGACGTCACCGGGGTCCCGGGGGGTTTCGTTACTCACCGGTCCAGGGTAGGCCGCTGGGGGGAGGAGGGCGCTGACGGGAGTAGGAAGCGCGGCGAGGTCAGGGGATCTTGCCACCGGCTGGGGGACCATTAGCCTGGTGGCAGCGGGTTACCGGTGCGTCCGGTCGCCCGCGACACTGCGTTTCCGTTGCTTTTCCGTGTGCCTTCCGGTACGCGAACCGCTTTGAGTTTACCCATCGACGCGAGGACGAGGTCTGACGTGCCTACCGGCAAGGTCAAGTGGTTTAACAGTGAGAAGGGCTTTGGCTTCCTCTCGCGCGACGACGGCGGCGACGTCTTCGTGCATTCGTCGGTGCTGCCCGCAGGGGTGGACGCACTCAAGCCGGGGCAGCGTGTGGAGTTCGGGGTGGTGGCCGGGCAACGCGGTGACCAGGCCCTGTCCGTGATCCTGCTGGAACCGGCGCCGTCGGTGGCCGCGGCGCAGCGTCGCAAACCGGATGAACTCCTGCCGATCGTGCAGGACCTGACCACCCTGCTCGAAGACGTCGCGCGGTCGCTGCAACGGGGCCGCTACCCGGAGAAGACCCACGGCCGCAAGATCGCCGGGGTGCTGCGCGCCGTCGCCGACCAGTTGGACGTCTGACGCGCCCCCTGCCCCCTGCCCCCTCCCCGCGCCGGTGCACGAGGGCGGGGGCGGGGGTGGGGCCGGCTCAGGGGAACGTCAGGGCGTCCGGAGCCGTCGGGGGGACGATGCCCTCCGCCGCGGCACGGTCCAGCAGCCCGCGCACCGCGGCGTACCCGTCCTCGCCCAGGTCCGCCGTGAACTCGTTGACGTACAGCCCGATGTGTCGTTCCGCCACGGCCGGGTCCATCTCCTGGGCGTGCTCGGCGACGTAGTCCCGGGACGCCTCGGGGTTCTTCCAGGCGTACCGCACCGACTCCCGGGCCGCCGCCGCCAGACGGCGCAGCTCGGTCCCCCCCAGGTCGCGTCGGGCGATGATCGCGCCGAGCGGGATGGCCAGTCCGGTCTCCAGTTCCCAGGACTCGCCCATGTCCGCCAGGCGGTGCAGGCCGTAGCGCTGGTAGGTGAACCGTGCCTCGTGGATGACCAGGCCCGCGTCCACCACACCGTCCCGCACCGCCGGCATGATGTCGTGGAACGGCAGCACCACGATCCGCCCCACCCCGCCGGGCACCGCCCGCGCCGCCCAGAGCCGGAACAGCAGGTAGGCCGTGGACCGCTCGCTCGGCACCGCCACCGTCCGGCCCGCGAGGTCCGCGGGCCCGAGGGCGTCCCTGGTGAGCACCAGCGGCCCGCAGCCGCGGCCCAGGGCGCCGCCGCACGGCAGCAGGGCGTACTCGTCGAGCACCCAGGGCAGCACCGCGTAGGACACCTTCAGCACGTCGAACTCGCCGCGTTCGGCCATCGCGTTGGTGATGTCGATGTCGGCGAACGTCACCTCGATCGGGGGCGCGTCGGGGACCAGGCCGTGCGCCCAGGCGTGGAAGACGAACGTGTCGTTCGGGCAGGGCGAGTACGCGATCTGCAGCGGCGCCCCCGAAGCCCCGGGGCCGTGCGGGGAGTTCTGTGGGTCCCCGGGGAGGTGCTGGTCGCGCCGGGGTCGCTGCGGCTCGGGGTTCATCCGGACTCCACGGGGGACGGCGGGGGAGCGGGGGCGTGGGTGACGGTGACTCCGAGGTGGGGCGGGAGGGCGGCGAACGCCTCGGCGAGGGCGTCGAGCGCGGTGCCGATCCGCCACGCGTCGCGGTCCCGGGGACCGACCGGGTTGGACACCGCCCGGACCTCCAGCGCCGGGACGCCGTGCCCCGCCGCGGCCTCGGCCACCCCGAAGCCCTCCATCGCCTCCGCCACCGCGTCGGGGTGACGTTCGGCCCGCGCGCGGGCGGTGCGGGCGGTGCCCGTGGCCGTGGAGACGGTGAGCACCGCGCCGGACACCGCGCCGAGGGCCCGGGCCACCCGGGTGACCAGGTCGTGGGGCGGCCGGTGGACGCAGACGCCGAAGCCCAGCTCCCGCACGGACAGGAACCCGGTGGGGCCCTCGGCGCCGAGGTCCGCGGCGACGATCGCGTCGGCGACCACCACCGAGCCGACCGGCGCCACCGGGAGGACCCCTCCGGCGATCCCCGCGGACACCACCAGGCCGTAGGGCTCGGCGCGCAGCGCGGCGGCGGTGAGGGCGGTGGCCGTCCCGACGGCCGCCGCGGCCGGTCCGACCCCGGCGGCCAGCAGGTCCAGCCGACGGCCCGCGGACCCCTGGTCGTCCCCGGCGGCACCGGGTGTCGGCGCGCGGGTCGTGACGCGGTGCAGGGTCAGCCCGCCGGGCAGCGGCACCTGCTGGGGCGGCTCGGCGCGGCCGGGGCCCGCCCACCGGGCCAGGCCGCGGGCGGCGGAGTCCCGCTCCGCCGCCACGGCGGTCACCACCAGCACGCGTCGCACGACGGGGGACCGGCCGTCAGTCGTTCAGCTTGACGGTGAAGTTCCACACCCCGTAGAAGGTCTGGTCCTTCAGGGAGCCGGAGATGATGGAGAGTTTGATCGACTTCGTGCGTTCCCCGGTGCTCTGGCTGACCGGGAAGAAGGAGTCCGCGCTCCAGCTCCGGTAGGTGTGGTCGGTCGGGTCGGTCTGCGGCCGGCCGTCGATCGCCAGGTACCACATGTCGTCGGCGATCGACTTGTCCACACCGAGCCTGAGCTTGTCGCCGGTCTCCACCGTGATGGTCTCGCCGGGCTTCTGCTCGATGCAGGCCATGGCCTTCTCGAAGGAGATCTTGTCCCCGTCGTTGTAGCAGCCGTCCTTGGCCTCGGTGTGGACCGTGTCGGTGTCCGCGGTGACGTACGCGAGTGGGGTGGGCTTCTCGCAGGCGGCGAGCGCGGCCACCCCGAGCACAACGGAGCCGATCACGGCGGCACGGCGGCGATTCGTCATGGGGCTGAGGCTACCCGTCGGCGTTCGCGTCCCACCCTCGGGGTGGGCCCGTGTGTGCCACCGCACACCGGCTCCGGGCCGGGTCAGACCGTCCGCGGGCTCGCGGTGCCGCGCCGTCCGGCGGCCAGCAGCGCCCGCGCGGTGGCCAGGCAGCCGAGCCCGACCAGGCCGGCGGCCACGCTCAGCCCCAGCGAGCCGTTGAGCGGGAGCATGATCCCGATCGCGCCGCCGAACACCCAGGACATCTGCAGCGCGGTCTCCGACCGGGCGAACGCCGACGTCCGCACCTCCTCGGGCACGTCCCGCTGGATCAACGCGTCGAGGGACAGCTTGCCGAGCGCCTGGGCCAGCCCGGCCGTCGCGGCCACCAGCGCCACGGTGACGATGCCGTGCCACACCGCCGCCGACACGGTGGCGGTCAGGGCCAGCGCCAACACCGTGGTGATGATCGTCTCCGGGGCTCGGGAACGCCGTAGTCGTGAGGCCAGCGCGGTGCCGAGCGCGTTGCCCGCGCCGGCGGACACCACCACCACCCCGAGCGACGTCTCCGCATTGAGCCCCCCGATCGGGTGTTCGCGGAGCAGGAACGCCAGGAACATGGTGAGGAACCCGGAGAGCGCGCGCAGCGAGGCGTTCGCCTGCAGGGCGTGCAGCACGGAGGAACCGACCGCACGCAGGCCGGGACGGCGCTGGCCCCTGTCCTGGCCCTCCTCCGCGACCCCCACGGTCTCCCGCAGGTTGACCATCCGGGCCTTCTCCTCGCCCTTGGCCGAGTCCACCTTGGGCGGCAGGCCGAACGCCAGCATCGCGCCGACCACGAACACCGCGAACGCCCCGTACAGCGGCCAACCGGGGCCGATCAGGTGCAGCCCGGCACCGACCGGTGCGGCCACCGCGGTGGCGAGCAGCCCGGCGAGGGTGACCCGGGAGTTGGCTTTCACCAGGGTGATCCGGTCCGGCAGCAGCCTGGGCACCACCACGCTGCGGACCACCCCGTACGCCTTGGAACCGACCAGCACCCCCAGTGCCGCCGGGTACAGCTCGAGGCTGGCGTTCTCCACCGCGCCGGCCATCGTCCAGGCCAGCACCGCCCGGGCCAGCATCGACATCGCCATGGCCGCGCGCCGCCCGTGCGGCACCCGGTCGAGCAGCGGTCCGATGACCGGGGCGAGCAGCGCGAACGGAGCCATGGTGACGAGGAGGTAGAGCGCCACCCGCCCCCTGGCCTCACCCGTGGGCACCGAGAAGAACACCGTGCTGGCCAACGCCACGGTGATCAGCATGTCGCCCGCCGCGTTCACGGCGTGCAGCTCGATCAGTTTGCCGAGGCCCGACTCGCCGGCTCCGCCCGAGTGGGTGGACCGGCGAATCCGGGACCCCAGTGCCGCGGCCACCCGCCCCAGTGCCCGAGCCGGCCAGGTGGCCGCGCGCATGACGCCCCCTCGGGCCCGGCGGACGGGGCCGGTCCGGATCGCACCTTTCGTTGCCACCCGGCCATAGTGCCTCACCGGGCCGGCGCCGGCCCCCGGTGGAGCGCATTCCCCTGCTCTGATCGACGGGGGAGTCCACCATGCGGTCGGGGTGGTGCGGTGCGCCGGGGCGGCGCCCCGGGCGTCAGTGCGCGCCCCCGTGTCCTTCACCGGAGCGTGGCCTGGCCGGGGGGCTCACGGCGCGCGGCGCCCGGTCCGGGTGACGAGTGGTTCTTTCCCGGTGTGCCCCGCGCCGGGTACCGTGCAGCGGGCAGCCGACCGGTGCGACGGCCGCGAGTTCGTTCCAGCAGAATGGGGGACAGAACCGCGTGCCGACGACAGCGTCGACGCGGACCACGCCCACCCCGCAGGGGTCGGCGCAGGTGGTCCGCTCCGCGACCGGGCAGGCGCCCTCGAGATACGGCTTAGGAGAGAATCGTTCTTGTGAGTGCTGCGATGCGAAGCCGTATTCCGGACCGTCTGTGCGCCGAGGCCGTGGAGCTCGCGCGCGCGGCGGCGGAGGAGGCAGCGGGGCCCGGCGGAGTTGGGGAGCACCTGGGCGCGGTGGCGGACGGGGACCGCGTGGTGACCCACTCGTTCGCCTGCAAGGAGCCTGCCTACCGCGGCTGGCGGTGGGCCGTGACCCTGGCCAGGGCCTCCCGCAGCAGGTACGTCACGGTTGACGAGTTGGTGCTGCTGCCCGGACCCGACGCGGTGCTGGCCCCCGAGTGGGTGCCGTGGAGCGAACGGCTCCGCCCCGGCGACCTCGGCCCCGGCGACCTGCTGCCGACCGAGGCCGACGACCTCCGCCTGGAGCCCGGCTGGACCGGCGCCGACCAGCCCCCACCGAACTCCGTCGAGGCCAGGCTCGAGCAGCCCTACGCCGAGGAGGCCGGGGTCCAGGACGCCGCCGTCCAGGAGGCGGTGATCCAGGACGTCGTCGCCCCGACCGTCGGCAGCATCGCCGCCGTCGCCGAGGAGATCGGCATGGACCGGGCGCGGGTGCTGTCCCGGTACGGCCTGACCACCGCGGCGGAACGCTGGGAGGACAGCTTCGGACCCCGCACCGCGATGGCCCAGGCCGCACCCGCGCACTGCGCGACCTGCGGGTTCCTGGTCCCGGTCGCCGGCTCGCTGCGCCAGGCGTTCGGGCTGTGCGCCAACGAGTACTCCCCGGCGGACGGCCATGTGGTCTCCCTCGGCTTCGGCTGCGGCGCGCACTCCGAGGCCGCGGTGATGCCCCGGCCCCCGCAGCCCGCCGAGCCGGTGCTCGACGAGCTGCGTGACGTCGAGTCGGTCACCCTGCACCCGGAGCGGGCCGAGGACGACGCCGAGGAGCCCGCGCAGGCGGAGGTGCCCGGCCGGCCCTGACCTGCCCGCTGACCGGCTGACTCCCTCCGGGTGCCACCACCGCACGCTGCTGTACCGTCGCCGGGTCAGCTTCCGATCAGCGTGTGCGGCGAGGGAGAAGCAGTGACCACGGCAAGGGTGCTCAGTGCGACCGGGGGCGGCGACCCCTTCGGAACCGCGGCGTTGCGCCGCTCGGTGCTGGACGCCTGGTCCGCGTCCCCCGCCCGCTTCCGGGAGGACGCCAACGCCGAGGAGGACCTCGCGCTCGGCGGCTACCGCGACCGGCTGGTGGTGGAACTGGCGCAGAACGCCTCGGACGCCGCCGCCAGGGCGGGGGTGCCGGGCCGGCTGCGGCTGACCCTGCACGCCGGTTCCGGCGGGCCCGGGTTGCTCGCCGCGGCCAACACCGGCGCGCCGCTGGACGCCGCCGGCGTGGAGTCGCTGTCCACGCTGCGGGCGTCCGCCAAGCGCGACCAGGCCCCCGAGGGGGTGGGCCGGTTCGGCGTGGGGTTCTCCGCGGTGCTCGCGGTCAGCGACGCCCCCGCGGTGATCGGCCGCACCGGTGGGGTCCGTTGGTCGCTCGCCGAGGCGAGGGAACTCGCCGAGGAGGCCGCCGCCGCCTCGGACAGCCCCGGCCTCGCCGACGAGGTGCGCCGGCGGGCCGGTCACGTCCCCCTGCTGCGGCTGCCGCTGCCCGCCGAGGGCACGCCCCCCGACGGCTACGACACCGTGGTGCTGCTGCCGCTGCGGGACGGCGCCGCCGAGGACCTGGTGAGCCGGCTGCTCGGCGCCGTGGACGACGCCCTGCTGCTCACCCTGCCCGGTCTGGCCGAGGTCGTCATCGAGACCCCGGAGGCGACCAGGACCCTCACCCGGGCCGACGAGCCGGGTACGGTCGCCATCACCGACTCCTTCGCCGGCACCACCCGGTGGCGGGTGGAGCACACCGGCGGGTCGCTCGACCCGGAGCTGCTGCGGGACCGCCCCGTGGAGGAGCGGCTCCGCCCGTTCTGGTCGGTGACGTGGGCGGTCCCCGTCGGCAAGGACGGCGCCCCGACCCGCCCCGACATCGCGGCGGTGGTGCACGCCCCGACCCCCACCGACGAACCGCTCGGCGTACCGGCCCTGCTGATCGGCTCGTTCCCCCTGGACCCCACCCGCCGCCACGTCGCCTCGGGACCGCTCACCGACTTCCTGGTCGAGCGGGCCGCCAGCGGCTACGTCCGGCTGGTGCGGGAGTGGACGCCGGTGGACACCGGCATCCTGGAACTCGTCCCCGGGCCGCTGGGCCGCGGTGAACTGGACGCGGCGCTGCGACGGGGGGTGCTGGAGCTGCTGCCGCGCACCCTGTTCCTGCCGTCGGCCGCGCCACCGCAGGAGGACGCCCCGGTGGTCCTGCGGCCGGTGGACGCGGAGCTGGTGGAGGGGGTGACCGCGGCCACCGTGGACGTGCTCGCCGAGGTCTTCCCCACCCTGCTGCCCGGCGGGCTCGAGCGCCGCGTCGAACTGCGCACCCTCGGGGTGACCCGGCTGCCGCTCGGTGAGGCCATCGACCGGCTCGCCGGCGTCGAACGCCCCGCCGCCTGGTGGCACCGCCTGTACGACGCGCTCTCCGGCACCGACCCCGACCTGCTCGGCGGCCTCCCGGTGCCGCTCGCCGACGGCCGCACGGTGACCGGCCCCCGCCAGGTCCTGCTGCCGCTGCCCGACGACGCGGCGGAGCCCGACCTCGACCTCGACCGGCTGGCCAGGCTCGGCCTGAAGGTCGCGCACCCCGAGGCGGCGCACCCGCTGCTGGAGAAGCTCGGCGCGGTGCCGGCCACCCCGCGGGCGGTGCTGACCACCCCGCAGGTGCGGGCGGCGGTCGCCCAGTCCCTCGACGCGGAGGAGGCGTGGGACTCCGAGGGCACCCTGTCCGCCGACGAGCTGGCCGAACTGGTGCTCGGACTCGTACGGGCGGCGAACCTCGGCCCCGGGGACGAACCGTGGCTGGGCGCGCTGGCCCTGCCCGACGAGGACGGCGAGCTGGCGCCCGCCGCCGAGCTGGTGCTGCCCGGCAGCCCGTTCGAGGCCGTGATCCGCGAGGGGGAGCTGGCCGCCTGCGACCCGGAGCTGCTGGTCCGCTGGGGTGAGCGGCCGCTCACCGCCGTCGGGGTGCTGGCCACCTTCGCCCTGGTGCGGGCCACCGACGTGGTGCTCGACCCCGACGACCTGGAGCCCGACGAGGGCCTCGACACCTGGGCCGAGGACGTCGGGCTGCTGGACGCGGTGGACGTGTGGTGCGAGGACGTCCTGGACCAGTTGCCGCAGACCGAGGTGCCGCCGGTGGCCACGGAACTCGTCGCGGTCCGGGACCTGGACCTGGTGGACGACGCCGCCTGGCCGCGGGCACTGGCGATGCTGGCCCAGCCCCCGCTGCGCGACGCCCTGGTCGCCCCGGTGCGGGTGCTGCTGCCGGACGGTTCCACCGAACAGGTGCGCCCCTACACCGCCTGGTGGCTGCGGGACCACCCGGTCCTGGACGGCCGCCGCCCGGTGGGGCTGCGGGCCGCCGGCACCGATCCGCTCCTCGACGGCCTGTACGACGAGGTCGGCGCCGATGCCGAGGTCCCGCTCCCGGACGACCAGGTGCTGCGGGCCCTCGGCGTGCGCACCTCGGTGGCCGCGCTGCTCGACGAGCCGGGCGGCCCCGCGGAGCTGCTTGCCAGGCTCGCCGACCCGGAGCGCGACGCCACCCCCGCCCAGGTGCACGGCTGCTACGCGGCGCTGGCCGATCTTGACCCGGCGGTGCTCACCCTCCCCGACGAGCTGCGCGCCGTCGTCGGCGACCGCACCCGGGTGGTGGACGCGGCCGACGCGCTGGTCGCCGACGCGCCCGACCTGCTGCCGCTGGTCGAGGAGGAGCCGCTGCTGCCGGTGCCGCCGGGCCTCGCCGACGACCTGGCCGAGCTGCTCCAGGTCCGCAGGGCCAGCGAGGTGTACCGGGCCGAGGTGGTCTCCGAGGGCGAGCGCCACCGGGTGCCCGACGAGGTCCTGCGGCTCCTGCCCGGAGCGCCCACCGAGTACGACGAGCACGAGGAGCTGCTGGTCACCGCGGGCCCGGACACGGCGCCCGGATCGACCGTCGAGGTGGACTGGCGGTACACGGGCGGCCGGCTGCACGCCGCCACGGTGGAGGGCCTGGCGTCCGGCCTCGCCTGGTCCGCCGGGCAGTGGCAGCGCCGGTTCGAGATCGCCGCGCTGCTCGCCGACCCGGACAGGACCGCCGAGCTGGCCCGGGACCGCTGGTTCGACTGACGCCGCACGCCGCCGGCACCCGGGCCGGGTGCCGGCGGTCGGGGGTCCCGACCGCCGGTCGGCGCCCGCCACCCAGGGGTGGCTTACCGGCCCACCGCCGCGGGGTTGGCTACCGGCTCACCGCTGCCTCGTGGTCGTCGTCCGTGCGCCGCGGGGCCGCCTCGTCCTGCGACTGCCGGCTGAGGTACCGCCAGACGCCCTCCAGGAGCACCGCCGCCACGGCGGCCACCGCGACGCCCATCCACGGCCCCTGCACCCCCACCAGCTTCAGTTCGAAGAACTTCTGCAGGTACGGGGTGATCAGCACGACGACGAACCCCAACGCCATCGTCAGCACCAGGCCGATCCGCCACCAGGTGTACGGCCGGGCGATGATCGCCAGCACCCACATGGCGACCAGGAACAGGGTCAGGGTCGCCACACTGGTCTCGGCGTCCAGCGCCCCGTTCCCGGTGTAGTGGTGCCGGGCGATCATGTAAGAGACGAAGGTGGCGGTGCCCGCGATGATCCCGGCGGGCAGCGCGTAGCGCATCACGCGCTTGACGAAGCCGGGCCGGGCCCGCTCCCGGTTCGGCGCGAGCGCCAGGAAGAACGCCGGCACGCCGATCGTCAGGGACGACAGCAGCGTCAGGTGACGGGGCAGGAACGGGTACGGGAGCTGGAAGATCGCCACCAGCATGGCGAGCAGCACCGAGTACACGGTCTTGGTGAGGAACAGGTTGGCGACGCGCTCGATGTTGCCGATCACCCGGCGGCCCTCGGCGACCACCGAGGGCAGCGTGGAGAAGCTGTTGTTGAGCAGCACGATCTGCGCCACGGCGCGGGTGGCCTCCGAACCGGTGCCCATGGAGACGCCGATGTCGGAGTCCTTCAGCGCCAGCACGTCGTTGACCCCGTCCCCGGTCATCGCCACGGTGTGACCGCGGGCCTGGAGCGCGCCCACCATCTCCCGCTTCTGCTGCGGCGTCACCCGGCCGAAGACCGTTCCGGCCTCCAGCGCCTTCGCCAGGGCCTCCGGGTCCGAGGGGAGTTCCCGGGCGTCCACCGGGTTCTCCGCGCCGGGCAGGCCGAGCTTGGCGGCCACCGCGCCCACCGACACCGCGTTGTCCCCGGAGATGACCTTCGCCTGCACGTTCTGTTCCGCGAAGTACCGCAGGGTGTCGGCGGCGTCAGGACGCAGCCGCTGTTCGAGCACGACCAGGGCGAACGGCTCGGGCGCCGCGGCCACCTCCGGGTCCTCCAGCGCCCTGGTGGTGCGGGCGAGCAGCAGCACCCGCAGGCCCTGCCGGTTGAGCTCCTCCACCTCGGCCAGCGAGGTGTGGCCGGTGGGCAGCAGCACGTCGGGGGCGCCGAGCAGCCAGGTGACGGCCTTGCCCGAGGGGTCGGGGAACGACGCGCCGCTGTACTTGCGGGCCGAGGAGAACGGCAGGGTGCCGGTCGCCCGCCAGCCCTCGGGCGCCGGGTAGGCGTCGATCACGGCCTGGAGGCTGGCGTTGGGCCGCGGGTCCGCGGCGCCGAGCGCGCCGAGCACCCGTTCGGCCTGTTCCTGGTCGCCGTCGAGGACCCGCAGCTCCTTGACGTCCATCCCGCCCTCGGTGAGGGTGCCGGTCTTGTCCAGGCAGACCACGCTCACCCGGGCGAGCCCCTCGATCGCGGGCAGCTCCTGCACCAGGCACTGCTTGCGGCCCAGCCGGATGACCCCGATCGCGAACGCCATGGAGGTGAGCAGCACCAGGCCCTCGGGGACCATCGGCACGATGCCGCCGACCATGCGCCGGACGGCCTCCTTCCACCCCTCGTCCTCCACGTAGAGCTGACTGGCGATCAGGGCCATCGCGGTCGGGACCATCAGGTAGGTGATGAACCGCAGGATGGAGCTGATGCCGCTGCGCAGCTCGGAGTGGACCAGGGTGAACCGGCTCGCCTCCTCGGCGAGCTGCACCGCGTACGCCTCCCGCCCGACCCTGGTGGCGGTGAAGGCGCCGGTGCCGGCGACCACGAAGCTGCCGGACATCATGGGGTCGCCCGGGCGCTTGAGGACCGGGTCGGCCTCGCCGGTGAGCAGCGACTCGTCGATCTCCAGTCCGTCGGCCTCGGCCACCACGCCGTCCACCACGACCTTGTCGCCGGAGCCGAGCTCGATCACGTCGTCCAGGACGATGTCCGGGGTGCTGACCTCCACGCTGCGGCCGTCCCTGCGGACCAGGGGCTTGGCCTCGCCGATCACCGCGAGGCTGTCCAGGGTCTGCTTCGCCCGCCACTCCTGGATGATCCCGATGCAGGTGTTGGCGACGATGACGAAGCCGAACAGCGAGTCCTGGATCGGCGCCACCGCGAGCATGATGACGAACAGCACGCCGATGATGGCGTTGAACCGGGTGAAGACGTTGGCGCGGACGATGTCGGCCATGCTCCGCGAGGAGCGGACGGGGACGTCGTTGACCTCTCCACGGGCCACCCGCTCGGCCACTTCCGCGGTGGTCAGTCCGCTCACCCGGGTGGTGGACTGGTCCTCGGGGGAAGGGGCCTGACGCACCGGGGCGTGGGCGCCTGACCGGTGGGGGTCGTCAATGCCGTTGTCGAGCCGGTTCTCCATGGGAGGAACGTTACGTGGCGGCGGTGAACGGTGCTTGAACCCGGTCGGGAACACCGTTCTCGGGGAGGAGACGGATCATCCCTGGGTCTGACCTGACTGGTCGCCCGCGCCGTCGCTGACCTGTGCCTGCTGACGGTGCCGCTCGATCGCGTCCCGGCGTCGGCGCACGTACCACAGGCCGATGAGCCCCAGACCGGCGCCGGCGAGGCAGGTCCACACCCACCAGGCGTGTCCGTGGTCGGCGTACCAGCCGTAGAACGGGAGCTGGACGAGGAACAGCACCAGCCAGACGATCGTGCCGCCGGTGACGATGGCGACGTCGTTCGCCTCGAGCGGTTCTGGGGCCGGACGCCGGGGGAGCTTTGCCATGGGGGAAGCCTACGGCTGCGGGGTGCCGCCGTGTCCTGGAGGACGGGGCCGCGGGGCCGGTCGACGGTGTGACCGGCTGCGTTCCGGGGTACCCCGCAAGTCTCGGTGGGACACGTGGTGACCACTGGGTCGAACGGGTGTCCAGTCAACTTTCTTTAGTTTGTGTAATGAGTTATTCTAAAGAGCATGCCGGAACTCTCCGAGGAGGACCTCACCGCGGTGAGCAGCCTCCGGGCCGCCGTGATGCGGCTCTCGCGCCGACTGCGACACCAGCGGGTGGACGAGTCGCTGAGCCCCACCGAAATGGCGGTGCTCGGCACCCTGTGCCGCTGCGGCTCCTCGACCCCGGGCGAACTGGCCCGCAAGGAGCACGTCCAGCCGCCCTCCATGACCCGCATCGTGGCGATGCTGGAGGCCAAGGGACTGGTCCGCAGGGAGCCCCACCCGCAGGACCGTCGCCAGATCGTGGTGACGCAGACGGAGCAGGCCGAGGCGATCCTCGAGGAGAGCCGCCGGCGCAGGAACGCGTGGCTGGCCGAACTGGCCGGCAACCTCACCGAGGACGAGTGGCGGACCCTGCGCGACGCCGCCCCGGTGCTGGAGAAGCTCGCCGAACTGTGAGATGCCGACCGCGCCAGCGCGGCCCCACCGGAAAGGAGAGGACACTCGTGAGTTCGGCCCCCGGACCCTCCGGCGTCGCCCCCGAACCCGAACCCGAACCCATACCCACCCCAGCAGGCGCGTCCGCGCCCGAACCCGCCCCCGGACCCGAGTCCCCCGATCCGGAGTCCGCCCCCGCGCCCGGGACGCCCACCCCCGCAACGCGCACGCCCCCCGCGGCGAAGCCCAAGAGCCCCGCCCGGGGCACCTTCGCCAGCCTGCGGAACCGCAACTACCGGCTGTTCGCCGGAGGCCAGGTGGTGTCGAACACCGGCACCTGGATGCAGCGCATCGCCCAGGACTGGCTGGTGCTCACCCTGACCGGTTCCTCCGCGGCCGTCGGCATCACCACGGCGCTCCAGTTCCTGCCGATGCTGCTGTTCGGTCTCTACGGGGGCGTCCTCGCCGACCGCTACCCCAAGCGCGTCCTGCTGTTCCTCACCCAGAGCGCCATGGGCCTGTTCAGCCTCGTGCTGGCCGCGCTCACCCTGTCCGGCGCCGTCGAGGTCTGGCACGTGTACCTGATGGCCTTCCTGCTCGGGCTCGCCACCGTGGTGGACAACCCCACCCGGCAGGCGTTCGTCGTGGAGATGGTCGGCCCACGGGACCTGCGCAACGCCGTCAGCCTCAACGCCGCGAACTTCCAGATCGCCCGGATCGTCGGCCCCGCCATCGCCGGCGTGCTGATCGCCGCCGTCGGCAGCGGCTGGGCGTTCGCGTTCAACGGCATGTCCTTCGTCGCCCCGATCGTCGCGCTGCTGCTGATGCGGGACGCGGAGCTGCACCACGTCGAGCGTGCCCCCAGGGAGAAGGGACAGCTACGCGCCGGGCTCGACTACGTCGCCGGCCGCCCCGAACTGATCTGGCCCATCGTGCTCGTCGGCTTCGTCGGGACGTTCGGCTTCAACTTCCCCATCTGGCTCACCGCCTTCGTGGACGACGTCTTCCACGCCGACGCCGGCACGTACGGCCTGCTCAACACGCTGATGGCGGCGGGCTCGCTGGTCGGCGCGCTGCTCGCCGCCCGCCGCGGGACCACCAGGATGCGGATGCTGGTCGGCTGCGTGCTGCTCTTCGGGGTGCTGGAGGTCGTCGCCGCCCTGTCGCCGACCTACTGGCTGTTCGCCGCGCTGCTGGTGCCGCTCGGGCTGGTCGGCATGACGTTCAACACCACGGCCAACTCCTCGGTGCAGCTCGCCACCGACCCGGCGATGCGCGGGCGGGTGATGAGCCTGTACCTGATGGTGTTCATGGGCGGCACACCCATCGGCGCCCCGCTCGTGGGCTGGGTCACCGACACCTACGGTGCCCGGGTGGGGTTCCTCACCGGTGGCCTGGTGTCGGTGTCGGCGGCGGTCGTCGTCGGCCTCGTCCTCGCCCGCGCCGGCGACCTCAGGCTCAGCGTGGAGCTGCACGGCGGCGGGGGACGCCCCCGGATCGCGTTCGTCCCCCGCGACCACCAGCGCGACCACCAGCCGGAGAAGGTCGCCGCGGCGGCCTGACCGTGCCGCCGGGGGCTCCGGCCGCCGGGCGGTCCCGGGCCGCCGGCCCGCGCGGACCGGAACCGCCGCCGAGTTGCGCGGGCCGGGGGCGTCCCCACCATGGGGAAGGGGGGAGCCGCCGGCTCCCTCCCCCTCCCCGGAACACGCACGGAGGAGCACCATGGCAGGTCTCCCACCGCCCCCCACCCCCCTCCTCGAGCCCGAGGCGCAGGAACTGGCCGAGGCCACCTCCCCGCACCCGCGGATCTACGAGGTGCCGCCGGAGCAGGGCCGCGACATCCTCGCCGGTCTCCAGTCAGGCGAGGGGGTGAGCAAGCCCGCCGTGGACGAGGAGTGGGTCACCGTGGACGCCGGCCGGTGGGGCACCGTCCGCACCCGCCTGCTGTACCCGCGCGGGGTGTCCAGGCCGCTGCCGACCATCCTGTTCATCCACGGCGCCGGATGGGTCTTCGGCGACGAGAAGACCCACGACGGCCTGGTGCGCGACCTGACCGTCGGAGTCACCGCCGCGGCGGCCTTCCCGGTCTACGACCGGGCGCCCGAGGCCAGGTACCCCACCCAGATCGAACAGAACTACGCCGTCGGCCGCTGGATCGTCGAGCACGGCGCGGAACACGGCCTCGACCCCTCACGCATCGCGGTGTGCGGCGACTCGGTCGGCGGCAACATGTCCGCGGTCCTCGCCCTCATGGCCAAGGAGCGCGGCGACGTGCCGCTGCGGGCCCAGGTGCTGCTCTACCCCGTCACCAACGCGGACTTCGACACCGCGTCCTACCTCCAGTTCGCCGAGGGCTACTACCTCACCCGCGAGGGCATGATGTGGTTCTGGGACCAGTACACCGCCGACCCGGCGCAGCGCGCCGAGGTCCACGCGTCGCCGCTGCGAGCCAGCGTGGACCAGCTCAGGGGGCTGCCGCCGGCCCTGGTCATCACCGACGAGGCCGACGTGCTGCGCGACGAGGGCGAGGCCTACGCGGCGAAACTGCGGGCGGCCGGCGTGGACGTCACCGCGGTCCGGGTGCTCGGGATGGTCCACGACTTCCTGATGCTGGACAGCCTGCGCGACGCCAAGGCCACCACCGTCGCCCGCCACCTCGCCGTCCAGACGCTCCGGGAGGCCCTGCACGGCTGAGGGCCCGCCCGGGTGCCCGGTCCCGGCGGGCAGGGCGCCACGGGGCACCGGTCGGGACCGGTTCCCGGCGGACCGACGGGCGTCAGCCGAGGGCCGCCGCGGCGACGACGACCACCAGCAGCAGCACGAAGGCGGAGGTGAGGACGCGGGCGCGGGTCTTGGGGTTCACGGCTCCACGGTAACGCCGGGCCCCGGCTCCCGACCCAGGGGCCACTGCCCGACCGGGGAGTAGCGCGGGGGCTGCCCCACCTCCCCCGGGTCGCTGCGCATCAGCAGCAGCGACGTGACCACCCAGGACGTGCCCTGGAACGACGCCAGGGCGTCGGCGAACGGGCGGAGCCTGGTGGCGGCGGTGTTCCGGGTGCGGGCCAGGGTCAGGTGGCCGTGGAACGGGCGGCCCTCCATGGGGATGCCGACGCGTCGGCCCGCGGCCGTGGCGGACGCGGCCAGCCGTTCCAGCTCCGGCCGCCCCTCCGACATGCCGACCCACAGCGCGCGGTCCCCGAACCGGCCCCCACCGGCCAGCCGGACGGTGGGGGGCTGGTGGCGTGCGGCGGCGCGCCCGAGTCGGGCGGACAGCTCGGGCAGCACCACCTCGTCCACCTCGCCGTAGAAGGCCATGGTCAGGTGCCACCCCTGCTGGTCCGCCCAGCGCAGCCGGTCGGCGTCGGGCAGCCGGCGGACCTCGGACACGACGCCGGCGAGTTCCGCGACGGCGGGAGGCGGTGGTTGTACGGCGGCGAAGAGTCTCACCCGTCCAGTGTGCCCCGGCCCGCGCCGTCCACCAGGGCCACGCGCGCCGCCCCACCCTCGCGCCCCGGCCGCCGGTACCCCCTTGCTTCGAGCGGACTCCAAGGCGTTGGCTGGTCGCCCATGGAGTACACGCAGCTCGGACGCACCGGACTCAAAGTCAGCCGACTCGTGCTCGGCACGATGAACTTCGGCCCGCAGACGGACGAGGCCGACAGCCACGCCATCATGGACGCCGCGCTCGACGCGGGGCTGAACTTCTTCGACACGGCCAACGTCTACGGCTGGGCGGAGAACAAGGGCCGCACGGAGAGCATCATCGGCAACTGGTTCGCCAAGGGCGGCGACCGCCGGGACAAGGTGGTCCTGGCCACCAAGGTCTACGGGAACATGGGCCCGGACGGACCCGCGTGGCCCAACCACGACAAGTTGTCGGCGGTGAACATCCGCCGGGCCGTGGACGGGAGCCTGCGGCGCCTGAAGACCGACCACATAGACCTGTACCAGTTCCACCACATCGACCGGGACACCCCGTTCGACGAGATCTGGCAGGCCATCGACGTGCTCGTGCAGCAGGGCAAGATCCTGTACGCGGGGTCCTCCAACTTCCCCGGTTACAAGATCGCCCAGGCCAACGAGGCCGCTGCCAGGCGGGGTTCCTACGGGCTCGTCAGCGAGCAGTGCCTCTACAACCTCGCCGAACGCCGCGCCGAGATGGAGGTCATCCCGGCGGCCCAGGACTACGGGCTCGGGGTCATCCCCTGGTCGCCGCTCCACGGCGGCCTGCTGGGCGGCGTCATCAGGAAGGAGGCGCAGGGGGGCCGCCGCGCCTCCGGCCGCGCCGTCGAGGCGTTGGCCGACCCGGAGGTCCGCGGGAAGGTCCAGGCGTACGAGGACCTGCTCGACAAGCACGGCCTCGAGCCGGGGGAGGTGGCGCTCGCCTGGCTGCTCGCCCGGCCCGGGGTGACCGGCCCGATCGTCGGCCCCCGCACCGCCGACCAGCTCCACTCCGCGCTCCGCGCCGCCGAGCTCGAGCTCTCGCAGGAGCTGCTGGCCGCGCTGGACGAGATCTGGCCGGGCCCGGGGCCCTCCCCGGAGGCGTTCGCCTGGTGACCCACCGGCTGTTCGGGCCCATGGCCGGCCCGGTCCACGGCTGGCCTCGTCCATGGCTGGCCGCCGTGGTCCGGGTCGCCCGGGACCCGGTGCCGCCGGGCGGACGGGCTTTCCGTTGACGTCACCGCCCTCGAACGGCGCGCGACAGGGAGAAGGCGGCCGTCACCACACGGTGACGGCCGCCTTCGACGTACGGGTTGCGCGAAAGGGCTCGCGTCAGGCGCGGGCCTTCATGGCCGCCACCGCGCCGCCGCCCAGGGCCAGCAGCACGCCGATCAGCACGAACCACAGGCCGACACCGGCGGTGATGTCGAACGGCTCGAGAAGCTGGTCAACCTGCTCGGACGGCACGCCCTCGTCCTCGGCCTCGGCACGCACGGCGCGGTCGGGGTTGATGAAGTTGAGGACGGCGAACACCAGGGTGATCAGGGTCGGCAGCAGCGAGGACGCCGCGACCTTGGTGTTCTTCATCGCCATGCCGGCGATCAGCAGCACTCCGGCGAGGCCGGAGGCGAGCAGCGTGAAGAGGCCGTCGCCCTTCATGCCGCCCGTGCTCTCCGTCTCACCCATGATCTCGGCCGTGGACCAGCCGAGGAAGGAACCTATGACGACCAGGGCGGAGCCGACGAGACCGACGAGGATGGGAACCATGGGGAACCCGAGCGCGGCGCCCCCCGACGGCGCCGCAGGTCGGGTGTATGTGTTTGGACCGTAACCACTCATGGCCGGAACGCTAGGAACCGGCGCGATGGGCGGCAATCTGGTTAGCCCTTATGTCGCCAATGCCAGTGATGTCTCCACAAGATATCCTCAACTTGAGCTCAACCTTTCCTCAAGAGTAGGGCGTCTTATTGAAAGCGCTGCTCAACAGCCGGCCCGGGCTTGCCCGTTCCACGTCGCAGAGCGTGCTTTTCCAGCCACCCAGCGGATCGCTGATCCGTTGTCAGTGGTCAGGTGCAGACTCGGTCCATGGACGAGGAGGAAGTGCTGCGCTGTCTCGCCGAGGCCGACACCGGCCAGCGCCGCCCCGAGCTGGAGGAGTCGCGGTACGCGGCGGTGGCCTACCCGATGGCCCCCGAGGAGACGGACGACGGCGGGGCGTGCCCCGACGAGGACCCGAGGACCGACTGCATCGGCACCCTCGGCGAGGCGACCTCGGTCTACGACGCGCTCGACCTGATCGCCGCGAACGTGGTCGCCGAGGACGTCCTGGACCGCCTCCTGGGCGAGCTGGCCGACGTCCGGGCCGGGGACGAGCCCCCGTTCCTCTCCGGAATCCACTCCAGGCGGCGACGCGCGCTGGCAGCCGTGGTGCTGGGCCACCTGTCCCCCGTGGACGTGCTCACCGACGGGTTCGACCGCGACCCCTACCTCGGCCCCGCGCCCCTGAAGTTCCCCGGCTCCCGCTTCGTGTTCTTCATCAGAGCCGCCCCGCCGCACGACGAGGTCGCCTACGGCATCCTCGAGCTCCAGCCCGTTAGCGACCCCACCGACGCCCGGGCGTAGCTCGCCGCCGCCCGCGGCGACACCGCGGCCATCGCCGCCCTGCTGCGCCCTCATCCAATCCCCGAGTTAGCTGGTTGATTCCTTCTCAGTGGCCTTCCCAGCCGTGGAGCGACACCCCCGGTCCTCCTGCCAGGTAGGACCTCAGTGCCTTCGCTGTGCTGGGCACGAAGTGATCAGGAAGGGCTGTGCAGTCTGTCCAGCAGACCTGGGAGTGCTTTGCAGGTTCGGCATTGGTGAGGGTGCCCGACCACTCATGGGTGGCGAAGACGACAGTCAGGAAGCCGTTGGGGGCCTCGACGCCCCAAGCTGCATGGATGAGATGGACGGGCCGCAGAGCCTTCTCATCAACGATGAGGCCGGTTTCCTCATATAGCTCCCGGGTGGCCGTCTGGGTGATGGGCTCGCCTGGCGCACTCTTGCCGACGGGAAGATCCCACATACCCTGAGCGAACTTCGCGTGAGGACCGCGTTGTAACAGAACAACTTGGTCAGTGTCGTGATCGTGGACGATCACGGCGGCAACGAGCAAGGTCATGGCTTCCGTAGCTGGCCTCAATGTTGCGCCAGCGTCAGTTGTCTGAGATTCGGTCACCATGGTCCCTTCGTCAGCAGAGGATATGCGCATGCTAGGCCAATGCCTCGTGTACGTGACAAAGCAGCTCCGCTGCCCCCGGTACTCCCCGTCGCTGGTACACCCTGAGTGTGGAGCGCATTGATGAAACCGCTTTGCGTGTTCGTTCAGAGGCCACACCCTGGATGAGGTCAAGCGCGTGCTTCCAGGTGGCAACGGCCTCGTCTGCGCGGGCCTGGGCAGCGAGACTGTCACCGAGGTCGGCATACGTGAGTGCGTGCACCCGCCTGTACTTCTCTGGGTCCCAACGCGTCAGGGCCGCACGGTGCTGCTGCTCCGTACCGGCGTGGTCGGCCAGGTCGGTCAGAGTTCGGGCGGTGTGGCTCGCCACGGTGCCGGCGGCCGGACCGCTGATCCGTGAGAAGGAAGGCTGGGGTTCGTCGTCCCTGATGATGGCTTTTTCTGCGAGAAGGAGGGCTCTCGCGGCGGCTGTCTTCTCCCTGATCGCGGCGTAGGCGCGAGCGTGAGTGACGTACAGGAGTGCCTCCGTTTTCCCGTCGGAATGTCCGACGCCTCGACTGAGTGCTGCCTCAACGAGTTGGACACAATGACGGGGCTGTTTCAGGGTCAGTGCCTGGTGAGCCAGGGCGCGCATCATCCAAGCGGCATGGGCGCGAGGATCGGATTCGCAGGCCAATTGGTAGCCAATTTGGTAGTACCGCTGAGCTGCGCCCTCATGGCCCAGGTCATGGTGCTTCCAGCCGGCGAGGTACGCCAGTTCCGCAACGGCGCCGAACGCACGTCGCCGTGTCTGCTCGGACGGGAACCGCAGTCGCAGTATCGGGGCAGCGGTGTCGGCCAGGTACGCACTGACAGTGGTCAGTCCGTGGCCGCCACCCAGGAGCTCGTCGGCGGCGCCGAACGCAGCCGTGACCTGTCGGACAACATTGACTTCCTCATCACCAACCGCGCCCGTGCCCGAGCGCGCCTGGAGCAAGCGGGACACGTTGTCGTGGTCGTAGCCCAGTGGCATGGCGACCCCCGCGGTGGTGAAGGCGGCAACCGCCAGGAAACGGCGGCGTTCGACATCCGCACGTCCCAGTTCGGTGGCGGCCACAACGGGGTCGTTGCTGGCAGGAGCTGTCTCCTCGCCGGTGTGTAGTCCGATCTCCGTCAGGGTGACGGTCCGGCCAGCCCGACGGGAGAGCGCCTCGGCGATGTACCCGCTGGTTCTCCCCGACGGCCGCGCGCCGTTGACCCAGTGGCACACCGCTGACTTGTTGGTCCGCAGGACCTCGCCGTTCTCGGCCGCCACTCTGCGCACCGCATAGGCGAGTGATTCGTACGAGCAGCCCACCGCCGTGATGGTGTCCCGCAGTCGCACGTTGGGCTCTCTCCGTGCTGCCACGACGCCTCCAGAGGGGTCGCTAAACCGGGTATACCCGCGCTACGTGGTTGCCACAGTACTTACCGTGAGGTGCGGAGGTTGACTGAACACCGGCTGCCGCGGTTTCGGCTGAACCGAGCGGCCCCTGATTGACGCCCCCGCGCCCCCTGTGGGCCGTGCGGGGGCCGCTCTCCTTGGAGGAGTTCGTGCCATGTCCGCTCTGAGGTTCTTCGCCCCGGCTGCGGGTTGGGCGGTGGCGCCTGTCCGGCGCCGTGTGCTCGCCCAGCTACGCGCCTGGAACGCGCCGTTGGACGAGGAGGTCGCGCACGCCGTTGAAGTGGTGGTCTCCGAGTTGGTCACGAACGGCGTCGTCCATGTCGGTGGAGTGCTCACCATCGGTCTTCACCTCGACGGCGACCGGCTGATGGTCGAGGTCTGTGACAGCAGCGACCGGACGCCGCGGATGCGTGCCGCGGCTGACGACGACGAGTCGGGGCGTGGGCTCGTTCTGGTTCAGGCACTTGCCCACCGCTGCGGTACCCAGTCCGTCCGCGGGGGGAAGAGGACGTGGGCGGAACTGCGCCTGGGTTCGTCCCGCACCACGGCCGGTGACGGCGTGTTCAGCGAGGGCGGTCGTCCTCGCCGCAGCACGACGGTCACGCCTGGACCGTGTTGGTGACGGAACGTGGAACCAGCACCGCCCGGAACGACCCGTGGCCTCAGGCCAGTTCCCCGGAGGCCCGCAGGTCGTCGAAGAGGAGTTGGTCCACGGGGGGCACCAGGGGACGGTCCGCGTAGGAGAACCAGGCCGTCTCCTCGATCTCGCTGCTCGGGGCGAGGGTGCCCCGGTACTCCGCGGTGTAGCAGCTCATCCGCACCACGGCGCCGTCGGGCAGACCCGGCCCTGTGGCCTCGTAGGTGCCCAGGTGCACGGCGGTGTCCGGGGCGAGGTGGACCGTCAGCTCCTCCTCGATCTCCCGGACCAGCGTCTCCAGGTCGCTCTCCGTCCCCTCCCGCTTGCCGCCGGGGACGTAGAAGACGTCCTTGCCCCGGGGGCGGGCGCACAGGATGCGTCCGCCCTCGATCCGCACCCATGCCACGGTGTCGATCAGCACCTCGCGCCACCCCCTTCCACCGGAACCCTACTGCGCGGCACCCGCCACCGGCCCCGTCACCAGGGCGCCCGTCACCAGCACGCCCGGCACCAGGGCACCCGCCACCAGCCACCAGGGCGCCCCGCACCCGGGCCGGGTCACCGCGCCGGTACCAGGTACTCCCCACCCACTCCCCACGCGGTGTGCAGCACCGTGGCGAAGGCGGCGGCGATGCGGTGTTCGCCGCGGGGGGTGGGGTGGGTGCCGTCGTAGGTGTCGGTGGGCAGGTGCCAGGGGTCCGGCGGCTGTGCCAGCAGCAGCGGGGAGGCGGGCGTGTTCAAATCGTTGACGGCGTCGCGCATCCGGGCGTTGAGGTCGGTGACCTGCTCCTGGAACGGCGGGTCGGTCCGCGCCCGGGAGTTGGGCAGGACGGGGAGGAAGACCATCCGCAGGGACGGGTCGGCGGCGCGGGCCTGGGCGACGAAGCGGCGGAGGTTGGCCTCGGTGTCCGCAGGTCCGGTGTAGAAGCCGAGGTCGATCAGGCCGAGGAAGACCAGCAGCAGGTCGGGGCGGTGGAGGGTGACCGCGTCGCGGATCACCGGCGCCATGTGCAGCCACCCCTCGCCCCAGCCGGCGAGGTGGCGCCGGGCGTCGGCGGGGAAGGACGGGTCGCCGTAGTGCTGGGACACCGCGGCGTCGGCGGCCTTGTCGTACAGGGCGGTGCGGGGACCCACCAGGTGGAACGAGGACGGGCCCGCCGTCGCCCGCAGGTGTTGCCACAGCCGGTACCGCCAGGTGAAGTCACCGCTGCTGCCGACGGTCATCGAGTCTCCGACGGGCATGATCCGCATGGGCCCATCATGGAGGAGTTGGCGGGGTCAGGGGTGGTCGGGGGTGGCAGGCTGTCCCCATGCGCGTACACGTGTCGCCGGCCGCGCCGGTCGCCTTCCTGTTCGGTGCCGTGACCGCGGTCTGGGGCCTTTCCGCGCCGGCCGTGGCGGCGGACGGTTCCCGGGTGCTGTTCTCGTTCCAGGACGAACGGATCGCCGAGTCCAGCGGTCTCGCCGCGAGCCACCGGCACCGCGGCGTGTACTGGACGCACAACGACAGCGACGACGGCCCCTACGTGTACGCCGTGGACTCCCGGGGGCGCACGGTGGCCACCGTGACCCTGCGCGGGGTGGACCCCCGCGACGTGGAGGGGATCTCGGTGACCCCGTCAGGCCAGGTGTACGTGGGGGACATCGGCGACAACCTGGACGGCGAGTGGCCCGAGGTGTGGATCTACCGGTTCACCGAGCCGGAGCAGCTCGCGGACACCACCGTGGACGTGGTCAGGTACCGGGTGCAGTACGCGGACGGGCCGCGGAACGCCGAGGCGCTGATGGTCCACCCCCGCACGGGGCGGGTGTACATCGCCAGCAAGGAGACCGCCGACAGGGCGGGGCTGTACGCCGGGCCGCGGGAGCTGACCCCGGACGGGGTGAACACCTTCACCCGGGTGGACCAGGTGCCGTGGGTGACGGACGGCGCGTTCTCCCCCGACGGCCGCCACCTGGCCCTGCGGGGGTACCTCTGGGCGTCCGAGTACACGTGGCGGGACGGGAAGCTTGGCGACCGCAGGCGGCTGCCCGCGCCGCTGCGCGGCCAGGGCGAGGCGGTGACGTACACCGCTGACGGGCGGTCGCTGCTGTTCGGCAGCGAGGGCGCCGGCAGCGACGTCTGGCAGTTCGACCTGACCGAGCCGGAGGAGGAGGCCGACGGGAAGGGGAACGCGGGCGGCGAGGGAAGCGATGCGGAAACCGACGGCGACCGGGGCAAGGGCGGGGACTCGGTGGACGACCGGGGCGGGGACACCGCCGACGACGCCTCGGGGCAGCGGGACACCACGTCCCGGGTGCTGCTCGGCGTGCTGGCCACGGTGGGTCTCGTGGTCGTGGTGCTGCGGCTGTTCCGGCGCCGCAAGTGAACGGCCGCCCCGGGAGGGGCCGCGGGAGCCCGCCGCCGGACGCCTGAGGGCGGGCCAGGCCCCCAGGCCCTGCCCGCCCTCGTGCGGTCCGCGGTGGAGCCGCGTGTCAGAGGCGTTCGATCACGTGGTCGATGCAGGCGGTCAGCGCCTCGACGTCGTCCGGCGTCACCGCCGGGTACATCGCGACCCGGAGCTGGTTGCGGCCGAGCTTGCGGTAGGGCTCGGTGTCCACGATCCCGTTCGCCCGCAGGACCTTGGCCACCGCCGAGGCGTCCACCGCGTCGGAGAAGTCGATGGTGCCCACGACGTTGGACCGCTGGGCCGGGTCGGTGACGAACGGGGTGGCGTACGACGACTTGTCGGCCCAGGTGTAAAGACGCGACGCGGAGTCGGCGGTGCGGGCGGCCGCCCAGTCGAGGCCGCCCTGGCCGTTGATCCAGTCGAGCTGGTCGGCCAGCAGGAACAGGGTGGCCACGGCAGGGGTGTTGTAGGTCTGGTTCTTCGCGGAGTTGTCGATCGCCGTGGGCAGCGAGAAGAACGCCGGGATGTGCCGGTCGCTGGCGGCGATCCGCGCGGCGCGGTCCAGCGCGGCCGGGGAGAACACGCCGATCCACAGGCCGCCGTCGGAGGCGAAGCTCTTCTGCGGGGCGAAGTAGTACACGTCGGTCTCGGTGATCTCCACCGGGAGCCCGCCCGCCGCGGAGGTGGCGTCCACCAGGACCAGGGCGCCGTCGTCGGCCCCGGCCACGCGTCGGATCGGCGTGGCGACACCCGTCGAGGTCTCGTTCTGGGTGAACGCGTACACGTCCACACCGGCCTCGGCGGTCGGCTCCGGGTGGGTGCCCGGCTCGGACTTGATCACGGTCGGGTCATCCAGCCACGGAGCGGCCTTCGCCGCCGCGGCGAACTTCGAGGAGAACTCGCCGAACGACAGGTGCTGCGACTTCTGGCGGATCAGGCCGGCGGTGGCGATGTCCCAGAACGCGGTGCTGCCGCCGTTGCCGAGAACCACCTGGTGGTCCTCGGGCAGCGAGAACAGGGCGCGTACGCCCTCGCGCACCCGGCCCACCAGGTTCTTCACCGGTGCCTGGCGGTGGGACGTGCCCAGCAGGGAGGTACCGGTGTCGGCCAGGGCGGTCAGCGCCTCGGGGCGCACCTTGGACGGGCCCGAGCCGAAGCGACCGTCG
Organism: Wenjunlia vitaminophila DSM 41686; assembly: GCF_000380165.1. GTDB lineage: Bacteria > Actinomycetota > Actinomycetes > Streptomycetales > Streptomycetaceae > Wenjunlia > Wenjunlia vitaminophila. Next base: position 39,115 of record NZ_KB904675.1, read on the forward strand.
GCGGGCTTGAGTGCTGCGGGAATCTCGATCTCAGCCACAGGTGAAGCGTAGTGCCTGCCCGGTCACGTCCACGAAGCGGTCCACGCCGTGAGACGACCGGCGTGGCCCCCCGGCGCGCGCCCGGGGGATAGCGAGACCCGACGGCCGGGGGACGCCGACGGGGGGTCGGACGGGCCGGGACCGGGAGATAATTTCTGGTTGCGCGTGCTGGGAGGCGACACGGCGGCGCGCGGGGGAGCGGCCGGCGCCCGGCTGTGGTTCCGGGGCCGGAGCGGCGACGGGAGGCGCGGATGCGCGGAGAGCTGCTGGACGGCCGGTACCGGCTGCGGGAGCCGTTGGGTTCCGGCGGCATGAGCGAGGTCTGGCGGGCCGAGGACGAACGGATGTGCAGACCCGTCGCGGTGAAGATACTCTCCGCTGCCCGGCGCGGCGCCGACGCCGCGGTCCTCGCCGCCAGGTTCGCCCGCGAGGCCCGCACCGTGGGCAACCTGTCCCACCCGCACATCGTCACGCTGCACGACTACGGCGAGGACGAGATCGACGGGCGCCGGGTGCTCTACCTGGTGATGGAACTGTTGGTGGGCCAGGACCTCGGCCGGGTCGTCGCGGACGGACTGCCAAGCACCCACCAGGTGCTGGACTGGGCCGAGCAGATCTGCGACGCGCTGCAGGCGGCGCACCGAGCGGGCGTGGTGCACCGGGACGTCAAACCGGCCAACGTCCTGTTGACCGCCGCCGGCACCATCAAGGTGCTGGACTTCGGCATCGTCCGGTTCGTCGAGGGCGCCGCGGCGCGCACCACCACCCTCACCGAGACCGGGGCGGTGCTCGGCACCCCGGCGTACATGGCACCCGAGCAGGTCGAGGGCCGGGCGGTCGATGCCCGCACCGACCTGTACGCGCTGGGTTGCGTGCTGTACGAACTGGTCACCGGGGAGCCGCCGTTCAGCGGCGACAGTTGGAGCGCGGTGCTGGTCAAGCACGTGACCGAACCGGTGGTCCCGCCCAGCAGCCGGGTTCCCGGGCTGCCCCGGGAACTCGACCAGCTCATCCTCGACCTGCTGGCCAAGGAGCCGGAACACCGACCGGGGGACACCGCCGAGGTGACGGCACGGCTGCGGGCGGTCCGGCGCCTGGTCGGGAACGGCCCCGGGGCGGCGCCCGCCGTCCCGTTCGGGAACGACGTCCGGCCGGGCGTCCCGGACGGGTTGGGCGCGCCGGACGTCGAAGGGCTGGACGTCGAAGGGCCGGACGCCGCGGGGCAGGACGGCGACCGGGTGGTCGCCGGGTGGGTGGGCGCCGGAGGGCTGGTCACCGGAACAGCGGTGGCGGTCCCGCTGCTGGCCCTGGACGGACCTGCCGCCTGGCGGGTCGCGGCGGCGGGGGCGGCCGGCGCGGTGGTGGCCGCGGCGCTGTTCCGGCTGGTGATCGGGGTGGTCAGGACGATGACGGCGCGACGGCCGTTCCTGGAGGTGTGGGCCCTGTTCCTGGCCCTGGGGCTCGGCGCGGTGGGCGCGTCCCGCGACGCGCTGCCCTGGTGGGCGGAGCTGCTGGTCGGCGCCGGGGTCGCGGCCTGCGGGTACCCGGCGGGGGTCGCGGCGGAACGGACGGTGCTCGTCGTGGACCGCCGGCCCCGCGCCGCCGCGGACGCCGCCGCCTACCGGGAACCGGGCCGGGTGGTGGCGGTGCTGGCCGGGCCGCTCGCCGGAGCCGTCGGGTTCTGCGCCGCGTCCCGGGACCAGGCCGACATGCCCGGCTGGGCCGCGGTGCTCGTCGGCCTCGGGGAGTGGGCGGTGGCGGGCGCGGTGCTCGCGGGCTGCGCCTGGTACGCCGGGTGGAGGCATGCCGCCACCCGCGGCGCGACTGCCTGACGGGCCGGGCGGCCCCCGGCGGGGCCGCCGCGCCCGGCCGGCCTGGTGCGGTGCCCGGCGCCCGGGTCACCATGGACCATGCGTGACCGGTTGAGTGGATCGGAAGGACGGCCCGCCCCGGACGCCACCGGCGACCTGGAACGGGCGCTGCGGGCACGGGTCCGCGGCGACGTCGGCTTCGACGTCGGACAGCGGGCCCTGCACACCATGGACGCCTCCAACTACCGACGGGTACCGCTCGGCGTGGTCGCGCCACGCGACGCGGAGGACACCGCGGCGGCGCTCGCCGTGTGCCGTGAGCACCAGGTGCCGGTGGTGGCGCGCGGCGGCGGCACCAGCCTCGCCGGGCAGGCCACCGGGGTCGGGGTCGTCCTGGACTTCACCCGCCACATGAACGCGCTGGTGGAACTCGACCCGCTGACCCGCACGGCCAGGGTGCAGCCAGGCCTCGTCCTGGACGCGCTGCGGGCCGCCGCGGCCCCGCACGGCCTGACGTTCGGCGCGGACCCCTCGACGCACAGCCGCTGCACCCTCGGCGGCATGATCGGCAACAACGCGTGCGGTGCCCACTCGGTGGCCTGGGGCACCACGGCGGACAACCTCGAGACGGTGCGGGTGCTCGGCCCCGACGGCCTGCACGTCGAGCTGGCCGCAGCCGGGCGGGCCGGCCTCGACGCCCTCGCCCGACGGCCCGGGCGGGAGGGAGAGCTGTTCTCCGGGGTCAGGGAGCTGGTCGAGGGCAACCTGGCCCTGCTGCGCACCGGCTTTCCCACGTTGCCCCGCCGGATCTCCGGCTACCCGCTCGACCAACTGCTCCCGGAACACGGCAGCCACCTGGCCCGGGCGTTCGCTGGGAGCGAGGGCACCCTCGGCGTGGTCACCGAGGCCACGGTGCGGCTGGTGCCGGCGCCGGCCGCCACGGCGCTGGTGGTGCTCGGCTACCCCGACGAGGGCGCGGCGGCGGACGCCGTCCCCGGGCTGCTGTCGTTGGACCCGCTCACCGTGGAGGGCATGGACGCCGGCCTGGCCGCGCTGGCGTCGGGCGGCGCCGCGCGGAACCTCCCGGCCGGTGCCGCCTGGCTGTTCGTCGAGGTCGGCGCGGACACCCCGGCCGAGGCCGAGGCGGTCGCCCGGCGTCTGGGGGCGCGGGCCGCCGACGGCACCACCGGCCGCCTGGTGGTCACCGACCCCGCCCACCAGCGCCAACTGTGGCGGGTGCGGGAGGAGGCGGCGGGGACGGCGACCCGGCGTGCGGACGGCGCCGAGGCGTGGCCCGGTTGGGAGGACACGGCGGTGCCGCCGGAGCGCCTCGGCGACTACCTGCGGGCCTTCCGGGCGTTGCTGCGGGAGCACGGGCTCAACGGCGCGCCCTACGGCCACTTCGGAGAGGGCTGCATCCACGTCAGGATCGACTTCGACCTGCTCGACGAGGCGGGGTTGCGGCGGTTCCGGGTGTTCTCCGGGGAACTGGCCGACCTGGTGGTGGCGCACGGAGGTTCGCTGTCCGGTGAGCACGGCGACGGCCTCGGCCGGTCGGAGCTGCTGCACCGGATGTACCGGCCGGAGCTGATCGACCTGTTCGCCCGGTACAAGGACCTGTGGGACCCGCGGGGCACGCTGAACCCCGGGGTGCTGGTCCGCCCGCAGCGCCTGGACGAGAACCTCCGCTTCGTCGCCCCTCCCGGCCACCCGGTGCCGGTGGCGTTCGGCTACCCGCACGACAAGGGGGACTTCGCCGCCGCGGTGCGCCGTTGCGTGGGCGTCGCCAAGTGCCGCGACACCGCCGTCACCACGGGGGTGATGTGCCCGTCGTACCGGGTCACCGGCGAGGAACGGCACTCCACCCGCGGCCGGGCCAGGCTGCTGCACGAGATGCTCGGCGGCGACCTGGTGCGGGACGGCTGGCGCTCCACCGAGGTCCTGGAGGCGCTGGACCTCTGCCTGGCCTGCAAGGGCTGCCGCTCGGACTGCCCGGTGGGGGTGGACATGGCCACGTACAAGGCGGAGTTCCTGCACCACCACTACGCGGGGCGGCGGCGTCCCGCCGCGCACCACTCGATGGGGCAGCTCCCGCGCTGGCTGTGGGCCGTGGGCACGGTGGCGCCGGTCGCCGCCCCCGTGCTCAACGCCCTGGCCCGCACGCCGGTGGCCGCCCTCGCCAAACGAGCCGGCGGCCTCACCCCGGAACGTCCCGTCCCCGAGCTGGCAAGGGACCCGTTCACCCGGTGGTTCCGCCGCACCGCCGGCCAGCGGCGGCGCACCGGCCCCGCGGTGGTGTTGTGGCCGGACACCTTCACCACCTACCTGCGTCCGCAGGTGGGCAGGGCCGCGGTGCGGGTGCTGGAGGCGGCGGGGCTGCGCGTGGTGGTGCCCCCGGGGCCGGTGTGCTGCGGTCTGACCTGGGTGACCACCGGGCAGTTGGACACCGCGCGGCGGGTGATGCGCCGCACCGTCGAGGTGCTCCGTCCAGCGCTGGCCGCCGGACTGCCGGTGGTCGCCCTGGAGCCGAGCTGTGGCGCCGCGCTCCGCACCGACCTGACGGAGCTGCTGGGCCCCGAGGGGGACGCGGCACGGCTCGCCGCCTCGGTGCGCACCCTCGCCGGCGTCCTCGAGGAGCTCGCCCCGTCCTGGGAGCCGCCGCGGCTCGACCGGCCAGCGGTCGGCCAGACCCACTGCCACCAGCACGCGGTCCTCGGTGACGCGGCGGAACGCCGGCTGCGGGCCAGGGCCGGCCTCGCCGGGGAACTCGTCGGTGGCTGCTGCGGGCTCGCCGGGAACTTCGGCTTCGAACGGGGGCACTTCCGGACCTCCGTCGCCTGCGCCGAGGAGCAGCTCCTGCCCGCGGTGCGGGCCGCGCCCCGCGACGCGGTGGTGCTCGCCGACGGCTTCTCCTGCCGGACCCAGATCGCCCAGCTCACCGGCGTTCGGGCCCGGCACCTGGCGGAGGTGCTCGCCGCGTCGCTCCCCGACGGGGCGGGCTGACACCGCGGGGCGGGCCCCGGTGGGCCTCCCGGACGCCGGCCCGGGAGGCCCACTGTTCGGCGTGTCAACCGTTGGTGTCGCGGAACCCCTCGATGTCCTGCGGGTCACGGGCACCGGGCCCGGTGTACCGGGCGGAGGGCCGCACCAGGCGCCCGGTGCGCTTCTGCTCCAGGATGTGGGCGCTCCACCCGGCGGTCCGTGCACAGGTGAACATCGAGGTGAACATGTGCGCGGGCACCTCGGCGAAGTCCAGCACGATGGCGGCCCAGAACTCCACGTTGGTCGCCAGCACCCGGTCCGGCCGCCGGTTGTGCAGCTCCTCGAGGGCGGCCCGCTCCAGTGCCTCGGCCACCTCGAACCGGGGCGCGTCCAGCTCCTTGGCGGTGCGGCGCAGCACCCGGGCACGGGGGTCCTCGGCCCGGTAGACCCGGTGGCCGAACCCCATCAGCCGCTCGCCGCGGTCCAACGCGCCCTTGACGTACGCCACCGCGTCGCCCGTGCGCTCGATCTCCTCGATCATGCCGAGGACCCGGGACGGCGCGCCGCCGTGCAGCGGACCCGACATGGCGCCCACCGCGCCGGACAGTGCCGCCGCGACGTCCGCGCCGGTCGAGGCGATCACCCGCGCGGTGAAGGTGGAGGCGTTCATTCCGTGTTCGGCGGCCGAGGTCCAGTAGGCGTCCACGGCCTTGATGTGTTTCGGGTCGGGTTCGCCCCGCCAACGGATCATGAAGCGCTCGACGACGCTCTGCGCCTTGTCGATCTCCCGCTGCGGCACCATCGGCTTGTCCAGGCCCCGGGCCGACTGGGCGACGTAGGACAGCGCCATCACCGCGGCCCGGGCCAGGTCCTCGCGGGCCTGGACGTCGTCGATGTCCAACAGCGGTTTCAGACCCCAGACCGGGGCGAGCATGGCCAGCGCGCTCTGCACGTCCACCCGGATGTCCCCGGAGTGGATGGGGATCGGGAACGGCTCCGCGGGCGGCAGCCCCGGGTTGAACTTCCCGTCCACCAGCAGGCCCCACACGTTCCCGAACGAGACGTGCCCCACCAGGTCCTCGATGTCCACGCCTCGGTAACGGAGGGAACCGCCTTCCTTGTCGGGTTCGGCGATCTCCGTTTCGAACGCGACGACTCCCTCGAGTCCGGGTACGAAGTCGGACATCAGGCGGCTCCTCATGATGTGGTCGACAGATGACGTGTCGCGAAGTCGAAGACCGGCCACCGTGGGGCGCACGGCTCCGCGGCGTATCCCGGTCATGCCCCGCTGAGGTGGTGGTCACCCGGTCGAGGGGGTCGGACTCGTGTCGAGCACGTCAGGAGGGTCCACACTATCTCTTGATGTCAAGATGTTACAGAGTCCGAGTCGGAATCCTGGTGAGATCCCACACACATTCCCGTGTCCGGGTGGTCTCCACCGACCGGCCCGCCAGGACCGGGTGCCGGGCGCCCGGCTGACGTGTTGCAGGATGTGGCGCGTGGAGTACCCCGACCCCGCCGCCATGCGCCGGCAGTACCGAGCCCAGGGACTGTCCGAGGCCGACCTCGCCGACGACCCCGTCCAGCAGTTCGAACGCTGGTTCGTGCAGGCCGCTTCCAGTGGGCTGGACGAACCCAACGCCATGGTGCTGTCCACGGCGGACGGCCACGGCCGGCCGAGCTCCCGCACCGTCCTGCTCAAGGGGTACGACGAGCGGGGCTTCGTCTTCTTCACCAACTACGGCTCCCGCAAGGGCGACGAGATCACGCAGAACCCGCGGGTGTCGCTGCTCTTCCCGTGGCACCCCATCGCCAGGCAGGTGCTGATCTGCGGCGAGGCCGTGCGGACCACCGTCGAGGAGACCGAGCGGTACTTCCGCAGCCGCCCCCGGGGGTCACAGCTCGGGGCGTGGACGAGCCGGCAGTCCCAGGTCGTCGCCTCGCGTGAGGAACTCGAACAGCGCTACGCGGACCTGGAGCGGCGTCATCCGGTGGGAACCCCGGTGCCGGTACCGCCGTTCTGGGGCGGTTTCCTCGTCGTGCCGCACACGGTGGAGTTCTGGCAGGGGAGGGAGAACCGGCTGCACGACCGGCTCCGTTTCCGTCGGGCCGACGACCATGCGCGTGGCTGGCTGGTGGAGCGTCTCGCCCCGTAGGCCGTCCCCGACGGGCCGCCCCGACGCGGGCCCGGAACGTGCCGGGGCCGAGGGCCGGGGGAGCGAGGCTGGTCGGGAAAGGGAGATCGCGCGGGAAATGGACAACCCGCGGGCTGCTTCCTGGTCGGCTGGGCCGGAACCAGGCGCCGGACGGACGTACCGGCGAGCCCGCGGGTCGGGTAGCTGCTTGGGATTAGCCCGCCGCGCACCGCGCTGCGAGCGGGGCGGCTAGCTGGCGGCCACCTCACGCGTCCGACAGTCGATCATTCTCCGGACCACCTCCCTTCTTGTGTGCTGTCACCGTAAACAGGCACCCAGGAGCAACGCAAGGCAATTAACACCACGGCCAACCCCATCGGCGTACGCGCGTGACGTGCACGGATAGGACCGACACCGTTCGGAGCCACCCGGAGCCCGACGGTGACGCCACCCGGCAGCGGCCTGGCTCCACCGGCGACGGCACGGGGGCGGTGGGCGGTCACCGTGTGTAGAAGATCCGGTCCCGGTGCTCGTCGAACACCTTGCTGTTCCAGTCGAGGCCGCCATCGACGTTGCCGGAGCGGAGCATCGGCGGGGTGCTGCCGCGGGCGCCCAGGGCGGCGATGGCGCCCGCCACCATCGACTGCATGATGGCGCTGGTGACCACGGTCGAGACGGAACCGAACCTGACCTCCACGCCGGGGGCCTCCAGTTCCGCGTCGCCGACCTCGATCTTGCTGTCCACGACCAGGTCGCAGTGGTCCTTCAGGAACGTCCCCGAGGCGTGCCGTGAGGTGGTGTGCTCGGCGTACGCCACCGAGGTCACCCCTACCACTGCCAGGCCGCGCTCCCTGGCGCCCATCGCCATCTCCACGGGCAGCGCGTTCCTCCCGGACAGCGAGATCACCACCAGCAGGTCGCCGCGGCGCACCGGACTGGTCTCGAGCACCGCGGCAGCGAGTCCGCTCACCCGTTCCAGGGCGCTGCCCAGGGGGGCCGGCACCTCCACACCGGTGCCGCCCGGGACCGCGAGCAGGTTCACCAGGGCGAGACCGCCGGCCCGGTAGACCACGTCCTGGGCCGGCAGGCTGGAATGGCCGACACCGAACGCGAACAGTCGCCCACCCTCGGTCACGGTGTCGGCGATCAGTGCCCCCGCCTCGCTGATCTTCTGGGACTCTTCTTCCCTGACCCGCTCCAGGAGGGCGATGGCCGTCTCGAGGTAGCGGCCGGGCAGCTCGTCAGTCATGGCCGATCACGGTGCTGGCTGCACGGTGCGCTGTCAATACGGTCGCGAGGTCTCCCGTTGTCGGTGGCATGGGTCAGAATTGTTGGAGAGCAACCATGAGGATCGAGGGGCACGCATGTCCGGACTCATCGACACCACTGAGATGTATCTCCGCACCATCCTGGAGCTGGAGGAGGAAGGTGTGGTCCCCATGCGCGCCCGCATCGCGGAGCGGCTCGAGCAGAGCGGCCCCACGGTCAGCCAGACCGTGGCGCGGATGGAGCGCGACGGCCTGCTGACCGTGGAGGGCGACCGCCACCTGGAGCTCACCGAGGAGGGGCGGCGGCTGGCCACCAGGGTCATGCGCAAGCACCGCCTGGCGGAGTGCCTGCTGGTGGACGTGATCGGTCTGGAGTGGGAGCAGGTCCACGCGGAGGCGTGCCGCTGGGAGCACGTGATGAGCGAAGCCGTCGAGCGCCGTGTCCTGGAACTGCTCCGGCACCCCACCGAGTCGCCCTACGGGAACCCCATCCCCGGCCTCGAGGAGCTGGGCCAGCAGTCCGAGGCGGACCCGTTCCTCGGGGACGGCATGGTCAGCCTCGGGGACCTGGCGCCCGGATCGGACGGCAAGAGCGCCGTGGTCCGCCGCATCGGAGAGCCCATCCAGGCCGACGCCCAGCTCATGTACACGCTGCGCCGCGCCGGGGTGCAGCCGGGCGCCGTGGTGATGGTCACCGAGTCCGCGGGCGGGGTCCTCGTGGGCAGTGGCGGGGAGGCGGCGGAGTTGGCCCCCGAGGTCGCCTCGCACGTCTTCGTCGCCAAGCGCTGAGGCCGCCTCGGCCGCCCGGTGCCGCCGCGGGCCCGTCGGACACGGACGGGCCCGCGGGGTGCGGGCCGACACGCTGGAAGGGCGGGTGCGCCGGGAGGGCGGAGAGCCCTGGGCGCTGCACCGCGCCCCGGGCTACTCCGCCCTCTGCCCCCCTGGTGACACCCGGAACCCCGAGCTTTCCGGGTTTCCCCTTTTCGCGGTCCGGCTTCCCCGTCCGGACCCCCTCCCGCTCAAAGACTCCCCTCAGTAACGGCGGGCAACACGTGGGCGTTGTCACTCAAACGAGCGTTATTTGGCGCCACCCGGTCTCTTTGGCGCGTGTGTCCCACATGCATCGAAAGCATGTATCGAAAGTGTGTTCGATAGCCTGAGAAGTGTCCGAAGCAGAGCTGACAGGTTGTGCCAGGTGGGGGAGACCCTGGCAGGACGCGGATGGGGGTGCGACACATGGTTCGACAGATCGACGTCATGGGCGCCGACGGTGTCAGGCTCACCGCCTGGGAGTTCGGCGCGGGACGCGGGGCGACGGACGGTGGGAGGCGTGACCGCCCCGGCCTGCTGCTCCTGCACGACCTGATGGGCCGGGCCTCCACGTGGGCGGACAACACCGCCCGGTGGCTCGCGCCCCGGTTCCGGACCGTGGCCGTGGACCAGCGCGGCCACGGCCACAGCGAGAAGCCCGCGGGCCCCTACGACCGCGGCTCGTACGTCGCCGACGTCGAGGCGGTGGTGGAAGCCCTGGGGCTCGCCCCGGCCGTCCTGGTGGGCCACGCGATGGGCGGACTGACCGCCTGGCAACTCGCCGCCAGACGCCCCGACCTGGTGCGTGGCCTGGTGGTCAGTGAGACCAAGGCCTCCACGCTCGGCGAGGACGGGCAGCGGCGCTGGCTCGACTGGTTCAAGAGCTGGCCGCTGCCGTTCGACTCCCTGGACGCGGTGCGCCGCTGGTTCTCCGAGGACGACCCCACCCTGGAACGCCCGAGCCCCGGGCGCGGCGACTACTTCGTGGAGGTGATGGAGGAGCGGGCGGACGGCTACTGGCCCGAGTTCTCGTTCGACCACATGATGCTCTCCCTGGAACCCTGGGCCTTCGAGTCGCACTGGGACGACCTGGCCCTGGTCCACTGCCCGACGCTCGTCGTGCGCGGGCTGGACGGTGCGCTCGGCCGCGCCGAGGCCCAGGAGATGGTCCGCGCGCTGCCGGACGGACACTACGCCGAGGTGCCGGACTGCGGGCACATCGTCCACTGCGAGCGGCCCGAGGGGTGGCGTCAGGCCGTGGAGCCGTTCCTGGCGGGCCTGGGGCGCTAGGGCCCGGGCCGGACGGCGTTCAGCGCGGCCGGGCAGCCGCGGCGTCCCGGCCGCAGGCGTAGGCCAGCGCGCCGATCAACTCCTCCGCCTCGGGCAGCCAGCGGTTGGCCGGGGTCGGCGGACGGGCCCAGAGCGTCGGGCCCAGGGCGCCGACCCGCGACGGGGGCGCGACCACGTGGTCACGCTCCCCACGGCCAACGAGGTCAAGTGACCTCGGCGACCAGCCGAGCTGCCGCACCAGCGTCGGGACGCGGGCGGCCGAACCCGCGAGGACGAAGAACTGCATGCGGCGGCCCGGGGCGCAGGCCACCGGGCCGAGCCGGACCTCGGTGCGCTCCATCCTGGCCAGGGCGAGGCAACCCGCCGGCTCGGGCACGTCGATCACGTCGAAGGTCCGCCCGGTGGGCAGCAGGATCGAGGCCAGGGGCGTCTGCGACCACATCCGCCGCACCGCCGTGGGGCTGCTGCTCGCCTGTTGCGCCCAGTCGGGCTGTAGCGGGTGCGCCCCCGGCGCGGGGCAGTGCGGCGTGCCACACGAGCACTGCGTGTCGCCGGCGTCCTCCACCAGCCAGGCTCCCGAGCACACGTCCCAGTGACGTTCCCGGGCGTACCGCATCGCCGACTCCAGCAGCGGACCGTCCAGTTGGGCTCCCATGGTGTCGTCCACACTCACTCAACTGCCTTTCCCCAGAGGGGTTACGGCTCGAAGTCGCCAACCTCGGTGCGCGCACGCAGGGCGCACCGATGCACCACTGGGGGCGCGCAGGAGGAAGGCAGTCCGGTTCCGGGTAGTCCGCTGGTGGTGTCCTCTGTGGGGCGTACCGCGACATCCCAGGAAATGTGGTGAATTCGCGCCGAAGTGTGTGGGCAGGATTCCGCCAGGACCGACGCCGTGCGACCGACCCGGCCACGGTGAGGGCCACGGGGGCGTCGAACGGCGGCGCCGGGCAACGGCGGTGCCGTGACGTGGCGGTCGCCTCCCGGGGAGCGCCATCAGCGGCAGGAGAACCACACGGGTGAGCCCGGAGCCGGGCTCACGGTCAGCAGGGCACCGGGGACACCGTCACCAGCACAGGGCCCTACACACGAAGGAGGGGCCATGGCCGCTCGACCGTTGGTCGCACGACAGCCGAACGAACGGCTACAGGCACTGATCCAGGAGGCCGGCTGCTCGAACGCCGGACTGGCGCGCAGGGTGAACATGTGCGGGACCGAACACGGCCTGGACCTGCGCTACGACAAGACCTCCGTCGCCCGCTGGCTCCGGGGCCAGCAGCCCAGGGGGCGGGCGCCGGCCATAATCGCCGAGGCGCTGGGGCGGAAGCTGGGCCGTGCGGTCACCCTCGACGAGATCGGCATGGCCGACGGCAAGAACCTCGCCTCCGGGGTGGGGCTCCAGTTCGCCCCCACGATCTCCGGAGCCGTGGAACAGGCATGCGAGCTGTGGCGCAGCGACGTGGGACGGCGGGACTTCCTCACCGGCTCGTCGGTGGCCGCCTCCGCGCTGGTCGAGCCGAGCCGGGACTGGCTGATCACCGGACCCGACCCGCACGTGGGGCGGACCGCCGGCCCCCGGGTGGGGCGGGCGGACGTGGCAGCGGTGCGCGCGACCACTCAGGCGCTGGTGGAGCTCGACCACCGTTTCGGCAGCGGTCACATCAGGCCGGTCCTGGTGCACTACCTCAACAGCGTGGTCTCCGGGCTGCTCGGCGGCTCCTACACCGAGGCGACCGGGCGGCAGCTCTTCGCGGCGGTGTCCCGACTGACCGAGCTGGCCGGCTACATGGCCGTGGACACCGGGCAGCCCGGCCTGGCCCAGCGCTACTACATCCAGGCGCTGCGGCTCGCCCAGGCGGCGGGGGACCGCGCCTACGGCGGCTACGTGCTGGCGGCCGGCATGAGCCACCTGGCCGCGCAGCTCGGCAACCCCAGGGAGATCACCCAGCTCGCCCGCGCGGCCCAGGAAGGCGCCCGTGGCCAGGTCACCCCCACCACCCAGGCGATGTTCTTCGCCGCCGAGGCGCGCGGCCACGCCCAACTCGGTGACGCCAGGGCCTGCCAGCTCAACGCCAGCAGGGCCATGGAGGCCATGGAGCGCCGTCGGCCGGACGACGACCCCGACTGGATCGCTCACTTCGACCAGGCCTACCTCGCGGACGAACTGGCCCACTGCCACCGCGACCTGGGTCAGCCCGGCCCCGCCCAGCGGTACGCGCAGGAAGCACTGGCCGGACACCCCGAGGAGCGGGTGCGGCGGCGAGCGGTTGACCTGCTGCTGCTGGCGTCAGCCCAGGTACAGCAGCGCGAGGTGGAACAGGCCTGCGCCACGGCCGACCAGGGGGTGCGGCTGTTGACGGCGCTGCGGTCCAACCGGGGTGCCGAGTACCTGGACGACTTCCGGCGGCGCCTCGAGCCGTTCCGCGAGGAGACGGTGGTGCGGGAGTTCAGCGCGCGTCTGGTTGAGGAGGAGATGGCCGCATAGTTGTCCGCTGGCTGATTGTGGCTGTGACGGCGACCACGCGGCATAGCGGACTTCTGCCGGGCTAGTCGGACGATTCGCGGGCCGAGGGTGTCACCGTCCTCGCCGCCCTTCCGTGAGCACGTGGTCGATCGCGAAGCGGAACCGGTAGCGTGACCCGACGGTTGGCAGTCCACAGCAGAGCCATGAAGCGGGAGTTCCGGTGACGTACGGCGGACGGGGAGACGAAACGGGGGGACCGAGAGGCCGGCGTCGGGCGAACTCCGGCGAGCTGACACCGGACGACCTGTTCCGTCCGCAGCAGCCGCAGGCCCCGGGTGGTTACGGCTATCCGCCTCCGGCTCCGCCGCCGCAGCCGCATGCTCAGGCGCCGGGTGGCTACGGTTATCCGCCTGCGGCTCCTCCGCAGCAGCCGCAGGCCCCCGGTGGTTACGG
>NZ_KB904676.1 GCF_000380165.1 Wenjunlia vitaminophila DSM 41686
CGCCCCTGCCAAGAGACGAAGCCAGCGACCGAGGAACGAGGGAGCCGGCTGAGGAACGCCGGCAGGGGCACCCCAAAGCGGCCGGAGGCGAGCGAACACACAAAAGCAGCCGGCGGCGAGCGAACACAGGTAAGGCCGCACCCACTCCCCTTCCTTCCCTACGATGGCCCGGTGACCAGTGACACCGCCACCCAGGCACCAGCCGGCGCCGACCCGGGCCCTGCGGAGGAGGTGGCTGTCCGTCCCGCTTCCTGGCAGCGGAAGCTGCTGCGGTTCGGCTACGCGCCGCGACCGGGGACACCGGTGCGCGAACGGTTGGTCCCGCCGATGCCCGACCCGCGGCGGATGCTCGAGGGGTGGGGTGCCAACCCGGCACTGGCCAGACGGCTGGCCTGGTGTTCCGGCTGGGCGGGGCCGCTGCTGGTCGCGGTGGTCGCGGGGTTCCTGCGGTTCCGGAACCTGGGGCAGCCGCGCGAGGTCATATTCGACGAGACGTACTACGCCAAGGATGCCTGGTCGCTGCTGCACCTGGGGTACGAGGGCACCTGGGGCGAGGGCAAGAAGGTCAACGCGGAGATCCTCGACCCCACGCCGACGATCTCGCTGGATCCGGCCGCCTCGTACATCGTCCATCCACCGGTCGGCAAGTGGACCATCGCCATCGGCGAGTGGATGTTCGGTCTGGAGCCCTTCGGCTGGCGGTTCATGCCGGCCCTGCTGGGCACCCTCTCCGTCCTGATGTTGTGCCGCATCGGCCGGCGGCTGTTCCGTTCCACCGCGTTGGGCTGCCTGGCCGGCGGGTTGCTGGCGGTGGACGGGCTCCACTTCGTGATGAGCCGCACCGCCCTGCTGGACGTGGTGGTGATGTTCTGGGTCCTGGCCGCCTTCGGCTGCCTGCTGGTGGACCGGGACGCCGCGCGGGCCCGGCTGGCGGGTGCTCTTCCCGGTGACCTGCCGGACGACGCCGTGGGGGCCCGGCTGTGGCTGGGCTGGCGGCCGTGGCGGGTGGCGGCCGGGGTGTGCCTGGGGCTGGCCGCCGCCACCAAGTGGAACGGGTTCTTCGTGCTGGCGGCCTTCGGGGTGCTCACCGTGTTGTGGGACGTGGGTTCCCGGAGGGTGGCCGGGGCGCGGTCCGCCTTCCGCTCGGTGCTGTTGCGGGACGCCCCGCTGGCCTTCGCGTCGCTGGTGCCGGTGGCGTTGGCGGTCTACGTCGCCTCCTGGGCCGGCTGGTTCGCCACCGACGGCGGCTACTTCCGGGGCTGGGCGTCGGACCACCCCAGTCCGCTTCCGAACTTCCTGGACCCGTTGCGCAGCCTGTGGCACTACCACAGCGAGATGTACGACTTCCACAAGTCGCTCGAGGAGCCGCACACCTACGAGTCCAACCCGTGGAGTTGGCTGGTCCTGGGCCGTCCCGTCTCCTACTACTACGACGACCCGCGGCAGGGTTTCGACGGCTGCGAGGTGGAGCGGTGCGCCCGGGAGGTCCTGGGCATCGGCACGCCGCTGTTGTGGTGGACGGCGGTGGTGGCGCTGGGGTACCTGCTGTTCCGGTGGGCGCTGCGCCGTGACTGGCGGGCGGGCGCCATCCTGTGTGGGGTGGGTGCCGGTTACCTGCCGTGGTTCATGTACCAGAACCGCACGATCTTCCTCTTCTACGCGGTGGTCTTCGTGCCCTTCCTGTGTCTGGCGGTGGCCATGGCCCTGGGCGCCCTGCTGGGTCCGGCGCGGGCCAGCGAGCAACGCCGCATGTGGGGGGCCGTCGCGGCCGGGGTGGTGGTGCTGTTGATCGTTTGGAACTTCATCTACTTCCACCCGATCTTCACGGGGGAGACGATCCCGGTCGATGGCTGGCGCGACCGGATGTGGCTGGACACCTGGATCTGACGGCGTCGGGGGACGGCCCCGCGGGCCCGGGCCGGTTCCGGCCGGTTACGGCACCACCGTCACCGGCCACCGTCCCGCCCTGACCAGTCGGACGGCGACGGAGCCCGCGAACCGGTGGCCCGCCTTGCTGGAGGCGCCGACGAGGACGCCGTCGGCGCGCTCGTCGTCGGCGGTGCGGGCCAGTTCGGTGTAGACGTCTCCGCGCACGGTGCGGAACTCCCAGTCCTGTTTGCCCAGCTCGTCCATGTAGGCCCGGATGGTCGCGGCGAACTCCGCGGCCAGCTCGTCCTGGGTGCTGGCCATCAGCGCCGTGGCACCGGCGCTGACACCGGACAGCCCGGCGGCCGACTTCACGTAGAGGAAGACCAGGCGGGAGCGTTGGCGGCGGGCGAGACCGATCGCGTAGGCGGCGGCCCGGACGGAGGTCTGGGAGCCGTCGATCCCGACGACCAGGACCTTCGGGCCGTCGGTGCCCAGCTCGAAGGGGCTGGCCGCGGCCCGCTCCGCGGGCCCGTGCGGGCTGTCCGAGTCATCGGCGGGCATGGTGACCGGGTCCACCACCCTTCGTCTCGTCCGGCAGTACGGTCACCGCCGGGGCGTCGCCCTGGTCCGTCCGGCGCTGCCGGTGTCCACCGGCCTGGTCAGGGCTCCGGGTCGAACCCGAACGACCGCAGGAGGCCCGAGTTCGACATCAGGATGCCCCCGTCGACCGGCAACGTCACGCCGGTGATCCACGAGGCGTCGGTGGAGGCGAGGAACAGGGCGGCGGCGGCGACGTCGGCGGGGGNGCCCACCCGGCCCAGCGGATAGTGGGTGGCGACCTGGTCGAGGTCGGTCGTCTGGTCGTCCCAGACGGGGGTGCGGATGGTGCCGGGGGCGATCAGGTTCACCCGGACGCCGCGTCGCCCGTACGCCCCGGCGAGCGTGCGGGTGAGACTGGCGAGTCCGGCCTTGGCGGCGCTGTAGGCGTCGCCGCCGAAGTTCTGTTCCCCGTTGACCGAGCCGATGTTCACCACGGCGCCGTGTCCGGAGGCGACGAGGTGGGGCATCGCCTCGCGGCAGCAGCGGACCGCGCCGAGCAGGGTGGTGTCCAGGTCACGTACCCACAGCTCGTCGGTGAGTTCGTCGAAGGTGCCGGGTGAGCACCGGTAGGCGTTGTTGACCAGGACGTCCAGGCCGCCGAACGCGGTGACGGCGTGCCGCACCGCCTCCCGGACCGAGTCGGGGTCGGTGACGTCGCAGGGGTGGGCGAGCGCTGTTCCGCCCAGGTCGGCGATGGCCCCGGCGACGCGCTCCGCGCGTTCCGGGTCCTGCTCGGCGATGAGGACCTGCGCTCCCTCCGCTGCCAGCCGGCGGGCGATCTCGGCGCCGATCCCCCGTCCCGCGCCGGTCACCAGCGCCGCGTGCCCCTCGAACCGTGTGGACTGAGGTGGTGTCATGGAGGAACTCCAGCACTCGATCGCCCGTTCGACAAGAGTGGGGTGGATCACACGCGCACGGAGCGCGGGTCGAAGCCGAACGGCAGTTCAAGCCGGTGTTGTCGCATCAGGGCCTCGTCGCAGAGCAGTTCACGGGTGGGGCCGTCCGCGACCACGGTGCCGCCGGAGAGCACCACCGCCCGCGGGCAGAGCTGGAGCGCGTACGGAAGGTCATGGGTGACCATGAGCACCGTGACGTCAAGGGCGTCGAGCACCTCGGCCAGCTCTCGGCGGCTGGCCGGGTCCAGGTTCGACGACGGCTCGTCCAGCACCAGGATCTCCGGTTCCATGGCCAGCACGGTGGCGACCGCCACCCGACGGCGCTGGCCGAAGCTCAGGTGGTGCGGCGGCCGGTCGGCGAACTCCGCCATGCCCACCTGGGCCAACGCCCGCTCCACCCGGGTCCGCAGTTCCTCGCCGTCCAGGCCGCAGTTGGCCGGTCCGAAGGCGACGTCCTGGCGGACCGTGGGCATGAAGAGCTGGTCGTCGGGGTCCTGGAAGACGATGCCGACGCGCTGCCGGACCTCCCGCAGGTGCTCCGCGTCCACCGGCACCCCGCCGACCCGCACCTGGCCCCGGCCGCCGGTGAGGATGCCGTTCAGGTGCAACACCAGGGTCGTCTTCCCGGCGCCGTTGGGGCCGAGCAGCGCGACCCGCTCGCCCCGGCGGACCACCAGGTCCACCCCGAACAGGGCCTGGTGCCCGTCGGGATAGGCGAAGGCCAGGCCGGACACCTCCAGGCTCGGCGGGAGCTGCCCGCCGCGCGGCGCCCCGGTCACCGGGTCCACCAGCCGAGCAGGCACAGCGCCAGCGCGGCGGCGGGCAGGGTGACCGCGGTCCCCCACGCGGCCCGGCCCGCGGGCTGCTGGTCGAGGACCGGCATGCTGCCGGTGTGGCCGCGGCTCACCATCGCCAGGTGCACCCGTTCCCCCCGTTCGTAGGTGCGGATGAACAGCGCGCCGGCGGAGGTGGCCAGCACCTTCCAGCTTCGCGGTCCACGGGCGGTGAACCCGCGGGACTCCCGGGCGATCCGCATCCTTGCCATCTCCTGCACCACCACGTCGCTGTATCGGATCATGAACGAGGCGATCTGCACCAGCAGCGTCGGCACACGCAGCCGTTGCAGTGCGATCAGCAGCGCCCAGACCTGCGTGGTGGCCGCGAGCAGCACCGAGGCCGCGACGCCCAGGGTGCCCTTGGCCAGCACGTTCCAGGCGCCGTGGAGCCCGGAGACGCTGAGCGACATCCCCAGCACCTCGGTCCGATCGCCACCCGCGACGAACGGCAGGGCCAGTGCGAACGCCACGAAGGGCACCTCGATCAGCAGTCGGCGCAGCAGGAGCGCCGGTGGCACCCGGGCCGCCGCGGCGACCGCGGTCAGCAGGACCGCGTACCCGAGGAACGCCGCGTAGGCGGTCGCCGGGGTGGCCACCACCAGCAGGACGAAGGCGAGCACGGCGACCAGCTTGCAGTGCGCCGGCAGGCGGTGCACCGGTGAGTCGGCGGCCCAGTACAGGCGGTGCGCGTGCCCGGCCCCCATGGCTCAGCCGCGCCCGGGGTCGGCGGGGCCGGTCCGGGGACCCTGCGAGCGGGGCAGGCGGCGGACCACCCAGAACACCCCCGTTCCGAGCAACAGGGTGGCGCTGACCCCGATCACCCCGGCCAGCCCGCCGGAGAGGCGTTCGTTGCCCACCTCGTCGGTCTGGTAGTCGGCCAGCGGCGAGTCGGCCAGGTCGTGTTCCTCCTCGCCCCGGTCGAGGCCCTTGTCCGCGGCGACCTTCTCCAGGCCGTCGGGCCGGCTGGACGCGTAGTAGCTGACCACTCCGGCGAGCAGCAGCGCCACCAGGACGCCGACCAGCAGGAACGTCCTGTTGCTGCGGGGCCTTCGGGTCACCGTCCGCCTCCCGTGGCTGGTGTGGTGCGGAGTTGGAGTGGGACGCGCAACCGTTCCGCCCCGTACACCAGGTCCGGTCGGACCGCGAGCACACTGCCCACGGTCAGCGCGGTGATCACTCCTTCGCCGATCCCGATGAGCAGGTGAACGCCGATCATCGACGCGGCGACGGTGCCCAGCGGGACGTCAGTGACCCCGCCCAGGGCGTACAGCAGGGTGAAGGCGCCGGCGGCGGTCGGCACGGAGACCAGGGCGGCGGTGAACGCGGCCACGGTGAACGAGCGCCGGTTGGCCGGCAGCACGGTGATCAGCAGCCGGAACACCCCGTAGGCGACTGGCACGCCGACGATGGCCATGTCGGTGATGTTCACCCCGAGCGCGGTCAGTCCTCCGTCCGCGAACAGCAGTCCCTGCATCAGCAGCACCACGGACAGGCAGAGCACCCCGGTGTAGGGGCCGACGAGGATCGCGGCCAGCGCGCCGCCGAGCAGGTGACCGCTGGTGCCGGACGCGACCGGGAAGTTGAGCATCTGGACGGCGAAGATGAACGAGGCCACCAGGCCGGCCAGCGGGGCGGTGCGCTCGTCCAGTTCGCGGCGGGCACCACGCAGGCTGAGGGCGACGCCCGCCACGGCGACGGCACCGGCCGCCACCGACACGGGAGCGTCGATGAATCCGTCGGGTACGTGCATCGGGGTCCTTCCCGAAGAGCTTGCCCTGCGGGGCCGGAATCGGACCCCTGACGATGATGAACTACTGCAAGCAGATTGCAACAGCGTCTGGGGTGCAAATTTATGTCATGTGCGTGAACGGCAACGGGGCGCGCCCCGGCAGGCGCGCCCCGCTGAACGTTCATGCCATCAAGCAGTCGTCTTTCGGTGCCCTACATCTCAGGGTTCGTATGCGCCCTCCCTTCGTCCGGCCGTCATCTGAAGGAGCCCCGTGTCAGGGTGCGCGTCCGGTGTCCCCCAGTTCTCCACGGCCGCGGGCGACCCGGTCGCGCGCCCGTTTCCGTGTTGCCCCGGCGTCACCATCGACACAGTGGTCACGCGGTCGCCGCGGGCGTGGCCTCCAGGCTGAGGACGTCCTCCAGGGACTCCAGCGCGGCCGCGGCCTTGACGATGCCGAACTCGCTGGAGAACCGGACCACGTCCCTGACCTGCTCCGGGGTCACCCCGTTCTTCAACGCCAGCTCGACGTGGTAGCGGAACGACGCACCGAGGGTCTGGTTGGCGACATCGGCTGTCAGTGCCACGCAGGACCGCTCCTGGGCGCTCAGCCTGTTCTCTCCCCAGGCCCTGGCCGTCCTGGAGTCGATGAACCCGGCCACCCATTCGTCGCTGGTCAGGCCGTACTTCGGGGCCTCGTCCGCGGCGTCGTCGGCATCCACGGTGGGCGGCTCCGCGGCCGCGGGGGCCGCGTCCGGGTCGAGCTGGGCGCGCAGCGCCCCCAGGTAGGCGAGCGCGTCCGCACTCGCCGCGTAGCCGGCGTAGGGCGCGATGAAGCGCACCAGCGCCAGAACGTCGGCGAACGGTATGCCGTGCATCATCGCCGCCTGCATGTGCAGGCGCAGCGCCAACGCGGAATGGCCGCGGCAGATGTCGTTGGCCAGGCAGAGCAACACCTTCTGGCGCACGGACAGGTGGGGGAGCCGGAAGGTCATCCCGCCGGTCTCCAGGCCGAGCTTCTGGAACTCGGGGTCGATCTCCGCGAGCGGCTGGCTGGGCAGTTCCACCATCACGGATCTCCTCTTCGCTTCAGGAAACCCCGATCGGGGATGTGGACCGGGGTCGATCACGGATCTCTCCACCGCTGCCTCGGTGTGGCCGCGGCTTCGGTACGGGGAGGTGCGGTTGTTCCCTCGGGCGTGTGGGTGACGCCGAGTGGTACCTGTGGTGCGGAGATGATGTGCTGTGCCGCTGTGCTGGTGGGTCCCGGGAGCGCGGGGCTCCGGGGCTCCCGGGGTCGCGCGGTGAGACGGGGCGTCAGGGGGCTATGGCTCTGCTGAACGAAGCGGCCAGGTCGTTGGCCAGCCGCGCACGCTCCTGAGGGGAAGGAACCCGCCCGGTGACGGAGACGAAGCTGGCCTGGAACAGCGCCGGGCCGGCGAACAGGCTCATCACCGAGCTGATCGACAGGGGACGTACGGTCCCACGGGCACGGTGTCGGGCGAGCCAGTCCTCCACCAGACCCGCGGTACGCGGACCATAGCTGTCCCGAACATGAGCTGCCAGGGCCCCGCTGGGCCGGGACGAGACCTCGGCGATCAGCGCCGGCAACACCGGCGGGTTGCCGAGAAGGGCGCCGAGCACCTCGTTGTAGAGCATCCGGGCGGCCTCGTAGATGTCGTCCGGAAGGTCAGCGAGGACCAGCGCCATCCCGGGCAGCGGGCTGTACCGCTCGAAGACGGCGACGAGCAGTCCTTCCCGGCCACCGAGCCCGCCGTGGATCGCCTGCACGGTACAACCGGCGGAAGCGGCCACGGCGTCCAGGGTGACCTCGGCGACCCCGCGTTCGGCGTAGAGCCCGGCGGCGGCTTCCACGGCCCTCTCGGCCACGGAACGCCGTCGCACCGACTCCACTCCGGCCGCGGCCAGCACCTCGTCCAGGGCACCCCGGCTGCCGATCCTGCGGATCAGGGTGGCCCTTGAGATCCCGGCGATCGCCGCGAGGTCGGCAAGGCTGAGGTCCGCGACCTCACCACCGGTGGCGGCGAGGTGTTGCACCACCGCCTTGCCGATCCCCTGCAAGTCCAACTGCTCGTTCATGTAGCGAGTCTGAGCTTGTCTTTGACTAAAAGCAAGTATCAGTCTCAAAATCAGGCGGACGTTGAACATGTACGAATCCACCAGAAGTGACAAGCAGGGCATCGGGCGCCCCGCCCGAAACCGCTGGCACCACACCCAGAGCACCCAAGAAACCCGAGGTCAGTGCGGATGCACAGCGCCCGGTCAACTCCTGTTGACCTCCGACCCATCCACCGGAGCAACGACCGGGGCCTCCCACGGAAAAACCATGGCCAACGCCCTTCGACCGTGACCAACAGTGACATCGAACACGTCGACCCGGGCCCCAGGCGGCTCCGCCGCGGTGTGTCCGCTCAGCCGACGGGCGGCGTGAGACGGTGCCGGACCCACACGTTGGGCTCCACGTAGACCGCGTGGTCGTGTGTGGTGTCGCAGTGCACCGGGACCAGGGCGCCGGGCACCGTCACCGCACCGTCCCGGTCGAACGGCAGTCCCGTCCACTGCCGCCAACGATCCAGGGACCCGCTGACCACCATGGAACTCGGCGCCACCCCCTCGACCGTGCCGCCGGCCCTGACGTGCACCCGCAGCCAGGGGTCAACCGGCAGACCGTCCGGACGTCGCTGCTGGACGTACTCCTGGAGGGACAGGTGCGGCTGTTGGTGCTTGGCCGTGGGCCGCACCGGCACCAGCAGCGTGTGGTGGCCCTGCCGGGTGGCCGCCTCCCGCAACGAGGCCAGCATGCGGTGGGACAGACCGCGACCGGTGTACTCCGTGTCGATGGAGACCTCCAACGCGCTGACCACGGATACCGCGTTCCCCCGGCGCCGGTCGGCGAACGCCCACACCAGCACCTGGTCCCACCCCCGGTCCGGTAGTTCGGTGCGGCCGGGCAGCTCCGCGCCGAACGGAACGGCGTGTCCTCTGGCGACCACTCGGTCACCGTCGGTAGCCACGACGCAGTAGTCCGGGAACTCCTGCGCCACCTGCCCGAACAGGGCGTCGCCGACCAGGTCGGCCAGCACGAACTCCGGCCAGTCGGCCGCGATGTCGAAGATCCGGGCGATCAGTTCCGGGCGCTGGGCGCAGGTGGTGATGGTGATCCGGTCGATGTCTGTCACGCCGCCGCACCCTGCCAGAGCACCGCCCGGAACGCCACGGCATTTCGCCCCGTCACCTGCGAGAACACCCCTCGGTCGGCCGTCACACGCGACGTCACACGTCGGCCAGCCGGGCAGCACGGCCCGCGCGGGGGCGAGCGGGCCAGCGAACAATTCGGTGGCGGACGGCGGAGCCCCTGGCTAGTCTGCGCCCGTGTCCAGTCCCGAGGCGTCCAGACGCTAGCCACCGGTCCTCCGGTGGCCCCCTGCGCTGACCCCTCCGAGCTGTTGGCCCCCTCCGGCCACAGCCCCGTGGGCCGTGCCCCCGCGCCGCCGGATCACCGTACTGCGGACTGTGTGACCTGACCGCACGTCACTTCCGCTCTCTGCTCGGATTGCGTACCACTGTGACGTGCGCGGGGTCCCCTGCGCGGTGCCGCGCTACCCGGCTGGACGGCCTTCCCTCCCTCCTCACCACGGGTCTCGCCACGGCTCCGTGCCGCCCGGTTGTCGGATCCGTCAGAAGTGGGAAGCCTCCCGTGCCACTCGTGCTCCACGTACTCGCGCTCGCCGTCTTCGCCCAGGGGATGTCCGAGTTCATGCTCTCCGGGCTGTTGGAGGACATCGCCCACGACCTGGGCGTGTCCGTCGCCACCGCGGGAACGCTGACCTCTGCCTTCGCCGTCGGCATGGTCGTCGGCGCCCCGACACTCGCGGTGGTCGGCAGACGCTGGTCGCCGCGCCGCGCACTGCTGCTGTTCCTGCTCGCCTTCCTCCTCGCGCACGTCGTGGGCGCGCTCACCACCGACTTCCCGGTACTGCTGGGAACCCGGGTCGTCGGGGCACTGGCCAACGCGGGGTTCCTGGCGGTCGCCGTCTCCACGGCTGCCGGTCTGGTGGAGCCCACCGCCAAGGGCCGGGCCACCTCCGCCCTGCTCGGCGGGATCACCCTCGCCTGTGTGGTCGGGGTTCCCTGCGGAGCGCTCCTCGGACAGCTCTGGGGGTGGCGCGCCGCGTTCTGGGCAGTGGTCCTCCTGTCACTGCCGGCCCTGGTGGCGATCCTGCGGTCCGTGCCAGACGAGCCCGGTGGCAGCCAACCGGGACGGGACGACGGCGCCCCCGGGGGCACCCGGAGCCTGCGCGGGGAACTGCGGGCGTTGCGCGCACCCCGCGTGGTGGTGACCCTGGCGTTGGGCGCCCTGGTGAACGGCGGCACGTTCTGCACGTTCACCTACCTCGCACCGCTGGTCACCGAGGTCACCGGGTTCGCCGAGCACCGGGTGCCGGCACTGCTCGCCCTGTTCGGCGCCGGAGCGTTCCTCGGGGTCGCCTTCGGCGGCCGGATGGCCGACACCCGCCCCGTGCGGCTCCTCGCCACCGGCGGGGTGGCGCTGCTCGTCGGCTGGGTCCTGCTCGCGCTGACCGCGGGGAACCCCGTGGCGGCCTGCCTGCTGGTCTTCGTCCAGGGTGTCCTGGCGTTCGGCGTCGGCTCGACGCTGGTCTCCCAGGTCCTCTACGCCGCTCCGGGAGCGCCGACGCTCGCCGGCGGCTTCGCCACCGCCGCGTTCAACGTGGGCGCCGCGGTCGGCCCGTTGCTCGGCGCCCTGGCGCTCGAAGGAGGTCTGGGCTACCGCTCACCGCTGTGGGTCAGCGCGCTGCTGGTGGCGCTGGCGCTGGTCAGCGGCACGGCCGCGGCGTCGCTCCAGCGCCGGAGCACCCCTCGTGGGAAGGGTGCACCGGCTGCCGTGGGACGGGCGGAGCCAGGTCGCTGACCGACGGTCCACCCCGCGGCAGCGTGCCCCGGGTCAGCCGGCCGGCCCGCGGAGCGGCGCCGGCCGGTAGACGACCCAGGTCTTGGGGGTTTCGGAGACCCGCACCGCGGTGAGCTCGGGCAGTTGCTCCCGCCACAGGTCGTGTATCCACACCGCGAGGTTCTCCGCCGACGGTGAGACCCCGTCCATCACCTCGTTGAGGTGGCGGTGGTCCAGCGTGTCATCGAGCCACTTCTTGAAGACGTCCAGCTCCCGGTAGTCGCGCACGAAACCGGCGTGGTTCAGCTCCGCGCGCGGCGCTGAGAGCTCCAGCACCACGACGTAGTTGTGGCCGTGCATCCGGGCACAGGGATGCCCCTCCGGGAGTCGGTCCAGCACGTGGCTCGACGAGAAGTGGAACTCCTTGGTGATCGTCAACATGGCGATTGCAGCTCCCCCACCTCGCGCCTGAGGTGCCCGGTCGGCACAACACATCCCTAGCGTCGCGAGCGAGGCGTTCCCGCACGCAGTGCTGTGCCCACCGTAGAACAGCGCTCCACCCACGGTCACCAGTGAGTACCCGTCAGCCCGCGGGTGAGGCGCCGCACTCGCCGGGGCACCGCCTGCCCCGGGTCGCTAGCCGGCCTGGGCCGGTGTGGCCGGCGCCAGTTGCTCGTACGGGTACAGGGCGGTGCGGGCGTCCAGGTCGATGGCGTTGGCGCCGGACGGGGACGGCAGCCGGAGAACGGCGTCGAGCGCCGGCCCCAGTCGGCCGCAGCCCGACACCCGTGGCGCAGCGAACCCGTCGTCCGCGACGCCGAACGAGACGACCAGCGGGTCCCGGGAGACCACCGTGGTGGGATCGGTCTGCTGGAGCACCAGGTGGACCGGGGCGTCGTCGGTGCCGATGGTGCAGCCGTGCGGCACCCCCGGGCCGGTGATCGGGAACGTCAGGGCCAGTTCTCCGCGTCGCTGGTCGTCGGCCTGGAAGTCGGAGTAGCCCGCGTACCGGGGGGTGACCTTCCACGTGGTTCCCAGGACCGGCAGGGGGGCGGCCTTCATCTCGCCGAAGACCTGCTGGTACTCGCCGTCCACCGTGCCCTCGGCAAAGGTGAGCGTCATGGGCACGTCGATGGCCTGGTCGATGCGCCCCAGGGTCAGCCTTCCGGTCGCGGACATCACCTCGCAGCGCCAGTCGGCTGGGGCGGCGCCGGCGGGGAGGTCCGCGCGGTCGGGGCAGCCCCGGGTGTCGAACTCGACGGGGGCGGGGGCCTGTGACGTGCCCGCGGGTTCCGCGTGGGCCGTTGCGGGGGTGGCGGTCACCCCCACGGCGAGAGCGGAGAGCGCCACCGCGAAGCGGCGGACGCGGGCGTGACCGGGGGTGGTGCGGGGCATGCGGGCTCCTGACAGCGGACGGACGTGGAGGGCGTGGGACGTGGTCCCACGACCCGGATACTTGCAGACTTTTCTCTGCACACATAGCTCTGCAGAGAAAAACTTGCAGAATTTCCTCTGCAGACTTCCCGCTGTAGGCTGCCCCCATGGATGAACCGGAGGTGGCTCCCGCACCCGGCGACCAGCGGCGGACCGTCAGTGACCCGGCGGCCCTGAAGGCACTCGCCCACCCGCTGCGCCTGAAGATCCTCCGCCACCTGGGCGTCAACGGGCCGGCCACCTCCACCACCCTCGCCGCCGCCCTCGGCGAGAACACCGGGACCCTCAGCTACCACCTGCGGAGGCTCGAGCGCGGCGGCCTCATCGAGGACGTCCCGGAACGGGCCACCGGCCGGGAACGCTGGTGGCGGGCAGCACGCGGCCTCGACATGCGCAGGCCGCCGCAGGAGGAGATGACCGAGGGCGAACGCGCGGCGGTCCGCACCCTGGACGAAATGCGACTCGACGAGGACATCCAGCTCGCCCGGCGCTTCCTCACCGAACAGGCCGACTCGGGTGGCTGGCTCCAGGGTTCACGGAGCCTCAGCCACCTCACCAGGGAGGAGCTGATCGGTTTCCACGACGCCTACCTCGACCTGCTGAGGCGTTTCTCCCGTGGACCCGAGGAGGCGCCGCCCGGCGCACGCCCCGTGCTCCTGCGGTGGTTCGCCCTCCCCGCCACCCCGGAGCGGGACCGCTGAGCCGCCCCGCGCAGCCCGTTCGCCGGCGCGCCTGAAGTAGGGATGGGCCGTGCGCCCCGCACCCCGCGCGGAACCCCCGCCGCACACCCCCGCGTTCAACTCCGCGGCTGCTGCCCCGGGGCGCGACTCCCCTGGATGCCGTCGAGGAGGTAGT
This sequence comes from Wenjunlia vitaminophila DSM 41686, assembly GCF_000380165.1. Lineage (GTDB taxonomy): Bacteria > Actinomycetota > Actinomycetes > Streptomycetales > Streptomycetaceae > Wenjunlia > Wenjunlia vitaminophila. The sequence goes on from NZ_KB904676.1 coordinate 13,147, forward strand.
CGAGGCCGAGGCGGAAGCTGACGTCCCAGTCGTTGCCTACCAGCGGGCCGTGGGCCGCCAGGGTGGGGTACCGGTCGCTGTGGGCCCGCAGGTACTCACCGGCGACCCGACGGGCGGCCTGTTCGTCCCCCGTCCGCCACGTGGCCTGCATCATGGCCGAACCGATGACGTAGTTGGACAGCGCGTACGCCGCGGCGGTCAGGTGCGGCTCGGCGAACCCGGCCGCGAGCAGGGTGGCGTGCAGGTACTCACTGCGGGTCAACACGTTGGGGCCCAGCATCGGCCGGCCGAGGAGGGTGGCCGACCAGGGGTGGGCCAGCAGCGCGCCCCGCCAGCCGTTGATCAGGGTGGCGACGGCCTCCCGCCAGTGCCCGGCGTCGGCCTCCGGGACGGGGACCTCTACGAAGATCCGGTCGAGGGCGAGGTCCAGCACGTCGTCCTTGGTGCTGACGTGCCAGTACAGGGTGGTGGAGCCGGTCCCGAGCCGTTCCGCGAGCCGTCGCATGGTCAGCCGCCCCACGCCCTCCTCGTCCAGCAGGGCCACCGCCTCCTCGACGATGCGGTCCCGGCTGAGCGGAGGGGCCTCTCGCCGCCCCCTGCCAGGTCGCAGCCACACGTCCCCGGGCGCTCCCGGCCTGTTCTCACTCGTCGTCACGAAGCCAAGCCTAGTATGGTGATCGACCTCTGGATCGTTGATCCAGTCTCTGGACCAACGTTCGATCACTTGGTGGAAAGGCGGTGCGGCAGGTGGGACACGTCGAAGTGGATCGACTGACCCACGTCCTCCCGGACGGGCGGCTGCTCCTGCACGAGGTGTCGTTCCGGGTCGGCGAGGGGGTCAAGGCAGGGCTCGTGGGACCGAACGGGGCCGGGAAGACCACCCTGCTGCGGCTGATCGCCGGCGACCTGGTGCCGGACGACGGCCGCGTGGCCCACTCCGGAGGGCTGGGGGTGATGCGGCAGTTCATCGGCAGTGTCCGGGACGGCCGGACCCTGCACGAGCTGTTGCTGTCCGTGGCGCCGTCCCCGGTGCGCTCGGCCGCCGCGGAGCTGGAACGGACGGAGTCCGCGCTGGCCGCACGCGGCGACGAGGACGCCCAGCTCTCCTACGCGCAGGCGATCAGCGACTTCTCCGACGCCGGCGGTTACGAGATGGAGGTGGTCTGGGACACCTGCACCACCGCCGCCCTGGGCCTTCCCTTCGACGCCGTCCGGGACCGGCCGGTGAACACCCTGTCCGGCGGTGAACAGAAACGGCTCGTACTGGAGGCCCTGCTGCGCGGCCCGGACCAGGTGCTGCTGCTGGACGAGCCCGACAACTTCCTGGACGTGCCCGCCAAACAGTGGCTGGAGGAACGGTTGCGGGCCACCGCCAAGACGGTGCTGCTGGTGTCGCACGACCGGCAGTTGCTGGCGAACGCCACCGACCGCATCGTCACCGTGGAGTCACGCGGCGTCTGGGTGCACGGCGCCGGCTTCACCACCTACGCCCAGGGACGGCAGGACAGGATCGAGCGTCTGGAGGAGCGACGGCGTCGCTGGAACGAGGAACACGCCAAGCTCAAGCGCCTGGTGCACACCCTTCGGCAGACCGCTACGAACAACGACGCGGTGGCCTCCGCCTACCGCGCCGCCCGCACCCGGCTGAGCAGGTTCGAGGAGGCGGGCCCGCCCGAGCGCCCACCGAAGCGGCAGAACATCCGGATGCGGCTGCGCGGCGGCCGGACCGGCAAGCGCGCCGTCGTCTGCACGGCCCTGGGACTCACCGGCCTCATGCACCCCTTCGACACCGAGATCTGGTACGGGGAACGCGTCGCCGTCCTCGGCTCGAACGGCTCGGGCAAGTCCCACTTCCTGCGGCTGCTGGCGCAGGCCGCGGACGGTGCGACGCCCTCGGTGCGGCACAGCGGCTCGGTCCGCCTCGGCGCCCGCGTGGTCCCGGGCCACTTCGCCCAGACCCACGCCCGTCCCGACCTGCACGGGCGCACCCCGGTGGAACTGGTGACCGGCACCCACGCCCTGACCCTCAACGACGCCATGGCCGCGCTCGCCCGCTACGAGCTCGCCCCGGCCGGACAGCAGCGCTTCGAGACCCTGTCCGGCGGCCAGCAGGCCAGGCTCCAGATCCTCCTGCTCGAGCTGTCCGGCGCCACCCTGCTCCTCCTCGACGAGCCCACCGACAACCTCGACCTGGCGAGCGCCGACGCCCTGCAACAGGGCCTCGCCTCGTTCTCCGGCACCGTCCTGGCCGTCACCCACGACCGCTGGTTCGCCGCGGACTTCGACCGCTTCCTGGTCTTCGGCGCCGACGGCAGCGTCTACGAGAGCGCCGAACCGGTCTGGCACGAGGGCCGGGTGGCCCGCCCGGGGTGAGCGCCCACGCGCGGGGGCCGCAGCCGGCCCCGGCGGTGGAACGCCGCACGGCGGCCCGGACGCCCGTCGGCGGGCGCCCGCATCCCCCACAGAGGACGCCCCCACACTGCCCCCCCCGGGCGGAGACCTCGGCCGAAAACCCGTTCGCCCCTCGCAGGAACCTGTCATCATCCCCGCATGGAGATCCACCGCGTCACCCGGGCCGAGGCCGTCATGGACGCTGGGCACCTGTTCGACGCACCACCTCGGCCGGAGGCGACCGAGCGGTTCCTGGCGGACGCACGCCACCACCTCCTGATCGCCTACGTGGACGGCGTCCCAGCGGGCATGGTCACCGGCGTGGAGATGACACACCCGGACAAGGGGACCGAGATGTTCCTGTACGAGCTGGGGGTGGACGAGCGGTTCCGTAGGCGCGGTGTTGGCCGGGCCCTGACCCTGGCACTCGCTGACGTGGCGCGCGCACGCCACTGCTACGGCATGTGGGTCGCCACCGACGAGGGCAACTCCGCGGCACTGGCGACCTACGGCCGGGCCGGGGGCGCGCCGGAGGGCGGGCAGGTGATGTTCGAGTGGACCTTCGAGCAGACCTAGTTCCGTGGCGTGAACCCACGTGTCCCTGTGGTGTTGAGTCTCTGCATGACAGCTCTGATGATGAGTCGTGCCGCTCCAGACGGGCGAACGGGCAGGAGGCGTGCGCACATGCGTGGTGTGAACGGCCTGACAGACCCCGGCGATTCCTTGCTGGCGATCTATGACAACCAGCTACGGGGGGTCTTCCCGAACCCGTCGGCCGGGGTCTGGTGCGATGACGACGGGCCGCTCCTGCGCGTCGTGGGACAGACCCAGGCGCTGATCACCGGCCCGCAACACATCGAGTTGCACGACGACGACCTGAGGCGTCTGATCACTCGGCAACGCGACTTCTTCGCGGAACGTGGCCTCCCAGTCGAGTGGCGGACCCACCGGCACGACGAGCCAGCATCACTCCCCAGTTGTCTGGAGTCAGCCGGCTTCACCCCAGGAAGAGAGAAGACGGTACTTGTCGGGCGAGCCGTTGACTTCGCCAGGGAACCGGCACCACCGCCGGGGGTCGTCCTGCGTCGCGTCGCCGCCGATCACGAAATGCGCCGGATCGCCGCGCTGGCCTCCGCGGTCTGGGGTGGCGACTGGACCTGGCTCGGCGACCACCTGATCCAGCGGATCGCCGCAGCTCCGGACGAGACCGCGGTTCTGGTGGCCGAGGCTGACGGCGAGGTCGTCGCTGCCGCCTGGCTGGTCTACAGGCCGGGCACCGACTTCGCCGGGCTTCGGGGCGGTTCGACCTTGGCCCCGTACCGCGGTCGCGGGATCTACCGATCTCTCATCGCCGCCCGAGCCCAACTCGCCGCTGGACGCGGTGTGAAGTACCTGCAGGTCGACGCCTCCGACGAGAGCGCACCCATCCTGCGTCGCCTCGGGTTCTGCTCGGTCACCACCACCACGCCATACCTGTGGACGCCGTCCCGAACCACCAGTTGAGCACGGGTACCGGCTGGCCAGCCCCGACTCAGCCACCTGGAGATCGTTTCCAGGCGCAAGTGATCACTGCCCGAGGGCGGTACGCCGCCGGGGAGGTCTCCGACCCGGACCGGGCAGCGTTCCGCGGTGGTGATCGCGGTTCGCACATGTGACCTGGCTCTTCGCGGGCTCGGTGCAGTAGCCGGTTCCGTTGGTCAGGCGATGCTCCGCGGGAGGTCGTCGGCCTGCTGTCGCCATGACGGTTCGCGAGCGCGGTCAGTTCGACCCCACCCCGAACAGCCGCGAGCAGTCCCAGAAAAAGACGAAGATCCCAAGCGATCACCGAAGTAGCCAGGATCTCGCCATTCGGCCTTGAAGGTACCCAGGAACAGTCGGAAAATGCTGGGGGGTTCACGAGATGGGTCGCCGTGCGGCGCCGAAGCCGCGCGAAGATTGTTTCCCGATCACTGGAGATCGTTTCCCGGCAGTCGGCAGGTTTCGCTCATCGTGGCGGTAACCCGAAACGTACTTCTTTCCAGGCCCTGGACTTCGCTGCTGGGGCCTCGAGACCGCCGGCAGCGGAGCTGCGTCACCCCGCAGACAAGGGCAGTCGCCTTGGGGGAGGAGTGTCATGGGGTTACGCCAGCAACTGGACCGCGAGTACGAGCAGCTCCGGGCGGCGCAGATCGATCGCGCGCGGAGCAGCCCGACGCCCGCCCAGTGGCAGTCTCTGGTGGACAGGTACCGCGGCGCGTCACGGGACCACCCAGATGTCGACGCCACCCGCGGCCTGGCCCGGGCGCTGTGGCGGTTGTCCATGACGCTGCACGCGGCAGGGGACCCGACCGGCGCACTGGGGCCCGGTCGGCAGGGAGTGGCCGAGTTCGACACCGCGTTCAGAAGGACGCTGGACTGGAACGCCGACGAGCAGTCACCTGCCGTCGACGCGGTACTGGCGGAGCTGCTCGTGGCCCGATGCGACCTCGCCGAAGCCGCCGCCGCGGCGGGGAAACCCGTTGAACGCATCCGTATCCTCGAGGGCGCACGCGAGATCGGCACCAGCATCACCGCGGGCCCACGCTCGCTACGCGCACTGGGGACGGTCTACCACAATCTGTCCATCGCGGAGTTGCACCGTCTGATGGAGAGCACTCGCCAAGGGAGCTTCGACGTCGATCTGAGGGCTCCCGCGCTGTCTGCGTCGCGTGCGGTTGAGACTCGGCTGAAGGCGGTCACACCGGCCGAGCCGTTGAGCATCTGGGAACTCGCCAACACCTACATCCAGTACCTGCGGTGCCTGGGCATAGCCGAGGAACCCGAAGTTGCGGTGAGGGTGACCGAGCAGGCAGCGAAGCTCGTCGCGCTGCACTCCAAAGGGCCGCTCGCTGACCTCCGCCCCCAACTCACCGCCGCGGTGGCCATGCTGTGCATCGCGTACCCGACGCACGCCCGCAGGTTAGGCAGGGCACTCAGGTCCGCTCGGCCGCGCCGACCCTGGCGCCGGCGCGGGATCTGAGACCCATGAAGGAGGGGACGGCGGTGGTCGCGCTCCGGCTCGAAGCCCAGGACGTCGTGGGGCCGAACCGTTGGCGCTGGGCGCTGACCGGGCCTGGCGGCCGAGCACTCGCCGGCCACGACGTGCGGCTGGATCCGAACAGCCCGCAGTACGAGGCGTCCCTGGATCTCCCGCGATATCTCCGGCGCCATGCCGCACCGGACCTGCTCAGGATACGAGAGGCAGAGATCGTCCGCGACGCGGGCAGGTGGCTTCGCGAGGAGGTCCTGGGACCGGTCGCGGACGCGTTGTGTGCGGCAGCTCCGGCCGTCGTCCAGGTCGTGGTGCCCGCGGATGCGCCAGGCCTGCAGAACTGGCCCCTTGAGCTCGCGTGGGTGGGGGGACGGCCCCTCGCTCTGCGACACGTGACGCTGGTGTGGCAGCACGTCCATGAGGCGGTACGTCCCGTCGATGAGCCGATGCCGCGAGGCCGGCGACCAGTGCGGATTCTTGCGCTGTTCAGCCTGCCGGAGGACAGCAGGGCGCTGAATCTGCGCCGCGAACGGCAGACGCTCCACCGGCGCTTCGCCGAGGCTGCCCGGACGGGGCGTGGGATCGAGTTCCACGGTCTGCAGTACGGCGTGACCCGCGACCGGCTCCGGTCCGTGCTGGCGCGGCCCGAGGGCTGGGACCTGATCCACATCTCCGGACATGGGACACCGGGTGAACTGCTGCTGGAGACGGAGTCGGGGCGGACCGACCGGGTCTCGGCGAGCGATCTGGCGGAACTGCTCGGGACGGCGCGCGGCGTCAGCCTCGTGACGCTGTCGGCGTGCTGGTCGGCCTCGGGAGCGGTACGTGAGCAGCACAGACTCCTCGAGCTGCCCGACCAGGGCGATCCGGCGAGTGACACGGTGCAGGCGGCCCACCCGGTCGGCGCGATCGCGAGCACGGTTGTCGACCGGCTGGGGTGCGCGGTGCTGGCGATGCGGTATCCGGTGATCGACGACTTTGCGATCGACCTGGCAGAGCAGCTCTATCCGCGGCTGATCCTCCACGGGCAGCCATTGCCGGAGGCCCTGGCCCGCACGCTCGTGGAACTCGCGAGGGAGCGGCGGGGCGGTGTGCCTGAAGCGCTGCAATCAGCGACGCCGGTGCTCTTCGGTACGCGAGCGGCTGAACTTGTGATGCCCGCCCCGCACATCGCGAAGCCGTCCGGTCGCAGCGAGGCACCACCAGACGCACTGTCCACGGCACCGGGGGCGTTTACCCGGACGCCGCCCGTGCCGGAGCGGTTCGTCGGCCGTGTCGCCCTGATGGCACGGGCAGGCGCGGCACTGGCACGGCGCGGTGGGTATCGCGGTGTGCTGCTGCGGGGGATGCCCGGTGTGGGCAAGACCTCGTGTGCCGCGGAGCTGGCGGACACCCACGGACACGACTTCGAGAAGGTTGTCTGGTTCCAGGCCACGCGCGCATCGGCACTGGAGCCGGCCCCCGACAGCACCCTCGCGGAACTGGCCCTGGCCATGGAGCAGGCTGTGCCCGAGTTGCGCTGCGTCGACCTCCTGGCGGACGCCGACCGCTTCGGGGAACTGCTCGCCCGGCTCGCCACCTGCATGGACCGTCGCCGGCTCCTGCTCGTCATCGACGGTATCGATCCGCTGCTTGACGGCGACAACGGCTGGCGGGACCAGCGGTGGGGGCGGCTGCTGGACGCCCTGGCCGGGCCAGGGGGAGCCGGACGGCTGATCGTGACCGGTCGCAGGTCCCCGCGCGCCCTTCCACCAGGTCTGCTCATCGAACCCGTTGGTCTGCTCTCCCGCGACGAGAGCACACTGCTGACCCGGGAGCTGCCGCACTTCGCCAGCCTGCTGAACAGCGGGCCGTCCGGTAAGGCCGGAGCCGCACCCCGACTCGCCCGGAAACTCCTGGAAGACGCGCAGGGACACCCTCAGTTGCTGGAGCTGGCCGACGGCCTGTGCGGCGAGCCTGGCCGGCTCACCTCGCCGGCGGCCGACGGACGGGCACTGGAGAGTGCCGGAGGCAATGACCAGTTGCGGCACGTGATGCGCGCCTGGACCGGCGCCATCGTCCACGACCTGTTGCCGGAGCACCGCAATCTGTTCTCCTTCCTGTGCTGCCTGGAGCCCACCGACCGTACGCATCCGACCGTGGAGCAGAACTGGCCGGAGCTGCGCGCGCAACTCCGCCATGGCGAGGCACCACCGGACGCAGGCCTGCGGGCGCTGGCGGAGCGCGGTCTGCTGACGCCGCGCCGCTCCTCGACGTTCTACGACATCCAGGCTGAGCTCGCCGCCACGGGTCGCGACCTGGCCGGCGGCAGCTTTCGCGCCGTGATCGACAAGCGGCTGGCCGCGTACTGGGTCACGGTGTTCCGGATGGCGTGGCAACGAGAGGGAACCGACACGGAACGGGCGCACCTGGCCGGTCCACTGATCGCACGAGCCGGGCTGTCCGCCGCGCCCTATCTGGCGCGCCAGAACGAGTTGCTGACGGCCGAGGTACTTCTCGAGGCGGTGCTCCGCGGGGACCCGTCGCGGTCCACCATCGCCCTGGTGAACCCGCTGCTGCGTCAGCTTGCCAGCCTACGGGCCACGTCCGGCGGCCAGCCCCTCTCCGGGGCTCTCGACCTGGTGCTCGAAGTACTCAGACCCGAGGAGGCGGCGAAGCAGGCCCGCATCAAACTGGAGAAGGCGCGTTCCGAGGCGGACTGCTCGGGGGCGGCCGCTGCCGCGGGCAGCCTGCTCCGATTGTGTGTGCGGACGGGTCGCCTGAAGGAAGCCCTCGAACTCGCCGATGTCCAGATTGACTGTGCACGGCAGGCGGGGCTCGGTCCGTGGGCGCGTCTTCACAGCGAGGTCCAGCGGGTTCATGTGCTGGCTGAGTCGCAGCACGCGGAGCAGGCGCTGACCGAGGCGGCCGAACTGCTCCGCCGGATCGAGCCGGTACCGCGAGAGCGAGCCGAACAGGACGGCGTGTCCTGGTGGGAGGTGTGGGAGGAACTTCACGAGTCCGCCCAGCGGGCAGCCATTCGTACGGGTCGCTGGCAGCAGGCACTCAACCACAACGCCGAGTTGTGCCGTACGAAGGAGGCGCGCGGCGCCCCGGCTGCCGAGCTCGCACAGGCGCGCTTCCCCACCTACATGCCACTGGCACAGCTCGGGCGGACCGACGAGGCGCTCGCCCTGCTGGATGAATGCAGGGTGCGCCTCTCTGGCTCTGACAGTCTGCTACTCGGCGAGGTGCTCGGCGCCCTGGGCAACGTCGAGCACCTGCGGGGGCACGGCGACATCGCCATCGCCCGTGCACAGGACTCCCTCCGCCACGCCTACCTGGCGGGCAACGCCTCCTTCATCGCGATCGGGCACGCGAATCTGGGCAGTTATCTGCACGAGCACGCCAGGGACGGCGCGCAAGCGGCGGCCCATCACCTGGCCGCTGCGCTGTTGGGCCGGCTGACCAGCAGCATCGCCACCAGTGCCGTGCAGGCTCTCGCGGACGACCTGCACGAGTTCGGACAGGCAGCCGAGCCGCCCACCGCCCCAGAGGGGCTGTCCGAGCTGGCCGGCCAGGTCCCCGGCGTGCGGCTCGACGGCCTCCTGCGGCAGTTGGCACCCCACCCGACCCAACTGCGCGACACTTTGACGAACCTGGTGGTCGAAGCACGCCGGCTGGCAGACCGTTTCGCCAAGCGGGGCATCAGGGAAGCAGTGTGGGCCGTGATCTGGGATCCGGTGGTCGCCGCCCTCGTCGCGGCCGCCCGCGGCAACACGGCGGCCTACATACAGTTCCGGAAGCGCCTCATCGTTCTGGAGAACTTCGACCCGCAGTTCGCGGAGCTGCCCGCGGTGCTGCGCCGGATCTACGACGGTGAGCGGGGGCCGCACCTCCTCGCTGGGCTCGGCCCGCTCGACGCCTCCGTCGCCATGCGGGCCCAGGACGCCCTGGTGGATCCAGCGAGTACAGACACTGATCTGTGGCCGGCGATGCCTCTCGGCCTGGCGCTCGGCAACATCGTCGCCACCGCCACCGGGCATACGGAGACGGCTGTCGCGAGCCGGGAAGCGTTGGCTGGCTACGCCGGCGACCCCGTCCTCGCGCCCATGGCCTCGGTCCTGAACGACATCGTCGCCGGCAGCCGCGACAGCGGTCTGCTGACGCGACTGAACGACGCGACGCAGCGCGCCGTGGTGCGCATGGTGTTGCACCACATCGGCAACGTCGAAGAGACCAACGCGTAGTGTTTCTACGAGTGTTGTCGGCACGAACCGGAACAACGCCCGACAAGGAGGACGCAGCAGCCATGGAGGAAAGGCCGCAGATCAACGCCGTGCGGCAGCGTGAGAACGGCGACCTGGAGCGCTTCAACGGTGATGTCTGGGAGCCGTATCTCGACATCGAGTCAGACCCAAGTGACTGGCCTCTGGGGGTGACCCGGGACGACGATCGGCGATGACGACCGCGGCGCCCGACGACAACGGCACAGGTCCGCCGTTCGACGCACTGCCCTCACCGCTGGAAGCCGTTCCTGATCTGCGGGCCGCGGCGCGCTGGATGCTCGCTGCCTTCGGAGCAGTCGGCGCCACTTTGATCGGCGGCGGCCCTCTCGTCGCCGTCGGCCGGATACACGGCGTCGCGGAGGCATTGTGCGCGGGCGTTTCACTGCTCGTCGCCCTGACGGGGGTGAGTGTAGCCATCTGGCAGGTGAGCCGGGTGTTGGAACCGCAGATCACCACGCCCGCCACGCTTGACACACCGGCTCTTCGAAGCCTGCGCGAGATGATCGACAGGGCCCCGGCTGACTTCTTCGGCACTGCCGCCACCAGCGTGAACGACCTGCTGAGCCATCGGGCCGTCGCCGTGAACATCTATCGCGCCATGCTCTCCGAGAGCGATCCCCGGCGACGCGAGGTGTGGCGCCGCCACCTGGAGCGCGCCCGAGCCAACGTCGCTCGCGCTGCCCCCCTCGAGCGCTGGCTGCTTTCCATGGCGCACGTGTGGCAGATCCAGGTGGCACTGCACAGGGCTCGACGCTGGTGTCTGGCGGGAGTCGCGCTCGTCACGGTCGGCTCGGTGGGGTTCCTCGTCATCACCGGAAACAGTTGACTGGCCTCTGCCGCACCCCCGCGCCGGGCGCCCGTGGGCGGCCTGAGCACCCCTGACTGGACGCCTACCGACCCGAGCGAGCGTCGCGCCCTTGCTGCCCAGCGCCGAGGTCGCTCGCGAGGATCGCTGGCGATCGCTCCCGTCACCGAGTTCCTGGCGGGCCGGTACGGCCGGTGGGCCTGCGAACGGAACGAGTCTGCCGGCGAGGGAACCGCGCGCTGACCGCTCTCGACTTCGCCGACCCCGAGCAGGGCACACCGCTACGCGGGCGCAGTTCGAACGCTGTCTGCCCGAGAGATCCCAACCGGATCTGCCCCGTCCGTCCCCTCACGTGCTGCCCGGACCTACCTCGACATCCTCTTCTTCCCCCGTTCGAAGACGGCCCGCCCGCACGGCCATGCTGGCGTTGGCCTTCGTCTGGCGCGGGAAGGCGTCCTCCTCGACCATGTTCACCCACCGCAGACCACCCGCTGGGCCGCTCCCATCCGCGTAGTCTCGGTCGTCGCCCTGCCCTGTTGAAGATCGTTCCGCGTTTCGACCGGGCGGCTGGCCCTCGGGCCAGCCCGGTGAGTCAGTACCGCAGGGGGTGAGGCCCAGGGTGACGAGGGAGCTGAGGTCACGCCTTGGGTTCGGTGTCGTAGGCGTACACACGGCTGGGGTCGAGGTGCAGTTCATGGGGCCCGAGACAGTCCGCGGCAAGGGTTGCCACGAGGGTTCCACAGGCGCACGCCATGTTGCGGCCTCCTGTTCCCAACGGCCCGCAGCATCCGCGATGTATGCCCAGCTCGCCGGCCAGACGGAGGCTCGGCACGTCGTTCGGATGCACGATCACCAAGTTCCTGGGGCCAGTGGAGACCGCTCCGTCCAGCTCGGGCGGCACAAGAAGAGCCCGATTCCCGGCTGCATCAGGTTCGACGTCGTGCGCCGACGGTCGCACAAAGGGGGCGCCCCATGGTTTCGGGTCGATGGCGTAGGACCCCATGGGCACGGTCGACGGTGCCAACCGGGTTTTGTGGTCGCGGTCCGTGTCGGCTACGCGGGCGTCAGGGACCTCTGGTAGCTCCTGAAGGTCGCGGGTCAGCTGAGCGCCGCACTTCGCACATCACGCCAGCGCTACTCCAGGACACGACGTTCACCTGCGCCACCCTACGAATCCCCTGACCACCTGCCCCCAACTCAACCAGTACGGACTCGCGCCTGCTGTCAGAGGTCGCTTCTATCGTGCGGGAAACAGTGCTGGAAACCGCGAGCATGCCACCACGTACTGACACCGGTCTGGGGCCGTGCCTGTCAGAGGGCACCGGCTACCGTGCTGGCGTGTCGAACTCATACACGACGTTGTGGACCAACGACTTGTGCCGAGAGCTTGAGCGGTCCGGCTATGCCGGTCGACGGCTGACGATGCTGTTCGGGGGGCCGCACCAGTCGCTGCCGAGCTTCCAGCGCGCGGGGGTGCAGCCTGGCGACCACATCTACCCCGTGCGAGCCAACCGCACCCGTCTCCATGTGCTGGGGGTGCTGGAGGTAGCTCGCATCGTCCCCTACGAGGACGCCGGCTCGGCGCTTCCCGATGATGACTACGTGAAGTTGCTGGACTGGCGCCCGCTCAAGACCGGGTGTGTCACCGAAGTGCTCATCGGGCCGCCAGGTGCCCCGCTCAGGTTCGACACGGTCGTCCCCGGGGGCCTCCTGGAGCGGCTGACGTACACATCCCGCCGGGGCGAGCGACTGCTCAAGCACGTCGAGGATGGGCGCCTGATCCGTGCAACGAGCCTCCAGGGCATCTACCGCCTCGCCGCCGACTCGGCCGAAGAGCTTGACCAGCTGATTCGCCAAGACGCCCCGAACGGAGGGGGCGATGAAGTTTGATGAGATCAACGCGTCCTTCTGGAGCGGAGATACCTACGGTGTCCAGCCTGCCTTGACCCAAGCAACCGTCACCGACGCGGATCAAGTCCCCGGGCTTCGACTCCCCGAATCACTGCTCGACCTTCTGCGTGTGCAAAACGGCGGCGGCGTAAAGGCCGACCGGGACGCCTTTCCGACCAGTCAGCCAACTTCGTGGAGCGAGGACCACATCCCGTTGCCCGAGTTGATGGGGATCGGCACTCGCGGACACGGCTTGTCGCTGCTGGACACTCCGTACCTGGTGGAGGAGTGGGGACTGCCGTCTCCAGTCGTGCTGCTGTCTGGTGACGGTCATTACTGAATTGGTCTCCACTACCAGCCCTGCGGCGCGTTGGGGGACCCGTCGGTGACCTGGTTCAACACCGACTCCGGCGTAGAACTGCCGCTCGCGGCAGACCTCCGGGCTTTCGTGAAGGGCATTCAGCCTCACAGCCGGTTCGAGTGAGCGGCCGTAGAGACGGTCGAACGCTCGGTTTTGGCATCTGCGACGGGAACGAAAGAACACGTCCGTGCAGTCCTGCCAGTGCTTGGCAGTGAGGCCCGGCTGTCTTCAGTCGGCATGTTCCGACTCTACGGTGTGAATGAGTGTTGCCCGCGGCTGGAGCGCGAACGCAAGGCGATCACATGCGGTCACTTGGGGGCATCTGCGGTCACCCTCTGCGATCTTGCTAGGGCGAACCCTATGTTCGGCTGGGGCTTGGAGTGCCATCGTGGCCCTGGGGTCGGCAAGTGAAGGTAGGCCGGTATGGCGCCACTGTTTAAGCGTCTGGATCAGGAAGAGGTAATCGTTCGCGGCGAGTTGGCCGCGCTGCGCGAGAAGGTCGCGGTGGCCGAGGAGCGGCTGGCTCACCTGACGATCACACGGGAAACGCTGTTGTCCCTGGTCGGCGAGGAGTACACCGACCAAGACGACGACGCCATGCAAGAGCCACCAGAGGCCCCCGCAGACGAACCAGTGGCGAATGACCCTGCCCCCGATTCCCAGCCTGCTGATGCAGAAGTACGTTCAGCAGGTCCGCGTCTGCCGGCCCGTTGGATTGGGAAGAGGCGCGTGAGCAGATGCTGGTGCTGCTGGCGGGGGCTGGTCGGGCGATGAAGGTGCAGGACATCGCCGCGGCGATCGGTGAGGACGCCTCGGACACATCGAAGGGTCGGCGGGTGGAGACCACTCGATCCCGGCTGAAGCGGCTGGTGAAGGAGGGCCGCGTGGTGGAGGGCCCGACAGCCTGGTTCGCGATCGCTCCGGCCAATGCCAGTGAACAGCAGCAGGGGGATGCTCGGGAGTGAACCGGGGCCGCGAGCGTGCGGCGTTTCAGGTGGCACCGCCGAGGGACTACCAATCGACTCGGCGGTGCACCAGATCCTCGCACCGCGACCTGTTCCCGTCGATCTCACCGACCGGCGGGCCGCCGCCGCACACACCGCGGCCAAACCGACCGTGCCCATCCCGCAGGCCGAACGCCTGCGACCGCTGCCCAAGAAGGAGCTGCCGCGGATCTGCCGGAAACCGACGAACACGGTCCGGCCCGGGGACCTGGGCAAGAGCGACAAGTTCCGCCAGGACCGGCACTACCTCCACCCCAGCTGGCAGGACGCCTACCGGCCCGAACGGGCCAACATCGAGGGAGCGAACGGGAGGCTCAAGAGCCACGGCATCAACATCGCCGACCCCAGCAAGCGGCTCGCCCACGGCCGCGTCGCGCAGACCATCCTCCTCGCCTTGATGGTCTGCAGCGCCAACCTGCAGATGCTGTTCACCTGGGACCAGACCGTCGGCACCACAGCAAACGAGGATCCTGCCGATGTGATCGCGGCGCCCTCGAAAACGGCTCCGGGTTCCCTCGCCGCGAACGGGCTCTCCACACCCCAGCCGCCAACGATGGTCCACACGAGCACGTAACGCCCCAGCACGTCACGACGAGCTCAAGCACGCCCAGCAGCAGCTCCGACGCCTCTCACGCACCCGAACCACCCCGCACCCCAGGCAGATCCTCCGCCGGGCAATCGTCCTGAGCCCCGTCCGCGTTCGGACGCCACCTCGAACACACCCCACAAACGCCGAGATCCCGCCCAGCCTCTCGGCTGAACGGGATCTCGTGACGATTCTCGAGAGCTACTCGAGAACTGTCCAAAGGTGGACCTGAGGGGATTTGAACCCCTGACCCCCTCGATGCGAACGAGGTGCGCTACCGGGCTGCGCTACAGGCCCAACGGGAAGAAAGACTAGCACCCCGGGCAGGGTGCTCGTTAATCGTATTCGCTGGGGCGCGCGGGCCTGTAGCCCCCCTCGTTCCGGCGGTCACTCGTTGGCGGCGCGGGGGCGGTCCTCGTCGGCGTACTGGTCGAACAGCGGGGTCCGGCCCCGCTCGCGGGCGCGGCGGGCCAGGTCGGGGCGGGGGCGCCGGGGGGTCGCGGGCGGCGCCGACGGGGTGGGCTGGGCGGCGGTGCCCGGGGCGCCGGGTTGCTGCGCGGACGGGGACGCGGGGTGGGACGCCTGGGGGTCCCGGGCGGGGGCGTCGGTGGCGCGGCCGGAGCTCCAGGTGCCTGGGGCGCTGAGGTCGACGTTCCCCGTGCTGCGGGGGGCGACCGGGGCGGTGACGTAGGTGGGCAGCGGCACCGGGACCGGCTCCCAGCCGTCCTGGTCGGCGGTGGTGCGCTGGCCGTCCACCCACTCGGCGTGGTCGGTCTCCTCGACCACGGCACGGCGGGCCTCCTGCTCCGCCGCCGTGGGGTGCTTCTGCTCCGCGGGGGCCGGCCGTTCCGCCTGGTTGTACGGCGGGTGCGGGGGGTGCGTCGAGCGGGAGGGGGAGGCGGCGGGAGGGGGTGACGCGGCCGGGGGGGCGGCCCGCCGCGGGGCCCGGTCGCGCAGGCGTCGGGCGGCCTCGGCGGCGGCCCGCTGGTCGAGCCTTATCGCGTAACGGCGTCGCTCCTGGCGGCGCAGGTAGGCGATGTAGGCGGTGAGCAGCACCCCGGGGACGGCGGGCAGCCACAGCAGCTTCAGGCCGACGATGGCGGCGGCGACGGCCCCCGCGGTGAAGGTCAGGAAGAGCACCACGGTGGTCCTGCGGCGACGGGCCAGGACCCGGTCGCGGCGGGTGCCGCCGGCGTACCCGGGCTGTGGTTGCCTGGCGCGCACCGGTACGGCCAGGTCCCGCACGTCGACCTGGCCGTCGGGGTGTGCGGCGTCGGCCGTGGCCGGCTCGTTGGCCGGGGGGCCCGCCGGGCTCGGGTCGTCGGGGTCGGAGGCGGCGTCCGAGTGGGGCGCGGCGTCCTCGGCGTCGGGGAGGTCGCTGGGGTTCCGGGCGTAACGGCGCTCCATGGCCGCCCGCCCCGACAGGAGGCGGATGGCTGTGCTGAAGCGTTCCGTCGGACGTGCTTCGTTGAGTTCGTCCTGCCTACGGAGCCACATCGGCACCAGGTAGGCAGCCCAGGCCCCCACGATGACTGCGTAGATGAGGCCGCTGCTGCTCACGCCTCACACCGTAGGGGCCCTGACGATGGGCCAACAGCGATTTCACACGGTGTGTCGCACGATCTGGCTGATACATCGAGCTTTTTTTGCGACTGGTGCGATGGTCCGCTCAAGAATGGGCCAGAAGGGGCAGTCTTCGAAAGAATTCGAACGCTCATCTTATTTATGTGAGGTGTTGGCCTGCCGCCACCGGCTGAGCAGCCCCTCCGGTACGTCCTCAACGGTCAGGGCGTACGCGAGGTGGTCCCGCCAGCCCCCGTCGATGTGCAGGTACCGGGGCCGCAGCCCCTCCTCGCGGAAGCCCAGCTTCTCCACCACCCGGCGGCTGGGCAGGTTCTCCGGGCGGATGCAGACCTCGATCCGGTGCAGCCCCAGGGTGCTGAAGCAGTGGTCCACCGTCAGGGCCACCGCCGTGGGCATCACCCCGCGGCCGGCGACCGCCTGGTCCACCCAGTAGCCGATGTGTGCGGAGCACATCGACCCCCAGGTGATCCCCGCCACGGTGAGCTGACCGACCAGTCTGCCCTCGTAGGTCACCACGAACGGCAGCATGCGCCCTGCCGCCGCCTCGGTCCGCAGGTGGCGCACCATCTGCCGGTACGTGGGGCGCAACGCCTGACCACCGGAGTGCGGAGGAACGGTGGCCTCCCACGGGCGCAGCCAGTCCCGGTTCCGCTGGTTCACCTCTCGCCAGGCGCGCTGGTCGCGCACCCTGATGGGGCGGAGGGCGACCACGCCCTCCGCCAGTTCCACCGGCCAGGAGGCGTTCAGCTCGGTCTCCCCGGACTCATCGACTCGGGGTGGTCACCGCCGTGTACCTGGTCCACGGCGTGCGGCAGCAGCGGCGCCAGGACGGCGAGTCCGTCCTTGACCCCGCCGGTGGACCCCGGGAGGTTGACCACCACGGTGGCCCCAGCCACTCCGGCGACACCCCGGGAGAGCACCGCGGTCACCACCTTGGCCCGACCGGCGGCCCGGATCGCCTCGGCGATCCCGGGGATCTCGAAGTCCACCACCCGACGGGTCATCTCCGGGGTGCGGTCGGTCGGTGAGATGCCGGTGCCGCCGGTGGTGAGGACGACGTCGTAACCCGCCGCGACCGCCTCACGCAGCACCGCCTCCACCGGCTCCCCGTCCGGCACCACCCGGGGACCGTCGACCGCGAAACCCATCGAGGCCAGGCCGGCCACCAGCAGTGGGCCTCCCCGGTCCTCGTAGACCCCGGCGGAGGCACGGTTGGAGACGGTCACGGCCAGGGCACGCGGCGCGGTCACCGCCCGGCCCCCTCACTGGCGTCCGGGACCGGGGCGCCGGGGACTCCGAGGGCCTCGGGGTCCTCCAGGCCCTCGGGGGTCCGGGCGGTGTCGGAACCCGGTCCGGCCTCCCCGGCGGACTGGGGGGAAGGGGCCGTGGAGGCGCTCCGGGGAGCCACGGCGTCGGCCCTGCGGTACTCGCCCGATCTGCCGCCGGTCTTCTCGTCCACCCGGACGGCCTCGATCACCGCGGCCCTGTCCACCGCCTTGACCATGTCCACCACCGTGAGGGCGGCCACGGTGACGGCGGTCAACGCCTCCATCTCCACGCCGGTGCGGTCCGTGGTGCGCACCGTGGAGGTGATCTCCACCGCCGTGTCGGTGACCGCGAGGTCCACCGTCACCCCGGAGAGCGCCAGCGGGTGGCAGAGGGGGACCAGGTCCGGGGTGCGCTTGGCGCCCATGATGCCGGCGATCCGGGCGACCGCCAGGGCGTCGCCCTTGGGAACGCCCTCGCCGCGCAGCAACTCCACCACGCGGGGTGAGACGCGGACCCGGCCGGAGGCGCGTGCGGTGCGCACGGTCGCCTCCTTCTCCGAGACGTCCACCATCCGGGCCGCGCCCGTCGCGTCGATATGGGTCAGGTACTCGTCCTTGCCCGTGCTCATCGCTCTCCCGTGGGCCGTGTCAGCGCAAGTACGGTACTCCCGTGCCTCGGCCCGGACCGCGCGGGTACGGAGTCGGAACCCGATCGTGGTGTTCTCGCACGGCGGCGCGGCCGGACCGGACTCAGTCCAGCGGGATGACCTGGACCTCGGCCCCCGCGTCCAGCGAGGTCGTCTTCTCGGGCACCACCAGCAGTGCGTTGGCCCTGGCCAGCGCGGCGACGAGGTGGGAGCCTGCGCCTCCCACCAGGGTGACCTCTGCTTGCTCCGGCCGGTACCGGGCCCGCAGGAACTGGCGCTTGCCCTCCGGCGAGGACGCCACCTCCCCAGCGAGCCGGGCGGTGACGACCGGCCGGCGCACCGGGCTGACGCCCATCAGGGCGCGGATCGCCGGGCGGACGAACAGCTCGAACGACACGTAGGCGCTCACCGGGTTCCCCGGGAGGGCGCACAGCGGCGTGCCGTCCGGACCGATGCGCCCGAAGCCCTGGGGCTTGCCCGGCTGCATGGCCAGCCGGCGGAAGTCCACCGTGCCCAGTTCGGCGAAGACCTCCTTGACCACGTCGTAGGCGCCCACGCTGACCCCGCCGCTCGTGACGATCAGGTCGGCGCGGACGAGCTGGTCGGAGATGGTGTCCAGCAGCGTGTCCGGGTCGTCCGGCACGGCCCCCACCCGGAAGGCGACGGCGCCGGCGTCCCTGGCCGCGGCGGTGAGGGCGAAGCTGTTGGAGTCGTTGATCTGTCCGGGCCCGGGCGTCTGCCCCGGTTGGACGAGCTCGCTTCCGGTGGAGATCACCACCACCCGCGGACGCGGCCGGACCCTGACCGTGCTCCGGCCGATCGCCGCGAGCAGGGCTATCTGCGGCGGGCCGAGCACCGTGCCGGCCGCCAGGGCGGGCTCCCCCGGGGAGGCGTCGCTGCCGCGCCGCCTGATGTGCGCGCCCTGCGGGACCTGGCGGAAGATCCGCAGCTCCCCGGCCGCGCCCTCGGGGGCTGCCCGGTACGCCGGCATGCCGTTGACCGGGCCGCTGCCGGTGCCCCCGTCGGTCCACTCCACCGGGGCGACCGCCTCGGCACCCGGCGGAACCGGTGCACCGGTCATGATCCGCACGCACTGACCGGGAGCCACCCGAACCGTCTCGGCGGTGCCGGCGGCGATGTCGCCGACGACCTCCAGCACGGCGGGGAACTGCCAGCTCGCTCCTTCGGTGTCGGCCGTGCGCACGGCATAGCCGTCCATGGAGCTGTTGTCGAACGGCGGCAGCGGGGTGCTCACGGGAACGTCGTCCACCAGGACGCAGCCCTGGGCGTCGAGGATGTTCAGCTCCAAGGGCTCCAGTGGGGTCAACGCCCCCAGGATGTCCTCAATGTGCTCGTCCACCGACCAGATCCGGTCCCGCGTGGCACCCTGCTGGCTCACGTCATCTCCTCCGCGACGAACGTCCGCAGCCAGGACCGGAAGTCCGGTCCCAGGTCCTCACGTTCGCACGCCAGACGGACAATGGCACGCAGGTAGTCACCGCGGTCCCCGGTGTCGTAACGGCGGCCGGTGAACAGCACGCCGTGCACCGGGCCGCCCTGGTCCGTGCGCTGGGCGAGCATCCGCAGCGCGTCGGTGAGCTGGATCTCCCCGCCCCGGCCGGGCTGGGTCTGCTTGATCTCGCCGAACACGCCCGGGTCCAGGACGTAACGGCCGATCACCGCGTAGTTGCTGGGCGCCTCCCCGGGGCCGGGCTTCTCCACGAGGTCGGTGACCCGCACCACGCCGTCCTCCTCGGTGGCCCGCACCGCGGCACAGCCGTACAGGTGGATCTGCGAGGGGTCCACCTCGATGAGTGCGATCACGCTCCCCCCGAGCCGTTCCTGCACCTCGATCATGCGGGTGAGCAGCGGGTCCCTGGGGTCGATCAGGTCGTCGCCGAGGAGCACCGCGAACGGCTGGTCCCCGACGTGCGGCTCGGCGCACAGCACCGCGTGGCCAAGGCCCCTGGGGTCGCCCTGGCGAACATAGTGTATGGCGGCGAGGTCGCTGGACTCCTGGACCCGGGCGAGCTTGCTCTCGTCCCCCTTGCGGGCGAGCTGCTCCTCGAGCTCGTAGTTGCGGTCGAAGTGGTCCTCCAGCGGACGCTTGTTCCGGCCGGTGACCATCAGGACGTCGGGCAGTCCTGCGGCCACCGCCTCCTCGACCACGTACTGGATGGCGGGTTTGTCGACGACCGGAAGCATCTCCTTCGGCGTGGCCTTGGTCGCGGGGAGGAAACGCGTACCGAGGCCGGCCGCGGGAACGACGGCCTTGCTGATGCGGGAGCGAAAGAGGGTCATGCCCGGCACACTAACGGGTGTTTCTGTGCATCCGCTGTAAACAACGCGATCAATCCGATATGGAGGCATAAGCGAGCGATGAGGGCAGGATCCGATGAGC
The DNA here is from genome assembly GCF_000380165.1 of Wenjunlia vitaminophila DSM 41686. Classification (GTDB taxonomy): domain Bacteria; phylum Actinomycetota; class Actinomycetes; order Streptomycetales; family Streptomycetaceae; genus Wenjunlia; species Wenjunlia vitaminophila. The sequence continues at coordinate 33,362 of NZ_KB904676.1, forward strand.
GTTCCGGCGGAACGTCAGACGGTAGTAAGGCCGCCTTGCGGCGCGCCGTACTGGATGCGAGGAGCGGGCGGACGCCGGATGAACGGCAGGAGGCGGAGCGCGCGCTGCTGACCCATGCCCTGGGGCTGCCGGAACTGGTCAGGGCCCGGACGGTGGCCGGGTACGCCGCGATCGGCACCGAGCCGGGCACCCGGTCCCTGCTCGAAGCGCTGCGGGTGCGCGGGGCCCGGGTGCTGCTGCCGGTGCTGCGGGCGGACCACGACCTGGACTGGGCGGAGTACGCGGGGGCGGACGGCCTGCGGCGGACCCCGCACGGCCTGCTGGAACCGGCCGGTCCGGGGCTCGGGGTGGACGCGGTCACCGAGGCCGACGCGGTGCTGCTCCCGGGGCTCGCGGTGGACCGGCGCGGGGTGCGCCTGGGGCGCGGCGGCGGGTCCTACGACCGGGCGCTGGCCCGTCTGGACCGGGCGGGGCGGCGGGTCCCGCTGCTGCTCCTGCTCTACCCGGACGAGATCGTGGACCACGTTCCGGCGGAGCGGCACGACCGTCCGGTGACGGCTGTGGTGACGCCGCGGGGGGTCACCCGTTTCCCGTCCGCGGCCGGTGGCTGACCGGCCCTGAGCGGTGGGTGGCCGGCCCTGAGCGGTGGGTGGCCCCTGGGGGCGCCGTTCCCCGGCTCGCGGCGGGCGCGGTGGGCGTGCCCGTGGTGTCCCGGCCGGGGCTAGGCCCTCGCTGCCCCGGCCGGTCGTGGCTCAGCGGACGAGCACCAGGGAGTCCACCGTGGCGTCGTCCACGGCCTTCTTGGTGAAGGCCCAGGGCAGCAGCTCTCCGCGTTGCCACAGGGCCGTCTGGTCGTTGTAGTGGGCGTGGTAGGCGTGGCCCGAGGCCCCGGTGAGGTTGATCCAGCGGGACTTGTCGAAGTCGTCGAGGTTCACCACCATGCGCATCGACGGGACCCACACCACGTCGTAGCCGCCCGCCGCGTTCCAGCCGGTCGCGTCCACCGCGGCCTCTCCCCCACCGAGCTGGTAGGGCCCGCGGTTGAACAGCCACTTGACCACGCCGGGGGCGTCGGTGCCCAACGTCTGGTTCCGTAGCTGGAGCTTGTGGAGCCGGCCCCAGCTCCAGGTGGAGATGTCCTTGCCCAGTTTGGCGGTCATCTCCCAGCGGGCGTCCCGCATGGCCCGCCGCAGCACGTCGTCCCGCGTGGTCTTCTCGTCGTCGGACTCCTTGGCGGTGTTCCACCAGGGGTTCTTTTCCTGGGGCAGGATCTTGCGGACCACCTCGGACCAGCGGTCCCCGCCATCGGGCTGGGCCACGTCGGGGTCGCGCTCGCCGCACTCGCGGACGAGTCGTGGTTCGTCGTCGAGGTCGTCCACCGGTCCCGCGCCCTTCACCGGGGGCACGTTGAGGCACTCGCCCTCGGGGCGTACCTCCTTCGGCATCCGCTGGCCGAAGGTGATCTGGAGCAGGTTGCGCCACACCGCGTTGAAGTAGGCGGCTGCCGCGGAGTCGGAGTCCTGCTGGTAGTCCCAGTCCCGCAGCAGGTCCTGGGCGTCGCGCACGTAGTCGCTCTTGATCTTGATGTCCAGCAGGTACGGGACCAGCAACTTGGCGATCTCACTGCTGTTGTCGAGCTGCATGGACTGCATGTCGTCCATGGAGATCTTGCCGCCGCCCTTGAGCTTGCCCTGGATCATCTTGTTGATCCGCTGGCTGCGGGTGCCGTAGCCCCAGTCGGAGGTGAGCAGGTACGGGTAGTCCTTGTCCACCACCGCCTGGTTGGCGGTGACGATGTAGCCGCGTTCCGGGTTGTACTCGTACGGCATGGCGTCGAACGGGATGGTGCCCTGCCAGTCCGCCTCCGGGTCCCAGCCGGGCGCGGGGTAGCGCCCGTCCAGGTCCTTGCCGCGTACCGGCACCTCGCCGGGGGCCTGGTAGCCGATGTTGCCCTCCCGGTCGGCGTAGATCATGTTCTGCGAGGGGACGGCGAAGCCGCGGGCGGCCTTGCGGAAGGACTCCCAGTCGGTCGCCCGGTTGAGTGCGAACACCGCGTCCATGGTCTTGGACGGTTTGAGGGCGGTCCACTTCAACGAGACGGCGTAGCCGTCCTTGCGGTCCGGGGCCGCGTCGGGGGCGGGGGCGTCCTGGCCGACCTGGGCGAGTTCGTCCTCGCGGTCGGAGACCACGGGGCCGTGGACGGTGGACCGGATGGTGATCGTCCGGTCCTTGCCGTCGGCGACCACGATCTTCTCCCGGCGGGTGGTGAACCTGCGGTTGTCCTCGCCGTAGACGTAGGTGTCGCCCTCGACCTTCTCCAGGTACAGGTCAGTGACGTCGGCTCCGAGGTTGGTGAACCCCCAGGCGATCTCACCGTTGTGGCCGATGACCACGCCGGGCAGCCCGGCGAAGGTGAACCCGGCGACGTCGAAGTCGCAGTCGTCGTCCAAGTCCCGGCAGTGCAGGCCCATCTGGTACCACACCGAGGGTATCGACGGGGCCAGGTGCGGGTCGTTGGCCAGCAGCGGCTTCCCCGTGGTGGTGTGCTCACCGGCGACCACCCAGGAGTTGGAGCCGATGCCGCTGCCCGAGGGGCCGAGCATCGACGGCAGTTCCTCCAGCTTGTCGGCGACGGTCGCCAGTTCCGCCCTCGCCGTCATCGAGGAGTACCCCGACCCGTCGTCGCCCTCTCCGTCCTCGGGGTCGTACTCCGGGTCGAACTCCTCGGTGGAGGGGTCGACCCCGCCCTCGGAGACGATCGGCTCGTTCCGCGCGTACGGGTAGGCCGGGTAGAGCTGGTTGATCTGCTTCAGGTTCAGCCGGGTGGTCATCAGCGAGCGGTCGATCTCGTCCTGCATGTTGCGGCGCAGGTCCCAGGCCATCGCCTTGAGCCAGGCCACGGAGTCCACCGGTGTCCAACGCTCCGGTCGGTAGTCGTTGGTCAGCCCGAGGACCGCGTACTCCAGTGACAGTTCGGAACCGCTGCGTCCGCTCAGGTACGCGTTGACACCCTTGGTGTAGGCCTCGAGGTACCGCTTGGTCTCGTCGGAGAGCTTGGTGTCGTACTCCTGCTGCGCCACGCGCTGCCAGCCCAGGGTGCGCAGCAGCGCGTCGTTCTCCACCTGCCCGTCGCCGAACATCTCCGAGAGCCGGCCCGCGGTGATGTGCCGCCGGACGTCCATCTCCCAGAAGCGGTCCTGCGCCTGGACGAAGCCCTGCGCCATGAACAGGTCCTCGTTGGTGTCGGCGTAGATCTGCGGGACGCCCTTGCCGTCCCGCTTGACGTCGACCGGCGCGGACAGGCCCGGGAGCTCCAACTGGCCCGTGGTCTGCGGGAAGGAGGCCCGCACGGTGCGCACGCTCCAGAAGCTCCCGCCGGCCACGCCGACGACCAGCAGGACGGCCAACCCGATCAGAATGAGCCGGGAGCGTCGGAACTTCTTCTTGGCGGGCATCGCTGTCCTTCGAGGTCCTTCACGGGGGCCGTTGCTGGAGCAACACTAGGCCGATTCGCGAAGGGCGGTGACACCGCGTCCCGTTCCGACCGCGCTGGGCCATCCGGGAGAGCCGGTGGAAGCGCCGGTTCAACGGCTCGGGGAACGTCCGGCGAAACCCGCTTGGACCTGGGCGTTCGAGTGCTCCGGGGGCACCGGGGGCGCGCCGGCGACGATCCGGGTGGCGCCCTCGAGCAACAGGAGTTGTCGCTTCCGGGCGAGCCCGCCCGCGTAGCCGGTCAGCGCGCCGTCGGCGCCGACCACCCGGTGGCAGGGCCGGAGGATGGACAGGGGGTTGGCTCCGACCGCGGCCCCCACCGCCCGGGTCGCGCCGCGGGGGGCGCCGATGGTCGCGGTGACCTCGCCGTAGCTGCGGGTGGAACCGTAGGGGATGTCGTCCACCGCGCCCCACACCCGCTGCTGGAACTCGGTTCCGGTGGGCACCGGGACGAAGTCGAAGCGGGTCCGCCGCCCGGCGAAGTACTCGGCGAGCTGGGCGGCGATCTCGGTGAACGCGTCGGGGGCGTGGACCCAGTCGTCCTGGACGACCGCGCCCCCCTTCTGTCCGGGCACGCTGACCGCGGCGAGCGCGGTGCCGCCGGGGGCCGCGGCGCACTCCTCGCCCACCAGCAGCAGCTCGCCGACCGGGCTCGGAACGGTGGTGTGGATGACGGTCACGGGTCGGGTCCCTCCGCATGGTGCTGGTGGCGGGCAGCGGTGCCCGCCGGGGTGGGTTCATGTCCGGCGCACGGCCGGTCGGGTGCCGTCACCACGGCGCCACCAGCAACTCTGGACCGTTCCCCCGGTGGTTCCTAGCGGAAATCGGACGGCTTACTCGCACGCGCGAAAGGGCAGCGAACCCGGTTCTGAGCTGGGCTTCCTTCGTCCGCCCTGGAGCCAGACCGGGTGAGATCCCGGCGGCGTCGTGGCGTCAACGAGCCAAGAGCAGGTAAAATATTAGACTGCGCAACTATTTCCCGACTGCACCCGTTCCGTCGCTGGCGGGCCGGAGCCGTGCCAGAAAGGGCTGCCCCCTGAGCATCGACCGCCTCAACCAACTCCTGATCGTCTCCAGTGCCGTGCTGCTCGTGGCCGTCGCGGCCGTGCGCCTCTCCTCCCGCAGTGGCCTGCCCAGTCTCCTGCTCTATGTGGGCATCGGGGTGGCGATCGGTCAGGACGGGGTGTTCGGTGTCCAGTTCAACGACGCGGAACTGACGCAGGCACTCGGCTACGCGGCCCTGGTGGTGATCCTCGCCGAAGGCGGCCTCGGCACCAAGTGGCAGCAGATCAAGCCGGCGCTCCCGCTGGCGGCGGCGCTGTCCACCGTCGGGGTCGCGGTCAGCGTGGGCGTCACCGCGGCGGCGGCGCACCTGCTGGTCGGTCTGGACTGGAAACCATCGCTGTTGATGGGCGCGGTGGTGTCGTCGACCGACGCGGCCGCGGTCTTCTCGGTGCTGCGCAAGGTTCCGTTGCCGTCCCGCCTCTCCGGCGTGCTGGAGGCGGAGTCCGGGTTCAACGACGCCCCGGTGGTCATCCTGGTGGTGGCCTTCTCCACCACCGGCCACATCCACCCCTGGCCCCGGCTCCTCGCGGACATCGCCCTCGAGCTGGTCATCGGTGCGCTGATCGGCGTCGCCATCGGCAAGCTCGGTGCACTCGCGCTGCGCCACGTTGCCCTCCCCGCGTCCGGGCTCTACCCCATCGCGGTACTCGCTCTCGCCGTGTTCGCCTACGCCTGCGGGGCGCTCGCCCACGGCAGCGGCTTCCTCGCCGTCTACCTCGCCTCGGTGATCCTGGGCAACGCCAGGCTGCCGCACCGTCCGGCCACCCGGGGCTTCGCCGAGGGGCTGGCGTGGATAGCGCAGATCGGCCTGTTCGTGCTGCTCGGGCTGCTGGTCACCCCGCACGAGCTGGGCGACGACGTACTGCCGGCCGTGGTCGTCGGCCTGGCCCTGGTCCTGGTGGCCCGGCCCGCGTCCGTGCTGGTCGCCGCGCTGCCGTTCCGGCTGCCGTGGCGCGAGCGGGCCCTGCTGTCCTGGGCAGGGCTGCGCGGCGCCGTGCCGATCGTGCTGGCCACCATCCCGTTGGTCGAGGAGGTGCCGGGCGCCCGCCGCGTGTTCAACATCGTCTTCGTCCTGGTGATCGTCTTCACGCTGATCCAGGCACCGACGTTGCCCTGGCTGGCCCGCAGGCTCCGGATCGGAGGCGAGGAGGCTGCCGCCGACCTCGGGATCGAGTCGGCGCCTTTGGAACGGCTGCGCGGCCAGTTGCTCACCGTCTCCATCCCCGAGGCCTCCAGGATGCACGGTGTCGAGGTCGGGGAACTGCGGCTGCCCACGGGCTCCGCGGTCACCCTGGTGGTGCGGGAGGGCAGGAGCTTCGTCCCGCTGCCCACGACGATGTTGCAACGCGGCGACGAGTTGCTCGTGGTCTCCACCGACCAGGTCAGGGACGCCGCCGAGGAACGCCTGTGGGCGGTGGCCAGGGGCGGCAAGCTGGCGAGCTGGCTGGGGACCGGCAGCAGGCCCGGTTCCGGACGCTGACCGCCCCGCCGCACGGTGGGGCCACCCCCACCGAGACCCGCCTGACCAGGTCGAACACGCCTTGGGATATCGCACGGACGGGCGAGTGGAAGCCCGTTCCACCGGGTCGCGGTGGACTTATCACCTTGGAATGCTGCACCATGGACCGTCGTTAGCACTCAATGAGTAAGAGTGCCAGGAGGAGCACGTGCCGACCTACCAGTACCAGTGCACCGAATGCGGCGAGGGCCTCGAAGCGGTGCAGAAGTTCACCGACGAGGCGCTCACCACGTGCCCGAGCTGCGAGGGACGCCTGCGCAAGGTGTTCTCAGCCGTCGGTGTGGTGTTCAAGGGCTCCGGTTTCTACCGGAACGACAGCCGTGCCGGTGCTTCAGGGGGCGCCAAGTCCTCCTCCAACGCATCAGGCGAGTCGTCGTCCAAGGAATCCACCAGCGGTTCGTCGGGGTCCAAGGACTCCGGCGGGTCATCGACCAAGAGCGACAAGGGCTCGTCGTCCGGTTCGACGAAGACCGGTTCCACCACCGGCAGCACGGCCGCCTGAGCATGACGGCTCGGACGGACGGCCCACACGACCGGGCCAGCATCGGGGTGATCGGGGGCTCCGGCCTCTACACCTTCCTCGAGGACGTCACCGAGGTGGCCGTCGACACGCCCTACGGGGCCCCGAGCGACTCCCTGTTCCTCGGCGAGGTCGCCGGTCGGCGGGTGGCGTTCCTGCCCCGGCACGGCCGCAAGCACCACCTGCCGCCCCACCGGATCAACTACCGGGCCAACCTCTGGGCGCTGGCCTCGGTGGGCGTGCGGCAGGTGCTCGGGCCCTGCGCGGTCGGTGGGCTCCGCCCCGAGCTGGGGCCCGGCACACTGCTGGTGCCGGACCAGCTCGTGGACCGGACCCAGGGCCGGGCCCAGACCTACTACGACGGGGAACCACTCCCCGACGGCTCCGTGCCGAACGTGTGCCACGTCCCCTTCGCCGACCCGTACTGCCCAGCGGGACGCGCCGCGGCCCTGGACGCCGCCCGGACCAGCGGATGGGACCCGGTGGACGGCGGGACCATGGTCGTCGTCGAGGGGCCGCGGTTCTCCACCCGGGCCGAGTCACGCTGGTACACGGCGCAGGGCTGGTCCGTGGTGGGCATGACCGGGCACCCGGAGGCGGTGCTCGCCCGCGAGCTTGGGCTCTGCTACACCTCGCTGAACCTGGTCACCGACCTGGACGCGGGGGTGGAGGCGGGGGACGGCGTCACCCACCACGAGGTGCTCGAGGTCTTCGCCCGGAACGTGGACCGGCTGCGCTCGGTGCTCGTCACGACGCTCTCCGCGCTGCCGGGCGAACGGAACTGCCTCTGCGCGCGGACGCTCGACGGCCTGGACACCGGGCTGGTCATCCCGGGTTAACGGCCCTGGGACCAGCCGTGCACACCCGCCCCGCGCCCCTGCCTCCGGCCCTTCGCGCCGACCGCTGCCCCGGGCCGGTCCCGGTCCGCCGGGGGCGGCGGTCGAGCGGTGTCAGCACCAACGCGTTCACTCTCGCGAGTGAGCGCGTTGTGCACATCCGGGCCACTGTGCACAGTTCGATCATGCGGCGCACACGATCCGGCCGGGGCCGGGCATGGTGGTGCGGTCCACCAGGTTCCTCCCCAGGGCGGTGACTCACCGTGCTCGCTGTTCCCAGCGTGTCCCGCGTCCCAGTGTTCGAGCCGATCAGGGCCAAGGGCGGTCGCCACCGGTTACGGCGCACGCTCCGCAGGCGCCGCAGGGCGGTGGCGTCCGGGCTGGCCATGACGGTGGCCGCGCTCGCCGCCACTGCCCAGCGCGGCGCCGGTCCCCCGACGGCGCGGACCGAGCCGGTGCTCGTCGCCGCGCGTGACCTGTCGGCCGGGGCCCAGCTCCACAACGACGACGTCACCACCGCCCGGCTCCCCGCCGACCAGGTGCCCCGGGGTGTGGTGCGGCGGGCCGAGGGAGTGCGGGGGCGTACGCTCGCCGGCCCGGTGCGGCACGGTGAGCCGCTGACCGACCGACGGCTGCTGGGCCCCTCTCTGCTCGCGGGGTACGGTGCCCGCGGGGAGCACTACGTCGCCGCGCCCATCCGGGTGGCGGACGCCGCGACGGCGGCGCTGCTCCGCCCGGGCGACCGGATCGACGTGCTGGCCGGGCCGCTCACGGGGGCGGGTGAGCCGGCGGGCGACGGTTCCGCCAGAGTGGTGGCCGCGGGCGCCCGGGTGGTTGCGGTGCCCCCGCGGCAGGACGACGGCCCCGGGGCCGCGCGGGGCGCGCTGGTGGTCCTCGCGGTGCCGAGGGCGGTGGCCGCCGCCCTCGCCGGGGCGGCGACGGCGGCCACGCTCAGCGTGACGCTGCGCTGAGCCCCGCGCCCGGCGTGACCCATGACCGCGGTCGCCGTTGAGATCACATAACCGTCACGTGAGAGAAGAGCTTTGCACGATGGGTGGAAACCCCTCCGAGCGGTGGGTCAGGCCACTGCGGGACCCGCTCGCCGGGTTCAAGGAATTCCTGATGCGCGGCAACGTGGTGGAGCTCGCCGTCGCCGTCGTCGTGGGAACCGCCTTCACCAAGATCGTGGACTCGGTGGTCAAGGGCGTCATCAACCCCATCATCGGCGCGATGGGCAGCAAGGACCTGGAGCGCTACCGGTCCTGTCTGCGGGGGCCCTGCCACGTGACCGCCCAGGGGGAGGTCGACAAGGGGATCTACATCCTCTGGGGGCAGGTCATCAGCGCCACGCTGACCTTCCTGCTCACCGCGGCGGTCGTCTACTTCCTGATGATCCTGCCGATGAACCACTTCAACGAGATCCGCAAGCGCAAGCTCGCCAGGCCCGCGGAGGCGACGCCCGCCCAGCCCACCGAGCTCGAGCTGCTCACCGAGATACGGGACCTGCTGGCCCAGGGGCGAGCCGGCGTCCTGCCTGGCGACCAGGCCGTGGCCGGCCTCATCCCCAGGCCGGACCGCGGGCCGGCAGCCCAGCGGGAGAGCACGCAGGAGTGAGCCCAGCCGGCGCCGTGTCCGGTTCGCTCGGCCGGGGCGACCCGGGGCCCGGGGGTCACAGGTGGTGCGGGGGCTTCTCCGAGAGCAGGCGGTCGAGGTCGCCCTCCGTGCTCCGCTCGGACCAGCCGTGGTCCGTGTCCTCCGGGCTCTGCTGGGCCAACGGGTCTTCGAACACCAGGGGGTCGACGCTGCCACTCATGGGTCCAGGGTACGGGCAGCCCATTCGCGGGACGTGCCCGCGCGGGCACGCACCCGCCCGACGAACAGCCCCGCCGCGGCGGGGCCCGCGCCCCCGGCACAGCACGACGGCCCCTACCCGGGCCCGACCATCCTGGCGAACACCACCACGTTCCCCAGGTAGCCGAGTTGCTTGGAGTAGCCGCCACCGCAGGTGATGAGTCGCAGCTCGGGTTGTCCGGTCCGGCCGTAGACCCGTTCCCCGGGGAAGTCCTTCTTGTCGAACACCTCGACGCCGTAGACGACGAACTCGGCGACGCTCCCGTCCCTCCTGGTGATCTGGATGGTGTTCCCCTTCTCCAGGGCGCCGAGGCCGTAGAAGACGACAGGGCCCGCCTCGTTGTCCACGTGGCCGACGACGACCGAGGTGCCGTCGGCCCCTGGGGCGGGGGAGCCGCGGAACCACCCGGCGAGGTTGGTCCGCGTCGGGGGCGGCGGGGCTATCCCCCCGTCCTCGTCCGATCCCACGCCGGCCACGGGCGCCTCCACCCGGATCGCCGGGATGCTGATCGCCACGGGCGGGGACGCCGGCAGCGCCCGCACCGGGGTGCCCGTGCGGTGGGCCCGGACCCACGGGTGTCCCACCCCGCTCACCGCGGCGCTGGCCGGGGGCTGCGGCGGGCCGGTCCGCGCCGCCATGCCGTCACAGAGCATGCAGACCCCGATGGCCGCGGCGAAGGCGGCCACGCCCAGGGCGAACAGGTTGCCGCGCTCCGGCCGTCGCCGGGCGCCGCCAGCGCTGCCGCGAGGTGCCGTCATCGCCGTCCTCCGGGTGACCGGGCCCGTTCCAGGGACGCTAGGCCCGTCCCCCGTGCCCCGCGAGCGGGGGACGGCAAACGGGCGCCCCACGTTCCGTGCACGACCGCGCCCGCCTCCCCGACCAGCAGGTCCTGGCTGGGCCCGCCAACAGCCGGCGGTGCGGCCGACCAGGTTCCCGAAAACCGGAGCGGGCTCGCCGGAGGTCGGAGCGCAGCCGGGCGCCCGTTGCACCGCGCCCGTTCTTCAGGGGTCACCCGTGCTCCCGGCCTGGGCTCCCTTGGGCGCCTCGAGCGACACCCCTGGGGGGCAATCACCCCACTCACCGGGCCCGTGCTGGCCGGGGAGCGCCACCGATGGCGGGTCGTCACCTCAGCCATTCGGCGTCGCCCCGCCCTCCGCTCCACATGCGCCGGCGTCCGGGCCGGGCGAGGTTCTTGGTGGACGCGGAAACCCTCAACGCCTCGCGGAAAGCCCTTCCGCAGCCGCGTCCTGCGGAGGTTCGACATGCGTGCTGCACGCATCCTCGCGGCCGCGGTGCTGACCGGAGCGGCCCTGGGCGGCACGGCACCTGCGGCGCTCGCCGAAGAACCGACAGAGGCCACCAGGGATGCCGGTGAACAGAGTGAGGGGACGGGCAGCCACGCCCCGCACGACCTGAGAGTCACTCCCCAACGCGTCTACCAGGGCGGCAAGGTGACGGTCACCGTGCGGGGAGAGAACTGCCGGCACGGCCAGGGCCACGTCGAGTCGAGGGCGTTCCCTCGTACCGCTCTGAACGCGCTCAGGACCGAGGGCGCCGCCTACGCGGCACCGAGCGTCCACCGGGACATCTCGCCGGGGCCCTATGCCATCACTGTGTCCTGCAGGGGCAGGTCGGTCACCGGGGCGCCGTTCACGGTGATCCACGGCCATGGTCCGGAGGGGGGTGAGGGCGGCAGCGTCGAGGGCGTGAGCACCCTCCAGACGGCCGTCGGTGCGGCACTCGTGGCCGCGGCAGTCGGCGGAAGCGTCTACCTGACGCGCCGCCACTCGGACGGCGGTAGCGCCTGACCGGCTGAACCTCCCCGGTCTTGTCCACCGCCCCCGGTCCCGGGCCCCCCGAGGCGCCCGGGACCGGATCCACCCCCGTGTCCCCGATTCGGCGCCGTGACGACGACGGGGAGCGGAGGCGCCTGCGCCTGACCGCTCCCCGTGATCACACGGCGTCCCATGGCTTTCACGCGGCCTCGAGTCCGGTGGCCCGGGCCATGCGCTTCAGCTCGACCAGTGCGTGCTTCTCGATCTGCCGGATCCGCTCCCGGGTCAGCCCGTGCTGCTTGCCGACCTCGGTCAGGGTCCGTTCGCGCCCGTCCTCGATGCCGTAGCGGGCCCGGATGATCGACGCGGTGCGGTCGTCGAGACGGCCGATCAGCCCCTCCAACTCCTCGCGGCGCAGCATCACCAGCACCGACTCCTCCGGCGAGGACGCACCCGCGTCCTCCACCAGGTCGCCGAACTGGGTCTCGCCTTCGTCGTCCACGGTCATGTTCAGGCTCACCGGGTCACGGGCCCAGTCGAGCACGTCGGTGATCCGCTGCGGGGTGCTCCCCAGCTCGGCGGCGACCTCCACGGGCTCGGGATCGCGGCCGTGCTCACGGTTGAACTCCCGCTGGACGCGTCGGATCCGGCCCAGCTCCTCGACGAGGTGCACCGGAAGCCGAATGGTCCGCGACTGGTCCGCGATCGAACGGGTGATCGCCTGACGAATCCACCAGGTGGCATACGTGGAGAACTTGAAGCCCTTGGCGTAGTCGAACTTCTCCACGGCGCGCACCAGGCCCGCGTTCCCCTCCTGGATGAGGTCCAACAGGGGCAGACCACTGCGCGGGTAACGGCGCGCGACCGCCACCACGAGGCGCAGGTTGGAGCGGATGAAGACCTCCTTCGCCCGTTGCCCGGCCTCGGCTATCGCCTCGAGCTCCTTGTCGTCTGCCCCGGCGGCCGTGGTGCCGGAGTCCAGCAGTTGCTGGGCGTAGACGCCGGCCTCGATCTCCTTGGACAGCTCAACCTCGGTCTCCGCGTCGAGCAGAGGGGTCCGTGCGATCTCGTCCAGGTACATGCCGACCAGGTCGCGATCGGTGGCCTCCCCACCCACTGCGCGAACGCTGCCCTTCCCGTCGGTTCTGCCACGGGCGACGGCACGGGTTGCCATGCGTGCTCCCTTGCGGTTGGTTCTGGGTCGGTCGTGGAGTACCGAGCATCGAGCCGTAGGCCCGACTACTCGGAGTCCACCTAGCACAACGACTGGAATCCGGACAGAATTCCCATGTCGATCTGCGTTCTCTGCGGCGTTGCAGTACCCTGCCACCCCACACGCGATCGTCAGCTACCCAGCGTGATGGATCGCCTGCGTGGCGCGGACGCCCCGGCCTCGGGGGCTGCCAGCTCCAGGCGAGTGGCAGCCGTCCACGGGCAACGAGTCGGCCTCAGTTCCCCGTCCTCGTTGCCAACGCCACGAAACGGTGTTTTTCATCCTCGTACCGCGTCAGCCGCCAACCGGCCCGGGTCAGGGCCGGACGGAGGTTGGGCTCGGCCAGCAGGTCGTCGGGCCCCAGGACGCGGCCGTGTCGCGCGGCGAGCACGGCACGGCCCACCGGGTGGAAGAGCGCCAGTCGGGCCCCGGGGGCGCAGACCCGGGCCAGTTCCCGCAGCCCCGCGTGAGGATCGGGCAGGTGGTGCAGCACACCAGCGGCGAACACCCCGTGCAGCGCCCCGTCCCCCAGGGGCAGCCCGGCGCAGTCGGCCACCGCCAGGACCGCTGACCGCCCGCGCCCCAGTCGCGTGGCCTCCCGGAGCATGGCGGGGGTGAGGTCGGTGCCCAGCACCGTGCCCCGGGGGCCGACCGCCTCGCGCAGCAACGGCAGCGCTCGGCCCGTCCCACAGCCCACGTCGAGGACCACCTGCCCCGGGACCAGTCGCAGCAGCGCGACCGCTGCCCGGTACCTCGGCTCGTCATCGGGGAACCGCTTCTCCCAGCCCTCCGCACGAGGGGTGAAGAACGCCCTGGTCATCGCGTGCTCCCGGCCGGCAGCCACCATTTCGGCGAACCGCAGGCACGCTTCCCCGCGCTCCCGTCCCGCCCCTCGGGCGGGCAGCGACCAGATCGTGCGGGAGGACCTGCGAACGGCTCCCTCCGGCTCCTCCTCCCCCAGCAGCCGGGCCGCCGGGCCCAGCGTCAGCAAGGGCAGCTCGGCCGAGCGGGCGGCGTCCACCAGGGCGGACACCTCCAGATGCCCCTTCGGGTCCGCCGTCGCGGACGCCCCCGACGCCAGCGCGCTCCCGGAGAGCACCAGGGCCTCCACTCCGCGCAGGTCCGCCGGCAGCGGCTGGCCGACCCGCCAGGCCCGCACCTCGAGCCCGCTGAGGGCCAGCGCCTCGGCCAGCTCGGTCTCCGCCTCTGCCGGGGCCTCCCCGCCAGGCCCCAGGGCCGTGGTCAGCCCCAGCCACAACACCGCCACTGTTCGGCTCCTCCCCGTTCACCGCGCGCCACCTCGCCCGCGCGGTGCCAGCAGACACCATCCCGCCGGGTACCGCCGTACCTCCGGTCCACCAGCAAGGCCCGGCGCCGTCGCGTACCCCGGGGCTGGGTCCACATGCGTCCCCGGTGGGCGAAGAACCGTCCCTCCCCGTGCCGGGACGGCCCCGCATGATCCGACGACGCCGGGGTATCCGGGGGTTCCCCCCGTTCCACTGCTTCTGAGGAGTTCCGCATGGCCGAGAAGCGCTTCAGCCCCATCGACATCCAGAAGGCGCTGCACGGCGCCGGTTACCCGGCGAAGGCCAAGGACCTCGCAGCACTGGCCCGCAGGAACGGCGCCGACGACCGCATCGTCGAAATGATCGAGAAGTCGGGCCAGGAGCAGTTCGACAGACCCAGCGAGGTCCAGAAGGCCATCTTCCACTCAGCGTGAGCCTTCCGCGACGGTGCGGCCGGCGGAGTCGCTCCGCCGGCCGCACCGTCGCGGAACGGGACTCACCCCGTCTTTCGAGGCTGCGTCGGGTTCTCCGGCGTCCCGTGGGACGGCGGGGTCAGCGCGGGCCCACGGGTGCTGGGGCTGACCTTGCTCGTGGCATCCGGCCCCGGAGGGTGCTCGGGGGCCGGGGCGTCGGGCGTCCCACCCGAGGGAACCGCCCCCGCCGCCAGCTCCGCCAGCCGGGCCGACATGGCCTGGACCACGGGCAGGCGGTCGCCGTGGGCGCGCTCGTAGTCGAGCAACCGCTCCAGGTCGTCCCGGCCCAGGGAACGGATGCGGTGACGCAGGCTCCCCACCGGCAGGTGGTCGTAGTCGGGGATCGGCAGGTTCTCGCGCTCGCTCATCGCCACACCTCACCTGATGTCTCCAGACCGGACTTTCGCCGGCTGGTGTGGGTACCCCGTATCGCGCCCGTCGATTCACCCCAGCGGAGGACCGTGGTCCCCCGCGGGAACGACGACCGCGGGAGACCACGGCGTTGCGGGGGCGTCCTCCCGAGAGGAGGGGAGGAGGGGAGCCCCCGGTCCGTGACGTGTTCAGCCAGGCCCTCTCGCACGGGCGGTCACACGTGCCGCCCTCACCGTCGGGACGCCGAAGCACCGACGGCACCCACCACAACGTCCCGCGGTCCCCACGGTCACGCCCACTGCGCCGAACCGGTGACGCCCATCGCCGAGGGGACGGCGACCCACGGTCGCACCTCGGCCCCGGTAGCAGATCGGCGTGGTGGCGACCACGGTTGTGCACACCATGTGGCGCGGGACACCCAGCGGGAGGCGATCAGCCACATGGACCGGCTGCTCGGGCGGCCTCGCGACCGTGGTTGATCACTGCCGTTGATGTCAGAACCTGATGTCAAACGCCCCGGACCATGATCGGTCCGGGGCGTTTCGGCTTGTGCCCCAGGCAGGATTCGAACCTGCGACACCCGCTTTAGGAGAGCGGGTGTCATCCAACCCAGACTTGCTGGTTAAGGGCTTGCGAGACCTTCCGCGAAGATCATTTAGGAGAAAAATTGGAGATCACCTTCTAGGAGGCCTTCTCGAGGCTCACACGGCCCCACAGCGTCTCCAACCCGACGTTCGCCATCGCCTTCCAGAATAGTTCCTCCAAGCCCTCCAGGCGCTCGGCACGCATCCCGGGCGTGGGCTTCTGGTAGTGCCGCTTGATCCCCGGCCGCCGGTGCCCAGCCGCCTCGAACGCCAGGGGCTCCTTCACCCCGATCTCCGCCTGCATCGTGTCGTGCAGAGCGCGCAGCGCCTGCATGTCGAGGCCGGGAAGGATCGGCTCCCACGCCGGCCGGTACGCCACGCCGCGCCGCCGAGGACGCTCCGGCCGGCCGTCACAGGCCGGGCGGAGCGTCTTCGACCAGTTCCCTCGTCGCCACGGGGTGCCGCTGTCGGTGCTGAAGATGCGCTCGTGCGGCCAGTCGTCCAGGTGGTGACGCAGCAGCCGGGCCAGGAAGGGCGGGACGTCGATGTCGCGCGTCGACCCGTCGTTCTTGGTGGGCTCGAGCCTCAGGACGTACCCCTTCTTCTCGCCTTGCTCGTCGCGCTCCTGGTACTCGGCGTACTCCTCGACAACTCGCAGGATGGGGCAGACGAACTCGGCGGCGCCCCACGGCTGCCGCCTGGTCAGCAGCGTGTTGTCCCGGTGAAGGCCGAGTCCCTCACCCCACCGCAGGCCGGTGAACGCGGTCGTCAGGATGTGGATGCCGCGGGCGGGCCCGAGGCGTTCGGCCACCAGGATGGCGGCTTCGGGCCGGGCGCCGCCGTCCTGGACCTTCGGCGCCTTCGGCCTGACGGTGTCGAAGGAGGTGACTCGAGTGCGGCGCCGGCCGAAGAGCGGGTTGACGGTGATGTGCTGCGCGTCCACCGCGGCCGTCATGATCGTGGACATCAGCGAAACGCAGTGCCCGCGGCTGACCTCCTCGACGGGCAGCGTCTGTTGCCAGGAGTCCACGTCGAACCAGGTGATCGCCCCGAGAGGGGTGTGTTCCCACCTAGGGAGGATGTGGTTCTCCAGCCGGTCCCACCGGGTGCCGACGGTGCGGCCCCTCTTCTGCCTGGACGCCATGAAGGTCCGCGCGAACGCGCCGAAGGTGGTGGCGCGCTTCTGGGGGTCTATCCAGGTGCCGGCCTTGATCTGCCGCTCCTGCTCGCGGCCCCAGGCGACGGCTGTCTTCTTCGTCGGGAAGCCCGACTCACTTCCGTACGTGCCGTCAGGTAGCAGGTACCGCGCCCGCCAGGTGACCTTACCTTTGCTTCCGCGCGCCGTACTGACGACTTTCTCGGCATACCCCATGGCAACCCCTCACTCGTGGTCTGTGGAGTGGGGGGGACGCGGCAGGGGGTCGTCCACGCGTTCCCAGTAGCGACGAGCCACGGAGGTGTTGAGTGCCTGCTCGACCAGCGCGCTGACCCGCTCGGCGGGGAGCGCCGCGTCTACGTATATCTCGTAGCAATCGAGATCGTCCAGTACCAGGAGTTCGGTGTTGTGCGGCATGCCCGCGACGCGCATCACCTGTACCCGCGCCATTGCGTCCCCCAGACCTTCGAGTGGTGCCCCCTCTCGCAGGTCCGCCCCATATAACCACACAACGGGTGGTTACACAGGAACAATTCGCTGTTTCCCCAAGGTCACGTGTCGGTGTCCGCTGACTCGCTTTGCGCGCCGAGCTTGCCCAGGTGACGCTGTGTCCGGCGCCACGCCAGGAGGTCTCTCCGGATTTCCTCGGGGGAGGCGTCGGGGCGCCCTTTCATGATCACGATCATGCGGGCGTCGGAGCCCAGTTCGGTCAAGTCCAGGACCGTGGCGCCCAGGAGCGCCCCTTCCCGCAACTCCTCGGCGACGAGCACGGGGAGGTCATCCACCTCCGGGGCCTGGCGGGCAGGACGCCCTTCGGGGGCGCCTTCTCGGATCGGTTCTCTTCCGGCGAGCACCGCCTCCAGGGACCCGTCTTGCCACCCGACCAGGCGCGCGTAGCTGCGCATCGTGCCGGTGGGTTTGGCTCGCGGGTCGCCGCGCTCGATCGACTGGATCGGCGTACGGCTGACGCCGATCCGGTCTGCCACCTGTCGCTGGGTCAAGCCGAGGGCCTTGCGAGCCTCTACCAGCTCGCGGCCCAGTCGCTCCCAGTCAGTGCTCATGGCTCACATCATGCCGTAGGTGAATGCAACCCTGCGAGGGCAGTTCTAGCCGATTGACCAGCGATCGAGCAAGGAAAGAGGGCGTCAAGGGTTGCACGTGGGCAACCAGTAGCCTCAGTTCACGCCGCTACTACCCTCTCGAGGGCTCTAAAAAAGTGCCCACAACGTGCTCCCAACGCTTGCCCAACGTAGTGCCAGCGGGCTAGCTTTGAGCGCGTGAGACTGAACGGGCCCGCCGTAAGGGAGCTCAGAAGAGCACGCAATGTTGGCCTTCGGCAGCTCGCCGACCAGATCGGACGCAATCGCGGCTACCTCTCCCGCCTAGAGCGGGATCTGGTCCGCGAGCCGGCCGACGAGGTCGTCCACCTGCTCGCCGAGGCGCTGGCGGTGCCCGTGATCGCCATCACCCGCGATATCCCCAAGGAGTCACCGTGACGGCCACCAGGATGCGCGTCGCGCGACCGGAGCCCCCGGCGCCGAGCACGCCGGAGGGGGAGCTGTACCACTACACGCCCGAGGAGACCGCCTACTGGCTGCCCTTCTCGCCGCGGAAGCTCAAGGAAATGGCCTACGAGCGGGAGATCCCGCACGTCAACAACGGAAACCGCGTGTGGTTCAGCGGTGCGCACATTCGGGCCATCAGCCGCCAGTTCACGCGGGAGCCGCTTAAGCAGCCGCTCTCGGTCTCGGCCTGACCAACGCGCGAGAGGCCGCCTCGGCGGACACCAGGCGGCCTCTCCGACCCACCCACACAGCTCAACGAGAGAGGTGGACCGTGTCCACATCATTCCAGACCCCACGCCCGCC
>NZ_KB904677.1 GCF_000380165.1 Wenjunlia vitaminophila DSM 41686
CTATCTCCGCGGCCGAGGCATCAAAGCAGCGATCCCTGAACGGATCGACCAGATCAACGGCCGCATCCGGCGAGGCGAGAGCAGGTGCCGACTCAACCGCGCGGCCTACCGCCGCCGCAACGTCGTCGAACGCTGCTTCAACCGGCTCAAGCACAACAAAGCCCTGGCCACCCGCTACGACAAACGCGCCCGCCACTACCAAGCCCTGGTCACCCTCGCCTGCCTGCGACTCTGGCTGCCCTGACTTTGCGGACACGACCTAGGACGTACGGGGCGGGGCGCCGGGGGACGCGGAGTGGCCGGCACCGCCGTGGCCGACGCCGCGGGCGCGACCGGAAGAACCCCACGGGAGCCGGAACCCCACGGGAGCCGGGAAACCAGTTGCCGATCCCCCGGACCACGGGCACCCTGCGGGCATGACCGAACTGCGGGTGCTGGGGCCGGACGACTGGCGGGTGTGGCGGGAACTGCGGCTGGCCGCGCTCGCCGAGGCGCCGCACGCCTTCGGCTCGACGTTGGCCGAGTGGCAGGGCGAGGGCGACCGGGCGGAGCGCTGGCGGAGCCGGCTGGACATCCCCGGCTCGCACAACACCGTCGCCGTTCTCGGTGGTCAACCGGTCGGGATGGCCAGTGGCGTGCCCGCCGACATGCCCCACACCGTGGAGTTGATCTCGATGTGGGTCAGTCCGAAGGTTCGGGGGCGGGGCGTGGGCGGCTCCCTGGTCGGAGAGGTCGAGCGGTGGGCCGGGCGCCTTCGGGCCACGACGCTGCGCCTGTCGGTGATGCCGGACAACGACGCGGCCATCGCCTTCTACGCGCGCCTGGGCTTCGAGGACACCGGGGAGCCGGGCGACCTGGCGCCGGACGGCGTGCGCCGGGAACTGGTCATGGCGAAGGTCGTGGACGCCGCGTGACGTCCGGGTCGCGGAGAGTGTTCCGCGGCGGCGCCCGCCACGGGTGACGCCGGTGCGCGCCACAGCTCGGTCCGCAGCACCTCCGGCTCGAGGCCGAGCCGGTCCGGCGTCCCGTCGTCGAAACCGTCGAGGAACCCCCGCAGGACGTCCTGGAGGTGCTCGGTGGAACGGACGGCGAACCGGACCGGTTGGTAACCGGTGACCTGGTAGGAGGCCCGGCCCATCGCCGCCGGGTCGAAGGGGCGGAGCTCCGCCTCGTGCAGCCGGGCCAGCTCCCCGTAGGAGGACAGCAGTGCGGCCCCGTAGGCCCGCACCGCCCCGCGCTCGTGCACCACGCCGTGCTCCAGGGTGAACCAGTACACCCGGCTGAGCAGTTCGAGCGCCTCCTCGGTCCGCACCCGGGTGGCGGCCTCGCCCACGGCCCGGTACAGCCCGGCGAACCAGGGGGAGGCCAGGTGGATGCCGTGGCCGCACACGTCGTGGATGATGTCGGGTTCCGGCGTGTACAGCGGCACTGCGGGGTGCCGGACGTACTGCACGGCGTGGAACCAGCCGTCCGCCAGCGACCGCAGGAACCGGTCGTTGGGCACCATCCCCCCGGCCAGGGTGAACCCGAACCCGGTCCGCTGCCGCAGCCCGTCCGCCACCTCCCGGTGCTGCGGAACGTGGTCGGCCGGCAGCGGGGCGTCCTCCCTCGCCTCCAGGACCAGGGAGCAGGCACGGGCCTCCTGCGCCGGCCACAACGCGGCGCGCACCGTGCGCCACAGCCGGTGCTCCGCGTCACGGTAGGTGACGTGTGGCGAGGGGCGTCCGACCTGGTGTCCGTCGGCGAGGGCGACCAGCGCGTCCCTGCGCCGCAGGTACTCCGGGTCCACCAGCCCGGGGTGGTCCCCGGCCGGGCCCAGGTCACCCCGGCCGGAGATCGGTGTGCGGTGACGGTTGCCGACCATGCGCAGCCGAGTACCCGCTGTCCGACGATTACCCCACGCCGAGCCCGGCGAGGCCGAGCAGCATCTCCTTGACCTCGGTGGCCTCCACGGGGCCGGTGACCGCGTCCGCGGCGGAGCACAGGATCACCGGCCCGTCGTCGGGGTCGTCCGGGAGACGGCCGTGGCTGCCCTGGATGGGTGACGGGTCCAGCGGCACCACCGCCATCCGGTAGCGCATGCCGAGTTTCTTGCGGGCCAGCGCGGTCGCCGCCCTCACCTTCACGTAGGGGTCGTGGGGGTCGAGGAAGAGTTCGACCGGGTCGTACCCCGGCTTGCGGTGGATCTCCACGAGCTGGGCGAAGTCGGGCGCGTGCGCGTCGTCCAGCCAGTAGTAGTAGGTGAACCAGGCGTCCGGCTCGGCGACCGCGACCAGCTCCCCGGACCGGGGGTGGTCCAGGCCGTGCTTCTTCTTGCCCTCGTCGTCCAGGAGGGTCTCGATCCCGTCCAGGCCGGCCAGTGCCGCGCGGGTGGCGGCCAGGTCCTCCGGACGGCGGACGTAGACGTGGGCGATCTGGTGGTCGGCGACCGCGAACGCCCGCGAGGCCATCGGGTCCAGGTACTCCATGCCGTCCTGGGTGTGCACCTCCAGCAGCCGCGCCCGGCGCAGCGCCCGGTTGATGTCCACCGCACGGGTGACGCGGGTGATCCCGTACTCGGAGAGCGCCACCACGGTGCGGCCCTCGGCCTGCGCGTCGTCGAGCAGGGGGGCGAGGGCGTCGTCCAGTTCGGTGGCCGCCCGGTGGGAACGCGGGTCGTCCGGGCCGTAGCGCTGGAGGTCGTAGTCGAGGTGGGGGAGGTAGCACAGGGCGAGGTCGGGGCGGCGGGTGGCGACGACGTGCCGGGTGGCGTCCACGATCCACCGGGAGGAGACGATGTCCGCCCCGGGCCCCCAGAAGTGGAACAGCGGGAAGGTCCCGAGCTTGGCGGTGAGCTCGTCGTGCAGCTCCACCGGCCGGGTGTAGCAGTCGGGTTCCTTGCGCCCGTCGGCGTAGTAGATCGGGCGGGGCGTGACGGTGACGTCGGTGTCCGCGCCCATCGCGTACCACCAGCAGATGTTGGCCACGGTGTAGCCGGGGTGGATCCGGCGGGCGGCGTCCCACAGCTTGTCGCCGGACACCAGGCCGTTGTGCTGGCGCCACAGCAGCACCTCGCCGAGGTCGCGGAAGTACCAGCCGTTGCCGACGATGCCGTGTTCCGCGGGCAGGGTGCCGGTGAGGAACGTGGACTGGGCCGCGCAGGTCACCGCGGGCAGCACGGTGCCCAGGGGGGCGCTCGAGCCCTCGCGGGCCAGGCGGGACAGCCGCGGCATGTGCTCGAGCAGCCGCGGGGTGAGGCCGACGACGTCCAGGACGAGGAGCGGTCGGGGGGTCGGTCCTTCGGTCATGGCGACTCCTTCAGGCCCAGCTCGGTCAGCAGGTCCCGGGCGAGGCCGAGTTCGGCGGCGATGCCGTCGGCGAGTTCGGCCGGGGTGCGGGGGCGCAGCGCGGGCGGCAGCGCCTGCCAGGTGTAGGTCTCCACCTCCAGGTGCCTGGTGCGCGGGACGGGTCCGGTGAGCAGCCGGGTCAGCGTGTCCCTGAGCACGGGCAGCGTGGAGGTGAGCGGGGCGGCCGGCGAGGCGTGCAGCGGGACGTGGACGTGGGTGCGCCACGGGCCGGTGTCCGGGAGGGCGTCGCCGGCCACGGCCTGGTCCAGGTCGTCGGTGCCGCACAGGCCGGAACCGGTCAGGGTGCGGGTCTGGTGGAGGAAGCGGGGCTCGTGGAACGCGGCCAGCGCGCGGCGCACCTCGGGCCGGTCGGGGTGTTCCGCGTGCAGGGCCGCGGACGCCTGGACCTTGACCACCGGGACACCAGCGGCGTCCAGCGCGGCGAGGGCGGCGCCGGGGTCCTCGAAGGACGTGGCCAGGTGGCAGGTGTCCACGCAGATCCCGATCTTCGGGTGGGCCACCGCGGTCAGCGGGGCGATGGCGTCCCCGGTGGTCTCCACCACGCAGCCCGGCTCGGGTTCGAGGCCGATCCGGACGCTGCGGCCGGTCCGCTGTTCCAGGTCGTCGAGGCGCTCCCCCAGGGTGGTCAGCGCGGCCCTGGCCGCGTCGCTCCGATCCTGGTCGAAGGGGGTGCGCCAGGCGATGGGCAGGGTGGAGACGGTGCCCTCGGTGACGTCGTCGGGGAGCAGTTCGACCAGCAGGTGCGCCAGGTCGGTGGTGTACCGCAGGCGCTCGGGTTCGGTCCAGTCCGGGCGGTAGACCCGGTGCTTGACCTCGGCGGCACCGAATCCCCGGTAGGGGAAGCCGTTGAGGGTGACGACCTCGAGTCCGCGCCGGTCGAGTTCGCCGCGCAGCGCGGCCAGGGCCGCGGGGTCCGCCCTGAGGGTGCGGGCCGCGGTGTCGGCGAGCCACAGGCCGACGCCCAGGCGTTCGACGCCCAGGCGCAGGCGCACCGGTTCGCAGTGCTCGGCGAGCTGGGCCAGCACCCCGTCGAGGGTCTCCGCCGGGTGGACGTTGGTGCAGTACGCCAGGTGCACGGTGGAGCCGTCGGCGTGGGTGAACCGCATGGTTCACTCCCCGCCGCGGAGTATGGAGTTGCCCTCGTGCTGGACGTCGGCGGGCTCGGCGCGCTCCAGGTCGAGCCGTCCGCTGAGCCCGTAGAACGCGACCGGGTTGCGCCACAGCACCTGGTCCACCACGTCCTCGTCGAAGCCGGCCCTGAGCATGGCGTCGCCGACCTTCCGGGTCTTGAGCGGGTCGCTCTTCCCCCAGTCCGCCGCGGAGTTCACCAGTACCCGCTCCGGGCCGTGGCTCTTCAGGATGGCGACCATGCGGTCCTCGTCCATCTTGGTGTCGGGGTAGACGGAGAAGCCCATCCAGCAGCCGGCGTCCTTGGCCTCGCCCACCGTGGTCTCGTTGAGGTGGTCGAGCAGCACGTGTTCCACCGGGAGCGCGGACTCGGCGACCACGTCCAGGGTGCGGCGGAGGCCGGCGAGCTTGTCCCGGTGCGGGGTGTGCACCAGGGCCGGCAGGCCGTGGTCGGCGGCGAGCTGCAACTGGGTGGCGAGGGCGGTGTCCTCGGCGGGGGTCATCGAGTCGTAGCCGATCTCTCCGACGGCCACCACGGAGTCCTTCACCAGGTACCTCGGCAGTTCGTCCAGGACGGGCACGCAGCGCGGGTCGTTGGCCTCCTTGGGGTTCAGCGCGATGGTGCAGTGGTGGACGATCCCGTACTGCGCGGCCCGGAACGGCTCCCAGCCCAGCAGCGCGTCGAAGTAGTCCACGAACGACTCCGGGGAGGTGCGGGGCTGGCCCAGCCAGAACGCCGGTTCGACCACGGCGCGGACCCCGGCGTCGTACATCGCCTGGTAGTCGTCGGTGGTCCGGGACGTCATGTGGATGTGCGGGTCGAAGATGCGCATCAGGACTCCTCGGCCTTCCCGGCCACGGCCAGGACGCGGGACAGGTCATCGGGGACGGGGCGGCCGGCGGCGGTGCGCTCGCTGGCGTAGTCGCCCAGCATGCGGGCGAGTTCGCCGTCGCCGTGGGCGCGTTCCTCGAGGGCGGCGACGGCGTCCACCGGGACGCCGGTGAACAGGCACTTCAGCACCGCGTGCCGCCAGGCGTGGGCGTCGAGGTGACGTCCGGCGTAGGGGCCCACGGCGGCGGCGACCAGGCGGGTGTCGTTGGTCCGCAGCGCGTCCTCGACCAGCGCGAGCCCGTCGGCGGGCGCGAGGTCGAGGTGGTCGAGGGCCAGCAGCACCGCACGGCGCTCCGCGGCGGTGCCCTGCCGGTAGAGGCGGGCGACCGCGGTGGCGTCCGGGCGGGCGGTGCGCAGCAGCAGCACGCGGGCCTGGTCGGCGGCGTCCTCGGCGCCGCAACGCCGCCCGGCCTCGGCGAAGCGCAGCTCCCACGCGGGCAGTGCCCGACCGGGTGGGGCGCCGGCTGGCGCGGCGGCGGCTTCGGCGGCGTCGGTCAGGGCGCCGTCCAGCCAGGCGTTCGCCGGCGGCGCGAGACACGCCAGGAGGGCGGCGCGCAGCTCGTCCACGGTGGGGGGCGGGGAGCTGGGTGATGCGGTGGTGTGGGTCACCTGGTGCCTCCGTTTCGCAGGAACCGCAGGGAGCGTTCGGCGAGTTCGGGGCCGGCGTGGGAGTGCCGGGGCAGTTCGACGACGGCCAGCCCCCGGTACCCGACGTCGGTCAGCGCCTCGAGCACCGGCGGGAAGTCGATCTCTCCGTCACCGAACGGGAGGTGCTCGTGGACACCTCGGCGCATGTCCTCGAGTTGGACGTGGCGCAGCCACGGCGCGGCGGACCGCACGCACTCGGCCGGCGGCTCGGGCTCCAGGCACTGGCAGTGGCCGATGTCCAGGGTGAGTCCGAGCGGGTCGGGGTCGCCGAGGTCGGCGCGGAGCCGGTGGAAGTCGGCGACGGTGGCCAGCAGGTGGCCGGGTTCGGGTTCGACCGCGACGGGGATGCCCGCCGCGTCGGCCGCCTCCAGGACGGGGGGCAGCGCCTCGCCGAGGCGTTTCCACCCGGTGCCCGGGTCGGTGCCTTCGGGCAGGACACCGCTGAAGCAGTGCACCGCGTGCGCCCCGAGGTCGGCGGCGACCTGCACGGCCCTCAGCAGCAGCCGGACGCGGGCCGCCCTGGCGTCCGGGTCCGGGTCGAGCAGGGAGGGCCCGTGCTTGCGCCGGGGGTCCAGGACGTAGCGGGCCCCGGTCTCCACGGTGACCTCGAGGCCCAGGTCGGCCAGCCGTCCGGCGACGACCCGGGTGCGGTCGGCGAGCCCGGGCGCCATCGGGTCCAGGTGCATGTGGTCGAGCGTCAGGCCGACCCCGTCGTAGCCGAGGTCGGCGAGGAGCGCCAGGGCGTCGTCGAGTCGCAGGTCGGTGAGCCCGTTGGTGCCGTACCCCAGCCGCGGGCTCATGTGGGGCTCACCTTCCGGGACAGCCGCCGGGCCAGCGGCACCAGCCCGGCGACGGCGACGGCGGTCCCGGCGGCTCCTGACCGGGCGGCGAGCGCGGCCTGGAGCGGGATCATCGCCCGGATGCCGCCGCCGACCGCCCGCTGGGTGAGCGGCGGCGAGGGGTTGAGCACGGCGTGGAACAGCGGTTTGGCGGCGGTGGCCGCGTAGCCCAGGGCCAGCGCCGCCCGGGCCAGGTCCGGGACGGAACGTGGCCGGCCTGGCGACCGCCGGACCGTGGCCGGGACGGTGTGGGCGCCGGGTGGTGCCGCGTGGTCACGGGCCGACGTGCGGGGGCGGTGCCGGCTGGTCCACGCCCCGAGGCCGGCGGTCACCCCCAGCGCGGCGAGCGGCGTCACCGGGGAGCCCCCCTGGGTTTCCCGGCGGGACACCAGGGTCACCGCGGCGGTGTGCGCGCCCAGGGCCGCCGCCGGGCCGAGCGCGCCGCGCCATCCCGCGGTGCCGGCCGGCGTTGCGCTGCTCCGCGCGGGGCGCGCGGTGGCCGCGGCACCCAGCAGGAGGTCGAGCGAACGGGCCGTGGCCATCACCGCCGGACCCGCGGGGGTGTGCTTCAACCGCAGGTCGTAGGCCCAGACCGTGCCGGCGAGCGCGGTGGCGAGGACCGTGGCGGAACGCCCGGCCCGGGAGGCGAGGGCCAGTCCGGCGACGGTCAGGCCCACTCCGGCGGCGAGCGCCGCCCGCGGGGCGATCCGGCCGGAGGGGATGGGACGGTGGGGACGTTCCGCGGCGTCCTCGTCCCGGTCCGCCCAGTCGTTGAGGGCCATCCCCGCCTGGTAGAGACACAGGGAGGCGGCGACGGCCAGCCCGGTGCGCCGGTTCGGTCGGCGCCCGGCGGCGGCCGCCCCGGCGAGGGCGTCGCCGGGCACCGTGAACAGCGCGGGCAGCCTGAGCAGTTCGGCCCAGTCCCGGAGCCTGACGGCGCGGGAACGGGACGCGGTGCCCGGCGCCGGCCCGCTCGCGGCGGTGGCGGGCCGCCCGGGCTCACGCCCGGGGGGTCTGGCCGGCGAGGCGTGGGCGATCAGGGGGCGCTGGGGCCTGGTGGCGGCCGGGGCCACCCAGGTGGGGCGGCGGCTCCGCCGCGCCGCCGCGTTCAGGGCGTCACGGACCCGGTTCACCGCGCCTCCTCCGTGTCGTTGCCGGCGGGCCGGTCGTCGCCGAGCCGTCCGGCGAAGTCCAGCAGGGCGCCGTACTGCTCGGCCAGGGCGGAGGGGCCGCCGTCCGGGTCCTTGAAGTAGAAGCCCAACTCGGGACGCGGTCCGGTCAGTCCCACCTCGTGGGCGCGGGCCACCAGCCGGACCAGGTCCAGGACCAGGGGCGCGGCCAGCGCGGAGTCGCAGCCCTGCCAGATGGTCTGCAGGACCATCCGGGTGCCGAGGAAGCCCTCGAAGGCGACGTGGTCCCAGGCGGTCTTCCAGTCGCCCAGGGCGGGGACGTCGTCGATGTGCACCTCGCCCTGCGGCACCGAACCGAGGTTGTCGTGCAGCACCCGGTCCTTGCCGGCGTTCTTGGCCGCGGCGGCTCCCGGGTCGGCCAGCGCCGCGCCGTCCCCGCCGCCCAGCAGGTTCGTCCCCGACCAGGCCCGTACGGCGAGCGCCCGCTGCGCGAACATCGGCGCGAGCACCGCCCGCAGCAGCGTCTGCCCGGTCTTGCCGTCCCTGCCGGCGTACGGCACTCCGCTGGCGGCGGCGGTGTCGGCCAGTCCCGGGTGGTGCAGGCCGGTGGACGGGGTGAAGTTGACGTAGCCGCAGCCGGCGCGGAGCGCGGCCGCGGCGTACAGGGAGCTGGCCGGCAGCCGCGGGTCGGTGGCGGCGGGCGCCGGCTCCGTTGACGCGACGTTGACCACGACGGCGCGGGCGAGGCGGTGCCGTCGGACGAAGTCCTCGATGTCGGCTGAGAGCGCGGCGACGAGTTCGGGCTCACCACGGGTGTCGTCGCCCGGGCGGACACCGGGGCGTATCTCGGCGTCGGCAGCGCGGAGTTCGTCCCGCACCGCGGACGGGAGGTCGTGCGGGAGCACACCGGCGCCGGCGAGCTCCTCGGCGCGCTTGGGCAGTGGACCGTTGGCGGTGTCGTGCCCCCCGAAGACCAGTGAGGACAGGGCCGGCAGTCCGCTGCCGGCGAAGGGCGGGGTCTCGGTCACGAGACCGGTGGGCGGGTGCAGGCCCGAGGCCGTCGCGGCGCATCCGGTGACCACCGTGGTGGCGACCGAGCCGCGGGCCCCGATGAGCCAGACACCGGTCCGGTGTTCGCTGTCGGGTGTGTCGGCGGGAAGAGACACGACCAGCCTCCTGGGTACGTCACTTCACGGGCGGATCCATCGTCAGGGGACGCTGAGCACCCCGCCCGGACGCCCGGCCGAGGGGTGCACGACCCCTGGAGCCGCTAATCGAGTCGTTTGCTGACTGGGTAGGGTATAGCGGTCACCACGACTCGGGATACGGCGGTTTCTGTAACCATCCGCGTACCGGGCGTGACAGTTTCCTGGTGGGGGTCGCCCGGCCGCGGGGGGCGGGACGGCCCCGCCGGGCACGGGTCCTGGCGGGGCCTTCGTCGCTGGACGGTGCGTCACCGCGGGAACGTCACCGCGGCGGACAGGCCGTCAGGGCGTGACCCGCAGCAGCTCACCGCCGAGACCGGCGCCCTTGTTGGAGACGTAGACGGCGCCGTCGGGCCCGAGGTCCATGCCCGTGGGGCCCTGGAGCTGGTCCCCGGTGGCGAGCTCGGTGGTCTGCCGGGTGAACAGGTTGATCTTGTAGATCGCCCCGGGCAGCGGCGGGCCCTGTACGAAGCCCTTGGTGTGGGACAGCGCGTACAGGTTGCCCGTGCCGTCCAGCTCGATGTCGATGATGTTGGACAGCCCGTCCACCAGCACCTGCGGTTTCTGACCCGGGACCACCTTCCAGATGCGGCTGGCGCCGGTCCGCAGACCGCTCATGTCGGCGACGTAGACGGTGCCGAACACGCTGCGGGCGATGCCGCTCGGCACGGCCTCCACCGACTCACCGGACGGCAGGGTGTGCTTCGGCAGCGCGAACGCCGTGCTGGTGCCGCTGTTGGAACCGCGCACCACCGTGTTGGCGCCCGCGTCGGTGACCAGGTAGTCGCCCGTCCAGGTCTTCTCGAACTGCCAGGGGTTGCTGAAGACCTCACCCCCGTCGGGGTTGTTGCGGGTCTCGTGGTCGGCGAGGTCGGCGATGACCTTCCCGTCCCTGGTGTCGTACAGCGTGCCCAGCCTGGCCGCGTCCGGGCCGAGCTGCGCCCGCTGGTCCGTGGTGCCGCCGAAGCCGGTCAGCACGGTGTAGCCACCGGCCGGGTTCGGCACCACCTGGCTGGGTCCTGACACCTCGACGGTGCCGCCGGAGCTGTCCGGCAGTTTGATGACGGACGGCAGGCCCTCGAGCACGCGCCCCTTCTGGTCGCCCCTGACCCGGTAGATGGCACCGGTCGGACCGGCGCAGGCGCGGCCGGGCTCGCACCCGGTGGGGCTGCCCGCCCCCGCCTCGGCGACCAGCACCGTCCCGTCGCCCAACGCGGTCACGTCCCGCGGGTTCTGCAGACCGCTCGCGACGACCTCGACGCTCACGCCCCGCTGGTCCGCCTGTGCCTGACCGGTGAGCAGCGGCGCCGTAACGCTTCCCACGGCGAGCGCCGCCACCGCGGCCCCCCTGAAGGACCTGCCTGATCTCGACATGGATCTCCCCCATCGTTGCGCTCCCCCGTCAGGAGAGCGGTACGAAACCCGGCAAACGATAGGAGCCGTCGGGCCATTCGTCCCGTGTGTTCAGGCGCCACCACCACTGGCCTAGGTGTTCTTGCACTCGTCTGACGTGGCGGCGACCGCACGCGGCCCGGCCGTTCCCCCACCGGACGGACCGGGGGAGCGGGCGGGCGCGGGGACGGTGTGCGACTGCGGTCCGCCCGCGGTTGCACGGCGGCGCCGCGTCACCGGGGCCGGGAGGCCACCTGGTGGACCGCTTGCCGACCCACCATCATCTCTCCATGAGCGATTCGCCCCGCAGGGCCCACATGTTCGTCAGCCCCCAGGACGACCCCCGCGAGAACGGCCCCCGCCTGGGGGACGAGCGGACCACGCTCCAGGAGTTCCTGCGCTGCCAGCGCCTCACCCTGGAGCTGAAGTGCTCCGGCCTCGGCCCCGCGGACCTCGCCAGACGTTCCGTCGAGCCGTCCACGATGTCGCTGCTGGGTCTGGTGCGGCACATGGCGGAGGTGGAGCGCATCTGGTTCCGGGTGCGTCTGTCCGGACAGGACGCCCCTCGGCTGTTCCAGTCCGAGGCCCAGCCCGACGGGGACTTCGACGGCGCGGTGCCGGACCCGGAGGTAGTCGCCGAGGCCTGGCGGGTGTGGCGGGAGGAGGTCGCGTTCGCCGACCGGTTCGTGGCGGAGGCACCGAACCTCGACGTCACCGGCCTGACCCCGAACGACGGGCCGGTCTCGCTGCGGGAGGTGCTGGTGCACATGGTGGAGGAGTACGCCCGGCACAACGGACACGCCGACCTGCTGCGCGAACGGATCGACGGGCGAGTGGGGCGGTGAACGCCCGCCCCGGGTCCTCTCCGCGTCCGCGGGGCTGCGGTCGGACCGCAGGGGGCGCGCCGGGCGGCTAGACCGTCACCGGCAGCGCCCGCACGCCGTTGCTCACCAGGGAGGCCACCGGGACCAGGTTCTCCGCCGGCTCGGCGAGGGCCAGCCGGGAAAAGCGTTCGAACAGCGCCTGGAGCGCGGTCTCCGCCTCGAGACGGGCGAGCGGCGCCCCGAGGCAGTAGTGGACGCCGTGGCTGAACGCCAGGTGCCGCGGGGCGGGGCGGGTGATGTCGAACTCGTCGGCGTCCGGGCCGTGGGCCCGGGGATCTCGGCCGGCAGCGGCGATGGAGGTGAGGATGGCGTCGCCCTTGCGGATCACCGTGCCGTCGATCTCGATGTCCTCCAGGGCGTAACGCATGGGGAACTGGTTGACCGGGCCGTTCCAGCGCAGGGTCTCCTCCACCGCGGCGCTCCAGGGCACCGTGGAGTCCAGGACCAGGGCGAGCTGGTCCGGATGGGTGAGCAGGGCCACCACGGCATTGGTGATCAGGTTGGCGGTGGTGGTGTGCCCGGCCACGAGCATCAGCAGCAGCGTCCCGACGAGTTCGTCACCGGTGAGCCGGTCGCCGTCCTCCTCGTGCGCGGCGATCAGCGCGGTGGTCAGGTCATCGGCCGGTGTCCTGCGTTTGGCCGCGACCAGGTCGGCCAGCAGCCCGTAGACCGCCCGCTGGTTGGCCAACGTCTCCTCGTGGTCCGTGGTGCTCGAGGTCAAGCTGGCCACACAGCCGCGCAGTTCCTCCCTGCGGTGGGCGGGAACGCCGATCAGCTCGCAGATCACGGTCATCGGCAACCGGTAGGCAAATCGTTCCCGCAGGTCGATGGGGCCCGGCGCCCCCTCGGCCACGGAGTCGAGCAGCTCGTGGACGACCTCGCGCACCCGGGGGCGCATCCGCTCCACCCGACGCGCGGTGAACCCCTGGGAGACCAGCCCGCGCTGCCGCCGGTGGGCCTCGCCGTCCGCGGTGATCATGCTGCGCACCGCGACGAAGTCGATCAGCGGCCAGCCCGGCGGGACCTCGCCCCGGGCCATCGCGGCCCAGTGCTCGATCCCCTTGGCGACGCGGGCGTCGCCAAGGAGGCGCTGCATGGCGTCGAAGCGGGTGATGGCCCACGCCGTCACACCGTCGGGTAACTCCACCTCGACCGCGGTGCCCAGCTCCCGGAGCTGCGCGTTCTCCCGGTGCTGGTTGCGCCCGTCGGGCTGGAGGCGAAAGGGGCAGCCCACGTGTGACCTCCTCGGGGGTGGCGACACCGGGCTACATGGTGAACGGGCACCGGTCGCGGGGGAAGACCGCGGCGGTCCCGTCCGCGTCACACCGCGGGAGGACGAGCGGCGCCCGACCCGGCCTCGACCGGGGGCCGGTCGCCGCCACCGGGCGCGACGACGCCGGCCGGTCGTCAGGCAGCGGGTCGAGGGGGTTCAGCCGCCTCCCAGACCAGGCAGCGTCCGCACCCCCTGGGCGGTGAGGGTCACCGCCTCGGGCGCGCCGGCGTCGATGGTCAGCGACAGGTCGTCCGACGGCCAACTGCCGGCCAGCACCGCCAGCGGGACCCGGTGGTACCGCTCGATCTGCGGCAGCGCCTGGGCCATGCGCACCTCCGAGGTGAACACCGGCACCAGCCGAGCGCCGTCCTGCTGTTCGAACACCGGGAGGCTCACGATGTGCTGCTCGCCCTCGGGCGGTTCGTGGCCCTCGGGGTCGCCCGGGTCGGGCAACAGCACCTCGCTGGTCGCCAGGGTGAACAGCGCCTCCTCGTCCGCGCCGTTCTCCGCGAGGGCCCGCAGCGCCTGCTGGGCCGAAGGAGGGGTGTCGCCGGTGGGGGAATCCGTCATGGCATGTCCAATCGTCGGGGCGCCGAGCGGCGGTTCCGCTCCGCGCCGGAGCGGCCCGCCTACCCGCGATGCCCTCAGCCATGCACCCGACGGCGGACCTCACGGCCCCGGCCGCCCACCCGGCGGGTCAGTCGGACGCCCCGGCCCGGCCCTGGGGCGGACCCTGGGTGAACGAGCCGTGACGCCCGGCCCCCGCGTTGAACCTCGCCACGCCCCGGTCCATCCCGGCCGCCAGCGACACCTGTCCGTGGCGCGCCTCCGCGGCGAGCGCCCGCGGCTCGTCCATGCCCCACTGACCGAGCAGCGACAGCCGGTCCTGCCGCATGCAGGTCTGCGGGAACGCGGCGAGCTCGGCGGCCAGCTCCTGTGCCGCGGCCAGCGCCCGACCCGCCGGGACCAGCCGGTTGGCCAGCCCCATCGCGTACGCCTCCGTCGCCTCGACCGGCCGGCCGGTCAGCACCATGTCCATCGCCCGGCTCTGGCCGATCAACCGGGGCAGCCGGACCGTGCCGCCGTCCACCAGGGGCACCCCCCAGCGACGGCAGAGCACCCCGAAGACGGCGGTGGCGTCCGCCACCCGCAGGTCGCACCAGAGCGCCAGTTCCAGGCCGCCGGCGACGGCGTGGCCGCTGACGGCGGCGATCACGGGTTTCCCCAGCCGCATCCGGGTGGGCCCCAGCGGGCCGTCGCCGTCCAACCGCACCCGGTCCCCGTCCGGTGCTCCCAGCGCCTTGAGGTCGAAACCGGCGCAGAAGGTGCCGCCCGCCCCGTACAGCACCGCCACGCTCGCCCCGTCGTCCTCGTCGAAGGCACGGAAGGCGTCGGCGAGCGCCCGCGCGGTGGGGACGTCCACCGCGTTGCGCACCCGACGGCGGTCGAGCACCACGGTGGTCACGGGACCGGCCCGACGCACGGTGACCGCCTCGTCGTTCACCTCGTCGTCCATCCCGGCACGGTAGCGTCTGGAGGGGTGGGTCACCATGGGTGCGCCGCCGAGGCCGAGGGCTGGCCCGCCACGATGTGTGTCGAACACGATGTGTGTAGGACCGTCATCACCACGGGTTCCAACGCAAGGGGAGCGCACATGGCCACCGAGGAACGGGACCGTTCGGAACGCGGTACCGCCGGGCAGGACCGGGGCGGGGCGAAGGCCGACGGCGAGTTCGTCCGGGCCGGCAACGCCTTCAAGGACCGCATCACCGACGAGGAGGGCGCCCGCTGGCCGGTCGAGCCGGGGCGTTACCGCCTGGTGGTGAGCCTGGCCTGCCCCTGGGCCAGTCGGGCGGTGCTGGTCCGCCGGCTGCTCGGTCTCGAGGACGTCATCTCGCTCGCCGTCACGGACCCCGTCCAGGACGAGCGGAGCTGGCGGTTCACCCTGGACCCGGGGGACGTCGACCCGGTCCTCGGCATCGCGTTCCTCTCCGAGGCGTACCACGCCGCCGACCCCGACTACGACGGCGGCATCAGCGTGCCCGCCGTGGTGGACGTGCCCAGCGGCAAGGTCGTGACCAACGACTACCCCCAGATCACCCTGGACCTGAGCACCCAGTGGACCAGCTACCACCGGGACGGCGCGCCGGACCTGTACCCCGAGCACCTGCGGGACGAGATCGACGAGGTGAACGAGCAGGTGTTCAGGGACGTCAACAACGGTGTCTACCGCGCCGGGTTCGCCAGCACGCAGACCGCCTACGACCAGGCGTTCCAACGGTTGTTCCGGCGCCTGGACGAGTTGTCGGAACGGCTGGGGCGACAGCGTTACCTGGTGGGCGACACCGTCACCGAGGCGGACGTCCGGCTGTTCACCACCCTGGTGCGGTTCGACGCGGTGTACCACGGCCACTTCAAGTGCAACCGGCACAAGCTGACGGAGATGCCCGTCCTGTGGGCCTACGCCCGCGACCTCTACCAGACCCCCGGGTTCGCGGACACCGTCAACTTCGACCACATCAAGCGCCACTACTACCAGGTGCACCGCGACATCAACCCGACCGGGATCGTGCCCCTCGGCCCCGACCTGTCCGCCTGGCGGACGCCGCACCGGCGCGAGGAGCTCGGCGGTCGCCCGTTCGGCGACGGGACCCCGCCCCCGGCCCGGACCCGCGGCCGGCTCGAGGCGTAGACCGACACCGCGCCGGCGCGCCGGGGGCGGACCCCCGGCGGCCGGCGACGAGCGCCGGGACGGCGCCCTACCCGTTGGCCCTCATGTCCTCGGCGACGGCACGCGTCGCCCTGCGCGCGGCCAGCAGCACCGGGTCCCACACCGGGGAGAACGGCGGGGCGTAGCCGAGGTCCAGCCCGGTCATCTGCTCCACCGTCATCCCCGCGGTGAGCGCGACCGCGCCGATGTCCACCCGTTTGCCGGCGTTCTCCCGGCCGACGATCTGCACGCCGAGCAACCGCCCGGTGCGCAGCTCGGCGAGCACCTTCACGGTCATCGGCGCCGTCGGGGGGTAGTAGCCGGCCCGGCTGGTGGACTCGATGGTGGCGGTGACGAAACGGAACCCGACCGCCCGCGCCTCCTCCTCGAGCAGCCCCGTCCGGCCGATCTCCAGGTCGCACACCTTGCTGATGGCGGTTCCCACCACACCGGGGAACGTGGCGTACCCGCCGCCCACGTTGGCACCGATGACCTGGCCGTGCTTGTTGGCGTGGGTGCCGAGCGGGATGTGCTGGGTGGCCCCGGAGACCAGGTTCAGGACCTCGACGCAGTCGCCGCCGGCCCACACCCCCTCGGTGCCGCGGACCCGCATCGACACGTCGGTCAGCAGCCCCCCGGACTCCCCGAGGGGCAGCCCGGCGGCCTCGGCGAGCGCGGTGTTCGGGCGGGAGCCGAGGCCCAGGACCACGATGTCCGCGGGGTACTCGCTCCCGTCGGAGGTCAGCACCGTTGTGGCCCGGCCGTCGCCGTCGGTGCGCAGCTCGGTGACGGCCGCGCCGTTGACCACCTGGATGCCGAACTCGGTCATCGCTTCCCGCACCAGGGCGCCCATGTCCGGGTCGAGCGTGGTCATGGGCTGGGGGGCGCGTTCCAGCACCGTCACCTCCAGGCCACGACGCAGCAACGCCTCGGCCATCTCCACCCCGATGTACCCGGCGCCGACCACCACCGCCCGGCGTGGGTTGCCGGCCAGGGACCGCAGCACGGCCTCACCGTCGTCCAGGGTCTGCACCCCGTGGACGTTCGACGCGTCGATGCCGGGCAGCGGTGGCCGGACCGGCACGGCGCCGGTGGCGATGACCAGGTGGTCGAACTCCGTCCAGGCGGTGTCGCCGCGTTCGAGGTCACGGCTGCGCACCCGGCGGCGGTCGAGGTCGATCTCGGTCACCTCGGTGCGCATCCGGACGTCGATGCCGCGACGCCGGTGCTGTTCGGGGCTGCGGGCGATGAGTCGTTCGGCGTCGTCCACCACCCCGCCGAGCCAGTAGGGGATGCCGCAGGCGGAGTAGGAGGTGCGGTTCCCGCGTTCGAACGCGACGATCTCCAGTTCTCCGGGGCCCCGGTGTCTGCGTGCCTGGGAGGCGGCCGACATCCCCGCGGCGTCGCCCCCGATCACCACCAGTCGTTCCGTCATCACCCAAGCCCTCCGCTCCAGAGTTCAGCCGATCGCCTCCTGGGTGTCACCCGTCCCAAGGGTGCCAGGAGGTTTCCTGCGTCAACGTCTCACCGATCGCGCCACTTCCCCGGCCGCGCCACGTCCCCGACCGGGGGGTGTCGCCGCCTGGTCGGCGCAGTTGGGGAGGGCACTGTCGGACCGACGGACTACCGTCGTCACACGGGAGCCACCTCCCTCGCACACCGGGCCCGGCTGGGTCCCCGTTGGAGCAGGGCACCACGACGGAAGGGGCACACGGTGCCGGAACCCCTCGATGTCCCCCACCACCCCGGGCCGGCGGCCGGCCTCGGACCGCCACCTGCCGCCCCGGTGCCGGCCCCGCTCCTCCCCGGCTTCCCCGAGGTGTTCGACCGTTCGGGTACCGGCAGCGTCAAATGGGCGCAGGCCGGCGCCGAGCAGGACCCGGGCCGCATACCGATGGGCGTCGCCGACATGGACCTCCCGGGCTTCCCCGGCGTCTTCCGGGCGCTGCGGGAGCGGGCGGCCCACCCCGTCCTCGGCTACACCCTGCCGGCCCCGGACGGCGACGCGCTCGTGGTGGCCTGGTACCGGGAGCGGTTCGGGGCCCGGATCGACCCCCGGTGGGTGGTGCGGCTGCCGTTCGGCCCGCGGAGCGCCATCCGCTTCGTGCTGGACGCGCTCCCGGGCGGCGGTCCGGTGCTCGCCCCCGCGCCGGAGTACCCGGGCTTCGAGCAGGTCGTCACGGCGGCCGGCGCGGAGTACCAGGCCGTCCCCCTGGAGCGTCACTCGAGCGGCCGTGGCTACCGGCTGCCGGTGGAGGAGTTCGAGGCGCGGGCAGCGGGCACGGGTGCCC
Source organism: Wenjunlia vitaminophila DSM 41686 (assembly GCF_000380165.1). Classification (GTDB taxonomy): domain Bacteria; phylum Actinomycetota; class Actinomycetes; order Streptomycetales; family Streptomycetaceae; genus Wenjunlia; species Wenjunlia vitaminophila. Next base: position 17,740 of record NZ_KB904677.1, read on the forward strand.
GCGCCATCGTGCTCAGCAGTCCGCACAACCCCACCGGTCGGGTGTGGTCGGCCCCGGAGGTGCGCCGGCTGGCCGCCGCGGCGGCCGGCGCGGGCGCGGTGCTGATAGCCGACGAGGTCCACAGCGACCTGGTCCACCCGGGGCACGAGCACCCGGTGGCGGTGGACGCGGCGGGGCCCGAGCTGGCCGAGCACACCGTCACGGTGCACTCCGTCGGCAAGACGTTCAACGTCAGCGGCCTGGCCGACACCGTGGTCCTGGTGCCCTCCGCGGAGCTGCGGGGCAGGCTGGTGCGGGCGGTCGAGGGGCACGGCTTCTTCGCGGGCAGCCGGGTCCTGGCCGCGCTCGCCCAGGACGTGGCGCTGGCCCACGGCCTGGGCTGGCGCGACCAGTTGGTGGAGTACCTGGTGGGCAACCGGGACCTCGCCCTGGAGGTCCTCTCCGTGGTGCCGGGCCTGGTCGCCAGCGAGCCCCAGGCGTCCTACCTGCTGTGGCTGGACGGCTCGGCGCTCCCGGCCGACCCCGAGCACCGCCCCCTGCCGGGCAGGTTGCTCGACGCCTGTGGGATCGACCTCCAGGACGGCGCCAGGTTCGGCCCCGAAGGGGCCGGGTTCCTGCGGCTGAACTTCGCCCTGCCGCGCCCCCGACTCCGGGAAGCTGTGGAGCGTTTGGCTCGTTATGCCAGCCAGCGCTCCGGGCAGCACACGGTTCCCCGGCGCCAGCGGCAGGCATGACCGGCGAGGCACCGGGCAGAGAGCTTCGGGACGCGACAGGAGGCACCGACCGCACCGCAGACCGTACCGAGTCCTGCGTCCACGGACCGCCGTGGGCGCCCGGCGACATCGAAAGGACCGCAACGACATGCGCGCACTACCTCCACGACATCCGGCGCCGCCCCGGTCATCTCCCTCGGAGGTGCCGGGCTGGCTCCCGCCGCCCGAGCCGCTGACCGTCACCGACGCCGAAGCGTACGTCCGCGGCATCTGTTTCAAGACCGGGCCGCCCCGGCGTCTCGGTGTCGAGCTGGAGTGGATCGTCCAGGACCTGGCCGACCCGACGCTCCCCGTACCACCCGGCCGTCTCGCGGCGGCCCTCGCGTCCCTCCCCGGCAGCCCCGACCGACCCCCCGGGTCACCCCCCGGTCCGGGTCCCGGCACCACCCCCCGGTCCGGCCCCCCGGGCTCCGGGAGCTCGCTGCTCCCCCAGGGCTCGGTGCTCACCCGGGAGCCCGGCGGGCAGGTCGAGCTCAGCTCCCTCCCCGCCACCTCCCTTCCCGCCTGTGTGACGGCCACCGCCCACGACCTGCACACCCTGCGCGGTGCGCTGCACCGGCACGGTCTGGGTCTCGCCGGCCACGGCCACGATCCGTGGCGGCCCCCCAGACGCGTCCTCACCCTCCCGCGGTACACCGCCATGGAGCAGTTCTTCGACCGGACCGGGCCGGCGGGGCGCAGCATGATGTCGGCGACCGCGTCGGTCCAGGTCTGTGTGGACGCGGGCACCGAGGAGGCGGGGCCGTGGGGCTTCGCCCGTCGGTGGCGGCTGGCGCACCTGCTGGGTCCCGTGCTGGTGGCCGCGTTCGCCAACTCCCCGCTGTCCCGGGGGCGGCCCAGTGGCTGGCGGTCCACCCGGCAGGCCGTGTGGTCCCGGATGGACCCGAGCCGCACCCTGGCCCCGGCCTGGGACGGCGCCGAGGACCCCCGTTCGGCCTGGGCCTCTTACGCGCTGGACGCGGCGGTGATGTGTGTGCGCCAGGACGGCCCCGGTCCCTGGCCGGTTCCGGTGGGGCTCACCTTCCGCCAGTGGCTGACCGGCGGCCCGCGCGGGTGCGGCGGGGTGTCGCGCCCGCCCACCCTGGCCGACCTCGAGTACCACCTGACCACGCTGTTCCCGCCGGTGCGCCCCCGGGGGCACCTTGAGCTGCGCATGATCGACGCCCAGCCGGGCGAGCACGGCTGGACGGTGCCGGTGGCGGTGGTCGCCGCGCTGTTCGCCGATCCGGCGGCGGCACTGGTCGCCGAGCGGGCCGCCGAGGAACTGGTGGTGCCGGGCCCCACCGGCCCGCGGAACCGGCTCTGGCTGCGGGCCGCCCGGCACGGCCTCACCGATCCGGCACTGCACGGAGCTGCCCTGGCCTGCTTCGACGCGGCGGTGGGCGCGCTGCCGGGGCTCGGGGCCGACGACGCCGTCATGGCCGCGGTGACCGGTTTCCGGGAGCGGCACGTCGTTCCGGGGCGTTGCCCGGCCGAGGACCTCCTCGAGGCCGTGCGCCCCTCCCGGCCCTGTTCCGGGGCCCGCCCGCGGCCAGGTCCCGCGGTCGCCGACGGCCACCCGCCGGCTCCGGCGACCGCCGTGGCCCCCTCCTCCCCCTCCGCGCCCGCCGGGGCGCCGACCTCAGCCCGCACCGCGAAGGAGACACCCTCGTGCTGACCCCGGACCGCCCCGAACAGCTTCGGCAGCGGATGGCCGACGTGCTCGCGGCCTCCCGCCGTCGCACCGACCACCTGACCAGTTGCGTGGACGACCTGGACCTCACCGCCCAGCACTCACCGCTGATGTCCCCACTGGTGTGGGACCTGGCGCACATCGCCAACCAGGAGGAGCTGTGGCTGCTGCGCAACGTCGGCGGCCGTGACCCGATGCACCCGGAGATCGACTCGTTGTACGACGCGTTCCAGCACCCCCGGGCCAGCCGGCCGAGCCTGCCGTTGCTGCGTCCCACCGAGGCCCGCCACTACGGCGCGGAGGTGCGGGGCCGTGTCCTCGACCTGTTGGAGAAGGTGCCCCTGGAGGGCGGTCCGCTGCTCAGCGGCGGGTTCGCCTTCGGGATGATCGCCCAGCACGAGCAGCAGCACGACGAGACCATGCTCATCACCCACCAGCTCCGCCGGGGCCAGGCCGCGCTCACCGCCCCGCCGCCGGCTCCCGCCCACCGGCCTGCTGAAACGTTTACTCAGGTCGAAACGTTCGTTCCTGGCGGCCCGTTCACCATGGGCACGTCCACCGAGCCCTGGGCCCTGGACAACGAGCGCCCCGCACACACCGTGCGGGTCGAACCGTTCCACATCGACACCTTCCCGGTGACCAACGCCGCGTACCAGGAGTTCATCGAGGACGGCGGCTACACCGACCCCCGCTGGTGGACCGAACGCGGTTGGCAGCACCGCAACCGCGCCGACCTGCGCGCCCCCCTGTTCTGGACCCGGGAGGGCGGCCAGTGGCTGCGCCGCAGGTTCGGCGTCGTGGAACCGGTACCCCCCACCGAGCCCGTGCTCCACGTGAGCTGGTTCGAGGCCGACGCCTACGCCCGGTGGGCCGGGCGCAGGCTGCCCACCGAGGCCGAGTGGGAGAAGGCCGCCCGGCACGACCCCGCCACCGGCCGCTCCCTGCGTTACCCATGGGGCGACACCGACCCCGAACCCCGGCACGCCAACCTCGGCCAGCGCCACCTGCAACCGGCACCGGTCGGCAGCTACCCCGACGGCGTCTCCCCACTCGGGGTCCACCAGCTCATCGGCGACGTCTGGGAGTGGACGTCCAGCGACTTCCTGCCCTATCCCGGCTTCGCCGCGTTCCCCTACCAGGAGTACTCCGAGGTGTTCTTCGGCGGTGACTACAAGGTGCTGCGAGGCGGCTCGTTCGCCGTGGACCCCGTGGCCTGCCGTGGCACCTTCCGCAACTGGGACCACCCGGTGCGCCGGCAGATCTTCTCCGGCTTCCGCACCGCCCGCTCCGACCGGGGGGACGCCTGATGTGCCGGCACCTGGCCTACCTGGGCCCGCACACCCCGATCGGGGACATCCTGATCACTCCGCCCCACAGCCTCTACCGACAGTCATGGGCCCCCCGCATGCAACGCCACGGGACGGTCAACGCCGACGGCTACGGCATCGGCTGGTACGCGGCGGACGACCCCGTCCCGGCCCGCTACCGCAGGGCCATCCCCATCTGGTCCGATCCGTCGCTGCCCGACCTGGCCCGGGTCGTGCGCACCACGGCGCTGCTCGCCGCCGTCCGCTCGGCCACCGAGGGAACCGCGGCCGGCGAGGACTGCGCGGCGCCCTTCGCCGCCGACCGCTGGCTGTTCAGTCACAACGGCGCGCTGCCCGGGTGGCCGGCCGCCCACGCCGCGGTCGCCGCAACCCTGCCGCCCGAGGACCTGCTGGCCCTCGCGGCCCGTTGCGACTCGGCCCTGGTCTGGGCAGTGGTCCTGCGCCACCTGCGTGCGGGCGCCCCACCCGGCGACGCGCTGGCCCACGCGGTGGCGCTGATGCCGGAGGGCAGACTGAACCTGCTGCTCACCGACGGCACCACCATCGCCGCCACCACCTGGGGCGACACCCTCTTCCACCACCACGAGCCGGGCCACCACACCCTCGTCGCGTCGGAACCCACCGACGACGACCCGCGCTGGCAGCCCGTTCCCGACCACTCCCTGCTGCTGGCCACCACCGACTCGGTCACCCTGATCCCGCTGCGCCGACCCGGCCCCCCCGTCTCCGACACGGGTCGTCCCCTTCCCGGAGCGGTCCGCGCGCACCCGGCCCCCGGCCCGGCCACCTCTCCCGACCCCACCGCCACCCCCGACCCGATCCCCCACGGCGGCCCCGGTCCGACCACCGCCCCCGCACCCGTCGTCGAGAGGACGCCGAGCCCGTGAGCACGTACACCATCACCCGCAGACTCCCCGACGACGCCCAGGCCGCCGCCCTGCGCGACGACGCCCTGAACGGGTTGACCAGCACCCCCAAGTGGCTCCCGCCCAAGTGGTTCTACGACGCCCAGGGCAGCGAGCTCTTCGAGGAGATCACCCGTCTGCCGGAGTACTACCCGACCCGGGCCGAGCGGGAGATCCTCGACGCCCGCGCCAAGGAGATCGCCGACCAGACCAGAGCCCACACCCTGATCGAGCTCGGCTCGGGCTCGTCGGAGAAGACCCGCCTGTTGATCGACGCCCTCCGCGCCACCGGGACCCTGCGCCAGTACACCCCGGTGGACGTCAGTGAGTCCGCGCTCCGCCAGGCCGGCGAGGCCCTGGTGGCCACCTACCCCGAGCTCGACGTCCACGCCCTGGTCGCCGACTTCTCCACCCCGCTGGGCCTGGCGGAGACCCCTGGCCCCGCCCTGCTGGCCTTCCTCGGCGGCACCCTGGGCAACCTCCTGCCCGCCGAGCGCGCGGGCTTCCTCGCCTCCCTGCGCGGGCAGCTCCGCCCGGGCGACGCCCTGCTGCTCGGCACCGACCTGGTCAAGGACGAACCCACCCTGGTCGCGGCCTACGACGACGGCGCCGGCGTCACGGCCGCGTTCAACAAGAACGTCCTTTCGGTCCTCAACCGCGAACTCGGCGCCGACTTCGACCCCGACGCCTTCGACCACGTCGCGCTCTGGGACCCCGTGCACGACTGGATCGAGATGCGGCTGCGCGCCCGGCACTCGCACACCGTGAAGATCCCGGCCCTCGACCTCGCCGTCTCGTTCGACAGCGGCGAGGACCTGCGCACCGAGGTCTCCGCCAAGTTCCGCCGCCCCACCATCACCGAGGAGCTCACCCGCGCCGGCTTCACCCTCCGCCACTGGTGGACCGACACCGCCGGCCGTTACGCCCTGTCCCTTTCCACCCCGACCTGACCCCCTGACGGGCGGCCCGCCCCGGCGGGCCGCCCCGGTGAACACGTACCGTGACCGTCGCGTCACCCTACGGTCCCCAACCCCTGGTCGGCAGCACGCACCCCCCGAGATGCGGTACTGTTCTCTTGCTCGGCCAGCCAGCGGAAAGCAGGAAGCCCGAGCACCGGGACGTGGCGCAGCTTGGTAGCGCACTTGACTGGGGGTCAAGGGGTCGTGGGTTCAAATCCCGCCGTCCCGACAAACGAAGGGCTCGCTGATTTCTGGGAGAAATCCCAGGTCAGTAGCCCTTTCTTTGTGTTCACCTCGCAAGACGCAGACGTCGTCGTCTGCCGTCTTGGCAACCACGTGGGGACCGGACGTCGCCACGCTCCCCGTTCCGTCGTACCGACGCAGATGCTCACACCCCCGTCGGTGCCTCCTGGTGAGTGGCGTCGATGATCCGAGCCACACCTCGAGCGCGTCCGATAGCGGAGCAGTCGCACCCCGGACGGCCCGCCCGGGTGACCGGATAACGGCCGGCGGGCGCACAGCAGCAGCGTCTCGGCTGCACGAGGGCCGTCCGTCGCCGGGGGGAGCGTGTCCACGGTGATGTCTCCGAGCCCGGCGTCGGCGAGCAGCTTGGTCCACACCTGCTCCTGGAGGACCCACCTGCGCATCGTGGTGGGTGCCCCGGCGGGTGTCTTCGTGGCGATGTCCGCGTGGATGACGTCTGCCTCCGCGGGGTTGCCGTTGAGGTAGTGGCCGAGGGTGGAGATCACCAGGCGTCCTCCTCGGCGGAGGGCTTCGGCCGCGGCGGGGAGCACCGTGCGGGGGTCGGTGAAGTCCGCTGCCCCGAAGAGGCTGTACAGCACGTCGTAGGCGCCCGGCGTGGTGCGCAGGTGCCTCACCACATCGGCGTGGACCAAGCGCAGGCGCGGGGCCAGATGGCCGTACAGGTCGGTGGCCATCGCGTGCTGGGCGGGAGAGGAGTCGACGGCGTCCACCCGTTCCGGCTGGTGATGGACGGTGAGGTGAGCGGCGTGCCGGGCACTGCCCGCGCCGAGGTCGGCGACGCACCGGCCGGTCAGCTCTCCGAGGAGTTCCGCACCGGGACCGGTTCCCTGGTCCCAGGCCCAGCGGAAGCGGTCGGGGACTGTTCGGTCAGTGGTGGCCCTGGTGCGGCCGTAGTGGTGCCAGAGGTCTGTGGGTGTGGGGGTCGTCACGTGCCTCATCCTGGCGCGTGGGTCGCCACGATGATGGCAGGCGGAGGAAAGTCACTCCGTCGTGCCGGTGTGGACGTGCCGGTGTGGGCCCGGCCTGTCGGCCGGACCCACAGGTTCGGTCCGTGCTCAGTGCGAGTCGTTGCCGGGGTGGCAGGGGCCGCAGTCGGCGGCGTCGGTCCACAGCGGCAGGTCGATCTCCCAACCGTCAGCGGCGATCCGGTAGGCCGTTTTCATGACGGACCCGTCGTTCTTGAAGGCGACCTTGGGTACGTGGTGCAGGAAGTGACCCCCGTTGTGCCGGGTGCACAGATCGGCGTAGGCGACGGTGTCGAGGATGATCGTGTGGACGCCGATGTCGACGAGGCTGCTGGGCGCCAGGCCGAGGTGCTCGCCGCGGTGGGCCATCGCGGTCAACAGGTAGGCGTAGCCCTGGCCGAGGACCCGGGCGGCCATCACCGAGTCATACGGGTAGTCCCGCATCAGCAGCGCTACCTGCTTGTCCCACAGCTCGCCGGGGACGACGTCGCGCACCGAGCGGGTGCCAGTGACTGGAGCGGTGGTCAGGGGTGCGACAGCAGTTGCCATGATCCCTCCCAGTGGAACGCCCCGCGGTTCGGGGCGATGCTTCCATGACACCGTGGCGCCAGTACGTTTGGTGATCACTTGTCGCGGTGTGCATGGGGTTTGCACGTCGTGCAAGAGACCTCGACGGCCCCAGGACGGCCCCGTACCGTGGACAGCCCCCGGCTGTGCGGCGTGGGAGGGTCCATGCGTGTCGACCCGGTCTGGAGTTCCCCAAGAGCCCGCGAGTTAGCCGCCCGGCGGCATCTCGGGGCCTTGATCCGACTTGGCCGCGAGCACCACGACTGGACGCTGGCCCTGCTCAGCTCGCGGCTCGGCTGCTCGGCGTCCACCCTGTCCCGGCTGGAGCGGAGCCCGCGCGTTGTGGATCTGGCGCTGGTTCAGCGGGCCGCCCTTGAAGTCGGAGTTCCGCATCATATCCTGGTTTCCTCCCTTGCGCCGCCCGTCACGACAGCACCGGCGGTCACCGGAGGAACGGCAGGTCCACGCGCCGACGCCGAGGAGGCCCCGATGCGCCGCCGGACACTGATCGCCGCCACGGCAGCCGCCGGACCCACCTCACTGCTCCAGGGGCTCGACGAGGCGCTCGCCGCCACACCCGGACCCACCGCGGAGCCGGCGTCTCTGGACCACAGACTTGCCGAGGCCCGCGCCCTGTTCGACACCGGCTCGCACCAGGGTCTGCTGAGTACGCTGCCGGGGCTCATCGGCGACGCGCACGCCGCTGCGGCGTCCCGCCGCCCCCTCGACCAGGCACGCCTGTCCACGGTCTACAGCCTCGCCTCCGCTGTGTTGGTCAAGGTCGGCGGCTACGACCGCGCTCGCCTCACCGCTGACCGGGCCCGCACCTGGGCTGAGGTTTCCGGCTCCCCCCTGGCCTCCGCGGCAGCCTCCCGGGAGCTGGCGATCGTACTGCGCCACCAGGACCAGGGCGCCGCCGCGCACCGGCTGATGCACCTTGCCGCAATCGACATGGAGGCCACCGGGCTGCGCACCGACGCCTCGGCCGCGGCCTATGCCCAGGTGCTGTGCACCCTGGCCTACACCGCCGCCCGTGGCGGCCAGCGAACCGAGGCCCTGGCGATGACCGATGAAGCCCGCCGAGCCGCCCGCCGGCTCTCGGCCGCCGCACCCCCCGGGCGCCTGTTCACCATCACCCCGGCCGGCGTCGACCTGTACGCCGTTGGCGTGCACTGGGCACTCGGTGACGCCGGAGCAGCACTCGAGGCAGGCAAGTCCCTGAGACCCGACCAGTTCCCCACCCCGGAGCGTCGCGCCCGGATGAGTACGGACTTGGCCCGCGCCTGGTGGGCATGGGGACGCCCCGAACAGACCACCCGCGAGTTGCTAGCCGCCTACCGGGCCAGCCCGGGCGAGGTCCGCGACCGGCCGAGCATCCGCAGCATCGTCCATGAGCTGGCCGAACGACACCCACGTGTCGCCGGCGTGCGGGAACTGACGAACGCGGTAACGCGCCCGCGACAGCGAGATGCCGCCGGGACGGTGGGGAGGCTTCCCTTTCCGGCTTCGCGTGCCAGTCGGACCTGACTCACCGTCGCTGTCATTCTGGCTGGCTGAGTGGCGCTCAGCCAGCGGAGGGCACAAACGGTGGCTGGCCAAAGCGGCCCGTCCCCGCCTGCGACGCGTGCGGACCGCCCCCCTCGCCCGCTCAGTGACGAGCCCGCTCAGCGACGAGGGGACCTCATGACCGTGACCACATCCCCGACCCACCAGGCACCCCGGGCACGGCGCCCTGCCCCGCAACGGCTCCCATCGCTGTGAGCCCCGCGCACGCCCGCTGTGAGGATGCCGTGGGTTGGCTGTGACACCGGATTCGACAGAAGTCATGATTGCCCGACTGGGCTCGAATTCTCACCTACGAGGCGATTTGACAGGTTCGCCTAGGGTCGTCACCGAGTGCGCCGATCGGAATTCCGGGTACGCCGTGGTGAAGAAGCGGCCGGGAATGCGCCAGTTCACCCGATGACGGCAGCGGGGTGAGCTGCTGTACTGCTTGACATCTGTTCTGGGGTTGCCCCGGCCCAGCGGGTTCCCCTGCGCGGTCCGGACGCATCCTGGCTCGCGCGGAAGGAGTTCCTCATGTCCGCATCCGCGATTGTTGAGCGTCCTGTCGAGCCACCGGCCGAGCAAGCGATCCACATCTCCAAGGATTCCGCCTTCGTCAATGCCATGGTCGAGATCCCCGTGGGCAACGGGCCGATCGGTATCGCCCTGACTCCCGACGGGACGCGCGGTTACGTCACCAACTTCGGCGCCAGCTCGGTCAGCGTCATCGACACCGTTACCAAGACGACGATCGCCACGATCTCCACCGGCGCCGGCCCCTGGGGGGTCGCGGTGTCCCCGGACGGGACGAAGGCGTACGTGAGCAACTTCGGTCCCGACACCGTCAGTGTCATCGACACCGCCACGAACACGGTTTCCGCCACCATCACCGGCTTCAACAATCCCATCGACGTCGCGTTCGCCCCCGGCGGGGCGTTCGCCTACATCGTCAGCCAGGGCACGGACTCGGTGGTGAGGGTGAACGTGGCCACCGGTGCCGTCGTGGGGACGATCCCGGTCGGCTCCCGCCCGTACAACGTCTCGATCACGAACGACGGGGCCCGGGCCTACGTGACCAACTTCGGGTCCAACACCGTCAGCGTCATCGACACCGCCACGGACACGGTCGTCGCCACCATCACCGGGGGCTTCAACCTGCCCCGGGGGATCGGGATCAGTCCGGACGACACGCGCCTGTACGTCGCCAACTACGGGGGAGACACGGTCTCCGTCATCGACACGGCCACCAACAGCACCATCGCAACGATCCCCAGCCAGTCGATCCCGTACTTCCTCGCCGTCGACCCCCACGGCGCGCGGGCCTATCTGACCGCGAACGGGAACAGTTCCGTGGAGGTCATCAGCCTCAGCACCAACACCGTCGTGGGGACCGTGCTGGGCTTCAACGTCCCGCAGTGGGTCACCATCAGCCCGGACGGCCAGACCCTGTACGTGGTCAACAACGGCGGCAACTCGGTCAGCGTCCTGCGGCCACCCACCAGCATCAGCCCCAACCAGGGCCCCCTCGGCGGCGGCACCACCGTCACCATCAACGGCCGCTACCTCACCGGCGCGACCGCCGTGTACTTCGGCTCCCGCAAGGCCCGAGGCTTCACCGTCCTGGACGACAACACCATCACCGCGGTCACCCCCGCGGGGAGCGGCGCCGTGCGGATCACGGTCACGACCCCTGGAGGCACCGGCGTCCTGGGCTACTTCTACTACATCCCGCCACCCACGATCACCGACCTGTCCCCGCCGGGCGGTCCGACCTCAGGGGGCAACGCGGTCGTGATCAGCGGGAAGTACTTCACCACGGCGACGCGGGTGGTGTTCGGCGCCACCACCATCCTCCCCACACCGGACTCCGACCTCCAGATCACCGTGACCGCCCCGCCGGCAGCGGGACCGGGGGCCGTGGAGGTCCAGGTGGTGACGCCGGGGGGAACCTCGAACGCGGCGACGTACACCTACGCCTGAGGCGGGGCCCGCAAGGTCACCGCGTCACCGGGCACCGCGCGGCATGGGTCCGTACACCTGGTTCCAGGCCGCGGCCGGGCACGGGCCGGGGTCCTCCCGGTGCGGACCGGAGGGCCCGGGTGGTCCCCACGGGACCGTGGTCGGCGCCGGCCCCGTCAACGACCCGGTCGGTGGCGAGCAGTGTCCGGCCGTTCTGGCATGGTGAGCAGGTGCGCACACCCAGAGAAGCGGCCAGGGTCGCCGTGCTGGACCCGTCAGGGTCGGTCTTCATGCTCCGGTACGACAACGAGGAAGTCGGGGTCCACTGGGCGATGCCCGGTGGCGGCATCGACCCTGGTGAGACGCCGCTGCGGGCGGCCGTGCGCGAGCTGCGCGAGGAGACCGGGTGGACTGACATCGAGCTCGACGGCACCGTGCTGTGCGTGTGGGAACACGACTTCACCAGGGCCGGCGTCCCCGTGCGACAACACGAACAGATCTTCCTCGCCCACGGCCCCCGCCGTGAACCGGCCGGTGACCTCGTGGCAGCCCATGCCGCGGACAAGATCCTCGCCTGGCGGTGGTGGTCACCGGACGACCTGGCCGGTGCTGCTGAACCGCTGTGGCCGCCGCAGTTGCCGGAACTGCTCACCGGCACGCGGAGGGACCCGCCGCCCGCACCGATCGAACTCGGCTACGTCCCGAACGGAAGCCGGGGTTCGAGCTGACCCACCCGTGTCCGCGGCGCCGGCTCCCTGGCGGGCCCCAGCGGCGGAGAGCCCCGTCCGTGGGCGCACCGCCGAGCGGGGCCGTGTGGCGCGGCAAAGGTGAGCGTCGGTCACCACAGCAGCATGCCGACATGTGCTCCGCTGCCCCGGAGCGCCACCCAGTGAGGAGAATCGTGGTCGAGACGGCACCCGACGGTCAGACATGGACCCTGCGGCCCGGCGATCGCATTGAGCGCAAGGTGCTGCACCGTCGGTACGGAGGGCGTACCCAAGGTGGCATCGGGCCGTCGGCGAAGACCCCCAACGTCTTCGTCTTCACCGACCCCGTCGCTGGTGAGAAGCACGGTTACTACGACGACTGGATGCCCGACGGCTGCTTCCACTACAGCGGGGAGGGCCAGCACGGGGACCAGCGGATGGTCTCAGGCAACGCCAGCATCCTCGATCACCGGGCCGAAGGGCGGGCGCTGCGCGTCTTCCAGGGGGCGCGTGGGACCGTGACCTACCGCGGCGAGTTCGTCGTGGACCAGGACGACCCCTGGTACGAGGCCGACGCGCCCGAGACCGATGACGGACCTCTCCGGAGGGTCATCGTCTTCCGGCTCAGGCCCGTGGACACCGAGCCACAGGAGCCGGCCACCAGGCTTGGACGTCTGCTCGGCAGCCACCCGGGGCGCGTCGAGGAACGGCCCCTGGAGCGGAACGAGACGGAAAGGGCGTTCGTCGAGCCGAACCGGGAGGCCCGTGCAGCCGAGCGTCGGGAGGCCGCACTGGTCCTGGCGTTCGCGGACTACCTGCTGGGGAAGGGACAGCGGTCCTGCCGGCACCGGATACTCCCGCCCGGCGAATCCCGCCCCCTCTTCACCGACCTGTACGCCGAGCGGCTCGGGCTGCTGGTCGAGGCGAAGGGGAGCGTCACGAGGGAGAACGTGCGCATGGCCATCGGCCAGCTCGCCGACTACGGCAGGTTCGTGGACCACACGACCCGCGCCATCCTCGTTCCGTCGAGGCCGCGAGAGGACCTGCTGTCACTCGCCATCAGCCAGGGGTGCGCCGTGATCTGGCCCGAGGGCGGGGGGTACGCGAGCACCGGTTCCGGCGTCATGCCGTAACGCGCGGGGGCCCGCGACGGCCGGGGCGCGCGCCGTCCGCCCCTGGCCCCTGCTCCGGCGCACCCGCGGGGCGCCGCCGCGGGTGCCGGAGGCGATCCCGTGGGGTCGCGCGGCTCCGTGCGGTGCCACCATGGAGCCGCGACACGACGGAGGAGAGCGCCATGGCCGAATGCGATCACGACTGGGTCGGGTGGAGCGGCAAGACCCGCTGCCGGAAATGCGGAGTGACCCAGGGATGACCCACACGTCCTGGGCCCACCTCCCCGAGACCGTCCGCGCCGCCGTGACCGCCCGCACCGGGCCCGTCGCGGCGACGCGCCACATCCCGGACGGACTCAGCAGCGACCACGCCTCCATCCTCGCGACGGCGGCGGGCGCGGTGTTCGTCAAGGCCACGCGGAGCCCTGCCGACCACGTGCGGGAGGCCTCCGTGGCCCCGCACGTGATCGGGGTGGGCCCCCCGATGCGTTGGCACGCGCGGGCCGGCGAGTGGGACGTCATCGGGTTCGACGCCCTCACCGACGCACGCCACACCCGCCTCGCCCCCGGCTCCGCGGACTTACCCCTCCTCGCCGACCTGCTGGCCCGCAGCACCACGCTGACCGCCCCGGTGCCCCTGCCGCCCCTGGCCGAGCAGTGGGCCAGGTACGCCTCCCCCGCCGAACTCGCCCATCTGGACGGGGACGCCCTGGTCCACGGGGACATCAACCAGCACAACGTCCTGGTCTGCCGCTCCGGCGGACGGTCCTGGCTCGTGGACTGGGCCATGGCCCGCCGGGGCCCCGTCTGGGCCGACGTCGCCGAGGCCGCGGTGCGGCTCATCGAGGACGGGCACACGGCGGACGACGCCCACGCCTGGGCCTGCCGCATCCCGGCCTGGCGTGTCGCCGACCCGGCGGCCGTGGCCGCCTGGGCGGCCGTCCGCTGCCGCCCGATCACCGCGGCCCTCGGTGAGCACGGTGCCCGACACACCACCGCGCGCCACCGGGCGCTGGTCTCCTGCGTCACCGGCGCGGCACGCCGGCGGTCCGCCGGTCGGCGCGCCTGACCGGCCCGCGACCGCTGGCGCGCGGGTGCCCCCGGGCCGCTGGCCGGCCCGGGGGCACCTCTGCGGGTGTCCAGCCGTCAGGGGGCGATGGCCACGTCGAAGACGTGGACGGTCCCGTTGGCGGGCAGGACGACCAGCTCGACGGTCTTGGCGGGGTCGAGCGGGATGGAGTTGGCGAAGATGCGGTACGCGATGCCGGCGTTGCCGTACCCGTCGGGGCGGTTCCGGCCGTCGGTGGACTTGATGAGCGTCGCGCCGTGGGCGTCGGCCGGGGCGAACGACCAGTTGGGGAAGCCGAACCAGCCCGTGGTGGTGGTGCCGTCGGTGTAGTAGACGGTGGCGTTGCCGGCCGCGCCGCTGCCGACACCGGACCCGAGGAACACCAGCTTGCTCCCGTTGCCGTTCAGCGCGATGGCCTGTCCGGCGCTCGACACGTTGTTCTTGGTGCCGGCGGGCACGTTCGGCCAGGTCAGCTTGGCACCGAGGGCGTCGACCTGGGCCCCGGGGGTCAGGCCGACGTCGGCGAGCTTCTGCGCCGAGAAGCTGTTGCCCTCACCGTCGTAGTTGCCCGGCAGCGTGTTCGACTCGTCGGTGATCGCCACGTTGTTGAACGCGGCCTGGATGTTGGGCAGCGGCTCCCCGGTCTTCTGGACCCGGGTCGCGGTCGCCGTTCCCAGGCCGTCGCCGCCCTGGTAGGTCGCGGTCGCGGTGAAGGTGCGCGTCATGAAGCCAGGACGCATCTCCGGGACCTGAATCCGGAACGTCGTCGCGGCCTCCGCACCGGTCCCCAGGGTGCCCTTCACCTCGCGGACGGGCGGCTCCACCGCCCATCCGGTGGGCCCGGCGAAGGTGACCTTGAGGTGGTGCAGGCGCTGTTCGTCGGTGTTCTTGACGGTGACCTCCACCGTCGAGATGGTCGGACCGTCGAGGTCCACGGGGGAGATGGTCACCTCGGTCCCGGGCTGCGGTTCCTCCGTGGTGGCGGCGACCGACTGGGTGGGGACGAGCATGATCATCCCCACCGCTACTCCCGCCATGACTCTGAGGCGGTTGACCAGCCGTTGTGATCTCACTTGCTTCCTCCGGGAAGGGTCGAAGGGGCCGTGCTCAGGCGACGGGGGGCATGTCGGTGGGACGCGAGTCGAGGCCCTGCCGCAGGGTGGCCCAGTCGCCGCGGGTGAAGTCGGGTATCTCGACCGGGCGCCCGTTCTTGGCCAGGGAGGCGACGCTCAGGGGGACCGGCGAGCACCAGGCCGCCGAGTCGTAGACGTCGATGTCGGGCACCAGGCCGGCGCGGATGAGCTGGACCGTGCGCCACTGCAGGACGTAGTCCATGCCGCCGTGACCCCCGTTGTTCGCGGCGTCGTCGCCGACCTTCTTCCACAGCCAGTGGTCGAACTCGTCGCGGTAGGTGCTGAAGTCGCGCCAGGCGTGGCCGCTGTGGTCCGGTTCGAGGTAGATGCGCCCGCCGGTCGGCGCGGGCCCCGCGTAGTCCTCGAAGATGCCCCGGCTGCCGGCGAGGGTGTTGATCCGGCTGTACGGCCGGGGCGAACTCACGTCGTGCTCCGCCCGGATGACTCTCCCCTTCGCCGTGTCGATCATGCAGGTGACCAGGTCCCCGTTGATGTACGTCTCCTTCCAACTGGGGTGGTCCTTGGGCATGAAGCGCGCACGGTAGTCGGCCAGTCCCCTCGGTGCCGTCGCGGTGGCGCGCAGCAGGGTCATCCGGTCACCGCGGTTGATGTCCATGGCGGCTGCGATGGGAGCCAGTCCGTGCATGGGGTAGAACGACGCCGTGCTGCGGGTGTGCCAGAGCCGACGCCAGGAGTCGGTGTAGTACGTGTCGGAGAAGAGCAGTTCACGCAGGTCGTGCAGGTAGCCGCCGTGCCCGTTGGTGACGTCTCCGAACATGCCCTCGTGGGCCATCTTGAGCATGGCCAGCTCGTTGCGGCCGTAGCTGCAGTTCTCCGCCAGCATCAGGTGCTTGCGGGTCAGCTCGGAGGTGTCGACGAGGTCCCACAGCTCGTGGAGTTCGGTGGCGATGGGGAGTTCGACCATGACGTGCTTGCCGCTCAGCAGCGACGCCTTGCCGTGCTCGTAGTGGAACTCCCACGGGGTGGCGATGTACACCAGGTCGATGTCGTCGCGCTTGAGCATCTGGGCGTACGAGTCGGCGGAGCCTCCGAACTCGGCGGGGCGCGGGTAGCCCTTGGCCTCCAGCCGGTCGGCTGCGCTCTTCACCCGGTTGGCACGGATGTCGCAGACGGCGGCCACGACGCAGCCGGGGACGGCGGACCATCCCATGATCATGCCGCCGCCCCGGTTGCCCAGCCCGATCACGCCGACGCGGACGGTCCTGCGGACGTCGAAGGGGACGCCGATCATCGACTTCTGACCGGGCCTGCGGCTGGGCTCCTGCCCGGACGACGCCACGGCGTTCTGGGCCGAACCGATGAGCCCGGCCGCGAGCGCCCCTGTGGCGACGGCTCCGCCCAACAGCATTCGTCGGGAGACAGCGGGGATTTCGGACATGGCGGCAACGCTCCTTGATGGGGGGCCTGCATCACTGTCGGGGACGACTCTGCGGGCTCCCCCAATGCCATGTCAATACATGTTCACACTGAAGGAACTTCGCACAAGAACACACATAGCCTTCTCGGTCGCCGTGCCCGGGCCCGTCCGTGCACGTCCGCGGCCCGACGCCCGCCCCACCCGCCCGTTCCCGCCCGCACGTGGTCGGCGGGTGGGCGGGGCCTCAGACGGTGATCACCTTGATGCCGGCGTCGGCCAGGCGGTCGGCGGCCTGCGCGGAGATCCCCGAGTCGGTCACCACGACGTCGATGCCGTCGAGGCCGCAGATCCTGGCGAACGCGCGCTTGCCCATCTTGGAGGAGTCGGTGACCACGATCACGCGCTGCGCACGCTCGGCGAACAGCCGGCTGATGCTCGCCTCGTCCTCCTGGTGGGTCATCACCCCCAGCTTGGGATCGACCCCGTCGACACCGAGGACGGCCACGTCCAGGACGACCTGGTTCAGCACGCCCACGGTCAGGGGGCCCACCAGCTCGTAGGTCTGGGAGCGGATCACCCCACCGGTGACCACGATCTTGATCTGTGGACGCACGGCCAGTTCGCTCGCGATGTTGAGGGCGTTGGTGACGACCGTCAGGGTGGGAGCGGCCGGGGCCACTGACGGTTCCCGCTGGTCACCGCCCGCCCGCAGCGCCAGGGCCCGCGCCACCTCGGTCGTGGTGGTACCCCCGTTGAGCCCCACCACTTCCCCCCGGCCGATCAGGTTGGCCACCGCCGCGGCGATCCGCTGCTTCTCCGCCGCGTGGCGGGAGGACTTGTACCGCAGCGGCAGCTCGTAGGAGACGCCGTGCGCGATGGCCCCGCCCCTGGTCCGCACCAGCAACTGCTGCTCGGCGAGCTCGTCGAGGTCCCTGCGGATGGTCGCGGCGGAGACCTCGAGTGCCGTGGCGGCGTCCTCGACCTCCACCCTGCCATCGGCGGCCAGCAGCTCCAGCAGCTTGCTCCACCGCTCATGTTTGGACATGCGTCGGACTCCTCACAGTGCTGGTGTTCTCACGTTCTCGCCACGCTAAGGGAGGCCGGCGCCGCGTGACCCCCTTTCCCACCGTGACAGGGACGTCATCCGGGCCGCGCTGCGCCTCCGAGCCGGGAGACCGAGTGCTCGGCAACGGTCCCATAACGGTGCCTGGACCGCGAACCCAGCCTCGTAGATACTTCACGACACCCGCAAGAAGATGCTTAAAAATGTTTGCGCTACGAATGTTGTAATCATCTTCGATCATCTGTAATGCTCGGCGTGCACGCGCTGTCGACGACAGCCGACCGGTCCGCCGACGTCCAGTCACGGTGCCCGTCAACGGTGCTGTCACTTTCACAACAGCGACCCGAGGCCGCCCCCGGCTCCCCGACACAGGTGCGGGAGCGACCGGGACGCGCCCTCCCAGGCAAAGGTGGTAACGGCAGTGAACAAGCGGAAGCTCGCACTCTCAGCAGCCTGTGCGCTCGGCGCGCTCGTCCTGACCGCGTGCGGTGGCGGTGGAGGAGAGTCCGGCGACGGGTCCGTGACCCTCAAGCTCGTCGCGGCCGACTACGGTGACAAGGCCTCCAACAGCTCCAACGTCTACTGGAAGGACGTGGCGAAGAGGTTCGAGGACGCCAACCCCGAGATCAAGGTGGACGTCCAGGTCATCAACTGGAACGAGATCGACGCCCAGGTCAAGACGATGATCCAGAGCGGCAACATGCCGGACGTCCTGCAGACGGGCGGCTACGCGGACAAGGTCGCCGACGACCTCCTCTACAAGGCCGAGGACGTCCTCTCGCCCGAGACCAGGCAGAACCTGGTGGACAGCTTCGCGCAGGCGGGCGAGGTGGATGGGGTGCAGTACGGCATCCCGTTCGTCTCCTCCGCCCGCGTCATGTTCTACAACAAGGAGCACTTCGCCAAGGCCGGGATCACCGCGCCGCCGAAGACCTGGGACGAGGTCCGGCAGGCCGCCGAAACCCTCAAGAAGAAGGTGCCCGGCGTCACCCCGTACGCGCTGCCCCTCGGCCCGGAGGAGGCCCAGGGCGAGTCGCTGATCTGGGAGCTGGGCAACGGCGGCGGCTACACGGACGCCGAGGGCAAGTACACCATCGACAGCGACGCCAACGTCGAGACGTTCCAGTGGCTGAAGACCAACCTGGTCGAGCCGGGACTCACCTACGCCAACCCCGCCACCACCGACCGCAAGACCGCCTTCGCCGACTTCGCCGCCGGCAAGGTCGGCATGCTCAACGGGCACCCCTCCCTCCTCCAGATGTCCAAGACGGGCAAGGTCGAGTACGGCGTGGCACCCATCCCCGGCAAGGCCGGGCCGCTCGACTCCACGCTCGGCGTCGCCGACTGGACGATGGCCTTCAAGGACAACGGCCACCAGGAAGAGATCAAGAAGTTCCTGGACTTCGCGTACTCCAAGGAGAACACGCTGAAGTTCACCACGATGTACAACCTCATGCCGGTCACCAAGGACACGCTGGAGGAGACGAAGGCCAGCGCGGACGACGACATGAAGCTCTTCTACGACCTGCTGCCGAAGGCCCGCTTCTACCCGCTGGGCGACACCTCCTGGGACGCGGTCTCCGCACAGATCAAGCAGAGCGGCGGCACCGCGGTCAGCGACGACCCCGCCAAGGTGCTGGGTGAGCTGCAGAAGACGGCCGAAGAGATCCTGGCCGACCAGTAGGCCCTCCGACAGCCCCACCGCAGACACCCGGAAGGCACCCCGTGTCCACCAACACCGCCCACACGCCGCAGGAGCGGCCCGCGCACCCCGCGCGGGCCGCCCGGGGCAAGGGCCGCGGCAGGAGGTTCCGGCTCGACAGGCTGGGCCCCCTGCCCTGGATCGGCCCGGCCGTGGCGCTCATCGTGCTCGTCGTGCTCTGGCCCGTCTACGAGATGGTCCGCACCTCGTTCCTGAAGATCAGCGTCAGCGGTTTCGTCCGTGGCTCCGCCGGACTGGACAAGTACCGGCAGCTCTTCGACGACCCTGACCTCGGCTCCGTCCTGCTCGCCACGGTGGTCTGGACCGTGGCCGTGGTCACCTGCACGATGGTGGTCTCCCTGGCCCTGGCCCAGCTCTTCCACCAGCAGTTCCCCGGAAGGCGGCTGACGCGCTGGGCGCTGATCGCCCCCTGGGCGGCGTCCGTCCTGATGACCGCCGTCGCCTTCCGGTGGATGCTCGACCGCACCGCCGGCGTCCTCAACACCCTCATGGCCGACCTCGGTCTGATCGACGAGCCCAAGGACTGGCTCGGCGACCCCTCCACCGCCTGGCCCTGGATGATGGCCGTCGCGGTGTTCGTGTCGCTGCCCTTCACCACCTACACGCTGCTGGCGGGGCTGGGAACGGTGCCCGACGAGGTGTACGAGGCGGCCCGCGTGGACGGCACCGGCACCTGGCAGACGTACCGGCTGATCACACTGCCCCTGCTGCGCCCGGCCTTCCTGGTCGGCGTGGTGATCAACCTGATCAACGTCTTCAACTCCTTCCCCATCATCTGGGCCATGACCCGTGGCGGCCCCGACAGTCAGACCGCGACCACGACCGTCTTCATGTACCAGCTCAAGAACAACGACATCGGCCAGTCCGCCGCCATGTCCGTGGTGAACTTCGCGCTGGTGGTCGTCCTCGTGGTGGTCTTCCTCTGGGTCAGTCGCTGGAACAAGGAAGAGGCATGATGTCCACGCACACCACGACGACAGCCGGGGCCAGCCCCGCCACCGTCCGGCCGGTGGGCGGGAAGGCGTCCCCCCGGCGTCGGTCGGCGCGTGCCGAGCGCCGGCTCCGACCCCGGACCCTGGCCCTCGCGGCCGTGGCGTGGCTGCTGGCGATCACCTTCCTGCTGCCGTACGTCGAGATGGTGATCACCGCGCTGCGCCCCGCGGGCGAGCTCCGCGACGCCACCTACCTCCCCGACGAGTTCGTCTGGTCGAACTTCGTCAACGTGTGGCGGGACTCCAACCTCGCCGACAACCTGAAGGTGAGCCTGCTGGTGGCCGGCGGGTCGACCGTGCTGGTGCTCCTGGTGGCACTGCCCGCCGCCTACTACACGGCCCGCATCCGCTTCCGCGGCAGGAAGCTGTTCCTGCTGCTCGTGCTCGTCACCCAGATGTTCCAACCGACCTCGCTGCTGGTCGGCCTCTACCGGCAGTTCTACCAGTTGGACATGCTCAACTCGGTCTGGACGCTGATCCTGTGCAACGCCGC
The DNA here is from genome assembly GCF_000380165.1 of Wenjunlia vitaminophila DSM 41686. GTDB lineage: Bacteria > Actinomycetota > Actinomycetes > Streptomycetales > Streptomycetaceae > Wenjunlia > Wenjunlia vitaminophila. Next base: position 38,347 of record NZ_KB904677.1, read on the forward strand.
CTTCAACCTCGCGTTCGCCGTGTGGATCCTCACCGCCTACATCGGTTCCATACCGGTGCAGTTGGAGGAGGCCGCGATGATCGACGGGCTCAGCAGGTTCGGCGCCCTGCTGCGCGTGACCCTGCCGCTGGCGATGCCCGGCGTCGTCACGGCGGTGGTGTTCACCTTCATCGCCGCGTGGAACGAGTTCGTCATGGGCCTCACCCTTTCCACGCTTCCGGAGAGCCAGCCGCTGACGGTGGGCATCAACAACTTCATCGGTAACTACAGCGTCCAGTGGAACTACCTGTTCGCCGCCTCCGTGATCGCGATCGTGCCCGTCATCGTGCTGTTCGCCTTCATCGAGCGTCACGTGGTGTCCGGTCTGACCGCCGGATCGGTGAAGTGACGCCCACGGCCGCGGCAGGTGGCGGCCTCCGGCCCCGGGGTGCCCCACCGACGCCCGTCCCCTCCCACGTCTCCCAAGGAGTTCCGATGTCCGGCACCGGTCCCTCGCGCACTGCGGTCGAGATCACCTCCCAGCCCGAGTGCTGGCGGCGGGCGGCCCAACTGCTCCCGACCCGGGCCTCGGCCCTGCCGCGCCGCGGTGAGCGCGTCGCCGTCGTCGGCTGCGGAACGTCGTGGTTCATGGCCCAGGCCTACGCGGCGCTGCGGGAGACCGGCGGCCACGGGGAGACCGACGCCTTCGCCGCCTCCGAGTTCCCCACCGGGCGGGTCTACGACCGGGTCCTGGCCATCACCCGCTCCGGCACCACCACCGAGGTCCTGGAGCTGCTGGGGCACCTGCGGGGCACGACGCGAACCTGCGCGGTCACCGCCGACCCGGGCACGCCGGTGATGGGCACGGCCGACGACGTCGTGGTCCTGGACTTCGCGGACGAGGAGTCCGTCGTCCAGACCCGTTTCGCCACCACCACCCTGGCGCTGCTGCGGGCCCACCTGGAAGCCGAAGGGGCCATGCCGCCGGGTGTGCGCACCCTCGCCGCCGCCGCGGACGACGCCGGGGCGGCGATCGCAGCCCCGCTGCCCGCCGCGGCGCTGGCCGCCGAGCAGTTCACGTTCCTCGGAACCGGCTGGACCTACGCGCTGGCGCTCGAAGCGGCGCTGAAGATGCGGGAGGCCGCCGGCGCCTGGACCGAGGCGTACCCGGCGATGGAGTACCGGCACGGCCCGATCAGCATCGCCGGCCCCGGCCGGGTGACGTGGATCTTCGGGACGGCGCCGCGGGGCCTGGCCGGTGAGGTCGGCCGCGTCGGCGGCTCACTCGTCACCGACGCCCTGGCGGACGGCGACACCCTCGACCCGATGGCCGACCTCGTTCGGGCCCAACGTCTCGCCGTCGCCGTCGCGCAGGCGCGCGGCTGTGACCCGGACCGCCCCGCGAACCTCACCAGGTCCGTCGTCCTGGACGGCTCCCGTGCCTGACCGTCCGTGGGCCTCCGCCTGCGTGGCGGCGCTCGACGTGGGGGGCACCGGAATGAAGGGGGCGCTGTTCGACGGGGACCTGCGCCCGCTGGCCGTCCTGCACGAGCCGACGCCCGCGGCGGCCGGGCCCCAGGCCGTCGTGGACACCGCCGCGCAGGCCCTGCTCCGACTCACCGGGCAGGCCGCCGACCATGGCCTGCGGGTCCACGGGGCGGGCGTGGTCGTGCCCGGCATCGTCCGTGAGGACGCACAGCTCGCGGTCCGTTCGGTCAACCTCGGCTGGCGGGACCTGCCGCTCGCCGAGGTCCTCAGCGAACGCACCGGGCTGCCGGTCGTCCTCGGCCACGACGTGCGCGCCGGCGGTCTTGCCGAGTCCGTCCTGGGTGCCGCCCGCGGCGTGCGGAACGTCCTCTTCGTCGCCATCGGCACCGGTATCGCCGGGGCCCTCGTGTGCGACGGGGAGCCCACGCAGGGCCAGGGGTACGCGGGCGAGCTCGGTCACCTCGTCGTCGACCCTGGTGGCGCGCGCTGCGCGTGCGGCGGTCGCGGCTGCCTGGAGACGGTCGCTTCCGCGTCCGCTGTCGCCGCCGCGTTCACCGCGCGGACCGGTAGGTCCGTGGAGGGCGCCGCCGGGGTCGCGGCCCTCGTGGCGCGCGGGGACGCCGACGCGGTCAGCGTGTGGCAGCGGGCCGTGGACGCGCTGGCCACCGCGCTCGCCACGACCGTCACGCTGTTCGGCTGTGAACGCGTGGTGCTCGGTGGGGGGCTCGCCGAGGCGGGCGAACTGCTCCTCGGGCCCGTCCGGCAGCGTCTGGACGAGAAGCTGACGTTCCAGCGGCGTCCCTCCGTGGTCGCCGCGGAGCTGGGCGACCGGGCGGGCTGCCTGGGGGCCGGGCTCCTGGCCCGGCGGGCGGCGGCACGGGCGCCGGGGACGTTCGCGACGGCCGAGGGTGTGCGCCGGTGATCCTCACCGTCACCCTCAACGCGGCGCTCGACGTCACCTACGTCGTCGACGACCTGACTCCCCACGCCTCGCACCGGGTGCTGACCACGCACGAGCGCGCCGGGGGGAAGGGCGTCAACGTCTCCCGTGTGCTGGCCTCGCTGGGGCGTCCCACCGTGGTGACCGGACTGTGTGGCGGCCCCACCGGCGACGCCATCCGCCGTGACCTGGCCGACGCCGGGCTCCCCGACCAGTTCGTGCCCGTCGCCGGGGACTCCCGCCGCACGCTCACCGTGGTGTGCCGGGACGACGGCGACGCCACCGTGTTCAACCCGGCCGGGCCGCACGTCGGCACCGACGAGTGGGAGGCCTTCACCGCGCGTTTCCAGCGCCTGGCCGAGCGGGCGGCGGTGGTCGTCCTCAGCGGGAGCCTGCCGCCCGGGCTGCCCACCGACGCGTACGCGCGGCTCGTCCGGCTGGCCGCCCGGGCCGGGGCCGCAACCGTCCTTGACACCAGTGGCCCGCCGCTGCTGGCGGGGGTGGGTGCCCGTCCCGACGTCGTCAAACCGAACGCCGTCGAACTCGCCGCCGCCACCGGTCTGTCGGACCCCGCTGCCGCCTCCGCCGAGCTGCGGGAACGCGGCGCGGGAGCCGTGGTCGTCTCCCGCGGTCCCGAGGGGCTGCGCGCGACCACCCCCCTCGGGAGCTGGCGCGCGGTCCCGGCGGAGAACCTGACCGGGAACCCCACCGGCGCCGGGGACGCCTGTGTCGCGGCCCTCGCCGCCGGGATCGCCTCGGGCGCCGCCTGGCCCGACCTGCTGCGCGAGGCGGTCGCCCTGTCGGCCGCCGCCGTCCCCCGCCCGGTCGCCGGTGAGTTCGACCCCGCGACCTACCACCGCCTTCGCACGTCAACCCTCGTGGAGGAGATACCCGATGCCCCTGGTGCCGAGCGATGAGCTCTTCCGCCGCGACCTCCAGCAGGGCGCGGCGGTGGGCGCGTTCAACGTCCTGCAGATCGAGCACGCCGAGGCGATCGTCACCGGCGCGGAGGCCGCGGAACGCCCGGTGATCCTGCAGATCAGCGAGAACACGGTCCGGTACCACGGTGCGCTGGCGCCGATCGGTCTCGCCAGCCTCGCCATCGCGCGGGCCGCGCAGGTGCCGGTCGTCGTCCACCTGGACCACGCCGAGTCCGCGGACCTGGTGCGTGAGGCCGTCGAGCTCGGCCTGAACTCGGTGATGTTCGACGCGGCCGTCCTCCCGTACGGGGAGAACGTGGCCGCCACCCGGGACGTCACCGCCCACTGCCACGCACGCGGCGTGTGGGTCGAGGCCGAGCTCGGCGAGGTGGGCGGCAAGGACGGCGCGCACGCCCCCGGTGTCCGCACCGACCCCGACGAGGCGCGCGCCTTCGTGGCGGCGACCGGCGTGGACGCCCTCGCGGTGGCCGTGGGCAGCTCCCACGCCATGCACACCCGCACCGCCCGCCTCGACTTCGACCTCGTCGCCCGGCTGCGCCAGGCCGTGCCGGTGCCCCTGGTCCTGCACGGCTCGTCCGGTGTGGCGGACGCGGACCTGGCCCGTGCGGTGGCGGCGGGCATGCGGAAGGTGAACGTCTCCACGCACCTGAACCGGATGTTCACCCGGGCCGTCCGGGACCACCTGCTCGCCCACCCGGACGTGTCGGACACCCGCAGGTACTTCGCCCCGGCCCGGGCTGCGGTCGCGGCCGAGGTGACCCGCCTCATCGGCGTCCTGTCGGGGGCCTGAGCCCCGCGGCCGGCCAGACGGGCGGTCGGGGTCCCGCGGCCGGACCCGGGCGGTGCCGCGGGTCCGGCTCCGCTACGTCGGGAGGCCGACTGCCCGTTCTCCACTGCGCCGCTGCTGGATGACGACGGCGATGACGAGCAGTGCGCCCTGGGCGACGTTCTGCCAGAAGGAGTTGATGCCCTCGACGGTGAGACCGTTCTCCAGGCAGCCGAGCAGGGCGACGGCGAGCAGGGTCCCCCCGATGCCGCCCTTGCCGCCCCTGAGCGCGCAACCACCGAGGGCGGCCGCGGTGATGGCCTTGAGTTCGAGGCCCTCGCTGCCGGAGGTGGGCTGGCCGGAGCCGGTGCGGGCGGTGAGCAGGATTCCGGCGATGGCGGCGACGACACCGATGAGGGCGTAGACGGCGACGAGGTACTTGTTGATGTTGATGCCGGCGAGCCGGGCCGCGGTGTCGTTGCCCCCGATGGCGTAGATGTTGCGCCCGATGTCCGTGCGGGTCAGGAGCAGGTGCACGGCGACGGCGACGGCGATGAGGATCCAGACCATGGCCGGGATGCCGGCGACCTTGCCGCGTCCGAGGAAGACGAAGATGTCGTCGTTGAGGACGTAGCCCTGGGCGCGTCCGTCCGAGAGGAGCTGGGCGAGTCCCTTGTAGGCGGCGAGGCCCGCGAGGGTGGCGATGGTGGGGTTGACCCGGCCGTAGACGATGACCAGCCCGTTGAGGACCCCCACGAGGACACCGACGCCGACGGCGACGGCCACACCGAGGAGGGCGTTGTCCCCCGTGCTGGTGAAGACCATGGCGCTGACCACGGACGCCACGCCCACCTGGGAACCGACCGAGATGTCGAGACCGCCACAGATGATGACCACGGTCTGGACCACGGCGAGCAGACCGGTGATGGTCGCGGCCTCGGCGATCACCTGCATGTTCGACACGCTGAGGTAGTTCTCGTTCAGGATGCCGAACAGCGCGAGCACGACGGCGAGGGCGCCGATGAGGCTGAGGTTCTGCCCGCCGACGAACGACAGGAGCGTGCGGGAACCGCCGACGGCGCCCTGTCCGGGCGGGGCGTCCTTGGTTGCCTGTGGGGTGATGGTGGTCATGAGCTTGCTCCAGCGGGAGTCACGCCGGCGATGTCGTCGGCCATGGCAAGGGAGAGGACCGCTTCCTCGGTGGCGTCCTCGTGGCCCAGTTCTCCGGTGACCCGACCGTTCTGCATGACGACGACGCGGTCGGCGAGGCCGAGGAGTTCCGGGAGCTCGGAGGAGATCACCAGCAGGGCGACGCCCTCCTCGGCGAGGTCGGCGATGATCTGGTAGATCTCCGCCTTCGCGCCGACGTCGATGCCCCGGGTGGGTTCGTCCAGGATGAGGACCTTGGGTTTGCGGGCCAGCCAGCGGGCGAGGACCACCTTCTGCTGGTTGCCGCCGGACAGCTTGCGCACCTCGTGCTCGATCGACGGCGCCCGCACCCGCAGGCGGTCGGCGTACTGCTGGACGAGTTTCCGCTCGGCCGCCCGGCTGACGAACCGGAGGCGGCGGAGCCGTTCCAGGACGACGAGGGAGGAGTTGTCCCGGATCGAGCGGTGCAGGAAGAGCGCCTGGGCCTTGCGCTCCTCCGGTGCCAGACCGAGGCCCGCCCGGATGACCTCGCCGGGCCTGCCGTGGCGCAGGCGCTGCCCGTCCAGAGTGACGGTGCCGCTGAGGACTGGGCGGTCCCCGGCGAGGGCGAGGGCCAGTTCGGAGCGTCCGGCACCGACGAGTCCGGCCAGGCCGACGACCTCGCCGGCGTGCATCTGCAGGTTGACGTTCCGGACGTCCTCGGTCGTGAGGTCCTTGACGTCGAGGACCAGGCGACCGCGGTCGGCGCGCCGGCGGGTGAACATCGTCGAGAGGTCGCGGCCGACCATCAGGCGCACGAGTTCGTCAACGCTGGTTGACCGGGCGTCCTGGACCCCGACGAGGTTCCCGTCTCGCAGCACGGCGATCCGGTCCGCGAGTTGGAAGATCTCCTGCATCCGGTGGGAGACGTAGATGACGGCGGTCCCCTGGTCGCGCAGACGGCGTATCAGGCGGAACAGCGCGTCCACCTCGTGTTCCGACAGGGAGGACGTGGGCTCGTCGAAGGCGACCACCTTGGCCTCGCCGGTGACCGCCCGCATGATCTCGACCAGTTGCCTCTGGGCGGGGGTGAGCTGGGAGCCGAGCAGGTCGGGGTCGAGGACTCCGGTGAAGCCCAGCCGGTCGAGGTCCGCGGTGACGCGGCGGCGCAGTTCCGTCCGGTCCAGGCGGCGGCCCGCGCTCGTGGGCAGGGCGCCGGCGTAGACGTTCTCGGCGACCGAGACGTACGGGATGATCTCGGGTTCCTGCGGGATGATGCGGATGCCGGCGGCCCGTGCCCGTGCCGGTGACTCCAGGGTGAGCGGTTGGCCCTCGAGCGTGATCCGGCCCCCGGTCGGCTGGTGGTCACCGGTGAGGATCTTGAGCAGGGTGGACTTGCCCGCGCCGTTCTCGCCCATCAGGGCGGTCACCTGACCGCCTGGGAAGTCGAGCGTGACGCCGCCGAGGGCCTGCACCGGTCCGAAACGTTTCGTCAGGTCGTGTACCGCGGCCCCGCTGGTCACGTTCTGGCCGGTGGCTGGTGGGTCGGGCTCGGGGGTGGGGCTGGGTGCTGGGCACATGGTGGTTCACCTCGGGGGCGTGGGCAGGTGGGAACGTCCCGGTCGGTGGAGGCCGGGACGTGCCTTCGGCGGAACGTCGGGAGTCAGTTGCAGGTGACGCCCGCGGACTTCCAGGTGCCGGCGTCCACCATGGTGGTGGGCGCGAAGGACTCGCTGGGGAACTCCTTGCCGTTCTTGAGCTTGTCGTACATGGTCTGCACCGCGAGGGCGCCGACGTCCCTGCCGTTGATGAACAGCGCCGCCTTCATGCCCGAGGGCTTGCCACCGCTCCAGTCCTTGCAGGCGAGGTAGGCACCGAGTCCGACGCCGATGACGTCGTCGGCGCCCACCCCGGCGTTCTTCATCGCGGTCACGCCGCCCTGGACGTTCTCGTCGTTGCACCCCCAGATCACCCAGTGCTTGACCTTCGGGTTCGCGGTGATCGTCGCGGCGATCTTGTCCTGGGCGCCGGTGGGCGTGTTGTCCGTGGCGACGTCCGTCTTCTCCACCCCCGGGACTGCCGCGTCGAACGCCTCCTTGGCGGCCTTGACGCGGTCGCCGCAGACCGTGACGTCCTGCTTCCAGGCGGAGATGACCCGGGTGTCCGCCGCACGCCAGCCCGCCTTCTTGAACTCCTCAGCGGCTCGCTTGCCGACCTCACCGCCCATCTGCGACCCGCTGAAGCCGATCCGCGGGATCAGGTCGGCCTTGTCGCAGGCGGACGGATCGGGACCCGTGGCGCAGATCTGGTCGTCGGAGGTCAGCAGCGGCACCTTGGCGTCCTTGGCCGTCCTGACGACCTGCGGGCCCACGGCGGGATCGGGGACGACGATGATGATGCCGTTCGTCTTCTGCGCGATCGCGGACTGCACCTCGCTGACGGTCTTGTTCGCGTCGTTACCGAGGTTGACCACCTTGAGGTCGACGCCCAACTCGGCCGCCTTCTCCTTCGCGCCCTCAGCCTCACCGACGAAGTACTCCTGGTCCCCCTGCTTCTGGAGGTACGTGAGGGAGATCTTGCCGGTGACCGGAGCGGCGGGGCCGTCGTCGTCGGCTGACTCCTTGCCGCTGGAACATGCGGTGGCGGCCAGCCCCATGGTCAGGACGAGGGCTGCGGCGGCAACGTGACTGCCGTACGTGCGGGACATAGGGGTTGCTCCTTGGTGCCGCACCGAGGGCGGTGCGGGCTCTGTAAGGCGACATGGCGAAGCTGCTGGGGCGCCCGGGGTGGCGGGCGAACGCGCGGCGAGCGTCCGCCAGAAGCCGGTGTGAGGGTTTGGAGCGCCGGGGTGACGTGAAAAAAGCAATCAGAAGTCGTCAAGTTTCAACGGGATAGAACATCATGACACCGCAGGCGTGCGCCGGCGTCAAGCGTGAGGACAAAGAGATCGCTGCGACACCGAGTTCGATACCGCCTCATACGCGCACAGATGACACTCCGACGGTGCATCAGACGCCAACACGGCGGACCGCGCGAACCGATCAGCGCCACAGTGGAACCGCTCCGGCGAGGGCCCGGAGCACCCAGGGCCCGACTTCGGTGTCCGCGTCCGGTGGGTGATGACCCGGCGTGTCAGCAGGGACTGGCCGGCCGGAGGGGAAGTCGCCGACCCCGTCGTCCCCGGCCGCGGGGACGGGCCGACCCACGGCCCCACCCATCCCCGGGGCGGGACCACCCAGCGGGCGGGCCCCAGTGGCGCCGAGGGACGCACCCCTCGCGGCTCACATCAAACAAACCCGCACGCGGAGTGTAGACATCCCATCTTTTTGCTGCCAAGCTCCCGTCACATTGCATTCGAACAGGAGATGCGTCTACTTCATCCTGATTGCCCCGATGAAGAGACCCGATCACTGATGCCTAGGAGTTCGTCGATGGCCCCGAGCCAACCCAACCGGCGCCAAGTCCTCAATCTCGGTGGCGCACTGGCCCTGACCCCCTTCCTGGCGAGCCTCGCCTCGGCGCCGGCGTCAGCCGCTCCTGCGTCGGCGGCGGCGGCACCGACCACGTTCGGACCAGCCGTGGCGTCGGTGCGTCCGCGCTCGCTCGCCCGCCACTCGCTGTGGTACCGACTCCCGGCCCGGGACTGGCAGTCCGAGGCACTGCCGGTCGGCAACGGCCGTCTCGGCGCCATGCTGTTCGGCCAGCCCGACCGCGAGCGCGTCCAGTTCAACGAGCAGAGCCTGTGGGGAGGGGTCAACGACTACGACAACGCGCTGGCCGGCCAGCCCGACTCGGCGTTCGACACGAGCATGACCGGCTTCGGTTCCTACCGGGCCTTCGGTGACGTCGTGCTCGCCTTCGGCGCGCGGTCCGAGGTCACCGCTCCCGGTGGCCCCTACAGCACCTCCCCGAGCGAGGGGCCGGACAAGACCATCGACGGCGACTCCAGGACGAAGTGGTGCATCGCGGGCCCTCCGGATGAGGTGATCTGGCAGGTGGCCGTGTCCGCGCCCGTCGCGGTGTCCACCTACCGGTTCACGAGCGCCAACGACGTGCCTGACCGGGACCCCCAGGTGTGGGCCTTCCAGGGCTCGACGGACGGGTCGGCGTGGACCACGCTCGACACCCGGTCGCTGTCCGCACCCTTCGAGAACCGGTTCCAGACCAAGGAGTTCACCTGCTCCAACAGCACTGCCTTCGGCTTCTACCGCTTCGTCTTCACGCCCCGCCCGGGGGTGAGCCACTTCCAGGTGGCCGAGATCGCGCTCGCCGGGGTGGACCTCAACGGGCGGCGCTTGTTCTACGTCTCCTCGCCGTCCGGCCATGCCGACGGCGCCGATCAGGGGCAGGACGTCTCCCGGAGCGTGGACGGGGACGACTCCACCGTGTGGCGGGCGGCCGGCGTGACCGCGGGAGCGGTGTGGCAGGGCGACCTGCCGTCGGCCGCGACGGTCACCGGCTACAGCGTGACGGCCGCGCCGGACACCGCCGAGGAGGACCCGGGTTCGTGGGCCCTCGAGGGCTCCACCGACGGCCAGGCGTGGACGCTGCTCGACGAACGCGACGTCCAGCCCGCGCTGGAGCGCGGTGAGCGCCGGCAGTTCACCGTCAACGCGCCCGGGGCGTACACCAGCTACCGGCTGACGCTGCGCCCCAAATCCGGATCGTCGGTCGTGCGCGTCGCCGGGATCCGCCTCACCGGCACCGGGTTCGACACGGCGACGCTGGGCCCGGTGATCGAATACCGCCGGGCACTCGACCCTGAGTCCGGGGTTCACACCACGTCGTTCGGCGCCCCCGGGCAGCAGGTCCGGCGGGAGGCGTTCGCCAGCCGAGCCGCCGACCTGCTCGTGCTGCGCTACGAGGCGGAGCACGCCGGCGCGCTCGACTGCGACATCACCCTCACCTCCGCGCAGGGTGCGCCCGCCTCGGCCAACGCGACAGCGGGAACCGTCGCGTTCAGCGGCACCATGGGCAACGGTCTGAAGCACGCCGCCGTGCTCCGGGTGAGCGACACCGACGGCACCGTGACCGCCACGGGTTCCGGACTCCGGCTCCGATCGGCGACGCACGTGACCCTGCTCCTCGACGCGCGCACCAACTACAAGCTCGACGCCGCCGCGAAGTGGCGCGGACCGGACCCCCAACCCGCCATCACCGCGGCCCTCGACACCGCGGCCGGGCAGTCCTACGAGGCGCTGCGCTCGGCGCACGTCACCGAGACCCGCGCAGTGACCCAGCGCGTCTCCGTGGACTGGGGGAGCAGCGACGACGCGGTCACCGCGCTCCCGACCAACGCCCGGCTCGCCCGTTACCGCGCCGGCGCTCCCGACCCCGGGCTCGAGCAGGGCATGTTCGTCCTCGGCCGCTACCTGCTCCACAGCTCGTCCAGGCCGGGCGGGCTGCCCGCCAACCTCCAGGGGCTCTGGAACGACAGCAACCAGCCCCCGTGGGCGTCGGACTACCACACGAACATCAACGTCCAGATGAACTACTGGGGCGCGGAGACCACCAACCTCAGCGAGAGCCACGAGGCACTCGTCGAGTTCGTGCGGCAGGTGGCCGTCCCCAGCCGCGTCGCCACCCGCAACGCCTTCGGCGCCACCACCCGGGGCTGGACGGCACGCACGAGCCAGAGCATCTTCGGCGGCAACTCCTGGGAGTGGAACACCGTCGCCAGCGCCTGGTACGCGCAGCACCTGTACGAACACTTCGCCTTCACCCAGGACCTCACCTACCTGCGCACCGTCGCCTACCCGATGATCAAGGAGATCTGCCAGTTCTGGGAGGACCGGCTCGTCGAGGACGCGGCCGGCCAACTCGTGTCCCCCGACGGGTGGTCCCCCGAGCACGGCCCGCGCGAAGACGGCGTGATGTACGACCAGCAGATCGTCTGGGACCTCTTCCAGAACTACCTCGACAGCGCGACGGTACTCGACGTCGACGCCGAGTACCGGGCCACCGTCGCCGACATGCAGGCGCGGCTCGCGCCCAACAAGATCGGCAAGTGGGGTCAGCTCCAGGAGTGGCAGACCGACCGCGACGACCCGAACGACGTCCACCGCCACACCTCCCACCTGTTCGCGGTGTTCCCCGGCCGCCAGATCACGCCCGACACCTCGCCCGCGTTCGCGGCGGCGGCTCTGGTGTCGCTGAAGGCGCGGTGCGGCGAGAAGGACGGGGTCCCGTTCAGCGAGTCCTCCGTCACCGGTGACAGCCGCAGGTCCTGGACCTGGCCCTGGCGGGCCGCGCTGTTCGCGCGCCTCGGTGACGCCGAGCGGGCGCGGTACATGGTCCGGGGGCTCCTGCGCTACAACACGCTGACGAACCTCTTCTGCAACCACCCGCCGTTCCAGATGGACGGCAACTTCGGTATCACCGGTGCGATCGCCGAGATGCTCCTGCAGAGTCACGAGAAGGTCATCCACCTCCTGCCGGCGCTGCCGGAGGACTGGGCCGACGGCTCGTTCACGGGTCTGCGAGCCCGCGGCGGCTACGAGGTCGGTTGCACCTGGCGCGGGGGGCGGGTCACGGACTTCACCGTCGTCGCCGACCGGGCGCGCAACCAGGGCACCGTCATCGTCCGCGTCAACGGCAGGGACGTGCGGGTCAAGCCGGCGAAGCGGCGCACCGAGCGCTGACCCGCGGCACGTACCCCGCGCCGGGCCTGTGGTCGCGCTCCTGCGGCCACAGGCCCGTGCCCCAACTCGAAGCTCCCCGGGCTCGTCCCAAGAAGGACACACTCTTGACTTCCTCCCCCGCCTAGAGGCGGGGGATTCCAGCGGTCGCCCGCTGGGGTTCCTGCTTCACCGACGACCGCCCCGTCCGGGAGGACTCCCGTTGAGGTCTTACACCGTCTCCACAGGCAGACGCCGCCAGCCCGGCGGCCAGGATGTTGCGTGCCGCGTTCACATCACGGTCATGCACCATGCCGCAGTCACACGTCCACTCCCGGACGTTCAGCGGCATCTTCGCCGCGACCGTGCCGCAGGTCCCGCACAGCTTGGAGCTGGGGAAGAAGCGGTCGATCACGACGAGTTCACGCCCGTACCAGGAGCACTTGTACTCCAGCATCGACCGCAGCTCCGTCCAGGCCGCATCCGAGATGGCGCGCGCCAGCTTGCCGTTCTTCAGCAGGTTGCGGACGGTGAGGTCCTCGATCACGACCGTTTGGTTCTCACGGACGAGTCGAGTCGACAGCTTGTGCAGGTGGTCACGCCTGCGGTCAAAGATCCGCGCGTGCACCTTGGCGACGCGGCGTCGGGCCTTCTCCCGGTTGGCCGAGCCCTTCGCCTTCCGCGACAGCTCCCGCTGCGCCTTGGCGAGCCGGGCGCGGTCGCGGCGCTCGTGCTTNGGGTTGGCGACCTTCTCACCGGTCGACAGGGTCACCAGGGAGGTGATGCCCGCGTCGATACCGACCGCGTTCGTGGTGGCCGGGGCCGGGGTGATGCGGTCATCGCACANCAGGGACACGTACCAGCGCCCGGCGCTGTNGCGGGACACGGTCACCGTCGTCGGTGCCGCACCCTTCGGAAGGGGACGCGACCAGCGGATGTCCAGCGGGTCGGCCATCTTCGCGAGCGTCAGCTTCCCNTCGCGCCACTTGAACGCGGAGCGGGTGTACTCGGCCGACGCGCGGGACTTCTTCCGGCTCTTGTACCGGGGGTACTTGGCGCGCTTGGCGAAGAAGTTCGTGAACGCCGTCTGAAGGTGGCGCAGTGCCTGCTGGAGCGGGACGCAGGACACCTCTGCCAGGAAGGCGAGTTCCTCGGTCTTC